>NZ_KB235930.1:625894-1825894 GCF_000332295.1 Fortiea contorta PCC 7126 | reverse complement strand
ATCGCGCAAATGTTGCTGCCAAAAACGGATGGTGGTCGTAAAGCGGTGATGGAAATTTTAATTAATACACCGACTATGCAAGATTACTTACTGCAGGGAGAACAAACAGAAGCTTATCAACTGATGGAAGCTAGTAGTAATGAGGGTATGCAAGTAATAAATGATGCTTTGTGTGAATTGATGCTCACTGGTCAAATTACGATCGAGAATGCGATCGCTGTCTCTCCCGATGTCGGCGATTTACGCCGTCGCGCCCTCAATGGTGGCTTTGATCCGGCCCGTTCTACTCGGCGCGATTTGTATACAGATTACGACTATAGCCCACGTTAGCATCAACAAAAAAGCAGGGGGATGGAGTCTTGATTTAGAATTGTTAACACTCTCTCTGCTTTCTCTGTAAGCGAGCAAAAATGTCATCGACAGAGAGTATCAAATTTAAATCCTCTAACACTGGTAGTATATCTTTTCCTGTTAATAAATCTGGTAGACAATTAGGTTGATAAACTAGAATAGAACGCTCACTGGGGTCAATCAACCATCCTAGATAACTGCCGTTTTTCAAACAATGTAAAATATTACCTTTGCACAATTATTAGATGAAAATTATTTACCTTAAATATATTAGTTTTGTCTAAATGAAAATAATGTACAGCAAGGACGATCGCAATTGCACTATTTTTGAGTAACTTCAGTGAGGGCTTCATGGATAACCTCATCGCTAACACCGTGACGCTTCAAGCTAGCAATCAGTGCTGAGATAGTATCACCCTCCAGTCGTTCCAGATCGGATCTTAGCCCTTGCCCAATATAGGCACGAACTAACGGCTGATAGCCAGAAAATCCCAGTAATGGTGCTATTCTTTTTAAATCTTCAATGACATCTTCGGGAATGCGAATTGTGATTGTAGTCATTGGACGATTTCTATCGAGTCGCTTTTTCAATGCTTCAGCTTTCATAATATTCTCTCTCCTTGCGTGTTGCTTTACGTGCTGAAATGATCCGAATTATGTCGTTTTCACGTTCAATGTAGACAACATACAGAAGATTCCACCGTCTGTCTAAGCCAATAACAGCATCTCTTTCTTCATCATTCCGACTTGCATCAATAACTACTAAAAACGGATCGAAAAATGCCTCTGTAGCTTGCTGAAATGTCACGCCATCATGATTGCTGGGATTTATCCAAGCTTTTTCTTTGTTCCAAACGAAAGTGACACCATTAAGCACGAAATACACATCCATACCTTACATAGTAGACATTGTGTATTTACGTTGTCAATACGTTTTACGAAACAGAGATATTTCCGTAAGGGCGATCGCTTTCTGTAAGAATCCCTGCTGGATTGCGATCGCACTTGTCTTACGCAGTTATTTATCCAGTTTATGTCATGCAAGTGTAATGCATGAGAATTTAAAGAAAATTCACTAGAGAACAAAAAAAAAGCCCGTCGATGCGGGCTTTCTAAATTGATGTGATGCAAAATTTTTACTTAACGTTTCGCCAATTTCTTCGCCATCTTCCGCAAACGAATCGATTGGGGTGTAACTTCCACCAATTCATCTGGGCCGATGTACTCTAAAGCCCGCTCTAGGCTCATGTCTACTGGTGCTTGCAACTGTACTAGTTCATCGCCACCAGCGGCGCGGTGGTTGGTTAATTGCTTGGTCTTACAGATATTCAGTTCCAAGTCTTGGGGACGATTGTGTTCACCGACAATCATACCTCTGTAAACTTTAGTACCAGGAGTAATAAAGAATGAGCCTCTATCTTCGGCGTTCTTCATGGCGTAGAAGGTGGAAACGCCTTCTTCAAAGGAGATTAAAACGCCTTTGTTACGGGCTTCAATATCACCGCTAAGTTGACGGTAATCGAGGAAGCTGTGATTCATGATACCTTCACCACGAGACATCCGCATGAATTCACCACGGAAACCAATCAAGCCACGGGCGGGAATCACAAACTCTAGTTGAGTGCGATCGCCACTACCCGGTTGCATGTCTTGCATTTCTCCTTTGCGCTGTCCCAGGCGTTCGATACAACTACCAACAGCATCACCAGGAATATCTAAAACCAAGAGTTCATAAGGTTCGCAAGGTTGACCGTTGATTTCTCGGTAAATTACCTGTGGCTGTGATACTTGAAACTCGAAGCCTTCCCGGCGCATGGTTTCGATTAAGATGCCCAAGTGTAGTTCCCCACGACCGGAAACTAGGAATTTATCGGGGGAATCGGTTTCTTCCACACGCAAGGCGACGTTTGTCTCTAGTTCGCGGAATAGGCGATCGCGTACTTGTCTTGATGTCACCAATTTTCCTTCTTGACCTGCAAAGGGTGAATCGTTTACCCAGAAGGTCATTTGCAAGGTTGGCTCGTCCACTTTAATTAGTGGTAAGGCTTGGGGTTCGTTGGGGTCGGTAATGGTTTCACCGATATACGCATCTGCAAAACCAGCCACTGCCACAATATAACCAGCGGTGGCTTCTTCCATTTCCACTCGCTTCAAGCCTTCAAATCCCATCAATTTGGTGATTTTACCCTTGACAATGCTGCCATTTTCTGTTACTAAGGCTGCTTGTTGTCCAGCGCGGATGGTGCCGTTATGAATTCTACCAATGACAATCCGTCCTAGGTATTCAGAATAATCTAGGGTTGTAACTTGCAATTGCAGCGGCTTGTTGATGTCGCCTACAGGTGCGGGAACGTGTTGCAGAATTGCATTAAACAAAGGTTGCATGTCTACCGCTTCGGCTTCCATGGTTTCCTTGGCGTAACCGCCCATACCGGAGGCGAACAAATAGGTAAAATCGCACTGGTCTTCATCTGCGCCCAATTCTAGGAACAGATCCAGTACTTTATCGACAGCAACGTGAGGATCAGCTTTAGCGCGGTCAATCTTATTGATGACGACGATGGGGCGCAGCCCTTTTTCTAAAGCTTTTTTCAACACGAAGCGGGTTTGGGGCATGGGGCCTTCATTAGCATCAACAATTAGAAGACAGCCGTCAACCATGCCGAGTACACGTTCTACTTCACCACCGAAGTCAGCGTGTCCAGGGGTATCAACAATATTGATTAGGGTTTCTTTATATTTAACTGCTGTATTTTTTGAGAGAATAGTGATTCCCCGTTCCCGTTCCAAGGCGTTGGAGTCCATAACGCAATCCGGAACGTCTTCACCTTCTCGGAAAATGCCGGATTGTTTGAGGAGAGCATCAACCAGGGTGGTTTTGCCGTGGTCAACGTGGGCAATAATGGCGACGTTACGAATTGGGAGCGTCATAGGAGCTTTTTGTCAACTGTAATGGAGGTTTTCAGGTTTGCATCTTCATGCTGTTGTGTCTGGCTGTTTTAACAGAATCGGGATTGTTAAGCAAATTCTGTAAAGAAGCTTTAATAATTTTAGCGTAATCGTCACAATTGCGGTGCATCTTGTCAATGATGCTTTGGCAGTTTCTGTAGCGTTAGATGATTTACGGTTAATAACGATACAGTTAGCTCAGTAAAGACATTTGCAACATCCGCACAATAGATTGATACCAAGCAGCTTGATGCTAGGATAAAATCAACGAATTTTGTTATTTAGCGCTAGAAAAATTAACGGCGTAAATAAAAGTAGGATATTTATTTAATTTTCAACAAATTAAAAACATCTGCTGCCGTTATTTTCCAGTCTAGAAATACGTCAAGAACAGGTAAAATATCAGTATCGTATTTCACTGCTGGCAACTGATGAGGTTGAAATATCATTATCGATTTATCATTAGGATCAATAAACCAACCTAATTTAGTTCCTTGGTTAATACAAAAAATAATTTTGTTGATCACACGGTTCGGATATTGGTCTGGTGATAAAATTTCAATAGTCCAATCTGGGTAACTGTTGAACTTATTAGCAATCTCTCCGCTTTCATCTGTGGGGATACGTGACCACTCAAACACAGCAATATCTGGAACGAAAGAACGTCCCTCAAATGTGCAGCGTAACTCAGTTAATGCTAAGGCTTTTTGTTGTGGTTCACCTACAGCATTAATATTAGTAAATAAGCGAGTTTGAATAATACTATGTTTTCCCTGGGGCATGGGTTTTTGGTAGATGTGTCCGTTAATATATTCACTAGCTGGTTTGGTTTCTGGTGATTTGAGAAACTCTTCTAGGGAAATATTGGCAGATACTTGGGTTGATGGAGTCATTAATAGTTATTCCTTGTTAGCTGTTCGTGATCAGCCTAACTGTAACTTAAATTATTTCCCATTCTAATTGATGACTTTTGAGAAAATCATGAGTGAAATGATCCACCACATTTGTGTCACTCAATTCTAAATTATAAAAATTCACAACTTCATGATCAAAATATGGCCCGGCGTGCCAAGTTCCTACTTCCAATTTAATAAAGCAGTTACCTGGAATCTGGAACGCCGCAAGTTGTTCTAAAGCGGGTATATTTACACTATTATCAGGGGGAGAAACGGCAATTAACCAATCTTTTCCCTCTAGAGAACCTAAACATTGAGTGCATTTTTCATGACGAGTAATTTTATGAAATTTCCGCCCTTTTTTATGCAATTGCATAATATAAAATCGTGGAATGCCATTTTGTAAATTCAATTGAGCATCTGTAGAGTCGAAAGTTTTACCGTCTTGGCTAGGAAAAATTACTTGTCCGTAGCGTTGAAAGTTTTCTGATGTTATCGGCGTCGCTGGTAATTGTTTAATTGCTGGTGAGTTAGCCATAAAACTAAAATTTTACTATTTTAATTCTTGAGGAATCATTGATTTCACTCCCACGACGATGATTGATATAGCCAAGATGACGCGCAGTAGTTCTTTTTGTTTGTGCATAGTTTTCTTTATTCTCTATGTGCTGTTTTAATGGTTTGTAGTAATTGGTTGGCTGTGAAAGGTTTAGATAAAAACGCTTTAATTCCTAGTTCATAAGCCATATTCACTTTATCACTAGAAGCTAGCCCACTAACAGCAATTATTTTGATATCTGGATTGATTTTTTTCAATGTCCGGATAGTAGTGACGCCATCCATAGATGGCATTACCATATCAGTTAATACTAGAGATATTTCATCTCGATGTTCTGCATATAAAGCTATGGCTTCTATCCCGTCGCTGGCGGTAATAGCTTTGTAATTATGACTTTCTAAAGATGTTTTGGTAATATCTCTGATTGCTGCTTCATCATCTACAACTAAAATCAATTCTCCATTACCTGCTGGTAAGTCTTGGTCTGGTTCTTCTAATATTTCTTGGGCTTCTTGTGCTGGTAAAAATACTTTAAATTGACTACCTCTTCCTTCTTCACTCAGGACTTTAATAAAACCCCCATGGCTTTTAATTATTCCTAATACTGTAGAGAGACCTAAACCTGTTCCTTTGCCGAGTTCTTTGGTGGTAAAAAATGGCTCAAAGATGCGGTCTAATATTTCGGTGCGAATACCGCAACCAGTGTCAGTGACGGTGATGACTATGTAAGCTCCTACTTTAGCTTCCAGGTTCATTCTTGCATAATTTTCATCAATCAAGAAGTTCTCTGCAGAGATTTTTAAAGCTCCACCGTTGGTCATAGCATCACGAGCATTAACACATAAATTCATGAGTACTTGGTGAAGCTGAGTGGGATCGCCTGATACAGTCCAAAGATTTTGTTGAATTTGGGTGCTAACTTCTATTGATTTGGGAAATGTTTCTTTGATAATTTGTTGAATTTCTGTGATTAAATGTTTGAATTGTAAAAGTGTTCTTTCTCCTTCCAGTCCACGAGTAAAAGATAGCACTTGTTTAACTAAATTTGCCCCACGTTTAGCATTAGAAATTAAGATGGGAAGTAGACGACGCGATCGCTCATCATGCATTTGTGCTTCTAGCAGTTGTGCTGTCATCAGAATCGGTGCTAAAACATTGTTCAAGTCATGAGCAATACCGCTGGCTAAAGTACCGATACTTTCTAACCTTTGAGCGCGTAAAAATTGAGCTTCTAATTGCTTTTTTTGAGTAATATCAGTATTAACTACTAAAATGGATGGAGCGGTTTTATCGAATTCTTTTACCAAAGTCCAACGGCTTTCGACGATAATGTTTTGGTGCGATTTTGTTTTTTGATATAGTTCACCTTCCCATGAACCATTTTTCATGAGATTATTCAGAGATTCTTGTAATAAAGGTAAATTTTTATCTTGCCAAAGTTTCTGAGATTTTTTACCTATTGCTTCTGCTTTTGACCAACCGTATAAACTTTCCGCGGCTTTGTTCCAAAATAAAATTTGGTCATCTAAAGCACATACAAAAATAGCATCTGTGGCGACATCAAGCAAAGCAGCTTGTTCGCGGATTTTTTGCTCTGTTTGTCTGCGTTCAATGGCGTAGCGGATGGAACGTTCTAATAATGGTGCAGTTAATTGGCTTTTTTCGAGATAATCTGCGGCGCCGGCTTTCATCGCGTCTAAATCTATTTCTCGCTCTCCCTGACCAGTTAATAAAATAATTGGGGAAGAACAACCATGAGCGATCGCTGCTCGTAATAATTCTAATCCGTTATGTGCACCTAAGCGATAGTCTACAAGATAAACGTCGTATTGGTTATTAGCGATCGCTTCCCATGCAGCTGTATAATTATCCACCCACGCTAGCTCACAACCGGATCCTTGAAATTCGCTCACCCAATAACGAGTTAAAATATAATCATCTTCATCATCATCAACTAAAAGAACTCTGATGAGGTTGTTGTCCATCTCTGCCTCCCGCAGTTCCTAGTGGCAGTTCTACAATTTCAAACCAATATTTTCCTATAGTTTTCATCACCTCAACTAATAAAGTAAAGGTCATCGGCTTGACGATGAAAGAATTTGCGCCCAAATCGTAGGTATAATATATATCCTCTCGTGCTCCCGATGTAGTCAGGACTATAACTGGAATTCGCCGAAGTTGCGCGTCAGTTTTAATCTCTTTGAGCGCTTCTAAACCATCTTTTTTCGGCATATTCAAATCTAGTAAAATCAACCCAGGAAAAGGCGCACTATTGGTATCAATATAGTGACCACGATTGTATAAATAGTCCATTAATTCTTCACCATTCTTTACAATATGTAGTTTGATGGGTAGTTGGCTTTCTGCCAAAGCCTCACGCACTAACATGCTGTCGTCTTCATCATCATCAGCCATTAAAATTGTGACGGTTTTTTGTTGCACCTCCACGCTTAATTGTCTCCTTTGTACTAGTTATTAGTATTAATTAATAAATCGCAACAAATTATGGGTACAGTTGTACAATTAACCTAGTTTTCCAGTCTAGTAGTAATCCTCCTGGGGAAAGAAAACTACAGATGGTTATTCAGCGGTAATGTAACAATAAATCGTGCTCCTCCTCCTGGTTTGCTTTGTGCTGTAATATTGCCATGATGACGCTCGGCAATTTTGCGACAGATAGCTAATCCGATACCAGTGCCTTTGTATTCTTTGCGAGTATGCAACCGTTGAAAAACATTGAAAATGCGGTCAAGATATTTTTCTTCAAAACCAATACCATGATCTTCAACAATGATTTTACACAGTTCGGAATCAACGGCAATTTTAGCAGAGTGATTGTGGAAAATTTGACTAGAAATCTTGACCACAGGTGGTGATTCTTGTTGGTGAAATTTTAAAGCATTACTGATCAAATTTTGCAATAATTGACGCATCTGCAACGGATCAGCTTTGATAATTGGTAATTCACCCACTTCCACACATGCACCTGTTTGTTGAATATACACCTCCAAATCAGATAACACTTCTTGGGTAATTTGTGCTAAATCTACCGAGATAAAAGGCTGCGCCCTAGTAGTTACTCGTGAGAGTTTCAACAAATCTTCAATCAATGTTTCCATTCTTTGGGCTGCATTCTGCATTCGTTGCAAATAATCCAGCCCTTGCGGAGTTAAAGAACCACCACAGGTGTCTTGAAGTCGCTCGCCAAAAGTTTTAATCTTACGCAATGGCTCTTGTAAATCATGGGAAGCGATAAAAGCAAATTGTTGCAGTTCCTCATTAGAACGGGCGAGTTCTTGGCGCTGACGAGTTTCTTGCTCTAAAATCCGACTTTGAGCTAAAGCAATACCGATTTGATCCGCTAGTTGTCGCAAAAGTTGAATCTCCCAATCAGTCCACTCACGGGAGTGTCTACATTGGTGGGCGATGAGCAGTCCCCAAATTTGATTTTGGCGGAAAACGGGAATCACCAAGTTAGCTCTGACACTAAATCTTTCCAGCAACTCAACATGACAAGGTTGAATATCTGCTTGATATATATCAGTAATTATACTGCTATAACCATGATAATATTTTGGGATATATTTTTCCCAAAAACATGGGTCAGTAATATGTTGACCGAGGAGAGTGGGTAAACCGGGAACTATAGCTTCTTGAACAACGAGGAAGGAATCATTGGATTTAATTTGTAAAATTAATACTCGATCTGCGTGGAGTAATTTTTGTACTTCCGTGACGCTAGTACGGAGAATTTCATCAATGCGTAAAGACTGGCGAATCTTCAGAGTAACATCCGCGAGTAACTGCGATCGCTGGTTTTGCCGTTCTAATTCTGCTTGTGTTTGCTTGCGTTCCGTAATATCCGTATGGGAGCTAGCCATCCGCACCACTTCACCATCGACATTCCACACCGCCTGACCGCGATCTAAAATCCATTTATAAGAGCCATCTTTACATCTGATGCGGTGCTCGCTGATATAAAACTTGCTTTTTTTCGCAAAATGATCATTAATGGCTTGCTTCACCATCTGCAAATCATCTGGATGCAACCGCGTTGTCCATTCATCCAAATCGTTGCTAATCTCATCGTCTGCATAACCCAGCATTTCTTTCCAGCGAGGCGAGAAAAACACTTCATGGGTTTTCACATACCAATCCCAAATCCCGTCATTGTTACCCCGCATCGCCAAAGCAGCCCGTTCCTCACTTTTTTTCAGCGCATCTTCCACCAATTGACGCTCAATAGCCGTAGCCATCACATCAGCGATAGCTTGGAGAAAATAAACATCATCTCTAGTGAAAATACGCGCCTTATTTGTATGTACCCGTAACACCCCAAACGGTTTCTCTTTACCATGAATCACCACGCTGACACCACCCATCTGCTGCTCTTGTAACAACGGTGGTTCTTGGAATCGCTTTCTTGTCTCTAAATTCCGGGCTAGTATTGGCTCCGGAGAAGCTTCAGTACCCAAAGTTACATGACTAACCCACCCTTGTTGCCAACCCACTTCTGCCCTGAGCAGTGAAGCGTTACCATTTGGTTGCAGTTCCAAAATTTTACAAGATTCAATCTTGAGAAATTGGGCAACAAGTCTGACACAGGAATTCATCAACTCGCTCAAATCTTCACCAGCCAGAGCTATTTGACTGAGTTCCGCGACTATCGCTTGTTGCTGGGCATAAAATTCTAACCTTTCTGCTGCTTGCTTGCGCTTAGTGATGTCCATATCTACCCCAGACATCCGCACAGGCGTCCCAGACGAGTCACGCCAAACAAATCCTTTACTGACTAGCCAGCGGATACTACCATCAGGTAACACAGCCCGAAATTCAATATCATATTCAGATCCAGCTTGCAAAGCTTGCATCACCGAGTGGTTGACAAAATCACGATCTTGGGGGTGAACACTCCGGAGAAAACCTTCATAAGTACCGTCAAAAACACCCGCTTCTAAGCCTAACAGTGCAGCTTTGTTATCTGACCAAGTAACTTTATTAGTACTGAAGTTCCAGTCCCAAATACCCATGCGAGCGGCTTCTAATGCTAATTTTAGTTGCATCTCTCGCAGTTTCGCCGCTTCCGTTTGGCGGCGTAATTCCTTCATAGCGCGATTAGCTGTTAACAGATAACGCACTCTTTGACTTAAAACTGGCCATTGAATCGGCTTAGTGATAAAATCTGTTGCACCTGCGGCAAAAGCTTTTGTCACCGATGCTTGGTCATAAAGAGCAGTAATCATCAATATGGGCGTGCTCTCGCCATCAGCAACTGTTTGCAATTGAGCACAGCAAGTAAACCCATCCATCACAGGCATGAGGGCGTCTAGCAGCACTAAATCTGGTGATAAACTGGTAAAACTAGCTATTGCCTCCGAGCCATTACTAGCCTCAACCACTTGATAGCCCGCTTCTACCATCAGTTCACACAGATGCAGCCGCGTCAAATCGTCGTCATCTACAACTAGAATCAGGGCAGAATCTTGTTGAGTCATTTGTTGTTTGTCAGTAATCAACAGGGCAGAGGCTAGAGGTAAAGTTTATTTTCCATGATGCCAATTGCTCTCATACCAATTCTGTATGAAGATGCGCCTTATGAACCCCCCTGTAGTCCCCCCTTGCCAAGGGGGGACGGCGTTAGCCGGGGGGTAAAATATATTGCAGCTTCATCAAGAAACGGTATCAGTCTTTGTTCTGAGCACTGACTCAGTGTTACCCCTGCTCCATTCCCATTGATGAATTGCCGCTTTAATTTTATCTTGAGGTTGGGTCTCAGGTGCTGAGGCATCGGAGCCATCATTCACCCTTTAATCACCTTCTCGTTACTCACTTTTAATTTAGGGTAAGCAATACGTTTGTGATGGAATTGTTGCCAAACTTCCACGAAGATTTTGGCAATTTTGGTCATTTCGTTCCGTGTTAACCCGGAATCAATCATTTGATTATCTTGCCATCTGGCGCGGAGAATATTGTTAACCATTGCTAGAGCTTGCTCTGGGGTAGCATCTTTCAGACTCCGCAGCGCCGCTTCACAGGAATCTGCTAACATCACAATTCCTGTTTCCCGTGATTGGGGAATAGGGCCATCGTAGCGAAAATCAGCGTCGTTTACTGTCAAACTCGGATCAGCCTGAGCCATTTGCTGGGCTTGGTGATGGAAATAAGCAATTAACATTGTTCCTTGATGTTCGGGAATAAAAGCCTGAATTGCTGTCGGTAGCAGGTGTTTACGCGCCATTATCAGCCCTTCACTGACGTGCTTTTTGATAATTGCGGCGCTCTGCCAAGGATCGTTAATTTCTGTATCATGTTTATTCGGCCCCCCCATTTGATTTTCAATAAAGCCGAGGGGGTCGTGCATTTTGCCAATATCATGATATAATGTGCCCGCTCTCACCAATTCAACATTACATCCGAGTTCTTTGGCTGCAGCTTCAGCTAAGGTAGCGACAAAGAGGGTGTGTTGAAAGGTTCCTGGTGTTTGTGTGGCAAGTTTTTTCAACAAAGGGCGATTAGGGTTCGCCAGTTCGGCTAACCGGATGGGTGTGACTAAATCAAACAGCTTTTCTAAATAAGGACTCAAGCCCAAGGCGACAATACTCCAGGACAAGCCAGATAAGGCAAACAGCGCTGCTTCTTGTAGTACAAGATACCAGCCAGCACCGAATGCCGTACCCATCAGCAGTGAGATAATCAGGTAAATGCCCCCTTGGGTGGAAGCGATCGCAATCCCCAACAGTGCTAATTCTTCCCGCGATCGCAGTCGTTTCGCCATGCAACTACCCACAATTCCCCCCGCAGCCCCAGCCACCAGGGAAATTTTGCTGATTTCTATGGTAATTGGTAGCACCAGCGATAGCAGACTCACAACTGCTACACCTAAAGCGGGGCCGTAGAAGCTGCCTAACAAAATACCAATAGCACTCCAGGTGGTATATGGTAAACTAGTTGTGAGTATTCCCGGCACACTCAAAGTTAGTAATAACACCAACAAGCGATCGCGTTGTCGCAATGGTGTTTTCAGTCGGCTTTCGACAAACACGAAAATTGCCACTGCCGTGCTGACCACCCCTGCTAACTGCCCCAGCTTTCGCCAGTTCACCTCTCGCCGGTTCAAATGATAATACTCTAATAAATCAAAGCTCCACGGGGTAATATTCTTTCCCTTCGTGACAATTTCCTGACCTTGGCGCACCTCAACCATGACTCGCGGTACTCCTTCAGCCGCTCTTTGAGCACGGATTCTAGTTTGTTCTTCATCTTGCTTCAAATTGGGCTGCAACACACTTAGCAACAGTTTATTTGCTAAGTTTTCAGCGTCTTTAGGGACAAATGTCTGCACTTGCAGACTCACCGCAGCCTGTAAAACGTTGGGCGGTAAACCGTGGGGGATACCTTGGGTGAGAATTCGCTCGCCACTCTGACGGATTCCCGATTGGGTTTTGAGCCAATCTTCATCTGACAAATCCAAGAGAATGGTATCTTCGTACACAGCCTGCGACCCCAGCACCCCCATCTGCAAAAGCTTGGTTTTCGCTTGAATGTATTTTTGCCGTGCTTGGGAAATTTGGTCGATGAGTGAAGATAAATTGCGATCCTCAGTCGTAATCCGATAAGTTTCCAGTTCTGCTACTGCTTGAATAAACTCAGTTGTGCGGGGAATCTGAGTTGATTTTGTCGCCCCAGGACTATTTTGTGATGGGCGTTTCTGGGGTATTTGATTTTTGACTATAGTCGGTGTTTTGGTGTCTGGCGCTCTGCTAAAACTGCTCCTGCGTGCAGAGATTGATAATCCTATTTTCTGTTTTTTTGCATTTTCTATGGCTACTAACAGTTCTTGCCATTCTGATTCCGGACAAGAGCGCAGATAACGCTGGCTGGAGATAGGTAAAACCAACGTGTCAAAAAATGGAAAAGGCCCAGCAATGGCGTGAATCACTTCACCTACTTCTAAAAGTTGGCGCAAATTTTGCTCAATCTGCTCATTTTTTTGGATATCAACCATCAGTATCGGCTGGGAACTTTGACTGACGGCTTGGCGTTGAGCTTCTGTTTTTCTGCGGTCTTCAACGCGAGCTGTGTAAGGTGCTGTGATTGTTTGTGGCGCAACATTGCCCACTTTTAGCTTGGGCTGGTTATATAATTTATGGCCAATTACGCCTGTGAGGGAGATAACTGCGATCGCCAAAACAGCACAGGAGCGGTTTTCATGCACCCAGCTTAAACCTACTGAATTAATCACACCGCGATTTTTAACCAATTTTGCCCTGGCTCTACGCGCTACTGCTCGTTTTTGAACTCTGACTTGATCGTCGGTTTTCGCTAAAAACAAAATGATATTGCTCAGAACAACTCGATGAAACTTGCGGCGCCGACTTTTGCGACTGTGACTGCTCACCGATTCTAGCAATGGTGTTTTCCGGATTAGTACTTTATACCGCCGCCGCCAGTGATTTAATTGCTGGGCTAAGGACTGAAAAAATCGCTGCGTTTTCATTACTTGTGGCTGCAGTTGCTTACTTTGATACCTCAAAACAAGACAATCTTCAAAAAAGTCCAAGCAATACTTACCGGAGCTTTTCGGAACTTCGGTGGCTAGAACTGGTTATAGCAGACTTCTTTTGGAAGTCAGGACAAGGTTCGGCGGTGAAAGTAAAATTGCCTTTTACCCACCCCTAACAAAAGTCATTTTCTCAGAGATTTAGCTACCTAGAGAGCCGAGTTGAGATTTTCTTTGCAAATTCTAGTATAAAAAACTACTATTTTTTGCTAGTTTATGACTGCTAAATCGGTAGATGTGAAGTTTAACGCGACCGGATGACGCGAGGAGCAGCGTAGACAGATAGACAAGAAACTCCTTCTTGTCCGTCAGACATTACACCTTCCTCTAGTTTTAACTTGCTTGAATGCAGGTCAAAATTGCACATTCCTGACCACACAGCCGCGAGTACATCGACCAATTTTAACATCTGAGAAAAATTGGTCATTCCCTGGGCTGTTAAGTTGGGTTGTGAGTGAAAAACTCGCCAATTTGCGGGAATTCCTGCGGTGCTATTGTAAGCACCTGATAAAGCGCCAACAATTGCACTGGTACTGTACGAGTATAAATCTTCCGGATTTTGTCGCTCAAGATCGCCTGTATGAGTAGCCCGCAAAACTCCCAAACGGTAGTCTTCCAAGGTGTCCAGAAAGCAGTAAAACGCCATAGCTACAGCATGACTCTGCTTTTGGTCTTTACTCAACTCAGTCTGCACCCTATCCAATCCAGCCCCCTGGTTTAACAATTCATTAACTTTGATTAATTGTTGTGGTAGAAGTGTCGGTGTTTCACCGATAAAAGCGATCGTTTCCGGAATCAAAGTTTGAGGTTGGAGTTTTTCAGTTAGAGATTTAGCGATCGCATACCCTACTGCTAATGTTCCATCCCTTGCCACTGGGTCATCCTCCCAGATTTGTAACACACGCAGCAGGCTTTGTCGCAGTCTAATTGTATTTTCGTGAAAAAATAGTGCTACAGGGAGCGTGTTGAGGATCAAGTTTGGCGAGACTGGTAAAGTTGGCTCTGAATGAAGTGAGTTTTGTTGCTGGTGCTCGCGCCACTCATCCACATCTAATCTACCCAGTCTAATTAAACTTTCCATCCCCAGAACCGCTATCTTGTCAACGTCACCGTCAGAGGTTAAACTTTTACCCAGCAAAGCCCCCAACAAAGCACCTCGAAATCGGCTGACGAGAGAATAGCGCATATTTTTTATCAATTAGCTCAAGGATGAAGTCCGAAGTATGAAGTCTAAAGTCTGAAATTATGGTTGAATCCAAGGATTTTCCCAATTCCCGTGAGATTTTTTATGAGTGGAGAAAAACAGAATTTTCTTCGCCCACGGCTCTTGCTGTATTAAATTCCTTTTTTATACTTCATACTTCTTTAGTCTGAACCCTGTAAGAGGCGCAGAGCTTTCTGAGACAAACACTTAATTTTTTCGCCCACAGCGACTTGTACTAACTTTTGTCAACAATCCCGATATTTTTTTGGTCTTGCACAAAAAGGGATAAAATTGAAATTGTAGACCACAGATCAAAAAGGATGAATCATCTCTATTCATCTGTGATTTTTCTGCTGCAAATTATCCTGCACGTATACAGTAGCTTTTTTTATCCTTACTTACCTTTAACTTTTGCCGTTTCCGGCCCTTAGGTGATGCACCAACGCTTGGAAGCCCAGCAAATAGCTCTGGACGCCAAAACCACTGATTTGTCCAATAACTACTGGGGCTATATATGAATGATGGCGAAAGTCTTCGCGGCGGTAGATATTACTCAAATGGACTTCGACTGTAGGTAGATTTACGCCGGCGATCGCGTCTCGTAATGCCACACTCGTATGGGTGTATGCTCCTGCGTTAATCAAAATTCCTTGATATTTTCCCAACGCTTCATGAATAGCGTCAACCAAAACTCCTTCATGATTTGACTGCACAGGTAGGACTGTCGCTTGTAGCCTGAGTCCTTCTGCTACCAACAGTTCGTTAATTGCAGCCAATGTGAGAGAGCCATAAATTCCTGGTTCGCGCTGTCCCAGTAAATTTAAGTTTGGCCCGTGCAGCACCAAAATGGTTAGAGGTAACAACATCGAGTCTGGCACTTTTAGGCTGCTAACGACGACGTGAACGGTTATCAACAGGAATCGGAATCAATTCCGGTTCTGGCTCCACTTCTGGCCCTAGCAGCGCCTCAATTAACTTACGCGCCAATTCTTTAAGCTTTTCCAGTACCTTTTCTATATAGTCCATGAACTGACCGCTCCTGAGATACTACCTCAATTTTGATTAACAGCTAAACAGAAACTGGCGTAATTTCGCACTTTTGACTGTTCACCGGGCTATGATACTTTCCCGGAAACCGGGCATCTGCCACTTATAAATTCCGAATTGTGATTTGCCTTACTTCTTAGAGTATCACATTCATCACTAACAGGGGCTAGGGGTATGGGGTAAGAGTAATTACTTATTCCCCACTCCCCACCTCCCCATTTCCGTCATTCCCTTGATTTAACTGGCCCCATCAGTTTTTTTGGCAGTGGTTCTGGATGACTTAGAAGTTGACTTAGATTTAGCCGTTGTTGATTTAGCAGTTGTTGACTTAGTTGTCTTGCGAGTTGATTTCGCTGACGATGCTTTAGTTGCTAACAATTTCAGCGCCTGCTCCAAAGTCATATTTTCCACTGATTCGCCTTCGGGAATACTGACATTAGTTTTACTGTGCTTGATATAAGGGCCGTAGGGGCCATCGTAGATATTCACTGGTGCATCATCTTCTGGATGTGCTCCTAATTCTCGTAAAGCTGCCTTAGACTTGCTGTTGGTAGAACTGCGTCCCTTTTTTGGTTCAGATAATAATTCCAATGCACGTGCTAAAGAAATTGTCAAGACATTATCAGCTGCTTTCAAAGAGCGGTAGTCTTTCCCTTCCTTACCCTGGTCATGAACCACATAAGGGCCAAAACGCCCCAAGCTGGCTTGAATTTTGCCCCCAGTAGCTGGATGAGTGCCCAATGTCCGGGGTAGCGCCAATAATCCCACAGCCATATCCAGGGTGACAGTTTCTGGAGTCACGCCTTTGGGTAAGGAAGCTTGCTTGGGTTTGGGGTTTTCCTCTGATTTGTCGCCCAACTGCACATAAGGGCCATAAGTGCCAATCTTTACATAAATTGGCTCGCCAGTTTCCGGATGCCGACCGAGTTGGTCAGGGCCTGTAGTTTTTTGCCGCAGTAGTACTTCTACCTGTTTAGGGTCGAGGTCTGCTGGTGTCAAATCTTTGGGAATTGACGCGGTGACTACACCTTCGCCATTTTCGACTTCGATGTAAGGGCCATATTTACCAATGCGGACTTTAGCCTCCAGATTTTCCAGTTCTACTGTCCTGGCTTTAGTCGCATCAATTTGATTTTCCCGCTCTTTGACTAAAGTTTCTAGACCTTTTTCTCCTAAATAAAACTGCCGCAAGTAAGGTAGCCAATTAGCTTCACCATCGGCAATATCATCTAGGGTTTGCTCCATTTTGGAGGTAAATTTAGGATCGACAATATCGGGGAAATGTTTTTCTAACAGGTCGGTGACGGCGAAGGCAGTAAAGGTGGGAATCAGAGCATTATTAGTTAATTGGGTATAACCTTTGTCAATGATTGTGCCAATAATACTAGCGTAAGTACTGGGACGCCCAATACCTTCACTTTCGAGGGTTTTCACCAGCGTTGCTTCGGTGTACCTAGCTGGCGGTTGGGTTTCATGTCCCACGGCTTCTAGTTCCTGACAATCTGGGTGATCTCCTACCTTGAGGTGAGGTAAAATTACTTCTTGATCTTCGAGTGCTGCTTCTGGATCGTCCGAACCTTCAACGTAGGCGCGTAAATATCCAGGAAAATCAATCCGCTTACCAGCAGAACGGAAGCCAGCATCTTCGACTTGCAACAGCACTGTAATTTGAGTTTGGCGAGAATCAGCCATTTGGGAAGCGACGGTGCGTTTCCAAATCAGGTCATACACAGCCAATTCTCGACCACCTAAACCTGTTTCCTGGGGTGTGCGGAAGGTGCTACCCGCCGGGCGAATGGCTTCGTGTGCTTCCTGAGCACCTTTGGATTTGGTGGTGTATTGGCGAGGTTGGGGACTGAGGTATTGTTGACCGTACAATTGTTCTACACAGGTACGAGCAGCGGCGATCGCCTGGTCGGACAAATGCACCGAATCTGTACGCATGTAGGTAATATACCCCTGCTCGTACAAGTTCTGGGCAATCCGCATTGTGTCTCTGGCTGAGAGGCGCAGTTTCCGGTTAGATTCCTGCTGCAAAGTCGAAGTGGTAAACGGTGGCCCTGGTTTACGTGTCACCGGACGTTCCTCGATGTCAGTGACGCTCCAGGTTTTATCAGTCAAGCGTTCTTTGAGAGCGGTTGCTTGCTCTTGTGTGAGCAGCACCACATTCCGTCCTGCGGTGATTTGTCCCGTGGCTGGGTCAAAATCGCTCCCAGTAGCAATTTTAGTACCACCCAAGGTGACTAACAGGGAAGTAAATTCTTGCCCTTTGAGCTTTCCTGTAGCTGGAGCGGTCAAACTAGCTTTTAAATCCCAGTATGTACCCTCACGAAAGGCCCGGCGTTGGCGTTCCTTATTCACCAACAGCCGCACGGCTACAGATTGCACTCGTCCAGCAGATAACCCCCAAGCAATTTTTTTCCACAGCAGCGGCGACAGGGTATAACCTACTAGTCGATCCAAAATCCGCCGGGTTTCTTGGGCGCGGACTAACTGCTCATCAATGGTGCGACAGTTTTTTAAAGCTTTTTTGATTGCGTCTTGAGTAATTTCATGAAACACCATCCGCTTTGTCGGCACTTTCGGTTTGAGTAACTGGTATAAATGCCAACTGATACTTTCACCTTCGCGGTCTTCGTCAGTTGCTAGGATCAGTTCATCTGCTTCTTTGAGAGCGTCTTTGAGCTGGGTGACAATTTTCTTTTTGTCTTTTGGAATTACATACACCGGTTCAAAATCGGCGTCTACATTCACCCCTAATTGCGCCCATTTTTCCCCTTTCACAGCGACGGGAATTTCACTAGCTGACTGGGGAAGGTCACGCACATGACCCATAGACGCTTCCACCCGATAGCCTGATGGTAGGTAGTTGCGAATGGTACGAGCCTTAGTCGGAGATTCGACGATGACGAGAGTTGACATGGAAATTTCAAAAAAAAGAATAGCTGCTAAGCTAAACAGTCAAATTGAGACAATTTCGGCGAGCTGTCAAGATAAAACGTCACGCTTAGAGATGTGCTTTCATCCTCACACAAACTGCCCGCTAGGGTGAAATCCGCTGAACTTTGGGCGCACTCCTTTCCAGATAATAAGATAGGGAACGCTAGTTGTGAATTTCCAACTATTTCCATCTTTAACTTATTAGAGGCATAATTGGCGACTACACTGAGCAAAATACCCCCCAAGTGTCATAGGGCGATAGCTCTTATTTTGCGGACAAGGGTATTGGAGACTGGGGACTGGGAACTGGGGACTGGGGAGAAATAACTAATAACCCAGTGCTAATGCCCAATGCCCCATTCCTCATACAGTTGTGCCAAAATTAAACCAAACTTGGGAGCAAAAGCGAAGTGGGGTGTTTACCTATCGTTAAGAGACACAACTATGCAAGCAATTCGTCAAGGTGATGTCATTCTACTATCTGTACAACAAGTTGCAGGAGAAAAGCTATCTCACTTGACTTTGGCGGCAGGGGAAGTAACGGGACACAAACATCGTATTGTTGAAGGAGAAGCAGAATTGTCTGCAAAAGATGGCACGCTTTACTTACGTGTTTTTTCTGAGACGGCGTTGCTGAAGCATGAAGAGCATCAAGCGATCCTAATTCCACAAGGTCACTGGATGGTGAAAATACAAAGAGAATACGAACCTGAAGGTTGGCGTTATGTCGCTGATTGAGACGTTAACGCCTCAGCAAGAGGCTTTGATTCCAGTTTATCGAGAGAAGTGGCGGAAAATTGCTCTTTCAACTGAGCCAATAAATAAAGATAAAGTTGTAGCAGCAGTGCAAGCTACATATCATGCCATTGATTATGAACCGCCAAAAGTTATTTTTCAGGATAGTTCTTATGCAGCTTGTAACTGGATGGTCAAACGACTGTCACCTCAATTTATAGAAAGTTATCTTTATGAACCAAATAGTTTAGGTAGTTTATTTCCGGCTCACTTCTTTCAAGAAATTGCAAGACAGCTAACTCAACAGTTGGGAAAACAAGCACATGCTAAACTGATGAACTTTTTTCAGTATTTAGTAGACGACCCATTCGAGCATGAATTAGTCAATGATTTATTAGCTCAATTTAGTGTGCAGCTAAATCCACAAGAAAATGATTATTTATGGTGGCTGGAAATTCAACTTAATGAAGGCTTCAAACCAGAAAGCTATATTCATTGGATGACTGGGTTTGATTTTTGTATATCCGTGTTGAATATTGCTTATCCTCATAGAGAATGGCAGGTATTCCAAACCCTGATTCAAGAATGCGGTTGGATATTTGCCTATGATGATATTTGCATAGTGTGCGATCGCCCGCTTCAAATCCGCTGCGATCATCAAAATCGCCTCCATGCAGAAGGCGAACCAGCAATACAATTTATCGATGGATATAGCCTCTATTCCTATCACGGTGTCACCTTACCGGAAAAGTACGGTAAAATCCACCCGCAGCAGTGGCAAGCGCAATGGTTGTTAACGGAACAAAATGCCGAACTGCGACGAGTATTAATTCAAGGTATTGGTTATGCCAAAATCTGCGAAGAATTACAAGCAATCGAATTCGATAATTGGGCAGAATATACTCTATTAAAAATTGCTGCCGATGTTGATGCCGAACCAATTTATTTATTAAAAATGATATGTCCTAGTACAGGTTTCATTCACGCTTTGCGAGTTCCACCTGATATGAAATCAGCCCTTGAAGCCATTTGCTGGGTAAATTGGGGAATTGACCCAGAAGAATTTCTCCAGCAAACCTGATTTTGATTTTTTATTTCACACAGGAAACCGGAAAATCATAAATATTTCTAATGTAAAACATCTGACATGTTATGAGGATCGCTATGTCAATTCAGTCTCGCCTATATGGAAGTTGTGCTAGGATGAGCATGGAGAAGTGAATTCGGTGATACGGATCTTGTTGTTATTCATAATTTCAAGCGGCTCTCCGGATAAGCATCTCTGCATCAATGGATTCTGGAGAGTTTCATGTCAATTTACGTAGGGAATTTATCCTACAACGTCACCCCAGACGACCTCACAAAAGTATTTTCCGAGTACGGTACTGTTAGCCAAGTCCAATTACCCACTGACAGGGAAACAGGGCGTGCTAGAGGCTTTGGTTTCGTAGAAATGGAATCGGCCGCTGCGGAAGATGCTGCTATTCAGGCCCTAGATGGCGCTGAATGGATGGGTCGCGTAATGAAAGTTAATAAAGCTAGACCAAAAGAAGACAAGGGTTCTCGCTCTGGTGGTAACTGGGGAAAAAATGACGGTGGATATTCACCTCGACGCTATTAAGTCTTGAGAGAATACCGTCAGGCAAATGCACAGCTAGTATTTGTCTTATAACAATCATTCTATAATCAGCAGTTCAGAAGATATCTGGTCTGCTTGTCTGTATATAAGCAGTTCAGTATACATCTGGACTGCTAATTTTTTTGACGTTACTGAATCCCGGTACATAGCCCTCGCTGAATAGTTTAGGAAGACAACAAACGATTTTCAAGGGTGTTGCTTGACAAAATCACTGTAGCGCCACGGAAACGCATTTGAGTAGATTTAGCCCTGAAGTGAGTCTATGCTTTCAGACAAAAAGGTTGATGCAACTTTAGTCCAGAACAATAGATAGAATAAACAGAGTTAGCCTTGACGTCTAATCGCCAAAACCTATACATCTCATGGATCTTGCTAATCTTGCATCCCAGTTAAATGCTGGAACGATTTTACCAGAGGGGATTGTGATTCTCACCCTCGTGGGGGTTTTGATTGTAGATTTGATTTTGGGGCGCCCATCCTCACGCTGGACTGGATATCTAGCGATCGCAGGTTTACTAATTTCGATTGTCGCCCTGTATTTTCAATGGGATAACACCAACCCCATTTCTTTTAGCGGTGGTTTTAATGGTGATGACCTAAGTATTGTCTTTCGCGGGATCATTGCTCTTTCCGCTGCTGTCACTGTACTGATATCTATTCGCTACGTGGAGCAGAGCGGCACCGCTTTAGCGGAATTCATCGCTATATTGCTATCTGCTACCCTAGGAGGAATGTTTTTATCCGGGGCTAGTGAGTTGGTGATGATTTTCATCTCCCTAGAAACCCTGAGTATATCCTCTTACTTGTTGACAGGTTATACCAAGCGTGACCCCCGCTCCAATGAAGCAGCGCTGAAGTACCTGTTGATTGGGGCTTCCAGCACAGCAGTATTTTTGTACGGTGTATCACTGCTGTATGGTTTATCAGGTGGACAAACCGAACTAAGTGCGATCGCCAACGGTATTGCTGCAGCCAATGTTGGTCAATCTTTAGGTTTGGTGATTGCTCTGGTCTTCGTAATAGCAGGTATTGGCTTCAAAATCTCCGCCGCACCCTTCCACCAATGGACACCAGACGTTTATGAAGGCGCTCCCACTCCAGTGATAGCCTTCTTATCTGTTGGTTCCAAAACAGCCGGGCTTGCTTTAGCTATCCGCTTACTAACAGTAGTCTTCGCCCTCGTGGCTGATGAGTGGAGATTTGTATTTACCGCCCTGGCCGTGCTGAGTATGATCTTGGGTAACGTAGTTGCTCTAGCACAAAACAGCATGAAACGGATGCTAGCCTACTCATCAATCGCCCAAGCCGGGTTTGTGATGATTGGGTTGATTGCGGGTACTGACGCCGGATATTCCAGTATGATTTTTTACATAATGGTTTATCTGTTCATGAACCTGTGCGGCTTCACCTGCATCATCCTCTTCTCTCTGCGGACGGGAACCGACCAGATTGCTGAATACTCTGGTTTGTATCAAAAAGATCCACTCCTGACCTTGGGTTTAAGTATCTCTTTACTTTCCTTAGGAGGGATTCCGCCACTGGCTGGATTTTTTGGGAAGATTTACTTGTTCTGGGCTGGTTGGCAAGCTGGCCTTTACTGGTTAGTTTTGTTAGGCTTAGTTACTAGCGTCGTCTCAATCTACTACTACATCCGCGTAGTGAAGATGATGGTAGTCAAAGAACCCCAAGAAATGTCTGAGGTAGTGAGAAACTATCCAGAAATAAGTTGGAATTTACTAGGCTACAGACCTCTGCAAGTGAGTTTAATTGTGACTTTAATTGCCACTTCCATAGCAGGAATTTTATCAAGTCCGCTATTTACCTTGGCAAATAATTCAGTTGCTAATACTCCAATTTTACAATCCACAAAAGTTGTGAGTACTCAAGCAACTGCGATTACCATCGAGCAACCAGAGCAATTGTAGGCTTAATTGCCGATTCTGAAACTCATAAATATCCGGGGGTACGGTTTTCTCGTACCCCTTAGTTATTTAAATAGCAGGACTATAGCTTTTAATCTGTGTTGGAAAATTAAGATAATGTTATTGTTAAAAGATATTTAATTACTGAATGCTAAAAATTACAGATAACTTTTTAATATAAAAATTTAACAATGTCTGTGGAATTATTTACAAGGGGATAGAGAAAAATTCTGTTTGGGTTTAAAGTTATGTGCTGTAAAGTATCAAGAGGAGTGTAGCTATAAAAATCTCAATTTTAGCTACAGATTAAGTAGCGGTTTTATAGAGAAACAAGAGTATCTGTCACCTCTTTTTTTCCATAAAGTCTTACTTGATTTTTTGTTTAATAAAAGTCACAATCTGAGTTAATTGTTTCTTCAAGCCGTCAATTTCTCCTTGCATCTTGTCAATTTTTTCGTTAAGCAACTTCACCTCGTCTGCAGAAGAAGAAGAAACTGTTACAGGGGCGGAGGTTGCTACTGTAGTATTAGTAGCGTAAGGTTGAGCGATCGCGCCATTACTAGTGCTAGGAGTTGCTATCGAGACACTTTTCGTACTGACATTGCCGACCAGGACTGGCTCTGGACGAGGTAATTTAGCCTTAGCCATCGCTAACTTAATCGCCCCAATCAGCTGCTTTTGGTCAAAAGGTTTACCGAGAAATTCAAAAAACTCAAAAGGTTCGGAAATTTTCTCTGTGACTTCTTCCTTACGGCCAGACATAATCACTAGAGGAATTTTTCTTAACTCTGGATTGGCTTGAACTTGTTGGAAAACTTCCCAACCACTCATTTTTGGTAAAAGAAAATCCAACATAATCAAACTGAGCTTTTCTTGGAGGATGAAATTTAATCCTTCCATACCGTCCTTTGCTTCTAGCACCTCGAAATTGCCTGGAGGCAACATTTCACGTACTTTTACCCTGACAACTGTAGTGTCATCTATAACTAGAATTTTGTTACTTGCCACGACTGGTTACTCTAACAGAAACTGTAGGTGAGATGGCGAATTTGCCGCTTGACCTTGAGAATCCTCCCACTATATCCAACATTTATCTTGATTGGGGAATAGTATATTTCGGTATAAGTCAGAAATTTTTCAGTGTTGAAAAAAACTTGCGCCCACTGTCTAGAAGATTTGTGTCATCGTGATATTTAAGGCTATAAACCAGTCCTTGACCAACGTGAATACGCGCTGCCAGGGTATGGGAAACTAGCCATACTGTACTTTTGGATCTGGGTTGGATGTCTATAAATTCGTCACAACAAGCTCAACTCAAGTCGGAAATTATGGCCATGCCTAGTTGGCTACGCCGCTCTATCGGCAGGGCCAGCGAAATTTCTACTGTACAACGGGTGATTAAACAGCGCCAAATACACACAATTTGTGAAGAAGGACGCTGTCCTAATCGTGGGGAATGCTACGCCCAAAAAACTGCTACTTTCTTGCTAATGGGTCCGACTTGTACACGCTCTTGTGCTTTTTGTCAAGTAGATAAAGGTCACGCACCCATGCCCATTGACTTAGAGGAACCACAAAAGGTAGCGGAAGCGGTGCAGCTTTTAGGGTTACGTTATGTGGTGCTGACTTCTGTAGCCCGCGATGACTTGGCGGATCAGGGAGCGGGTCATTTTGTCCAGACAATGGAGACAATCCGGCGATTGAATCCAGAAACTCAAATTGAAGTGCTGACGCCGGATTTTTGGGGTGGTGCTGGTGTGGGAGAAGAAGGTCAACGCCAGCGAATAGAGATGATTGTTAAGGCTCGTCCTGCTTGTTTCAATCATAATATTGAGACAGTGAGACGCTTAACTGGCCCCGTGCGCCGGGGAGCCAAGTACGATCGCTCGCTGCAAGTATTGTCTATGGTCAAAGAGTTAGATGCTACCATTCCTACCAAATCTGGCTTGATGCTGGGACATGGAGAAACCACCGCAGAAATCATCAGCGCCATGACGGATTTAAGGGATGTAGGATGCTCCCGCTTAACTATTGGTCAGTATATGCGTCCTTCTTGGGAACATCTACCAGTACAAAAATACTGGACACCAGAGGAATTCGTCCAATTAGGTGATATGGCTAAGGAAATGGGATTTAGCCATGTGCGTTCCGGCCCCTTGGTTCGCAGTTCTTACCACGCGGGAGAAGAGGTGGAGTGATGGGAAAGATGAGGGAAGCTAGGAAAAGATCAATTACCAATGCTCCCTTCCCTATATATTTTTAAAGAAATTGGCTAATTGGTACTTCTGTTTGGTATTCCTTAAGAAGTCTTGATTTTTAGGAGAACAGCTGATGACTGCTAAAACAAATAAACCAAACTATAGTTTCCGTACTGGTTGGGCACTGCTTCTGTTAGCTATCAACTTCCTGGTAGCTGCTTACTATTTCCATATCATTGAATAGTTAAGACTCCGGGGTGCTGCTCAGATTGTGCCTTTGAATAAACCTTTGGGACGAATGAGCAGCACCAAAATCATGATTAGCAGGGCTACACCTTGTTTGTATTGAGTTCCCAACAGAGGCGTGCTGACTTCTTGGGCGATACCGATGATAAAAGCTGCAGTGATCGCACCGTAGGGGTTGCCAATACCGCCTAAAATCACAGAGGCAAATAGTGGTAATATCAAAAACCAGCCCATATTCGGTCGTACAGCGGTAATTAAACCGTACATACTGCCACCCAGAGATGTCAGTGTACCAGCAATTAACCAAGTCCAAAAAATTACTTGGTCAACATTAATTCCAGAAACCCTGGCTAAGTCTAAATCATCAGCAACGGCGCGCATGGCTTTGCCTATTTTGGTATTTTGCAGTAGGTAGTGTAGTCCCAAAATTGCCACTACCGCCAATCCCAACACGAGTAATTGATTTTGCTGCACTTTTAAACCGAAAATGTCCAAAGCCGGGGAAATCGGCAAATCGTAATTTTGGTTTTTACCACCCCAAATCAAAATAATCCCGTTGCGAAGAAATAAGGCTAGCCCGATGGAAATAATAATTAGTGTCGTCGAATGAGCACGGATAGAGCGCATTCTTGACCAGAGCAATTTTTCTGAAAGCAGCATCGCTGCTACCGTTCCTACCATAGCTAAGATCATTGACAGCCAAATATTTACACCTAGGGTATTTACTAACAGTGTCAAATAGGCTCCCAAAGTGAGAAAGTCACCGTGGGCAAAATTAGATAACCGTAAAATTCCATAGGTGAGGGTGAGTCCGACTGCTGCTAAAGCAATAATGCTCCCGACAGCAATTCCGTTGATCATTAATTGAGCAATTTGTATATCCATCATGTGCAGTAGCTGTAATTAAATCCTGAGTTAGTGATTTTATTCAATGGGTTTTGAGATCCTCGTCACATTCGACACCATAAGTTATGCTGTATATATAAAAGACGTTTGTGCGCTAATATACACGAAATCTTGTTCGCACTTTTGTGCGAAGCTAAATTTGTTCAGCGGTCTAGTTGACCATGCAGCAGTATTCAAGCTTACCAAAACAGCACTCACAGATAGAAACAACGCCAACACTTTTGAAAACCATCCAGCAACTTCGCGCCGAGTTGTGGCTGGAAAGCAGCTTGAACCAGTTGCAAAGTCACCTCAATGATTGCGTCCTTTCTGCTAGTAAAACTGTGCCACAGCCAGGAGTCGTGCAAGCAGAAATTTTTCAAATCTTGGTCAATGATATCAACAGTGCTTTGAAGAATAGTCATGTGGCGATCGCTCTTTTTGAGCCACACGAAACTGTTGGCAAAGTCTGTTATATTTCTACTGCTTCATCCCGACGATCGCAAAGCCCACTCTTGGAACTGATAGACAAAGAAGGAAAAAAGCGGCGCTGGCGATCGCAAGATTCCATAGAACTTCAAGTTTTACAGGATCTAGAACAGCAAAAACCGCCCGGCGCTTGGCAATTAACTTATGATTCTGGCGAAGTTGTTGGTTGGATCATGATCTCCACACCATCTTTGAGCGCAGATAGAGATTTATTTCCAGGCGCCACAGCTAAGTTCAGAGTGCAATTGCTAACACGGGCTGTCTCGCAGTGTACTGTGGCTTTGACGCAACTCAGACAAATACAATATTTACAACAAAAGTCGCAACAGTTAAGTCACTCTAATCTAGAATTAGAGCGCACCAATCAACTCAAAAACCAATTTTTGGCAAACACCAGCCACGAAATCCGCACCCCATTAAGTTCGATTATTGGTTTCACCCACCTGCTGTTAGCCCAAGGCTACGATCCCAGCAAAGAACGTCATCAAGAATATTTAAATATTATTCAATCTAGCGGTAAGCATTTGCTAGCGCTAATCAACGATATTTTGGATCTATCGAAAATTGAAGCTAATCAGCTAGAAGTGCAATGGGAGACGGTGAATTTACCAGTGCTATGTCGCAATGTGTTGACGCTGGTGAAAGAGAAAGCTGCGAGTAAGGGTCTGAAATTGCTTTTAGACATAGATCCTAATGTCACAACTCTTGTGGCTGATCCCCTGCGAATCAAGCAAATGTTATTGAATTTGCTATTTAACGCCCTCAAGTTTACCAACCAAGGAACAGTAGGCTTGAAGGTTGTGACTAAAGGTTTATTTGTGCATTTTACAGTTTGGGATACTGGCACTGGCATTTCCCATGAAGACCAGCATAAACTGTTTCAACCTTATTTCCAAGTTACTAACAGCGCCACCAGTCGGGAAGAGGGAACTGGTTTAGGGTTAGTGGTGACTCGCAAATTGGCAGAGGTTCACGGTGGTTGCTTGCAGGTAGAATCGGAAGTTCAACACGGCTCCAGCTTCACAATCATACTGCCGTTAACGCCTATGGGTGAACCGTGGCTAACAGAAGATGGTGGGGAAGAACGGGGTGAAACATGTTCTCTATTCTGTTTACCGACTGATTCTGCGAGTTTGAACTCTGGTGAAAAAATTTTATTAGTGGAAGATGATTTACCTAATGCGGAGTTGATCAAAATTTATTTAGGTAAGTTGGGTTATCAGGTGACTTGGGTAAATAGTGCCACCAAGATGTGGGAATTACTTAAACAACTCAATCCCACCGTAATTTTAATGGATGTGAACTTGCCTGATGGCAATGGTTTGAATTTAGTGCGACAACTGCGAGAAGATGGGCAGTATCGGATGATACCAATAATTGCTCAAACAGCAATGGCGATGAAAGGCGATCGCGAAATCTGTCTAGCTGCTGGTGTTGATGACTATATTTCCAAACCGATTGATTTATCACTTTTAGCAACTCTAGTGGCAAAATACAGCCAGCGTCCAAAATCAACGGCAGAAACTGAGTCTTGACAAATAACAAATAACAAATGACTACAATAAGATTTGTTGGGTGCTATGGAGTTTTCATAAGACTCTAAAAAATGATGCTGACAGAAAAACTTGAGCAACTAAAAGCTTTATTTAGAGAAATGGAACAGGCGCTGATTGCCTATTCTGGAGGTGTTGATAGTACTTTGGTTGCCAAGATTGCTTATGATGTGTTGGGCGATCGCGCTTTGGCTGTGACTGCTGTTTCTCCTTCTTTGTTACCAGAAGAACTGGAAGATGCCAAAATTCAAGCAGTCACTATCGGGATTCCCCATAAAATTGTCCACACCCATGAGATGGACAATCCCAATTACACTTCCAATCCGGTGAATCGCTGCTATTTCTGCAAAAGCGAATTACACGATACTCTCAAACCTTTGGCTTTAGAGTTGGGTTATCCCTATGTTGTTGATGGAGTGAATGCAGACGACTTGCACGATTATCGCCCAGGAATTCAAGCGGCTAAGGAAAGAGGGGCGCGATCGCCTCTAGCCGAAGCTGGTGTGACTAAACTAGAAGTCCGTCAACTTTCGCAACAATTCGGTTTACCTTGGTGGGATAAACCCGCTCAACCTTGTTTAAGCTCTCGCTTTCCCTACGGTGAAGAGATTACAATTTCTAAGTTACAGCGTGTCGGTAGGGCAGAAATTTATCTGCGAAAGCTGGGTTGGCAAAATTTGCGTGTGCGCTCTGAAGGGGATACCGCACGAATTGAATTGTCACCAGAACACATCAAGGAGTTTGTGTTGGTTACGGATTTGCAGAAAGTAGTTTCCGCTTTTCAGGAATTTGGGTTTATCTATGTCACGCTGGATTTAGAAGGTTATCGCAGTGGGAAGTTAAATCAAGTTTTAAACCGGGAACCGTTGAAAGTTAAAGCATAGGTTTTGTTGGCTTGTGACACGCATTAACTAAAGGTTTTGTCAAGACTCATTTTGATGCGTTTTATTTGTATCTGAAAGATAATAACAATTGTCTTAAATCCCAGAAGAAATGTGAATTTTTTCTGGGATTTAAGTATTTATCTAAATATATTGTCATAAAAAATACTAAAACTACTTTCCAAATACGTATATTGAAGCATATTCTAAAAATCAAACACTGAAAAATTAAATATCTAAAAATAAATCATAAAAACCTAAAAATCTGTTGAATTTTTCTGTATTTAGATAAATTATGCTAACGCATACAAGGTGCTAAGTTATACTGGCTAAATTAACGATGGCGTTACACAGATAGTTGAAAGCGGCGGAGCATTCCTCACGCTAAAGAGATATCTGCCGTATTTTCTTCAGAATCAATTCTACGTGCTTGTGCTGATGTATGTCGAAAATGCAGTCATTTAAGACTTGAACTTTACGGAAAACGCTAGGCATTTGGCGTTAGTCACAGTTAGTTGAGAATTACCAAAGGAACATATATGCTAACCCAAGAAAAAATTCGCCGAATACCTAATAAGATTAAGAGAATGTTGATGCGATTTCCTTTATTTGAAATTGCATCAAAGCAGATTTATGAAAGAAATCTTGAAAACCACGCTAATTATCTACCAATAATTTCTCCGGAAGACTCAACTTTGGTGAAATCTTTGCATCAGGAAGGAGTTTGTATTTCCTCTTTACAAACACTGAACATCACCTCTACACCTCTAATGCTTGCTAGCAGCGAAAAGCTGGTAACAACGTTACTAACGCTTCCAAACAACGGCAAGCATGTAATTAATATACCTTTAGTTAAATTGATGGAGTATCCAGAAATTTTTTTATGGGGTGTGGAAGAAAAATTACTAAATGTGATTGAAAATTATATTGGTCTGCCAATACTTTATCATGGTGTAGAGTTTCGGAGGGAAATTGCTAATGGAGAACATTTAGATGTCAGACAATGGCATATAGATGTGGAAGATTATCGGATGCTCAAAATCATAGTCTATCTGAATGATGTGAGTTTAAATGGTGGTCCGTTTGAATACATTTCAAAAAATATAACCGTATCATCACGTCAAGCTCTTCAATATAGGTCTGGTTTCGTCTCAGATGAACGGATGAAAGCTGTTGTACCTACATTAAATTGGCAACCTTGTACTGGCCGTTCTGGTACAGCAGTTTTTACTGACACGTGCAATGTTTTTCACCGCGCCAAGCCGCCTATAGACACTGACAGATTTTCAATCACTTTTTCATACACTTCTACACTACCGATCAAAATTTATGGCCAAGGTACATTACCTAAAGATGAGTTCTTAAAAATTTCCAGCAGACTATCCCAACGCCAAAGTAATTGTATTACAGTACACAGTTAATTTTCACGCTGAGAAAGTTTGAATTCTACCTGCTGGATCACAGATCGCCAAACATCATAACCTTCCGCTGACAAATGTATACCGTCTGTGGTTAAATCAAAACGCAAGTTACCTTCAAAGTCTGTAAACCAATTATAGATATCTAAATAATTTGCTTTTTCTTGTTTGGCAATTTGTGCTAATTGGGCGTTGAGATAGCGAATTCGTTGGTTGGGAATTTTTTCGAGGCGAGTCGGCAAAATTGATTGAACAACTATTTCCGCTTTGGGATGAGTTTTGCGTAAACTGTGAATAATTTGGCGATGATTATACAAAATTATGTTATCGCCCAATCCTTTGCGTAAGTCGTTAACTCCTGCCATGATGTAAATCACATCTGGTCGCGTATGGGAAAATGCTCCCAATCTTTTTAAAATTCCCCCGGAAGTATCGCCAGAAATTCCCTGATTTAGCCACAATTTGCCAGCAGGTAGTTTTTTATGGGGAAACCACAAGCTTAAAGAATCACCTACTAGAATATTCAGGCGATTTGCACCTTGTTCTTGAGCGATCGCCTTGGCTTCTAAAGCTAATAAACCTTTCCAGTCTTCATAGGTTAACTGATGTTTTTTCCCTGATTCCCATAAAGATTGCAAGCTGTTTTCATCCAGGTATTTATGACTCTGGCCAGTTTTCAAATACACTAACCTTTGTTGATAAAGTTGACTACCAGATGTCAAGGTGCGGCTTGATCTGGAAAAACTGGGGTTAAATGATGATTGTGTCGGCGCTGGTAATTCTTGATGACTAAGTGGTAAGGGGGTATCAAGACTGGGAATCAAGCGGGCTTCCCTCGATGTGGGGCGCACATCTGCACTCAGTTGCAAACCGCGATCGCTCAATTGTGGTGAGGAGATGTTAATACTGGGGATTGTCTTTTCACTCGGTGTTAACTGCGAATTTTGTGGCACATCCCAGTGAATTCTGGGATTTCCCGACAGAAAAATCGACATCTGTGGTAAGGCCGATGCTGGTATTGCCAATCCTGTTAACAAACTTGCTGCCAACAGATACGGATCCCTCATCGTTTTACTTCTCCTCTATTCATTACAATTACCTATGACATCTGTGATTAACTCAATTCAGGACAATTTTATTTGAACTAAGTTATTATTCTGATTTACAGTGTCTGAATCTGTAAAGCAGACTTAAGGTACTAAAGAAAGCTGATTTAGCTTCTTTTAGCAGAAAATCTTTCTTTAGTAATAGAAAATTGTGTAATAAACATTACCTAAAATTTGCGTGCGTACAGATGTTTATGAGTGAAATCTCTGTTATTTACATAATTTACTGATGATTTTGCACAAGCAGAGAATCATCTGTGTTATTAGAGTTTAGTATTTTTGCTGAGACGCATAAATATATGTACTAGCAGTTTAAATTCTGTCCCAGAGTTATATGGGAGAAGTAGGTGGAAAGTGCTAAGATTTAGGCTAAGTCATTAATGTTTCCCTATTGTTTTGTGGCTAGAGCTAGTACAGCGATCGGCGTCAGTCCAATTATTAAGGAGATTGTGCAAAAACAGGCACATTCCACCCGTTTAACCCTAAAAGAAGTGATTCTCATGGGGATGCTAGCGATTGACAAGCTAGATGATCAAAGTCGTCAAGAGCTAGCAGATGAGGTGCATAAAATGCAAGTAAATGGAGAGATTTGATTTATTAACTACCAGTGATTTGTAGTTTTTACTAATTACTAAAACGATATTGACTTCCTTTGACATATTCTTCGTTAATCTCAAAAGATATCCATTGACGTTGCCAAGTTTGGGCAACAAACCCAGTTGTGTTAGAACCTGCGAATGGGTCTAATACTATATCACCTTCATCAGTCAAAAATTTAATAAAAAATTCTGCAAACCCTTGCGGAAAACGTGCTGGATGAGGCTTAATTTCTGCTGCTTTACAATTTCGCAAATAAATGCTGTTTGATTCCGTATTGGCAATTTCTAATAAATTTGGTGGAATTGCCCCTTGATTATCTTTTTGGAATTTATCAGAAATATCATGGCCACTAGGGCGGATTTTTGCTTTATAGCCATTTTTGAGTAGTTGCTGCATACTCTGGCTATAGGGTTTTAACACTTTTCTATTATCTGCTTTTGGATTTGGTGTTTTTGATAGCCACCAAACCACATTTACTGAGTCTTTAACACGAATGCGTCTAATTGTTACCCACTCGGCGGGGGTTGGCAGTCGAGCGGGGTTGTAGTGATAAAATTCTTGAGCGAGATAAAAGCCGACTTCTCTACAGAGTCTGACTAAAAGCTCATATTGGTAAATGCTGCGGATAGGATTTCCAGGAAGATAAGCACCACCTAAATCTAATATGAATGAGCCGTCATCGGTGAGGACTCTTTTAAATTCGTCAGCGAAGGGTAGAAACCATTCTATATATTTTTCGGCGCTTTGGTTGCCGTATTCTTTTTTGCGGGTGAGTGCAAATGGAGGTGAGGTGAGAATGAGATTAATGGTGTTGTCTTGGATGGATTTGATCAGTTCTAGGCTATCACCTAAGTATATTGCTCCGTTATTTTGGGTGTAATAGGGCGTTGGATGTATTTGTTGTGGGTTCAAGAGTTATGTAATTATTTTGGCTTTGTATTCAGAATTTTTATTTTAACGCGGAGGAATACGGAGGAAAGCGCAGAGTAACGCTAAGGATTTCATGGCTGTATTGAATTCGGGCGGGTGTTCGTTGAATTCGGGCGAGCGTTTCTTGAATTCGGGCGGGTGTTTCTTGAATTCGGGCGAGCGTTTCTTGATTTCGGGCGGGCGTTTCTTGAATTCGGGCGAGCGTTTCTTGAATTCGGGCGAGCGTTTCTTGAATTCGGGCGAGCGTTTCTTGAATTCGGGCGATCGCTTGCTACAACCGCGCTGATTATTTATACACTTTTAGGAGAGCGATCGCCCAAGTGCAAAAACTGATGTAAGCAATTTGCCCACCATCTAGGAGATAATAACAAAGCCTGATGAGATTTTTGTTGCTCAAAAATGTCCTTTGATAACTTGTGCAAGCTACTATCGGAAAAACATCCTACTACCTTTGCCAGTTGGGTACTAGGAACACCCCAAAAAAGCGTCACAGTCCTCAAAACCGAATTGAGTATTGAACCGATTCGCGCCGATTACGTCACATTCCTACAACTAGAAGGACGTATTCTCCATCTGGAATTTCAAACCAAACTCGAATCGACACCACCTCTACCGTTGCGGATGCTCGATTATTGGGTGAGGTTGTATCGGTTGTATCGTCTACCAATCACGCAAGTCGTTGTCTTATTGCTTCCACCAGCACCAGAAACAGTCATTGAAACCGCTTTTATAGTTGAAAATACTCGTCACGAATATCGTGTGATTTGCATGTGGGAGGAAAATCCTCAACTGTTCCTCAACGACGAGGCTTTGTTACCACTGGCACCCCTAACAGCAACCACCCAACCTCAAGTTTTATTGCAGCAAGTTGTGGGACGAGTCAATCAAATACAGCCACAACAACGAGCGCAAATTTCTGCTTACACCCAAATCTTAGCGGGATTAAAATACAAAAAGGACTTGATTCGACAATTATTTCGGGAGGGTATGATGCGCGAGTCAGTAATTTATCAAGAAATTCTCAAAGAAGGAGAACAAATAGGAGAACAACGAGGACGACTTGAGGGAGAACAACGAGGACGACAAGAAGGACGGCAAGAAGGAGAGCGATCGCTCATTCTCCGACTGTTAAATCGCCGTGTGGGAGAATTACCTCCACAGGTACGTGAGCGGATTGAAATTCTTTCTCTTGAACAATTAGAAAATCTTGGAGAAGCATTGTTAGATTTTCAGGCAATTACAGATTTAGAAGCCTGGTTGAGTACATTAGAATAACTTATTCTTTATACACTTTTAGGCGATGTCTGACGAAAACCGAGTCGGGGTCTACGCTTGCTGATTCTAGTTATGTTACAGACAATGGCGATGCTTTCTCATTAATTCCCAATCGCTTCTAAAGTCGCTTGTAAAATTGTCAAGAGTTATTGTTGTTGTTTTTGCTCTTGCTCGTATTTCCGCAGTTGTTTTAATAAGCGTTCTTGGGATGATATATTATTCTCATGAGTATCTAACTCAGCACTTTTGAAGGCTGCTGGTGCGGGGTTAATCTCTAGGGTGTCTGTGTCTGGTTTATTGAGGGATGCTTGAAGCGAGTCTAAAGTTGCAGCAACTTGTACGCTCTGCTGCATCTGCTCTGTAGAAGACACTAAATTACTTAAGCCATTTACCAGTTGTCGCAGATTTTTACGGAAAGCAGGGTCGCCTGTTAATTCATCTAGATCTGAGGTGATTTTTTGGGTATTTTCAAATGTTACCCTGGCTGAGTCTAGAGTTTGTTGTAACAAGACGCGGTTTTTAGGATCATTTAAGTTTTGGGAAGCGTCGCGTAAGTTAGCTGATGCTTGTGCGGCGTTTGCAGAGAGTGTTTCTAAGTTGTTGAGTAATTCTCCTTGACTCAAGCGGTTGACGGCTGGTGATAAACTATTAACTGTAACTAAAAGTTTGTCGCTGACTTGGGTGATGTTATTGAGAGCGCTCACCAGTGAAGAACGATTGGTGATGACGAGGTTATCAAGATCGTTTAACAAGCGGCTGGCTTGATTCGCGGTGATGCTAAACTGTTTAGCTGTGGAGCCGAGTTGATCTGCAGTTTTAGAGGTGGAAACAGTAAGTTGATTTGTGGCGCGTTGGATTGAATTAGCAGTGTCGGAAAAAGTTCCTAGTTGTCTTTGAGCACTTTTAGATAAACCCCGCAAATCTTGACTCAGATCGGCTACACTTGCAGCGGCTAAGGAAGCGTTTTCTAATAGTCGATTGAGGTTTTGATAAAATTTCGGATTGTTATATACTGTGGCTAGTTCTGTAGAACTGCGGATCAGTCGATCAACACTAATACCAATTTGACCTTTCAACCGAGAGCCATTACAAACAATATACTGGCGATCGCACTTTTTATCTAGCGGTTTAGCAATCGTCACTCCGCTTGGTAAGGCGCTCTTGGGGATAATATCAATAATACTTTCGCTAATCAGTCCGCTTTGGTTGGCTTCTACCAACACGTCTTGGGGAATTAATAAATCAGGTTGGGATATTTCCAGTTCCACATCAATGGCATTTGGCCCTGGTCGAATCGCAGAAATGTTTCCTACTTTTACCCCACGATATCTAACTGGTGAGCCTTTTTGCATCCCACCAGCGTTAGCAAATTCTACAATTAATTTATAGGAACTGCGACTAGTACTGAATCTATTTAACCACAATAATATCGCTCCAAATACCCCCATTCCCAGCAAGATTAATAATCCTACCGAGCCTTCTCTTAAAATTCGTGTAGACATGAAGCGGTTTGTTAAACCTCGCATCTGTTCCCTCCACCCAACAATTATGCCTAAGTTGTGATTCTGTGCGTTGAGTACAGTTATTTCCATTTAGATGAATTAACCAGCTACTTGAATCGGTCCCTCCACACTCCCACTCATGAATTGTCTAATTAATGGATGGTCTGTGCTGTCGATTTCATTAACTGTACCTTGCCACTGCACCTTACCTTGATAAAGAAATACAAGTCTATCGGTTGTACGATGAATGGTACTATCTTGATGAGTCACAATTGCGTAAGTACTACAGACTCCTTGGGCTTGCTGCAAATTGCGAATCAAGTCCTCGATCACAGTTGAGGCGATGGGGTCAAGTCCGGCTGTTGGTTCATCGTATAGTAAAATTTCTGTATCGTCATTAGGGCTATCAGGATTAGACATGATTGCACGGGCGAAGCTGACCCGTTTTCGCATTCCTCCCGAAAGTTCTGCTGGGTAGAGATGATCTATCCCTGACAAACCTACCATGTCCAATTTTTCTTTGACTAATTCTCGAATCCGCGATCGCGTTATCTGAGAATTCTGATACAGTAGAAACCCCACATTTTCTTCTACTGTCAACGAATCAAATAACGCTGCTTGCTGAAATACCATCCCAATCCCTACCGGATCAGCGCCATCCTCTATTAAATTATCTCGCTTCACTCCTTGTACATAAACTTCGCCAGTATCGGGAGTCATTAATCCCGCAATCACTCGTAAAATTGTTGATTTTCCCGTCCCGGAAGGGCCAATAATTCCTAATGCATCTCCTCGGTAAATTGTCAAGTTTACATTATCTAAAACTTTATTACTACCAAAGGATTTAGAAACGCCTTTTAATTCGATTAGTGGTTCTGTCATTGGTCAAGGGTCAAGAATCAAAATAAGTTACGCTGGACTTTGGACTTACTCTGGACGAGCCAATGCGACAAACATGCACTCATAGTGATGTCATAGTAATTGGTGGTGGAATTGGCGGGTTGTGTGCATCTGGGTTACTTGCTCGTTATGGCAAGCGGGTAATAGTATGTGAAAGTCACACAATTTTGGGCGGTGCTGCTCATAGCTTTAAACGGCGAGGGTTTGAATTTGATTCTGGCCCTTCTTTTTATTGTGGTTTGACTGGTAGTGAGAGCTTAAATCCGCTTAAACAAGTTTTGGATGTGCTCGGTGAATCCATTCAAGTTATACCCTATGATCCTTTGGGACATTATCACTTTCCGGAAACCACTTTTGCAGTTTATCGCCATATTGATCGTTATCAGCAAGAAGTCGAGAAAATTACGCCTCAAGGTGCAAAAGAACTGCAACAGTTTCAGGAACGCTTGTTAAAACTTTATGAAGCCATGAAAGATATTCCCACTTTGGTGTTGCGGGAAGATTGGCAGATTATCCCTACGTTACTGAGATATTATCTCCCATCCTTGGTAAAAATGTTGCCTCATTTATCAATTGTCCAAGCCTCTGTGGGTAGTGTGATGGATGCAACAATTAAAGATCCTTGGGTGCGGAGATTGATAGATTTGGAATGTTTTCTACTCTCAGGTTTAAAAGCACACGGGACAATAGCGCCAGAGATAGCTTTTATGTTGGGTGAACGTTCTCGGATGGGGGTGGAATATCCGTTGGGTGGTAGTGGAGCAATAGTTAAGGCTTTGGCGCGGGGGTTAGAACGGTGGGGTGGTGAGTTGCGGACAGGATGTCACGTTGAGCAGATTTTAGTAGAATCTGGAAAGGTTGTGGGTGTGCGTCTTCCCCAAGGTGAGACGATGAAAGCGCCCATCGTGATTTCTAACGCTTCGATTTGGGATACTTACAATCACCTGCTCAGTGTTGAAGATTTACCAAAAGCTTACCGCCAAGCTGCGCTAGATACTCCCATGGTGGAAAGCTTTATGCATTTACACTTAGGTATCCGGGCTACAGGTTTGGAGAATTTAACTGGACATCATGTGGTATTTCACGATTCTCGCCAAGATATTACCACACCGGGAAATACCTGCATGATTTCTATTCCTAGTGTGTGGGATGCAAGTTTAGCGCCAGAGGGACATCATGTGATTCATGCTTATACTTTAGAACCCTATGCTGGATGGGAAAGGAATGAGGGTTATGAACACAAGAAACATCAAAAAGCTCAATCTTTATATCGTGCCTTAGAGAAGATTATACCTGATATTCGCGATCGCATTGTCGTAGAACTGATCGGCACACCTCTAACTCACGCCTATTATTTACGCAGATATCATGGCACATATGGCCCAGCGATGTCTGACGACAAGCCGCTCCGCGTCTACGCAGCTGGTAAAGCCATGTTTCCTGGACACACCACCCCCATTCAGGGATTGTATCGCGTCGGGGATAGCACTACGCCCGGAATCGGTGTACCAGCGGTGGCTGCTTCGGCGATTTTGTGCGCTAATACCTTAGTCAGCCCCCAGCAGACAGCTGAGTTGTTGAGCAAAATTAATTAAGGTCACAAAAGAGCGATCGCTTTTGATGAACTACAATGTTATAATCCCAAAGGGGATGCAATGGCGTTTCCCCAAAACCAACAAATAATAGCTAAATATCTGGAGAGGTGTCCGAGTGGTTGATGGTGACGCACTCGAAATGCGTTTTGGGGAAACCCAACGGGGGTTCAAATCCCCCCCTCTCCGTTTCTCTCGTATTTAATACGGTTGAGCTAAACCTAAAATTTTTCATGGAGACGAAGCAAAAGCAACGTCTCCACTGGCTGAAAATTTTGATATTGAAATTAAACGTTCAGTAAATCAATCGCCTGTTCCAGCATCCATTTAGCACGATACAAAGCAAATAGCTTTTCTTGGTCATACCTGCAGGGATGACTCAGCCGTTGACCTTCTAATGTTGCTTTTAACATAGCAGTTTGTTCTGAGGTAGGTTGACCCATCTGGTCGATAGCTTCGCTAATCGCTTGCGTTAATTCCCATCTAGGTTTTCTCAAACCCTTACCTTCAACCATCTGTCTAATAGCCATTCTTGGGAATGCGAGGACAGGAGTAATATAATCTGCTTTGGTGCTACCACGTCCTATCGGCTTGAGTCCGTAACGACGACATAAGTTACCTAATTCCTCAATAGTCTTGATTTCGAGTTCTGACCTTGTGAACATAAAATAGAGTTACCTCTTGATAAAAGTGGTATCGGTGATGTATTAGTTTTCCAGACACATAGCATCACCGATTTTAAACTCTATCTATTTGTTCACATATAGTTCAAGCTATATTTACAACTCTCAACAATGCCTAACCCGAAGGGAAACCCAGAAAATCTACAACCGCTTAAGTCGGATAGAGAAGAACCACTAACACAAAACCTCAATTTTCGAGTCACTGAGAAGATGAAAGAGGAAGTACAGCAACAAGAAAATCCTCCTGAATTCTGTAGAGAAGCTATTCAGGAAGCATTAAATAAACAGAAAAAAAGTAGCCGCGATTAAACAATAGTCTGCTTGAGTGCTACCACGTCCTATTGGCTTGAGTCCGTAACGACGACATAAGTTACTTAGTTCTTCAATAGTCTTGATTTCGAGTTCTGACCTTGTGAACATAAAATAGGATTGTTCATTCTCAAAAAGTGGACATTGGTAGGCAGAGACTTTCCACGGTAAATGCCTACCAACAAATACTCTATTCGCTCGGTCACTAGCGTTTAAACCGTTTTTATATTTCTTAACAATGCCTAACCCCAAAGGTAATCCAGAAAGCATAGAGCAGCATAAATTTAAATCTGACAGAGATGAGTCATTAACTGAAAGAATGAATCTACGTATCACCAAAGGAATGAAAGAAGAATTATTGACGAAAGATAATCCTCCTGAATTTTGTAGAGAAGCGATTCAGGAGAAGCTAGACAGGGATAAACAAAAGTAACCCAGAATGACGAATGGCAAATAACAAATTTAAAAAATTAAATATTCATTACACTTCACCATCAAAAAGACTAATCCAAAATCGCTGCATTCCCGCCGTACCAGTACAAAATAATAATTGTCCTAACAGATTGATAGCAAGTTCATCTAATTGTTCATCTGTATTAAATGCTAATGCGCCAGAGCGTCGTGCGCTCATTCTGCTGCGAAAGTGAGTTCTAAAACGCTCTAAATAATTAGATAGTCGCAGATTTTGTTCTAGTGGAATTTGCTTGTCATACATTTGCTGATAAATCATTAACATTTGACGAATTACAACTGTCAAACGGCGTGCTATGTAAGAAGCAATCACTACCAAAGCTTTGGCTTCTAAAATAGTTAAAGGACGACGCACATGTGCTCTGCGCAATGGATTAGAGCTACGCATACGCCATAAATTCACTCGATTTTTAACAATTACTTTTAAGTCTAATTCTTCAGCAAAAGCCAGGATAGCTTCCGAACCCCCAAGCTCTAAAGCTTCAATCGCCAATAAAATTAGATCAATTTGCAACCGGGTTCTTCGGGGACAGCCTTGTTCCTCAGTTGCCGGATCTGGTAAAGTGTCCAAAATCATCGGTAGTGACTGAGTGGTGGGACTGTTGAATTGCGTTAAACTCGCGGAGACGTTCATTCTATAAAATACCTTGTGCGCTTCCAACAGACTAAGTAGAACTAATTTAAGATAGGTAACCAAACAAGAAAATTAGACTTGTGGCAGTAATAGTACTGCCTGATATATACATCACTTACTTGTTCTACTCAAAGGTTTCCGTATACTGAAATCAAAGTTTTTAATACATAAGTTTATTTGCTTGATTTTAGGAGTGCGATCCCGTCTATAGCTTGGGTGAGATTTTTATAATCGTCAATGCATAACGAAACATAGCTGCTGACCCCCAGCGTATGACATTATAGTGTACGATTTTTCAGGTATGTGGAATTGGGGGTTGAGAATAAGAGGCATAGGCGATAAAAACAGTTTTCCCTGATACCTACTTCTCAATACCTAATACCCACCACCTCATACCCAATCCCTATGAACTAATTTTATGGATTTAAAGTCTCTAATTCGTGACATCCCAGATTTTCCGAAACCGGGAATTTTATTTCGGGATATTACTACCCTACTGCGAGATCCTGAAGGATTGCGGTACACAATTGACTTTTTTTCCCAAAAGTGCATTGATAATGGACTGAGAGCTGATTATGTGGTGGGGATGGAGTCGCGGGGGTTCATTTTTGGCGCTCCTCTGGCTTATAAATTAGGCGCAGGCTTTATTCCCGCTCGCAAGAAAGGTAAATTACCAGGAGCAGTCCACTCGATTGAATACGCACTAGAGTATGGTACGGATTCTCTGGAAGTGCATCAAGATGCATTACACCCAGGTAGCAAAGTTTTGATTGTGGACGATTTGATTGCTACTGGGGGGACAGCGAGTGCTACGGCCAAGTTGGTGCAGATGATAGGCTGTGAATTGGTGGGATTTGGGTTTATTATCGAGCTACGGGATTTACAAGGGCGTCAACATCTACCAGATGTACCCATTATTTCGTTGATTGAATATTAGTTATGAGTCATTGGTCATTAGTAACTGACAAATGACCAATGACAAAGGACAAAGAACCTATGACTTCTACAAAAATTTCCTGGGAGACATTTTGGGACTGGCTGATGAGGCTAGTTACAAGTGACACTTTTGTTTATGTGGTAAAGCGGCTATTACAGGCGCTGTTGACTTTGTTTTTGGCCTCAGCACTGTCGTTTTTCATTATTCAATTGGCTCCAGGAGATTATGTAGATACACTGAGACAAAATCCGAAAATTTCTCCAGAAAGAATAGCAGAAATTAAGCAGCAGTTTGGTTTAGATAAGTCTTGGCCTGAGCAATTTTGGCTGTGGTTGGGGCGAATTATTACCAAGGGTGATTTTGGCACGAGTTTTGTTTACCAACGTTCGGTAGCGTCGCTGTTATGGGAAAGGATTCCCGCAACATTATTGTTAGCGATCGCTTCTTTAATTGTGACATGGGCGATCGCTATTCCTTTAGGAATTATTGCTGCTGTTAAACAAAATCAGCTAATTGACCGCATTTTACAGGTTATTAGCTACGCTGGACAGGGTTTCCCTAGCTTCATCACGGCCCTAGCATTGTTAGTCTTGGCTCAAATTACCTCACCCCTGTTTCCTGTGGGGAGTATGACTAGTGTCAATCATGCAGAATTGTCATGGTTTGGCAGAATTCTCGATGTGGCTTGGCACATGATATTACCAACAATCGCACTCTCAATTACCAGTTTTGCAGGTTTGCAACGCATCACTCGCGGCGAATTGTTGGATGTTCTGCGTCAAGATTACATCCAAACGGCTCGCGCCAAAGGATTACCCGAAAACCGGGTAATATACGTTCATGCTCTCCGCAACGCCATCAATCCCTTGATTACTTTATTGGGTTTTGAGTTAGCTAGTCTCCTAAACGGTGCATTTATTGCTGAATTTTTCTTTAATTGGCCTGGTTTAGGAAGATTAACTTTACAAGCTCTCCAAGCCCAAGATTTATATTTATTAATGGCTAGTTTAGTGATGGGTGCAGTTTTATTGATTGTCGGTAATTTAATCGCTGATTTAATGCTGAAAATTGCTGACCCACGCATTCGGTTAGCAAATCTGAATTAGTCAAGGGTGAAAATTTATTCCCTTTAACTCTCCATTTCCTATGGTATCTGAAGTTTATTACTTAGTGCGCTCTAAATCTGATGGTCGTTATTTAACCGCTCGTCCCCATGCTGAAGCATCTGGTTATCTCTTGCTGTTTCAGGAAAACTTTGATGCTTTGAGTTATCTTAATACCCACGCTGCAGAGGTAGCAAATCGTTTTGCGATAGAGTCAATTTCTAGTACCCAAATATCAAGTTTGCTGAAACGTTGGGGTTTTATTGGTGTAGGAATCGTGACTGACCCTTTATTACCGAAAATTGATTTTTTACAGCACAATTAATTTTATCCGTAATTTTGTGAATTTATTTTAAGTCATGAATACTAATTTTAATTACAGATTTTTCTATACAATATCGATTATAAAACGTTTTTATCAGCAATACAATTTTTGGTTGTAGAGACGCAACACTGCTACGTCTCTACATGACGTGATGAATATTAAATGGTATCAGTCAGAAAATCATATTCTGAAGCAGAATACCATTAGTTTTAGCATTGCTAGCTTTATTATGATTTTGAATCTGGAGATGCTTCAGCTTCTTTTTTCTCTGGCTGAGATTCGTTCGTTTGTTGCACTTGCTGTAGATGAATATTATTCACCTGTACAATGAAGTATTCTAGTGCTTGATTAATTCTTTGTTGTTGTTGAACTTCGTCAGACACGTCATAACAACGATAGGGTGGAGTCACTCCCAAGATAAATTTTTCCTGTTCAGCTTCCAGCAATTCTACTGCGGTATTAGCAGCTACCCAATTCTTTTGAAAAGGAAAAGAAGTAACAATACTAGCAACGATAGACGCTAGCGCTGGACAGATTACAGGGAGCCATTTTAACCAAGCTTGTCCTGCTTCTAATTTATCGACCAAAACTAAAATTGGTGTTACACCCGATAAAACTACAGTGGAAATTTGCAAAACGTAATAGACATTCCTCGATATATCACGAGTTTTTCGATAGTCGTTGATTAAGTCTTGGCAATATTGTAGAGCTTTTCCTCTGGCTGGGGTGAGTGCGTTTTTAGCCGCCGAGTTATTATCACTCAACAGGTAGCTAAAAAGTTCAGCTTTTTTATTGAGTTGTGATTGGTTAAAGGAGTTCTGAGAATCTTGAAATGCTTGTCTGTTAACGAGAAACAAAAAAATGGCGACAGTGAGAGCAATGGCCCCACCAACGACAGCTTGTTGATTATCAGAATAAACAAGAATCACAATCCCCGCAGAGAAAAAGGCTGCTAGTAATAAATACTCAAACAACTTCAAGGTAAATAACGTTTTTTGTTCTGATGCAATAGAGGTATTGTCAATAGGTGTTACCTTCCGGTTTGTTTGATCAAAGTTAGTTACTTCTGAAGTAGTCATTAGTCTTGTGTCAATTTGTTACCGTGTAAAGATTAACATTAAGTACTTACACGCTGCCGAATTTTGTATCAATAAATATGTTTTTGTAACAAATTGTTAGAAATGTTTCTGTTTTCATTAACAATGTGTCTTACTGATGTTTGTAGTCGGGACTTTAGTTTTCTGTTTTTGAGCGCTGACTACAAATTGATGAAAATAAATGTGGTAAGCTGCTAGCCTACGCACGAAATATCGATATAGTTGGCGAGGACGTATTATTGCACCCTCGCCTCAAATGTCTATACTACCGCCTTTTCTAAAATCAACTTAGAGCGCTTCACCTGCTCCGGAATGGGAACGGGGTAATCGCCAGTAAAGCAAGCGGAACAAAAATTATTGGTGTCTTCTCTGGTTGCTTCTAACATCCCTTCCCAACTGAGATAAGCGAGGGTGTCTACCTGTAATTGTTGAGCAATTTCTGCAACTGACTTAGTTGCTGCAATCAGTTGATCTTGGGTATCAGTGTCAATACCATAGAAACAAGGGTGTGTGACTGGCGGTGAAGAAATTCGCATATGTACTTCAACAGCACCTGCGTCACGTAAGCTTTTCACCAGTTTTCGGCTGGTTGTCCCTCTCACAATCGAGTCATCGACGATAATGACTCGTTTTCCTCGCAGCACATCTTTGAGGGGATTGAGTTTCATGCGGATACCATACTCGCGCATGGTTTGGGTGGGCTGAATAAAGGTGCGTCCAACGTAACGATTTTTAATTAGCCCCTCTGCATAGGGAATAGCAGAAGTCTGTGAAAAGCCAATAGCTGCAGGTATACCAGAATCTGGTACACCAAAAACCATATCAGCGTCAACAGTTGACTCTGTTGCTAGTCGCCGTCCTAACCGCATCCGATAACTATACAAGCTTTCGTTGTGCACGATGCTATCAGGACGAGCAAAGTAAATCATCTCAAAAATGCACAGTTTCTTTTGAGGCTGTTGATTCCAGTGGAAGGAAGCCAAACCCGCTTCCGTAATCCAAACTAATTCTCCTGGTTCTACATCCCGCAGATAATCAGCGCCGATGATATCTAGACCGCAGGTTTCAGAAGCTAAGACATAGCGCTCTGGATTACCAGCCAAGGTACCAATGACTAAGGGACGAATTCCGTTGGGGTCGCGTACACCCATCACCCCCGTAGGAGTCCCAATCACTAAACTAAAAGCACCTTGACAGCGGTTAAAGGCCCGGATGCAGCCATCTAACCATTCTGCACCAGCGTTAACTTCTTGAGCGATCGCAAAAGCAATCATTTCTGAGTCGGTGGTCGTTACCAAGTTACATTTGCTCTCCAGCAATTCGGCCCGCAACTGTACAGTATTGACTAAATTTCCATTATGTGCTAAAGCTACTAAACCCAAGCGAGTTTCCACAACAGCAGGTTGAGCATTAACTTTGCGGCTGGAACCGGTGGTGGAATAGCGAGTGTGTCCTACTGCTAAGTTACCGGGCAACTCACTTAAAATTGATTCATTAAAGACTTGAGACACTAGACCCATGTCTTTGTGCAAGTGGACTTGCGTACCCTCAAAAGTGGCAATCCCCGCCGATTCTTGACCCCGGTGTTGCAGGGCGTACAATCCAAAGTATGTGAGTTTAGCAACGTCTTCTCCTGGTGCGTAGATGCCAAAAACACCGCAAGCTTCTTCTAGCTTGTCGGGACGATTCTCATGACTATTTATTAAGTTGTGAGTCTGTTCGGAGTGGTCATCCGAAGTGACAAGATTGATGGGAATCATGCTAGCTTTGCTCCTGGTGGGGGTATCAAGTCACCGGCATTGGGCGAGTGGATGGTCGCAAAATTCTTAATAAAAATTTAACCATCCATTAAAACAGTACAGTAATTCCAGCGAAGGATAAAGTATGAATTGGGAAATTTCAGCCTGGGGAATTGGGGGAATAGTTGGCTAGCCTTGTTTTAATCGCTTGAAAATAGCGATCGCTCATATCTTTAATGCTAACGTTGATTAAAGTTTGGTTATTAGTGGTGAAAACCCCCAATCCCGCCTCAGAACTAGTCACAGTACCGAGTTTCTGCCATTCTTGCCCCAGATTTTCCTGTAGGTAAGATTCCCAAATTTCTTGTTGTGCTGGGGCGACGGAAACCACAATCCGCCCACCACCTTCGCCAAAAAGCACTTCATCAAGCCTTCGTGATTGATTGTCTGATAACGCTAGGGTAATTTCCGCACCCAAGTCACCACAAATGCTAGATTCTGCTAAAGCAACAGCCAAACCACCCTCAGCGCAGTCATGGGCTGAACGTACCCAACCAGCGCCAATTCCCTGGCGACAAACTTCCTGGGCGCGCCGTTCCCAATCAAAATCTACTCGCGGCGGAATCCCAGCCACAGTACCGTGGACAGTGGCTAAATACTCAGACCCTCCTAAAGTGATGTTAGATTCAGGCAACCCCAAAAGATAAATGACATCACCCACTGCTTGCCAAGCTTGACCACAAATTTTATTGAAATCCGCAACTAAACCCACCATCCCCACCACAGGGGTAGGATAAATTGGTTGGGGATTGCCTTGAGAATCAACAGTTTCGTTATACAGAGAAACATTCCCACCAGTCACGGGCGTTGCTAACTCTCGACAACCTTCAGCCAAACCCCGACAAGCTTCGGCTAATTGCCAATAACCAATCGGTTTTTCTGGACTACCAAAATTCAGATTATCTGTCACCGCCAGAGGTTGAGCACCCACACAACTAAGATTACGCGCCGCTTCCGCCACCACCGCCTTCGCACCCTCATAGGGATCAAGGTAAACATAACGAGGATTGCAATCAACAGTAGCCGCCACTGCCAAATTGGGATTGGGGATTTGGGATTTGAGATTGGGGATTGGTTCTAGAGGACGTAAGCGCACCACAGCGGCGTCCGCACCACCGGGGAAAATGACAGTGTTGTTTTGTACTTGATGGTCATATTGACGATACACCCAATTTTTAGAAGCGATGGTGGGTGTATCCAGCAAAGTTAACAAAATATCATTCCAACTGTGCAAGTTGCCTGCAACTTCAATTCCCACAGCTGTGCAGGGAGGTAAAGCATCAACCGTCCACGCCCAAGCCTTAATTGCATACTCTGGAGGTTCTGTCAATAATTCTCGATGATACAGTGGTGTATTCTCCGCCAAAGCCTCAGCAGGAATTTGTGCAGCTACTCCACCTTGGTAAAGAATCCGCACAATCGGTTCTGCAATCACAGTTCCCGCAACCACTGCTTGCAATCCCCAACGATGGAAAATATCAATTAATTCTTGCTCTCTTCCTTTGTGAGCAACAAACAGCATTCTTTCTTGAGATTCCGACAGCAGATATTCATAGGGAACCATCTCCAATTCCCGCACCGGAATTTTATCTAAATCTAATTCAATCCCAACACCACCCTTAGCCGCCATCTCTGAGGTGGAACAAGTGATCCCCGCCGCCCCCATATCCTGTGCAGCCACAACCGCACCAGTTTTAAACGCTGCTAAACAAGCTTCGATTAGCGACTTTTCTAAAAAAGGGTCGCCCACTTGCACCGCCGGGCGGTCATCTAGCGACTTGTCACTTAATTCTGCACTGGCGAAACTCGCCCCGCCCATACCATCACGCCCAGTGGTAGAACCGACGTACAGCACCGGGTTTCCTAAGCCTGATGCTCCAGATTTGACAATCTCTGGAGTTTCCATCAATCCTAGCGCCATCACATTCACCAAAGGATTACCAGCATAAGCCGGGTCAAAATAAACTTCACCGCCCACGGTGGGAACACCAACGCAATTACCGTAATGTGCAATTCCCGCCACCACGCCTTGAAATAGCCGCTGAGTTTTGGCATCATCCAAAGAACCAAAACGCAGGGAATTTAATAAAGCAATGGGACGCGCACCCATAGTAAAAATATCTCTGAGAATCCCACCTACTCCCGTTGCTGCACCTTGAAAGGGTTCCACAGCCGAAGGGTGGTTATGGGATTCAATCTTAAACGCTAGCTGCAGTCCATCGCCCAAGTCAACCACACCCGCATTTTCCCCAGGGCCGACCAGAATGCGGGGCCCCGTTGTGGGAAACTGTTTGAGTAAAGGGCGAGAATTTTTATAGCAACAATGCTCTGACCACATCACGCCAAACATACCCAGTTCGGCTTTGTTGGGGTGACGCCCTAACCGTCGGACAATTTCTGCGTATTCTTCTGGTTTCAAACCTTCAGCAGCAATTTCTTGAGGAGAAAAAGGAGCAGGAAATGTGGCAGTCATGGAAGTAATGCACCAAGGGGACAGAGGAATATTCTATCGATTTACTGGTGCTGTAAGTGCAGTTATAGAAATGCAGATCAATGAAAGGGAACAGGGAACAGGGAACAGGGAACAGGGAGCAGGGTACAGAGAACAGGGATTAGTGAGCCGCCCCATCTCTTTATAGGTGGGGTAATTTCAGACTTCAAATTTCAGACTTCAGACTTCAGACTTCAGCCTTTAGTCAACCTCTCCATCAAATAATATTAGATAGGCTAGAGATGGTTGCGAAACTGCAATTGTAGTACAGACTACAATTCATTTAATTTTTGTGTATGTTTATCTACCTATAGAGAGAAATTACTTAGACAAATGCAGTTTAAATGTCATTATCAAGTGATAAAAATCACTACTATCCATGATTATGATCGTGACATAAAAATTGCCAAATTGGCATAATTACTCACAACTGAACTCTAGCCGAGTCATTAATAGGGAACACACTAATTGCCGACAGCCTTTGATGAAAGACTGTTGGCTTTTTGTATTTTGGTTCTTTTTCGTTCGAGAATGACAACGACAAAAAATGTCCCGTTTGGCTAATGACAAAGAAGCAATAACCAACGACTAACCATAAAATTTCCCCACAAATAGTTGGTAACTTGAGACAAAATTTGCCGCAGCCACTACCAAGTGTGGGGAGAGTATGATCAAATTGGAAATGTTATGGATGTTAAGTGCTGATGTTTGGCACTTAGGTTAGTAGACCAAAAGTCCACTACCAGCACGAGCATACATTTTTATCAAGACATAGCTTGAATGATGTAATCAAAGTAGGGTGCTGCTTCGGCTGCGTCTTCTGTGTTGAGCAAGTCAACGGAGGCTTTTTTCAAGGAATTGATAGCTTCTACCATTCCAGTGACAGGAACGCCCAATGAATTGTACATTTCCCGGACGCCAATCAAACCAATTTTTTCAATTGGTTCTTTGTCGCCAGCAAGTACACCATAAGTGATCAACCGTAAGTACCAGCCAAAATCACGGATACATAGAGAACGCTGACGCTCTCCGTAAGCATTGCCACCGGGAGAAATAAAGTCAGGGCGTTTCTGCCAAAGCTGCTTCGTTGCTTCCTGAACAATCTTTTTTTCATTTTCAGCTAGAGTGGCGGCAATCCGAGTCCTTTGGACGCCAGTTTGCAAAAAGTCTTGGATACTTTTGAGTTCGCCACTGCTGGGATAACGCAGTTCGTCATCGGCTTTGAGAATAACTTGGCTAATTACAGTCATGATTATTGCCATCAAGGGAAATATTAATTGCTAGTTTAGCGAGTCTGAGGTACACAAGTGAAGGGAAAAAGTTATTTTGGGGAATGAAGCAGGAAGAATGACAAATAACTAATGACTAATGACAAATGACTAAAATTTGGCAGCAAGGCGAATTAATTGAAGTAGCGATCGCTGATTTGAGTGATACTGGCGATGGTGTGGGACGCTATGATGAGCGCGTGGTTTTCGTCCCAGATACAGTCCCAGGCGACCGCGCCCTCATTCGCTTGCTACATGTCAAGCCTAAATATGCCCACGGACAGATGCAACAGCTATTGATACCATCACCCCATCGTCAACGCCCAAGTTGCATTGTTGCTGATAAATGTGGCGGTTGTCAGTGGCAACATATTAAATATGATTTCCAGTTAGCAGCCAAGCAAAATCAAGTTATTCAAGCTTTGGAACGTATCGGTGGTTTTGTCCAGCCAGCAGTAGATCCTGTGCTGGTGGCTGCGGACTCTATGGGATATCGCAACAAGTCCACCTACCCTATGGGCAAATCAACCGCAGGACAAGTACAAGCCGGTTACTACCAAAAAGCTAGCCACCAGTTAGTCAACTTGAATCAATGCCCAGTACAAGACGCCAGGTTAAATCCTCTCCTTGCCCAAGTCAAGCAAGATATCCAACAACAGGGTTGGCAAATTTATGACGAAACTCGTCACCAAGGACAAATTCGCCATTTGAGCTTACGGATTGGGCGACGCACCGGGGAAATGTTGTTGACTTTGGTGGTGAAAGACTGGAATTTACCAAGGATTGCACACCAAGCCGAGCAATGGTTGCAACATTATCCGCAATTGGTGGGAGTGTCATTAAATCGTAACAGCGATCGCACAAATGCGATCTTTGGCGACGAAACTCGCTCTATCGCTGGAGTTCCTTACCTTTGCGAAAAATTCGCCGGGTTGGAATTTCAAATTCGCCCAGAAACATTTTTCCAAGTTTACACTGAAACCGCAGAAGCGTTACTGCAAGTTATTGAATCAGAACTCAATCTCCAAGGACATGAGGTGCTAGTTGATGCATATTGTGGTATTGGAACTTTAACTTTGCCTTTAGCGAAACAAGCTCGACATATCACAGGTTTGGAATTACAACAATCTGCTGTTGCACAAGCAATTCTCAATGCCCAGCACAACGAAATAGATAATATTACATTCCAAGTCGGCGCAGTAGAGAAAGTTCTCCCAAATTTGGGTACTATACCAGATGTAGTATTACTTGATCCGCCACGCAAAGGATGCGATCGCACTGTGCTCGAAACCTTACGGCAATTGAAACCATCTCAAATCGTTTACGTCAGCTGTAAAGTAGCAACCCTCGCTCGTGACCTGAAATTACTTTGTCAAGATGGGCTATACACCATTAAACGGGTACAACCCGCCGATTTTTTTCCCCAAACGGCTCATGTGGAAGCTGCCGCCTTTCTTGTGCTATCACATTGATAATCTGGATACAAAGTCCCACCAAAAAAACTCAAATTCCAAATCTGTAGTTTAATGCATAGTAAAAATGCTAAGATCGAATTAGCCTGAAAATAAAATTGATTTTGTTCAAAACATTCGATGTTGCATAGGCTCTAAAAGTTACAAATCAGGTTATCTAAATTACAAATCCCTCAACACACCAGAGTATAACAATACTCATCTCTTGCAAAAGCATCTCTTAGATGGCTATCTGAATTAGTAAATTTTTAACATTTGTATTTGTAAGTAACCTAATTGTGTGACAGAGTCCAATGCTCCCTAGCATTTTCTAAATTTAGTATTAAAGACGCAAGTTTGAAGGCAGCGTGACCACCTCGTGACCACCTCAAATATTATCAGGGTGACTGTGACAGCAAACTGATGTCTAGCTAACTGAAAGCTATGGGGTTTCTCTTGTGATTACCATTTCACTACGCCCAGTAGGGCGCCACTGGGGCACTATCAGCTTTGCCTCAACTCTATATCTTTGTCCAATCCTAGATTTACTGTTGGCAGAAATTCCCCGAAAATTGCAAGCGGAACTGCGATTAGGGCTGCAAGAAGCTCTTGTAAACGCAGCCAAACACGGCAATAACCTCGACCCCAGTAAAACTGTTGTAGTCCGTTTTTCACTAATAGATGATCAGTATTGGTGGGTCATCTCGGATCAGGGAGGCGGATTTAGTCCTGCGCCTGAACCCGAATTAGACATTGATCCCACAGACTATCTACCGCCCGATGAAGCCGAAAGCGGTCGAGGTCTGTGCCTGCTCCATCAAATTTTTGACCAAGTACAATGGAGCCGCAAAGGCACAGAATTAAGACTCTGTAAACAGTTAGAAAATCGCCCCCGTCTGTCGTTAGGACGTTAAAAAAAGATGGGGAAGGTAGGGGAGATAAATTAACTTCCTCCTCCCCATCCTCCTCACTTTTTATGACCGTGGCTAGGACAGGGAGGTGCAGAAATCGATTTATCTAACCAACCAGCCGCTTGTTCTAATCGGGATAAAGCCTCTTGTGGCTGCTCCTTGAGTAAAAACACAAGGGCAGATGCGGCTTGTTCACCAGCGCGACAATTACGATTAGACTTGAGGCGATGCCAATCATCAGGAGAAATACTCAGTCTCTCCATCAAGGCTTGAGCTAGCTCTAAATTGGTAAATTCTTTGAGTTGACTGGATTTAGGCAGTTGGGTTGATTGAGACATCATGGTCATCCGTGATTTATCATTTGTCATTGGTCAAGGATTTAAAGTCAAAAGTCTATTGACCGTTGAGAATTGAGCGCTGACCATTGACTCATACTCAATCTTACTACCTGTACATGAAGCCGCCGAAACAACCGCAGCCACCAGAAGAAAATTCAGAAATAGATTTTGTCACAGAATTAGAGTCAGTGGAGCGATCGCTCTTAGCTTTGAAAGCACGCTACAACCAAGTGCAAAGCGATCGTCAACAAAAAGCCGAGTGGGAACAGCATCGCCACAAACTCAATCAAAATCAACATCACACGCCAGAAATTAAAGCCGAGTTGCGGCAAATTCAACACCAGATCGAAGTGCTAGAAATAAATTTAGAAAGCCAGTTGTTTTCTTGGAGTAGTCTCAAAAGACCATTCTGGCAGGTCGTCCGCTTTGGTGGATTGGGCGTTATCATAGGCTGGATATTAAAGTCCTGTGTTGGGTAAATATGGTAAATCGACGGATTGCAGAAATATTGCGAAATGGTCAACCTGATGAGTCTCTCCTAGTCCAAGGCTGGGTGCGGACAAAGCGAGACTTGAAGGGGTTTGCTTTTATCGAAGTTAATGACGGCTCATCCCTAGCTAATTTGCAAATCGTCATTCATCAGGATTTGCCAGATTATGAAACTATTGTCAAGCAACTAAACACGGGTGCTTCCGTGGAAGTCACGGGAACGTTAGTAGCATCTCAAGGAAAAGGACAGCGGATCGAACTGAAAGCCGAAACCGTAAAAGTCCACGGGGAAGCTGATCCCGAAACTTACCCCCTGCAAAAAAAACGCCATTCTTTTGAGTTTTTGCGTACCATTGCACACTTGCGATCGCGCACTAATTCCTTTGGTGCAGTTTTCCGCGTCAGAAACGCCTGTTCCACAGCAATTCACCAATTTTTTCAAGAACGAGGGTTTTTGTGGATACACACACCCATTATCACCGCCAGCGATTGCGAAGGTGCAGGCGAACTATTTAGCGTTAGCAGTTTGGATCTCAAAAATATTCCCCGCACACCAAACCAAGCAGTCGATTATAGTCAAGACTTTTTTGGTAAACCCACATATTTAACAGTTAGCGGACAGTTAGAAGCAGAAGTCATGGCCATGGCCTTTGCTAACGTCTATACATTTGGCCCTACCTTTCGTGCAGAAAATTCTAATACCTCCCGTCATTTAGCAGAATTTTGGATGGTAGAGCCGGAAATGGCTTTTTGTGATTTAGAAGGCGACATGGATTTAGCTGAAGCGTTTCTTAAACACATATTTAAATATGTATTGGAAACTTGCCGAGAAGACATGGAATTTTTCAATCAGCGTATTGATAACACCGTCTTGGCAACGGCAGATAATATTATTAACAATCAATTTGAACGTTTAACTTATACAGAAGCCATCAAACTTTTAGAAAAAGCCAATGTCAAATTTGAATATCCTGTAAGTTGGGGTTTAGATTTACAATCAGAACACGAACGTTATCTGGCTGAACAACAATTTAAAAAACCAGTAATTGTCACAGATTATCCAGCGCAAATCAAAGCATTTTATATGCGTTTGAACGACGATGAAAAAACCGTCCGCGCCATGGATATTCTTGCACCTAAAATTGGTGAAATTATCGGTGGTTCTCAACGGGAAGAGCGTTTAGAAGTGTTAGAAAAACGCATAACAGCACAAGGAATGCAACCAGAAGATTTGTGGTGGTATCTGGATTTGCGTCGTTATGGCACAGTTCCCCATGCTGGCTTTGGCTTGGGATTTGAACGACTTGTACAATTTATCACGGGTATGGCAAATATCCGCGATGTCATTCCCTTCCCTCGCACGCCCCAAAACGCCGAGTTCTAGCAATAATAGTCTCATGTAGTTAGAAATTCCCAGGCTGGAGCTTGGGAATGCTATTTTACAGGTTCTACTGCTGCTAAAAATCAGCAACTTAATGTGAGATTCCACCTAATAGTCAATTCCTACTCTCCGACTCGTTAAGGTACTTTAACATCCAGTATTGTCTTCAGTAATTAGTAATATTTAATACTAAATATTAGATTATGTAGTTGTGTTCAGATTCCTCAGTAGGTAAAGTAGCAAATTTTTCTGTGTAGACGCAAACAGAGAAGTTGAAAAGAATTATAAGTGAAGAAAAAAACAATTTAATCCAGTAAATGCCTTTTGAGCATTGGGTTGCAGCGCTTAAATTGCTGTGGAAGCTATAATAAAAACTAGAGTTGAGGAGTTGAGTTTTTAACAATCTACATGATATATTTATACTAGGAAAATAAACATTATCATACTGGTATCAAAAAACAACTTTTTTCTAGGAGTCAGTAAAGTAATCTGCGCCACTGTTTGGCACTAGTTAAAAAATACACCGATTTTGATCTGTTAATAAACTCAGTAATTTGACATTGCTAATTGTTGGTCAAACCCTCATAACGCCAGTAGTTGACTTTATAATTAATAGGTTCAACTTGCCAGACAAATTACCATTAGTGAATTTCATTTTCACACGAACAATTATGCTTCTACAGGTGTAAGTTTGAGACAGCATTTGCAGATGCTGCCTCATTTACTTAAGTCTTATGAGCAACCCTAGGTCACAAAACTGTGCAACGTTAAACCTGTAGTTAAGAAGCTGAATAGCCGATGATTGCAACCCCTAAAAAACAGGTTAAATCTACTGGCAATGTAGTAGACCAACGATTTACGCCAACTCGCATCCAGATATGGATTCTCAGTGACTTACATGAAAAGCCAGGGGCTTAATGACTGGTTTCTAACTACGGCGTCAAAGCTGACGGACGGAAATCTGTCAATAAGTAGCTATTTCATTGTGGAACTTAAGAGGTACAAAGTCCCAACACAATAGCACTTTGAACTATCTGGATGAGTTGATCATAGAAGCTTTGCAGCAATCAACCCCCGCAGCAGACGGGTGGTAATTGAAAGGCTAAAGCATCAAAGCTGAAGGATAAAATTTGGAAAATTTCACACTTCATTTTTTTGATTTATGCCATTTGATTTTCAATCGCCCACCGCGCTAATTCAGTACGGTTGTGTAGGTTAGTTTTTCCTAACATATTAGATACATGGCTTTCAACAGTCCGCTGACTAACATTTAGTTCTTCAGCGATTTCTCGGTTAGCTAAACCCCTAGCCACAAACTGCACTACTTTCAGTTCGGTTGGAGTCAACTGTACATCAAAGGGAACCTGGATACGGGAACCGTTTTCGCCTCCTTTTGCTTGGTGTTCTTTCCAACGGATAGTTTGTTTCAGAGAAGATTCTACTTGCGCTACGAGTTCTTCTGGTTCAAAGGGCTTGACCATATATACATCAGCACCTTTATTCAGACCCTTAACTCGGTCTGCGCTTTGTCCCTTAGCTGAAAGGAAAAGAACGGGAATCCAGCCTGTGCGTTCATTTTGCCGGACTTGTTCCACAAAAGTATATCCGTCCATTTCCGGCATCATCACATCGCAGATAATCATATCTGGGACATCTTGCTCTAAAATTTCCAGAGCCTCACGTCCGTTTTCAGCGGTGATGACTTCATATCCCCGGAATTCTAAGTAATCCTTCACCAGCAAGATGAGGTTAGGGTCATCATCAATCAGTAGGAGTCGTTTGTGATCTTTCATGCTGGGTTCTTTCATAGCAGTGGCACTTGTCGCGCTTCGATCCATCAAGGTCTTGAATAGTTATCCTCTATGGTGGATTGTTGGAGATGTTGTCTTGCCTTCTCACTTAACTTACTCTTGCTGGAGGTGAGTCTCACAAGTGATGATCACTTTTGGCAGACTACCAAATTTTTTGCAAAAGTCCAGTGAGGATACGTAGAGAAGTAGTGATGATAATGCGTTATTATATAACGCTTTGAAAGGGGTGGGTGAAAAAACACTGATTAAATAATAATCCTTTCTATTCACAAGTAAGTATTGGCTTAAGATGACCCCAGCTCAAAACCAACCACCGCTTCAAAACTCTCACTGCTTCACAATATCCTTTGGATGTTAAGTCTTTATACAAATGTTCACAAGCAAGCTCAGAAGTTTTTGGCAAACGATGGGTTGAAAACGCATATTTTCCAACAACCATTATGCCTATCAAGTGTTCTTGGATGAGCCGCTCAATAATTTCTGGGCTTGCTTGGCGATACCAGACACCATCCGGGTAAACCACCATTATCGATCTAGAACAACAAACTAGCAAGCAATTGAACTGGGTTTTCAAGATGCAACAGGGACAACATTATTGGCGACTGGTCAATTTTTAACTTCTCGCAGTCACTTTTGGAAGTAGTCCCAGGATTCCAGACTAGCTTGTTTTGAGCAGCAGTTAGTAATTGTCTAGTCGGCACAAATAAAAATCTGTTGCTGAATTTTTGCCCAACCCAGAATCACCACAAAATTACTGAGGGCTTGATTGTCCAGGTATCTAGTGGCTTTGGGGATGAGATGGTTGGTCTGGGTCAGTGTATTGTTACTCATCTAGCGGTTCCCTGATTACAGTTCTATAACAATTTCCCAGGTTTGCAAATAAAGTTAATTAAGAAGGGGTGAGGGGAGATGGGGAGTGTGGAGTGATGGGGTGATGGGGTGATGGGGTGATGGGGTGATGGGGTGATGGGGTGATGGGGAGAGAACAAGAACTTATGTTTACGCTTTTGATCTTCTCCTTCCTCCCACACCTCCCACACCTCCCACACTTCCCCTTCCTCCCACACTTCCTGTTCCCTAGCCCCACACCCCTATAAAAATATTCGTAAGTTATGGAACAGAACCTGAAGAACCGGAATAATTAAGTATTTGTTCTTAAGTAGGTCTGTCCTTACGGAGTTCGGGAACCCGTACACCGAAAATTGTTGCCATTGGCTGGTTTATTTCGGTAAATTAGCACTCAGGAGTCGAGAGTGCTAACTCTGGAGAAAAATTTTTATGGCAGCCGTATCTCTAAGCGTTTCTACAGTTAAACCTCTAGGTGATCGCGTTTTTGTGAAAGTGAGCGCCTCTGAAGAGAAGACCGCAGGTGGTTTGTATTTACCTGACACAGCCAAGGAAAAGCCCCAGGTAGGGGAAGTAGTCGCCCTTGGCCCTGGTAAGCGTAACGATGACGGTTCTCGTCAAGAATTGGAAATTAAAGTGGGCGACAAAGTGCTGTACTCCAAGTACGCTGGTACTGATGTCAAGCTGGGTACAGAAGAATATGTTCTCCTTTCTGAAAAAGACATTTTAGCAGTCGTTGCGTAGTCGTTATTGGTGATTAGCCAATGACAAAAAACAAATGACAAAGGACAAATAAGAACTATGGCAAAGCGCATTATTTACAACGAAAACGCTCGTCGTGCTCTGGAACGAGGCATTGACATTCTAGCGGAAGCGGTGGCTGTCACCCTAGGGCCCAAAGGACGTAACGTAGTTCTAGAGAAGAAATTTGGTGCACCACAAATCGTGAATGATGGTGTCACCATTGCTAAAGAAATTGAATTAGAAGACCACATAGAAAACACTGGCGTGGCTTTGATTCGCCAAGCTGCTTCCAAGACCAACGACGCTGCAGGTGATGGTACCACAACCGCCACAGTTTTGGCTCATGCGATCGTTAAAGAAGGCTTGCGGAACGTCGCTGCTGGTGCAAACGCAATTTTGCTCAAGCGCGGTATTGACAAAGCGGCTGCTTTCTTGGTAGACAGAATCGCTGAACATGCCCGTCAAGTAGAAGATTCCAAAGCTATCGCTCAAGTTGGTGCAATCTCCGCCGGTAACGACGATGAAGTCGGTCAGATGATTGCTCAAGCAATGGATAAAGTGGGTAAAGAAGGCGTTATCTCTTTGGAAGAAGGTAAGTCTGTCACCACTGAACTGGAAATCACTGAAGGGATGCGCTTTGACAAAGGCTATATCTCTCCTTATTTTGCCACCGACGCCGAGCGGATGGAAACTGTATTTGATGAGCCTTTCTTGTTGTTAACTGACAAGAAAATTGCTTTGGTACAAGACCTTGTACCTGTATTAGAGCAGGTGGCGCGTGCTGGTCGTCCTTTGGTGATTATCGCCGAAGATATTGAAAAAGAAGCTTTAGCAACCTTGGTGGTCAACCGCCTACGTGGTGTGTTGAACGTCGCTGCTGTTAAGGCTCCTGGTTTTGGCGATCGCCGTAAAGCTATGTTAGAAGATATCGCCATTCTCACTGGCGGTCAACTAATCACCGAAGATGCTGGGTTGAGACTAGACAACACCAAGCTCGATAGTTTGGGTAAAGCTCGTCGCATCACCATCACCAAAGACAACACCACAATTGTTGCAGAAGGTAACGAAGTTGCTGTCAAAGGACGGATTGAACAAATTCGCCGTCAAATTGACGAAACTGAATCTTCTTACGACAAAGAAAAACTACAAGAGCGCCTTGCTAAACTAGCTGGTGGCGTCGCTGTGGTAAAAGTGGGTGCAGCGACTGAAACCGAAATGAAGGACAAGAAGCTGCGCTTAGAAGACGCGATTAACGCTACTAAAGCTGCTGTGGAAGAAGGTATTGTTCCCGGTGGTGGTACAACTCTGGCTCACTTAGCTCCTCAGTTGGAAAGCTGGGCGCAAGCTACCCTGAAAGATGAAGAGTTGATTGGTGCTTTGATTGTTGTTCGCGCTTTACCCGCGCCTTTGAAGCGGATTGCTGAAAACGCTGGTCAAAACGGTGCTGTCATCGCTGAACGCGTCAAAGAGAAAGATTTCAATATTGGCTACAACGCCGCAACTAACGAATTCGTTGATTTGTTTGAAGCTGGTATTGTTGACCCTGCGAAAGTAACCCGTTCTGCTCTGCAAAACGCTGCTTCCATCGCGGGGATGGTGTTGACAACCGAATGTATCATTGTTGACAAGCCTGAGCCTAAGGATGGCGCGCCTGCTGCTGCTGGCCCTGGCGGTGGTGACTTCGATTACTAATACTTTTTAGTCACGTAAATTAAAAACAGCTGCTTTCTTTGTGGAGGCGGCTGTTTTTTTGTGACTAGCAAACTGCACAGAAGAAAACAGATATCATATAATATCATCAGTAAATATTATATTAAAAATTAAAAATTAAAACCTGAGATGACAACTCAAGAAAAAATACTCAATCAATTACAAGTGCTAGAAACTCTTTCTAAACAAGGAGCCTATAGTGACAAATTTGTTCTAGCTTTGAGAAATATTCTTATTGAAGAAATTAATAGTATTGAACAACAAATTCAAGAAATAGAAATTGATTTACAAACTTTTGAACAAGAATATCACTTATCCTCTGAACAATTCTATCAACAATTTAAAGGCGGTAAGCTAGGAGATGAAATAAACTTCGTTGAATGGAGTGCCTTTTATCAAATGTGGTGTTCGTTACAAGAGCGCTTAAATATTCTTAAATCCCAACTCTAATATGATTTCTCAGCAATATATTGCAGAAATTAAAGCATCTTTAAACAATAACAAACTAATTATAAATATTGAAATCATTAAAGAAAGAGTTATAGCAGATCAAGGTTATTTTCGAGCCAGACTAACTTTAAATAATGGAGATTTTTTAGAAGTAGCTGAATTTTTTAAAATAGAAAACGAACAATGTCTTACTATAAGTTATCGCTATCAATGGATGAATCAAACTCAAACTCAATTAAAAAAACGTTGGGATAATGTCGAGCATTTTCCCGATTTACCCAACTTTCCCCATCATGTTCATGTGGGGGATGAGTTTATTGTTAAACCCAGTGAGTTAAAGAGTATTTTACAAATTCTGACCGTGATTGCAGAAGAAATACAAAATGCTTAGGTGTAGGTTGGGTTTCGTTCCTCAACCCAACATCCTCAACACTCAGTTAACACTGTTTTTGTTTAAATTTTGGCAGCTAGAAAGCAGGTATAAAAATTCATATATAGACAAGAGAGCGATCGCCTGCACTTTAAATCTCATATATTAAATATTGACTTTTGCGTTATACAGCAATACAAATGAGCAAAACTGTCAAAACTCTCCTACACACTCTCAATCCCCTAAATCGATTTTCTGACAGAGCAGGAGATTATGTAAAATATCGCCCCAGTTATCCATCAGCAACTATTGACATTATCTTAGAAGGATTGAATAATTCGCCAATTATAGCTGCTGATATTGGCGCGGGTACAGGAATTTCTTCTCGTTTATTAGCTGAACGCGGAGTTAATGTAATCGCAATAGAACCAAATGCAGCTATGAGAGCAGCGGCTGAATCTCACCCTCTAGTAGAGTTGCGTGATGGGACAGCAGAGTTTACTCAATTAGCTGATAATTCTGTTGATTTGGTAACTTGTTTTCAAGCTTTCCATTGGTTTAACCCTGAACCAACTTTGTCGGAGTTTCACCGAATTTTAAAACCGTCGGGGAGGTTGGCTGTAGTGTGGAATAACCGCGATCAAAAAGATGCTTTAACCGCAGAATATAGCCGCATAGTCAGAGAAGCATCAAACAATCACCCAGCAGAATCGCGGATGGAGTCGGTAGAACCTCTGTTAAAAACTCCTAATTTTGTGAATATCAAAGAATATACATTTGTTTATCGCCAAGAATTAAATTTAGATAGATTAATTGGACGAGCGATGAGTGTTTCTTACCTACCTCGTGAAGGTTTGGTATATGAGGGAGTGATTGCTGATTTACAAGATTTATATCAGCAGTTTCGTAATGAACAAGGATTTATAAATATGGTTTATCGCACGAGTCTATACATTGGTACAGCGATTTCAGCATAAAAATGGGAATTAAAGAAAACAGGAATTAAATGATTATGTAATATTGGCTAAAAAATTATGATAAATTGCAGATAAAGTCCCAAATAATGCATTAAATAAATATTTATAAATGACCTGCAATCCTCAAATAACAGAAGGTTGGCATGGACAGCTTAATTTAGTCTATGCCGATCGCCACAATTCCACTCAATTAATTTACAATCACCATCAAGCACCGTTGAAGGTGCAACGCCCATTTTATCCAGAGGGTGAAAAAGTTTGCCACAGCATTATTTTACACACTGCTGGGGGAATTGTGGGAGGCGATCGCCTATCCTCTAAAATTCATCTCCAACCCGACGCGCAAGCAGTAATCACCACCGCTGCGGCTAGTAAGATATATCGCAGTAACGGCTTACCAGCTACGCAAACCATAAACCTAAAAATTGATACTGGCGCTTGCTTAGAATGGCTCCCGCAAGAAACAATATTATTTAACGATGGGATTTACCGGCAAGATTTACGGGTAGAATTAGCAACCGGAGCTAGTTTTTTAGGCTGGGAGATTACCCGATTTGGTCGCACTGCTAGAGGTGAAAAATTTTACTCTGGAGAATGGCGATCGCATACCGAAATCTGGCAACATAATATACCATTATGGATTGATCGCCAATGGCTACCCGGTAATCAAGATGTCTTCCACAGTCCCCACGGCTTGTCTGGAAAGCCGATAGTCGGGACATTTGTTTGGGTTGGTGATGTTGTGTCAGCGGAAATTGTCGAAACAGCGCGCAACTTGTGGAACGGTGAGGGAGAAACTGGTGTTACCCTTTTAACTCATGGATTTTTGTGTCGATATCGCGGTGATTCCACATCCGAGGTGAGAAACTGGTTTATGGCTGTGTGGCAAATGCTACGAATATCTGTTTGGAAACGCAGTAACTGCATACCAAGAGTTTGGCAGGTTTGAACTAACCGCCAAGATATCAACAGGGAGATAAAAAATGCAACTAACGCCACAAGAAAAAGATAAATTATTAATTTTTACCGCTGCTTTATTAGCAGAAAGGCGTAAAACCAGAGGTTTGAAACTGAATTATCCAGAAGCAATTGCTTATATTTCTGCTGCTATTTTGGAAGGCGCTAGAGACGGACAAACAGTAGCAGAATTAATGAGTTATGGCACAACTTTATTAACAAGAGATGATGTCATGGAAGGTGTGCCAGAAATGATTCATGATGTGCAAGTAGAGGCGACTTTTCCTGATGGGACAAAGTTAGTGACAGTACATAATCCTATTCGTTAGATAATTATGATTCCTGGAGAAATTATTACAGTATCAGGTGAAATAGAACTAAATGCTGGTCGTAAAACTATAAAATTGAGCGTGTCAAATACAGGCGATCGCCCTATACAAATTGGTTCCCATTTTCACTTTTATGAAGTCAATTCTGCCTTAAAATTTGATAGAGAACAAGCGAAAGGAACGCGCCTTGATATTCCTGCTGGTACAGCAGTCCGTTTTGAACCAGGTGATGAAAAAGAAGTGACTTTAGTTCCTTTAGTTGGTACTCGCCAAGTCTACGGCTTCAACGCCAAAATTAGCGGAAACCTCTAAAAACCTTTGCTTCCCTATTTTCTTAAAAAATATTATCGAATAGGTTTAATTTCAAACTCCAATTTGGAACGATAAAAACAAACATCGAATTCCTGGAAAAAATTAGTTTGTCCAAGAATTAAAGGAACATTAAGACTGCTTACCCATGCAAATACTAACTGCACTGGAGTAAAACTGCCAATTTCAGCCCTGGCTAGAAATGGTATCGCTAGTTGATTACTAAGATTTCCCGCCAATTGAATAATAGCTTTACGCTCGTCCCAAATTTCACCCAATTGTAGCCCCAGTTCATAGGGCATAACATTGACAGTAGCACCGCTATCAACTAAACCATTTGCTTCTATGTTGTGATTTTTTCGACTTAAAACCAGGGGAATTCTGGGTAAGCTATCAAATTCATTTTGGGTAGAACTTGTGATGGAATACTTGAACCGCATACAGCTTAATGACTGGAATCCTCTGATTTTATTGCTTCCATTAATACTGCACCAGCCCCAAAGCTATTATAAGGAGTAGGTAAATCGTAAGTTTTGAATGGTTCCAAAGGAGAAATATCTTCAACTGTGTCTAAATCTTCAGCGAGGATACGAATTAGCTTGAGCTTTTCTGATGGAGAAAGCTTGCGAGCTATGGGAATTAAGTCTGCTAGGGTCATTGTGTGAAAGCCTCTAAGAATGCTCAGTTATAAGATAAACCCAAATTATCCGGATTTACGGTATATTTATTTTTTGACGCAAAGGTACGCGGAGGTAAACGCAAAGGTGAGTCAGTGCGTTTAAACTCAATTCTATCCTCAGTTTCAAGGAATGTATTATGCCTTACAGAATGGAACGCCGCGCCTACGCAGAAACCTATGGGCCGACAGTAGGCGATCGCATCAGACTTGCTGACACAGAATTATTTATCGAAGTGGAACAAGATTTCACCAATTACGGCGATGAAGTCAAGTTTGGCGGTGGGAAAGTTATTAGAGATGGGATGGGACAATCGCCTATTTCTAATAGTGATGGAGCGGTAGATTTAGTTATTACTAATGCTTTGATTCTCGATTGGTGGGGTGTTGTTAAAGCAGATATTGGCATTAAAGATGGCAAAATTTTTAAAATTGGTAAAGCTGGAAATCCTTATATTCAAGACAATATAGATATTATTATTGGCCCAGGAACTGAAGCTTTAGCCGGGGAAGGGATGATTATCACGGCTGGTGGTATAGATAGCCATATTCATTTTATTTGTCCTCAGCAGATTGAAGTAGCGATCGCTTCGGGAATTACTACCATGATTGGCGGTGGTACTGGCCCCGCCACGGGTACAAATGCTACTACCTGCACTCCTGGCCCGTGGAACATTTACCGAATGCTACAAGCGGCTGATGCTTTTCCTGTCAATTTGGGTTTTTTGGGTAAAGGTAATGCTAGTCAACCCCAGGGATTGGTGGAACAAATCGCAGCGGGTGTAATTGGTTTAAAGCTGCATGAAGATTGGGGAACGACGCCTGCGACAATTGATACCAGCTTAACTGTTGCTGATGAGTATGATGTGCAAGTAGCTATTCATACTGATACCCTCAATGAAGCTGGATTCGTGGAAGACACCATCGCGGCTTTTAAAAATCGCACCATCCACACTTACCATACAGAAGGCGCGGGGGGAGGACACGCACCAGATATTATCAAGGTTTGTGGACAAGCTAATGTGCTTCCTTCTTCCACCAACCCCACGCGCCCTTACACTGTCAACACTTTAGAAGAACACCTGGATATGTTGATGGTTTGTCACCACCTCGATTCGGGAATTCCGGAAGATGTAGCTTTTGCTGAGTCCCGCATCCGTCGAGAAACCATCGCCGCTGAAGACATTTTGCATGATTTGGGCGCTTTCAGCATGATTTCTTCCGACTCCCAAGCCATGGGTAGGGTGGGAGAAGTAATAATTCGCACTTGGCAGACATCCCATAAAATGAAGATACAGCGTGGAAGCCTTGCGGGAGATGGGTTAGCGGATAATCATCGAGCCAAGCGATATGTGGCAAAATACACTATTAATCCAGCAATTACTCACGGAATTTCTCAGTATGTAGGGTCTGTGGAAGCAGGAAAACTCGCAGATTTATGTTTGTGGCGTCCAGCCTTTTTTGGCGTCAAGCCAGAGTTGGTAATTAAGGGTGGTATGATTGCATGGTCACAGATGGGCGACGCTAACGCCAGTATTCCCACTCCGCAACCAGTGCATATGCGACCGATGTTTGGTAGTTTTGCGGGAGCGCGCCACGCCACATCATTAACTTTTGTTTCTCAAGCAGCATTAAAAAGGGAAATTCCTCAACAGTTGGGTTTGCAAAAAACAGCAGTTGCAGTTTCTGGAACTCGCCAATTAACTAAGCGAGATTTGCAGCTAAATGATGCTTTACCGCATATTGAAGTAGATCCGGAAACTTATGAAGTGAGGGCTGATGGCGAATTATTAACTTGCGAACCAGCAACAGTTTTACCCATGGCGCAGCGATACTTTTTGTTTTAATTTTTTTGAAAAAAGGGATGACGGCGATTGTTGTGAGTTTAGTATATCCTCAGATTCCTGGCTTAAGAGAATATGAGTTCCTTGTCTTGCGGAACATCAAAAGCTTTTTGGATTAGTCAAAATTGGAAATTTGGTGGGGGTCTTAGAGGTTGTTTTAAAAGTGATTGGCTGTGATTTTAATTACGTTGTTACCCCCCTTAGTCCCCCCTTATAAAGGGGGGAAACAAGAAAAATCCGGTTCCCTCCCCTTTATAAGGGGAGGGTTAGGGTGGGGTAAAAATATTTGATACATCAATCATGACTTTTAAAACATCCTCTTAAACCCGATTATTCATCCGCCAGCGATGCACTGAGCTTGGTCGAAGTGTCGCACAAAATTCCCAAGCTGAATTCTGGCGACTGACGCATGTATTCTGTTTGATAATTTCAAACTTTGTGTTTAATTCTGTAGTTTTGGAGTTGATATTTTTCCATCAATTCTTTAACTTGAGCAATTACTAACGGGTGCTGGTCTTTTTGTAGCTGGGGTAAAATTTCCAGGAGAACGCGACGGGAAACCATGCTCAAATATGCGATCGCCGCTTCTCTGACAAAACCTGTGGGATGACGCAGAGTAGCGACAATTTCTGGGATTGTGAGGCGGATACGGCTAGTTTGAGCGACATGAAAACAGCAAGCCAAACACCAATCAGACAAAAAATTAGCTTGTGTGAGTAGCCTGGGTAGGCGATCGCTAATTAACAGCGGCTGATATTCTATTAAACCAGATGCTGCCAGCAGATATAATTTTTCTTGGTGCGATCGCTGATCTAAAATATTCAGCAATAAAGACTTTACAGGCAAATTCACCGTATGGTCTAAAATTTCTAACCCCCGTGCCAAGTTAACTCCTGATTCTGACCGGAGATTGAATGTTGCTGCTTGCATTTTTTCTGGAGGATACAGCAGCTTCAGTAATAATAACACTCTCTCTTTAACATCTATTTCTAATTCTAAAAGCGCTTTTTGTAGTAACTCATAAACGGCAATAATGTTTTCGTTGGCTGGTGGATTTTGCAAATCTTTTTGGATGTTCAAGTCTAGATAAGCCGCATAAATCTCGCCCAAAAATTTTAATTCCTGCTCAATAAAAGCTTCTACCCGACTTTCATAAAATCTATCTTCTAAACTAGTAATTTCCGGTTGTTTGTGGATTTTTAATAAGCTGCGAAGGATATGATATCTGGAATTACCCCAAGATGTTTCTAAATGCTGCCATAAACAATCCATCGCCTCTGGAGTGCTGATGTGACCAATGGTACGCCAAGCATACATCCGTACTACTTCTGGTTGATAAACATTGGTAGCTAGTTGTAATAGCATTTCTAAAGCTTCATTTTCTAGTTGCGCTAAAGCACGCATGGCTGTGTTACGGGTGGACTTATAATAAAGTGCTCCCAGTAATGCCGAATAGTATTCCTCTAAATGGGTAGCGGCGATCATTTCCAACACAGCCCAGCGCACCCGTAGTGATTTATCCTGCAATAAATTGGGGATATGAATTCGTAAAGCCTGCAAATAAACTGCTTCTCTGAGGGCTTTAACGCCATTCACCCGTTCCCACTCTTGCTGATGAGTCAGCATCCAACGCATAGTTTTAGTAGCTGCTACTCTTTGCATTGGTGTTCCCTGACGCAACAGCAAAGCAGCAGCAGTGGCGCGAATCAGGGAGTTTTGTTGTGGATGTAGGTATTCTTCTAATAAAGCTAAATTAGGATGGGGTTCGGCTAACCAAACATAGCGCAGTGCTAGGGCGAAAACTTCCGGGGTGATAGTTCCCTGAGATTGATCTAGCAAAGGACGGACAGCAGGTAAATAAATGGGATTGATATCTGCTGTGAGCATCACTTCTAGGCTTTGAGATTGCAAATCTGGAGGTAGTTTGACTAGCAGTGGTGCTAAAACTTCCACCGCACCTTGGGGGTCGATTTGGGCTAAAAGTTCAATACAAGAGCGTTTATCTGTAGCATTACCCTTCTCTCCTAAAGCTTTAACTACACCCTGCTGGAAGACTCGTAAGCCCACATTAGTTGCACTCAACGCTCCCCTATCCGCACTCAAGACTAGCAAGTCAACATAGCGCGATCGCAGAATCAAAACTACTTTTAAACAAGTAGCGGCGACCAGTACTGTTTCCCCAATAAACACCCATTTTTGTAACCACGCAGGAATAAATTGTCCAGAAAATAGCAGCGTCAGAGCAATTATTAATCCCGCCAAACCTGTAGCGATCGCTTCTGCGCTTCCTCCTGATAATGTCTGCGCTCGAGAGCGAATCCGCTCTGGAATTGGTTGATATAGTACCGGGCCACTACTCATCACAAAGGTGTAGCGTAGCAGCTCGTCGCAGAATTTGAGACTCACTAACCCCCAAAAAAAGCTTTGCAATTGCATTCCCGGAAATAAAGACAGCAATGCGATCGCTCCTGGAACTAAAAAGCCGACAGCGATCGGTAAAATTGCTGCAGCGTAAAATACTCCCAATCGTTCAATGATCCGACTGGAAATAAACCACTGCGTCAGTAATTCACACAGTCCGACAATCCCCCCAAATAAACCCAAAAAACTCGCTAATTCGCGATCGCCAAAGCTAGATTTTAACTCCCGCAAATACTGAAAATCGATTAATAGCCCAATTACCTGCAACAAGCCAATAAAGGCGAATAACTGCCATTTATAGCGGTTTAGCGGTGCTTCAATGCGACGGTGACGGGAAGCTTGTTCTGAGGAAATTAATCGTTGTGGCGCATCGGGAAAAGCTTTTCGATAGCGATGACTCAGATAAAACAGGATTCCTGAACTGAGAATCACAAGCGCACAGGCGATTAAAATCACCTTGTTGAGCTTGGCAAATTCCAACAACCAAGGCAAACTAAAACCACTAATCACATCAGCTACCAACAAACCACTACTGATCAGTGGGTAAGTGCGCTTAATCTCTCGAATATTGAATAATTGATTAGCGACAATAGAGGTGTTGAGGTCATTGACTACATACAGCGCGTCTACCCATAGCCGCATCAGAAACACAATCATCACCGCTAAATAAGAAACATGTATCCCCCAGCGCAACAAAACCAATAAAATCAACGGCATCACCATACAAGGTGCGATCGCCACAATCACCCAACGCAGAGGAAAAATCTTTTGTAACCAAGAGTATAAAAAAACTATCCCCACACCCATCGCCGCACTAGCGATATATACCAAAGGTAGTGTTTCTGCACCATATTCATCTAAAAACAACGCTACTGTACTATCCTCTGCCCAACGTAATCCTACGCAAATAAAAGTATAAAAAGCAAACATCATTAGCGTTCGTTCGCTCTCCTCCGGTCGGAGATTCACCCACCGCAGTACTCGCGCCAGCGTGCTTTTATTTGTAGCAAAAGAGTGATTTTTCAGTTCCATGCAGTTGTATTTTCTGGTAGCGTCCTGGTGAGAGGCTAAGGATTTGGGATTATTTGGGATTTTGGATACGGTTTCCATCTAAAAGACGCTTGTACCGATGCTTTCGACAGTCAATAATCCCAAATCCTTGCATTTTGTTGCCAATTACCCGTTGCTCCATCCCCTAAAAATGGCAAAAGTCCCAAGCAACTGAGTATTATGTTTCCCACTCAGTGCTTAGGACTATCAGCTGTCAATAAATTTAATCGATTACCGTGACAAGGCTAAGTTGTTAGTTTTCGATTACACACAGATTATTTCTTCGGTGAAAGCAACATCATCATATTTCGCCCTTCCTTTTTCGGGACTTGCTGCACTTCACCAAACGGCTCTAAATCAGTCGCCATTTGTTTGAGTAATTCTTCTGCTAAATCGCTGTGTTGAATTTCTCGACCCCGGAACATCACAGTCACTTTCACTTTGTCACCATCTTTGAGAAAGCGCTCTGCTTGCTTGACACGCACGTTGTAATCGTGTTCTTCTATCTTGTAGCGCATCTTCACTTCTTTGACATCAGCTGTGTGCTGCTTTTTCCGGGCTTCCCGCGCTTTCTTCTCTTGCTCAAACTTGTACTTCCCGTAGTCCATGATTCGACAAACCGGCGGGTCGGCCTTATCACTGAGCAGTACCAAATCTAGCTCTTTTTCCTCCGCTAGTTGTATTGCTTCCTGCGGGGTGATGATTCCCAATTGCGCGCCATCAGTATCAATGACCCGAATTTTTGGGAACCGAATGCGTTCGTTAATTTGGGGCAGATCGCGAGTTCTTTTTTTCTCAATCACAGGCATTATGATTCGTGGGAGCTCTCTAGTTATGAATTTGGTTTGGTCTTAATTGGCTTTGTTTCGTTTGCTTTGCCTCAGGCATAAAATACGATACTCACTGAGGACTTAAAAAATAGGCCGATACTTCTAGATTAACTAATTTAATTCATAAAGTAGTTTTGTCGTTTATTGTATTTGCTATTCTACCCATCTGCTAGCAGATTCTCTGCGATTGTTAATCTAAATTACACAACCTGGAGAAAGATTAATTATTGTGACAATTGTTGATGAAAGGGAGTAGGGAGTAGGGACTAGGGACTAGTTTTTATTTTTGTAGGCTGCGTTAACGAAGTAACGCACCGTCTCGACCTCCGCAGGCGGTGCGTTGCGCTTTGCGACAACGCACCCTACTAATGCACTACAGACTTCATCCTTCATACTTCATACTTCATCCTTCATCCTTCATCCTTCACCCTTCATTTTGCTTCTAGCTCTAGATCCAGTTCTAGTTGTTCTTCCTTGGGACTGGTGGATAATATTTGGGGGAGCTGCTCGATTTGGAAATATTGGTGAAATTTAGGGGTGACTTGTAGGGAATAGGAGCGAGATTCGCTGTCTCGACGTTTGCGAACGAAGCCGAGTTCTACAAGTTCCGGAACATGTTGATAAACTCCCGAACCCCGTAGATTAATTAAGTCACTTTGCAGAATGGGGCTATTGAGAGCGATCGCTGCTAAGGTTCGCAATGCGCCTAATCCTAATTCTACCGGAATCAGTGTTTGCACTAGATCATGAAAATCAGACCGCAGTTGCAAACTATAACCGTTTGGTGTTTCGACAACTTCGAGGGCGCTATCACGATGGGCATAGTCATCAATTAACTCAATTATGCCTTCCTCAATGGTGGCGCGATCGCACGCTGCATACTCGGCAATTTCGCCGAGCGACAAGGGCTTACCTTTTAAATAGAGAATCGCTTCGATCTTAGTCGCTGTGGCTGTGATCATTTAGTCATTAGTCATTAGTCATTGGTCATTGGTCATTTGTGACTGACCGCTGACCTGGAACAAAGAGCAAATAACAAGTGTGTGGGATTATATCACTAAAAATTGCAGATGTCGAGGTTAATTGCTCATAAACCACCGAACGTATGCAGTCCCTAACCCCATACTCCCTAACTCCTCTCTCTACTTTTAAGAATAAATTCAGCGATCGCTAAATCTTGCGGAGTGGTGACTTTCAAGTTGGTTTCCTCTCCCTGAACGATTTGGACTTCAATACCACACTTTTCAAATAGAGCCGCATCGTCAGTTACTTCCCAACCCTGACGAACTCCCTCAGCGTGGCACTGTTTTAATAAACTAACATCAAATCCTTGAGGCGTTTGGGCAGCCCACAGTTTTCGGCGATCGGGGGTGCTTTGAATCACGCCATTGTCATCAACTACCTTGATCGTATCTTTGACTGGGACAGCCGCAATCAATCCCGAACAATGTTGAATAGCATGGGCGCAGGAATCGAGTAAATTTGGCGTAGCTAGGCATCTAGCGCCATCATGAATTAAAACTCGTGTCGCATCTGGTGGCAATGCCTGCAACCCATTGTAAACAGATTCTTGGCGGGTAGCACCGCCCGAAATTAGCTCCACCGGCTTACTCAACTGCAATTGAGCCAAAATCGTTTTCAAGTCATCCCAGTCAGCGGGTTGAGAGATAATCCCAATCCAACTGATAGTACTAGCCGCATCTGCGGCCTTGAGAGTCCAAGTAATAATAGGTTGCGATCGCACTGTGAGTAAAAGTTTATTGCGATCGCTCCCCATCCTTTTGCCTACTCCGGCTGCGGGGATTAATAAATACACACAATTCCTCAATCTGAATACTACAAAAAGGCTGAAGTATAAAGTATGAAGTCTGAAGGATGCAAGATGAAATGAACAGACTTGTACAGTGAGGAAATAAGGGAAAATTTTTCCCATGCTCCATGCCTAATACTCAATGCTCCATGCCCAACGCTTCATGCTCAATACCCAATATAGGAATCATATTTGATTTGGAGAAAAGAACTCAGTACACTTTTACTCCCTTTCTCCTATTCCCTGTTCCCTGTTCCCTTATTCCCCTAAAATAGGGAGCGAGTAAGCGTCAATAAATATTATGCGAGTAGTAGCCCTTGTACCTGGCGGAATTGGCGAGCAAATTCTCTTGTTTCCAACTCTAGATAATCTGAAGCGCTATTACCCCAACGCGCAGATAGATGTCGTAGTTGAACCCCAAGCAAAAGCAGCCTACCGAGTCAGCAAGTCTGTACGCGAGGTTTTTACCTTTGATTTTAACGATCGTAACAGTCTCGCCGATTGGGGAAACTTAGTCGGTGGAATTCGCGATCGCGAGTATGATGTTGCTATTGCTCTACGACAAAGTTGGTGGGTAGGTCTTTTGCTATGGTTAACCGGCATTCCCACACGCATCGGTTATAAAGGTCAAGGATCTGCTTTTTTGACTAAATCTTTGTTGTTCAAGGCAAACCAGTATGCCGCAACGACATATCATGAGCTATTACAGTTACTAGGTGTCAACTCTCCTACCCCAGAGTTAGCAGTCAATATTCCCAAACCAGATATCGAGTGGGCGAAACAAGAACAAAAACGTCTTGGGATAGATGAAACTGGTTACGTTTTGATTCATAGTAGTGCTAATGAGTCATCACCAAACAACATCTATCCTGTAGAAAATTGGCAACAAATCATCCAAGATTTTCAACACAAGCAACCTAATCTACCCATAGTCTTAATCCAAAAACCAGATGAAGAAGAATACGCGCGATCGCTTGCGGATACTTTTGCTGATGTTCGTGTAACTTCCCCTGATAATGTCGGTAAATTGGCAGCTATGGTTGGCGGTGCAAGCTTAATGCTCACTACCAACAGTGTAACCACACAACTAAGTGTAGCAGTCCAGACCTACACCATCGCCCTATTTGGCCCCACAGACCCAGCCCAGGTACTACCAAAAAGCGATAAATTTCTAGCTATTAAATCTTCCACAGGCAAAGTAGCAGATATTTCACCGTCAGCAGTTTTAGAGAAAATTTGGGGCGGCTAAAATAGCCTACTGCACAACTCCTGATTCTCAATCACTTCCACTTACACAAGTAATGGCACAAACTACTAACGGTTTGCTCCAAAAAAATAAAATTTGACACCTTGATTGCCAAAGCAAAGTTCCCGTCACAAGTGTCAATAGCATTTAGTCTGATAAAAATCAAGTAAACTGTGTGGCGTTTAAACCTAAATGTAGAGACGTAAAGCTTTGCGTCTCTACGAAGGTTTTTCTAAGGCACAAAATCATGTTTATACATTGAAATCAGCTATGCTACTCAGCGATCAAAAACATCAGGAAAATTCTATCAGCGAATAAATACTTGGCTTTGGACTTGCTTTTTTTCTACCGCCAAATGAAACCACTATGTCATCTTCCTTAACTGATCGAGTAGCCGTAAACCCTGACTAGATAAGTATTTTCCTCAAAACATTTTTTTTTCTTCAGCGTGTTAGTCTCCACAAAATTTTGGGAACAATAGGCATCGGGATCACTTCGCTTATGTCAACTGAAGGCTAAAGTATGAAATATGAAGTATGGAGGAGAATAGAATACTCCCTTTTCCTCTTAAGGAAAAAATACGTGATTGAGACTAAAGACTGGTATTGTTAGCTAGCCACCTACTGTCTGCTCCCATTTTCGCTGATTCGTAGATGTAAACAGTAGCTTAGAGCACTTTTGCTCCTACTAGGAATTTTGCCTTATTGTTACTAAACGAATTCACCATCATGGGAAATTTGAGTTAAAACAAGGATTAGCGATCCCAATCCACAAGATTGAGAATCCTGAGTTTTCTGGTGACTATGTTACCGAAACTACCTAATGCGATTAATTGAGGGGTGAGTCTAACGCGCCATTTTAGTGTTCCTTCGCTTTCCTGTTGATTTTAGGCAAGTGTGTACCCTTGTGAATATATTGATTTACCAAAAGGAAAAATGAATGGCGATGCGATTACATACCTTTATTTCCAGTCAAAAACGTTACATTCAGATTGAAAGTCAGCCGCACCACATCACAGGTCTTTTCAAAAAAATCTTGCGCTCAAAGATTCTGTATGACTGTGAATTTAACGAGATTTACAGTGCTTATTATGAGTGTGAACAAGACGGAACGATCACCTTTTTCCAAGCTAAAAAATTTGAAGATAGCCATCCCGGAATTTGGACTTACCTTGTGTATGATTGTCCAGCAGGGGAAGAACAAGTTTTTGGTGACTTGTTAATCGATACTAGCCTCAATCCTCTCAAGCAATTATTAGCTGGTCAAAAACTAGCTCAAGTGGCTGTAGATATTAATGAATATCTCCAATATCAAACTCATAAATATGAATATTTAGATATTCAACTTCCCTATGGCTGGAATAATCCAGTAGGAAGAGAAATTGCTAATCTTCTTGTGGACGAATTGCAAGCTTTTAAATCTTCGCTTATCTTTAAAGAAGCTGCGGGTAAAGAATACATGCAAGCTGTTATGGATGGATTTATCCAAGCAGCACAAGAAACTTTAACTTTCAACAGCACAGTTAAGGACTTTGAAGCTGCTCAATATGATTTACTGGATACAATTCAGATTTATGATATGGCTAATTTAATTATTGCATACAATGACTATCGGCTATGGCAAGCAGCTTTACCCAGCAAATCAAAAGCTGTAGAATATGCTTTTAATACTGCTTTAAGTTTAATCTGTCGCCTGCGATAAAATGCAGCAGATGACAAATTGGTGAGATAGATATTATCTTCAGGGCACAATAATTTTGTGCCCTTATTTGTATAATTGATTCCTAATTTAGATTCACAAAATCGCAAAGAAGCCGTCTTCTAATTCATAACCTAACATTTGTGCCATCGACTTTAATCGTGATTGACTGGGAATATTTTGCTGTTTTAACCAATCACTCAAAATAAAGACGGTGTGCATCAAAAAGATTTCTAGAGCTTCGGGATTGTATTGTATACCCTCTTTGGCGCTAAACTGATGAGGCACAAACATTGCCGTGTAACGCGCAAATTCTCCGGCTTTCCAGTCTAGCAAAAATGGCAACCAGGGGTAGCGAGCACCCAAACGGAGAAACCACAACCGCACTTCGGGAATTTCTGCAAATTCTCTTGGATCACCAGGTTCTAAGGTATAGTTTATTGCAAACCGCAACTGCTGTTCTTGGGAGGTTACGGCTCCCTCTTGTAGTAGCTGATCAATCACCTCTGAAGCAGGTGACAGGTCAAGATTATTGATAGAGTCAGTGTTGATGGCGATCGTAATTGTCATTGACTCAGCACATGATGCTCAACTGTAGGATCGAGGATCCACAGTAGCAGCTTTTCAGGATTGATGCTAGCTCTTTTCGATTGGCTAGAGTTGTTTTTGAAAAAATAAAGACGCGAGGTGTGTCGCGTCTGAGATCGTCTTTGTCGATTTGCCGAAATTTTCAGGAAAATTATCTATCTAACGTTTGCTACCATCTATCTCACCGCTAGTCCTCCCATGGAATTGAGTTGCGATTTTCCGTATTCGCCTGCCTGATATTATGTGAATTTACAGACTTTATGTTAATACGTAAATATGCGGAAATTCTGGGGATTTTCTCAAAAAATTCGGTGTTAGTAACATGACGGTTCTTTTGTTTGGGTGCTAGCAGATAAATTTTCGCAATGGATTGTACATAGCTATGACAGTATAAAAATTAAAGATTTAATCTGAATTTAAGTATATCTATTTACTAGTAAAAATTAATTCAAATTTGCGGATGTCCGATTTTTCAAAGAAGTCGGGAATTTTGTTTTATTAAGTGGGAATTGGTGACTGAGTAAATACGTTACCGTGTCTTGAGCTATCTCACAAAATCTTAAAGAATGAAGGAATTTAGCGATGAAAATCATTTGTTGTGATTTCCAGACTTTTGTAGGGAGGTGAAAGTTTGTTAAGTGTCTTGCTTTGGTTGCTCAAGTCGTCGCGTCTCTACAGCAACGCTTATGTCACGTGAATCATGATGCTGTGGAGCCAAAGCAAAAGCAAAGCTTAGAGAATGTCTACTGGACAACGATTGTTATCTCAATTCTACCACTGCGCCTGCTTTGTCACTCGCCAAGGCTAGGAATACCCGCCCTCTACATTTTCTGTTGGCAAATTGGCATAACTGCCCTTGGCTGGACAGGAACAGCTATTTTAAGCTAAAGTTGTAATGAGTTTGTTTTAGATGCGAGTGAAACAACAAAACCTTCAACAAACACAAAAATTATCATCCCAATCTGTGATTTTTCCTGTAAGCCAATGCAATAACGCAGGCGAAAGTGGAAATATCATGACGTCATCTTCTGGCGTATAAGAATAATCTATAAACTAGTAAATAAGATAATTACTCCCACAGTTAACAAAGTTAAAAATGCAAAAGCAAGCAATATCTACACAACCAATTCGTTCTTTAGATGATGCTATTGAAAAGTGTCAAGTATTGGGTATGCGTGTCAGTCGCCAGCGGCGCTTTATTTTAGAATTACTTTGGCAAGCAAATGAGCATCTTTCTGCTAGAGAAATATATGACCGCTTAAATCAACAAGGTAAAGAAATCGGTCACACATCTGTTTATCAAAATTTAGAAGCGCTATCTACTCAAGGTATTATTGAGTGTATTGAACGCTGTGATGGTCGTTTATACGGCAATATCAGTGATTCTCACAGTCATGTTAACTGTCTAGATACTAATCAAATTCTGGATGTGCATATAGAACTACCAGAAGATTTTATCCGTCAAGTTGAAGCACAAACTGGAGTGCGGATTACTGACTATAGCATTAATTTTTATGGCTATCGCCATCCACAGGAAGGTTGAGTTTGTGATTTATTAGCGATGAAGCTCATCAACGGCGACACTGATAATAGTGGCATCATCAGTGACGTCATGAGATAAATCTACTGGCAAAATCAGTTCACCTTCTAGGCTTTCTATTAAGACGATATCAGGGAGATTTTTTGCCCAAGCATCTGTGTTAACTGAGGCGTTGGTGATGTTTTGGAGAGAGTGCTGTGAGAGCAACTGTTTTAAGTTGTGAAATTGTTCTAGAGAGAAGATAGCGCCATTGAGTGTAGCGGTTTCTTTGTGAGTTTCACTGAGGATAGTTGAGAATAAGCAGGTATGGGTGAGATTGGTGTTGGTGAGATTGGTGTTGGAGAGATTGGCGTCTGCTAAATTTGCTACTGTTAAATTGGTGTCTGTGAGGTTGGCGCCTGTGAGGTTGGCGCCTGTGAGGTTGGCGCCTGCGAGGTTGGCGCCTGTGAGGTTGGCGCCTGCTAAATTGGCTCCAGTGAATACCGCATCTGCTAAATTTGTGTGGCTGAGATCGGCTTCAGCTAGCATCACTTGGGACAAATAGGCTTTTGACAAGTTGATTCCGGCTAAAGATTGGGATTTGATGCGATTGAGAAAGGCATTTTCTGATAAAACTGCTGTTTTTGCAATCAGCAGATGTAGAGCGTAGGGGTTGAATTCTGCGGTGTTGGTGGGATTTCCTCCAGGATAAAAGCAGCTTTTTTCTTGGTGGTAGCAAGCACACAGCAATAGAAAGACATTTAATCCGACAGCAGCATTGACTTGCTCTGTGTTGATGGGGTTTTGCAGCGTGTGAAAATGGGTTAAGGCTCTGTGTGCTATGCCTTCATCTAACCAACGACCATGACAGTAAGCTTGCCAAAAAGATTCTAGACGTTGGGACAAAATTGCGAAGGAAAATTCCCATTTTTCTAGCCTTTGTAGACCTGCGATCGCTATTTCGGTGATTCTGGGGCTGAGAATACCATAACCAAGTAGATTATACAAGTATTGGGCGACACTGCTGGGTGAGTCAAGGATAAAAGTTTCTGTACCGTCTGCTGCTGGTTGACGCTGAGTTAGGGTTTTGAGTTGGGTAACAATAGCTGTAGCGCAGAGGTATTCTCCCAATTGGGGGTGAGTAAATTCGATTTTGGTGGTTGTGAGTTGCTTTTGTTGACTGACAACAGAGCGAAAATAAATAGGAGGTATGGGGTCAAATTCCCATTGTGCAGCTAAATTGACGCAAAAGCGATCGCTGTGTAATATTTTGAGGGCGATGGCTTCCATTTTGTCAAGTATATCTTGAGGATGACGACTAGAAAGAAAATTTGCGATCGCTGCAGGTGTGCGGTGGATATGAGCTGACCCAGCACGCAGTAAAATATTTTTGACGCCCTCAGTCAAGGGATAACCCAAAAACCAACGACTCAGACGCTGAAAAATTTCCCAAAGCAAAATAGAACCTGTAGAATCTTGGCTGTGAGCAGCTAATTTTAATAACCCATCATCTAAAAAACCGTCCCGGTGTAAAACACCAAGCAAATACAAAATTAGCGGTTGGCGAACAAAAGCCGAAAGTTCTACTAATTTAGGGTTGTGAGTAAATAAACCTGCTTGTTTTAAAAACAAAAAGTAATTTTGAGCAATAGGTAACGATTGTGCCGCCGTCCATTGTTGAAACCATTGCTTGAGTCCTTCAACATCCAAAGGTTGGATGGCGATTCTTTTAGACAATAGCAATAATTCGGGAATAGTCGCTTGTAGAGTTGCTGTCCGAGTTGTCAACACAATTTTATGTCGATGCTGGGACTGCAAACGCAGCAAATCTTCCATAAAAACGACTTTGGCGTTTTTGTTTTGTTCAACGGGGGGTAACTCATCCAAACCATCCAGTAGCAAAAGACAGCGCGGATGATTTCCCTCCAACCAAGTAGCCAGATTTATCTGGTGACGCAGCGAAAAACCAGAATTGAGAGTTGCGGCGATGGTGTCGCCATAGGTGATATCGCGTAATCTAATGATAATTGGTATCCAATGGGGATAAAGCTCCCGCGCCACCTTCGCGGCCCAAATTTGGCAAAAACTAGTTTTTCCATAACCAGGTTCTGATTCAATGATGGCGATGGTTTCTAAATCATCTAGCTGTTGCTGCGCCCATATCCTTAAATCAACTGGGGAACTAGTTTTTTTAATAGACTCATAACTGCTTTCCTCTATCGGTAAACCTGTCGGAGGTACGTAAATATCTTTGAGTGCAAAAGATTCTGTAAACAACGGTTGAGAGAGACTTTGCAGCAAACTAGCGCGGTAGTGTTCTCGATACAGATCAATTTTGTCATTAACCTGAGAACTAGAAGAAGTAAGATTTCCCAAACAGACAAATTTTTGTAACTGAGCCAGAGGAGCAGCATTTTCAGCAACAACTCCCAGTAAATACCCTGGTAGAGAATGTCCCAAACGTTGAGTTAAGAGTTTAGCTTCAATTTCTTCTGTGCCATTAGCGACCAACCAAGCTATGGTGGCGCTGTGCATTTGCTGTACCAGTAAAGAGTCTGCGACCAAAGACAGTGCTTGTTGAGCTTGAGTATCAGTCAATTTTCCGGGATTGAGAGTTTTCAGTAAACCTTGTAGTTGAGCATCTTGTAAAGGTTTGACTGGAAGGGGAGGAGAAGCAGTTTGTCTATTCCAAATCATCGCCCTATCTAGCCAAGGTTTTTTGAGACTGGCTTCTTGGGCTAAAACTTGTTCTAATCCTTGCAGATAAGCAATTTGCAATCCTAACCATGTACCTTCATTGCGTTTTAGAGGTTTGATTTGGCTGATATGGCGTAAAAGATTTTCTGTCAACAGCGCCAGGATGGTGATTTCTGACCATACGGTGCTCAGAGGTAATTCTAAAACTTCTGTCAGGGTGCAAATATCAAATGGTATAAGACTTTTAACCTCCATATCCTGAATAATACGGAAAGCGACACCTGCCATCTGTCCAGGAGATAATTCCTTCAGGCTAAGTATTTTGACATGGCGTTCTGCCAACCAGTGGCGAATACTCAGGTTCATTTAATTACATAATTAATTGCTACTTATGGCAATTATGATCCATTTCCGAGGTAGCGCAAACAGGTGACAATGAGTAATTAGTCATTGAAGAAGGGAACAGGGAACAGGGAAGAAGTCTTTTGCAAAAGTCGTTCTTGGCGTCCTTTTCTCTGCGTCTGGGCGCAACGGACACCATTGATATCAACTTAAGCTACAGATGGCTTATTGCAAAGCTTACCTACTCGCCTTGGAATGAATTCCAAGGCTAATAGCTAAAGTTTACTAAAGTAAACTGAGGATAAATGAAATTTTTAGTCATCTTCAGATGACTTTTTTTATGAGACTCAGAATTCATTCTGAGGCGGGATGTGGGTTTCACGTTAAGTTAACACCAATGGACAGACACTTTCTTCATAGGTGATTTCTGGCTGGGGAAAAGAATTATTTCTGTTTTGAACTGACTATGAGCGATCGCACTTTAAAATTGTTGTTAATTGACCAAGACCCGATTTTCCGCTTGGGATTGCGGGTAGCTTTGGAGAGTTTCCCTGATTTGCAGATTGTAGCGGAGGTGGGAACTGATACTGCGGCTTTACAAGTTTTAGCAGAACTAGCCCAGCAAGATATTCGCCAAGTCAATTTAGTGGTGATGGAATTAAGTAATTACCGTCCCAACAAGCGTCAACAGCAAGGTTTACAACTGTGTGTACGACTCAAGTCTCTGTATCCCCAGCTACCAATTTTGCTTTTGAGTTCCCTGACCACACCGGAGTTACTCTCAGCCGCAAAAGCTGCTGGTGTGGATGGTTATTGTCCCAAGGGTACACCTGTAACTGAGTTAGTGACGGTGATGCGAGAAGTTGCGATGGGTGTTGCTCAATGGACTGAGGAAGAGACAGGAACAATCATCATTTCTGAATCGGGATCGTCTTTTGGGCGACTGCGGCGTAATTTGCAGTTGTCGGGGATTGGTTATATTGACGCTTTCCTCAACCAAGTCAACGCACAGTTAAAAGTCCCCGGATTACCAATTTTAGATCAAGCAGTGCTGGCGGGACAGCGGCGAGAATTATTAGCAGCGCGTTGGTTAGTTAATCGCTTGCTGGCGTCACCACAATTACCGCCGTCACTGCCCGGTGATATCATGACCACATCAGACTTACAACCAATTCCCTATTCATCACCTTTACTCAGTCCGCGAGCTTTGCAGTCTGATTTGTTTGCAGATTGTGTGTTTAAATTGCAATCACCTTTACAAAATGTCACCGATATTCCCTTAGAGATTGACATTTTACGGGAAGATAAAAAACGAGAATTGCTTTATCTAATTCTGCAAAAACTGACTCAACAATTAGATGAATTGCGTGATGTGGGCATCGAGAGCCACCAATTAGCTGAATTACAAAGTACGATATTACGGGATTTGTGGGAAGCGACGACTACACAATTCTTTGGAAAATTTTCTTTGGTGCAGATAGGCGATCGCCAAATTGAAGTAGTCAATTTTCTCTTGCAAAATGCCCAAATAGTGCAAACAGAGATTCTTAATCAAATTCCCTTCGTTCTAGAACTATTTGCTTATCTGTTATTTTCCACAGATTTGCAGGTTGATAACACCTCCTACCCAGTGGGTAGCGCCGAAGCGAAATCGCAAGCATTAGCCATCTTAGAAAATTTAATCATTCAAGTAGCCAATGGCGTCATTCAACCATTACTCAATTCTTTAGCAGATTTAGAGAGCATCAAGCAAAGTTTTTATGACCGCAAATTAATTTCCACAAGGGAAATTGAAAAATTTAGAAACAACTTATCTTGGAAATACCGCTTGCGTAACTATATTGGGACGCCCGCAGCAATTTTTGAAAGCCGCTACGAACTATTTGTAATTGCACCTCGCGGTTTAGCCATCACCTCAATTTATGCTCCTCGTAGCCAAGAATTAGCCCAACTGCAAGGATTTCCCCTAATCGTCACCTTGTTCTTAGAATTTCGAGACGCGATCGCACCTCGTTTACAATCACTATTAGCATTCCTCGGCAGTGGTATTGTCTTCATCCTCACCCAAGTCATCGGCAGAGGATTAGGATTAATCGGTCGTGGTATTCTCCAAGGTATCGGTAGCGTTTCCTTAATAGAAAAAAACCTGCGACGGAATAAGTAAGTGATGGGGTGATGGGGAGGTGGGGAGTGTGGGGAGATGGGGTGATGGGGAGGTGGGGTGATGGGGAGGTGGGGTGATGGGGAGGTGGGGGGAGGTGGGGTGATGGGGAGGTGGGGATAAAGCTTGAGCCTTTGAACCTGAAACTTGAGCCTTTGAGCCTGAAGCTTGAGCCTTTGAGCCTGAAGCGTCAGCCTTTGAACCTGAAACTTGAGCCTTTGAGCCTGAAACTTGAGCCTTTGAGCCTGAAGCTTGAGCCTTTGAGCCTGAAGCTTGAGCCTTTGAGCCTGAAGCTTGAGCCTTTGAACCTGAAGCGTCAGCCTTTGAACCTGAAGCTTGAGCCTTTGAACCTGAAGCGTCAGCCTTTGAACCTGAAACTTGAGCCTTTGAACCTGAAGCGTCAGCCTTTGAGCCTGAAGCTTGAGCCTTTGAGCCTGAAGCTTGAGCCTTTGAACCTGAAACTTGGATTTCATAACTCAAAACATCCTCCTCAAAATCCAAAGCTTCCCCACACCTCCCCATCACCCCATCACCCCATCACCCCACCTCCCCATCACCCCATCACCTCACCTCCCACACTTCCCCAACTACTTAGCAAATGACAAATCATGACTTAATCGGACTGTTAGCATCCTACAGCTACGCTGTGAGTTTACTGATTATTGGTGAGGGATTGCGACGGCTGTTTGGTGTAGAGCCGAATTTGACTCGCAAAGTAATTCATGTGGGTGCTGGGATGTGGATTTTTGGCGTGTTATGGCTATTCGACCGCTGGGAATTCGGAGTATTACCCTTCGCTACGTTTATCGGACTCAATTATTTGCTGTATAGATACCGAATAGTTGGAGCGATGGACGCCGAGGACAGTTCACCTGGGACTGTCTACTTTGCGATGTCCGTAACGCTGCTATTTGGGCTACTGTGGCGACCCAACGGGCCAATTGATCAGGTTCCTATTGCGGCGGCTGGAGTGATGGCGATGACTTGGGGAGATGCCCTAGCGGCGCTAATTGGGAGACGCTTTGGACAACATAAATACCAAGTGGGAAATTCTATCCGCAGTTGGGAAGGATCAGCCGCTATGTTTATCGTCAGCACAACAGCGATATTCTTGGTGTTGTCACTGCTTCCTGGCTCATTTCTCAGTCCTTTTGCAGTTTCTTTTGACAAAGCGAGGATAATCTTAGCATCCGTTCTCAGCGGTGCTTTCGCAACTGTTGCGGAAGGTGTTTCACCCCAAGGTACAGATAACTTGAGTGTGCCTTTGGTGGCTGCAGGGGTGGTATGGTTGGTGATGCGATAGATTTTTTGGCGTTGCTGAATGGAGGGATGATTTATTTCACGCAGAGTCGCAGAGAGTTCCTTGTTCCCTATTCCCTTCTTCGATGAACTCAAGATAAAACGCTTACACAACGCAACTTTCTTCCCTGTTCCCTGTTCCCTGTTCCCTGTTCCCTGCTATAACAATGAAATTTCTCGGTATTGATTTAGGCTGGAAATCTCAACCAAGTGGACTATGTTATCTACAATTAATCGATGCCAAGCTACAACTGATCGCTCTAGATCGTCAAGAAGCGATCGCAGATATTTTCACTTGGATTGATGCTTGTGTGCAACCGGGAGAACCTGCGCTCGTAGCTGTGGATGCGCCGACTTTAATTCCTAATGCTACTGGAAATCGTTTACCTGATAAATTAACTCACAAATATTTTGGTAAATATCACGCTGGCTGTTATCCTGCAAATTTGGGTTTGGCTTTCGCAGAGCGCACGGTTAATTTTGGTTTAGAATTAGAGTCTCGCGGTTTTGCCCACGCACCGACGATCGCACCGCAAAAACTCGGCAGATATCAAATAGAAGTTTTTCCCCATCCAGCGATTGTGAATCTATTTAATTTGGAACGGATTCTCAAATATAAAAAGGGACGCTTGGGCGATCGCCGTCAAGAATTAATCAAGCTGTATAATTTGATTGTCGATGTTCTCCCCCATCTAGATTTACCACTGTGTTGTGGTGATGTGCTGACTGGGGAAATACCCACTACAGGTGCAGCTCTCAAAGCCACGGAAGACCAATTAGATAGCTTGATCTGCGCTTACGTAGCTGCACACTGGTGGTATTGGGGAGAACAACGTAATTTAGTACTAGGCGATCGCACTACTGGTTACATTGTTATCCCCCAAAGAATTTGAGATTAGCCTTACTCAGCCCAAGCAATTAACCTCGGTTCATAGGCGTTGGAAAGGTGTTGATGTTTCGGTATCACTCGCAAGGATAAGCCTTGTAAACCAGAGGTGGTGTAGGTGATGTTAGCCGTGTAAATACTTAACCCTTCTGTGTTTTCGCCTTGGTAATCCATCGCTACGGGAATCGCATTGACGATATCACCGTTAGCGTCAATAGCACCTTGGTACAGTTCTACTTGGACATCGTTGTTGCTTAGGGTAGCCAAATCAACTTTAGCTTTGACAGCTACGGTTTGATTAACTTCGATATCTGCGGCCGCTGATACTTCCACATCTTTGATTTTGATGTTAAACCAGTGTTCGCTGAGGTTAGCTTTCCACGCGGCTAGCTCCTTGGCTGGCTGGTAGTTATTCGCATTCAGGGTATGATAGCGATCGCTAGCGGGGAAATAAGCCCGCTGTGCGTATTCTCGCACCATCCGCGCTGTGTTGAAGAATGGACAATTCAAGCGAATTGCATCTTTCATTTTCGCCACCCACCGCCTGGGTAAACCATCGAGATCGCGGTGGTCATAAAATAAAGGTGCAACTTCTTTCTCAATCAAATCGTAGAGCGCGTTAGATTCTACTTCGTCTTGGTAATTGGGGTCTTCGTAATTTTCCCCATGTCCAATCGCCCAACCGGTGCGGACATAATCAGCTTCATCCCACCAACCATCAAGGACGCTTAAATTGGGTAATCCATTCATAGCAGCCTTCATACCGCTAGTACCAGAAGCTTCGCGGGGACGACGGGGTGTATTTAACCAGATGTCGCAACCAGCTACCATCAACCGGGAGATGTGGATGTCGTAGTTGGGAACAAAGACTACTTGTTTTTCGAGGTGTTGTTCGCGGATAAAGTGATTGATATCGCGGATCAATTCTTTACCCGGAATATCTTTCGGGTGGGCTTTCCCTGCAATCACAAATTGTACTTTGCGGTGCTTGTTCCCCAATAAAATATGTCTGATGCGCTCTAAATCGCGCATCCACAGGGTAGCGCGTTTGTAGGTAGCGAAGCGACGAGCAAAACCAATAGTTAAAACGTTGGGGTCGAGGACTTCTTGGGCTTGGGTGATTTCGGAAGCAGAAGCACCGCGATCGCGCAGATGCTTGACTAAATGGTCGCGCACATACAAAATCATGTCTAGGCGACAGCGTTCGTGATTGCGCCACAATTCTTCATCTGGGATCGCCTCCATCCGTTCCCACAACTGACTATCTATTGGTGCTGACGACCAGTTGGGGCCTAAATAGCGATCGTACAACTCTTGTGTTGATTTAGAGACGCAACTGCGAGCATGGACACCATTAGTAATAGCAGCGATCGGCACCTCATCCACAGGTACTTTCTTCCACAAACCCTGAAACATCTGTCGTGACACCACACCATGTAGTTGAGCCACACCGTTAGAAAATGTCGCCATTTTCAACGCCAAGACCGCCATACTAAAAGGTGCAGATAAATCACCTGTATTTTCTCGTCCCAGTCCTAAAAACTGCTCTTTCGGTAAATCAAAGATATCTGCATAATATCCCAGATAATACAAAGTCTTATCGGGAGGAAACAAATCTATCCCCGCAGGTACTGGGGTATGGGTGGTGAAGATATTACTAGAAGCCACAACCTGTTTAGCGTCAGCAAAACTCAATCCCTCTTCTTGAATTAACAGACGAATCCGCTCCAAAGCAGAAAAAGCAGCGTGACCTTCATTCATGTGGTAAGCGGTGACTTCATAACCCAACGCTTTCAACATCTGTACACCACCGATTCCCAGCATAATTTCCTGGTGAATCCGCATATCGATATCACCACCATAAAGCTGGTCTGTGATGTCGTGGTCGTAAGGGTTGTTGGGTTCAATGTTAGTGTCTAGCATATACAGTGGTACAGTTCCCACTTGCACACGCCAAACACGAGCATAAACCTTGCGTCCTGGATACTCTACCTCAATCCGCAATTCTGAACCATCAGCGTTGCGCTCCAGATGCAACGGCATGTTATAAAAATCGTTGATGGGATAACGCTCTTGCTGCCAACCATCAGCGTTCAAATACTGGGCAAAGTAACCTTGTTGGTACAATAAGCCCACACCAACTAATGGTAATCCCAAATCACTAGCAGATTTGAGATGATCCCCCGCGAGAACACCCAAACCACCAGAATAGACAGGTAAACAATCAACAAGTCCAAATTCCGCCGAGAAATAAGCAAAGCATTCCTTGGGATGCTGACTCCGCTGTTTTTGGTACCAAGTGTGCTCTTGCAAATAATCTTCCAACTGGCGATCAGCTCGATCCATTTGCGCTAGGAAGCCTTCATCTTCTACAACTTCCAAAAGCCGCGATTGACTGATAGCACCGAGAGTTAAGACTGGGTTGTGACGGCTAGATTCCCACAAATCAGGGTCTAGACGCCGAAACAAATCCTTTGTCTCGGCGTTCCAATCCCAGTGTAAGTTATATGCCAGCCGCCGCAGCGGTTCGAGTCGCGGCGGTAGTGAAGGGGAAACATTAAATGTACGAATTGGCTGCATAGGTTGGCAAAACTCCAAATTTAGCTATGGCTATTGTTTACTGTTTTTACCCAATGTTGCCAATTATTTATACCTTTGTTTGTGATAATGCTATGACTTTGTTAAGCATTGGGTATGGTTATTGTCTGTCTTGCTAAAGTTTACACCGGGGATCTTTGTAAGGCTATGCGTTCTCTAGAATTATTGTGCCTAATAGCGTAAAACTTAATGATTGCTTATTATTTGCGATCGCCAATCAGTCGCTCAAATAAATTAAATATTCAGTCTTTGTTCCTTACAGATATAGAGTTCCCTAACTTGCTACTCTCAGAGGGATGAAAAATTATTGATTAAGTCTACAGGATACTTTTACACCTAAATAATTTAATAAATAAATACTTTGTCTGTTACTTCACTAAACAACAACACTTGTTTATGTTTATAATTTGACGCAATGATAAAACTAAGTATTTAGTGAAATTATCATGCTTGTGTTTTTAGCACAAACTAAAGACACATTACTACTGTTCAAACAAAAAATCAGATATTTAATTATTTTTTAATCATATTGGCGTTAAAAACACACCAGTTTTCACGTACTTGCACCACGTCTGCTGTATTTTGTAGGGAGCACAGCAGTTCTGTGCCCTCCATTGCTAAGATCTGCGGTGCATATTTTATTGGTATTATGTGCCTAAAGAAGGATGTTCATTACTACCTTTTAGTGTAGAAAGTGCAATAGCTGCAGCAAAAGCCGTCTCTGCGGCGACTTGGTAAGCAGTTTTTATATTGACTGCAGCATCCTTACTCGTGGTCGTTTGTCTGGGCGATTCGGGTTTCACATCACCCGCCACCACCGCACGTTGTAGAATTATGTAAGCGTCCAAGTCGTCTGAGTCATAATTGCTCTGCAACAACAACTGCATCCGCTTTTGCGCTACCAGACTCAAGTAGCCTGTTTTCAGAGCTTGTTGGGCAATTTCTTTGATAACAATCATAATTTTGCTACTTAGGCAATAGGTAGTACTTGGGTAATTCCATTCCCGTGCATTTTCTCCAGAATTTATAATAATTAGCCATAAGTACACATCACCCGCCTGGATCACCTGAATGGGTGATTTACAAATTTGCCTATTTAGGTTGAAACAGCGATCGCTAACACCAACACACTCGCTCAACTTTTCCCTTGATTAGTCCACTAATTTCATCCTTCACCCTTCATACTTCATCCTAGCCTGCGGCAAGCCGCTCCGCGTCTACATCCTTCACCCTTCATCCTTCATACTTCATACTTCATCCTAGCCTGCGGCAAGCCGCTCCGCGTCTACATCCTTCACCCTTCATACTTCACCCTTCATACTTCATCCTTTTTATTTGCCAAATGGGAAACCTATACTGTCAACCAACGTCCAAAGGTGAATAATAGTTTGTTTTATCAGTTGTGCAGCTATTCTCAAAGCTAAACAAGTGAATGCGCCCCATTCGCTGCCATGCCTCCAAAAAGGGGACAAGATTTCGGTAAGATAAGAGAGCTAGCTTTTGTGCATAGCAGCTACTGAGAGAGAAGCTCTCAATCTTTCTCATACCCCTTGGAGATATCTCTGATGCTGACTTTAAAAATCGCTGTTTATATTGTAGTTGCCTTCTTTGTTGCTATCTTTGTATTCGGATTTCTGTCGAATGACCCAGCTCGTAACCCCGGACGCCGGGATTTAGAGTAAAAGCTCGACTATTAGAATCTGTGCATGACAGCCGGAAGGCGAAAGACACCAGAAGCCAAGAACATTCGCTAGCGGATAGCATCAGGTGTGGTTCATTCTTCCGGCTATTTATTAGGCTGATTGTGCCCAAATATGCTTCATCCCGTTTTACCACCCGCACCACCTTCCATCCTGGAGCCAGTCAAATCTGTTGAGTTGGTTTCGTCTAGTGTTGTCAGCTCGGTTACTGAGCAGGAGGGAAATCAAAGTCAGTCTCAACAACAACGGTACAGTCCACAGTTTCCGACTGCGGGGGTGAAGAAGCATGTAGTTTCCCAAACCGTATCTACACCCAACGCACCAGAATCTTTCCCACCAGAATTTTCGCCTCTGTCGCTTGGTCAAAGTGCCGAATTGTTGGGACAGCCGTTGACAGTTGGTTATTCGCTACAGGGTGACGGTGGAGGAGCTGCATCGCCAGCACAGCCAGGTCAAAAGCCACCCAAACTATCTTTAATCAGCGGTAATTTCCCACCAGCAACTACCGAAAATACTCCGAGTTCGCAGCCAGTACAAAACACCATAGAGTTTAAGTCTCGCAGTTCCACAAGCGCTCAAGCTCCACCACCGGTCATTGAATTTAAAGCACCGACGCCAGCACAACCAGCACCCACGCCTACTAATATTCAACCGGCGCGACAAAGAACGGTAGAAGTGCTTGCAGATAAGCAAGTGTATGACGACAAACGGCGGATTGTCACGGCTGAGGGAAAGGTGGTGGTGCGGTTTGATGGGGCGGTGGTAGATGCCGATCGCTTACAAATTAATTTAGACAATTTGATCGCTGTGGGTGAAGGGAATGTGGCTCTGACACGCGGGGATCAAGTGCTGCGAGGACAACGCTTTACCTACAACTTTATTCAAGATAGTGGGGAACTGTTGAATGGGCGGGGGGAAATTTACATGCCCACAGCAGCCAAGGATGTCGCTTTTTTACCCACGGATGTGTCGGCTGGTGGTGTTTCGCAACGTCCGGTGAGCGATCGCATCCGCGCTAATCAGCCTTTAAATAATGTCACCAGTCCCGGAGCTATTGAATTTACCTTTGGTGGTACCGCAGACGCCAGAAATATTCCCCCACCAAAATCAGGAGGTGTGGTCAAACGCCTCCGTTTTGAAGCTGAACGGATCGATTTTTATCCTAGAGGTTGGCAAGCAAAAGACGTCCGCATCACCAATGACCCGTTTTCTCCTCCAGAACTACAACTGAGAGCAGCTCAGGTAACTTTGGTACGAGAAGCACCTTTAGTAGATAATGTCAAGACTCAAGCAGCGCGTTTAGTATTTGACGATAAGTTGGCGATTGGTATTCCCCGCAATCAGCAGAGAATCGACCGTCGAGAGCGAGATGTAACACCGGCGATCGTCTCTGTGGGTTTTGATGGAACTCTGCGCGGGGGTTTATTTATTGAGCGTGGCTTTGATGTGGTGAGCACAGACAGGACGAGCTTGAAGGTTACACCCCAATTTTTTGCTCAAAGAGGTGTGGAAACGGGTTTTAGTAATGTACCGTCGCTGCTTGGCGTCAAGACAAGGCTGAATGTAGCGTTGAATTCCAAAGCAGTCGTTCAGGGGAATGGGGAGTTAACCAGTTTAGACTTGAGCAAAGTCGAAGATAACTTGAAAGCAAGTTTGCGGTTACGGCAGACATTAGGCGATCGCAATCCCCATTTATTGAATCTAGAATATAGCTACCGCGATCGCCTCTACAATGGTACCCTCGGCTTTCAAACAGTCCAAAGCAGTTTGGGCGGTGTTCTCATCTCGCCGGTGATTCCCTTGGGTAACACCGGGATTAATCTCAGCTACCAAACAGGCGCACAATATATCGACGCCAACACCGACCGTCTAGATTTACTCAAACCCAACCGGGAAAACGATCGCATCTCCCTAGGTCGTTTACAAGGTAGTGCAGCTTTGAGTGGTGGTTTATTATTATGGCAGGGAAAACCACTTCCAGCCACCGCCACGGAAGGATTAAGATACTCACCCACTCCCGTAGTTCCTTACCTACAAGCGATCGCCGGCATCACAGGCACCACTAGCTATTACACTAACGGTGATAACCAAAGCACCTTAACTGGGACAATCGGGTTACTAGGGCAAATTGGTAATTTCTCTCGCCCGTATTTAGATTACACTGCCTTTAATATTAGTTATTCCCAAGGTTTAAACAGCGGATTATCGCCCTTTTTATTCGACCGCTCCGTTGACAACAAAGTTCTTAGCGCCGGTATTACTCAACAAATCTACGGGCCATTCCGTGTGGGCTTTCAAACCTCCGTCAACCTGGATACAGGTAAAGAAAGAAGCACAGATTATATCATAGAATATAACCGCCGCACCTATGGCTTCACGTTACGTTACAATCCCGTGCTCCAATTAGGTGGTTTCAGTATCCGCATTAGCGATTTCAACTGGAGTGGTGGTACTGATCCCTTTTCTGATCAACAAGTGAAACCTGTAGTTGGTGGTGTGCGACAGGAACAGTAGGGATGAAGGATGTAGACGCGGAGCGGCTTGCCGCAGGCTAGGATGAAGTATGAAGTGTGAAGTATAGACCTCTTGCAAAAGTCCTTCTTTGCGTCTCTTTCTTTGCGACGCCAGTTTGCTCAAGTCGGGAAACCCGCCCACGCAACTGGCTCGTCTTTGCGCGCCACTTTCCTCAACGGGGGGAACCCCCGCACGCAACTTTTCGCTGCGCCTTTGCGTGAGACAAAAAAATATTTATGCAAGAAGTCTTATGAAGGATGAAGTATGAAGGATGTAGACGCACAGCGACGCTTCCTACCCTAACTCGACAAAGCACGCAAAGGTAACTTAATAGTAAAAGTAGTACCAGATTCAATTTGGCTGGTGAAAGAAATTTCACCGTTGTGAGCATCAACGCATCTTTTAACAATTACTAAACCCAAACCGGTACCTTCAATCGATTTAACATTTGAAGCTCGATAAAATGATTCAAAAAGTTGGTTTTGGTCGGCTTCGGGAATACCAATTCCTTGGTCTTGAATTTGAAGCGTCGCTAAACCTGCAATCGGATCACAATACAGGTCAAATCTAATTATTTCACCAGGAGGAGAGTATTTAACTGCATTGGAGAGTAAATTTATAAACATGTAATGTAACAATCGTTCATCCATCCAAGCTTCTGTATCATTACTGTGACAGGTAAAAAAGATGGGATGTAAATGATTTTCCAGTATAGAAAATTCTTCAATCAATTCTCGACAGAACACAGCGAGGTTAATTGGCGCCGGGTTACACACCAGCTTTCCTGCTTCTGAGCGACCCATAAAAAGTACATCTTCCATTAATTGTTTCATGGACTGGACAGCACTTTGAATGCGCTTGACGTAAGTTTTTCTCTTAGCTTCCGTGAGATTATGTCCATGAATATCTATGAGTTCAACTGCTGTTTGAATCACAGTTAAAGGATTACGGAATTCGTGGGAAACTGTGGAGATAAATAACGATTTCAGGCGATTGACTTCTTGCTCTTTTTCTAAAGCTTGCTGTAACAATTCTGTTTGACGTCTGGCGCTGATGTCCCAAAAAACAACTACTACACCAATAATTTTGTTAGATTGTCGCATCAGCGGAGAAGCACTATCACCAATTGGGACTCTTTTTCCATCTCTAGAAATTAAAGATGTGAAATTTTGTAGATAAACTACTTGGTGTTCTCGGAGTACTTTGGTAACTGGGTTTTCAATTACTGAATTTGTGACTTCATCGACAAGATGAAGTATTTTAGATACATCACTTCCTAAAGCTTCTACTTTTGTCCAACCTGTCAGCGCTTCAGACGCAGGATTCATAAATGTGACAATTCCTCTTTCATCGGTAGCGATTACCGCATCACTTATCGAGTTTAAAAGAGTTTCTAATTGGTCTCGATTTTCCCTGAGTTCACGTTCTAGTCGATGTTTTAATATGGCTATTTCTATCGCTATTTGTAAATCTTTAATGGTGAATGGTTTAACTATATATCCAAAAGGTTGAGTGATTTTGGCGCGTTCTAAAGTGTTGTCATCACCATAAGCAGTCAGATAAATGACAGGAATATCTAAATATTCACGAATATAACTGGCTGCAGTAATACCATCCATTTCCCCTTTCAGGATAATATCCATTAATACTACTTCTGGTTTAGTTTCTGAAGCTTTATTAATAGCGGTCTGTCCAGAAGACGCCGTACCTGTGACAATATAACCTAGTTGATTAAGTTGACTAGCAATAGTTCTAGCCACAATCACTTCATCTTCAACTACTAACACTCTCACCTGAACCATGGGCAATTTAATATTGTGAAATTAACTGGGGAAACTTGATGTTGAATACTGTTCCGTGATGATTTTCTAAAATGATAGTGCCATCTAGTTGTTCAACAACTAAATCATAAACTAAAGATAGACCCAAAGAACCAGTATTTCTCAAATCAATATCATTTGGTATCCCGATTCCATCATCTTTTATTACCATTTCTATATGATGTTCGAGAGGATGTAGACTAATAGTAATAGTACCTGATTGTTGAGCAGTGAAAGCATGTTTGAGAGCATTGGAGATTAATTCGTTGATGATTAATCCACAAGCGATCGCTTGATCAACATTTAAGCTGACTGCATCTATATTAGTTTCCAGAGCAATTCTTCCGGTAACGATTTGATAAGAAATTAATAAACTTGTGGCTAAACTTTGAATATATTCCCTAATATCTAGTTGTCCAATATTAGGAAAGGTATATAAATTTTTATGCACCAGAGAAATAGATTTAATCCGGTTTTGAGTTTCTCTGAGAGTTTTGATTAATTCTGAATCTTTGAGTGTTTGTGATTGCAGTTCTAATAAGCCAGAGACAATTTGTAGATTATTTTTAACTCGATGGTGAATTTCTTTTAATAAAACTTCCTTTTCTGCTAAAGCGCTTCGTAAATTAAGTTCAGCTTTTTGTCGCTCGGCGAGTTCGTTTTGGGCTTGTTGAAATATACTAGATTGTTGAATAGCGATCGCAATTTGCACTGTTAATTGATCTAGCAAATCTAATTGGTGGGTTTCCCATTCGCGGGGAGCGGAACATTGATGAGCGACTAATAAACCCCAGAGTTGAGAGTCTGTGTTTTCATCTCCTGCTTTTAATAAAATGGGTACGACTAAATTAGCTTTGACTTGAAACTGCTCCATTAAGCGCAGATGACAATCACTTAACCCAGCGGTGTAAATATTAGCGATCGCTCGCTTATGTCCCTGATAATAATCTTGACCTCCACCTGTCTGAAAACAGGTATCATGAATCTCCATACCCAAAGAAACCGTCCATCCAGGTTCTACAGATTCCGCGACCACAGCACCGCTCATATCAGCCGCAAACTGATAAACTATTACCCGGTCAACAGCCACTAAATCCCGCACTTCTTGAACTGTGACGTTGAGAATATCCTGAAGATTCAGTGATTGACGAATACGTTGCGCCACTGTTCGCATTAATTGTTCTCGTTCTGCTTGAGCTTTTAAAGACCGCTCCGTCTGCATCCGATTAGTGATATCTTGCCCAATGCCTATGATACAACCACTTGGCAAGTGCACATTAGTCCAGGATGTATCTAAAACCCGCCCGTCTCGTACTCGCGTCCGGAAGTCTCCCCAGATGCGTTGTGCAGATTGAATAAAATTAATTACATATTGACGATACCCTAAGTCAGGATATATTGCAGCCAAAACATCGTCAGTTTGACTATCTTGTAAAGTAAAACCTAAAATCCGCTCCCATTCTTGATTTACCCACTGTAATCTGCCATTAACATCAATGAGGGTAATCATCAATGGTATATTCTCAAAAATAGTTCTTAAAAACTCATTTTGTTCTTGGAGTTTGGCTTCTAAATTTTTGTGTTTAGTGATGTCATACAACACACTTAAAATTGCTATTTCTCCGTTATATTTGAGATATTGGAGAGAAATTATTGCCCAAAACAAGCTATTATCTAATTTTTTAAATTGAATTTCATAATTATGTAAAAAGCCTTGAACCGCCAGATTTTCTAATACTTCTTTTTGCGTTGCTGGATTTTGATAAAAATCTTGAATTTTGTAGTTAACTAAATCTTCTGAAGATATCTGAAATATTTCCATAAACTGCTGATTAGCGTGCAACATCGACCCATCTGCTAACCGCGAAATCGCTAAGGGAATGGGAATTGCTTGAGAAATTGTGCGAAATCTCGCTTCACTTTCCAGCAGATTTTGTTCTATTTTTTTGCGCTTTGTAATATTTCTAATGTAGACTAAAGAAGCATCGTGTCCAGAGTATTCGATAGTGTTGGTAAAAATTTCTACGTCAATAATCTCTCCATTTTTGCGGCGATGTTTCCACTCCCCAGAAAAATTTAAACTACTGTGTTTTGTTGCTAAATATTCCAGTAAAATCGGCACATCTTCCGGGGGACGAACATCAGTGATTCGCATTTGCAAAAACTCGGCGCGAGAGTAACCATAATCGACAATCGCCGCTGTATTTACATCTAAAATTTGCAGCGTCTTGATGTCATATATCCACATGGGTTTGGGATGATTCGCAAACAGAAGATGAAATTGCTTTTGGTGATGATCAATAACTGTTTTTCGATGTAACTCTAGACATCTAACTACCTGTTTTGCCAAGCATTTTAAGGTGGCTTGTTCCTTGGGGGTGAAGTGACGCAAAACACAATCCATTATACCAAAACTCCCCAGCACCAAGCCGTTTGATGTGACTAGTGGGACTCCCGCATAGGAACGACAATAAGGATTTGCGGTCACTAAAGGATTATTGCGAAATCGCTCATCTTTGAGAGTGTCTGGAATGATGAATATTTCTGTTTCTAGAATTGTGTAACTACCAAAAGAACCATTGCGGGGAACTTCCGTGTGTTGAATTCCAACTTTAGATTTAAACCATTCTCGCTCGGAATCAACTAAGCTAATTATTGCTATTGGTGTGTCACAAATTTCCACAGCCATTTGTGTCAAATCATCAAAAATTCCTGCTGCTGGCGTATCTAAAATTTGATATTGGTAGAGTGCTTCTAATCGCCGATTTTCATTTGCTGGTAACAACATCGCCCCTTTTATAGCCAAGCTTTTTGATATGATTGAATTAAAAAATTTGCGCTTTTGGTCAGGGAATATAGACAAACACTTAATTATCTATTGGGCTTTTTCAATACAAAAGCACAATTTCCGATAGCAAGCTCTTGTTTTTAGGTAATAAATAACTAGAGGAGGACGTTATGATACTGAAGATAATGTATCAAAATTTGTCCACATTTAAATAGACTTCTTAGGTTCTTTGACGATGGTTATTGAGACAACTCCAACTCTCCCATAATAATTTTTAACAAACTATAACTGAGTCCGCAATACAAATTATGACATTTTTGGGTGAATACACCTAGTTTAAATTACAAAAACTTAGCATTTGGATTGAGGGGTGAGATACCTAACCAGCTTTGGCGCGCTTAAATTGCATAGTTAAGTTAAGTCAGTGCGAATAAATCTAACTATGTGTTTCACCGCATGAAAGAGAAGAGGGAATTCTTAACAGGGAAAAGTAAGCCGCCCACAATTCCACTCAGCTTTAAATCTTTACTTTTTTTGGTAAAATCATTGCTATCGAGTTCGTAGTCAGCACTTGAGTCTTCAAAGAAAAACTAAAGTCCTTGCTACGAACCGTACTATCTTGGTCTACCTAAAGTAGTCATATACAATACAGCCTCGTCTGTGGGAATACCCAAGACCTCGTTAACTTGGTCATCAAAAAAGCCGCCAATACCGCTGACACCCAAGTTCATGTAAATGGCTGCTAGATTTAGCCGCTGTCCCAAATGTCCAGCATCCATGTGTAAGTAACGATAAACGCGATCGCCGTATTGAGCAATAGCAGCTTTCAAATCGGCTGTATTAAATAACACCGCCGATGCATCTCGACCTAAATCTTGTCCTAGGCAGAGAAAATGCAACTCTTGGCGAAAATTTTTAAACCGAATTTGGCGTAATTCCTGTGCTTTAGGTGCGTAATAATAACAGCCGGCTTCTAATCCTTTAACGCCACAAACCGCAATAAATGTTTCAATTAAATTCAGGTCGAAATAATCAGGAGCAATATCTAAACTTTGCTCAAGATAATTTTGGGGTTGGTAGGTGAAATCTAATAAAGCTTTGAGTTCCTCAAAAGTTAAATCATCACCACTGTAAGCACGAGTTGAACGGCGCTTGTGCATAGTATTTTCCAGTGCTGAGAGATTTTTTCCCCAATAAATCGGTGTGGTGGCGGTGGAAATTTTCAGACAAAAAGGAAAATTATACTTATCTTCTAAAGATTTTTCTTGCTTGATTTCTGGTAAATTAAGCTTGCCAGTTGTGCCAGATTGAATTTGTGTGTGGCGATGAAAATAAGTTAGCAATTCACCGTCAGGAATTCGAGGATAATTAGTTTCAGTGGCGGAAGGTAAAGCAGTTCTGCCGATTGGTAAATTTTGGTTAACATCTAATAAATCTGCCAAGGGAAGGACAGCGATCGCCCCTTCTTGTCGCGGATCAATGTACAATAAGTCATTGACCGTTTCATCCACAAAACCACCAATCAAATGTGGGCGATAGTCATTCACCGCCGCTGCTAACTCAATATTGCCCAGCAGGTGTCCTGTATCTAAAAAAATTCGGCGATAAGCCCGGTCTTCATAACGCCAAGCCGAACGATAAAATACTGCTGTAATAATAATTGCCAGTTGAGTATTTTCTAAAGATTGATGCCAAAAGCAAGCTGTTTGCAAATTCGACCAAACATCACTTTCCCAAAAATGCATCAACGAATTAGTCCGGCACTGGTAATTATACAACCCAGGTGGTAACAACGGCGTCCCCCGCGAAACCAAATATATTTCCGCCGGATACAATCCACCCGCACTAGGAGCAGCTCGCAAATATACCGCACTACCCATAGAAGGAATTCTCGCAGTCAATCCATAACTGCGAAACAACAACCGCGCCAATCTCTGCCACCATAGAGCATCAGGATCATCACCGAAAGCCGTTGATTGTTCGACGATATAAGGTTTAAGATCAATAGACGAACCAATTTTGTACTCTTTGAACGGTACTGGCTGCTTAGACCAGTCTAACCTTTGACTTTTTGCAGCCAGAGTCTCAGGGTCATATTTAGTCCGTTCATGGTAGTGTTGAGCAATTGATTGGTGTAGTTCTGGCATAGTACTGTTAATACTCTTAGGCGTCTATTCTTGATCTTGACATTTCTGAGCGTGATTATTTCGTGTTAATTGGTACAATATGCCGACTAATCGAACTCAGCGCCGAAAATCTCCCACCAAAGCAGCCTCTACTCCTAAGAAATATTTGCAGGATGTTCGGAAACTTGCTTTGATTGTGGACGATGAATCTTCCCCATAGGAGGCTGGTAAACACAACTAGTTTATTTATAGGATCAAAGAGCTTAAATCAGATTTAAGCCGTTCAATTTGAGCTATAAGCATGGAAACTAAACAACTAGGGAAAACGGGTGTATTTGTTAGTGCGATTGGTTTGGGTGGAATGCCTATGTCGCTATCAAATCGCCCACCAGAATCGCAATCTATCCAAGTGATTCATCGGGCTTTGGATTTAGGCGTCACATTCATTGACACTGCTGACTCATACTGTCAAGATGAATCAGATAAACACCACAATGAAAAATTGATTCACAAAGCACTTACCAGTTACAGTGGTGATGTTAGTCGAGTAATTGTAGCTACTAAGGGCGGGTTAATGCGTCCAAATGGCAGTTGGGGACGCGACGGTAGTCCAGAGCATTTGCGCCAAACAATTCGAGAAAGTTTTGCAGCTTTGGGTGGTGAAAAACCGATAGATGTTTGGCAATACCACGCTCCCGACCCTCAATACACCATAGCCGAATCTTTAAAATCAGCAAAAGAAGCCGTGGATGCGGGTTTAATTCGGTTTGTGGGAGTTTCTAATTTCTCTGTGGAACAAATCAAGCAAGCGCGGGATGTGGTTGAGATTATCTCAGTCCAAAATCAATACAGCCCTTGGGAACGACAGCCAGAAAAAGACGGCGTATTGCAGTATTGTACGCAAGAAGGCTTGACATTTTTACCTTGGAGTCCCTTCGGTGGTAGTCGCCGCCATCAAAATTTAGCAGATATTCCCGCGATCGCACAACTAGCCAAATCAAAAGGCGTATCAGTGTACAATATCGTTCTGGCATGGTTGCGTTCCCAATCGCCCTCCATCTTACCCATCCCCGGCGCCAGCAAAGTTTCTAGCATCGAAGATTCAGCTTATGCTGTGAATGTGATGCTCTCTGAACAAGAATTACAAACAATTAATCGCGCCACATAACACAGATTCAATACCTCGTATATTTATCCGTGGTTGCTCAATTTGCGGTACAATCGAAAGCCTGCTAATTTAATGATGCTTGCTGACAGGAGATGCTCTATGGCCCGGCTATACTATGACACAGACGCAAATTTAGACCTTTTTGAAGGAAAAACCATTGCAATTATCGGTTATGGTTCTCAAGGTCATGCTCACGCCCTCAATTTAAAAGACAGTGGCGTCAATGTCATTGTTGGGCTATATCCGGGTAGCAAGTCAGCAGCCAAAGCCGAAGCATCTGGGTTAACTGTGAAAAATGTTGCAGATGCTGCGAAAATTGCTGATGTGATTATGATTTTGTTGCCGGATGAAGTGCAAAAATCAGTTTATAAAAACGAAATTGAACCGAATTTAGAAGCAGGTAACACTTTAGCCTTCGCCCACGGCTTCAATATTCATTTTGGACAAGTTGTCCCACCTGAAAATGTTGATGTGGTAATGGTAGCACCCAAAGGGCCAGGACATTTAGTGCGACGGACTTATGAACAAGGGGAAGGCGTACCCGCGCTGTTTGCAGTTTATCAAGATGCAAGCGGTAAGGCACGCGATCGCGCTTTGGCATATGCTAAAGGTATCGGCGGTACCCGCGCTGGTGTTTTAGAAACCTCCTTCCGCGAAGAAACCGAAACCGATTTGTTCGGCGAACAAGCAGTATTATGCGGTGGTTTGAGTGCTTTAATCAAAGCCGGATTTGAAACCTTAGTTAATGCCGGTTATCAACCAGAACTAGCTTATTTTGAATGTCTGCATGAAGTCAAACTGATTGTTGACTTAGTTGTCGAAGGCGGTTTAGCCACCATGCGCGATAGCATCTCCAACACCGCAGAATACGGCGATTATACCCGCGGGCCGCGGATTGTCACCGACCAAACCAAAGCCGAAATGCAAAAAATCCTCAGCGAAATTCAATCTGGACAATTTGCGCGGGAATTTGTTCTCGAAAACCAATCTGGAAAACCTGGATTTACCGCTTTGCGTCGTCAAGAAGCTGAACACCCCATTGAAGAAGTTGGTAAAGAGTTACGCGCCATGTTTAGCTGGTTGAAGAAATCCTAAATCCTGACCTTTTTCACCTTCCATAACTGTAGAGACGCGAAGTTTCGCGTCTTTTTAATTTTTCGGTGAGAATTTCCCGAAAATAGTAGTTTATCCCCTTTATTTATCTGCGTTGATCCTCTACATTCAACAATATCAGCAACCTATGCAAAACTTATGCAATCAATTCCTAGAAAGCAGTTATTTCAAAAATTAGGGAGCCGATGCTGTTTATTAGTATTAGCTTGCTCGTTAGGGGGACAAAATTCTGTCCACGCACAGCCACAAACTACTCAACTAATACCATTTTTTGACACTACAGATAACCCCGTTCCTGTAGGGTTTCCCGCGGGACAAAAATTAGATATTTCACCCCTCCCACCGAAACTTAATCCATTTGATCAAGCTGTCCTCGACGTTTGCGGTGCGATGGGAACAAGAGTTAGTGCTAATAAATTTCAACAATTATTAACCAATTATCCTGATGTATTGCAAAAACTGCAGCAAGTTAGCGGTGGTGAACTGCGTCCTGGGCGGAGAAATAGAGCACAATTTCTAGAAGATTTAACTAATATTTGGTTCAAACGTCGAGGATTTGAACATATTTTTTGTGGGGAAATTTATAACGCCAATGATATCGGCGGGCTACATTTTTACGGTAGATATTTACAATTACAAAATCAAGGAATCGCTGGACGCCTAGCGAATAATCAAACCAAAGAAGAAGTGATTCCTGGGGTAATTTATACAATGGGCGTGGTAATTAAACAGGGCGATCGCACAGTTACAGATGTGATTAAAGGCTATGGCTATCTGAGCAACGCTCAAGAAATGCTTTTAGACGCGACGAAAATTTTTAAGTTGCAAAGAAATAACGAAACAGCTTGTATTTATATGGTCAAAGATATAGATACAGGTACAACTTTCCCTACAGTTTTTGTGAGGAAAGAAAAAGCGATCGTCACTTTCTATCCTGATGCTACACCTAGTGGCGCTAAATGTAGAAGTTGAATATTATCTAAGTTTTTTCAAACTCATTGTCTATTTAGAAAGTAATTAAGTAGGGTGTGTTACGGCAGTGTTAGAATTTGAGTATGAGCGACAGTATCAATTGCCGTAACGCACCTGAGCAAGCGGTGCCGTACTCTCACCGCTAACGCACTCTACAATTTAAGCTTTACTTTATAAATCATCTCTCATTGCCTAATAAGAATGTTTAAAAAGTCAGTATTGAAGTATAAAATACTGTTAAATTACCTTAAATAAGCTTGAAAACAGAGTATGGGCACTCAATAAATGCCCAACATCACAGCCAACAAGTTTTTCATCTTGTTTAGTTATTTCTGGAGGTTTGTGAGATGTCATTATTACTTGCAACTTTTTCTGAACATTTAGATATTCCTGAGCCGCAGTTAGAAGTTATTCTTTCAACACCGCTAAATGAGTTGCTGGAATCAACTCAATTGCAACAAAAATTAGCGAGTTTAGACACTGGTTTACTCAAAGAAACATTATCTAGCGCCGGCGCAGTTTTAGCTCAGGAACTACCACCTTTTTACAACTGGCTAAAAAATGAATTGAAAGTTGAGCGTGTTCCAGATAGTCCTAACCACGCCACAAAATGGGTAGTCGGTTTTTTGAATAATCAAGAAAGTCTCACTCGCTTAATTGAATTACACCGTCCTGTAACTCGTCCGGCTTTAGAAGCTGCAGTTCCTCGCTTAGTAGAAATATTTGCAGGTGTGGAAGACTCAAAAATCAGACAAGAATGGCAAAGTGCGATCGCATCTTTGTGTTTAATTCTCGTTGCTGCTGCTCGTGAGCAAGATAATTTGCACCTAGCAACCTCTTGAAATTAAATTCAACTAGTATAAAAAGGCTGAAGTATTAAGTATGCAGACGCCTGTAAGCCGGCTTGCTGTTTTTTAGATAGTTGTTGTGATAATTAATTTTGGGAACCAAAGCAATACAATGGTTCCCAAGTTGAAAATCTCAAACTGATGCAAAACTGCAAACACCGTCAGTTGAGAAATTTTTCAGGATTTAACATTAAATAGCCAAAGCTGGACGGCGATGAATCCAAGGGTTAGCGGCTTCTAGTTGCGCGGCGAGGCTAATTAAGGTAGCTTCTGCAGCAGGCTTACCGACTAACTGCACACTGATCGGTAAACCATTGCTGTCAAAACCCACAGGAAGAGCGATCGCTGGTTGTCCAGTGGCGTTAGCTGGGGGACAAGGTGCAACCCAGTTAATAATATTTTCAAATGTTGCTTCTGGACTCAAGTCAGCCCATTCGCCTACCCGAATCGGCGAATGCAGATACACCGGTAGCACCAACACATCCACAGTCTCAAAAAATGCCACAATTTGTCTAGCGACAATTTGCATTTGGGCTACAGCTTGCACATATTCACCAACTGTACCTGTGCGGTTGAATAGCCAGCGATTTAAAGGTTGCATTAAATCAACGGGAAATCCCGATCCCGCTATCCCAGCTTGCCATACAATCTGAAACGGTTCCACCAAGCCGCTGTAATCTGGGGATTTTTCCTCAACTTGGTGTCCCAGTTCTGCTAATAATTTGACTGTTTGCAACACTCCTTGTGTACAGTTAGCATCAGCGACGCCCAAAGGAGGAATATTAGTAGTAAAAGCAATCCGCAGATTACCAACTTGATTTTGCACAGCCGCTAAAAACGATGGTTCTGGAGCGTTTAACCAGTAAGGATCGCCCATGAAATAACCAGACATTGTATCCAACAGCGCCGCTGCATCCGCCACAGTCCGGGCGATCGGGCCGTTTGTGGAAATTCCCGCCAAGCGATCGCCTAATGGCGCTTTTGTCACCCGTCCCCGTGCTGGTTTAATCCCCACCAAACCACAACAAGCCGCAGGCCCCCGAATCGAACCACCACCATCAGAACCTTGGGCGATCGCACATAACCCCGCAGCCACCGCCGACGCCGCGCCACCACTAGAACCGCCAGCAGTATAATCTAAATTCCAAGGATTTCTAGCTGGGAGTAATCCCGTAGGTTCACTGTAAGGAAAAGAACCAAGCTCCGATGTAGCTGTTTTGCCCAAGACAATAAATCCCGCCGCTTTAATCCGCGATACCACTCCATCATCATAGTCAGGAATATTATTAAGTAAAGCAGCATTGCCGTAAGTACAGGGAATACCTGCCACAGAGTTGAGGTCTTTAATAGAAATCGGTACACCAAAGAAGGGCGGTAATTCCGAGGTATTGGTTAACACTTCAGTTTTGGCTTTAGCATCGGCGATCGCTAACTCTGCCGTCACCGTAAAATAACTTCCCAGTTGCGGGTTTAACTGTTCAATCCGTTCTAAATATATTTCTACCAACTCTAAAGGCGAAACTTCCCGACGACGGATTAATTGTGCCAACTCTAAAGCTGGAGTAAAAGCTAAATCAGTTTCATTCATGCGTTAGCTAATGGTAGATTTGTATGGCGTTGCCACCTTTAAATTGAAATTCTTACTTTAGTAGGATTTCAGGAAACTATTACTAGGTTTGTGTCTCCTAAAATTTGCCAATTCCACAGAATACTTAAGTCAAAGGGCGGATTGATGCTCTTAGTCAAATTCTAATTGTTCGACATAAACTTTTAACTTTTATTTGGCATAAAATCTCTAACCACGAAATGTTGAAAAGGGGAGTGTGGGAGGTGGGGTGATGGGGTGATGGGGAGGTGGGGTGATGGGGAGGTGGGGTGATGGGGAGGTGGGGTGATGGGGAGGTGGGGTGATGGGGAAGTGGGGAAGCTTGAGGTTAAAAGGCTCGCGCTTGAGGTTAAAAGGCTGACGCTTGAGGTTCAAAGCCTGACGCTTGAGGTTCACAAAGGCTGACGCTTGAGGTTCAAAGCCTGACGCTTGAGGTTCAAAGCCTGACGCTTGAGGTTCAAAGGCTGACGCTTGAGGTTCAAAGCCTGACGCTTGAGGTTCAAAGCCTGACGCTTGAGGTTCAAAGCCTGACGCTTGAGGTTAAAAGGCTGACGCTTGAGGTTCAAAGGCTGACGCTTGAGGTTCAAAGGCTTAAACTTCAGGTTCCATGTCCTATGCTCCACGAAGTTGTATTTTTTGCTTATGCAACGCTCAAAATGACACCACCTATGGCAATCTGAAAAGCAGAGGTTTGGAAATTTGATATTTTCGCCACAGCAAATTTACCTAATGCGGTTATGCAAACTCTGCCTACAGTTACAACTGTAAATAGCACATCCAGTCAACCCACCTTCGACACAACAATCAAGCGGCGTAAAACCCGCCCTGTAAAGGTAGGCGATGTCACCATCGGGGGTAGCTATCCCGTGGTAGTACAGTCGATGATCAACGAAGATACATTAGATATAGACGGTTCCGTAGCCGCCATTCGTCGTCTCCACGAAATTGGTTGCGAAATCGTCCGGGTAACAGTCCCCAGCTTGGCACACGCCAAAGCCCTAGCGGAAATTAAGCAAAAACTAATTCGCACTTATCGAGATGTACCCATTGTGGCCGATGTGCATCACAACGGCATGAAAATCGCTTTAGAAGTCGCCAAGCACATCGAGAAAGTGCGGATTAATCCAGGGTTGTATGTATTTGAAAAGCCAAACGCCAACCGAGGCGAATATACCAAAGCTGAATTTGACGAAATTGGCGAAAAAATCCGCGAAACTTTAGAGCCTCTTGTAGTCTCCTTGCGAGACCAAGGTAAAGCAATGCGAATTGGGGTAAATCATGGTTCCCTCGCCGAAAGAATGCTCTTTACCTATGGCGATACCCCAGAAGGAATGGTGGAATCGGCTTTAGAATTCATTCGTATCTGTGAGTCCCTAGATTTCCGCAACATCGTCATTTCCATGAAAGCCTCGCGCGTTCCCGTCATGGTAGCCGCCTATCGCCTCATCGCCAAACGCATGGATGATTTGGGTATGGATTATCCCCTACATCTAGGCGTCACCGAAGCTGGGGATGGCGAATATGGACGGATTAAATCCACCGCAGGTATTGCTACTTTACTTGCTGATGGCATTGGCGATACCATCCGAGTTTCACTCACCGAAGCCCCAGAAAAAGAAATTCCTGTCTGCTACAGCATTCTGCAAGCTTTAGGATTGCGGAAAACTATGGTAGAGTACGTAGCCTGTCCCTCCTGCGGACGTACCTTATTTAACCTAGAAGAAGTACTGCACCAAGTCCGGGAAGCAACCAAACACCTCACCGGGTTAGACATAGCAGTTATGGGCTGTATTGTCAATGGGCCAGGAGAAATGGCAGATGCCGACTACGGTTATGTAGGCAAAACCCCCGGTTACATTTCTTTATATCGCGGCAGAGAAGAGATTAAAAAAGTCCCAGAAGACCAAGGCGTAGAGGAATTAATCAATCTGATCAAAGCAGATGGACGCTGGGTAGAGCCATGAGCGGCTAGAGGCTAGGGGCTGGAGGAGGTGTGGGAGGTGTGGGAGGTGTGGGAGGAGAGGGAAGTGTGGGAGGTGTGGGAGGTGTGGGAGGTGTGGGAGGTGTGGGAGGTGTGGGAGGTGTGGGAGGTGTGGGAGGTGTGGGAAGTGTGGGAGAAAGTAGAAGATCAAAAGCGTAAGCATAAACTTATTTTCTCCCCATCTCCCATCTCCCCATCTCCCCATCTCCCCATCTCCCCATCTCCCCATCTCCCCATCTCCCCATCTCCCCATCTCCCCCATCTCCCCATCTCCCCATCTCCCCACACTCCCCACACTCCCCACACTCCCCACACTCCCCACACTCCCCTAGATCACGATCGCCGGATCTTTAACCATTTTGTTGTAATAAGAATACATGCTTAGTCTTGACAGTGATACCCTGTGCTAGATTGAGCATACTGAAACTATAAAAAATTTTCCTTCTGGCACAGCTGTCATTATGGTAATTACGAAAAGTAAGCTGGTTTTGGGCGCTACGGCGGTGACGCTATCAACAATTGCCGTCACTAGTCTTGGCATTCACTCAAGAGGTCAGGCTTCATTTAAAGAAAGTCCCAAGGAATTAATCGACGAAGTTTGGCAAATTGTTCAACGCCAATACGTGGACGGTACTTTTAATCAGCTAGATTGGCAGGCTGTGCGGAAGGAGTACTTGACTAAGTCTTATACTAATCAGCAAGAAGCTTATAAATCCATCCGGGAAATGCTCAAAAAGCTAGACGACCCATACACCCGGTTCATGGATCCCACAGAATTCAAGAATATGCAGGTGGATACCTCCGGTGAACTAACAGGTATCGGTATCACTATCAGTCAAGACGAAAAGACAAAGCAACTGGTTGTGATTGCGCCCATTGAGGACACACCTGCATTCAAAGCGGGAATTTTGGCTAAGGATGAAATTCTTTCCATCAACGGTAAAAGTACTAAGGGGATGGATACCAATCAAGCCGTTTCCCTGATCCGGGGTGAACCAAATACAAAAGTCAAGCTGACAATTCGCCGCAGTGGTCAAACAAAACAGTTTGAAATCACACGCGCTCGGATTGAAATTCATCCGGTGAAGTTTTCCCAAAAGCCAACTTCTACAGGTAATCTTGGTTATATCCGCTTGAACCAGTTCAGTGCTAATGCTGGTAAGGAAATGCAAAGTGCCATCAAAGCTCTTGAAGCCAAAAAGGTTTCTGGGTATGTTTTAGATTTGCGGGGTAATCCCGGTGGCTTGCTATTCTCCAGCGTAGAAATTGCCCGCATGTGGCTCAATAAAGGCACAATTGTTTCCACTATTGACCGTCAAGGAGAACAAGAGCGGGAGATAGCCAACGGACGCGCTTTAACGAATAAGCCGTTGGTGGTCTTGGTAGATAAAGGCTCGGCTAGTGCTAGTGAAATTCTCTCAGGTGCACTGCAAGATAACAAGCGGGCAGTTTTGGTAGGTAGTCAAACTTTTGGTAAGGGCTTAGTGCAATCAGTGCGTCCTTTGGAAGATGGTTCAGGGCTAGCAGTGACAATTGCCAAGTACCATACACCCAGTGGTAAAGATATTAATAAGCATGGGATTGATCCAGATGTCAAGGTGGATTTAACCGATGCCCAGCGTCAGGATTTATGGCTCAACGAGCGTGATAAACTCGCCACCATGGCAGATCCGCAATTTGCGAAGGCGGTAGAAGTGATTGGTAAACAAATTGCTGCTAAAGGTGCTACGACCGGAGTGAGTAATTAAAGGTTGTGAATCTTCACCTGGATTTATTGGGGTTGACATTTACCAGCCCTGATTAATCCGATGCGATGGGCGATCGCTTCTCCTTGAGAATTAAACGGCCCCCACTGTTCTATAATCTCAGAATTATCGTCCCCAAGTTCTTCACCGGGGACGATTTTGCATATTTCAGTACTATGCTTGACAATGTACCATTTTTGTGCAGTTTGAGCCATAAGCCAAAAATTCTGTTTTGAACAAGGGTGTATGATGAGTATTTCCAGGAACGGGGAGCATAGGCGTTCCCTAGTCCGTAATCCCTAACCCCTATTCTTCCACCCGATAACCCAACTCGGCTAAACTATTGCGGGACTGTCGCCATTTTGGCTGGACTTTCACAAATAGTTCTAGATAAACTTTCCCAGCAATCAGCTTTTGAATTTGTTCGCGGGCGGCGCTACCAATGGATTTGAGCATTGTCCCTCCTTTACCAATCAAAATACCTTTTTGAGAATCTCTTTCGACATTGATAGTGGCGAGGACACGGGTGATGCTTGGGGTTTCTTCTACCAAATCGATAGCGATCGCTACTGAATGGGGAACTTCTTCTCTAGTTAAGAGTAAAATCTGTTCCCGAATCAATTCCCCCATGATAAAGCGTTCTGGCTGGTCTGTTACCAAATCTGGGGGATAGTAATATGGCCCGTATTCTAAATGTTCGATTAATAAATCTTTAAGTTGGGGTATTCCTGCATTAGTCTTGGCAGAAAATTTTACTGTTTGCCATTGATGAACCTCTGCTAGTTGTGCGTAGCTATCATCTATAATTTGGGTGTCTGATGGTTGTTGATCGATTTTGTTCAAACCCAGAATCACCGGGGTTTGACTGCGACTGAGCAATTCGGCAATAAAGCGATCGCCTGCGCCACACGCAACTGTTCCATCCACCACAAACAGCAGCACATCCACCGATTCAATGGCAATTTTGGCATTTTTCACCAAAACTTCCCCTAATTGGTGATGGGGTTTATGAATTCCTGGTGTATCTACAAAAATTAGCTGGGCTTCTGGTGTAGTTAATATACCCCTTAACCGATTCCGTGTAGTTTGTGCTACAGGTGAGGTAATGGCAATTTTTTGTCCTACTACTTCATTCATCAAGGTAGATTTACCGACATTAGGACGACCGATAATGCCGATAAAACCTGATTTAAATTCAGGAGAAGCCTGGGGAACTAATACTTCTCCCGAAAAAGAGAAGATGTCGCTATCAATACTAGTCACCTTTAGTTCCACCGTGTATTTTTCTAAAAATTAAAAGAAACATAAAATCACCCTAGCACTTTCGGGAGATTGCCTTTAACTTAAGTTTAATCTACTACTAACACAAGTTATACCAATTCAAATAATCTTTGCAACAGATGAATGGTTGATCAGGGCGAACAACCTTTCGCCCCTACTTTTGCTACATATGAATTGTTGATCAGGGCGAACAACCGTTCGCCCCTACTTTTTGCCAAATTTACTACTTTTCCACCACTTGATGGTGATGAAATTTAATTCCGAGGAAAATGTCGTAAACAAACTCAAAAAAGTCTTTTTTTTGTAATAATCCGGAAGTTTGATAACAGCCTTTTTCATCTAAAAGTGGCTTCATAGTATAGTATGCAGGCTGGTAATTGTACCAGGGAATCGAAGGCCACAAGTGATGGATGAGGTGATAATTTTGTCCCAAAATGAGGATATTAAGCAAACGATTAGGGTAGACGCGGGCATTTTTCCAGCGATCGCGTTCCGCAAAAGGACGATGGGGCAGATAATCAAAAAATAATCCTAGTGCTATCCCCACTAAAAATGCTGGGATGAACCAAAAATTGAGAATGTAACCTAAAAAGTGGTATTGCACCGAAATATAAACAACTGATACAACAATTAAGCGGCTAATAAACCATTCTAGTAGTTCATAATTGCGCCACAATCGCCGTTGAAAGAAAAACACCTCATGGTATAGAAACCGGACTGCAATTAACCATAATGGCCCACCAGTAGAGACATAATGATCGGGATCATCTTTGGGATGATTCACATGACCATGATGCTGCAAATGCACCCGTGTGAATACTGGAAAGGCAAAAGCCAATATTAATGCACTACCATGTCCTAACAAAGCGTTGATCACTCGATTGCGGTGAGCCGATTGATGACAAGCATCATGAATCACAGTTCCTGCACAATGCAACGCCAGAGTATTAACGCTAAAGCACAACCAGTGGGGCCATTCCCATAGCCAGTAACCAAAATTGGATAACACTAGCATCATCACCACCACCGTAAACAGCAGTAGGGTGGGGTTAAAGTCACCAGGAGGCGCTAAAAATTCCTTGGGCGGGGTAGTCAATCGTTTTGGTGCCTCCGACGTTAACATTCTCAACTCCTTATCTTTCCAATCATTACGAATATACGATAAAGGTTAGGGAAGAATAAAGTTTTGTAAATTAATGTATAGCAAGAATTATCGCCATTTTTGTTGAACAGCAGAGGAATAGCGCTATGATTCCAAACGAGACGAAAATCTTGGATTAATCAAAAGGGTGTAGCGAGTACCAAAGATTTGATCGCCAAATCTCCTCCTCAGGGAGGATGTAACCAAGATTAGTGTACGATAACAGTTCTAGCCCCCGCCAAAGAGGATAACAATTCAAATGGGGACTGGGGATGAGGGAGATGAGGGGGAAATAACTAATGTCCAATGCCCAATCCCTACCCCCTAACTGCTATGGCAGTGACTGAAAATTGAATGCTCCTTAACTTACGATAATTCCCAGATAGCTCCCTAGATCCATCCCTTATGCAATTAAGAGATTCTATACGCCGGACAAAAATTGTTGCTACTATTGGGCCTGCAACTAGTAGCCCAGAAATGCTCAAAGCAATTATTGAAGCGGGCGCAACTACACTGCGGCTAAATTTCTCCCACGGGACTCATGCTGACCATCAGCGTAATATTCGCTTAATTCGGCAAACCGCTTTTGAACTTAATCAGCCAGTAGCAATTCTCCAAGACTTGCAAGGGCCAAAAATTCGTCTGGGGCGGTTTGAGAACGGATCGATAGTTGTGGCGAAAGGCTCGCGCTTCACCTTGACAAATCGTCCAGTCATCGGTACACAAGAAATTAGCTGCGTCACCTACGAATATTTAGCGGAAGAAGTCCCCATAGGTGCAAAAATCCTCCTCGATGACGGGCGAGTAGAGATGGTGGTTGAGGATATTAACCGCGATAAAGGTGACTTGCACTGTCGAGTGACGGTGGCTGGTAAACTTTCTAACAACAAAGGTGTCAACTTTCCTGGGGTTTACCTTTCAATTAAAGCCATGACCGACAAAGACCGCGAGGATTTGATGTTCGGTCTAGACCAAGGTGTGGATTGGGTCGCGCTTTCCTTTGTCCGCAACCCACAGGATATGATCGAAATCAAAGAGCTAATTTCCAGTACGGGAAAATACGTACCAGTGGTTGCCAAAATTGAAAAGCACGAAGCCATCGAACAAATGGAAGCGGTTCTAGCTTTGTGTGATGGCGTCATGGTGGCTAGAGGTGACTTGGGGGTAGAACTCCCAGCTGAGGATGTCCCAGTGCTGCAAAAGCGGCTGATTGCGACAGCCAATCGCTTGGGGATTCCCATCATCACCGCCACGCAAATGTTAGATAGCATGGTCAGCAACCCCCGTCCTACTCGTGCCGAAGTGTCGGATGTGGCTAACGCCATCTTGGATGGTACGGATGCGGTCATGCTTTCCAATGAAACTGCTGTGGGTGAATACCCAGTAGAAGCTGTAGCAACGATGGCGAGAATTGCTGAACGCATCGAGCAAGAACAAGTGCAGAATCCCACGCGCCAGTTAAAAGATGCTAGGCGTTCCATTCCCAATGCTATTAGCCAAGCTGTCGGACAAATTGCCGAACAACTGGGTGCTGCAGCGATTATGACCCTAACACAAACCGGGGCAACAGCGCGCAATGTGTCCAAATTTCGCCCCCATACACCAATTTTGGCAATTACTCCCCACGTGAATGTGGCGCGACAACTACAAATGGTTTGGGGCGTGAAACCGCTATTGGTGCTAGAATTGCCTTCTGCTGGTCAGACATTCCAAGCGGCTATCAATGTTGCTCAAGAAAATGACCTACTCACAGAGGGAGATTTGGTAGTCATGACTGCAGGGACTCTGCAAGGAGTTTCTGGGTCAACAGATTTGATTAAAGTAGAAGTAGTCACAGCAATTCTTGGTCAAGGAATTGGATTAGGACAAGGTTCTGTGACTGGTCGCGCCAGGGTTGCTTATACAGGGATGGATGCATCTAACTTTAATCCTGGCGATATTTTAGTTGCTCCCCGCACCACTGCAGATTTTGTCGAAGCGATTCGCAAAGCAGCGGGAATTATCACTGAAGATGAGACTTTGACCAGTCATGCGGCGGTAATTGGTTTGCGTTTGGGTGTCCCGGTGATTGTTGGGGTGAAAAAGGCGACGCAAGTCATTCGAGATGGCGCAATTTTGACTTTGGATGTGCAGCGAGGTTTAGTTTATTCTGGGGCGGTAGGAACACCTTAAATAATTGGTAATTCGTGATGATGAATTACTGATTAAATATCTACTCGGGTTGGTTCTCTAATGTTACCCGTTGATAAATCTGACGATGGGGAATTGCAATGTTGACTGAAGCTAAGGTTAAATATCCATCTTCATCGTCGGATTCACTAAATAGCCATTTTCCTTCTGCTGTTTTGCTAAATTGCTCAACATGAGTCTGATATTGGTCAATTAAAATATATTCTTGAAATTCGGGAATGGAACGATAATAAGTAAATTTATCTCCTCGATCTCGACTACTCGTAGATTTAGAAAGTATCTCAAAGATAATAGTAGGATTTAGCACTGTGTCGGTGCGTCCTTCTTGAAAAACGGGTTGATCTTTGATGATTAAAATATCTGGATATGTGTATTCACGATGACGAGGAAGCCACAGGCGCAAATCACTAGTGTAAACATGATAATTTTGTTCTCTGAGAGCCATACCCAGAGCAATTATTAAATTGACAATAATTTGATTATGATTAATTGAAGCTCCAGTCATGGGTACAATTTCTCCGTCACGGTATTCACTACGGTACTCTGCAGCCTCTTCTTGTAAAAGATATTCTTCAATAGAATATAGGCGGGAGGGAGTTTGCACAACCATAAGATTTATTGGGTACTAGTGGGAGCAAGATAACTTTAGCCTAGCATTTAAAGAAAGCGTGACAAAACTGCGGCGGTAGCTTGTCCAGTTTTTTCCCAACTGAATTGATTGGCTCTGGTGATACTTTGATAAGAAAGATTGTTTCTGATGTTTGCATCAGTTGCTAAAGTCTGCATCGCTTCTGTAATTTCTCCAGTATTGTAAGGATTGATGAGAATTGCTGCGTCTCCAGCAACTTCTGGTAAAGAGGAAAGGTTAGAGGTGATGACGGGTGTACCACAAGCCATTGCTTCCAAGACAGGTAAACCGAAACCTTCCCAGAGACTAGGAAAAACAAGAGCGATCGCACCATTAATAATTTGCGGTAATTCGCCATAGGGTACATAATTTAGGAACTTTACCTGATTAGTTATACCCAGTTGAGCAACTTGCGCTGTTAATGTTGGTGTGTATCGTTTATCAGTTGGGCCTACTAACCATAGTTCATAGTCTTTGCAATTAGGTAACGCCGCAAAAGCACTAAGAAGTCGCTGTATATTTTTGTATGAATCTTGGCGTCCGATGTAAAGAAAGTAGTTGCGAGTAGGTAGATTTAGAGGTCTGAAGTGAAGGCGATCGTAAGCTAAGAGAATGGGCGTAATTTTATGGGCGGGAATTTGGTAAAAGTCGGTAATATCCTGAGCAGTAGCTTGGGAATTGCAAATAATGTGTTGTGCTTGGGCTAAAACTTGTGGCGTGTAGTAGCGGTGGTAAGGTGTTAATGGCGAAAAGCGTCTAGGAAAGCGCAACGGTATCAAGTCGTGAAACATCACAACAAAGCGACAATTTGTATACAGTGGCGCTTCCGGTAGCGGGGAAAATAAAAGTTTTGATTTTAGCTGTTTATAGATTTGTGGTAGCTGGAATTGTGTCCAGATCAGGCGGTTAAAATGTCCTTTTGTACCTTGGTCTGGAGTTAAGTTTGAGGGAACCGGGTAGCAGTCAAATTCGGGGAAATTTTTAGCAGTTAATAAAGTTGGTTTGAGAGATGTTAAATAAGGAAAAATATTTTGAGCATAGTTGCTTATGCCAGTAGGTTGAGATAAAAGAATAGATAGATTAACTAATAAAGATCTTAGCAAATTTATACCAAGCTATTTCTGTAATTTTTGAAGATTTTTATAATGGTTGAAATCTTGTTCAATTAGCATAATTAAATTAAAGGCATAGTAAAGCTATGCCTATATGAATGACATATGTCAACAAATAAATTGCATATTAACTACGGTTTTTCGCATATAATGATAAAACAAAATCCATACTCAGCACCGACACGTTCTCCCAATTCTCTGAGCATTTCAACCATTATTGGATCATTATCAGTTAAATGACGTACAGGTGTATCTACAGTTGATATTCCCCAATATGGCATTAAAAAAGCACCTTTTGTCTTCTTAATTTTAAAGCCTTCTTGAATGAGCATTTCTGATGCTTCTTCAAAGGTAAATTCTTTTATGTGGTCAAAGGAACATTTAAAATTTTCATATCCAAGCATCCTGTTGACGCGCAGATGTAAGCTGTCACGGTTAGGTGAAGTAACAATAAAAATACCACCAGTTTTTAATACTCTAAAAGCTTCTTTAACACAATTTACAGGATTAGGAAGGTGCTCTATAACTTCTTTTGCAATAACCACGTCAAATCTATTATCTTCAAATTTTAAATTCATGGCGTCCATTGTCATGAACTGGAAATTCTGTTTATTTCCATACTGAAGATATGCTTGAGATATGGCTGCGTCAGAAAGATCCGTGCCAATATATTCTTTACATTGATCTATGTAGGCAGCACTACCTCCAATTCCACAACCAATTTCCAGTATTCTACTCTCATTAGTGGGAAAAATAGCCTCAATTACATGTTTATTTAGTTCTTTAGCTCTAACTTCATCCCACAAATAAACAACACTATAAGCATTCTGAGACTCGTATCTATGATCCATTAATTCTTTAATTTTTCCTAAAGAAAGAGTTGCATAATCCGTATTAGAGTCAATAGAATCTTGTTGCAGTGTTTTAAAAGATTGATTTTGTAATTCGTTGGTATCTTTTGGTAAATTTATTTCTGATGTGGCTAGGTTTTGCATTTTTTCATCAAATGCTTGCCAATGAACTAGATTTTTATCGATTTGAGGTTGATTTAGGTTTTTAGAAAAAATCACAAATACTTCATTAGCAAATAGCGGAACATACTCTTTAGTCACTAACATTAACCAAGAATATTCTAAGTCATCCATCATACCTTTATGAATGACGACTAAATCATAATTTCGCCCATCTTGACTAATGACGCCAGAATAAGATTTTGTCTTTCCTGGAAATCGTTCTGCAAACTCAGTTGGCGCTACTATTTTTTCGCCTTCTTGAATATTTTCTTTTAAGAAATTTGCAGTATCTACCCAATATTTATCATGTGTGGGAAATTTCATAATATACCGATTACCAGAAAAACAAGGGTATTATGGCATCTTAGAGCACTTTCGTATATGCTTCATAAAGTTTTTTAACATAGTTTTCCATGCTAAATAACTTGACTCTTTCTTTCCCTGCTTGGGAAAACTGTTTTTGCAGATGAGGGTTATTGATCAGAGTTTCAAGATTTTTCCTGATATCAATGGAATCATAGGGATCTACATAAAGAGCAGCATCTCCACAAACTTCTGGTAAAGAAGATACATTAGAGGTAATTACAGGACATCCCATCGCCATTGCTTCTAAAGGTGGTAAACCAAATCCTTCATATAAGGATGGAAAAGCAAAACACAGAGCACCTTTATATAAGTAAAGTAAATCATTTCTAGTGACAAATTCTAGTAATTTAACTTTGGTATGAAATTTAGAGCTAAACATTGCTTCTAGCTTACCAATTTCCCCTTCCCATAACCATGCCTTCTTTCCAACTATCACCAGTTGTATATCCGTATCTAATCCACTGTAAGCGTCTATCAGTCTTCCTACATTTTTTTTCGGCTCTATTGCTCCTACAAAAAGAATGTATTTTTTATATTTGATTCTAAATTTTTTTAATTGTTTATAAATCTCTTCTTCTGATTTTTCTGTGAGTGCAAGTGTCTGATCAATGATTGGTTGATATGTGACATTAATTTTATCTGGATGAATATCAAAACAATCTAATATATCTTTTTTTGTATTTTCGGAAACGGTAATAATAACTTGAGAATCTTGAATGGATTTTTTTATATTATTGAAGAAAAAACTCTTATCATCTAAAGTTGTATAGGGTAGTTTGAGTGGTATTAAATCATGAATTGTCGTGATTCTTTTAGCGTTGTTGACTTGTACGGGTAATGGATATGTTGCGTGCCATACATCAATTTTTTTGGGCACATTAATGTTCGCATTCATTCCTAACCGCTTATATAGATTATTAGCGATCGCAAAACAATCAGGAAGATTAAAAATTTCTCCAGACTTGGATAAATATTCAAAAATAAGATCGCTATTTTGCTTGATAACGAAGTCACTCACTGGTATTTTTTTTGCTCGATAAAATTGCTTACTAGCCGCGAAGACCATACTCTTAGCTAAAGACAATTTGCTGTCAGTTTGTTTGGGGATGTCAAAAAATAAAGTTTCGTCTAAAATAGAATCAGTATTATTGGTATAGCGACTGCATAAGATATCTGTATTTGCTCCTAAACAAGCCAAGGCTTTAATTAGACTTATGCCATAAGTTTTTATACCAGTACCTTTAATAAGTTCTAAGTTATAACCATCTATTAAAACGTTAATTTCCTGTAGATTCATCATTTCTCTCTTGAAAATTTAGGACAAGTAGAAAAATTTATCTCGCCTTCACGACTGACTTACAAAATTTAGATAATGTTCCACTGTTTCTACAGGCTTTCCAAAAAATTTGATTTTTCCATTATTGATCCAGACGGCTTTTTGACACGATTCGCGGATAAACTCCATAGAATGTGACACAACTAAAACTGTCACTTCATCGACCCAAAATTTATCAATTCTTTGTTTGCACTTTCTATTAAAGCTTTCATCTCCCACTGAAAGCACTTCATCTAAAATGAGAATATCAGGCTGAACATCAGTTGCAATTGAAAATCCTAAACGTGCTACCATGCCGGAAGATAAACCCTTGACTGGGACTAATGCATAATCTTGCAACTCGGCAAATTCTAGAATTGATTGTGCTCTCAGTCGCATCTCTGCTCTAGAAAAACCTAGCAAAACTCCATAAAGTAGAATATTATCCATCACTGAAATTTCTGGATCAAAACCGGCTCCTAGTTCAATCAATGGTGCAATTTGACCTCGTACTCTGACTGTTCCGCTAGTGGGTTGCAAAATACCAGAAATTATTTTGAGTATAGTTGATTTACCTGAGCCATTTGCACCGATAATACCTATTTTTTCACCTTTTTCTATCACCAAATTTATTTGATCCAACACTAACTTTTTAGCTGGCTGACGATATTTTCCTTCCAAAAATGATAATAGTGTCTTCTTTAGATCATAAGAAAACTCTTCTTGTGTTCGTCGCCACAACGAAACTTGATCCAAGCGAATTACTTCCATTTAAAGCAAATCCATAAATTGATGACGCCAAAATTGAAAACAAGTCCATCCCACTGCAACAATTATTATGCCACTGAGTAAAGCACCACTGATTAAACTCAAATCTGGTGGTGTTCCTGATAGCGTGATCTGACGAAGACTTTCAATTATTGGTGATAATGGATTCAACCCTAAAAAAGGCTTTACCTGCGGTGGAACAATAGCGGCTGGATAAAACACAGGACTACTGATCCAAATGACAAAAGTAATTAGCTCGTAAAAGTAAGGTAAATCTCTAAAAAAAACGTATAACGCACTTACTAAAAAACCCACTCCTGTGCAGACTAAAATTAGAGCGATGAACGGAAAAAGTAGCGCTAATGTATTGATGATACTGTGGGAGTTAATTAAAGTGATGATTACTAGTAATGGTAATACTCCGACTGAAAACTGAAATACATTCGCTGCAATCATGGATACAGGAAAAACGCTGACTGGTAAGCGAATTTTATTTAAAAGTGCACCGTTATTGACTACACTAGTTAAAGCTTGGGATGTAGAAGATGAGAAGAAATTGATTACAACTAAGCCTGTAAAAGCTGCCAATATGTAATTTGGAATAGAATTATTGTAATATGAGGCGAAAGTTGCTCCAAAAATGGCAGTATACAAGCCTGTCATGATTAGTGGGTTCAACAGTGACCAGTATACTCCTAGAAATGAACCCCGATAGCGCACCTTCAATGTTCTTGTCACCAAAACTTGTAGTAATTCCCAGTAGCGCTTTACTGGTAGCCAATTGTGTTTGTCTTTGAACGAGAGCGTCATCTCCTAACACCACTAAACGTCACTAGGTGAGCTATCCGTGCATTTTATCTTATTGAAGCGCTGTTTGATCACTTAATATAATTTATCAGGTTGGTAATTGGTAATGGTAAAAATCAATTATCTATAGAAATCCATTTCAATTTCTGAACTTATTCATAGAGATAAGGAATAGGGAAGAAAGAATAAAAGTGTACCCAGCTTCCCCAAAATGTAGCAAGAATCCTGTACTAGCGATCGCTCTTGATCATCTCGCCTAACTAAGTATTAATCTCTAAACCCTAACCAACCAATAAAATTATCCCACCAAGAGTTAGTCAACTTACCCACAGTCAATTTCATTTTTTGACGAATGTCTTGGATATTCCAATTTGTCAGCTTGGCGAGGGTTTGTGCTTCTTGTTCAAAACGCCTCGATAAAGTCCGCTTGTATTCTCGACCGGCTGGACAATTGAGTTCACCTCTAAAAGGATGTTGTAAGATGTAACGTCCCTGAAAAGATTCACGATTAGAAGTGGTTTGAAACATCAAATCTTCAGGAAATTTATTGCGAGTATAGCGCACATGTAGACGGGTAATGAAGACATTACTACTAGGAAAAGGACGGCGAAAATTTTGGGGTTGTTCAACATCACCAGCAGCACCATCTAACCAGAATACACCCGCTTGTTTCAGTTCTGCTGGTGTTAGCGGTTCCGCAGCGCAAGGATCGCAACTACCCATATCCCATGCATATTCTAAAAAACCCACCTTGCGGTCTTCTTTGGCGTAAACTGTTTGGAATAAAGATTTATAAAAATCGCCAAACTCATTCTTGATAAAAATAGGAATATTGGCATTAGAAGGAACTTCAACTGTGCGGTAGTTGGTGATTTCTGCTTGTCCTTTGGGTGATAAAACATAAACAATTAAATCTTGTTCATCGGTAGCATTAATCATGCCTAACCGAATAGGTAACATGAATTTAGGTGACTTATAAGCAATTTGTAAAGGTCGAAGTAGCTGATAACCAGATTGCTCAAATTTTTCCAGATTGACTTTAGCAACAAAGAATTTCATTGAAGAGCGAATGTAAGGTTTGAGCAGTTCTTTTGCTCCTCTGGGAATTTTATAACCGTTGCGGTTGAGCCATGTTTCTAATCCACCAGATTCTTTCGCACTGAGAATCAAAATATCATATTCACCCACACTAAATCGCGCTTCCACAGTTACACCTAAACTATCAGCGCTCTCTCGCGCTCTGTTCTCAGTAGCTGAGGGTGTAGGTAGAGCGAGTTGCAAATTGCCGCCACGCTGATAAACTGGTTCACAAGGATCGGAATCGAAATATTCTACCAATCGTGGTGCACTAAAAGCATCCAAACGCTCGATAATTTTTGATTCGGCAACGCGGACTTGCTCTTTTTGCAGTACTGTAGGTACAGGCACTACCATCGCAAAATCCTTGACTTCACCCTGAAAATCATTAGCCATGGTTAACACAGTGCGATCGCCATCTCGCACCATCACCACCTGAGAAGCTTTGTTATATAGCTTTGCGTCTGCTTTCGCAACATAAAATCCACAAAACGCCCAAGCTGTGGGTGCGAAGCACATCACACCCACTAACACCAACACCAAGGAAACAAAATACCTGAAAGTTTTCATTGATTTATCCCTCCTCCTGTTTTTGTCGCCAAGAAAACTCCGGAGCTAACCAGAGCAAATCCAGCAGAATACTTAACGGCGCCAGCATGAATAACGCCCAGAAAACTGCAGTTGGTACAAACAAATAATTTCGCAAGATAAAAGTTAAAATGGCGATGCACATTGCCCAAACAATCCGACCAATAGGTGCGTTGGGAATCGACCGAGGATCAGTAACCATAAACAGCGCAAATAAAATTAGAGAACCACTCATTAATCGGTGTAGGTAAACATCCCAAGTCCAACCCAACCAAAGATTACGCATCGCTTCCAGCAGAGAATAGCAACCCAAAAAAGCCGCTGTCGTGTCCCAACGACCGACGCGCTGTAAAATCATTCCCCCAGTCCCGAAAAACAATAGCCCATACCACCAGTCTTCACCCCACTGTCCCGGTGAAACCCAAGCGTCAGCAGTGAATAGTAAAGCGGTAATGATGCCAAAATTAGCAGGATTGAAGACATGCTTATCTCCCACCCGCAGAACAAATTTACTACCAATCGCACTAACTGCAGCTATGGCGATCGTTGTCCAATGGTCAGCCCGTAATAGTAAACTGAGTCCCAATGCCGTAATGAGCGCACTACGCAAACCAAGTGCTTTTACCCCTTGATCCCTAAACAAAGACAGCATCCCTTGAGTTAATAAACAAGTAGCGATCGCCACAATAATTAACTCCGGTCGCAATGTCCAATCTCTTGTCCCAATCCCTAAACAGAGGAATAAGGAGAGAAAGAGGATTTGATAATCTCGAATATCCTGGAATAACATTTATCCGTCCATCGGCGCGATCGTCTGAGAAGTTTCACCAATTTAGACGGGTACACGCACAAATAGTTTTGCTGTTACAGATTTTGTTACAAACAAACAAGAAGTGATGAGGGACGCCGAAATCTTGTATTTTTGGTTTACAGATGTCCCATGACCAAGTTTCTACAGCAAAATCCTTGATATCACCTCAGTTATCATCGTTCACATCAGGCTCTCAACTCGCAACATTGAGCATCAACCACCAATGCGGGAGTTTTGCAGCCAAAATATTCAGCATTAAACACCAAATTGTCAGGTTTTATCTTGACAAATCACAAATCACAAATACCAAAAAACTCAAGTGTTCTGCAACACCAATTGTTTGTTCAACTTCTTGACTCATTTCCTGTTTACAAGGTAATGTAAAGAAAACTGAATCAGTCTGCCTAATCCGTTGCTTACTCTGGGAGCTTTTGCAACTCAAAGTCAGCAGGGAGCGGAGGAACCAAATTTGGGGCGTGTCTCCAACAAAACAGCAAGTTAGAGTTAAGAAGATTCAACAAACTTCCTATCTTCAACTTGATATTTGTAGAGAAGGACATCTCTCAGTTCTAGCCCGTCAGCTAACTTCGTAGGCATTGAGAGGAGACTAAACGAGCGGCATTTTTATTAGATAATAATGCTTTGTTCTCGTAAGTGTCCTTGGCTGGTAACTTTGCGCTTCGTCGTGCCTGCCCTCGGCAATGAAGAGAGGCTAAATACACCTGATTTTCTGGCTTGTGAGGCAGGATAATTTGCCATAAGGTAAAGTTTACTATGTTCCAAAATAACAAGCAACGCATTGCACTGATTTCTGTTGATGGCGACCCAGCTATTGAGATCGGTAAAGAAGAAGCTGGAGGTCAAAACGTTTATGTGCGTCAAGTAGGCTACGCATTAGCTGAACAAGGTTGGCAAGTAGACATGTTTACTCGTCGCTCTCATCCTGAGCAAGCCGCCATTATCCAGCATAATCAAAACTGTCGCACCATTCGCCTCAAGGCTGGGCCATCACAGTTTATCGGACGAGATCATTTATTCGACTACCTCGGTGAATTTCTAGGAGAATTCCAAAAATTTCAACAGCATCAAGGATTTCAATACCCAATCATCCATACCAACTACTGGTTATCATCATGGGTGGGGATGGAATTGAAAAAGCAGCAACCGCTGATTCAAGTGCATACTTACCACTCCTTAGGAGCAGTTAAATACAGAAGTATCAGTAATATTCCTGTAATTGCAGTCCAGAGACTAGCTGTAGAAAAAACTTGTTTAGAGACTGTAGATCGAGTGATTGCAACCAGTCCTCAAGAACAGAAGCACATGCGGATACTTGTTTCCACCAAAGGAAGGATGGAAATGATTCCTTGTGGAACCGATATTGATAAGTTCGGCAAAATTGGCAAGACTGAGGCGAGAAAACATTTAGGTGTAGCAGCGGACACTAAGATGGTACTTTATGTTGGTCGCTTTGACCAGCGCAAAGGAATTGAAACCTTAGTCAGAGCGATCGCTAAATCTCGACTTCGAGGTCAAGCTGACCTGCAACTAGTCATTGGCGGTGGTAGTCGTCCTGGTCAGAGCGACGGCATGGAACGCGATCGCATCGCTAACATCGTTGCCGAACTTGGACTCAAGGATTGTACCACCTTTCCTGGTCGCCTAGACGACACAGACCTGCTCTACTACTACGCCGCCGCTGATGTGTGCGTAGTACCCAGCCACTACGAACCCTTTGGTTTAGTAGCCATTGAGGCGATGGCTTGTAGAACCCCCGTAGTCGCCAGTAACGTAGGCGGATTACAATTTACCGTAGTCCCAGAAGTTACAGGTCTACTGGCAACACCCAAAGATGAAGTAGCTTTTGGTGCAGCAATCGACCGTATTCTCACTAACCCAGAATGGGCGCAACAGTTAGGTGAAACCGGGCGACAAAGGGTAGAAATCGCTTTCAGTTGGCATAGCGTCGCCTCCAGACTCGCCCAATTATACACCCGCCTGTTAGCCGAAAATCCTACAGTAACCAAGAGTAAATCGCAAGTAGCAGCTTAAAGAATGAAGTCTGAAGTATACTTCAGACTTCATTCTTCATCCCTAATATCAACCCAGATTATCCAGGAGTTAGAACCCATGTTGCATAACGGAGATGTTCAATATCCCATCACAGGCCAAATTGGTACAGTTTTCGGTTATGGACATCAAGTCATGCATGGCATGTATCTGACCACCTTGAAAGTCAAAGTCACAAAAAACAAAGGAACTCGTCGTAGCAGTAAATTTATTGAAGATACTTACAATACCTGGAAATCTGGGGATGTAGCGTAAGCGGCGAGGGGAATTTGTCATTTGTCATTTTCCCCGTCACCCTTAGTGTTACTCTCCCTGACCAAAATTTACGAAAAGAGGTAAATTTAAAGCCTCGTCCCCTCGTGGGCGGCTTAGTTTTCCCCGTTCCCTGTTCCCTGTTCCCTGTTCCCTTTCATACAATACATTTATTAAAAAATTTGTGGTCACTGCATCAATAATTTTTCCCGAAAATATCTCAAAAATTTGTATGCTGAGGTTAACAGGTCTTAATATTTATTTTTAAAATTAGTGCAAGAAGATTTTCGACTAATTGTTGATTTAGTTTCAGTTCTCGCTGTGGCTGCTTGTGGGGGACTGTTAGCATCGCTGGTACGACAACCAGTTTTGTTGGGTTATCTCATTGGTGGGATGATTGTCGGGCCAGCGGGACTGGGGCTGATCAAAGAAATTATTCAAGTAGAAACTCTCGCCCAGTTTGGGGTAGCTTTTTTGCTCTTTGCATTGGGAGTAGAGTTTTCCTTTGCTCAACTCAAAAAAGTACAAGCGATCGCCCTCGGAGGTGGAGGGCTACAAATTGCGTTGACAATTGCGGTCACAGTTTTGGTGTGTGGCGTCACCGGCGCCTGGGGAACTCTTCCTGCAAAAGGCGTGTTTTTGGGGTCAATTCTGTCCTTATCATCCACAGCCGTTGTCCTCAAATGCTTGATGGAACGCAACGAAACCGAAACACCCCACGGACAGGTGATGCTGGGTATTTTAGTCGTCCAAGACCTAGCATTAGGATTGATGATCGCCGTACTCCCAGCTTTGCATGAACCAGGAGAAGCGATCGGTGTAGCAGTATTAACAGCCTTGTTGCGGATTGGTTTATTTGCTGCAGGTGCAGTAGTTGCGGGAATTTGGCTTATACCCCCCTTGTTGCGGCTTTTAGCTCGAACTGAAAGCCGCGAGCTATTTTTATTAGGTGTAGTAGCATTATGCCTAGGTATTGCCCTATTAACCGAATATTTAGGGCTGTCAATTGAAATGGGGGCCTTTGTCGCCGGCTTAATGATTTCCGAAGTGGAATACGCCGATCAAACCCTGACTTATGTAGAGCCACTGCGGGATATCTTCGCCAGTTTATTTTTTGCCGCCATTGGCATGTTAATTGACCCAGTGTTTCTCTGGCACAACCTAGAATTAATCTTGGGATTGGTGGCGATAGTTTTTGTCGGTAAATTTCTGATTATTACACCCCTAGTCAAGCTGTTCCGCTATCCATTAAAAACAGCCTTGATTGCAGGCTTAGGACTAGCGCAAATTGGGGAATTTTCCTTTGTGCTCGCCAGTGAAGGACAAGCCTTGGGGCTAGTGTCTCGACAGATATATTTATTAATTTTAGGCACCACCGCTGTCACCTTGGTAATTACCCCATTTGTATTGCGGTTAGTGCCATTTATTTTTAATTTTGCTGAAACCATGCCTTGGTTGCAGCCATACTTAGAAGAAGAACAGCCACGGGATATTTCCGAAGAACTACCCTCCAAAGACCACGTAGTCGTTTGTGGTTATGGGCGAGTGGGTAAAAACTTGGTCAAGCTCTTGCAGCAACACCAGTTACCTGTGGTAGTCATTGACCAATCAGAACGGAGAATTCAGCAGCTACGAGACGCCAACGTCTCCTATGTATACGGTAATTGCGTTAGCCTCCACGTGCTCGAAACTGCAGGAGTGAACCACGCCAAAGCCATGGCGATCGCCCTTCCTGATCCGATGAGTACCCGTCTTTGTGTCAAACGCGCCCTGGAACTGTGCCCAGAACTCAATTTAGTCGTACGCGCCAACCAAGATAAAGATATTGAAGTGCTTTATCAACTGGGTGGAAGGGAAGTAGTGCAACCGGAATTTGAAGCCAGCTTAGAAATGGCTAGTTATTTATTAACAGATGTAGGTTTGTCACCCGCCGTCATCCAACGGGAAATGCAGCAAATCCGCAATAATCATTATTTAGCATTAAGACCAGACCGTTCTGCATCGGAAGTTTCCCGCGACTTAGAGCAAGCAACCTTGGATTTAAATCGCCGCTGGTATCCCCTCCCATCCGGTTCGCCCCTAATCGGGATGACTTTAGAAGAAGCAGATATGCGCTACTTAACAGGCGCCAGCTTAATGGCTATACGCCGCACCAACGGTGTAGAAATCGACTATCCAGATAACCAAACCAAATTATTAGAAGGCGATCGCCTTTTAGTCGTAGGGGCTGATGAAGAACTAGCCGCTCTCGCGGAATTTGCTCTAGGTAAAGCGGTTGTTCCTGGAGAACACAGCGCTTGTCAGTGGATGACAGTCAACACCGATTCCCCCGTTGTGAATAAAACCCTCACAGATTTAGATATCCGCCAAAAATATGACGTAGAAGTACAAGCAATGCGACGAGACGGTAAATTTATTCGCTCCCCTGAAGGCAACACAGAATTGCGAGTAGGCGACCAAATATTATTATGCGGCAGCTTATCTAGTCTCAATCATCTGCAACTTTTGTTTTCCCTTAATAGTCCTCTCCCTCTGGGATAAATGAGGGGGATGGGGGAATTAACTAACCTCTAACTTTAATGTAGGCGATCGCTTGTTTCCAAACTGTGGTTTGCTGATTGCTCTCATCCACAACACATACACAGTTTGGATCTTGCCAAATCACCCTACCTGTAAGCAAATCGCCTGTTAACAGTTTAAATTCCACTATTGCAGTTTGTTTAATCAGATTTTGCACTTGGCGAATGCTGGGAAGCGAAGTATCAAATTCAGTTGTCAGCATTTTGGTAATGTGTTTAATTGAGGAGTTAGGGGCTAGGGACTGGGGGTGAGGGGATGCGGCGAACCCTAGTTAAGCAGTCGCTTTCCCATTGTCCCATTCCCTAATCATTGATAATTGATCTCTAAACAAATGGCAATTGAATTTACTAAGTATCAAGGTCTAGGCAACGACTTTATTCTCATTGATAATCGGGCGTCATCCTTACCTGTATTGACTCCTGAGCAAGCGATCGCCTGGTGCGATCGCCATTTTGGTATCGGTGCTGATGGTGTAATTTTTGCCCTTACCGGTGAAAGTGGTGCTGATTACACTATGCGAATTTTTAATTCCGATGGTTCAGAACCAGAAATGTGTGGTAACGGTATTCGCTGTTTAGCTGTGTTTTTAGCAGAGTTGGAGGGTGAATCGAGAAATAAAAACCTGTATCGCATTCAAACCCTGGCGGGAGTAATTACAACCGAATTGATGTCCGACGGTCAAGTCAAGGTGGATATGGGTTTACCGAAATTACTCGCTGGCGAAATTCCCACCACCTTGACACCCGCAGCCGAGAAAGTGATTAATCAACCCCTAGCAGTAGCAGGGAAATCTTGGGATGTCACCTGTGTCAGCATGGGAAATCCCCACTGCATCACCTTTGTGGAAGACGTCGCCGCTATCCCCCTGGAAATTATCGGCCCGCAATTTGAGCATCACCCAGCCTTTCCCCAACGCATAAATACTGAATTTATGCAAGTAGTCCGCCCTGATTATTTAAAAATGCGGGTTTGGGAACGGGGCGCAGGAATCACCTTAGCTTGCGGTACCGGCGCTTGTGCGGCGTTAGTGGCTGGCGTATTGACAGGTAAGAGCGATCGCACCGCGACTATAGAATTACCAGGGGGTTCCTTGCAAATCGAATGGTCAGAAATTGACCAACGCCTTTACATGACTGGCCCAGCGACAAAGGTATTCACAGGTAGTTTATAGCGATTTTCAAAGGGAATAGGGAACGGGGAACAGTTAAGAGTTTTCTATTACCTATTCCCTCTTTAACTTTGTACCGAAAAGAGAGTAATAATTGCTGAGTATTTGGCGTAAGTCTTCTATTACTGGAATGGTGCGGGTTGCTAGCTTGCCTTTGGTGTTGGCTTTGTGGATGATTAATTGGTGTCTAACTTTGCCGTTAGGGGTGTAGATATCTTCTATTGTGTTAGGATTGGTCGTTGTTTTAACAATATAAAAATATACTCAGCGTGCAAAGAGCCCCAGACGATATTAGGTCTGATTTAAATACACTAATTGAAGAAAGTCGATCTATCTTCCCCAAACTGGCTTCTAGATTAGATGAGATAAGATGCTGGATAGCCAAGAAAAAATCTGGTCTTCTAAAAAGTAAGCCTCATGTCTTGCAGTTTCTTGAAGAATTGCTGAGTGATGCTACTTTCTGGCTTGAAGCTCAACTACTCTCCGAAGAAGATAGAAATACTCTGTTTGCACAGCTAACACCGACAGAACAATACTGGTATAAAGTTTTATTCACGAATTGGATTAATGAGCGTGACCCTAAGATGCCCACTTGGAAGAAAAATTTAATGGCAGGTGAATTCAAGGCAAATGATAAATCTTTTATCGATCAAGTCTGTCAAGAAATAGAATCTTTGGGAGGAAGCACTTTAAACTCTTATATTGCCGATTTGTCAATGGCAACTGATTTTATAGCCTCAGGGTCAAGAACTTTACCTTTATGTGTGCAAGTCACAACATTAAATGATATTCATTCTCAAAACAAGCAGCGAGAATGGCAATCAACCTTGACGTACTGGGGTATTAACCGAGCTTTATTTGTAAGTTTTAATCCAAGATTGACTCAAGTAGAGCAAAGAATTGGTCTATCTGTATTTCAGCATAGTGACCAAATCCAAGGAAACTGTTATTTTGTAGATAGTATTGACAAGTAAAGTGCAATGGCTACTCTATCAAGGGGTCTTGAATATCCGGGAATCAGCAGAGCAAGAGTTGCTCTTGAGAGAGCTAGAGCCTTGAGACATTCTAGAAGAGTTCATGACGTGGATGGAATTCGCCAATTTGTTAAGGATGTAGATGGAGACTGGCTCGATAACTGGACTGATACAACCGTTACACAAGATTATCATTCCATCAAAACAGTTCTTGCTCTAAAACTTAGCTTCTATGTTCCTTTATATTTTCTTGTATGGGTTTTAGGCTTACATCAAAAGCCTCGTGTTCAATCTAAAAAAAGTTCACTGTTTCTAGCTGAGAAACTTATGCGCTAACGGGTTAGGTAATTTGTAAGATACTTACAAAATGTAATAGCCATAAAAAAGAGAGGGTATCACCTCTGTTTTGAATTATTTGTATTTAATTTTACGCGGCTACCAATCTTTTATTTAGTGCCTGCTTAGTCCACAGGCTACCGCGTGAGGTGGTATAGCCTTCAGCATTGAGGATTGACCATACTTTATCTAGGCTGTAGCCTTCAGAACGTAAAGGTGGCGTTGCTGAATCAGAATATGAATTCACCTTTCTCAATTTCATACTTTTAATCAGCAACGCCCTTTTCTCTAATCAGCGCCATTCGTCTATGATCCGAACTGTGCAAATAACTCTGCCAAAACCACATTAGAAAACAGAAAACCTTGGGGATCAGTGAAACGCAACCTTCCTTGTGCAACTTCCATCCAACCTCGCTCAAAATGCGATCGCAAACATCGCTGAATTTCTGCAACTTTTTCTGCACCAAACTCTGCGGTTAAACTCGACAAACTCACACCCTCAGCTAAACGCAACCCCAGCATCAATGTTTCTAATAATACCTCTTGTGGTGGTGTGACATCACAATCAATCACACATCCAGCTTTGACCCACTGATAATACTCCTGGGTTTTCCGGGGACGAGTAAAGCGTTTTCCCTCCACATAACTCGCCGCACCCATACCAAAGCCATAATAGGGGCGATTTTCCCAGTAAACTCGATTATGCTGACACTGATGTCCTGGCTGGGCGTAGTTGGAAATTTCATAATGCTGATAACCTGCGCCAGTTAAGATTTGCTGTCCCATTTCATACATTTTCACAGTCGTTTCGTCCGTTGGCAATGGCAGAGCACCGGGTTGATAATAACGACCAAAAGCAGTTCCCGGCTCGATTGTTAAATCATAAATAGAAATATGAGTCGGTGCGATATCTACAGCTTTTGCTAGAGAATATTGCCACTGATCCAAAGACTGATGCGGTAAACCAGAAATTAAGTCTATACTGAATTCGGGAATCTCGACCTGGCGGATTAATTCCAAAGCTGCAAAAATATCTGCAATTGAGTGCGATCGCCCCGCAATTTTTAACAACTCTGCTTGAAACGCTTGGACACCGAAACTAACACGATTGACACCAAGGCTACGGTAGCCTTTTATATGTGCTAAATCAAACGTACCAGGGTCAATTTCCATAGAAATTTCTGCCCCAGGCACAATTCCCAACCGCTGCTTTAAAACTGTGAGTATCTTTTCTAACTGCGCCGTTGATAGTAGCGAAGGTGTACCCCCACCAAAAAAAATCGTTTTTAAAGGTTGACCAAAAGTTGGTGCGATCGCAATTTCGTTACATAACACTTCCACATATTGGGAAATAGTCCCGGAAGTTTCACCCCGCAAGCGATCGCCCACCACAGACACCGGAAAATCACAATAAAAACACCTGCGCCGACAAAACGGGATATGCACATAAGCAGAACTAGGAACATTAAAAACATTAACTTTTTGATCCATTGTGAAAAAAAATAAAATTAACCGTATTGAAAATTAAAAAAAATGAAAATTATTAATATATCTATAGTTTCATCGGCTGATAATAAAACAATTCAAAATATGGATATAGAAGTATTTGGTTATAATGTTTGCAGATATTGCCTGCTCAAACCTTTAGTGTAAGTAAATATTTCTGAATCTATCTTAGCGACGAAATAAAAAATACTTAACTAGATTTGGTTAACTCAGTTGCAGGAAAACAAAACAACCATGTTAGACGCAATTATAATTTTTTCATTCATCCTAGCAGCGTCAGGAATAGGGTTTTACAGCATAGAACTGTTGCCAGACAGCACAGTCGCTGGTGTGACAAACCTCGATGCCTTACGCCTAGTATTTGCCGTGTTTGCTGCCATTATTGGCGGTGCAGTCGGGCTGAGATTCCAAACAACATATCGCCGTCTAGAAGCACAAGTCCGCGAAATGCCACTGGAAGTAATTTTAACGCGAGCGATCGGCTTAGTCATTGGGCTGTTAGTAGCCAACTTGATGTTAGCACCGTTATTTTTGTTACCCATTCCCGCCGACTTTAGTTTCATCAAGCCCTTAGTGGCAGTCGTTGGTAGTATCATGCTATCTGTGACTGGCATGAATTTAGCCGACACCCACGGTAGAGGGTTGCTACGGTTAATCAATCCCAACCCCGTAGAAACCATGGTAGTGGAGGGCACACTCAAGCCTGCAAATACCAAAGTTTTAGACACCAGCTGCATCATCGATGGTCGAATTGAAGCGCTTCTAGAAACAGGATTTTTAGAAGGGCAAATCATCGTCCCTCAGTTTATTTTACAAGAATTGCAACAAGTCGCAGATGCCAGCAAAGACCAAAAACGAGTCAGGGGGAGACGAGGTTTAGAGATTCTCAATCGCATTCGGGAAGCTTACCCCGATCGCATTCTCATCAACCCCATTGACTACGAAGATACCCCCACCGTAGACGCAAAATTAGTCCGTTTTGCTCAAGAGATTAGCGGAACTCTGCTCACCAATGACTACAACTTGTCGAAAGTCGCCAGTGTACAGAAAGTCCCAGTCTTAAACGTCAACGATTTAGTCAACGCCGTTCGTCCTACCTACCTACCCGGCGATAACCTGGATTTGAAAATTCTCAAAGAAGGTAAAGAACCCAGCCAGGGGATTGGTTACTTAGACGACGGGACAATGGTTGTCGTGGAAGAAGGTAGCAGTTATGTGGGAGGGGAATTGCGAGTAGTAGTTACCAGCGCCCTACAAACCACCGCAGGCCGAATGATCTTCGCTAAACCCCAAGCTTCAGCGATCGCCTGAAGTAGAGTAGACACATCCAAAATTTAAAATCCCTACCCATGAGCAGCGGGAGTCTCTTACTCCCTTACGGCAATAGGGAATAAGGAACTGTTCCCCCTTCCCTATTCCCTTCTGCCATCAGCTAGGCATAGTTTACAGTAGTCAACAATAAACCTGTGTGGTATCATTAAAATTCTGATGACTATTAAGCCTTAATCAATAGCATTCAGGTGATCTTCAAAAGCACAAAGCGGCGACATAGCCAAGTGGTAAGGCAGAGGTCTGCAAAACCTCCATCCCCCAGTTCAAATCTGGGTGTCGCCTTTAAGAAAGTATAAGTATTTGGGGGCTTTCAAGCCCTTTTTTATTGGACGTTAAAGTGCTTAGAAAACAAGCCTTTAGAGATTTTTGGGGTTATTTTGGGTATTTTGGATAAAGAACTGGGGTAAAACTGGGGTAAAAATGTAAGGTAGAGGTGTTTACCCCAATAGACGTTTCTGGGGTAAAACTGGGGTAAAGTGGAAGGGTAAAGGTCTTTACCCCAGTTGATTACTTTTGGGGATTTGGGATAGCGATCGCTCTTTTATCTTCAGCACCAATTCCTGAGCAAAGTTAATCAAATCATTGAAGAATATCTGCACATTCCGTGAGTCAGCATTGTACTCTGTAATCATCTGCTGGAATGTCTCCAGGTAGTTGATGCGAGTTTTATTTAACTCCACCATCTGCTGGAGTTTTTGCGCGATCACGGTAACCAACATCGCACTGCTCAACCTTTTCGAGACACCGCAGGACAGCCAGACAGATACCAGCGCCAGGGAAGATCAACGCCTTGAGTTAAGCCAATGCGAGTAGTCTGGATGAGAGACAGATTACCATCTGATAGCTGCTGCTGAAACTGCGAATGACGATGCTCCAGCCACAGCGCCTGACCAGGCTGAAGTGGCGTTGCGCTTAGCGTTCGATCGATTTTGAACGCCTGACACAGTTTTCCCGGTCCTGCAGCCACTCGCTGAAGTTTCTGTTGCGGCTCGATCCAGACAGGAGCGGTGTCTAACTGAAGTGCACGAATCAGCACAGCACTGGGAATTTCAGGCTGATCGGTGATGACATTGAAGCAATGGTAAGTGCCATAAATCAAATAAACGTATGCTACGCCTGCTGGGCCAAACATCACCCGATTGCGGGCAGTGGGGCGGCGGTAAGCGTGCATTGCTGGATCACCTGGGCCGTAGGCTTCAGTCTCCACAATCAAGCCACGCAGGATTGTCTGATCTGGCATGTGCCGCACTAAGGTACAGCCAATCAGTTCAGGCGCGACGATCATAGAATCGCGGCTTAACCATTGAGCGTCGATATCAACGGGTGTTTCCAATCTTTTCATTGCCAGCTTTGAGCAGAAGGACAAGTTTTTGGGTTCCCTTTTGCCAATTTACAGAAATACTTTTTGGGTTGGTAAACATTGAAAAAACACTCTCGCCAGTGCTATTTCGACTTTCGTTTCGATTTTGGTGGCGTGCGGTGTGCCCCAAAGTATTTTTCACTGCGGTAGCGCAGCCATATCCGCAGTTGCTGGGGAATCTGATCTTTCTGTTCCTTCGTTAGCGTATTGTAAAGGGCTAAGGCGCGTTCTCGCTCTCCCCGACAGGCAGCATTATTATGAGCATCCCAGTAGCTCCGTGCCACCCGAATCCGCCGACACACTTCTTTAAGAAGCGCTTCTCCCGTGAGTGGATGTTCCTGCTTTGCCATTTGTTGATCAATATGCTCTCCCTCAATCTTAACCTCCAGCCGGAAGGCATTCGATCTCGCTGCGGTCTATCTTGGTCTGTTACTGAGGGAAAAACGGTTGTCTAAATTTGCTCAACTCCAGCTGATGAAATCTCAAAAATATCTAAATTAACCCCATCTCTCGCAAACCTTGACGTAATCTCTCAGCTTCTGCTGGGTGATGCTGCTCGTGAAGGGCGATCGCATTTTTAAAAGCTGTGACGCTAGCTTGGACATTGCCAACTTTTAACTGTACCACGCCTAAATTTTGATAAGCTTGTGCATAGTCAGGTTTTAACTTGATGGCTTGCTGGTAAGAAGCGATCGCATCTGTAAATAAACCTAAAGCCTTAAAGGTCATCCCCAAGTTATAATGTCCGGCAGCAAAGCTTTTGTCAATCTTCAAAGCTGTTTCATAGGCGATTTTTGCACCGTTTAAATCGCCAGCGGCTTTGAATAGGTTGCCCAAGTTATTATACGCGCCTAATTTCAAAATCGGATAAATCGGCAACTTGATTGCTGCTTGATAATGATAAATAGCTTGTCGGGGATTTTGTAAGCGACTGTAAGCAATGCCTAAATGGTAATGGAGTTCATACAAAATCTCGTAGTTTTCCCCACATTCGGCGATTCCTTTGGTCAACAACTCCATCCCTTGGTCAATTTTGCCAGTTTCTACATACAACGCCCCTAGTTTACTGCAAACATAGGGATCATCAGGATGAGTATTTAGAAAACCTTCCATTGCGGCTTGCGCTCTGGCATACTTATTACCTTGGGCGATCGCTGCTTTTTGATATCCTTTATGTAGAATTGCCACTCCTTGTAAATAACCGATCTGCCAATGGGGTTCTTGAGTCAAAATTCCCGACACACTGTCATCAACTAAAGCGTGGTAAGGTCGAGAAAATTGAATACTGGGATGATTGCGAAACAGTCGAGAAACCAGAGAATATGGTGATTGTTCCGCGCCCACTTCATAACGAACCAAGTTAATCAGCAGATATTCTTCACTTTGGATTGTTGACTTCATCTGGGGAACGATATCTGCTGCTAGCGTCTCATCAGCATCTAACACTAAAATCCAGTCGCCTGTGACGTGTTTCAGAGCCGCGTTGCGAGCTGCACTAAAATCATCGCACCACGGAAAATGATGTACCTTTGCACCGTATAGTGTAGCGATTTCTGGAGTGCGATCGCTAGAACCCGTATCTAAAACTACCATTTCATCGACAACATTTTTGACACTAGTCAAGCATTGAGGTAATGTTGCGGCTTCGTTCTTGACAATCATGCACAGGCTAAGTTTCATAAGTCTAAGCACAGTCCCTTCACAGCTACTCAGAATTTATACTTTGACACTCCCACAACTTGAAGCCGCGAGATTCTTGGTTTGTGTTATTAAATCCAAATGCAGGTATTTATCCTTGAAAAGCGCTGATCCCAACCGGCGATGCTATGCACAATCGCTTTCAGCGCAGTTCTTCAATCTTCATACTCTACCCAACTATTCGGTGTTTCTGACACCTTCACTTTCAGTTGTACACCCGGTGGTACTTGTTTCTTGGTTTGGTCATAAATATACTTGGCAATCATCTCGGCGGTTGTTTCATATTCGGGGGGTAAAACTTCGTTCAAAACGCAGTGGTCAAGTCCCCCTTTGGTGACGTCTTGTTTTGCCCAGCGTAAGGTTCTAAAATCGGCTACCATGACAGGATGTGGGCAGTATTCTGAAGAATGCAACTGTGACGATGTAGCTTCAACGCGGATTTTATAAGTATGCCCATGCATCCGACCACAAGGGCCGTCGTAATCTTTAATGTAGTGCGCGCTGTCAAACGTAAATTCTGTTGAGAGTTTCCATTGGGGCATTCCTAACATCACCTCTAAGTTGATAATTAACTATATTTACAAGTATTGCTCAACCCTTGACAGGATGGCCATTAGCTAATTTGTCAGGTATGTCACCCATACCTTGTTGTTGAGCCAGAAATTATTTAATTAAAGGTAAAAAATATTACAGACTGTAAATTATAGCAGCAATATTTCATACTTTGTGTTGTTCAAGTTGTATATGTCTGAAAAACTGTATATAAAAGGCATATCACTAGTAAAAATACGTATACTAACCTAGTTTTTAGCCTAGTAATCAAGCTGACGGTGATTTGTTTTGAAGGCGTTCCGGAAAAAGTGAGCAATCTTAGAAAACCTAATATAAGGACTTACTCAGTAACCAGACTCATGACCAATCACATGATCGGTAAAGTACTACAAGCGCGTTACCAAATCGTCCAAAGCCTAGGTGCGGGTGTATTTGGGCAAACATACATTGCTGTAGATATAGATTATCCCGAGAACCCAAAGTGTGTTGTTAAACAATTAAAAGTTAATAGTTCGCAGCCTAGTTACTTGGATACCTTGAGATTACGTTTTCTCACCGAAACCGAAACTCTCAAGCGTTTGGGATGTCATAACCAAATTCCTGAACTGATTGCTTGCTTTGAGGAACATGAGCGTTTTTACTTAGTACAGGAGTTTATAGAAGGACACTCATTAACAGCAGAACTACCAATCAAGACACATTGGGAAGCCATTTGGAGTGAAAGCGCGGTTGTTGAATTCCTACAAGATGTTTTAGAAATTCTGGAATTTGTCCACTCTCAAGGCGTCATTCACTGTGATGTCAAACCAGAAAATATAGTTCGGCGCGCCAGTGATGGAAAGTTAGTGCTGATTGACTTTGGCTCTATCCAAGCGATTGATTTTGGGATAGATGTCGAATCTCCCATCTATCGAGTTCCTGTGACTTCCCTAGGTTATATCCCGCCGGAGCAATTTATTGGTCAGACGCGACCCAATAGCGATATTTACGCTTTGGGGATGATTGCGATTCAAGCTTTAACTGGATTATCGCCACTACAATTACAGGTTGATAGCTATACCAATGAAATTATTTGGCGTTTTGAGAACACACCAGTTAGTGATTATTTAGCTGCGATTCTCAGCCAAATGATTCGTTATGATTATCAAGAGCGGTTGCAGTCTGCAACTCAGGTGCTGCATATCCTCAAACAGATGGTGTGGGAAACTCAATTACCGGTGAAAATTATCGGTACACAGGATCGACCATCTTTAAAAGCAGGTGATGAGCACAAAAAAAATTTAGCAAAAAATCATGCTTCATCATCTCCACCGCTGCTGACGGGTATGAGAGTAGGGCTGCTGACTAATTCTGTGTTGATGGGATTGGGAGCATATTCTTTAATGAATCATGTCCAAGTACCCGTGGGAACAGAAGCTTTATATAAAGCCACAGAAGAATATCAGACAGGTGATTTACAAGAAGCGATCGCTTTGGCTAAATCTATCCCGGCTCAAAGCAACATTTATCCAGAAGCGCAAGCTACAATCGACGAGTGGCAACAAGACTGGAAACTTGCTGCCCAAACATATCAGTTAGTAGAAAAGGCTTTTCAAGAAAAAAAATGGGCGGATGTATTTCGTCTTTCAGCGCAAGTTCCTGATATTTTATATTGGCAAACGAAAACTGAAAAAATAGTTGATCAAGCCCGTAGTAACATTGAAGGTCAGGGGCAAGAATTATTAACTCAAGCTTTTAATAAAGCAGCAGATAAAGATTTCTCTCGTGCTTTAGAACATCTGCGGAAAGTTCCTGTTGAAAGCTCTGCTAGCACGATCGCCCAAGAAAAGTTAGTCGAGTATAAAGACAAACAATATATCAGAGCTACCTACTTTTTACAAAAGGCTTATAATCAAGCGTTTGTGGGTAACTTTGATAGTGCGATCAAATTTCTTCACGAAATTCCTGAGAACACTCCTGCTTATAGTCAAGCTCAAGTCAAATTGGCGGAGTACACCGAAAAGCAGCAGCAATCTCAAGGACAAAATGTCGCTTTATCAAAAGCAATCTCTGCTAGCAAAAAAAACAACTTGCAAATTCGCCATACTTTAACTAGTCATGTTGAAAGTTTAAATGCTGTAGATGATCTGCAAGAGGTGAATATTCAAAGTCATTAAAGTAAATCTACCATGAGAGGCTGTTGAATATTTTTTTGTGGTTTGAGCTAATGCTAGAGATAAATTGATACTTTTTTTTGCCCAGGTGAAGATATAAAAGTTAAACATAAAATCGGCTGGTATGAGTAGATAGTTATTCCTAACTGCTAATACCAGCCAGATACTTTAGTTTGTTGGTGGTGTTGAATTAGTGGGGCGAGAAAAAGGTATGATGGGTACGATTACAGGATTTAATTTCTCGGTTTGGAGTTGATTTTGCTGATTTTGTGCTTGGTTGCGAGCGTCTATGGCTTGTTGATAGTCAGGTTTGTATTTAATTGCTTTTGTATAAGATGCGATCGCATCTTGATAGCGTTGCGATTTTACTAAAGCATTACCTCTGCTGTACCAGCTTTCGTAGTGGTCAACTTTGTATTTTACTGCTTTATTATAAGCGGCGATCGCTTCTGGATATTTTTGCAAAATATATAGGGAATTCCCTAAACCATACCACGCTTGATAATCATTGACTTTCGCTGCTATCGCCTTATTATAAGACTGAACTGCTTCTTCATAACGTTGGATTTGATGTAGCGCCCAGCCCCGGCTATACCATGTTTGGTAATTATTAGGATTATATTTAATTACTTGGTCAAAAGAGGCGATCGCTTCTGGATAACGGCGTAAATTAATCAGCATATTCCCTCTCGATAACCAAGCTTGATGATAATTTTGTTTATATTTTACTGCTTGGTCATATGCTGAAAATGCGTCTTCATAGCGCTGTAAATTGACTAAAGCATTGCCGCGATTATACCAAGCTTGTTCATCATCTGATTTGAATTTAATGGCTTGGTCGTAAGCAGCGATCGCTTCGTCATAGCGACCTAATTGATGTAGTGCTAAACCCTTATTATAAAACGCTTCCTGGTAATCTGATTGTAAATCAATCGCTTTGTCATAAGACTTAATCGCGTTTTCGTATTGATTTAAATTACTTAAAGCTTGACCTTTAGCATTCCAGACTTCTGGAGAGTTATTTTTCAATTGTAGAGCTTTATCTAAAGAGGCGATCGCTTCTTGATAGCGCTGCAAATTCTTTAAACTCAAACCTCTACCGCTCCAAGCTGCTGTATATTCTGGTTGAATTTGAATAGCTTTATCGTATGCAGTTAATGCTGCTGAATATTTTTTTAATTCATATAATGTTTTTCCTTGGGCGTACCATCCCTCAGCATAATCTGGTCTAATATTTACTGCTTTTTCATATACTGCGAGGGCGTCTTGATAACGCTGTAAATCAAAAAAGGTATTTCCTTGTTTATATAATTCAGTCGCATTTTGAGAATGAATAGTATCAATCACAAATATAGATGCAGTTGCGCCGATACCCATGACAAATATTGCTAAAATACCTTGAAAAATTAGATTCTTTTTTTGAATTTGATTCTTAGCTTTAGTTAACGGTGGTGTAGGAGGAGCTAAAGCTATAGTCAGCGCAGATGGCTGTTTTAATTCTCGTAGAGCTTGTAAAACTGCAGTTGCGGAAGGGTAGCGGTGGCGAAAGTCATAACACACCATTTTATTGATAATTTGAGCAAATTCTGGTGAGACTGTCGCGTGATTCTCCCAGATAATTTCATAAGTCTCAGAGTCTTTTACAAGTTGTTCTGGTGATAAACCTGTGATAGCTTGGATAGCGACTATTCCTAGTGCATAGATATCGCTACTAAATTTGGGGCTACCTTGGGCTTGTTCACCGGGAATATATCCAGGAGTTCCAATCGCAACTGTAGATTTAGTTTGACCTGTTGGTGTAATCACCTGAGTGCTAATTTGTTTAACTGCGCCGAAATCAATTAACACTAATTTTGCATCTTCTTGACGCCTGAGTAAATTGCGTGGATTCACATCGCGGTGAATTACTTTTTGTTGATGCACAAAATCTAAAATTGTTAAAATTTCTTCTAAAAGTGTAATTACCTCATCTTCGCTGAGAGTTTTTCCAGGTATTAATTCTTGGCTGAGATCGTGACCTTCAATAAATTCTTGAACGAGATAAAATTCGGCATTTTCTTCAAAGTAAGCTAGGAGTTGAGGAATGCGATCGTGAGTTCCCAATCTATACAAAACTTGAGCTTCTGTATCGAATAAACGCCTAGCTGTCTCCAAGGTGACTGGATCAGATGCTTGGGGTTTGAGTCTTTTAACCACGCATGAAGGTGAACCGGGTAATTGAGTATCACCAGCCACAAATGTATCACCAAATCCTCCACCTCCCAAGTAGCGAATAATTTGGTATCTGTTCACAAGTGTATTTCCCAGCATGGAGTTTGCCTAGTTGAATGCAATCTTATCTGATTCCAATCTTGCCACAATGTTTCCGGATGGGGGAGGAGATGGAGAAAACAATTCAAAGGGAACTTTGAAAAGGAACCGACACTTAAATCAGCAAATTTGTTAATTCTGTCTTGATAAACAACGGCTCATAGCCCAACGCAAAAGCTCGATAACTATCTAAAGAAACATCCGCTGATCTGGGTGCAGCCATTTTCACATCACATTGTTTACAAGCTTGAATTTGAGCAGAATCAAGTTGCAAAATTTTTACTAATAATCGACCAAAATCATAGCGAGAAATTTTTTCTTTTCCACCTAAATGAATTAATCCTGTAGTTTTTTCTAATGCTAATAAAATTCCTTTAGCAGCAGTTGTTGCACTAACTGGTGTGCGAAATTCATCAATAAATAAATTGAGGTTTTTTCCGGATTTTAAAGTTTGAATAAATGGTTGAATAAAGCTATTAGCAGTTGGTGTTTCCTTGCCAAACATTAACGGCATTCGACACACTGTTGTTTGCGGATATCGCTGCAGCATACCGATTTCTGCCATGACTTTTTGTTCACCATAAATATTTACAGGACAAACGGGATCTGTTTCTTGATAAGGAGGATGCAAACCGTCAAAAACCAAATCAGTTGAGGTGAAAACACAAGGAATTGAGTAATCAGCACAAAGCCCTGCTATATTGCATGATGCTGTGACATTAATTGCTTGAGTTTCTTGGGGATGAAGTTGACAAAAATTTGGTTGAGATTGGGCTGCAGTGTGAATAACTGCATCGGGAGAAATTTCATCAAATATCCGTTTGAGTTCTCGAAAATCTGTCAAGTTAACTTTTAGCATTTTGACGTCGGGAATTTGCAGATGATGAGAGAAATAAGTACCATAAATTTCCCATTTTGTCTTTGCTATTTGGCAAATATGCCATCCTAAAAAACCGCTGACGCCAGTAATTAGTAGTTTCTGCATAAAGTAATATTTTTTTAGACAGTATGAAAGACGTTGCAATGCAACGTCTCTACATCTGGATTGATCACAATTATCGCTTATTGAATTAAGGCTTGAAAGCGTTTGTCGTTACGTACTTGGTTAAAATCTGTATCTGTTTTTGCTAATCTTTTGTATTTACCAGGAACTAGTTCAATAGCTTTGTTGAGATTCTCAACTGCTGATTCTACATTACCCTGTAGGGCGTGGGTGCAGGCTTTGTTGTAGTATGCTTCGTGTTTGGTGGGCTGTAAGGCGATCGCTCGATTGTATGATGTAATGGCGTCGCTGTAACGTCGGAGCTTTGTCAGCGCGATTCCCCGGTTAATCCAGGCTTCATAGTTGTCGGCTTTGATGGCGATCGCTTTGTCGTATGCTTTAACTGCATCTTTGTAGTTTTGCAAAGAGCTTTGAGCATTGCCTTTGTTATACCACGCTTGCGGCTGATCGGGTTGAATAGCGATCGCTCTGTCGTAGGATATAACTGCGTCTTTGTAGTTCTGCAAGTAACCCAAAGCATTTCCACGGTTAATCCATGCTTCCGTATTATCTGGTTGAATGGCGATCGCTTGATCGTAGGATGCTACTGCATCTTGATAACGCTGTGCGTCTAAGAAATTATTACCTTGGGCTAAAAAGTCTTCTGCTTTTTGCCTAGCTTTTGCTTGTGTCAGCAGTTGAGCAACGTTATTTTCTTGAATCACTTGCTGGGTGTTTTCTGTTGTGAAATTTGCTAAATCACCACAGCCATATGTGAATAAGGTGATCAAGCTAGAGGAAATCAAGCAGCGCCAAAAGACCATGCTGCACCTACATAACTCATAATGTAATGCTAAAACTCGTCTTCATTAAAAAATAGTATCAAATTACACGAATTATATGAGTTTATTGTTTAGTATTTGTGAATTTAGTTTGTTGAGCAAATCCCACTTACAGTAACATTTGGGATAGCAATAATAAAGCTGCTTTACTAAAACATTATCTAGTTTTATCAATTTTTTACTCTGCACAGCCGTACAAGTAAGTAATTTTTAACGCACAGAGAAGTCGGAGCGGCGGCTTCCGCCGTTAGCGCAGCGGTAGCGAGTCCGCGAGCGTCTCTGAACTTCGGTGGGGGCGCTGAGGATTGTTGAGAGGTGGATTTTACGATAATAAAAGGGAAGAGTGCTGCTGCACCCCTCCCTAAATAGCTGCCCAGATGAAAGAACCTAGAACCCTACACTCAGGTGTCTATTAAATCCAGTATCAGCCCAGATATCACCAGCGTCACCCGAATACATACGGAATTAAGAATATTAGACTTTTGGTCAAAATAATTTAGAATTTACCCATTGACAGTGCATCTTAAAATATGCATTGCGAGAAAACAAAATCGAGAAAACCATATATTTTGTAGGGAATACTGCTGTGCCCTTGATTTTTAGGTCTTAAACCATTTAGCCAAAAAATCTGGTCAATAAAAAACAAGAGCAAAGGCTAAAACCTTTACCCTTGTTTTATCTAACGGAGAGGGAGGGATTCGAACCCTCGTATACATTTCTGCATAACAGACTTTCCAGGTCTGCGCCTTAAACCACTCGGCCACCTCTCCAGGTGTCACGATTTACGATCATACAATGAAAACCCAAAAAATGCAAAAATAAAATCAGAGATTCAAAATTACATTGAAAATCCTGTATTTCAATACCAACTCAAATGCCCCGAACATACACAATCACAGTTCACGATCGCCAAACCGGCAAAGAATACAGCCTGCAAGTTCCAGAAGACCGCTACATCCTCCACAGCGCCGAAACACAAGGAACAGAACTACCATTTTCTTGTCGCAATGGAGCCTGTACTACCTGCGCTGTCAGGGTGTTGTCAGGAGAAATTCATCAACCAGAGGCGATCGGCTTGTCGCCTGAGTTACAGCGCCAAGGTTATGCTCTACTGTGTGTCAGTTACCCTCGTTCTGACTTGCAAGTGGAGACACAAGACGAAGATGAGGTATATGAACTTCAATTTGGACGCTTTTTTGCTAAAGGAAGAGTGAAAGCGGGTTTACCCTTAGATGAGGATTAAGATTTGCTCGGCGCAGAGGCGCAAGTTATGACTTTAGCGGTGTTTTTTGGGATCTGGACGCGAAGAATAGTAATTTTGGCTTGCTTATTATTTTTATTCAGTTGTCAAGCCAACAATCAACCCACCAACAACCAAGTGCAGGTAAAAGTGGCGCGGGTCGTGAGTGGACAAAGTTTGGAAGTTTTAGGAATGGCGGAGCAACCCAATTTGATTTCTCAAGTGCGATTAATTGGTCTTGACGCACCGGATATGCGACAGCGCCCCTGGGGTGATGAAGCCAAACGCAGATTAGAGGCGCTGATTGGTGGTGCAGAACAAATTGTCACCTTGGAGTTTGACCTAGAAGCTAAAGACAAAATTGGGCGGACTTTAGCTTATGTGTTGAAAGATCAACTGTTGTTGAATGAAGAATTAGTCAAACAAGGGTATGTGTTGTTTGTAGCGCGATCGCCCAACCACAAATATGACCAGCGTCTGGAACGTGCTCAACAATGGGCGAGAATTATGGGTTTAGGAATTTGGCAATTGGAAAAACCCATGCGTCTGACTCCTAATGAGTTTCGCCACCAAAATCGGTAATAATCAGGAAAATTTTCTCGTCATAACGCTATAAGTGATACGACCACGTTGCTGAGGTAGCGATCGCTTGATCTATTCTCCAAATTGCAGCGATCGCGCCAAATCAGTTGACACGTTCTGAAGTATCTTAATCCACAGGCATTAACCTAAAATTCAGAGCTGCAACACCGATGTGTCAACTGTTAGGAATGAATTGCAATGTCCCCACTGATATTTGCTTTTCTTTTGAAGGATTTTCTGCGCGGGGTGGAAAAACTGACCACCACAGCGACGGTTGGGGAATTGTGTTTTTTGAAGAAAAAGGATGTCGGATTTTTTTAGACGCTAAACCTTCTATCATTTCTCCCGTAGCAGATTTAGTGCGCCGCTATCCCATCCACTCTAAACATGTGATTGCCCATATTCGCAAAGCTACCCAAGGTGAAGTTAACCTGCAGAATTGTCACCCTTTTCAGCGGGAACTTTGGGGGAGATATTGGGTATTTGCTCACAACGGCAATTTACCTGATTTTGAGCCTGAAAATTTAGGCTATTATCAAGCTGTTGGGAATACTGACAGTGAAAAAGCTTTTTGTGTAATTTTAGAAACTTTACGCCGCAGTTTCCCGAAAAATAAGCCTCCCCTGAAGGAACTCTATCAAGTTTTGCAGACAGTAACGGGAGAATTGGCTGTAAAGGGTATATTTAATTACTTGCTATCTGATGGAGAACACTTTTTCGCTTATTGTTCAACCAAACTTAACTACATTGTCCGACAAGCTCCCTTTGCGGCTGCTCACTTGATTGACCAAGATATGACTGTAGATTTTCGGGAATTGACCTCACCGAGCGATCGCGTCGCCGTTATTGCCACTACTCCCCTGACCGACAATGAAGTTTGGACATCAATTCGACCAGGAGAATTGCTAGTCTTTCAAGACGGTTTACCAATATCGCAACATTTATAAATGTTGTTTAACAAATATATAGTAGACTTCACGTTTGGTTTAACAGTAAAATACGGTAAGTTTATCGGATTACTGGCTTTATTCTGCCATTAAAACTATTAGTCAGGAGTTTAGCCTTGCAAAACAAGTGACTTAACCGCAGTTGAAACCTTCTAGATGGAAGTATGCAATATTTGTTACTAACGCTCTCAAGTTTCTTTATCGGTACCCTCGTCGGATTGACTGGAATCGGTGGAGCATCTCTCATCACTCCCATGTTGATTTTTTGGTTTCAGGTTCCACCCGCCACTGCGGTGAGTTGCGACGTGGTAGCAGCCACTCTCATGAAGGTTGTTGGTAGTTACAAACACTGGGAGCAAAAAACCCTAGACACCGAAGTCGTCAAATGGTTAATTTTTGGCAGTGTTCCCGGCTCCCTATTTGGTGTAGGAATTTTACATCTGATTCGCACTCATAGTCAGGAAAATTTAGATAACATGCTGCTACAAATGCTAGGAGTGATGATTTTATGCATCACTTTAATAGCATTGATACAGTTGTTACTGTTAAACTTTTTTCCTGAATTCAATTTACCTGAACTGCCAAAGTTGGATTTACAGACAAACACAGGGCGCTGTTTAGCAATAGTTGTGGGAGCTATTCTCGGGTGTTTAGTAGGTCTGACTAGTGTTGCTTCTGGCTCGATGTTTGCCCTAGCATTAATTGCTTTTTTCCGGCTAGATGCGCGGAAATTAGTAGGTACAGATATTTCGCAAGCTGCAATCTTACTGTCATTCACCTCTGTTGGTCATCTCAGCCTCGGAACAGTTGACTGGAATTTAGTTGTGCCTATATGGTTAGGCTCAGTTCCAGGTGTATTGCTAGGTGCAAAAGTTTGTCATATTGCTCCACAACGCCCGCTACGATTTATCATTTACGCAATTTTAGTGTTTGTCAGTTGGCAGTTAGTTTAGAGTGATTTTTATTCACTCATCACAGAAGCACAGGTTTGTGCTTCTTGCCAAAGTTTATGTACATAGAATTCTGTGAGATCACTAATTGCAGTCACAAACACGCCCACAGCCTCCTCTAAACCATCAGATAACCAAGAACCCCGCAGAATCACTTCTGTATAGTCAGCATCGCCACTAGACAGCGCAATAATTCCACCGTCATCTAATAGCACTTCCGCCTTTAACCTCTCAATTCCCGGTAAATCTGCAGGAAGCAAGAAGGAAGCAGTGCTAGGTTCAATGTGAAAAGATTGACCGACTCGCAAGGCTAAAATCGCTCGCTGTGCAACCCACTCTTCCAGCGATAGAGTCAGACACTCTAAATAAAAACTCCTCTCGGTGTAAGTTAATTTCAGCATTCCTTATGCTCTCCTGTTATTCCAGGTTTGCTTGCACATTGATCCAAAATTGTGTAGCGTCGTTGCGCCAAGCTTCGCTCACAGCAAAAGCGATCGCCGGATGAACTGGTGGCTTAGGCTGTGTACGTAGTTGCATACCCGCTTCTAAGGGGGTGCGATTACTTTTATAGGAGTTACATCTTGCACAAGCTATGACTACGTTATTCCAAGTGTGAAGCCCCCCTTGAGAGCGTGGAATCACATGATCTAGTGTCAGATGTTTGTTACTACCGCAATATTGACAACTGTGATGATCTCGGCGCAAAACTTCTCGCCGATTCACAGGTGGAACTTTCCACATCCGCTCACCAGAAGCCACCGTTAACCGAATGTGTTTGGGTACATCTAGTACCAACCTCGGCGAATGAATTCGCCACCCACCCGCTGTGGAAAAGCCTAGAGGTTCAGCTTTTTTGTCTAATATCAGCACAATCGCCCGTTTAATATTGATCCGACAAAGTGGCAAGTAATTTTGAGAAAACACCACTACGGATTGCTCTAACACTTGCATCGCGCTCGTCACAGCTTGACTCCTTATAAACAAACCCCCGCTTCTTATCTGGTGGAAGCGGGGGTGGAAAATTGACCTCAGAGTTTTTTGGTCTATGTTAGTACAGCCATCCTCGGTCTGTACCTCCCGCTTGCTTGATTTAATTGTGGTTTGGTATTCAGCACACCTAGGCCGAAATATCTAAAATCATGATTACCCTCTGCGATTTGCCCAAATTTTCGGCTACCTTCACCCATAAAAAAATACTCCACTCCCACAGCTATCGATTCCCGACTAGCTCGGCATTCGATAGCGCTTAAAGAAGTAGAGATGGGGTAAATGGATGTCACAGAAAATTTCACCTATTGAACATTCCTTTAAACATACTACACTTGTATTACTATCCTGTCTATACCTCTAAGGAGAAAAAGTCATGCATACAATCGCTCGCACCCCCACCACCGATATGGAAGTCACCAGCATTCGCCTAGAAAGAGAACTCAAAGAGAAGCTGAAACAAATGGCTGGCAATCAAGGGTATCAAGCTCTCATCCGCGATATCCTCTGGAATTATGTACAGCAAAAATCAGGTGAATGGAAACCGCGATTTTCTCGTACTGATATTCGAGCTAGCATCGCCGCCACAGCTCAACAAGAAGAACGTTGCGTACTTACAGGTCAAATTATTCAACCGCAGCAACCCATGCTCTTAGGACTAACAAGAAATGGTGATATGGTTCCTTTAAGTGTCGAAAGTTTAGCCGGATAGTTTTATATTCACTCGAAAGCAGCTCTGTTTTCTCAAATCTTTACAGAGCTGCTTTCGCATTTTAATTGCTATTTGTCAAGAGTCTATAGCCGTTCTTCTCAATTCCCTATGGAAATAGTAGTGTAGCTACAGGGGGTCACACAACTCTTGACAGAGAAAAATCATCCGTATATTAAGTATAAATTACAAATAATAGGAGTTAAGCAAGACTAACTCATAAATCCTTCACTGTCTACTCTCCGTGGCTATCGCTGTTTTACCGAAATTTACGTAAATTACATTTTATTTTCCCCCAGCGGATAGAGAGGGCGCTCACCTAAGTAATAGTTTATGAACAAAATATTACGTGTGTATCCGTCGAATTAAGTATTAATTCGGAGAGAATAGGCGAAGTTTTGGCCGTAACTACAGAGAAATTACGGTTTATGTATAGTTACAGACAGGATATTCTAAGTCAAAGTTAGTAAATCAACTCAAAATCAACAACCTAGAAAGTTTCTAGTTGCAGCATTTTGGTATGTATATCCTAGTCTTCTCAATTATTCATCCCTGTGTTGTCACTCTCGACAAACAATAATCTCTATGAGATGGTGAAATTTTCAATTCATCAAACTTTGAGGCTTTGTTTTCTCACAGTAACTAAATTTTCTAGTTCAAAAATGAAAAATAAAGCAGCAAAAAGCTTTCGGCAATTGGGTCATCCCTCTGTGACATGCTGAATACACCAAAAGCTGAGTAATTTGTCATAAAAAGGGGCTATAACAGGTGAGAGACAGCATTCATCAAATGCCAAGCTTTGATTATGGTGCATCATTAACAGTGAACCATCAGCCAAAAACTAGGGTGCAAAGAATATAGGGTCGTTATCCAAGAGCGTGCCACGAATGAAAAAGCGTTTATTATCGCCGTCACAGTGCCCAAACGATGTAGAACAACTACAACAACCATATCAAATTAAGCTGATGCAGCATCAGGAAGAACCAGCCCTGGATCTGGTACACAAGATTAATCAGATTGTCGTTGATTTGTCAACGACAGTTTCGATGCTGCCAGAACTAGCCCAACTACTAGGACTTACTTTCAAAGTAGATTGTTGCTCAGTTACAGTTATCAGCGATGCATCCAGTGAAGCAACTACGACTAATTGGTGTGTTGATCAGCTTCTGGGACGGCCGCAATCAGACGAAATATTCCCAGTGGAACAGTTGCTCATGGACTTACCTGTAGTGCAATGTGCAGCAGAACCACTGACTATTGAAGATATTTCCATTATTCAAAACAGTTTAGTTACTAGTTGTCAATCGCTACCACTACCAATAAAAGCTGTCTTAGCAATCCCGACTCGGTTTAGCGGTAAGAATAATGGTGTGATTAGCTTGATCAAGTTTCATCCTCATGATTGGAGTCAGTCAGACAAACAACTGCTCAAAACTATAGAATCATCCTGTGCGATCGCTTTTGCACAAATAGCGCAATCACAGCTAATTGCTTCCCAGCAACAGTATTTACAAAAAAGCAATCAACATCAAAGTCTAATTAAGCAATTAACTATTCTCAGTCGGAGCAACCTAGAATTAAATCAAATGCTCCAGCTGGTGATCGCCTCAACTGCCCAATCTCTACAAGCTGATCGCGGTTTGTTAATTTTGCTCAAATACACAGACCCATTATTTAGAACTCGCTCGAAAAAACAAATTCCTAAAGCCAAAGCTACTGTAGTTGGTGAATGGACGAGAGATATCCCAAGTCCCCGCATCAATTTGGCAGATCCTCAAGGAGATCAGTCTTTTGCTATTGCTGATTGTGGTTTATGCCAACGCATTTTTATAGATGCAGGGAAAGCAGTAATTATTAATGATTACACAGACCAAAAAGATGTGTTGACAGCCGCTCCATTGTTTGCAGTTGACATATTGCCTGCGGTGCTGTTAGTGCCTTTAGAGAATCAAGGAAAAGTTTTAGGATTTTTGGTTTTACAACAAGCATCTGCGCGGACTTGGCAATTAGCAGAACTAAATCTTGTAGAAATGGTGTGTGCTCAAGTCAGCAATGCCATTATTCAATCACAGACATTACGCCAAGTCCAAAACTTAGTGGATGAACGGACAGCCAAACTACAGAGTAGTTTGGAGCTACAAGCAAAATTGCACGAGAGAACTAGACAATACGTTGAACAACTCAGAGAACTCAATGAACTCAAAGACGAATTCTTGAGCAACATGAGCGATCGCCTCCGCTATCCGCTGACAAATATGCTGATGTCGATCCGCAATTTGCGTCTACCAGGAATCGCACCAGAACGCCAGATGCGGTATTTAGACATTCTCGAACAGGAATGTACTAAAGAAATTAATTTGATTAACGACTTGCTGACCCTACAAAAACTAGAGTCACAGCCACAAGCTCCACAATTTAAGCCTATTGATCTCAATCTGAGAATTCAAGATTTAGCTGCTGCTTGTTCGCAAAAGCTCACTGATAAAGGCTTGAGTATTAACTTGGATTTACCATCCGAGCCGTTAAAACTGCAAACAGAAGTAGAAAGTTTTGATCGCATCCTCCAAGAGTTGTTGACTAACGCCTGTAAATACTCAGAGCCAGACACAATCGTTTATTTACAAGCGATTCACCAAGTTGATCGGCTCATCGATCAAGTTATTATTAAAGTGATAAATACAGGACGCGGTATCTCCGAAGCGGAAGCAACCTACATCTTTGACAAATTCCGTCGGGGTAGAGGACGCTGGACTCCGGGGACTGGCTTGGGTCTTGCTCTAGCTAAATCCTTAGTACAGCATTTGAATGGGGCGATCGCTGTTGAGAGTGTACAAATCCCTAACTCCGAGTTGAGCGAAATTTGCTTCACTCTGACTCTGCCTCAATTCGCCGATGAAAGCAAACCACATTCTGAAAGTGACTGAAAAACATCACACCACAGCGGATCTAAATAGCAACACCGCTGGTGAACAAACCAACCCCGCTACAGTTCATGTTGCTGCTGATGCAGCCAGTCTACCAACTGTAGCAGTTCAAATCGAAAAAATGGCTGAACGACAGCGGCAAATTACCGCTACTATCCAAATTCCCCACCCAGTGGAAAAAATTTGGCAGGTATTGACAGATTATGAATCTCTCACTGACTTTATCCCTAATCTCTCCAAAAGTCGGCTCTTAGAGCATCCTCAAGGTGGTATTCGATTAGAACAAATCGGCTCTGGGCGCTTACTGAATTTCAATTTTTGTGCCCGTGTGGTGTTGGATTTGGAAGAATGTTTCCCTAAAGAGATTAAGTTTCGGATGATCGAGGGCGATTTCAAAGGTTTTTCTGGTAGTTGGTGTCTACAACCTTATACCCTCGGTGATTTGACGGGTACTCATTTGTGCTACCAAATCCAGATTTGGCCTAAACTTACTATGCCGTTGAAAATGATTGAACCGCGCCTCATCAATGACATGCAGTCAAATCTGCTAGCGATTCATCAGCGTGTCTTATATTTATGTAGTACATGATATTACACACAGACCGCTTTAGCAATGGGTAGGTTAATTTTTTAATAGCAAAAAGCCAGCTTCAAAACGCTTTTTGCTTTTTTAGTACCCCCAGGGGAATTCGAATCCCCGTTACCTCCGTGAAAGGGAGGTGTCCTAGGCCTCTAGACGATGGGGGCATTTGGACTCAAACCTTTTATAAATTAACCAATTTTCCAGCTAATGTCAACCTCTTTTGCAAAAAAAGATTGTAGCGGCTAAAGTTGGTTGGAGGTGGAACAATTCTTACGTCATCAATTGTCGATAGATATCGCCGGTTACATAAATTCCCAAAATTGTCACATTTGCACAGCCACTCCTGTTTTGCAAATATCCAGAAATTCTGTAATAGTAATAACCAAGTATGAAACAAGTTCAGAATTCAACACAAGACAAAGAGTGTGATGTTGTACTCTGTAGAGTTAGTATTTACTATCCTTTACACCAGATTTTGAAATAAATCGCTCAAAATCTACAACATGGAAGCATCTTTTGAAATCACCCTCCAGATGGTGATCGCTGTCTTTACAGGCATTAGTGCTCAGGTACTGGCTGCATACCTGCGAGTTCCTAGTATTGTGCTGCTGCTGCTTTTGGGCATTTTGCTGGGGTCTGATGGTCTTGGGCTGTTACACCCCCATCTGTTAGGTACGGGGCTAGAAGTGATTGTCGCCTTAGCGACGGCCATAATTTTATTTGAGGGTGGACTCAACCTGGATCTGCGAGAGTTGGGCAGGGTTTCCATTAGCTTACAATTACTAGTTACCCAAGGAACTTTGATCACCCTACTTGGCGGTAGTATGGCGGCTCACTGGTTGGGTGAATTTCCTTGGAACATCGCTTTTCTCTACGCTTCAATAGTGGTGGTAACAGGGCCGACTGTGGTCGGCCCCCTACTCAAGCAAATTAATGTAGACCGCCAAGTAGCTACTCTCCTGGAAGGTGAAGGGGTTTTAATTGATCCAGTGGGTGCGATTTTGGCTTTTGTGGTCTTAGATACCATTGTTAACGGTGATGCTGACCCAATCAACGCCATCATCGGTTTAGTGGTGCGTTTAGGTATAGGTGGGGCGATTGGTGGCGTTGGCGGTTACTTGATGAGCCTAATTTTTAAACGCGCCAATTTTTTGTCATTTGAGTTAAAAAATTTGGTTGTCTTGGCGGTGTTATGGAGTCTGTTTATCTTGGCGCAGACAATCCGCAGTGAATCGGGTGTAATGACGACGGTGATTGCGGGTGCTGTATTTGCTAATTCTTCTGTTCCAGAAGAGCGACTGTTACGTAGTTTTAAAGGTCAGTTAACTATTCTCAGCGTTTCTGTATTGTTTATTCTGCTGGCGGCTGATTTATCAATTGCTAGTGTGTTTGCTTTGGGTTGGGGAAGTTTATTTACCGTTTTGGTGTTAATGTTCGTCGTTCGCCCGATTAACATTCTTTTCTGCACCTGGAATAGTGACCTCAACTGGCGACAGAAACTGTTTTTAAGTTGGGTAGCTCCTAGGGGGATTGTTTCAGCTTCTGTTGCTTCACTGTTCGCTATTTTACTAACGCAACGAGGGATCAACGGTGGTGATGCAATCAAGGCGTTGGTCTTTTTAACAATTATTATGACTGTTGTGTGTCAGGGATTAACTGCTGGCTGGGTAGCTAAGTTATTGCAAATTACCTCTAAACAAGCAACTGGGGCGGTAATTGTCGGTTGTAATCCTTTGAGTCTTTTGATTGCGAGATTCTTTCAAGAACGGGGAGAAAATGTCGTCATCATAGATACAGACTCGGAATTTTTCCCGCAAGCGGAAGCGCAAAATTTGCGCGTGATTGCGAGGAGTGCTTTGGATGCGGATGTTTTGGAGGAAGCAGGGTTGGCTGCGGTGGGAACTTTTTTGGCTATGACTAATAATGGTGAAGTGAATTTTGTTTTGGCGCAGCGAGCTGCGGAAGAGTTTAAACCACCAAGAGTTTTAGCAGTTTTTCCTCGTGACCCCCAAGCGCCATCGGGTGCAAATAGTAAGGTTAGCCAAGCTTTTATCCCAGATTTAGCAATTAAGTCATGGAACGAGTATTTGAATGATGGACGAGTGAAGTTGGGGACAACTACGCTCGATGGAGCAGAATTTTCTAGTCAGCAGGAACACATCCAAGAAAAGATTCGGACTGGGGCGTTATTACCGTTGTTGTTGGAGAGAGAAGAACGCCTACAGATTATGCCAGCAATCCATGAGTGGGAAATAGGCGATCGCATTATTTATTTGTTACATGATCCCAGACCGAATCTCTTAAAGCGTTTATCTGGCGCCACTCAATCTACACCGTTGTCTCTAGAAAAGTTATCGGAGGTAGAAGAAGTTCCGGTGGCGAAATTGGCTCAACTTTCGGCTAGTGAAGCGACGGGTGGTTGAGTCTGTCTGGATTCTCGCTCTTGTGCATACATTTGTTGTTCTTGCCATAGTAAAGCTGACAAATGCACCACAGCCAAAATGATGACTAATCCGGAAACAATGTAACTGTGTATGGCGTAAAGATGTGCGACTGTGACGGTGCTGATGGCGCCACCGCCGGTGAGGATGTCTCTTAGTTGTGAACCAATCAAAGGAATTGCCTCAATGGTTCCTAGCTCAATATTAAAACGCCAGTAGCCTACTTGATCCCAGGTGAGAATCATTTCTGTCCAATCGAGGGCGATCGCACTTAGTGTCAAGAAAATGCCGCTAATCCAAGCTGTGAGCCAACTGCGGCGAAATTGTCTACCTAAAAACATGACCACAATTTGAATTAAGGCGATCGCAATTGCTGCATTACCTGATAAATCGTGGGTTTTGCGGAATAACCAACCGTAGGTTACTTGCGTATTGATCATCTGCAACGAACGATAGGCACCGCCTGCTGTCGGTTCGTAGTAAAAGGATAGCAGAATCCCTGTTGTTACATTGATCAAGCACAGCGTCAAAATCACAACTGATAATATCGTTGCTAGTCGCCGCAAAATCCGGTCTAGTTGGGTGCTTTCCATGGCTGACACCTCTTTCCTTAATTAAAAAAAGTTTACTTATATAACAATTTTAACTAAGAAATATTAAGTTATTTTATCTATCTGCGATTTTTAAGCCAAATAATGTATCCACATTTCTAAAACTTCGGGGGAACCATACCAAATCCCCGGGCTTCTGGGTGAATGTCTGACACCTTCAATGATGATATTTTCCGCCCCTTCTAAATGAGCAGCGGCGACGCAGACATAACGTACATCTGGGTAGAATGGATTGGGAATTGGGGATTGGTAATTGGTAATTGGTCATTGGTCATTGGTAAAGAGGGGATTGGGGATTGTTCAACTATATTTTTCTTCTCTATTACCGATTACCCATTACCCATTACCGATTACCGATTACCAATTACCCATTACCCATTACCCATTACCCATTACCCATTACCAATTACCCATTACCGATTACCCATTACCGATTCAATATCCAGGCAGAATTATTGTGGGTAAAGGCATTTGAGATTCAAGAGTCAGTTTGAGCTTTTGAGAAAATTGGTTATGTCTTGACAACCAGCAGACATGTTAGGATAAATTAAATTTAGATATTTGTAAATTCACGCTTGACATGTAAACTAAAAAGTTGTACTCAATCACACAAATTTAATTAATAAAGCAGGTCACACAAACAGACTTGTATATGCACTTAGACCGACGCGATCGCCTAAACAAAGCAGCTACCATAAGTTTTAGTGCAGATGGCAACACCCACAAACAACTACAAGCCTAAATTTCTGCACAATTTTAATGATTGAGCTTGACTTGAGAGCGTAAAAGCGCGTCATTAAAAAAGTGAAAACTTGAAAAAATGCCTATTTTGCCGTTTTAAGCCCAGCATAGAAAGCTATTATTCTGAAAAGGGAAGCATCTCCTGTCATAGTAGCCCGAAAGATCACATTGCTAATTAATTGCAACCGAGCCGAGTGAACGATAACAGCTATGTCTTACGTCTCCCTGCTGAAAAACATACCAGAAATCATAAGCCAGCCAACCGGGATAGCAGCTATAGCCTCTCTGGGTATCCACGGTGCTATTGCCTTGATTGTGCCGTTGATGCCTGTAGAATCTAACAAAGCTAACGAATCACCATCATCCAAAGCTGTAGGAGTAATGGAATTAAGTCAAGCTGACCAAAATCGCTTGCCAAATAATCCTAATACATCTCCACAGTCGCAGTTACCCGTAGCATCACAATTTCCCATACCACCTCAAGTCCCCCCCGTGAACTTGTTGGGGGATCAGGCCAAAGCTTTAGCGGCTTTACCACCACCACCTGCGTCCACCCCATTTTTACCACCACCTATCCCCAAATCACTAGGTCAGTATAGTGTTTCTCCTTTACCTAAAGGACAGTCTTTACAGATAACTCCTAAGGGGAACTTGGGGTTTGACACCTCCAGTTTTAATACCAATCAAAGATTTTCCTCCAGAGTACCGCCTTTTAATAACAGCGACATAAAATTGGGAGCAGCCAAGCCCCTACCTATAGACAAGTTACCAACTTTGCCGGCGGCTAAAATCCCTGATGGACTGCCAAATTCTCCCGAAACTAATCTAACAGCGCCAGAGCCAGCAACCCAGCCAGATAATGAGCAACTTATAGCTCGCATTGATAAAACTCCCCAAACTGGAGATAATTTGAGTTTAGCTGGGGAAAGCTTACCACAATGGCAGCAGGGAACAGCACCTCAACTGCCTAATGAATTGCCGACAAACACGACAGGACAGGTGATTTCTCAGGTAAACTCTTACGAAGATTTGCGAAAAACAGTCCAGCAAGAGTATCCCAGTGTGGAAGAAAAAGCTGTGATTCGAGATACAATCTCTACAGATAAACCAGAGCTAGAAGGTGCGGTATTAGGTGGATTGGTAGTTGATCCGGACGGCAAGGTTTTAGAAATCAAGTTTCAAGACAAGTCTGTTTCTCGTGACTTGCAATTAAAAGCTAGAGAGTATTTCAGCGCCAATCCTCCCAAAGGTCATCAAAAAACTAGTTATTATCCATTTAGCTTACAGTTCCAAAACGATAAAAATTCGGGAGCTAATCAAGGGACTGTACCCACACCTGCAGTTACTAACCCAGCGGTTAACAACAAGCAGCCAATACCAGCACCTGCAGTTACTAACCCAGCGGTTAACAACAAGCAGCCAATACCAGCACCTGCAGTTACTAACCCAGCGGTTAACAACAAGCAGCCAATACCAGCACCTGCAGTTACTAATCCAGCAGTTAACAACAAACAGCCGGTACCTGCACCCGCAGTTACTATCAAGCCGTTATCTAACCCGGTAATTAACAATAAGCAACCAGTACCTGCACCCGCAAGTACGAACAAACCCTCGCCAGCGGTAAATGATGATAAGAATGAGCCTGTAACAGTAGTTGAACCTGATAAAAAACTTATACAGCAACTACGCGAGTTCAAGGAACAGAAAGAAAAAGCTCCTGAAGGACAATAAATCAGGCTTTTTGTCAATTAAAAACTCAGTGGGATGAATGATTAAAATATCATTCATCCTTTTTATGCTTTAACTCTGTGATTTTAAAGCAACAGCCAGTGCTCAGTGGTAAGCCTTCTGCGTACTATAGCGTTCCTGATTTTCACCGAATACGATATGACAAGCTCAAACCCCATCGTTGCATCAGAACAAAGAGCGACTCAACAACTCCCTACCCTGCAACGGTTTTTGCAATACCTGCGCCCTTATAAAAAAGAAATTCCCATAGCCTTGACATTAGTAGCAATTGGTGCATCTACCCAGGCGATCGGGCCATTCTTACTCGGTTGGTCGGTTGATCACCTCATCGCAACAAGAAATTTGCCAGGACTACTCCTAATGTTGGGACTACTGGCCTTAATCTATGGACTCGGTATCTTGGCAATTCGCGGTCAAATTATGCGGGTCGGTTGGATTATGCAGCGGTTGCTAGCGCAGTTAAGGGAAGATATTTTTGTTAAAATCCAGAGTTTACCACTGAGTTTTTTTGATCGCAGCGAAGCTGGAGACTTAATGAGTCGCCTGCTCAATGATGTTAATACTGTAAATCAAGCCTTTGGGCAAACGATCGCCCAAATGCTTGGTAATACTTTTAGTTTAGTTGGCATTGTCATTGCCATGTTTGCAATCAACTTGCAACTCGGCTTGTTGAGTAACCTAGTCATCCCACTGATGATATTTACGACCAGCTTATTTGCTCGCTGGGCGAGAGCCAGATTCCGCGTCACCCGTCAAACAATTGGGGAACTTTCCGCCAAGTTAGAAGAAGACATAGGTAGTGTGAAGGAAGCACAAGCCTTTAATCGTGTTCATCTGAACATCGCCGAATTCGACATGCTCAACGCCGCTAATCGTGATGCTAATGTCGAAGCAGTAGCAATTACTGCCGCATTTTTACCCTCCATCGATTTTCTCAACACCCTCGCCACTGGAGGAGTATTAGCTTACGGTGGTTATCTCGCCGTCACCGGCGGCGCAACTGTGGGTGTGGTGACATCTTTTTTACTTTACGTCCAGCAGTTCTTTCGCCCGATCCAAATCCTCAGCCAGTTTTACACCCAAGCTCAATCTGCATTTGCTGGCTTAGAGCGGATTTTCTTGTTATTAGATGAACCATCACAACTCAAAGATGCACCGAATGCAACACAAATGCCTCCTATTCAAGGTGATGTTACCTTTGAAGAGGTGAAATTTGGTTATAGTCCAGAGAAATTAGTCCTCAAAGGAGTGAATTTACACGCTCATCCAGGACAGATGGTGGCGCTGGTGGGGCCAACAGGCTCAGGAAAAAGTACAATTATTAATTTAATTTTGCGCTTTTATGATGTTTCTGGCGGGGCTGTAAAAATTGACGGGATCGATATCCGGAGTGTGACACAAGCTAGTTTGCGGCGACAGATTGGTATCGTCTTGCAAGATAATATTCTTTTTAGTGGTACGGTTGCGGAAAATATCGCTTTTGGTTCTCCCGACGCCACCCAAGCCGATATCGAAGCGGCGGCGCAGATGGCGAATGTCCATGAGTTTATCACCTCTTTGTCGGCAGGTTACGCCACTCGGTTAGGTGAAAAGGGTGCTCCTTTGAGTCAGGGACAGCGACAACTGATTAGTATTGCTCGTGCGGTGTTGATTAACCCCCGAATTTTAATTTTGGATGAAGCAACTAGCAGTATTGATACGCGCACAGAAGCATTGGTACAAAGTGCGATCGCTCGCTTATTACAAGGGCGTACTAGTTTCGTAATTGCTCACCGTCTCAGCACAGTTACCCAAGCCGATCAGGTGTTAGTGATTCAGCAAGGACAAATTGTCGAACGGGGTAGCCATACAGAACTCATCCAAAAACAGGGAGTGTACGCCAACCTTTACGCTCTGCAGTTAGGAACAGCATTAGCAATTTAAGTGTGGGTTTGCATGAAATGTTTATGTTTTCCAGGCAAAAATACGCAAAGTCTTTTATAACCCTTAGCCCCTACTTAAATAGCAGCGCACCCTGAAAAAAATCCAGCACAGCAATGATTCTGGTTTCTGGAAGTGGTCAAATTCTACCTAAGCTGCGGGTGCAAATGCTCCTGGTGGAATCGGTACAAGTTGAGGGGTTGATAAACAAGTTCCCTGTCTGTACCAAACGCCTTCCACCTCAAAAGCCTCAAATTGAGTTGTGAGAATAGCCCAGGCTTGCTCGTTTAGTCCAGCTGAGTAAGTCCAAGTAAATCTTCCCTGGTTTTGCAGCCGTTGTTCCAGTTCTGCCAAATCCTCTGGTAGCCAAAAGTTGTTCATCACTCTTTGGGTAGCTACTTCCGGTGGCGTTTGCAACATGTCAGCCATTGGTTGGTTGACGATGATTTGCTTGCGGTTGTCTTGTCTGACAATACTAACCGGGAGTTCATTATCTGCAGCGGAAACCATCCGCGATAACAACTCCACTGGAATATGCAACTGGCTACAGAAGACAGCACCGCCGCATCTCAAGATGCTTTCGGCTGTCTCGGAGGGTTGAGGGGCTTCGCTAGACGCCATCCAACCAAAAAATTCAATTGGATGTTTGCACCCTCTCCATCCTATCCGTACCTTACCTTTGATTTTTAACGCAGTCTCACTGAGAGCTTCTCCGTAGCTTTGGGCAAGGTGTGTAGCATCTCGTTTGGTGGGGGCGAGGATAGAAATCCCCTCAAAGGAGATTTTATAGTTCCAGCCCGGTAGGTTCAGAGTTCTGAGAATACTCACACTCATCTTTTTTTACACCTCCAGAATCTTTATATACTTTTACACCCATAATTTCGCTCAACACGGAAAATTTCAAAGTTTTTTGCCAAATTATTTTCCGCTCTTCTTCAGGTATGGCCAGAGCTGAGGTGATAATGGCGAAATCTCCTGGTGTAGGTAGTACTTCCCCCTTTGCAAGTGCATGTAAATTTTTAATTCCACAATTCTTAAGTTTTGTAATGTTGGCTTTGATGACATCGGCTATTGTTTCTGGGGGCGTTGGTTTGGGAGTTGAGGCGTGAGAACCTGTGCTTTTACCAATCCACTCCCGAATCATCTCTTCTAAGGCGTCGCTTTGGGATACTCCCTCACGAGCACAGATGCTTTTAAATTCTCGTGCCAAATCCACTGGAACATAACCGCTAACCTGTTTATAATCATCAGACCGCCTTCTATCAGTCATTTTTGAACTCCTGTTGACTACATTTTGTCTGTTCTCTATTTTCTCTCATGACATCCAAATATCAAGACATATTTACTTAATTTAAAATGACATGATGACATAAAAAAATGACAAAATATAGTCCACGGACGTGAAGTCCACAGCGTTAGTTCTCAGCTTGATAAACTCTTTAATTTAATTTGATGCAATGGTGATTTCAGCACTTTCTCGTACGTAAACAATTACTGTAAGCTAAGTAAGTTCACAATCCCAGAAAATTATTTACATCATGCAAGAGTATTTAAAGCATCTTCTGATCCGTACTCCATTTCAGAAACCAGCCGAAGCGATTAGGTCTTTTGCGGAGGCTAAAGAACAAAAAAAGTATCCTGAACTTAAGGAAATTCACTTAGAGCCAGAAAGAGTCGAGCAAGTGATCCGACGCGTAGTCAATCGCTCATCTAACTGCGTGGATATCGGTTGTCACTTAGGTGCATTACTGAACGTGATGTTAGAATCCGCACCCCAGGGAAAACACATAGCCTTCGAGCCAACACCATATAAAGCAAAATGGTTGAAACAAAAATTTTCTGAAGTTGAGATTAAACAATTAGCACTCAGTGATACTCCTGGGGAAGTAACATTTTATCTTAATACTCAAGTATCAGGGGTAAATGCACTTCTTCCTAGTAAAAAAGATGACAATGCTAATCTTGAGAAAATTATTGTCAAGACAGAGAGACTAGATAACGTCCTCAACCCCGAACAGCGCGTTGATTTTATCAAAATCGATGTGATAGGCGCAGAATTAGCCGTACTCCGTGGTGCTGAAAAAACATTATCTCGCTATCGTCCTATTGTTTTGTTCGAGTCTGGGCGAGAAAAAATTGCTACTTTCAACTTTACTACTGCTCAACTTTTTGAGTTTTTCATTCAGCAACATTCATACACAATATTTTTACTGAAAGATTTTCTGAATAACGGGCAACCACTGAGCTTTGAAAAGTATGATCAAGCTCATGATTATCCATTCCAAGCCTTTAATTTTCTCGCTATACCTAATCAGGGTTAAATAAACAGAAGTCTGAAGTCTGTAGACGCAAAGGATATTACCGCAGGCTGTTCTGAAACCACTTTGCCTACTGAACACTCAGCATCTACCAATTTATTTATTATAGCCTGTATTTGTCTACATCCGTGATACTTCAGACTTCTGGGATAATCTCAGTTTTTATACGGACGAGTAAGGGACACTTAAGTATATATTTCATGAAGTGACTTTAAAAACTTCAAGAAAATACCGTCTCTTACAAAGTAGCATTATGAAGTACGTTTCTTGGAATACTCTCGCTAAAACCGCCTTGATTGGATTTTATAAGCATGGACGTGGTGCTGTATACTTTAGTCAAGATGGAGAAGTGCATTATTGCTTTGAATTTAAGATGCCCTTAGAAGTTTTGCTCTACAATCCTGTGACAGAGTTTGTATTGATTAAAGAGTGGTACAACGCTGATAGACAAATCACTCATGTTGCGACGGCTGTGATGCCTTTAGGAAGTAATGTAGTTTTGTTATGAACTAGGGCTAAAGAAGATAGATATTTATGGTTGTGTTACTTCCAAATAAATATGTTCCAACCGCACAGGTTGACGGGTTATAGAATTAATTGCTATCCCTTCAAACCGGGAAATAATTTCTTTTAATTCCAAAGGCACTGGTAATAAAAAAGCTAATTCACCACCATAATATCTATAAGCGTAACCATATTCTTGAGCTTTAGCGATCGCTTTTTCTTCCTCTTTAGTTTGCATCACAACTACCTCTTGGGCTGGAATCAATCTGCGTAACTCTGCTAAACTCCCCTCAGCCAAAATTTGTCCATTTTTTAAAATCCCAATTCTATCACAAAGGCGTTCAGCTTCATCTAACAAATGAGTCGTAATTAAAACTGTAATTCCTTGATTTTTCCATTGGCGAATTAATTCCCAAATTGCATATCTCGCCTCAATATCTAACCCTGTGGTTGGTTCATCTAAAATTACTAATTGCGGCTGATGTACCAAAGCCACCGCAATATTTAATCGTCTTTGCATCCCACCACTGAGGGTTTCCACAGGACTTTTAGCTCTGTCTAATAAACCAACAGATGCTAAAATTTCTCTTACTTGTTGCTGACGTATTTTCTTACCCAAACCATAAATTTGAGCAAAAAAATGCAGATTCTCTTCACAAGAAAGAGTTTGATAAAGCAAATTTTCTTGAGGTGCAATTCCAATTAATTTTTTTGTCTGTGTGGAAACAGGTTGATGATTGAGTGTCACATCACCACTATCAGCCTGAAGTAAATCACAAAGAATATTAATTGTGGTTGTTTTTCCGGCTCCATTTGCGCCCAGCAATCCATAAACCTCTCCCACATCAATATGTAAATTTAAATTTTTGATAACTTGGCTTCGTCCGTAAGACTTATTTAAATTAGTGATTTTTAGCATACATTTGATGTAGGTTTTTAACGCAAAGGATCGCAAAGTCAGCGCAGAGGATCACAAAGTCAGAGGAATTACTATGTGAGCCTCTGCGTTAAAAAAACTCACAACCTTCTCTCTACAATTAACATCCGTTGATAAGATAACCACCCACCACCAACCATCACTATAGCAAACACTAATAAAAACCAAAAATGTGATGCAATTTTATCAATTTCATCTCCTTTAGCTGAAACAGCAACAAAAGCTTCATTCATATGATAAATAGGGTTATATTGAGCAATATTAATGAGGGTTGGAGGAAACAAGGAAGCGGGTAGAAATGCTCCGCCAAGAATTAATAAAGGTACACCAAAAGCTGCGACTAAAGCGTTAACGTCTTCTATTCGGCGAGCTAATTGTGTACCTAAAATAAACCCTAAACCAACATAAGAAATGATACTTAAGAAGATTATTGTCAGTCCTAAGAAAATAGAACCGTTAAAAGTAGCACCCCAAAAAGCTGCAATACTATAAACTAATATTGTCTGTCCAATGCCGATACAACTATGTGCTAAAAAAATTCCTAAAAAATAGGATATACCACTTAAGGGAGAAATAAAAAGGCGTTTGAGGGTTCGTTGTTCTCTTTCTGCAACTACTGTGGAGACGCTCCCACCCAAGCAGCTAAAAAATAAAGCTGCACCTACTAATGTTGAAGGCGCAGCATATGAAAAGGCGTCAGTGAGCGGTAGTTTTGCCCTTTCTGATAATATAAATCCGCTGAAAATTAAAACTGAAATTGGAAAAATACTCCAAAAAATTAAGCTGCGACGGCGGCGTAATAGTTCAATTAAAATGCGCTGAGTTACGGCTATAGTTTGACACCAATATTTCATTTGAGTTAGTGTTTTAATGAAAAGCTATTAGTCTATTGTCTAAATTTTTAATATGTCATAACTTTGTCTCTTAATTAGTAGTTACGAGTTGATGCAAGTTTATTTAATAAAATATTAATCATTTCTGCTTCATCCACTACACGATGTGTAGTAACAAACTGCTTTCCTTGGGGATACTGGGCGCAAGTATTTAGGTGTCAATAGCAGATTGTTGCTTATCTGGCAACCCAAAACATACTTATCATTGAGTAGACAACAATAAGATTGTATATTACACTGTCAAATAATGTCCTAATTTTTGTTTCAAAGCTGATGAATTAATAATTTTTGGCAGATAAAGTCTGGCTACTTAACTTGAGGGTGCAATATTTTTAAAAGTAACAGTTAGCAATTGACAAATTCCCCCGTTCTGCCAAAATAAATCCGTTGAATATTAACAGTGTGATGGTAAAAATACTTCAGAAAATGGGCTGAGTTCTAGCCCTTATTTCGTGCTAGTTATTTATCGTGAAGAGTGAATTCCAGAACAAATGAGTCAGTTATCAAACACACCAGAATCATCTACAATCTCTCGGCGGACGCTGCTAAAATGGTTTGGCATTGGTGGTGTCGTCGGAGTCACAGGATACTCTCGGTTCAATAAGCCAAAACCAACTGTTTTTCAACAAGATACCCTTAATTTACCACGGATGTTAAACCAAGGTAAAAGTGTTGTTGTTGTTGGTGGAGGATTGGCGGGTTTAGCATGTGCATATGAGTTGAGCCAGCGGGGTTTTATTGTGACACTTTTAGAAAAGTCACCCCAACTTGGCGGTAAAATTGCTAGTTGGCAAATTGAAGCCGTGGGCGAAAGTTTTATGATGGAACATGGCTTTCATGGCTTTTTTCCCCAATACTATAACTTGAATAGTTTAGTAGCAGAAATGGAGATAAAAGAGCATTTTCAATCATTAAAATCTTATGCAGTTGTTTACCGCGATACTAAATATCAACCGGAGGTATTTCGTCCTAGTAGTTCTGCCTTTCCTTGGAATATTATTGATTTAGCGATCGCTTCTCCTAACCGCTTACAATGGGGGATTAATTTAGTTAAGTTAAAACACTTACAAGTCTTCCAAGCAATTACTGGTTTTCAGCGAGAAAAAAATTATCAACGCTTCGATAATATCTCTGTGGCTGATTGGGTGCAAGAAGAATTTCCGCGCGGTTTATATGATTTATATTTTCTCCCTTTTGCTAAATCTAGCTTAAATGCACCAGATACAATGAGTGTCGGTGAATTGATGCAGTTCTTTCATTTTTATTTTTTTGGTAATCCAGAAGGACTAGCTTTTAATGGTACTAAAGATGATATGGGAACCAGTTTAGTACAGCCTATAGCTAGAGCCATTCAAAATAAAAAAGGGAAAATTATCACAGGCGCAAATGTGGGTGAAATTTCTGCGATAAATGGCAAGATTGATGCAGTCAAATATTTTATCGGTAATCATCAAAATCTCGTGAATTTTGCAGTGAAGCGCAACTCAATAGTCAGTGATGCAGAGGTAGAATATTTTGGTGCAGCCGATGAGGTTTATGCTGTGAAAACCGGGAGTGAAGAAGCGATTTCACTAACCTGTACCCACCAAGGTTGTACTGTGCAAAAAGCAGCCGATGGCAAATTTCATTGTCCTTGTCATGGGGCTGTGTTTACAGCAAATGGTAAAGTATTAAAAGGTCCAGCACAGCGAGATTTATCTAACTTTAAAATAGTGCAACGCCGAGATGAAGAGTTGCAGTTGGTAGCAGCAAATCAAGAAACATCATCACCAACAACAATCACCGCCGATTATTATGTATTTGCTACCGATGTACCAGGAATTCAGCAACTATTTAAACGCTTAATTGGAGAAGAAAATCAAAAAGTGCGATCGCAAATTGAAAACTTGAGCATTGCTGATCCATTTGCTGTGTGTCGCTTCTGGTTTGACCGTGATTTTATTTGGGAACAAAGTAATTTTACATCTTTATCTGGCTACCAGCTAACTGATAGTATTACCCTTTATCATCGCATTCAAACACAATTTATCGACTGGGCAAAACGCACCGGAGGAAGTGTAGTAGAACTGCACGCATACTGTTATAAAGCCAAAGAATTTCCTACCCAAGAAGCTCTATTAACCACATTTGAGCAAGAACTATATGAAATTGTTCCGGAATTAAAACAAGCAACCATATTGCATCGAGAATTAGTCAATCAACATAACTTTTCTGGATATCCACCCAACAGTTATGCAGAACGCCCAGAAACGATTAGTGGTATTCCTAACTTAATCTTTGCGGGAGATTGGGTAAAAATGCCTTTTCCCTGCGGCTTAATGGAACGCGCCGTTAGTAGTGGTTTATTAGCAGCCAACGAAATTTTGTTTCGGGAAGGACTACAAAGACGCTCAATTTTATCAGTCAATCCTGAAGGTTTACTACAAATCTAATTGCTAGTAGTTGCGCTTTAGCGCAGCAAATACCTAACAGCGCAACTACCTTTATTTACCCGAGTTTAAACCAATTACCCCCATAATTATTAAGGAAATTGATGTCAGTTTAATCACAGTAGTAGATTCCCGAAACCAGACAATGCCAATTATTGCAATTAAGGTAGTTCCCAACCCAGCCCAAACAGAATAAGTCACACTAATTTCCAGTCTTTTGAGGCAAAATGTTAAAAAAGTTAGAGAAAGTCCATAAAATACAAATATCAAGACCGAAAAGCTAGGTTTAGTGAAACCTTGCGACAATTTCATGCAAGTTGTGCCGGAAACTTCAAAAATGACTGCTGCGAAGAGATATAGCCAACTGATTAACATATTTGTGAGTTTTGTTATGGCACGGTCTTTTATTATGTCTAGCCATAGAAAAAAATTCAATAAATTAAATTAACAGAATTCTTACCAATTCAAAACCAGAATATGCTCGAATCTTAATATAGAAATTTCTCTATTCCCTATAAAAAACAACCCCACATCTGTGTGAGGTTGCTCGGTGTATCAGTTCAGTTTTGTAAGTAGAGGTTGGAGTTAGAAAAATACTAACCCGACATGTGACTTATACTACTGTGATTATTGTCACCGCAAAGATTGAAAGCAGCCAGTTTCACATCTGTTACACAGCAGCTGCTAAACCATTGTGTCTGAGTAGCGGACTAGTACTAGGTTCCCGACCCCGGAAGGTTTTAAATACTTCCATTGGGTGCTTACTTCCACCGAGAGCCAAGACCGTATCACGGTAGCGCTTACCTGTAGCTTTTATTGCTTCTTCATCATCTAGCCCTGCTTCCTCAAAAGCAGCAAAAGCATCGGCACTCAGTACTTCCGCCCACTTGTAACTATAGTACCCAGCCGCATAACCACCTTCAAAAACATGTCCAAAAGCACACAAAAAGCCATCTTCTGGTAGTGGTGGTAAAACGGTAGTAGTCTTGGCAATGCGATGACGGACATCTGCGGGAGTTTCGCTGCTACCAGATTGATAACGATAGTGTAGCTCTAAATCCACACGGCTAAAGTGAATTTGCCGTAACATCGCACTACCACTCATATAATTACGCGCTGCTAGCAGCTTTTGGTAATAATGCTCAGGTAGGGGTTCCCCAGTTTCATAATGCTTGGCGAGTCCAAACAAAGTAGGTCGCTCATAACACCAGTTTTCCATAAATTGGCTAGGCAATTCTACTGCATCCCATTCCACATTATTAATACCCGCAGCGTCTGTGTAGTCTACTTTGGTGAGCATGTGGTGTAGTCCATGACCAAACTCATGAAACAAAGTCTCTACTTCATAGAAAGTCATCAAACTAGGCTTACCATCAACTGGAGGTGTTTGATTGCAAATCAAATACGCTACAGGTAAACGGACACTAGTTGCGCCATTTTCCGCAATTTTACTCCGATTAATGCAGACATCCATCCAAGCGCCACCACGTTTTTCTGCGGGACGGCTGTAGGGGTCTAAGTAAAAATAGGCAATGGGAGCGCCTGTCTCATCGGCGATTTGGAAATAACGCACATCCTCGTGCCAGACTGGGGCTTGACCATCTGCAGAGGTGACGGTGACACCAAATAGCCGCTTCACAAGACCAAATAAGCCGTCTAAAACTTGGGGAAGAGGGAAATAAGGGCGTAATTCTTCCGCAGTGAAAGCAAATTTTGCTTCGCGCTGGCGTTCTGACCAAAAACCGATATCCCAGTGTTTCAAATCTGCTGCTTCTGGTGCTCCTTTTTCGGCTGCAAAAGCTTTGAGTGCTTCCAAGTCTTGCACAGCTGCACCATAACTAACAAGACGCAATTCCTCTAACAGCGCCTCCACGGCTTCAACGTTAGGAGCCATCTTACTAGCGAGGCTCAATTGAGCAAAATTCCCATAGCCAAGTAAATTACTGAGTTCTTGGCGCAGCTCTAAAATGCGGTCAATTAACGGGTTATTATCTAAATCACCTGATGTTGCACGGGTGATATGCGCTTTGTATATCTGCTCTCGCAAATCCCGGCGGGTGCTGTGGAGCAAGAAAGGGCCATAGCTGGGGTAATCTAAAGTGATGCGCCAGGGGCCGTCTTCTGGTGTGGCGTTCTCTGCACCCTCAGCTCTTGCGGCTTGTGCGGCTAGACTGAGTAAGCTTTGGGGTAAACCGTCAATTTCCTCTTTAGTTGTGAGAGTTAAACTAAAGGCTTTGGTAGCATCCAACACATGGTTGGAAAACTTGGTGGAAAGTTCCGCTAACTGCATTTGAATATGATTGAAACGCTCCCTGGCTTCACCTTGTAAGCCGACACCAGAAAGTTCAGCGTCGCGGATTGCGGCGATGACGATGCGCTGTTGAGCTGAGTCTAATGTTTTCCACGTATCGCTATTGCGGAGTGCTTTAAAGGCGTTGTAAATGGGTTGACTTTGACCCAGTTTATTCATAAACTGCACCACCTGTGGCTGTACAGTTTCATGAGCTGCGCGCAGTTCGGGACTGTTTTTCACACCCATTAAATGGTTCACTATACCCCAACTCCAATACAGCCTTTCTGTTAACCTTTCTAGAGGTGCTACTAAACCGCTCCAAGTAGGCTGTAGATTTGTTTCCAAGGCGGTAAGCTGTTGGTCTAGTTCTGTTAACAGCTCCTCAAAGGCTGGTACTACTTGCTGTGGTTGAATCTCTGCAAAAGGAGGTAAGCCGGTTCCCTTAAGTAAGGGGTTTTCGGAAGTAGTGACATTTGCACTCATGGTTTTGTGTGAGCTACCGATTAATCGGGGGAATGATGATGTTTATTTATATATTTACTAATGTAGCGATCGCTGCAGGATTTAGCTTTGCTACAATGCCAAAATGGCAGGAAAAAGTAAAATCGCCAACTCTCAACACAGTGACAATTTCGGCGAATATCATTCACACCGTCTCACTTCAAATCCTCGCAGCCCTTCCCACACCTCGTATTCAACCACCACACTTTTCACCATAGCAGCAGGCGGGCCCGCGTGACACCAGCGCACCATCTCGTCTACAATTGGCTGCGCTCCTTCAAAAACTGCTTCCACACGATTATCTGGAAGATTTCGCACCCAACCAGTTAATCCTAATTGGCTAGCTGTCTCCACAGTAGCGTAGCGATATCCCACCCCCTGGACTCGACCAGAAATGAACACATGGGCGCGGATTAGCTTTGGCGTTGGTGTAGGATTTGGCATGAAGATAGTCCGCTCTGTACAATTTCCAGTCTACTTGGTTTTTGAATACACAATTCATCTGTCATTCATAGGATTTACACATCTCTATATTTGGGTTTCCAGTTGCTAAGTGGTGATAAATTATGTTTGATGACTGCGTTACCTGAAGAACTAGAATGTTTATTTGTTATAGTTAATGGCTACTAAAAATGTCAGCTATTAACGATGAGCAATTACTAACTTTCTCATCTGTAGATTCAAAATTGGAACTAATTTATGTCTGATTTACCACCACTAAACACAGAAACCATCCGGGCGATTCTTGAAGAAAAAATTGATGATGTTACAGTCAATCAGTTGGTATGGTATTACTTAGGCTATCGCTACGACTCCAACACTGGACAATGGAACACAACTGCAGTATCGCCAGAATGGCGAGATGAATATCCACAACCACCAGATTTTATTGATAGTCGCCCCGCCACAGTTAAATTAACTCGCTCTATTCCCCAAGAAAACAAACAAATACTCAAAGAACAACTGGGTTTTAAAGGTTACAAAATAGGTGAATTTGGGCCGCGTCAAACTCGCAGAGCAACGGCTGCAAACTGGTTATGCAGTCATCTACAATCAACTAATGGCAAATTAGAATAGTTTTAATTGCCAGATATTGAAACCTAAAAAACCACAAATACCCCATAAACCTATGTAGAGACGTTGCTTTTGCTTCGTCTCTCATGTTTTAAAGCCAACCTCACAATCATAAATTTACTTCTCAAGATATAGCAACTACTACTAAATTTCTCTCCCGCGAACGATTTGAAAATTTTAAAAAGCGTAAGAATATATTCTTAACAACACTCTTAACCACAAAGTTTTTATGACAAAGCCCATTGAATTTGAATTATTTGCGCCCTACAACAAAGGAGCCGCATTAATTGGCTCGTTTTCTGATTGGCAAGACGTGCCTATGACTAAAGGTGAAGATGGCTATTTTCGTACCACCGTTGAACTAGAAGATGGCACTTATCAATATAAGTTTCGTGTGCAAACAAATTCATGGTTTTTTGAACCAGAACAGTGGGTTGAAGTCACAGATCCCTATGCGACTGATATTGATGAATTAAGCGGAAAAGATAACGCTGTTGTGCGGATTAAAGACGGCGAAAAAATTGTTGATACTTACGTTTGGCGATATGATGATAACCCTCTACCCGCCGACCATGAATTAGTAATTTATGAACTGCATGTGGGAGACTTTTCTGGTGGTGAAGATGACCCCTATGCAAGAGGTAAATACAAACACGTTATCGAAAAATTAGATTATTTAACTGACTTAGGAATCAATGCTGTTGAATTGATGCCAATTAAAGAATACCCCGGCGATTATAGCTGGGGTTATAACCCTCGTCACTTCTTTGCAACTGAATCTAGTTATGGTTCAACAGATGGGTTGAAGCGGCTAATTGACGAGTGTCATAAACGCGGTATTCGCGTCATTATGGATGGGATTTATAACCACTCAGAAGCTTCTGGCCCTTTGACACAAATCGACCACGATTATTGGTATCATCACTCTCCTCGTGACCCCGACAATAACTGGGGGCCTGAGTTTAATTACGAACATTATGACGAGAATTTAGAGACTTATCCTGCAAGAAAATTTATTGGCGATACAGTTCGTTTTTGGATTGAGGAATATCACATTGATGGTATTCGTTATGATGCAGCACGACAAATTGCTAACTATGATTTCATGCACTGGATTGTGCAAGAAACGAAAAAAACTGCAGGTAGCAAACCTTTTTATAATATTGCGGAACACATTCCAGAAACACCAAGCATTACTAATTTAGATGGCCCAATGGATGGTTGCTGGCATGATAGTTTTTTTCATACAGTATTAGCACATATTTGCGGTGAAGCTTTTGATTTGGAAAATCTCAAAGATGTCATTGATGCTAAACGTCAAGGCTTTTTAGGTGCAACCAATGTGGTGAATTATCTCACCAATCACGACCATGAACATATTATGGTGGAATTGGCTAACCGTAGTATTTTTGATGAGGAAGCATTTAGACGAGCTAAGTTAGGGGTAGTTATTTTGATGACGGCCGTTGGTGTACCCTTGATTTGGATGGGTGAAGAATTTGGAGAATATAAACCCAAACAACCTGAATCCTCAAAAATCGACTGGACACTATTAGGAAATGACCTAAATAGCAGCTTATTTGAACACTACAAAGGCTTAGTTAACTTGCGGAAATCTAGCCATGCACTTTACACAGAGAATATCGATTTTATCCATGAAAATGCAGAAGCGAAGATACTAGCTTATAGCCGTTGGAATGATGAAGGTTCTCGTGTGGTGGTAGTAGCCAATTTCTCAGAAAACTTTCTCGCTGGTTATCATGTTCCTAACTTCCCCAGCGGTGGTACATGGCATGAATGGACTGGTAATTATGATGTTGAAGCTGGTGACGATGGTATCATGACTGACATCGGGCCTTTTGAAGCAAAAGTATTCGTTTGGCAGTAACAAAATACACCTGTATAATTTTGGGGAAAAGGATATTACTTCCTTTTCCCCACCGCCTGGGAAATTTATAACTAAAGACTGAATTTATCTAATACTCAAGAGGCTTTTCTTTAATCAGATGATTTACTAGGGTGTTTTGGCTTTAAAATTTGGATATGAATTTTGACGCCTTAAGGCAACGTAAATCCCTAGATCATCTCCATGCACAACCAACTATTCAACGCTAACATTGAGAATTCTCACGTTTTATTAACTCCCAACGAAGTAAAACTGAAATTACCTCTAACTCCTTCCACTGAACACACGGTTTTAAAATATAGGCAAGAACTAGAACAAATTCTGGACTTTCAAGACCGCAGAAAATTTATTGTAGTTGGGCCTTGTTCAATTCACGACCCCAAAGCAGCTCTAGAATATTCTGAAAAACTAAGTATTTTGTCTGAAAAAGTCAAAGATAAGCTGCTGTTGATTATGCGGGTGTATTTTGAAAAACCCAGAACAACTATAGGATGGAAAGGATTGATTAATGATCCCCAAATGGACGATTCTTTCCAGGTAGAAAATGGTTTATTAATTGCCAGAAGTTTACTTTTAAAGATTGCGGATATGGGCTTACCTGCGGGTACGGAAGCTCTCGATCCTATCATACCACAATACATTAGTGAATTAATTTCTTGGTCGGCAATTGGTGCGCGCACAACTGAATCACAAACCCACCGAGAAATGTCTAGTGGACTATCAATGCCTGTGGGTTTTAAAAATGGCACTGATGGTAATATTCAAGTAGCTTTAAATGCCTTACAATCAGCCAGAAATCCACATAATTTCTTGGGCATTAATCAATATGGACAAGTAAGTGTATTCCAAACTAAGGGTAACGCTTATGGTCATGTGATTCTACGAGGTGGTAATCAACCTAATTATGATGCTGCAAATGTTAAACAGGTAGAAGAAAAATTAAAAGCAGCAAATTTATCACCCAGAATAGTCATTGACTGTAGCCACGGCAATACAAATAAGGATTACAAGTTACAATCTGCTGTATTTGAAAATGTGATTGAACAAATAGTAGATGGTAACAATTCTATAGTCGGGTTGATGCTGGAATCTAATTTATATGCAGGTAGTCAACCGATGAATTGCAAGCGAGAGGAGTTGCAATATGGTGTTTCGGTGACGGATAAATGTATTGACTGGGAAGAGACAGAAAAAGTAATTTTAGCAGCTTACGAGAAGCTTAATTAATGGGCGACGGGGTGGGAAGTACCCACCCCAATTTGTATTGAAGTGATTACAAAATTGTGCCGATTTCTTTCAAATAAACTCTGATGAATGGTTCGTCTTCACCCAAGGTGTAGTCTTCAATTAACCCTCTGCGTTTGATGGAAATTTCGTCTCCTTTTTTAATAACTACTGTGCCATTATCAAAGACATCCCGTATCAAGGTCATTTCTACAGGTGTGGGATTATCTAAAACAACCATATTGCTGCTTTTATAAAACATCCCATCGGCTTCGAGGATTTCTTCTGGATAAGCGGTAATCAGCAAATCAAGTTTGGGGTTCCGCAGTAAATTTTGGACATTACTGTTATAGTCTGAGTTAAATTTTTTTTCGGAACGATTGACAAAAACAGCATCACGACAAAGAGCACCAATAGTCCATTCTGGATGTTGTAACAGGATATGGTCAATGGTTTTTTGTAGTTCTGTGACTGATATTTTATTGAAGGTAATAATGGGAATTCTGGCATCTGTAGCTGAGGCGAAAAAGGTTGATAAAATATAAGCAGGGACATCAACACTTTCACCAATGCTGGGGTTAAGATGCATTAAAACTCCCGGTGCGGCGTTAATTTCCAAGATAGCTAAATTCCCGGTTTTCCACGATTCACCTAGGTCTTTAGCAATGATATCAATGCCTAGACAAGTTAACTGGAAATATTGAGCAATGTCTTGGGCTAAGATAATGTTGTCGTGATGAACTGTGTGAGTGGCATTAATACTTATACCGCCCGCGGAAAGGTTAGCGACTTTGCGGAGGTAGACGGTATAGTCTTTTTCAATCACACTATTTAACGAAAGATTTTGTGCTTCTAGATAAAGTTCCATCGCTTCATCATGCTGAATTTTAGACATGGGCGAGGTGGGTGAATCTAGTCGCGCAGGTTTGCGGTTTTCTTGGTGAATTAATTCTTGAATTGTTGAGTGTCCATTACCAACAACTGATGCGGGTCGGCGTTCGGTAGCAGCGACAAATTTACCATCGACGCAGAGTAAGCGAAAATCTGACCCGGAGATACTTTTCTCGACAATAATGCGGGTGGGTTGTGTTTCGGGAATTGCTGCTAATGCCCTACTATAAGCAGATTCTAGTTCATCTGAGTCTTGGACGTTAGCGGTGACACCGATTCCTTTGTGACCAACTACAGGCTTAATCGCTACTGGATAGCCGATTTCTCTCGCTACTGCTATTGCTTCTGAGAGGGAAACGACGATATCGCCTCCAGGGGTGGGAAAACCTAAAGTTTGTAAAAAGGCTTTGCAATCATCCTTGCGGGTGGTGAAATCTGAATCTAAATGGCTATCACCGTCAAATGTTGTCGCTACACCACGAACCTGTTTTTTTCCGTAACCATATTGCATTAATCCTTCATCCCATAAATAAAATGCGGGAATCCCTTGTTCAAAGGCTGTTCGCAATAGGGCGTAGACTGTGGGGCCTCCATAGACAGATTGGCGAAATCCGTTTTGTAGTTTGACGATTTGTTCATCTAAGTGGAAGTCTTCGCGTTGAGTAATAGCCTCAAACCAATCCCAGATGAAATAAACTGTGGCTCTGGTGGTGCGCTCATGGAGGGATTGTAGACTCAGACGCAGATAATTAGCATATGGCTGGATGCTCCAACGATGGAGATGTAAGCCCATATCGAGTTTGACTACTTCTGATACAGTATGGGCGAAAAGATGGGCGTAAGATGGGTATGTCTGGTTAGCTAGATGAGGATAGCGATCGCTAATAATTGAGACATAATCTTCTATGGGTAGAGGTTCTCTCAAATCAGTAAGAGCAAAGTCAAATACCAACGCCCCTGTATCTAGATAAGGGTTGGGGCCAAGATAATACTTAAAGTTGAACAGGTCAAACACATCACTTCTTCTCGCATTGATGCGGATGACATCGGTGCTTGTTTGTGCAGGCATAGGTATTAGAGAATGGGTAATGAGCAAATTTTTCCCAAAATATACTGATGATGTAGCTGAGTTTGTGAAAAAGTTATCAACCTCAAAAACCAATTTTTATGATACTTGGGTTTGATTTTTTAGCTAAAGATTCTCATCATCAGGGTGATCGGCAGATAGTCAGCAACTCTTAAATAATGAGTTTTATTAGGCATTTATCGGCTGATTTATGTCCTGATTATCAGATTTGTTCATGTTTTCAAGTCATCAGTTCGCCATTGACACACTAACTCAATCACTAAGCAATTTCAGCTATCCCAAGGCATAATTTAATTCTGTTTGGGAAATAGCTTTTAGTCAGTAAATAGTCATTCAAAGCTATAACGTCATCAAAAAATATAACTTTTGAAGGGTGTATTTTACCATTTAAATATTTATCAATAAGATGGAGATATTGCGGAGACAGAAAAGTATGAACAGTACACAAATCTCTTTAAGACAAGAAGTCCGACAACTTGCAGAGGAAGCTTTTCACCGCAAGCTGGTTTCTGGCCACGGAGACGGTGCAGATGAGAAAGAATATCAAATTGTCTACCAAGGGAAACCAAGACATCTCCCTCTAGAACAAGCTCGTTTTTTCTTGATTAATCTGTTGTATCGCAGTCGGATACATTAAACCTCTACCTTTTAAAGATCCCGCTAACCCCCTTTACTCCATCACAAATCCCCGATTTATGGGCAAAATCGGGGATTTTGCGTATTAATTCAAGTTTCATGACTTTGTTTATCTTCATCTAGCGCTTTTTGGATTGCATTGCGACAAAATTCGGGGGGATTATCTTTGCTTAATAATTCTTCTTTCATTTCCTTAGTGACGCGCAGATGCACATATTCGCTTAAGGGTTTCTCTCGGTCGGTGGTGAATTTTTTTAAGTTTTCTGGATTACCTTTGGGATTAGGCATTATTGAGAAATGTAAACAAAATTTTAGCTACTGATATACACGTGAAATAATATGTTTTGGTAGGCAGCTACTTTCCAGGGTGAATGCCTACCATATCCACTCCTAAAGCTGATTGTCGGGCTTACCTACCCGCCTCGGAATGAATTCCCAGGCTAATAGCTTAAGTCTACTGAAGTAGACTAGGGATTTGTGAGAATTTTAAGTCATCTTTAGATGACTTTTGCTATGAGACTCAGAATTTATTCTGAGGCGGGACAGGGATTTCACGTTAAGTTGACACTGATGGGCGGAGTCTTCCCTCCCCCTATTGCATTTGAGCGCAGTTAGAGGTAATTTTTTGTTTAAAAGTTTCAGGTGATCTGATAAATTCATATAGGCAAGATTTGTTAATTAAAATCTCACTGGCTAAGTGATAGCCGCATATTAGTGCAAAAATAATATAAATTTGTCTAAAATATTAGCCTTGCACGATAAACACTAAATAATCTTACTGAAGTATTGATTTTGCGTGGCTTATGCTCATAGTCCAGAAATTCGGTGGTACCTCTGTCGGTTCGGTGGAACGTATTCAAGCTGTGGCGCAGCGCGTTTATCAGACTGCGAAGGCGGGAAATTCGCTGGTTGTTGTGGTTTCTGCCATGGGTAAAACCACCGACGGACTGGTAAAGCTGGCTCATGGTATCTCGACCAATCCTAACCGTCGGGAAATGGATATGCTGCTTTCGACTGGGGAGCAAGTCACCATTGCACTACTGAGTATGGCTTTGCAGGAAATCGGACAGCCCGCAATTTCAATGACTGGTGCTCAGGTAGGAATTGTAACTGAAGCTGAACACACCCGCGCGCGGATTTTGCATGTAGCCACCGATCGCCTGATGCGCCACATTAATTTAGGTAAGGTGGTTGTGGTGGCTGGCTTTCAAGGCATAGCGAGTACAGAAGAGTTAGAAATTACTACCTTGGGGCGTGGTGGTTCTGATACTTCGGCGGTGGCTTTAGCGGCGGCACTACGGGCAGATTTTTGTGAAATTTATACAGACGTCCCAGGAATTTTAACTACAGACCCGCGCCTGGTTCCCGAAGCTCAGTTGATGGATGAAATCACCAGTGATGAAATGTTGGAACTGGCGAGCTTGGGCGCCAAGGTGCTACATCCACGAGCGGTGGAAATTGCTCGTAACTATGGTATGCCTTTGGTGGTCAGGTCTAGCTGGACTGACCAGCCGGGAACTTGGGTGAAATCACCGCCTGTGGAAGGGCGATCGCTCATCAATTTAGAAATCGCTCGTCCGGTGGATGGGGTAGAATTTGATACAGACCAAGCCAGGGTAGCGTTGTTGCGAGTACCAGACCAGCCAGGGGTAGCAGCGCGGTTGTTTGGGGAAATATCTCGGCAAAAAGTCGATGTGGATTTGATTATCCAGTCGATTCATGAAGGTAATAGTAATGACATAGCCTTCACAGTAACAACACCAATATTAAACCGAGCAGAAGCAGTAGCTGCAGCGATCGCCCCCGCACTGAAAAATCAAACCCGCGCCGCTGCTAACGAAGCAGAAGTGATGGTAGAGCATAACATCGCTAAGGTGAGCATCGCTGGAGCCGGGATGATTGGGCGTCCTGGTGTCGCCGCGCAGATGTTCGCCAGCCTCGCAGACGCGGGAGTGAACATCCAAATGATTTCCACCAGTGAAGTGAAAGTGAGTTGTGTCGTCGCGGCTGCAGAATGCGATCGCGCCGTCGCCGCACTCCGCGCAACCTTTGAGTTACCAGAGAATCCAGCCCAGAAACCCACCCCACCACTACCTGATCTGAGCGCTCCCCCCGTTCGTGGTGTCGCCCTAGATATGAATCAGGCGCGTCTAGCGATTCGCCAAGTATTAGACCGTCCAGGAACAGCAGCGCGGCTATTTGGCTTATTAGCGCGCCACAACATCAGCGTAGACATGATTATTCAATCTCAACGCTGTCGCATGATTGATGGAATTCCCCGCCGGGATATCGCCTTTACCGTCGCCCGCATGGACGGGGAAAATACCCAGAAGATACTTTCCCAAGCTGCTGCAGAATGTGGATGGGGTGAAGTAGTATTGGATAATGCGATCGCTAAAGTTAGTATCGTCGGTTCCGGGATGGTAGGACAACCAGGCGTAGCCGCGAAAATGTTTGCAGCTTTAGCGCAAAACCAAATTAACATCCAAATGATTGCGACCTCAGAAATCAAAATTAGCTGTGTCGTCGCCCAAGAAGAAGGTGTACAAGCTTTACAAGCTATTCACAGCGCCTTCGGCTTGGCGGGTAGTGAGAAATTTGTCATTCCCGCGTAGATAAAGTTGCTCGCCGGATAGTTGAATATTACCAGCGATCGCTCTTTCTGATGAAGAAATGTAATCATGTCTCAAATTGTGGGCGGATGTTCTCCCATCTTTACCCACATTCGGCGTACACGAATTAATTGTGGACGATTCATTTTTAAAGCAGAGATTGTGGCTCTAGCAACAGATGTGAGTCCCATAATTTCTGTATTATCCTCATTCCAAGCAAAATGGTCTATCCATAATTGTTGCTGTGGATGAAACAAAGAAACTTCCTGTTCAGTAACGGGGTCAATTGCTGTTTGGCGTGATGCTTTGTAGCGATTGCAAGATGGACAAGCCAAGCAAAGATTTTCAAAGCTTGTTCTTCCACTAGCCGAGCGAGGAATGATATGCTCGAACTCAAATATAGTAACTGTTAGAGATTCAGCACTACGGCAGTAAGCACAACAATTGACAAAATGATTGCGAATGCGTCGTTGTAACTCGATAGGAATATAAACGCTCACGCCACTTTTGATGTCTTTTCCAGGTGATTTAAGGTATACTTTGCTCTAGTTTTGAGAATGTTTAATTGATCAACCTGTGCTAACAGATGGTCTAGAATAGCAGTCTCATCAACTGATAATTTGTTTTCTGCATTGCGAACTAGTAAATCATCCAATTGGACTTGGGCTGTTGGCGATAACATACCTGCTGCTAAAGCTTCCAGTTCATCCAAACTCAAGTCAGTTAAAATTTCAGTATCTGCGGTCAGTGATTTAACTAACTTATAGTATGTTGGCAAATCTAACACTACACTAACTCGCTCTCCTTGTTGGTTAGTGATGTACTGGATTGATTCAGACATAGGTTATTTTTTGGATGTGCTGAAACTGATCATAACTGATTACGCTTGAAGCCTGTAAATTGCTTAAGTATAGGGGCAAGCGATCGCTCTCCCTGATGAAGAAATGTAACCATGACGAAAAAGCATATCATTTTTCAAAGCAGGTGCATAAAGTCATAAGCTAGTCGTAAGAGTGAATGTGAGGGACAAAATCCCCGCCAACGGTAAATTCAAAATTTCACGGCAAAATAGAGACAATTAGCAATATTCAAGTGTGGAGAAGCAATTGTGGGTAAGTTAGTCATCTTAAAATTTGGAGAAGGCAATTTTCAGCAGGGCTTTTCTGTTACACTCCAAATTGGTGATGAAAATGCGCGCCCCAGTGCGGAAATTATCGGTGAGTTACCGCCAAATTTAGAAATTCCGCTGCTTTATGAGAATTGGCAATCAATTTATCGTCATCTGGATTTACCAGCACGTCCTATTGGTTTACCAAAGCAAATCATGCCAGTTGCAACTTTAGCAGATTGCGAGCAAGCAGCGGCTAAATTAAAAATTACCTTAAATAATTGGCTCAAATCTGACTCTTTTCGCTCCATCCGCGAGAAATGGTTAGAAAAGCTTATATTAGCTGATAATATTCGCGTAATTTTACAAACAAATAACCTACAATTACAAAAATTACCTTGGCATTTTTGGGATTTAATTGAGCTTTATTCTCAGGCTGAAATTGCTCTCAGTGCACCTATTTATGAACAAGTTTATCGTCCGGCTAATCCTCTAAAAAAAGTAAAAATTCTCGCAATTTTAGGTAACAGTCAGGGAATTGATATTGCAGCAGACAGAGCTATTTTAGAACAATTGAACGATGCCAATATCACTTTTTTAGTTGAGCCAAAATGTCAAGATTTAACTGAACAATTATGGGAGGAAAGTTGGCAAATTCTCTTCTTCGCTGGACATAGTTCTAGTCAAGAAGCAGGAGAAACTGGACAAATTTATATCAATCAAACAGAAAGTCTCAAAATTAGTGAGTTAAAATTTGCTTTAAAAAAAGCAGTGGAACGGGGGCTAAAATTAGCAATTTTTAACTCTTGTGATGGTTTGGGACTAGCGCGGGAGTTTGCGTCTTTACAAATTCCCCAATTAATAGTTATGCGAGAACCCGTCCCTGACGTTGTAGCGCAGGAGTTTTTGAAGCATTTTTTATCAGCTTTTTCTCGTGGTGAATCTTTGTATTTATCGGTGCGGGAAGCGCGAGAACGTTTGCAAGGATTGGAAAAAAAATTCCCTTGTGCTACTTGGCTACCTGTGATTTGCCAAAATCCAGGCGAGATGTCGGTGAGTTGGCGCGAATTAACTGGGCGTATTCGTCCAGAGCAATTAAAACTACGACAACACCTATCCGTCATGCTCCTAGCCAGCGTCATTATATCTGCGTTAACGGTAGGAATACGGTATTTAGGAATACTACAACCATTAGAATTACAAGCATTTGATCATCTTTTACGGTTGCGTCCCCAAGAACCCCCTGATTCTCGCTTACTGGTTGTGACTGTGACTGAAGATGATGTCCAAGCACAAGCCCAAGAACAAGGACGAGGTTCGCTTTCCGACAAATCTCTCGATCAACTTTTGGAAAAATTGGAGGTTCATCAACCAACGGCGATTGGTTTGGATATCTACCGAGATTATCCTGTGGGCAAGGATTATCCCAGTTTAGCAGCGCGGATGCGAAACAGCGATCGCCTAATTCCCGTCTGTCAAGTCAGCAATCCCCAAGCTGGAAAACCTGGTGTCCAACCACCGCCCGAAGTTCCTCAAGAACGTCTAGGCTTCAGTGATATTACCCTAGATCCCGATAATGTGGTGCGGCGTCACCTCTTAGCTTTGACTCCCCCACCCGCATCTGCTTGTGCTGCACCGTACAGTTTAAGTATGCAGTTAGCATTGCGCTACTTATACACTAAGGGAATTCAACTAGAATTTACTCCTGATGGAGTTTGGAAACTGGGAAAAATTCAACTTAAACCTTTAGAAACACATACAGGAGGGTATCAAAAAATAGATGCTTTAGGACATCAAATTTTATTAAATTATCGCTCCTCCCGTTCTCCACAAGCGATAGCACCCCAAATCACGCTGCAACAAGCATTGAGAGGTAAACTGAGCACATCCGCACTCAAAGACAAAATTATCCTCATCGGCACAACAGCCGAAAGTTTTAATGACTACCCTCTAACTCCCTACGCCACCAGCCAAGGAAACTCACAAGCCATACCAGGAGTGGTTTTGCAGGCACAAATGGTTAGTCAAATACTGAGTGCGGTTTTAGACGGGCGTCCTTTGTTATGGACATGGGCACTATGGGGCGAAGTGATGTGGATTTGGGGTTGGTCTAGCAGCGGCATTCTTGTTGCTTGGTATCTGCGACAATCAAGAGGAATAGCGATCGCCATAGCAACAGCGTGTCAATTAGTAATTTTATCGGCTATGTGCCTAATTTTACTAACATTCTTTAGTTGTTGGGTGCCCTTAATTCCTACAACACTAGCCTTAATTGGGAGCAATAGTGTAGTAGCTATTAGGGTATGGGGGAAAGTCATAAACATCAAATAAAAACATGAAAAATCATATACAAATTACTTCAGTATTAACACTAATATTTCTGGTGAACTTTCCGCAAGCGATCGCATCTCCAGTCAAACTTGTACCACCACGACCAGACAGACAAGCCAGCGCATCTCCAGTCAAATTTGTACCACCACCACCACCAGACAGAGGAGCAGCAGGCGATCGTGGGGGAGCAGCCAGTCGCGGGTGTGGAAACAACAATCAGTCCCTCATGGCCATAGTTCCCGTCTACGAGCAGACAATTAACCAACAGCCAGGACAAACCGTTTCCGTCACCAAAGTTTGGGGATTAACAACCAGCGAACATCCCAGCTTTTGGTTTTTTGTCCCCTACAATATCTCTGCGATCGCTAGCACAGAATTCATCCTCAAAGATGAATCCCAAAAATCAAGTAAAACTATATACAAAACCACAGTCGCATCACCACCAACACCAGGAATTATCAACATCCGACTACCATCAAATATCCCGCCATTACAAACAGAGAAGATGTATCGCTGGTTCTTTAAATTAAAAGTAAAATGTGACACACAACAAACCGAACAACTACAGTATGCAGAAGGTTGGATACAGCGAATGAAACCAAACTCCAGTTTGGCAGAACTTCTCCCGCAAACAACCCCCCAGCAACAAATAGGACTTTATGCAGAAAACGGTATATGGTACGATGCCCTCTCTACCTTAGCAGAACTCCGCCTCGCCAAGCCCCAAGACCCAACACTAACAGCACAGTGGACAAGCCTACTCAACTCAGCAGGGTTAGAAAATTTAGTTTCACAACCCCTAGTTAACCTCAGCGTACCTCAGCGTTAAAAAAATCTACCACTTAGCACAGCCTCACATCTTCACTCCTCTCTCATTGAAACCCTTTAGCAGATTTTTTTGTCCCCTTACTTTTAGGCTTAGATTTATTCACCTCAGCTAAAGCTTCCTGAAATAAATTATGCAGATGTATGGGGACACTAGCAATTTCTGGTAACTCTGGTTTTAGGGGTTTATCAAACTCTTGCAAAAGTGCATCTAAATCATTTGCTAACCTAAAGTCCGGGCGTCGTAAATAAGTTTGCAGCACCTTTTCTAAAGATAGCGGATACTCTTGAGCTAACCTTTGCCAGATAAAAGTATTAATAGAATTATCTTCAAGATAGAAGCGAATTACTTTTTGAGCACCTTCCACACTTTGCCAATCTTCTGTTGATAAAATAGTTTTAATTTTGCCGTATGTTGTTAAAAACGTTTGTCCCCAACGAGGATGAGAAAGCGCGGTGACTTGTTCTGCTTTTTTCAGTTCCGCTGGTAAATCAACCTTGGGTGCAACCATTTTTTTATTGTTACTTTTGGGGTTCAATATCTGAGCAACTTCTGCAGAATCAGCACCTACTTCTTGGGCGGCTGCATTAATTTCCTCTTCAGTGATTCCCGCTTCTGCTGCTACTTCTGCTAAGGATTTTGTGGAATCAATGCCAGCAGCTTCTAAGCGTTCCTGTAACAATAAATCTTGAAATTCAGTAATTTTTTTATTGAGTTGATATCCAGGCAAAGTAATTTCATCGCTACCGAAAAAATTAACAAACTGCTGATGATATTGCTCCACAGATTCCCAAGCTTCTGTTAACAATTCTGGCGCATCTCGATAGAGATAATTTTTATAATTATCTTTGAAATTGCCAATCGCCACAGCCAGTTTCGGTTTACCTAATTTACCCATAATCACGTAGGTATCAGAAAATAACCAATAGCCATCTGTGATTGGAGAAATACCGATGAGCAAAATTTCGCCTACCTTCAACCGCGATAATTCTTGTAGTGTCCGAGAATTATTGGGTTTAGCAATGTAGTGTTTAGCTGTTAACCAATTCATCAACTCTACGCCATCGGGGAGAATTTCGGTGATAGCAAATAAGCCGATAAAACTACGATGCCAATTACTGAGTAAATTGAGATCATCGGCTGATAAATCTGGCTGACTGGCGATAAATAATTCTAGTGGGGACTTGTCGCCAACTTTTCCTTCTGTGATAAAACTCTCAGTGATTAAATTGCGTTGTGTACTATCCTCGCCACTGCAACGCAAATGGGCTGCAGCGTAGGTTTCTAGCGCTTGGGCGAGTTCACCTTCTGCGTCCAGGACAAAATCAACTAAAGCTTGTTTTAGCACGCGCGATCGCTCTAAAATGGCATCCACAGGTATATCTCTCTTGGCTCAACAGTTGTACATTAAAGTGATTGAGGCAGCTAAAACATCTAGCAATAGCTAGATTTAGGGATTTGCACCTATGGCTACATTGCTACCCGCTCTGAAAAACTGGCACCAAAATATACAGCCATAATCACATTCGCCACAATTTGCCCGACTAGCGTCTATTCCCTAATATAAGAGTAAAAAAATAGGCAAACCACTCACCCCATCTATAATTGAATTTGATTTGTTATTCAACGCACAAGCGAACAATCAACTATGACAGGAAAAGGACAGGGGTTTGGCTTTCCAGGCTTCGGAAAAATGAAAGAGCTAACCGAAGCTTTCAAAAAAGCACAACAAGTTCAAGAAGGAGCGAAGCGACTCCAAGAAGAATTGGAGCAAATGGAAATTCAAGGCGAGTCTGGCGGTGGCTTGGTCAAGGTAGTAGTCAGCGGTAATCAAGAACCCAAACGAGTAGAAATTTCTGCTGATGCTTTAGGTGAGGGTGCAGACGTCCTGTCCGATTTGGTGACAGTGGCAATGAAAGACGCCTACAACAAGTCTACAGCAACAATGCGGGAACGCATGGAAGACTTGACCAGTGGGTTAGAGCTACCAGGGTTTTAGTCAAGGGTCATTCGTCATTAGTCCTTTGTTAATAACTTTGGACAAATGACAAATGACAATTGATTAAGAACAAAAAATATTTATGCCCTACAAGCTGCTATTCGTTTGTTTAGGAAACATCTGTCGCTCGCCATCGGCAGAAAATATTATGAATCATCTCATCGCTCAGGCTGGCTTGAGTGACAGTATCGTCTGTGATTCGGCTGGAACTTCTAGTTATCACATTGGTAGTCCACCCGATCGCCGCATGAGTGCTGCAGCAGTGACAAAACTAGGAATTAAACTGCATGGACGAGCACGCCAGTTGCAAAAATCGGATCTTCAAGATTTCGATTTAATTTTGGCGATGGATCAAGAAAACTATGAAAATATCCTGTTTCTGGACAGCGATCGGCAATTTCAGCAGAAAGTGCATTTGATGTGCGAGTTTTGTTCTCAACACACCCTCAAAGAAGTTCCCGACCCATACTATGGAGGTTCAGACGGATTTAATCAAGTAATCGATTTGCTAGTCGATGCTTGTGAAGGTCTGCTGGCGTATGTCGTTAATCAAGAATCGACAATCATTAAATGAAAAATTTCATCCCCACGAGGGGAGGTAGGGAGATGGGGAGGTGGGGAGGTGGGGAGTGTGGGGAGTGTGGGAGGTGTGGGGAGTGTGCGGAGTGTGGGAGGCTTTGAGTTTTGATGTCTAAGTTTCTGGTTTAAAGGCGCAAACTTTATCACCCCATTCCCCATCCCCCCATCACCCCATCACCCCATCCCCCCATCTCCCCACACTCCCATCACTCCACTAAACCATGCTTAATCGCAAAACGTACTAATTCGGCGCGGTTACTAGTTGTAGTTTTTCGTAATAAGCTACTCACGTGCTTTTCTACTGTACGTGGACTCAAATAAAGCCGATGACCCATTTCCACATTAGAAAGACCATGTGTCAGCAGTTCTAATACTTCTTGTTCTCTATTAGTTAAAGAAGAGATTAATTGGGACTTCTGAGTTTGAGTAAACTGAGAGACTTGAGCTTCTGACGCTTTTGCTGGTGTAAAGTTATCCAAATTTTCCTTGTGAAAAAAGCGGTATTCAGATTGAATAATTTGCGATCGCTCTAAAAGATTGCGAATCGCCGCCGCTAACTCTTCCAATTCAAAAGGCTTAGGCAAGTATAAATCACAGCCCGATTGATAACCTAAAATTCTTTCTTGGGTCTTAGTTCGTGCTGTTAATAAAATTACAGGCAATAATCGAAACGCTGGTTGTTGACGTACTCGGCGCACTAATTCATAGCCATTCATCCGTGGCATGACAATATCGGTGACAATTAAATCAGGATGATACTCTACCACCATCGTCAAAGCCTCTTGACCATCATTAGCCATAATCACCGAGTAGCCAGAAAGTTCAAGATAATCGCTAATAGAAAGACGAGTGCCCAGATCGTCATCCACTACAAGGATCGTCAAGGGCATGGACAGTACACCCCTAGCATTTTTTTGTCTAATAAATTTGCTTCTATGAACACTATTAGTGAACACAAGCAAGAATAGTGTTCTTATTTTTCATACTATGACAGGATTATTAGCTAATGAATGGCTGCATGTTGATTTATAAAGACAATCTTAAATCTTTAGACAGGGCTAACGAATTGTAACTTAGTTTTAACTCCCAGAGACGGGGTGGGGTATAAAGTGGATGGATTTGTAACAACTTATCAAAATTCTGGAGTAACTGCTCACTTTTATGTAAAGCAAAATTCACCTACCGCACCACTTCCGCAGACAGAAATTAACAGAGAAATTTTGACAGCGAACTAGAAAAAGCTACATTAAAAGGATGAGCCTGATACTCAATTAAAAATTGATATTGATTAGTTAGTCATCCATGAAAAAACCTCTTTTACCTCATCCCTAGCCCCTAGCTCTCATACTCCAGCCAGTCCCCAGAATTTGTTAGGCACATTTAAGGTACGCAAAATTTTCAATGAGCGACAAGAGCGAAAGCCATAAAGTTATTAGCGATAATCGTCAAGCCCGTTATTTGTATGAAATCTTGGAAACCTACGAAGCTGGAATTCAGCTAGTGGGAACCGAAGTGAAGTCAATTCGCGCAGGTAAAGTTAATCTTCAAGATGGCTATGCTTTAATTCGTGACGGCGAAGCATGGCTAATCAACATCCATATCTCCCCCTACACTGCTAGCGGACAATATTTTAATCATGAACCGCGCCGCACCCGCAAATTATTATTGCATCGTCAGGAAATTCGTAAGCTCATAGGCAAAGTTGAACAGCAAGGTTTAACTCTAGTTCCTTTAAAGATGTATTTCAAACGCGGTCGAGTGAAAGTGAGTATAGCCCTGGGTAAAGGTAAAAAACTCCATGACAAGCGAGAAGACCTCAAACGTCGCCAAGATCAGCGCGATATTCAACGAGCGATGAAAAATTATTAGGCGGTGGGATAATTCACCAATCGCCCAGAGCAAGTCATATACCTTAAGCGTGAGTTCAGCCGACTTTAGTTTATGGCTACGGATTGATTTTGCTCAATTTCGGACTCGATAAAGTGGTGAATAACTTAGGCAGCAATGAGGAATTTTCACCATGACACATAATTTGAGTAAATTGGTTGGTACTGGTATTCTCACCTTAAGTATGGCAATTTTGCCCCTTACCCTAGTCGCGCAAGCTCAGGTGACAACCCCTCCCAGAACAGATGTTGCCCCCAGGACAACAACAACTTATGATAACCGTAATGATTTTGATTGGGGTTGGTTAGGATTAATTGGTTTGTTAGGCCTAGCTGGGTTAACAGCTAGAAAGCATAACGATGAACCAACTCGCTATCGTGACCCCAACGCTCCAGGAGCTACTAGCTATAGAGACTGATAGCATTTGAGATTTTGGAGCTGATTGCATACTCCCTCGCCTAGTGGTCTGTCCCATTAATTCTGAAGGGTTATAAAAGTTTGTAGTAAGCACTTCAGTGCTGAAAATTGAGCGATAAATCGCTCACTACAAACCTTGCAAAACTTGTGGGACAGACCACTAGCTTCTTGCTATTTTTACTAATTTGCGGCTGTTTGTGGGTTATTTGCAGCGATGGGTGTCCAGTAGCTAGCAATTAGAGCCACCATCAACCACCAAAGACTATTGACCTCCGGACGAAACCAAACAGTATCTACAGCACCGTGAGCCAGCATACCCACCATAGAGGCGATCGCCCCAATTAACCAAAATCCCTCTAGAGAGTTTAATTGTCGCAGTCGGCGCACTTGCATATACCCAGCATTCAAACAGACAATGATCAGCCACAGGAAACAAGCTAAACCAATCAAACCCGTTTCCACAGCAATTTCTAGCAAAATAGAATAGGCACTCAAAGCAGTGTAGCGGGGGCGTTGGTAGAGGGGATAAATTTTATTAAAAGAGTTGTGACCAGGGCCAATACCAATAATGGGGCGATCGCGGATCATCTCAAACACCGCATCCCACACATTGCGACGAAAATTATTACTGCTATCTCGGCGGTCAGCAAAAATACTCACGACCCGCAAGCGCACAGGCTCAACAAAAATCACCGCCAATAGCAAGACACCAATCAAACCTCCGACAATAATCGGTAGCGACCAAGTACGCCAAAAAGCAGGCATATGTACGCTCCACCAATAAATTAGCAACACCATTACTGCTAAAATAGCCGCTAATAAACCAATCCAGCCGCCACGACTAAAGGTTAAAATTAGGCAGGCAGTGTTGACAATAAGCATAGTTAATGCTAAAGCTTTCTTAATCCAGCCTTGCCAAGCAAAAATTGCCACCAAGCTGAAAACCACAGCCGGCACAAGATATCCAGCTAACAAATTAGGGTTCCCCAAATAACTATAAACCCTAGTAGTCTTAGACAGCGGCGATTCTGGGTCAACCCAAGTTGCAAGTGCAGCCGCACCAAAAAACCATTGACGCAACCCATACACACTGATAATCAGTGCTACATGTAGATATAGGGTAATAATCCAAGACCGGAGGCGAGATGACCGCAAAATTCTCGCACAAAGAGCAAATAACAGCAAATAAAGCGTTAAAGTTAGCAAATCATTCAACGCTGCTTTTTTTACTGGCGATAACACCGTAGCCACCACAGCAACTCCCCAATAAAGCAAAACCAACAAATGAATCGGGGTAACTAACGAAGTTTTTGCTGCTGTGTCATCCGATAAAGTCAGCAGTAACCAAAACGCCACACAAGCCGCTAGCAACAAACCCACCAGAGTAGTAGAGACAAAGGGTGCAAGACCGTATACTAGACTCAGCAACAGAGCCGCGATCGCATCTCCCCAGCGCATGAAAAAGCTGCTTTGTCGCCAGGAGCGCAATAGCCCTACTGCATGGCGGTGTAGGTAGCTACTTGCAAAATATTCTTGAATAGGAAAATTAGTTAAAGTGAATTTTTGCCAGACTAAATTCATAAACAACGCTATCACCAATGAGTACGACCGCATACAACTTGGACTTAATCATAATGCGGGTAATTATAAAAAGGTAATAACGCAGATTAAAAATTGGCAAATTCATTCAGCAACTCATAGGGGAATTGGGGATTGAGAACCCCGCTAATTCCCTATAAAACTTCGCTTATGGCTTCTGCAGTGTTTTTCGCCGATTGCAACGGTAAAGCCAGTACATAGCGATAGCCCGATTCTAATGAACCTTGGATAGAAATTTGTCCTTGATGTAATTCTGCCAGTTGGCAAGCAAGTAACAGCCCCAAGCTTTCGCGGGATAAACTGCTATGCGGTTTTGCTAAATCAATCCCTGAATTCACTGTTAAAAGATTTGCAGGGATATCATTTGCAGTGGAGATCACCGATGAGAGTTGATTTTCTCTAGGAGGATTGTAGGTTGCGGCTTCATCTGTTAACTCCGCCAGGGGATAAGAATTAAACCGAAAATAAGGATCAACGTCTGTCATCCCATCTCCCAGCCAAGGATGGGATACCCAAACGGTAACATTCAGCGCATTTTCTTTGTAAGAAACATGAATGCGAACAATGCTACCTGTGGCAGAAAGCTGAATTACACTAAAAATCAGGTGATAGAGTATTTGTCGCACTTTGTCTTTATCTAAAGGCCAAATGCGACTGCGTCCTGGTTCTACCGACAAGCGAATATCTTGTTCACGGCGATTAGCAGCTTCTTCTAAAGTATTGATGGCTTGTTGACACAGCATTTCAATATCTACAGGAGCTAAATTCACCTCAGTTGAATCGCCATTCATTGTCCCCAACTCAGTAATTTCATTGACTAGAGAAAGTAAATATTTACCACTGTGTTGAATAATTTCTACATATTCTCTCTGTTTAGTTGTTAAAGGGCCGTAAATCTCGCGTCCCAGGACGCCAGCCATCCCCAATACCGATGTTAGCGGTGTACGCAATTCTTGAGTTAGTTGTCCTAAAAGCTCTAGCTTGAGTTGTTTGGTGGAAACAGATTCTTCTACCAACGGTGGAGGACTAATTCTCAGCCTACTGCTGCTGTCGTCATTGAGTAACAAAGTAGGAGTAATGTTTTCTGATTTTTTTTGCAGAAGTCGATTGCGCTCAAACTCACTCATACTCCAACGCGCAATAATTTGTAAAAACTCAATATCTCGATTTGTAAAGTTGCGCGGTACGAGATCCATGACTGCTAGAGCGCCTAGATAATTCCCGGAAGCATCAATCAACGGCGCGCCTAAGTATGCTCTTATACCATAATCACGCACCAATTTACTCGATGAAAGTACGGTATCTTTTAACTTATGAGTATCATTAATTACTAAAACTTGAAAATTATCGACCACCTTGGTGCAAAAGGATTCTTGGCGTAAGAGTTGGCGGTTTTGCGCTAGATGATTCATCAGTCCTAAGCGAGATAAGCCCACCGCTGACTTGAACCAATGACGTTCTTCATCAACGAATCCCAAAATGGAAATTGGCGCTTCCAAAAAATGAGCAGCAGTTTGAGTAGCTTCCTCAAAGACGGGAATAGTTTGAGATTGTCGCAAACCTAAATCTGACAATGCTTTGAGGCGTTGTTCTTCTTTTGTTTCTGGGGATTCCCAACCGTCCCTGAGGGCAAATAATTTGTTGTCAGGCTCTAACATTGCCACCGTTACCTTAATAGTTGCTCGATACTGTAATTTATAGCTGTAGCCACATAGGTTGGGACATGAAGTAAAGATAAAACGCTTACAAAAAGCGACTTTCAACCCTGTTTCTCCGCAGTCGCTCATGGGGGAAACCCCCAAGACCGCGCTGCTCTCTGTTCCCTGTTCCCTGTTCCCTGCTATATATAACCGCTGTTTATGGGTTATTATTTACTATTTTTAAGCATTCCCTAATTTTGCCTCTGATAAACAATCTGTGAGTAAAATTTTTCCTCTAGCCAAAAACTGGTGATGCGCGCCTCCACTAGTTCGTATTGGCTGCGACTAAATTTTCTAACTAATACTCATGTAATCACTATTAATTTAGATTTTGCTACAAGAGAGCGTTAGTTTGAGATTAGGTCAGGGTAGCATAACATTAAGGCGAGAAAAATATTGTGCAAATCTAGTGTTTATACTTGCTTTGAATTGAAATTGAATGATTAATCCGTAAAATTTACTAGCTAGATTTTCAACAAAATACTAAATAATGTCAACTCTAGTAAATTAGATTTTTAGATAGATGTTTCTTAATTAAATTACATACCTAATTTAGAGTTTTTTACTTTAAGGTTAACGGAATTCAAAGAATGAATTTAGATAATTTGCTGACTTAATTTTATTAAATCAGCAAACATAAGTGGTATTCAAAAAAATGAAATTAATTTTTGAAGGTGCTTAACAATGAATCAAATAAACCAGGGAATTCCTTTTGTAGACTTGAAGCTACAACATCAGTCAATTCAAACTCAATTAGAGCAGGCTATTCAGGCTGTATTAGAACAGGGAGATTTTATTTTAGGACAAGCAGTATCAGATTTTGAAGCAGCATTTGCATCTGCATCAGGCGTAGATTATGGAATAGGTGTAGCGTCAGGAACAGATGCGATCGCTCTGGGTTTAGAGGCTTGTAATATTGGCGTTGGTGACGAGGTAATTTTACCCGCTAATACTTTTGTGGCAACATTAATTGGAGTGCTGCGTGCGGGGGCTAAACCAGTATTTGTCGATTGCGACCCCCAAACAGCCTTGATTGATTTACAAGCAGCAGCAAAGGCGATTACACCCCAAACTAAAGCAATTATTCCTGTGCATCTTTATGGACAGATGGTATCACCAAAGCAACTATTAGATTTTGCGGATACCTATAATTTGCTAATTTTTGAAGATGCAGCCCAAGCTCATTTAGCAGCAAGAGATGGATATCAAGCGGGTGCGGTAGGAACTGCAGCAGCTTTTAGCTTTTATCCTAGTAAGAATTTAGGAGCATTTGGGGATGGAGGAATGGTATTAACCAAGGACTCTAATATTGCGAAAAAAATGTTGCTTTTGCGGAATTATGGCTCATCGCAAAAGTATTTTCATATCGAATCAGGGACTAATAGTCGCTTGGATACTTTGCAAGCCGCCGTATTACGAGAAAAGCTACCTTATTTGACAAAATGGAATAGCGATCGCTATCAGATTGCTCAACAGTATAATCGAGAATTAGCGCCTCTAGCATCCGCTGGAATTATCCCCATACAAAACCACAGCGGAATAGGGCATATTTATCATCTTTATGTAGTCAAAATTGACGATTCTTGTCCCCTAAATCGCCAGCAAATTCAAGCAGAATTATCAGCATTAAAAATTCAAACTGGTATTCATTACCCAATTCCCTGTCATTTGCAACCAGCATTTACTAATTTGGGTTATCAATTAGGAGATTTTCCCCAAGCAGAAAAGCTAGCTAAACAAATATTATCGTTACCCATGTACCCTGGTTTAAGTAATAGCCAAATTCAAGCAGTGGTAACAGCGATCGCTTCAATTGTTAGTAGTGAACCACAACAATTGTTGTCTGTTTAGTGAGATTAGAAGCTAGAAAATAGGGGCGCTTAGGCTAGCTATGCTGTACCTCATGCAATTGGAAATTACTGTGAATAATTGTAGAAAAATTGAGTGTCTATTTTCTAAAGTTTGAGAATTATGCATTGAGAAAAATTATGACGATTCAGTTACTAACAAAAACTCGCAAGCTATCACAAATTTTAAATTTAGGAATCTTTGGAGTTTTCGTACTCCTTTACGCTCCAATACTCTTACACTGGGTAGATGGTTGGTTACACAAAAACATTAGTACAGAACATGAATATTTTAGTCATGGGATGATTGGTTTACCATTTGCTATTTATCTAACTTGGTTAAAGCGAAAACAATGGCAGCGTCTAGCAAATAAGACTCATTTTTTAGGGGCAACTTTATTATTATTGGGGGGAATTTTTTATCTAAGTGGTGTTACCGAATGGGTTAATCTTTCCTTGCCTACTATACTTTCTGGGTTATGTTTATGGTTTAAAGGCATCCCAGGTTGGCGATTACAAAGATTTCCCCTATTGCTAGTATTTTTAGCAACACCAACTGCCTTACCTTATTTAATTGCTCCCTATACTTTTCCTCTGCAAAGTTTTATCGCTAGCTCGGCAGGATTCATCCTTAATCAGTTGGGAATGGAAGTAATTGTTGATGAAGTCAATATCTATGTTGGTGGAAAAATTGTAGAAGTAGCTCCTTATTGTGCCGGGCTAAAAATGTTATTAACAACTATTTATGTCAGCTTAATGTTGCTGTATTGGACTGGGAGTTTTTCTGTACGACGCATCCCCATGTGGTTTTTATCTCTGGCTATTTTCATCAGCATTATTGCCAATATTATTCGGAATACGATGCTGACATTTTTTCACGGAACAGGTCAAACATCTGCTTTTCATTGGTTGCATGACAGTTGGGGTGGCGACCTCTATTCTGCATGTATGTTGATGTTATTAGTACCACTTCTCAATCAGATTAATAGCTATTTCGCGGTCAATTTGCCAGCTTCAGAATCAGATGATACAACGCTTTCAGGTGAATGAAGCACATAGTTAGGAAAACAGCGATCGCTAAATATAGCCGTAGCCACATAGGTTAGGACATGAACCAACGATAAAACACTTATACAAAGCGACTTTCAACCCTGTTTCTCCGCAGTCGCTCATGGGGGAAACCCCCAAGACCGCGCTGCTCTCTGTTCCCTCTTCCCTGTTCCCTGCTATAAGTGTGAATATTACTGAACTCATGGTGTAATTTTACCAAGTAAACTTTTGCCTAAATCGTGCAAATTTTACCAATGATTTCTTTATCTAAGTTGCTCAAGCAAGACAAATGGAATCAGGTAGTAGTACTGTTGCTATTACTGTTACTCTTAGGTTTGGCAGGAATTCCCGGATACATCACAGGACAATGGGAATGGAAACAACCGCTACCTGTGAGCACTATTAAAGAATTAAGACAAATACGCAAGATGGGGTTAAGCCTTCCTGGTTGGCAAACGATTGAGCAAGCCCAACCACAAGTGGGTGAAAAAAAGTGGACACTACAGGTGATTAAGCAACAAAACTCGCAAACTCAGGCTATGCTGTTGCTTCTACCACAAAACAGTCCCAAGGATCAACCGGAAGTTGAGTGGTCAGAAATTAACGGTTGGGGGAGATTACGTTGGCGAAAATGGGATATAGCCGAAACGCGTCTCGCCACATTCACTCTTAAACAACCAACTGCAATTACAGTAGAAGCTAGATATTTTCGTGCCTCCACACCACAGGAAACCTTTGCTGTATTGCAGTGGTACGCTTTACCTAATGGTGGACACCCGTCACCTCTGCGCTGGTTTTTGGCAGATCAACTTGCACAATGGGGTAAGCAACGGACTCCTTGGGTAGGCGTTAGTATTTTGATACCTATGGAACCTTTGGGACAAGTGGAGACGGTTTGGCCTTTAGCTGAGTCCCTGGGGAAAACGGTACAGAGCGCTTTGATGACGGCTGCTTTGGAGAATCAGGCGAAGTGAGAGCTTAAGCGCTAAGTTGCTGGTTTCAGTTGAAGATTTGACCCCAACTGAAACAGTCTTTTCCCTATTCCCTGTTCCCTTTTAAAAATTTTATATACACGAGACACTTGCGGTATTTGCAGAGTAAAATGGCGACTCGGCGCGACTCATTTTGATTTCGGCTTTACTGCACAAATGTTTATAGCTTTTAGATCCCATAACCGTGCATTCAGCATTTTGTGTGTTGTTGGTCTTCAGTTAAGCACTTTGGCGACAACGGTAATTCAACCTGTTGTTGCCCAGACTTTACCATCTCCAGCAACATCACCAAGCAATGTAGAACCTGCACCTCTAGGTTTTAATAATGAAATTTCTCCCCAGCTTAACCGCTATCTTTTAGGGCCTGGGGATATAGTTGATGTGGAGATACGGCGCCCTGATGGTGCTTATCGCTTGGGGTCTGGAGATAGCATCAGTGTTGTAGTTCAGCGCTTTCCTGACTTGAGTTTTCAAGCCGTAATTAATCCAGAAGGTAATGTAACTGTACCACTTTTAGGTACAGTGTCATTAGAGGGTTTGACTTTATTAGCAGCACAAGAAAAAGTGCGATCGCTCCTCAATCGTTATGTGATTAATCCGGTCTTAGTTTTATCATTGTTGAAACAGGGTCAGGATTTCAGTTTCCAGACAGCAGTTAATTTAGAAGGCAACATCTTAGTGCCAGAATTAGGCACTGTCTCTCTACAAGGCTTGAGTTTGGCAGAAGCGCAAGAAAAAATTCGCTTGGGTTTCAGTCGCTTCTTGACTGATCCGGTGGTGGTGGTTTCCCTAGCTAGGCCAAGACCGGTGCAAGTAACTGTCAGCGGGGAAGTGTTTCGACCGGGTATTTATAACATTTCTACCCCTACACTGCGTGTGGGTGATGCTGTGCTCACAGCTGGTGGTTCGACAACTGTTGCAGATTTACGACAGATAGTAGTGCGTCGGCGATTAATTGATGGTTCTGTGATTTCACAAAATATCGACTTATATGCGACGTTACAAAATGGTAAATCTGTTCCTATCTTACGGCTGCAAGATGGTGATGCTGTTGTTGTACCACGTCGTGAGGTTGGTACTGATGATGGCTATGATCGCAATTTAGTATCCCGTTCTACTTTAGCTGTACCGCAGATTAAAGTCAGGATTCTCAACTACGCTGCTGGGGGAATTATCAATCAAACTTTACCTAATGGCAGCAGTTTTGTCGATGCTTTGGGAGGCGTTAATCTTAACACCGCCAATCTCCGTGATATTGCTCTAGTACGTTTCGACCCAGAAAGAGGTCAAGCCGTCACCCAGAGGCTTGATGCCAAAAAAGCTTTGGGGGGCGATGCGTCTCAAAATGTGGCGTTGCAAGATAATGATGTTATCGTTGTTGGTCGTAACCTCATCGGTAGAATTACTAATGCTCTGACTACTATCACCCAACCATTTTTCAATATCCAAAGCTTTATTCGTTTCTTTGATTTCTTCACCGGTGGCTCTACAAAATAGATCCGCTTTTGATTCTGTTTCTGCTTGCGGGAGTTGTGGGGTGGTGGAGGAGAAATAACCAATAACCAATAATTAATAACTAACAACAAATGACGCCCCCAATTGTTAAACGCTATTTGATTGCTTTTGAAAAATATAAGTGGATTGGACTCGCTAGTTGTGCTGTGGTTGTGGCGGGTTCGATGGTGGTAGCACTACAACCTGATCCACCGCCTGTATATATAGCTGATGGTGCATTGACATATAATCGACCGCCAGTTTCATTTTCTGCAACTGGTAGCGAAATTCAACAGCAAGGACAAACTCTCAGTGAAGAAGTTTTGTTATCGAATCAAATAATTGAAACTGTGGCGATGAAGGTCAATGTTAAGCCACAAAAGATTGGTAAAAATGTAGCAATTAGTCTGCCGAAAAAAGCTGAACCGGGGAAGGAAGCAGATGCTTCATCTGCTGTTATTGGACTTAAATATAAAGATAGTAATGCCAAGTTAGCGAGAGAGATATTGCAAGAATTGATGCTAGCAATGATTAATTTGAGTGGTAATATTAACAGTCAACGATTAAACGCAATTATTAATAAAATTAATGAGCGTTTACCGCAGGTGAAGGCAGAACTGCAAGCAGCAGAAAAGAAACTAGAACTGTACGATCGCAGAGAACGCCCAGCAATATTAGCAGCAGAAAATGGTAGTTTGTTAGGTGCTGTCACTAGTAGCCAAAGTCAGCAAAGACAAATTCAACTCACTATTTCGGGGCTGGATGCTCAAATTCGGAGTTTGCAGGATAAATTGGGCTTAAATGTCAAGCAGGCTTCGATTTCTTCAGCTTTGAGTGCTGATTTGATTATTGCTAATTTGCGATCGCAGATTTATCAAACTGAGTCACAAATCGCTTTACTCAGAAAAGATTTGCGTCCTGAACACCCGACCATGATTCAGTTACAGCGTCAAAAACAAGCTTCTGAAGAATTGTTACAACAACGTGCGGCTGAGGTCATTGGTGGTAATGGGATGGCGGCGCCGTTAGCTAATAATGTGCAGAATATCCGCACTCAAAGCAACTTAGATCCAGCTAGACAACTGCTAGCAAATCAGATGGTGGCTTTGCAAACTCAACGAGAGACACTACAACAACAACTGGCGCAGCAAATTAGAGAAGAAGTGCGATTACGCCGGGAATATTCTCTCATACCTAACAAACAATTGGAGCGATCGCGTTTAGAACAAGAAGTCGCACTGAAAAAAGCTGTCTATGACCAAATGCAAGCTAAACTCACAGATGCCAAAACTGCTGAAGCTGAAACCGTTACTAGTCTCAGTATCGCCAAAGTTCCATCTATTCTCCCGCTCACCACGAAACCGAAGAGTGTACCCATCACCATCGGTGTTGGTGGTTTTATGGGTTTAGTGGTTGGTGGTGGGGTGATATTTTTGTTAGGTGCTTTGGAAGGAACCTACAAAACCAAGGAAGATATCCGGGAGAACCTCAAGCAAAAAGAAGTGGCAATTTTGGGAGAATTACCAATGATGCCAATTGAGAGTCTAGATTCAACTGCTGTACCAGCGATGTTGTCTTTATATTCTCCCTATTTAGAATTTTATGAGAAATTCCGCAGTAATTTACACCGCATTGGTGGTAAACAATTAAAGGTGGTATTGATTACCAGCGTCAGCAGTACCGAAGGGAAAACCGCCAGTGCTTACAACTTGGGAATAGCTTCAGCTCGTGCTGGAAAAAGAACCTTAATTATTGAAACAGATTTGCGATCGCCTTCTTGTTGTTCATCCCTGAAACTGGCTGCTGATCCCGACGCCACCATCGAACCTCTACGCTATTATGCCAGCTTGAGTGAGTGTATTCGCTTAGTTCCTGATGTTGAAAATTTATACATTATTCCTAGTCCTGGCCCAGTGCGCCAATCTGCATCTGTATTGGAATCAAGCGAAATGCACAGCCTGATAAAAGATGCCCGCGCCCGCTATGATTTAGTGATTTTAGATACTAGTCCTCTCAGTTTATCTAATGATCCATTATTAATCCAACCACACAGCGACGGTATAGTCTTGGTGACACGACCAAGCTACACACAAGAAAATATGTTGAGTGAAGCGGTTGATCAATTAATGGAATCTGAATTGGGGTTATTGGGAGCAATCATCAATGCGACTGATATCATTGTTTCCCAACCACAACCAGTTTTAGAATCAGCGGAAGTGTCGAGATAGGGTGTGGGGAGATGGGGAGATGGGGAGATGGGGAGATGGGGAGATGGGGAGATGGGGAGAAAAAGAATTTATGCTTACGCTTGCTATCTTCTCCTTCCTCCCACACCTCCCCCTCCTCCCACACTTCCCACACTTCCCCCTCTTCCCACACCTCCCCCTCCTCCCACACTCCCCACACTTCCCAAGCTCCCCATCTTTGCTATGTTTAATATTCGCGTCGAAATAACCCAAATAAAGGAGCGAGAATTAGACCAAAAACAAAGCCACCGATATGTGCCCAGTAGGCGACTCCGCCAGTTTCCACACTCATGTTAGCTGCTGCTTGGAGACTGAATAAACCGGAGATGACATTTTGAATAAAGAAAATTCCAATCAAAACCAAAGCTGGAATTCTGATAGTGGTGACGAAAAACCCTAAGAAAACTAAGCTCATGATTCTAGCCTGTGGGAAGCGGATAATGTATGCACCCAAGATTCCCGAAATTGCACCACTAGCTCCCAAGGAAGGAATGATAGAATTCATTCCAATAAACCACTGACACAAAGCCGCCAAAGCACCGCACGCCAAATAAAAAATTAGATATTTGAGATGACCCAAGCGGTCTTCAATATTGTTACCAAAAACCCAGAGAAACAACATATTGGAGATTAAGTGCCACCAACTACCGTGTAAAAATTGCGATGTGAATAGTGTTGTCCATTCACCAGCAAAGTTAGTAGTTAGTTGTTTTGGTACTACTGCATACAGATCAAAAAACAGCTTTAGCTGTTCACTCGATAGACTAAGTTGATGAAGAAAAACTAAAATATTCATGCCAATCAAGCCGTAGGTGATATACGGCGTGATTCGCGTCTGATTTTCGTCGTAGAGAGGAAACACAGGTGTTTTTTCTAATCATTGATAATTGCAATATAGCTTGATTAGGAGGCAGTTGATCAGTCAGGGGTGAGGGATTAGGGGTGAGGGATTAGGGTTTAGGGATTAGGGGTTATGGGTTACTTTGAATAAGTATTATGTACTATTGGTACTATCGATTCGATAACTCTTCTCTAACCTCTAACCTCTAACCTCTAGCCCCTAACCTCTAAAAATATTCTTCCTGTGTTTTATCGCTGAACAAACCTAACAGGGGGCCGAGAATTGCGCCAACTAAAAAGCCGCCAGCATGGGCCCAGTAGGCGACACCGCCACTTTCCATCCCGACGTTGGTACGTGCTTCGATGGTACCAATTCCGTAGAAAGCTTGTTGAAGAAACCAAAATCCTAAAAAGAAATATGCTGGGACGCGGAAGGTGGGAAAGAAAAATCCTAGGGGAACGACGCCCAGAATTTCGGCTTGGGGAAAGCGGAGGATGTATGCACCCATGACGCCAGCGATCGCACCACTCGCACCCAGAGAAGGAATGTTAGAATTCTGTGCGAAGAACCATTGGGCTAAAGACGCTAAAACTCCACAAGATAAATAGAAAAATAAATATCTAGCATGACCTAATTTATCTTCAACATTATTACCAAAAATCCAGAGAAATAACATATTGCCTGCAAGATGCAATAAGCCACCATGCAAAAATTGGGAAGTAATCAAAGTCGCCCATTCTGGTACTGGCTGATTAATAGCTACGCCAGCAAAACTTAAGCTGAGTTCTCTGGGGACTACAGCTGCTAGATGTAAAAAACCATTTAATGCTTGGGGAGGGAGACTAGCTTCATAAATAAAAGCTAGGACGTTCGCAGCTATTAATCCGTATGTAACGTAAGGTGTGATCTGGGTGGGGTTATTATCTCTGATGGGTACCACTAGTTTTATTCCTAATTGTTGAGCAACTACCTCAAAGTAACGGATTTTGCAAGTGTGTGCTTCTGGCTAGTGGATGAATACTTGATGCTCAATAAACACTCTGTTTATGGGAATTTTTCGGTAAAAATAACATTTTCAGCATAATTATATAATCATCCCCAAGATAGTTTTATCTGAGGCTATTTATTGCTTAAAAGGAAAAAGGGTAAGAGCAACTCTTAACCAAAAAATATCTTTAATTAAGTATAAAGACGTATTTTTTTGACTTTATGAATTTGTTTATACAAGAAACTTCCGCAAAAACGGTTCAAGAAACTCCACCACCAGGACAAGACCCATTGGTTGCTCGTGGGTTACAAAAAGAGCAGTATGTGGGTATGGTTGGTTTAGCGATCGCTCTGATTGCTGCTGTGGGATTTTTTAGTCGCCGGGTTGAATACGCGATTGTTTTTGCCTTCGCTCTCAGCGCTATTTTAATTGCTTTCTTTTTATTTGTATAGCCTTTGAGATATAGCGTCTAGTTGAGGTTAAGGGCTGGGAAATAAGGGCGCTTAGGCTAGCCAGGGTGTAGCTTATGTAATTGGGTATTGTTATATTGATGGGTCATTTGTGAGTTTTGCTCAAGCGTTAATTAAAAACGTGGACTCATTCATAAGTTTTGTTTAAGTGTTTATCGCCAATGCATAAACGTTGGATAAAAACGTGAGTTCATTCATAAGTTTTGTTCAAGCGTTAGCGACAAATGCATAAGCGATGAGCGAAAACGTTAATTGATTTGCAAGTTTTGTTCAAACGTTAGCGACAAATGCATAAGCGATGAGCGAAAACGTGAATTGATTTACAAGTTTTGTTCAAGCGTTGGCGACAAATGCATAAGCGTTCGTTGAAAAATCAATTTGTTTGTTAGTTTATTCTCCCTCATGGTCGTATGACTAAAGATAGAAAGGATGAGGAATTTTTTCAGCAAAATCTCTCTGAGGGTAATTTGGATAAATAGCTATCCCTTCTAAACTGGCATATCGATTTATCTTTTTTTACATTCAGCTATGATAGATATCTATATTCTTGAACTACTTGTGATTGGTTTATTGTTGCTAGCAGTCACATTAGGTTCTGGTTGGATTGCGCGTTTACCACTTTCTTTTGCTTTAATTTACCTCTTGGTGGGTATTGTTTTAGGCCCTTATGGCATAGGATTAATTCAATTACGGCGTGATGATGTATTCAATGCTCATGTGTTGGAACGTCTCACAGAATTTGTGGTAATTGTTTCTGTATTTAGTTGTGGTTTAAAAATAGTTCGACCTTTTAAGTTAGGTGTTTGGGATATTACTATCCGGCTGATTGGTTTGTTAATGCCAATTTCAATTTTTGCTTTAGCGATTGTAGGCAAATTGTTTTTAAATATGGATTGGGGGTCAGCTATTCTTTTAGGTGCTATTCTTGCACCAACTGACCCAGTGTTAGCTTCTGAGGTGCAATTAACAGATACCAAAGATAAAGATGAGTTACGTTTTGGCTTAACTTCTGAGGGAGGATTGAATGATGCTTTGGCATTTCCCTTTGTTTATTTTGGTATTTATGCCTTAAAAGATAGCAATTGGAATAACTGGTTTAAACAGTGGGTAGCGGTGGATTTAATATGGGCGATCGCATCTGGTATTGTCATGGGTATTCTTGTCGGTAAAGCTATAGTTTGGATTGATAGAAAAATTCAAAAGCGCCGTTCTGCTGACCAATTGATGGAAGATTTTGTTGCGATCAGCATAATTTTAATCACTTATGCTTTGACAGAAATTATTAATGGTTATGGGTTTCTCGCAGTGTTTATCGCTGGATTAGTTACCCAACGAAGTTATAGAAACCCAGAAAAACCACTCGCACAATTAGAATTTATTGAGAGACTGGAAAAGCTGCTAGAAATTGCCACAATTTTACTATTAGGCTCAATATTATTATTCCCGCAGATGCTCAAATATGGAACCCAGTCTCTCTTAGTAATAGTATTGCTGTTTTTTATCATCCGTCCTGTGGGAGTTTGGATCAGTACAATCGGTATGCGTCCTGTCAATTCTCCACGTCGCAGCTTACACCTAGGAACTCGCTGGTTACTAGGTTGGTTTGGTATTCGTGGCGTGGGTTCTTTATATTATCTGGCTTATGCATTTGGTCACGGTTTAAAAGACGAAATTGGTGAATTAATAGCCTGGATAACTTACACCACAATCGTGGCTTCAGTAATTGTTCATGGAATTAGTTCTACGCCGTTAATGAACTGGTATGAAAGTACGATTGCTAACCAGAAAAAATCTACACCTCGCGCCACCGTTGACGAGTTTGAATAAATTGCACACACACAAACTAACTGACTATTTATCTAACCAAGTTTCATTAATCTCTATTTTGCGACTTTGCATCGCTTGCATAAATAGTTCTGTTGGTAATACTTCTTCCACAGGCCAAACTCCCGGTTTTTGTAGCTTACCTTCTAGCAAAAATTGAGCAATACTACCTGTGCCACAACCAGAAGCTAGTGCTGTATTAGCATATACTAGAGTTGCACAATAAATGACCTTTTTACCTGCTTTTTCTCCTGTGATTTCTGCTCGGACTACGACACCAATACCGCTAAAAGAATTAGTAACATTAGTCATAGAATGACTAACATAAGATAAAAATTCAATCATGCCGTGACGCTGCATTAACCACTTAGGAAATATATGGGCTGTAATCCAAGTTAAATGGTTATAAAAATCTGGGACAGAACCAAATTTAGTAACCACAGTTTTCACAGCAGGAAAAGCATGAGGTAGGGTGAAAGTTTCCGGCATATCAAACCAGTAAACCCCACTGCGTCCATAGGGAGATGGAAAGTTAATAATTTCTCTGTCAGTGTAAGGTTTAACTGATTGCCATTGATTGTTAATCCAAGCCTCAAAGGGATGTTGCAAACCGAGAAAAGTTGTCCGCATCACCGTCACGCCAGCACCGCCAGAACCAGATACTAAATAACTTAAATGTATCTTTTCTGGTTGTTCAAATTGCTCGATACCCTGGCGTACCATACTATTAGAAATACCAGGAAAAATTCCAGTATTAATAACTGCTGTCACCCCAGCAGTGGCGGCTTGTTCATGATAACTAAGTGCCTTACTGGTGTAAGAACGATGGTCGCTGACATCGACATAGTTGACGCCTTGTTCAATACAACTTTGCAAAACATTAGTGTCTCGATAGTGAAAAGGGCCAGCGCAGTGTATGACTAAATCAGATTGAGCGATCGCTTTTTTTAACTTATCAACTTCTGCCAAATCTAACATTAAGAATTGTAGCCGTTCCCCAAAAGGTGAACTAACAGGCGTCTGTGCTACTGGAAAGCGCCCAGTAACCGTAATTTCAGCTTGCGTGTGATTGATTAAATCCTGAGCAACACTGCTACCAATGCGCCCCCGTCCTCCCAAAATTAAAACTTTCTCTGTCATTACTCCAGTATGGGCAAAACTACTTTTATTTCACCAGTCTTTTGTCCTATTTGTCATCGGTAAACAGGAAGAAAAGGATGGTTTAGTGTATAAAATTAATACATTAAACCCATTCTTGAGGCACAATAATGTTCACACATGTCGATAATACACGTAAGTTGGACAATACTCGCCACATCCGGGCTTGATTGAGTATTATCCAACTTACAAATAATATTACCAATCCAGTACTAATTAATACCAAAAACCGAACCGACAGTCGATTTAATTGAATTCCCCGCGTCCTTTAAAGTCTGAGTAATAGGATGCCTAGTCTGCAAAAATACCCGCGCACAATTGCGTCCTGGCATTCCGGAAATCGAACCCCCTGGATGCGTCCCTGCACCAGTTAAAAATAGATTTTCAATGGGGGTTTTGTAATTAGCTATTTCTGGCAATGGACGGAAAAATATCATTTGATCTAGAGACATATCAATATGGTAATAATTGCCTTTATAAGCCCCCAATCTTTCTCCTAATTCTGCTGGGCTTTCTACTCGCCGAGCAATAGTTGCAGTTTTCACATTTGGCGCATAGCTAGCTAATTTATCAATCACCCGGTCTGCAACTTTATTTTTCAATTCATCAGTCCAACCAGTACCTTTTAAACCAGTACCTTCAGCGCCCGCAATTTGATAGGGAGCGAAGAATTCAATCCATAATGTATGCTTACCTGGAGGTGCTAATGTGGGGTCGAGAGCACTAGGCATCACTACATACATTGATGGGTCAGCATCAGGAATTTCTCCTAGGGTACATTTACTATGAGCTTGTTCTACATGAGCGACTGAATCTGCTATTAAAATCGAGCCAATTAGATATTCATCTTTATGCGCATGGTATGGAAAACGTAGCGGTTCATCTAGCGCCAAATCTATCTTGAGGATAGTTTCGTTATTGTTAACAATGCGGCGCTCTAATCTTTCCCACAAATCAGGCTCGACTGCATCGATATCACTTTTATCAGTCATTTGTAAGAATAAACGTTGAGCATCAATATTAGAAATTACTCCATATTTAGCTCGATATTCTTTACCCCCAGCTACTCTCACACCAACTGCTTTAGCGTCATCAATCAACACTTTTTCCACATGTTGGTCAGTCAGAATAACTCCGCCTTTGCTTGTGACTAAATTCACTAAAGCTTTCACAAGCGCACCAGTACCACCACGAGGTCTAGCCATCCCAGGATTATGACGCATCGCCATCATAATTGCACCAATAGCAATGGTTTTTTGTGATGGTGGCGCACCTAATTCTGATGCTAATCTTGCTAGTGGCGCTTTGAGAAATTCCTCATCAAACCACTCATTGAGCAAATCTTCAGCGCTGGTCAACATGTTGCGAACAAAATCCAGCGTTTTGTTGGGAGAACCAATTACAGAAAATAAATCTTTGAGTTTTTTGATATCGTAATTACCAAAAATATCTACAATTGATTTTGGTGGTGCGTTAAACATGGGAATCATTGCACCTAGCGCTCGTTGCCAATAATCAGTAAATTCTGCGTATTTTTTAGCATCACGTTCATTGTAACGAGCAATTTCTGCACAAGTTTTATCCAAAGATTTATGTGCGAGAAAATATTTACCATCTGGATGAGGACAGAAAACAACCGGGTCACATTCTAGATATTCTAGCCCGTATTTTTCCAGTTCTAATTCTTCGACAACTGGCCCTAAATGAATAAATTCATGGTCAATTGCACACAAATTAAATTTAAACCCTGGTGCTTCTTGTGGTAAACATTCTTCTGTTGTAGCGGCGCCACCAGGAACAGAACGTTTTTCTAACAACAGGACACTATAACCAGCTTTAAGTAAATAAGCAGCACAAACTAGTCCGTTATGTCCGGCACCAATAATTACAACGTCATATTCTTGCATATTTGTAATCTTGCAATCAGTCACCTTGTTTTTATTATTACAAATAAACTTAATAAATTACAAGCTAAATGCTAAGAATAACGGTTGAATAATACTAAAGATATACATGATTTTTTAAGATGGCATTTGGCTAACATGTGCTTCTATCATAAGTATTAAATTTTCGTTAGTTACATTCATGTCTATAATCCGCATTGCCATATTATCCCATTGAAAAGATGGTGATTTTAGCAGTTGTTTTAACTTGGGCATTAAGGCGACAATTAGTTCTATTGAAATTCCTGAGCCTGGAGTAAAGTTGATACTTTCTAAGATAACTGTTTGTTGATTAATCAGGGGGTGAAGTATCACGGTGAAATCTAAGCTTTGAGTCTTTTCTGCTTCCTTTTGCAGAACAGTGATTGTCAATCCTATCTTGCCATCTCCGGGGAGAAACAATTGCATATCTTGCAGTTCAAAAAGAACAGTTTCGCCATCTACATCTAACTGCAAATTTTGTAATTGACTACGAATAAAATCTGATGTCAGTGCGCGGTTAATATCTGTTGTTGTTAGTACAATGCGAGCGACCGCTTTCACGGGTTCGTTGAGTTCGATTTCACCAAAAAGAGCGCTCAAAGGATTGACATTAACACTATCCGTTCGCAGTTTGATTTCTTGTACCCGGATGTCTTCTTGAATTACTAATCCCTGACCAGATAAAGAAACTTGATCTACTTGTCCCTGAACAACTTTCAACAAATTAGTGCGGACATCTACATTTATTTCTTCAACTTCATCTAGTTGGTTGGATAAAGTTATTTCGGCTGCTTGTGATAACAAATGCTCTAATCCTTGTTTTTCTGGCATGAGTTATATTATCCTATTTTTGAGTCACTCCTTAATTTAGACTTTGAATACTAGGAAGTGTATCTACAATACGATATATACAATAGGGAATATCTAAAATTTTTAATTTTAAATTCCACTTATTTAGTGACAATCATCTCCACACCACCAGCGGGAACAATAGTAATACCACGACGGACTGGTGAAACGGGACGTTGATTAACTAGAGCTAACCGAATATTTGATAATATTGTGCCTACAATTAACTTCATTTCATACATAGCAAAAGCACCACCAATACAGCCGCGATAACCACCACCAAAGGGTAAGTATTCATAAGCTGAAAATCTTTGCTGTAGAAATCTTTCTGGTTGAAATTTTTCTGGTTCAGAATAAGTATCAATACGGTGGTGTGCTAGATAAATACAAGGAACTAAAACTGTCCCTGATGTAAATTTGTTCTTAGCAACTTCAACTTGATTTTTCACCATTCGCGGTGTACAAATTAAAGCAATAGGATAAATTCTCAAGGTTTCTTGGCAGACAGCAGTTAAATAAGGTAACTGTGTAATTTCTTCTGGGTCATTTGTGCTATTTAAAGTAAATAATTCCTGCATTAACTGGCTTTTAACTTTGGGGTGAGAGTGAATTAAATAAAATGCCCAACTTAATGTTGCGGCTGTGGTTTCATATCCTAAAAGTAGTAATGAAATTAGTTGGTCTCGTAATTCAGCATTTGTCATTTCCTGTCCTTGATTGTCACACGCTGACATCAACAAATTGAGTATATCTGTATTTTTAACATTTACAGACAACCGCCTTTCGTCTATTTCGGCGTAGATTAATTGATCTATTTGCTGTTTTCTTCTTTGAAAATTTCCCCAAGGACTCCATGCACCTAAATCTTGTTGCAGTGATGGAAAGAAAAACAAACTAGAATACAAAGGTTTAGTCACATCATTTAATAAAGAACTAAGCAGATATTTCAATTGTTGATATCGTGAGTTATGCTGTTTGATTCCAAACACTACTTGTAAGATAATTTCTAAGGTAATTTCTGGCATTATTTGCTGCATAAAAATCTTTGTACCAACTTGCCAATCCTTGATAATTGACTGGGTAATTTGGCAGATTACTTGACCATAATTTTTCAGTCCTGTACCATGCATTTGTGGCAGTAATAACTGACGTTGTTGATGATGCGATCGCCCATCTTTAAATACTAAAGAATTATCCCCAAATAAAGGTCTAAACACATGAGTAGCTCTGTGAAAATCTAACTCTTTTTCTGGCAAAGTTAAACAATCTTGAATTGCTTGGGGATGACTAAAAAATACTATTGGTGGCGAATTTAAACCTAAAACTCGCAATGTAAACGTGTCGCCATATTTACCCGCACAATTTTCCAAAAATTTTGTCGGGTTGAGCATTAATTGTAAAGTTTGTAGCAACGCTGGCGTGCTTAACTCATTGAGTGAATTCATTTTACAAAAGTTTACAATTGCAGTAACCAATTGTAAAACTCACTCATTTAATTTTTATGAATCTTGAGAAGGATTTATCACCAAATAATCTCTATAATTTGTCATACTTTCTCTAGCTATCAATATAACTAAGTTTAATAGATATACTTAGAAACTATTAATACTCTCTGCGCCTTTGTCTTGAAAAGTTTGCTCAACGGGGGGAACCCCCGCACGTAACTTTTCGCTGCGCCTTTGCGTGAAATAAAAACCATCCCATCAATCAACAACGCCATTAAACCTACTTATCTCGACTATTGCAAAAGTGTAATCATCTGTTACAACCTGAAAGTTGTAAAATTTTTGTTAACTTGGACGAGCATCTCAAGTTTCTCCTCATCCTTATTAAGGTACTCAGCATGACAGCAACCACGCCAAAAGCATCGCCAGCGCTTCCCGATTTTTGTGAAGGAATTCAATATTTTGGAGAGATATTACCAGATTTTGAAACTTATGGTGCAACTCCTGCCATCGAGTCAGGTAAAATAGCGATCGCCGATCCTACAGATCCAGCAGCAGTATATCAAACCTTACTTGCTGCCGATGCTCTCCGTTACCTAACGCTACAAACCACAGGTAGTAAAGCCTCTGGTCATCCTGGAGGATTTGCAAGTCAAGCGGAAGCTTATGCAGCTTTGGTCATGTTGGGGTACAAAAACATTATCACAGAAGTCGGACACCACGCCCCTGGATTTTATAGTGCCATGTTTTTGGATCGCTCGTTGGAAGATATGGGAATCTTTACAGTCCAACAATTGCGCGATCGCTTTCGAGAAAAACACGGTTTACTAGGACATCTCTCCGGCTACATTCCTGGTATTCTTGCACCTGCCGGGCCACTGGGTCAAGGACAACACTTTGCGATGGCTGCTGCATTGCTGCATCAAGATAAGTTATTCCCTTTCACTGTTGGTGATGGGGGATTGGGAGAGCCTTATATTGTCAGTGCGATCGCTCACTTTCATACAGCATACCCCACTGTCACCAACTTTTTACCAGTCTTGGTGTGGAACGGTTACAGCCAAGAACACCACAGCATGGTATCTCTCAAAACCAACGCACAGATGACAGCATACTGGGAAGGTAACGGTTTTGCTGAAGTCATATTAGTCGATGCCAAAGAATTTGACGACCAAAATCAACCAGGCGATTATGTTGATAGTACCGCTTTCTCCTTCGACAAACGCCTAGAATTTACCAAAGCCGTACTCACTGCTGTGGATAAAGCCGCCAAATCAGCATTAAGCGGAAAACTCACCGTCTTCATCATCAAACAACTAAAAGGTGCAGGCGTCCACGCCAGAGGTGCAAAATCTCACAACCTTTATCCTAAAGACACCCTCGACGCACCGCACATAATTAGCGCTTTGCAAACTCGTGCTTTATCAACCGCAGCTTGGGAAACAGTGCGAACCAACGCCGAACGCGCCGGTGGTGGACCCGCAGCCAAAACAGTAGTCACAGAATTTGAATTACCACTACCAGAATTAGGCGAATTACCATTAGAAGAATATGCAGTTGGTGGAGAACCAAAAGTTTCTACAACCGCAATGGGAAGATTAGTAGGAATCGTCGGACAAAAAGATAAAAACTTCCTCGTCACCAACGCCGACGGCAACGAAGCATCAGGAATTGCTAACATTAACCAAGCATTAAAAATTATTCACCCCACCACCGACGACTTATATAACCAAGCACCAAACGGACAAGTTTATGAACCTTTAAGTGAAGATGCTTGTGCAGGTTTAGCCGCAGGTTTATCATTAATGGGTGCTAGAACCTTGTGGTGTTCCTATGAATCTTTTGCCATCAACGGCTTACCAATTTGGCAAACTGTTATTCAAGCAATGGCAGAATTACGTCGTCAAACTCCTTCAACAATCACATTATTTACAGCTGGTGCATTAGAACAAGGACGCAACGGTTGGACACACCAAAGACCAGAAATTGAAGCTTATTTTGCTTCATTAATGCGGAATGGAAATGTATTTCCGTTATTTCCTCCTGATGCTAACAGTATTCAAGGTTGCTATGACTGGGCATTAAAAACTAAAAATAAAGGAATTGTCATTACCGCAAGTAAATCACCCTTACCAATTCGCACCACCTTAGAACAAACTCGCCAAGGTTTACAAGATGGTGCAGTGTTATTACATGAAGTTGCTGGTGATAAACAAGTTGTGTTTGCAGTCATCGGCGACATGACATTAATTCCTGTCTTTGAAGCCGCCGCTTTTTTAGAAACAGAAGGTATCGGCGTCAAGATAATTTCTGTTATTAACCCCCGCCGTTTATATCGTCCTTATGACACAGCTTGGGATACCTGTTCTGAACCTGATGGTGGTTTTTTAGAAGATGATAAATTTGCCCAATTATTTGATGGTGATGCCTTAATTGGTGTAACTGGCGGTGCTGCGGCGATGCTAGAACCAATCTTATTACGTAGTAGAAGTAAGCGCGATACCTTCGCTTGGAAACGTGGCGAAACTACAGCTAGCGCTGGTGAGTTGATGGCGTTTAATGGGTTGACTGCAGAGGCTTTGACGAAGAGAGCGATTGAACTGGTGCATTAAATCAGTTATCAGTGAAATAACTGATGATTGTAAAAATTCGCAGTCTTCAGATCCCCGACTTCTTAAAGGAAGTCGGGGAGCTAAGAATGTTTATAAAATTAACTTCCAAGATAAACGCGGGTAGATTTACTGAAATTTGTTGAGAATAACAGGTTTACGAGTCAGAAACTTGATTTACGAATCAGAAACTTGATTTACGAGTCAGAAACTTGATTTACGACTCAGAAACTTGATTTACGACTCAGAAACTTGATTTACGAGTCGCAAAATCTAGTTTACGAATCAGAAACTTGATTTACATAAGACGAAGCGCTGAGAAGCCTGGATAAACAGGGCGTTGAATGGATTGACTGCTGAGGCGTTGACAAAAAGTGCGATTGAGTTAGTGTATTAAGATTTAGGTAGGTATTTTTAACCGCAGATGCACGCAGATGAGCGCTGATGTATGAGCGTTACTTTGCGTGCTTTTGCGGTTATTTTTTTAATCTTCATCGTACTAAATTAATTTATAGAAGTTTGCAAGAGTATTGATTAGCTATGAAATTATTTAGAACATTTTTCAAGACTGTAATCATGGCTTTTTTGATTACCATATTAACTGTAATTAGTGCTAGTCCAACATTAGCAGGTAATTTAGATTCTACAAGTATAAGTTACAGCGCAGTAGCTCAAAAAAATGAAATATGCCAAGCCGTAACTTTAGAAAAATTAGTATGTAGGTATATCGATGGTCACAAACGATGCTGGCACGAATGAAAAGTAGCTAGTAACTATGTAGGTTGAGTAAAGGCGCAAGCTTGCATATTTGCGCCTTTACTTAACACAAAAGTATATTATGCTATCTATATTGTAATGATCAAGTTAAATGGAAATTGAGTTATGCATCTACAAATACAAGACTTAGAAATTAAAAACAAAGAAGTTCATAAAATAACTGGTATAAAAAGAAATAAACTTCCTAAATCTTCTATTTTTTATAATCCTATTAAAAAATTCATTTTTGTGTTTTTCTCCCTAAGATTACTATTGGCTTATTTGTTTTTATCTTTATTTACATTAGCGGCAATTTCAACTGCATCTGATAGCAGCTTAGTCGAAAAAGATTCTAGTTATATATTTTTATTTTTTATTGCAATAATAATACTGTTAATAATATTAATTTCAATTAAACGTAATATTGACATAGCTAATCATAAATTTAAGCCTCTTTCTAAAATACTTGAGGAAGTAGATAAACATAACAAATTAGTTAGAGACATTGATATACTAGACCAGTTAAAAGCAGCAGGAAATCCAGTTAATCTAGATAATAGATTGGACGTTATTAAAGCTATAAATACAACAAAACAAGACCTACTTAGAGCACTAAAAACAGAAAAAATTTTAAGAGATAATCCTGAATTTAATCCAGAATATTTTACCGTTGATATAACGACTTTAGAAGCACTAAAAATCAGCGAAAAAGCTACTGAGTATGGACAAATACTAGAGCAAGCCTTAAACATAGAAATTAACTTGCAAATAGAAATGAAAAACATATTTACTAGAATCCCCACAAAAAAGCGATCGCACTCCTGAGAAATGCGATCGCCCGGCAGAGATAACCTTAATAGAGCAATCCTAGATTAAGTTCAAAGTTTGTCCTTGTGGCGAAACTCAGCTTTAATCTCAAGGATATCGTGAGAAATCAAGTCGAGGCGTCTGTCCATCTCGATCATCACTTGTGCGATCGCTTGTGATATCTGCTCCTGGTTGCGCTTGAGATGCAAAAAATCTCTTTCAGAAGCATATTTCTTTTTTTCACTATTCACATACCAAAGTATCGCGCCAGTGGCGGTAGTAAATAGCGCCAAAGCAAAGCTGCATAAAGCTACAAAAAAATTAGCGTTAAAGTTCATGCTACTCGAAACCAGAAAATAGGAGTTTGAACTTGAAGAGATAAATTATTAATGGGCGCGACAGTGGGCATATTTCCATAAGGTACCAACAACTGCCGATACGAAAAAGAATAACTCTCTGATGCCGTTGTCATGGCTGGATTGCCAAGGAAGTGCAAGCTTCCTGAGAAGCTAGTACCTATTGAAATGTTGGGTGGGATATTGCAGTTGATCGCTATCCAAGTGTTGTCCAGGAAGACTTCCCAGTAAGCCGCTTCACTTGATAAGCAAGCGTATTTACTATTTGAATTAGATTAAGAGAATTATCTGATTCTGCGGGGTTGGTATTGTCATCTATATTTATCGGCATATCAGCCCCCTATTAAATCATTGAGGTCATCAATCTTGTCCTCAATTCTTTCGACGGTTTGAAGTAGGCTATTAGCTTCAAATTCAGAGTCTAGGATTCTGTTAATAGATATTAACGTCCTCCCCAGAAACTGATAAGGAAAGAATTCTAATTGAAATCTTCCTTGTTGAGGAAAGCTAACTTGATAGTTTTTAGTTAAGTTAATTATTTGAGAACTTGCAACTAGCTTGTTAGGATAATCAATCAAAATCTGATCTAGTTTGCCCGCAGTTTGATAATTTTTGGCAAGCTTTGATTTTGGCTGAATCGTAATAATTAAGCTAGCGTCGTTGCTAAATAAGTAAGGAATGAGTACCGAAGAAACTTTTTTTAAATCCCATCTGTACTCACTCCGATAAACCAGTTGAGAAGTAATCATTTACTGCTGGTAACTACTGGATAGCTTCTGCCGTTGACGCTGACAAAAGACTGAGGTTTTTTAGACGCCCCAGACAAAAACTTTCTGATATCAGCAATTGTCGCGCCCGCTGGAACTGGGACACTTTTATATTTTTGCTTCCCATCTTTTGACTCACCGCCAACCGCAACTTTAATGCTTCCTGAACCCTTCGCACCTCGAACGGCGACCGTATTTCCTTTTTTGGTTTTGACGCCAGCGGAAGGAACTATTTTTAGCCCTAGCGCCTCTGCCGTAGATTTGAGCATGTACACGTATCGAGCCGATCCGCCGTTGGGGTTGCTCTTTGATTTTTTAGCTTTTCCGAATTCTACAGTCACTCGTATTCCGAGCTTTTTTCCTTTACCGTGTTCTGCCATTTTTACCTTCCTAATTTATAAGCAAGTTTGCTAGGGATTAAAGGTAATCAATAGCAATAATGGTTACTGCACCGTTAGATGCAGATGCTGTAGTAAAAGGCAAGTTAGCAGAAATCGTAGCAGAACTAGTTTCTAAATCAAACTGAATTTGTACGTTGTTTGGTTGGTTTTCTGCGGGTGTGACAGATTTCTCCGCTGCAGCAAGTAAACTAGCTATTTCTAGCAAAGCTTCAGGTAACGTATCAGAACTTAAATCGCCTCCACCATTAGCAAAAGCCGCATAAGTTGAACCCAGATAGTTGCTTGCTGCAATATCAATAGAGCCGTTTGATTGAATGTTTGGGGTAATTGGTAGAGTAGCTGCTACGGCAATAGTTCCCGTGTCAAAGCTAACTGTAGTAGAAAGATTTCGACGTGGAGGTAATCCAGGATTAGCCCCATTTCTTAGATTCTCGGCCGCGTCCAAGGCTCGGCAAACTTCAAAAAATGCAGCAGGAATTTGGGTTGATTTAAGGGTTCCGCTGGTTCCCGGATCAAAAGTACTCATTCGGTCTTCCTTGTATAAAATATAGTATCCATACTTGTAATTCGTTGTAGCCTGAAAAGTCCCCAAATTAGGAGGAATAAATTGAGTTACTCTCTTTGGGGTTAAGGTCGAAGAGAGTAGCTCCATTGATGCTGTTGCCGAAACTGGCATAACAAGTTGCCCATTAGCAACCACAGCATTAAAGTTTGCTTTACCTAAAGCTTGTCTAATATCTGAAGGCAATTCTTCAACAGCTGCACTCCAATCAGTATTAATTTCATTGCCAGATGGATTTATAGCATTATCCTCACTGTTATTGTCGTTGTTGCTATTCTGAACAATTGACTTAATGGGAGTAGTAGGCAAGAAAATATACCAGTTTTTTTTCCATTTAAAACCTATCTTAATTCCTTGTTTAAATAATTTTTTAATGAGCTGTAATAAATAATCATTTGAGTAATGTAGAAGTTTGGCAAAAGTGCTTAATTTAATGGCCAATCTTCCGTTTACGACAAAAACATTATCAAGTTCTAAGGATCTCATTTTTTCTTTCTTAGTTTCTTGCTCCAAGCTGGTGCTTTATCTTTTTGACCATTGCCAAAAAATTGACATAGTGTGGGAGTGACAGAAATTTTTTTGTATTCTTGATTAGAATTTGTTACTTGTGGTGGCTCTATTCCTTTCAATCGGTCGGGGTCTACATATTGTTTTAATGCGTTAATAACTCTTAAGCATTCAGTTTCGGTTTTACACCAAACAATAATTTTAGAGTTGTCGTTTAAAACTTGTATTCCTCGATAGTCACCTTTTTCATAATCAGGGAATTTAGGTTGATGTTGAGAACCGTATCTGTAATGCGGAAGTATTAATGTCCAACGAGAACGCCCAATCTTTTCATTACCTAAATTTTCAGCATATTGAATAGCTAACTGTGGCTTTTGTGGAGCGCGAGTTTGCCAATAGTCAGGTACGGATAGATACGCTTCAAATTCTTTGTTTTTTAAATTACATAATTCTTCGTTAGCTTTTGCTAACTCCTCAAATTCAGTTTGCGTTTTTAAAATTTCATTACCATTTTTTGTAGCTAAAACTTTAAAACTTGTATCGTTTCTTTTTGGTGTCCAGGTATCATTTTTTAATTCACAAACGACAATTGGAACTTTTATTTCAATCCAAAAAATGCTGTTATCATTCAGTTTTTCTCCCATTGATTTAATGCAAGGGGATTCACAAATATCGCCGGATGGATTTGTATTGGGATTGGGGTTTGTATTTGGACTAGGATTAGTGTTTGAATTGGGATTAGTGTTTGGGTTGGGATTTGTATTTGGTTGCGGCTTGAATCCGTCTGACGGAACTGTTTGTGGTTTTGGATTTGGAAGTCCAGACGGAACGCTTTGTGGTGGGGCTAGTGTACCAGGGCTACCAGATGGTGAACCCGTTGGTGTGTAACTTGGCCCAGTGATTTTGTAGCCAGTTGGCGTAGGTTCAGCCTCTGGACTTGGTTGTCCTTGTGGGGTGGGTGCTGGAGCTGGATTAGGTGCAAAATCAGGGAAATTGCCACCTAAATTGCCGGGCGTATTCGTGGGATTAGGTTTACTCTTAGGTGCGGGGTAAGCATGAGGTATCCAACCAGGGCTATCACCTCGTGGGCTACCTCCAGGAGTAAAACCACCAGGAGCATAATTATTTGGCGCTGGTTTTGGTGATGGTTGTCCTGTTGGCGGCGCGTAATTTTGATTTCCTGGATGAAAAAAAGAGCTAGGCACGCGATTGTCGCTAGGAATTGGTAATGGTGGTAAATTTTCAGTATCTGGCTTTCCATCAATCCTGACTACTTGAATATTCCTAAGATTGTAGGGAACAGTTGCAGGGTAGAATCCGCTTCCCTGTCTGAAAATTACTTCGTTGCCATTCGCATCTTTAGCGACAACCTTAATTCCCGGAGTTGAGGCTGTAGCATCTAAGGTGATTGAGGAGATAGGGCCATAAACATCTTGCCTATTAAATCTTTGATTGTCGTTAGGTTGATTATTAAAATATGTACTCCAATCAGCGATTACTTGATATCTTGTTGCATTTTGCCCGCCAAAAAATGGCGGCGCACCTTGATAATCGCTTAAGGGAGTATTAGCAGGATCGGGAAAGGCTTGATTATAAATAAAATCTGCAATAGCACCGCCGACCATTCCACCAATCATCCCGCCGACAAAAGTACCAACGGGGCCTGCAAGGGAACCAAGCGAGCCACCAACAAAGGAGCCGATAGCGCTACCAGCAGTACCAACTCCTGCTTGAATAGGGGATTGTCCTGCTGCTAATCGAAAACCGAATTCGGCAGCGTTACCAACGACTTTCAAACCAAGCCTACCAGCAGAGACAGGATTTGAGGTTGGCTTTGCACCTATTCCTGGATTTGGCCCGTTTACGGGAATACGAGGTGTGGCTGTGGGCGGTGTTGCGGTTGGGTCGGTTAACGGATAAGTCCGAGGAATGTTGGTTGTTGGAGGTGTTGCGTTTGTGGGTGTGGTTGGGCGCTTAACTTGACGCTCTAATAAATTGGCTATTTCTTGTTGCTGTTCAACGGGTGTGATGTTTCGCATCCGGGTTTTATTGGGATTAAAAACATCAGCGGGGTTTTCTGGTGGTAGCACTTCAACATCACGGCGCGGTGCTTCTTTCATTACACGCTCGTAGATGTTATCTATGCGGTGTTGTTGTCGAACTGCATCCGCTAGCTGTTGTTGTTTGCTCGCGTATTCAGCCGTAAGATTTTCAATTGAACTAGGCGCGGCTGGTGGATTGAAATTATATTTTGAAACTTGACTAAAACTGGTATCTCTTACTTGGAATTCTGCTTGAGGGATACTAGTAGAGTTTCTAACCTCAAAAAAGTTCTGTGGACTTGGTGCGTAGTCAAAATCCACAGATTTAAACGGAATTTCTAGTTTCTGAGGTTGAAATTCCATTAATTTAGTTGGCTTTAAAGATTGCAGGAATTGCTGTATTGCTTAGTTCTTGTGCAAATGTCCATAGTTTTGCACCACCAGCTAAATAGTCTGGCGACATTTGGATAGATTGGCGAATTAATGCTCGGTATTTGTTGTCAGCTTGCACATAAAATATTCCCGCCTGAGATACTCTCTCTGTATAACCTACGCCTTCAATTGCGGTAAGAGACGGATTGATATTTGCAAGTGTTAATCCTGACCAAACTGCTAGTTTTTCTAAGGTGTTGATGGCTGAGGGGATATCCGTTGAAAGGTTGATGGTGGTCATGTCAGATTAATGAAGTGAATAAACCCGTTTTAAGCAGTAATCAAAACAATGTAAATATTCCACTTTTATGTAAATCAAGAACAATCACTGAGGGCTGAAAAGCCTACCACCATTAGTATTTAAGCAGATATTGACTATATCTAAAAACGCAAATATTCCGAATTAACCATTGCAACTGGTTAATCCGGAACAATTCTGAGGAGAATTTTCATGAAAAATAACCGAAACGGACAATCGGCTATTTTAACTGACACGGACTATTCTAAAATCCGCAAGCAAATTAAAAGTCAAAAATACAAGTTGCTTTTAGATTTAGCTTGGTACACCGGGGAAAGATGGGGGGCATTGGTAAAGTTAAGGATAGAGGATGTTTACAATCCCAACGGCACGCCACGGGAATATATTAATTTTCGGGCGATTACTCGCAAGGCAACGCCAGACGGTAAGCGCCAAACAAGACAAGTGCCTGTACACCCTGTACTGGCTGAATCTTTATCTAATTACACTCCAGATTCTAGTTCGGGCTGGCTCTTTCCCTGCCGTGATGGTTCAATGCCAATCACGATTCGGTGGGCAGATAAAATTTTACGAGCTGCTATAGAAAGACTGGGTTTGACGGCTAAGGGTATTAGCACTCATTCCACCCGCCGGACTTTCATTACCAAACTGCACCGCAATGGAACTGACCTGTACACGATTAAGAAAATCACTGGTCACAAGGATTTTAAGTCGTTGGAACGTTATGTAGAAATTTCGGCTGATCGTGTTAAGGGGGCGATCGCTACTCTATGAACACTAAGCTGTTATTCCTGCAAATCGAAATTTTCTTCCAGCGCCTCCAGGAGGGAAATTACGATCACCCGGTGGACTTGGCTAAGGCCCTAGAAACCCTGGCAGACTTTGCCTGGGAGGAGGTAGATGAGCTTTACCCGCCATCAACATTCCCGTGACAATATTGACGAATAGTAAAAACAGCATGGCGATCGCTTTATTCATTGGGCGATCGCATTTTTTCAAGGTTGCAATCACAAGAAAAACCCTGTATCCTGCCATGACACAGGCGTTACAGGAAATGGACATGACTTTGCAACCAGGAACTAACAGTACCAGCTGGTCTTCGGCTTGGAACAATGGCAAGACTAAAACAATTCGCGTTCCAGTCAGACTTGCTGACCAAATTTTGAACTATGCCAGGGAACTGGATTCTGGCATAGATATTGAACAGCAAATAATTCTCAAATTTATTGATTCTTTTGTGGAACGGAGAAAAGCAGAGTTTCGCCCCAATCAGTACAGCCGTACTGCTTCACTAGAAAGCCGCCGGTGGGATGAACTCAAAAGATTTAGGAATTTGGTTGCGAATGGTGACGCCAAGAGTGAATCAAGTGTTGAATCTCTTGTGGTGTCTGTCCGTCGTTGATTGCGGCTTCTACATCTGCCTTTCGATTTTTAGCGATCGCACTATTTGCACTGCCAAGATAAATCCGATTTTTCTTCCTGCCAGTCATCCAGCAGTAGCGATAGTACCAATATTTATTACCAGAGCGCTCTACCCAGTATTTCTCTACCCAGTGGGTATCGTGTTGGGGCGCAACTTTTTTGGTATCTAATGCAACTTGCGCCCCAACAGGAAATTCTACGGTATCTAATTGCGTATCTTCGTTTACTTGCGCCCCAACACAATTGTACGGAGTTCCAGCTTGCTGAGTATCAGTTTTTTCTTGAATGTGTTGGGGCGCAACTATTTCATCCCAGTAAGGATCCTGTACTGTCTTAATCTGGCTTACAGGGGCAAGGGTGAACAAGGAGAGTTGTTTAGTGTTCATGAACAATTCTTCCCAGTCCAATTTGATTGAGCACAGTTACGGCGATACCATGCCTTGCCAGCTGTTCAATTATTGCCTGCCTTGCGGTGGGGAATCTTTGCCACTCCGCGGCCAGAACAGGCAACACTTGCTTGATGTTAAGAGGAATTTCTTTTTCTTCAGTTTTTAAACAAACTTCCGCGTTCTCTGTCTTCGACTTTGAGGAGTTGTCTAAAGGGTTTTCTATTATATTGTTGTGGCAATTCTGACTAATGGATTCTTCATTTTCGACAGATGGATTTGACTCAATCGCATTATCCATTTGCTCAGGTTGAACATTGAGCAGATTCAATGCTTTTTGGACGTTTTCTATCTCTAATTTGTACTGCCAAGTGCGATCATATTTGATGTGTGGATTGTGCCTTCTACTGATAAAACCTTTGTCCTCAAGGATACTAACCGCCTTGCGGATGCTGTGGATGCCATGCTCACCCATCAATTCTTGATGTAATCCATTTAGGGTTTTGTATATCCAATCTCTTGCTTTTGAGAGTGTATTACCCATCTGTTGAAGCTTGTTAGTCCAGAATTCAAATACTGCTAGTATCTTTGCTGCACAGTGATTACCTGTTATCTCTAAGTACTCACTTCTTAACAGCACGAGTGGTGCTTTTTCTGGATGTGTAATAACGCTTTTTCTGGTGTTTTCTGGCATAATAAAAAAGTTGGATTAGTGAATTTATCCAGCAACAAGGTACTTAATCGCCTTCGATTAAGAACTGAATTAGCAATCTAAAAGCTCCCCGCGGAAACTGAACTCTAGGGGCGCTTTTTAATTTTTGGTCAGCGGCGATCGCACTCTTCACTTCAGAGCGATCACTCAAAACAAAACCGTCCTCACCCAGCGGGTAGGACGGTTTTATTCGGTATCATTTATAGGAATTTCTTTTAGTTCTTGCAGCCTGCTTCTTAGAAGTTCGGCTTGCTGTTCATGGTAAGCCAGCTGTTTCTCTGTCTCTCCGATTAGCTGGCTGACGATTTTCCCAGGTATTGAGTTGTTTGAAGATGATCCTGAGGTATCGGAATCTCCTTCGTCGCTATTTTTTCCATCAACTGCGATCTGGTAAGACCCATGCTCTGGGCTAGCTGTTGCAGCATCTCCCAGGATTCGGGAGTCACTTTCAACGTTCCCGATATGACTGTTCTCCCGGAATTTGGGCGGCCGGTTCTTGGCATTTTTCATTACCATAATTAACTCCTCAATTATCGCACATCTAGAAGTCTGTTATTGACTCAGACGTTCAGACGTGCAATTATTATAACCATGAGGACTTCCAGAAGTCCAATTATTCGCTCCCCAACGCCTAACCCTTCGCGTTGCAACCGGAGCAAGCACCCACGCACTGCCTAGTCCCCGCGTGGAACACCCTTTGATTTGTACCTGATGCTTTCAATGCAAAAGGCGATCGCCCTACCAGTAGCACAGAGCGATCGCCAGTCAAATACCAAGTTATAAGGAGTCCATATTATCATTCAAAAAATTCTCGCAGACACAGCCAAACTTAATCGCTCCCAAGCCTTGGGATTATGTGCCCTAATCTGCATTGCTGCAAGAGAGAATACCAGCGTCGCTTACCAGTGGGAGGAATTGAATTTTTCAGATATTCCCCAGCACTTTGTAGACGCCACCGATGAGCTTGACGAGGATGGTCAAATCGTTCTGTTTTCTATAATCGCCGAGCAATTCATGGTAGAAAATGAAGCCGAAAACCTCGCTGTGTAAAGGTTTAGAGTGCTTAATCGCTAATCGATACCGACACTTAAACAGTTGTAAACACTGGTCATAGTGGCACTCAAGCTCCACCATGCCCACGCTTAAACCTCATCATGCACGGTCAATAGTCCGTGTATCATACCCCATGCATACATTATGGAAGCACCAGAAACCACCCGTAACGGGACTAAAGTCTCACCTAACAACGACAACACCAAGAGTAAGACCGACAGAAAGCGACACTTGCCCTCGTTACCTAGTGCAGTATCTGCCGCAGATATGTCTACCGTCAACTTCAGCGGACTAGTAGACAGAACACCAGTTGAGTGGACATCCCTAGAAAATTATGAAGCCTTCAGCCTAGCGGCCGACGGCTCCTTCCCCATGATGAAAGTATCACGCTCCAAAGCCGTCCGTCTTTCAGATCGCAAGGTTTTGATGGTAGGCAGTGGGCGGTGTTACCGCATCTCTCAAATCACAAACAGCCTGGCCAAGCCTTCCTCGAAGCCAGACCAGGAATAATCAAAATTTATCATGACTGACCCTTACGTTCAACGCCAACTCAAAAACTACCAACAAGCGCAATCGCAAGCTGGTAAAGATAATGCACTTTACCGACTAGGCACGCACCTTGAGATAATCGAGTGCAACGGCAACGCCAACCTCACCGAGGAGCAGCGGCAAACAGTTCTTGATGCTGCAGCAAAGGTGAAAGCTGATGAATGAAAGCCTTTATCAAGCATCACTAAAAGCGCTCACCGAGCATGGAGTACCCCAAGAGTTAGCGGAAAAAGCCTCAAAAGTTGTCGCCAAAGATGAGCCGGGAATTCCCCATTTTGGGCGATCGCCAGAAGACCAGCAAGTAGTGAATGAAGCTATGAAGCATTACTGGCAGAGTCAAGCCAATGAGTAAGCAGCCAGTCAACTTAAACCTCAGCGTACTAGGCAGTTGTGAAGCGGAGGTCAAAGATGCGATCAACTCCAGCTTTGAACCCTTGCCACAGCCCGACCCAGAACCGGTTGAGGATTCTATTTACAATTTCAACTTAATTCTGAATGCTGAGGGAGAAGGATGAACCAACTCTTAAGCCTGTTGTTAACTTTTCTCTCCCTCACATTCGCGCTGATTGCCCTGTGCAAAAACAGCGATAGTCCAATGTACTTAAAGATTGAGGTGCGGCATGGGCATGACGGGAAATGATTGGATTGAAGTGAAGGTTCCTAGCACTCCCAAATCTACCACTGCGAACACCTGGGTAGAATTGCATTTACCAAATGCTCAAACCCTAGGACGCTACTGTATTTGGGGAATTGGTCGAGTTGTTTTTAGTTGCTCACTATTTTCTGTGGTAGTCACTAGAAATATCCTGAAATTGGGTGTAGTTTTCTGCGACCACGTTGAACGCGGCGTGAAACACCTGCTCAAAGTATACGATGCGCTACCATACGGCGGCACTCCTGTTTCTCAAGTCATTGAAGCTTCAGCCGTTGCAGTAAGTGAACCACTAGAAATCATCACTGATATCCTTGCTGCAATTGAGGGTAAGCACAGGTCATGATCATCGGCGAAATGGGCACGGGAAAATCAACCTTAGCTCAATACTTGGCTTATACCGTTGGTGGACGAGTGCGCGTCTACGAGTGCGAAGGTACACCTCAAGACTGGCAAGGACTTGAGGTAATCGGCAAGGGTGAGAATTGGACAGCGATTGAATTGGGGATGTCTGCTGACCTGGAGGATCTGAGCAACCAACTCAAGATCCGTAACGAGAAAGGTGATGCAGCGCTGTCCGGGACTGAACGGGTAATTATTGCCGAAGAGTACCCCGAACTGGTTTCAAAAGTACCCAGTTCAGGGGAGTGGCTCGAACGCCACGCCAGAAGGGGCAGAAAAGCCAAGCGGTTTACTGTGTTGCTTTCGCAGTACGATCGGGTTGCCGCCTGGGGGTTGGAGGGCAAGTCAGATTTAGCCGATGCTTTTTTTAGAATCAGACTTGGTAAAAAAGCTCAAGCTCATGCAAAAAGCCTGAAAAATAACCAACTAATTGAATGGTTAAAACTCGACAAATCTCACGCATTGCTTAATGACCAACCGCTAAAGCTCCCACCTTACAGAGAGATGAAAGCGTCAACACAGCGCTCTGGTTCAACCATATTCCAACCATACTGCGATAATGCGATCGCCCCTCAAAAAGTGGCTGAAAAAGACCTCAAAACCGCTTACAGTCAGGATTCTAGCGATTCTTTTTCAGAAGAAAATCGCTTAGTGTGGCGAATGATACAGCGGTTTGGTGCGGGAAAAAGTGATAGCAGCATCGTCACCGAGGTGATGGGCTTCACTGGTCAGCGGTATGGGGATGGGAAAGACCTTTTGGAGCGATTAAGGAGGGAATTCGGGGGGTGAGACTTGAGTGCGATCGCCAGAAAGGTGCAGGCGATCGCCCAAATTATCAAGCTGTGGATTTAAGCATATAAATCATAACCAGTACTATGAAAAACTTAAAAACACCGAAATGCATTGAATGCGGTTCTCACAAAGTCAGGTTTGATCCTGATTTTGGTTTTTACAAATGTGAAAGTTGCTCAACCGTCTGGGCACTGGATGAGTCGGCTACTGCAAATGCGCTAATTCCACCCTGTGTCGCCGCAAGTTACCGCTTGCGGCATTGCCTTGAGAGTGAACGAGGCTACTGGCCTTCGGGTGATTCGCAGGCATCGACATTAGGGATTTTAGAGAACCACCTAAAGGGAACCGAATGATTAAAGTTTTAGGACTTGATGTGAGCAAGTCCTCAGTTTTGACTTGCTTGTTGACAGACAAGCCGACTCAACCACGTCAATTTTACTACGATTGCAAATTCCTAAAATTGGAAGCGAACGCTGCAGGAATTCGTGCGCTGCTAGAACTCCAGCCAGATGTAGCACTCATGGAGCCAACAGGGAATAATTACAGCAAACTCTGGGGTACTCATTTGGCCCGCGCTGGGGTTGAGGTGCGACTGGTTGGTCACAAGGAGTTGAGAAGTTACCGGGCTAATCACCTCGCGTTGCCAGATAAAGACGATGATGCTGACGCTTTGGCGCTCGCGTGTTACTACTTCGATTACCACCAGGAGCCGCGCCGATTTGTGCAGATTCGGGATGAAGTAATCGTAAAAATCCGAGAACTGGTGCTCAGGCTTGCTCACCTTAACCGGGTACAATCCCCCATCATCAACCGTTTACGACAAGATTTAGCGTGGCAGTTTCCAGAGGTGGCGCTAGTGCGATCACGTCGCGGTGCATTAGGTAAAGTGCCTTTACTTTGGGGCTGGCTCCCAGCTTGGAGTCGTCCGGCGATAAACATAAAACTAAAATTATTGGTGGGAGTGACTTATGCCGTAAAGCTATGTGGTTGTGGGTTTTTACTCGGATTGAACCCAAGCGATCGCGCCTTGCTAATCACATAGGAATCACGTTAGGAGAGTTACTGGATACTGAAAAATCTGCCGGTCGCCCTGTCAAACTGGTGAGAATGAAAGTTGCGGCTATGGCAGTCAGATTATTATTTCGGGAACTAACAAAAAAATGATCACACTATTTTTAGCGGCCTCCAAAAAAAACGGGCGAGGCGTTTATCACGCAATAATTTACGGCAGAGGTGAGAAACTTCGGGGACGAGATATTTCTCGTTGCTGGTACGTCCCTTGGGACTTTCGCTCCGAAAATTGCCATCGAGGGAAAAGAATGTTCAACAAAAGACAATTCACCAACTAGAGTGAAAGCATATTCAAGGGAAGCTGATGAGTAAAGTTGTAAATTTATTGTTTCAAGAATTGTGCAAGAAATTTCAGTTACCCTGAACAAAACAGAACTACGCCGGAATTTACTGAAAACGCGACAAACAATGTCCGTCGGACAATGGAGAGAAAAAAGCGATCGCATTTGCGCCCAGATTCAAACCTCAACCTTGTTCACCGACGCAAAAACCATACTTGCTTATTTCAGCTTTCGCCAAGAACCCGATTTAACTTTGTTATTCACAGACAGCAAATATCGTTGGGGATTTCCTCGCTGCGTTGGTCAATCCTTAGTTTGGCACTTGTGGACACCCAATAATCCCCTAACAATCGGCAATTATGGCATCACCGAACCCAAGCCCGACGCCCCAATTATCGATCCAGCCACAGTAGATTTGATGATCGTTCCCTGCGTCGCCTGCGACTATCAAAAATATCGCTTGGGTTATGGCGGCGGTTATTACGATCGCCTACTCAGTTTACCTCAATGGAACACCAAACCCACCATAGGCGTCGTCTTCGACTTTGCCCACATACCCCAATTACCCACACAACCTTGGGATCAACCATTGCAAGCCGTTTGTACAGAAAATGGTAGATGGGGAGACGACAAATCATAAATAACAAACAACAAATGACAAACAACCAACGCCTTAAAACAATCATCATTTATGGATTATTAGGAGCGATCGCCCTACTCACCCTATTTCCTCTGCTGTGGTTAATCAGTACAGCTTTGAAATCTCCCACAGAAAATATTTTCCAATCACCGCCCCAGTTGCTACCCAGTCAACCAACACTAGATAATTTCTCTGGAGTATGGCAGTCTTTACCTTTTGGACAGTACCTCTATAACAGCACATTTGTCGCCGTGTTAACCGTCGGCTTGAATCTACTCTTTTGCTCCTTAGCCGCTTACCCATTAGCGAGACTATCATTTCCGGGTCGAGACTGGATTTTTATAGCGATCGTCTCCACGATTATGATTCCCTTTCAGATTGTGATGATTCCCCTGTACATTTTGACAGTCCAGATGGGATTGAGAAACACTTATTTAGGAATCATTTTTCCCAGTTTAGCTTCCGCTTTTGGGATTTTTTTATTGCGTCAAGCTTTCATGGGCGTTCCCAAAGAAATCGAGGAAGCAGCTCGCATGGATGGTAGTTCAGAGTTGGGTTTATGGTGGGATATCATGATACCAGCCATTCGCCCCGCCCTTGTCACCTTGGCAATTTTCGTCTTTATCGGTTCCTGGAGTGATTTTCTCTGGCCTTTAATTGTGATTCAAGATGAAACTTTATACACCCTCCCTCTAGGAGTAGCAAAACTTGCAGGTACTTTTTCCCTCGACTGGCGCTTAGTAGCCGCAGGTTCAGTCATTTCCATCGCCCCAGCGTTGTTATTGTTTATATTTTTGCAACGCTACATAGTGCCAACAGAAACAAGTAGTGGTGTCAAGGGGTAAATTTTCCAGATCTGTCTTGTATGGTAGGGAATAGGGAACAGGGAACGGGGAACAGGGATGAGGGATGAGGGATGAGGGATATGGCGCTGGGCGTAACACATTTGAGGGTTACGATAATTGGAACGTGGATAGAGTCACCATTGCTACACCCAGAACTTGTGTAGAGGGAATACAACTACTGAACCAAACACGACGTCCACTGGTGCGGTTCACAGGTGGAGATACATCGAGAAGATTTACGATTAAGCGTTCTTGAAAATAGGGATTGGTACTTTGGTATCAATAAAAAATTCACCCCCTACCGAACGCAGCAGGGGGCGAATTTTTGGCGATTAATTAAACTTAATATCCGCCTTCTTCTTCGTATTCTGGCTGTTTCTCTTTGACTTTTTTGGGAATGTTCACAGGTTGTGGTGCGTCATCCCAAGCATCGCCTTCAACATCGTCGTAGTTGTCGTATTCTTCGGCGTATTGTTTTTTGAAGGGTTGGGCTTCAAATTTGGGCGGTTGCTGATACCTGTCTTTGTCTGTGGCTTCACTCCAGTTATCGTCTTCGTCTTCTTCTTCGTATTGAATTGATTCATATTGTCTAGCTTGCATCACCTGACGCTGTGGTCTTTCTTCTTCCACATAATCTTCGTCCCATTCTTCCCTCGCTACAGGTTCGGGAGTGCGGATTTTCGCTTTAGGTGGTTGGAGGGGAACTCCGCTAGGAAGTTGATTTGCGGGGGCTACTTGGCGTGGAGGCGCGTAGCCGTATTCTTCTTCTGCGTCTCGATCCCACGGGGCTTTACCAATTCCCAGGCGTTCTAGAACACCAACTGTCAATTGGTTGATTCGTTCTTCCGCACCTTCAAAGACAATCAATCGACTAGGGCCAGTGCTGACAATTTCATCTACAGAAAATTCGTAGGTACTCAACACTTGTTCGGGAATTTGGGGTAAGCCGAAGGAAGCGATCACTATTGAGTGGAGTTTACCAGTTTCTCCGTTAAATTTGAAGCCCCGCACTTTGCCCAAGACTTCGCCAGTTTCGGTAATTACTTCCCAGTTGATCAGGTTGCTGAGGGTCTCAACTTCGATATCTTCGATTACGTCTTCGTTATCAACCAAAATTACGTCACCAATTTGGTTGATACTGTTAAGATACATATTCCGGGGGATGCCAGAGATAGAGATCAGGCTGTCTCGTAAGCCAAGAGCCACAACCTCTCGTTGATCGATATCTACCCAGACTTGACTGACGATGCCTAACCGTTTGCCGTTATCACGGGTAATTACCTGGGTGTTCAATATGTCGGAACGTCTAATTATCTGTTCAGAGGTCATTCTATACGGAGTCCTGATCTCGAATCCGGTTTATCTATACACTATTATTAACAAAAACTCAAGCAGATGTATTGTCGGTTCGCAACTTAATTCCCAAAACTTGGGTGTAAGCTCCCCGTGCTTGAGTAACGCCAATTGTGCGTTCGGCTGATTCTATCATCGGACGACGCAAACTCACAACTATAAATTGTGCTTGTTGTGCTTGTTGTTTAATCATTTTAGCTAATCGTTCGACGTTGGCGCCGTCTAAAAACATGTCCACTTCGTCAAAGGCGTAGAATGGCGATGGGCGATAGCGTTGTAGAGAAAAGATGAAACTGAGAGCGGTCAGGGATTTTTCGCCTCCTGACATGGAAGCGAGGCGCTGTACGGGTTTACCTTTGGGGTGGGCGACTAAATTTAAGCCGCTGTTGAAGGGATCTTCGTTGTTTTCGAGTTGCAAATAACCGTCACCGTCGGAGAGAGTGGCAAAAATTGATTGGAAGTTTTCGTTAACGGCGTCGAAGGCTTCTTTAAAGGCGCGTTGTCGTAGGGTAGTAAAGTTTTCAATCCGTAGCAGGAGTTCAGTTCTTTCTGCTTCCAGGGTTTGCAGTTTTTGGGTTAGTTCTTGGAGGCGGTTTTGGGTGCGTTCGTATTCTTCTAAGGCCAGCATATTTACTGGTTCCATTGCTTGCAGACGCTTGGTGAGCGATCGCAATTCTTTGACCAATTCTTCTAAGTCTACTTGATCTGGGACTTCTGGGAGCGGGTTCGGTAAGTCTGCGGCTAGGGTTTGTAGTTGGGTTTGGACTGTTAGTAGTTCTTCTCTCCTGGTGATTTGCGTTTCTTGGAGTTTTTGCAGTTCCCATTCTAATTGTTGTTGACGCAGGAGATGCGATCGCAGTTCTTGTTCTGTGGTGTCGCGTTTTTGCTTTTCGCTGCCTAATTTTGCTTCTATTTGGGTTAAATTCTGTTTAGTTTGGTTAATTTCTGCATCTATCGCGGCGATTTGTACCGCGACGTTATTGATCGCCTCTCTACATGTGGTTTGTTGGATTTGGTATTCTAAGATCCGCTGCTCGGCTTCCTGGATTTTTTCATGCGATCGCTGTTGTTGATTTTCCAGATTTTTTAATTTTTGTTCTGCTTCCCTTAATTCTGTGTCTTTTTGTTGTAATTGTTGCTCTTGGCTTTTAATAGTTACTTGGATTTGTTGCCATTCACTAGGAGTTTGCGAGGTTTCTAACTCTGTTAACTCTTGTCGCCATTGTTGCAATTGATTTTCTTGTCCCGGTAATTCCCGCAGTAACACTTGTAATCGAGAGGCTGCGGTGGCGAATTTTTCTTGATTTTGGGCGAGATGAGAGCGACTTGCGGCTAGTTGCGAGGTTAAAGTTTTGATTTCCTTTTGCAACTGTTCTAATTGTAATTGCTGTTCTCGTCGCCCTTGACGAGCTTCTGTCACCTGTTGGGTTAACTGTTTGCTGCTAAGTGATAAACTAGCGATCGCTTCATTACACCGTTCTAAAACTCGTTCAATATCCACTAAGCGACTGCGTAAATTAGCGACTTCTTCTGATTCCGTCGCTTCTACATTGCCAAACCGCAACGCGGAACGCTGGGTATTACTTCCCCCAGTCATGGCGCCGCTCGTCTCTAACAATTCCCCATTTAAGGTGACGATGCGGTACAAACCTAAATTTTTCCGCGCGTGTTCCAAAGAAGCAAACACCACCGTATTTCCAAAAACATAACTAAATACATCTTGATAACGGCGATCGCACTCCACTAAATTCACTGCATAATTAATGAAACCGCTAGCGTAACGCAGCGTCGCATCTTGGACAAACTTTGGTGCATGAACCTTATTTAATGGTAAAAAAGTTGCTCTTCCCGCCCGCTTTTGTTTGAGGAGTTCAATTCCGGCCGCAGCGACACTATCATCTTCCACTACAATATGACCCAAACGCCCGCCGGCGGCAATTTCCAAAGCTAATTGATAGCTGGGTTCTACTTTACCCAACTGCACAACTAAACCACAAAGTCCAGGCATTCCCGATTGTAAAATCACCTTACTAGCTTGGGTTCCCTGGACTTCTTGCTGTGCTTGCGCTTGTGCTTCCAATTTATCTAACTGCCGTTGTTTTTCCCGCTGCTCTTGCAATAACCGCTTTTGGGTTTCTTGTTGGATTTGCAGTTCTTGTTCCGTCGCCGCAAGGCTTTGGGCTAAATTTGCAATAGGTTCGCTGGCTGTGTTAAATTCTGTTTCCAGACGACTACACTCAGCTTGCTTTTCTAACAACTGCGGTTCTAAACTTAGAATTAGTTGGGACTGCTCTTGAATTTGTTCTTGTAGTTGGTCATGACGTTCATTCAACTGTGCCTGTTCGGTGCGTTGCGGTTCTAGAGTTTGCAGCAAAGACTCAATTTGTCGATTCAAAGTTGTTTGTTGTTGTACCCAAGCTTCGGAAGCTGAAGCGATCGCTGCTGCTGCTTCCCGCGAACTCGCTAAAGCTTGTCGCGCCTCATCTCGTTGTTGTTGTAAAGAGGCGATATGTGGCGTCTGTTCCACCTGAGTTTGAGCAATTTCTGTTAAAGCATTTTGTTGTTGTTGAACTTCCTGCTGAGACTGCAAAACCCGCTTTCCCGCTTCCTGATTTGCAGTTTCTAACTCCGTTTGTTGTCGTAACAACTGCTTACGTTCGGCTTCTTGAGTAGCCAGAGTTGACTGTAAAGCCAACAATTCCTCTTCACCCAAAGCTTTGACATGAGCATTCAATTGAGCCAAAATCAGAGTTTTTTGCTCAATATCACCATTCAAAGTCCTCAATTCTGTGGTGAAATCAGCAAAAGAGCGATCGCCCCCTTGAATTTGATTGACTAATTTCTCCTGTTGTGCTTGTAAAGAACGCCAAGATAACACCGCTTCCCAAGATTGTTTAGCGAGAAATTCCGTGCGGAGTTTTTGATACTTTTCGGCTTTGGCTTTGTCTTGCGCTAGGCGATCGCGTTGTACAGTTAATTCAGTCTCAATAATCCGACAGCTATCCTCCCGCTCTTTCACCTCATCGAGAGTTCCCTTAGCTTGATTAATTTTGCGGTCAAACGCTGCTACCCCAGCCAATTCATCAATAATTTCTCGTCGTTCCCGCGCATTCATCGAGATGATGCTAGTTACATCTCCCTGCAGCACCACGTTATATCCTTCAGGGTAAATCCGCAATTCTTCCAACTGCTCATGTAACTCCGTGAGCGTACAAGATTCACCGTTGATATAGTAATTTGACGTATAAGTCCCCTGGTGCGTCACCCTTAATCTTCTGGTAACACTCCATTCTAGAAGAGATTGTGCATCTGGGACTGAAACATCCCCAATATCAAACGTCACCGTCACACTAGCTTCAACCGTAGAACGTCCTTTCGCCGTCTGCGTATTATTCACCAAATCCGGTAAACGTTCGGCGCGCATCCCCTTAGAACTAGCCAATCCCAGACAAAACAACAGGGCGTCTAAGATATTCGATTTACCCGAACCATTCGGCCCAGATATAACAGTACACCCAGGAAGTAGAGGAACCTGAGTAGTACCGCCAAAAGATTTAAAATTGGTGAGTTCCACACGCTTGATGTGGACCATAGGCGCTAATTAACTGGGCTAATGAAGTTAAAGTGTATCAATTAACTCAAAGAAAGCAAGCATTTGCGAGAGAAAATTCACTTTTTTCTACTTTTGCAGAACCAATTGGCTAGACCAACTGATGATAGACCTGGACGTCGTGATAGCATTATAGCCAGGATACAGCCATCAGCATTGCCTGATGAGGGAAGCAATGACACTCACCATAGACGCCAGAAACCTGAGGCTCAGAGACGTTCAGCGGTTGTTAAAATTTTCAGAGCAGTTGAATGAGCCAATTACATCATTACTCTCTTTAGAATCGCTCACAGAATTTGAACAACGAGAGTTACAAATAATTAGCAATATATTCAATGAATATTACGCATCTGGCAAAATCTCCGAAGGACAAATCAAATTTCTTTTTTTAGCACCACTAATGAAACTAGCTGGTTTTTATCAACCCAGCATTAAAATTACCCTAGAAGAAAATATAGCCGATATTTATATAGAAGACGAAGACACCAACATCAAAGGTAGAATAGACATCTTAGCTGTCAAGAAAACCCAAAAACAAACAATATCCACACCGTTTTGGATAGTGGTAATTGAATCTAAAAATAGTGGTATTAACGCTACAGAAGGACTGCCACAATTACTTACCTACGCTTATCAAAGTCTAGAATATCAAACATCCACTTGGGGTGTAACCACCAACGGCATGGATTATCAGTTTGTTTATCTACAATCAGGAAGTTCACCAACTTATCAAGTATTCCCCAAATTAGACATAACTCGTGCAGAATCTGCAATTGAATTATTACAGATTCTCAAAGCAATCTGTAATATCAACTCTCTAAACCTCAGCGTACCTCTTAACTAAGACTGCCATTTCGGCGTGTCCATTTGCTATTTTCGCGTGTCCATTTGCCATTTCGGCGTGTCCATTTGCTATTTTCGCGTGTCCATTTGCCATTTCGGCGTGTCCATTTGCCATTTCGGCGTGTCCATTTGCCATTTCGGCGTGTCCATTTGCCATTTCGGCGTGTCCATTTGCTATTTTCGCGTGTCCATTTGCCATTTCGGCGTGTCCATTTGCCATTTCGGCGTGTCCATTTGCCATTTCGGCGTGTCCATTTGCTATTTCGGCGTGTCCATTTGCTATTTCGGCGTGTCCATTTGCCATTTTTCTTTCTTTTTTTATCTTAAAAAGTTAGAAGACCACGAGGGGCGAGGCTTCTAAAAGTTCTTACTTCATCCTTTATCCTTTATCCTTCATCCTTTCTTCGGTTAATTCTCGCCCTATATTTTTAGTCGTATACTTTTGAGATTATCTGCTGACAGAAGTAGGCGATCGCCTGCATAATTGCTGCTAACTCAACCTAATAAATAGCTTCATTCTCCATTGCCTATTCCCTATCCCCTATTCTAAAATGTGTCCACGCGGCGTTACTACTAGTCGTTCAACTCACTCTCAACAAACAACTACTGCTAAGTTGTGGCTATTATTGGTGGGAGTTAACCAATATCAAGATCATCAACTTCCTGCTCTGCGTTATTCGGCGGTTGATTGTCAGGTTTTGGCTGAAGCTTTGACAACTGCGACACAAGCACAGTTTCCTCAAAAAGAAGTAAAGATTTATCACGATTTGGCTCCGCGATCGCCATTATTAGCAACGATACGGGAAAGTTTAGCAGAAATTGCGGCTGTTGCTCAACCAATTGACACAGTTTTGTTTTATTTTTCTGGTCATGGAATGTTGGAGTCGAGGACTCAAGAAGCATTTTTATGTTTAGCGGATACTCAAAAAGATAATTTAGAAGCAACTGGTTTAGCTGTCAAGGAATTGTTATCACAATTAAGTAAAAGTGGAGCACAAAATCAAGTAGTTTGGTTAGATGCTTGTCATAGTGGGGGAATGACGCTAAGGGGAACAATAGCGGCACCATTTTTAAATCCTACATCGCAGTTGGTGGAAGTTTTGCAGCGCAGTGCTGCTAAAGGTAAGGGATTTTATGCTTTGCTTTCTTGTGATGTTAATCAGCAATCTTGGGAATTTCCGGAACTGGGACATGGAGTATTCACTTATTATTTGATGCGGGGTTTGCAGGGTGGTGCTGCTGATGCTCAAGGGGTAATTTTTGCTGATGGGTTATATCGATATGTTTATCACCAAACGCTACAATATATTGATAAGACGAATCAACAATTACGACTAATTAATCAACAAAAACGCGGGAAGGGAGATACACAACTTTTTGGTGAATATCCGCTACAAACTCCCAAAAGAATTGTGGAGGGAGTAGGGGAATTAGTTCTTGGTTCTATTCCTGTAGTTACCGAGTCGTATCCTCCTAGAACGGCGTTGGTAATTGATGGGCTGAGTGGTTCGCAAGCGACTCTTGATTTTAGTCAAGAGTTGGTTGATGCGGGAATGTTTGAATTAGAATATTTACCTCGTCCTGGTCAAACAACGGCTGCAGATGTGCGGGGAGCAATTCAAAAGTATTTACATTCAGGAATTAAGCAAAAACCCGGAGGTGAAAAACCGGGAACTGTTTTGTTATATTTGCGCGGACGACTAGAAGAAACTCCATCTGGAGAAACAGCTTTATTAATTGCGGAAGATATTTGGTTGAGTCGTTCTTGGATAAGACAGCAGTTACGCCGTTCTCAAGTTGCTCAACAAATTATTATTTTAGATTTTCCTGTCATCTCCACTGCTATTTCTGCTCTCAAAGATTGGGTGGAGGAATTGCAGTTAGATTCCGAAACAGCACAATGTATTATTGCGGCGACTTCATCTAAAAACGATTCTGAATTATTCGCTGCTACCCTCATCAATACTCTCAAATCGGCTGCGAAAAGTGCAGGTTTATCTGTTGCTGGTTGGATTACTCAATTACAAGTTCAATTTGCAGCCCAAACGCCACTACATTTTTGGCTATCCGGTACACAAGGAGTAATAGAAATTATTCCCGCCACTACGGGAACTCGTAATTCTTATAAAGCTGCGGCGTTAGATTTAAAAATTTGTCCTTATCGAGGATTAAGGGCTTTTGGTGAGGAAGATGCTCAATATTTTTATGGGCGAGAATCTCTCACTCAACATTTAATTAGTCAATTAGCTCATAATTCTTTTTTGGCTGTGGTGGGTGCTTCTGGTAGTGGTAAATCTTCAGTTGTTCAAGCGGGATTAATTGCTCAATTGCGTCAGGGTCAGCAATTACCTCATAGTGAAACGTGGTTAATTAAAAGTTTGCGTCCTGGTTCTCGTCCTTTGGAAGCTTTAGCTAGAAGATTGGGAGGAATGAAGGAGCAGGGAGAGCAGAGTGAATCGGTAAATGATTACTCTTTTTCATCTTCTCCATCCCCCCATTTGGTATTAGAAGGAATGCTTTATCAAGGGGTGGAAGGTTTTGTTTATTGGTTACGGAGTCGTCCTGAACCGATGGTGGTGTTGGTGGTAGACCAGTTTGAGGAATTGTTTACCCTCACACCGGATGAAGATAGATTGCGGTTTTTAGAAATAGTGTTGGGTGCGGTGGAATATGCGCCGGATAGGTTTAAGTTAGTGATGACTTTGCGGGCTGATTTTATCGCTGCTTGTTTAGAAGTACCCGCTTTGGCTAGTTTATTACAGCGCTCTAGTGTGTTGGTTCCTCCCAGTTTAACTGATGGTGATTACCGTCGCGTCATTGTTAACCCAGCGGAGCAAGTAAAGTTACAAGTAGAGCCGGAATTAGTGGAGGTTTTGGTACAAGAATTAAATCATTCAGCAGGAGATTTACCACTTTTAGAATTTGTGCTGGAACAGTTGTGGGAATTTCGCCAAGCAGGGAAATTAACTTTAGCAGCTTATCAGCAACAAGTGGGAGGAATTAAAGGTGCTTTGGAACGGAAAGCGCAAGCAGTTTATGAAAGTTTAGATAACCAAGCTAAAGAATGTGCGCGGTGGATTTTTCTGTCTTTAACGCAGTTGGGAGAAGGGACAGAAGACACTAGAAGACGAGTTTTTAAATCTGAGTTGGTGGTGAAGAAATACCCAGATGAATTAATCGAAAGAACTCTACAAGCTTTAACGTCTGCAAAATTAGTTGTAGTTAATTTAGAAGAAGAAATCGGAAACAGTAAAGGAAGCAACTCGATTTCTCCTGCTGCTGCTTCTGCTTCCCCGGTGACAATTGAGGTAGCTCATGAAATTCTCATTCGTCACTGGTCAACTTTGCGCTGGTGGTTGGAGGAGAATCGTAGTAGACTGCGATCGCAGCGTCAAATTGAACAATCAGCGGCTTTGTGGAAACATAATCAGGAGTTAGCTGATTTTCTTTTGCAAGGTGTGCGTTTGGCGGAAGCGGAAGAAATTTATGTTAAATATACTGATGAATTATCAACAGATGTGCAAAATTTCATTGCTGCTTGTTTAACAGCTAGACAACAACAACAATTTGCACAAAAAAAGCGTCTGCGTCAAGCTCAAAGGGCTGTGGTAATTATTAGTGTTTTGGGGATTGCGGCTTGCGGTTTAGGTGGTGTGGCTTATTTACAAAAACAAGCTGCTCAATTACGAGAAATTGCAGCTTTGAATGCTTCTTCTCAAGCTTTATTATTATCGCATCAACAATTAGAGGCTTTAATTGCTGGTGTGAAAGCGGGAAGAGAAATCAAGCGAGTTTTTGCTCCCAATCGAGATATGCAATTAGCGACTGTAGCGACTCTCCAGCAAGCGCTTAGTCAAACTCAAGAAGTGAATCGTTTGCAAAATAATAGTCAACAGGTCAACGCAGTCGTTTTCAGTGATGATGGTAAATTAATTGCTGCTGCTAGTGATGACCAGACGATTAAAATCTGGAATTTGCAAGGAAAATTAATCAACACTATCACAAATAAACAAGGTAGATTTACAGCCGTTGCTTTTAGTCCTGATAGTCAATTGATTGCGGCTGCGAGTACAGATAAAACTATCAAAATTTATGGAATTGATGGGAAGTTAATCTCTACATTTGCTGGACACACTGATATCACAACCGATGTCGCCTTTAGTTATGATGGAAAAATTGTTGCTTCAGCCAGTCGAGATAAAACTATCAAGTTGTGGAGCCTCAATGGAAGTTTAATCAAAACCTGGAATGCTCATAACGGCTGGGTAAATACTATAAAATTTAGTCCTGATAATCAAACTATTGCTTCTGGTGGTGAAGATAATTTAGTTAAACTTTGGCGAACAGCAGACGCTAAATTAATCCGAACGCTGACGGGACACCAAGAACGTGTCACCTGCGTCAAGTTTAGTCCTGATGGAAAAATGATTGCTGCTGCTAGTGATGACAAAACTATCAAGATTTGGAACTCACCAGGAAAACTTCTACAAACACTAGAAGGTAATAATAATCAAATTAATAGTATCAGCTTCAGTCCTAATCAACAATTATTAGCAGTGGCTGATGTTGATGGGATAGTGAAAATTTGGCAGAATAAAAATCAAGTTAAAACAGAATTTGTCGTTCAACAAACCTTATTAAGTCATGGCGCCCAAGTGACTGATGTTAACTTTAGTCCAGATGGAAAAATTCTCGCTTCTGCTAGTGCTGATAAAACTGTGAGACTTTGGGAATTTCCAAAAACATCCCAGCCAGAATATGCGGGTAGTTTTTACAGTGTAAGTTTTAGTCAAAAGCGTCAACTTTTCGCCGCTGCTGGGTGGGATGGTAAGATAAAAATTTGGGCAAATAATGGTATTGTGAAACTAATTCCTCATCACCGGATTATCTTTGCTTTAGATTTTAGTCCCAACGGTAAAATTATCGCCGCTGCTAGTGATGATAAAACTATTAAATTATGGGACACGCAAAATGGTAAAATAATCCAAACACTCACAGGTCATACTGAGCGCGTCACTAGCGTTAGTTTCAGTCCCAATGGTAAAACACTCGCCTCTGGTAGCGCAGATAAAACTATCAAATTATGGCGAGTTGCTGACGGTAAACTTTTAAAAACCATCAAAACAGGTACAGAAGAGATTACCAGCGTTAGCTTCAGTCCCGATAATCAAATGTTAGCTTCGGGAAGTTATGACAAGACAGTAAAACTGTGGAAACTTGATGGTAGTCTCGTCAAGAATTTACCAGGACATGGACTAGCGATCGCATCTGTGAAATTCAGTCCAGATGGTACAATAATTGCATCTGCAAGTATGGATAACACCATCAAACTTTGGCAAATAGCAGACGGAACCCTTATCAACACCCTCGCTGGACATAATAACGGCGTCACCAGCTTAAGTTTCCTACCCCACACTTCCATACTCGCTTCTGGTAGTGCTGACAATACAATCAAGCTGTGGAATATCAGCGATGGAAGTTTAATCAAAACCCTCGCCGGACATCCAGGCAAAGTCAACAGTATTAGTTTCAGTCCCGATGGTAAAATTTTAGTCAGCGGTAGTGAAGATAGCGGACTCACATTGTGGGATTTAAATCTTGATAACTTGCGACTGCAAGGATGTTCCCGAATAAAAGATTACCTGAAAAATAACGCCAATGTCAATCAGAGCGATCGCCAGATTTGCCAGCAATAATTATCGCACCCAAAAATCATACTCTGCGCCCCTTGGCGTTAAAAAATTTTCAAAACTCATATTTAACAGTTAACAATAAACCTCTTGCAAAAGTCGTTATTTTTGCGCTCTTTCTTTGCGCCTTTGCGCCTTTGCGCGAAATAAATTCATATCCCATTCAACAAAGCCCCTAATACCATATTCTAGCTTTTTTTTCACGCCAAGGTACGCGGAGGTTTTTTAAAAATAATTCCCTATGTCCCAGAATAATTAGGCGCATCTTCATAGAGAATTGGTATAACTAAGGCATAATATCATCAAGTTTCAGTTGTAGATGAGCCAATAAATAAGAAACAATAGCACTTCCTAAACGATATTGTTGCTGCTGATATACGCCATCGACTAATTGACAAACTGTAAAAGTAGTCATAATTATTGCAGGTGATAGTCTGATTTTAACGAATTGCTCAGGTGCAATTCTTCAGGGTAGGACAGGACACCAAACAAAAGAAAATAATTTTAGAAAACCTTAAAACAAAGACACATTTAAGCCTACACTTACTCCCACAGAAAAATTATTTAAATCAACAGAACTAGCAGAAGAGGAACCAAAAAGATAAGACGCTGAACCACCAACAAATAAATCTGGGTTAATGTTATAAATTGCTTCTAATCCGATTTGATTTTGGGTATCGAATCTATCTTGCTGCGTAAAATCTTTAAAAGTTAATCGATAGTCGAGAGCGCCTTGTAATTGCGGTGTAATATCATAACGCAAACGCGCTCCTAAAGTATTAGCGACGCGATTTTGTTCGCTGGGTGTGGCGAAGCTAGCACGAAGTTCATAAAATGAATCTAACCGGAGACGGGAGTTTAATTGATCTTGACGTCCTATACTCAAGCGTAGGGAATCATCTAATAATAAGCGATCGCCACTACCATTTCTATACAATCTTTCTTGATACCATCCCAATTGACCATACATTTCTTTCGTCAATCGTTGCTGTAATCCCACATTAAAATTGAGATAATTGTAATTAAAATCTCCTCTATCGCCATATCTCACCAAACCCCCACCCGCAGCAGCAATTAATCTTGTATCTTCTCCCAATTTCGGCGTTGCTAATAAGGTTGCATTGTTAATAAATAAGGTATCACTAGGTTGAGGAATTTCTAAACCTGTCACATTAGAACTACTAAAAATCGAAGAACGCAACAATAACTGAACATCAGGTTGACGACGTTGTGGTGGTTGTTTAACTGGACGAGTAGGAATAATATCAATCTCGCCTAATTCATTCTCCACATCTTGCGGGTCAATTTGTTGATTGGTGTCAGTTGCTGGTAAGGTGAGAGGATTAATTGAGGGAATTGGAGAACCAGGTATTTGAGCAAAAACTGCACCTTTGGAACTTTTTGTACTTTCTCCAAATGTCTCAATTATAATTTCTGGTGCTGCTATAGTCGCAGTTGGCGTTTCTGCAACAGTTGTCGTATTTTCTGCTAAATTTTCCCCTATTAAAGGAACCTCTGGGATAGAATTAGCAACTGCATTTTGATCTAAGTCCCAAGTTAATAAGGTAGCTAAAGAACACAAAGCAATCGGATATATACGCATAATTAATTCGTAATTATTAATTAGTAATCATCTGCGGGTGCGTCAGTTGGAAACACCCTCTTGTGCGGACTGGTTTACCACTCTACATGCTCTGAATTCGGCTCAATATTATTGCTGTTGTCGAGGTAAAAATATTACTCCCGTCGGTGCTTGCGGTGCTGGTGCTGGTTCTGGTTGTGGTGCTGGTTCTTCTCTAATTGGTAGTTCTGGTTGCGGTGCTGGTTGTTCTCTTCTGGGTGGAATTACCGCATCTCTTCGGTCTTCAAAATTGCGAATTGGATCATCAGAATTGGTGGTGATACAGTTAGTTGAAAGTGTACTCGCTCCACCACGAGAATTGAGATTACATAATCCTTCAATCCACAACTTTTGATTTTCAAATCCGGCGAGAGTTTGTTTTCTCACCTGATTGAAAATGCTCTGAACTCTAGCTGATTCTTGTAATACCAAAGCTTCTTGTCCAGGCCCCAAACCAGCCGCTAACTGACTAGTTTTATAAAATTTTCCCAAATCAAATGTCTGTACTGGCCCAATCACACCGTTAGTAATTGTGACTGTTTCACCAGCTTTTAAAAATTGGAATTGAGTCCCATCAAGATTTGAGACTTTAACTGGGATATCAGTTAAATTAAAAGCTTGTGTAATGTTGGTAATGCTGTTATGATACACAACCACAGATCCACCTGTAGCCGGGGGTAATACCTGAGCATTTGCAGGTAGCGCAGCTGCTATTACATCAATACGGCTTTGGGGAGTTTCGATTCTGGTCGCTGTACTACCAGATGGAGTCAGAACTAAAGCTGTACCATTTTTTAGTTCCAGGATAGTTTCTGCTCTCGAACCTCCCCCCTGAATTTCAAAGCGTCGCAATCCTGGCTTAAATCGAAAGGTAGCACTAGAGCCAATTCTCGCTAAAGAACCTTCATTAAATAATAGCTCGGCGCGCGATCGCGTTTTTGTCTGCAATTCATCTAAGGGAACTAACACATCAGCTTGCTTTGCTGAACGGGGTGGTTTATCTTTCAGCAGCAGTTGTACTTCATTTAACAGCTTGTAAACTTCCGCACGAGTGAGTAAATCTTGTTGGGCTAATACTGGAGTTATCCAAGATACTGCTAGGATACTGGTAATTATCATCTGCCCAATTAGCGAGCCGAATCTCTGCTCCATTACACTTACCTAGAATAAAAACACAAATTCTGCTAAAAATACTTATTTTTAAATTACAAATACTAATAAAGGATTTCCGGATTTTGGCGATGATATTCATGAATTACAGCGTTTTGTAACTAAACAAAGCACACAGCTTACAGTTGGAGTAATTTTATCCTTCAGTTTTAGCTACCGATTAGAATTATATGGAATTCATGGAGTAAAACAAGATATGGTTAATAAACCAAAACAAAATACCTTAGTCTGCTTTTTTTCAGTGAATAGCAAACCAAGGTAAGTAGTAATTATTACTGTTATAGAAATATTTTCAACTCAAAACACAACACCTAAATTCTCTTCCCAAAATCTCCGAGGTGGGGATTGTCACGTCTGAGTAGACGACGTACAGCCATTTCGATATTTTGCTGTTTCAGTAAACAATCCCCAATCAGCACTGCATCCGTTCCCACCTCCGCCATCAATGATAAATCATTCGGTGTGTATAAACCCGATTCACTGATCACGATCGCACCGAGATTTTGTAATTGTGTGCGCCTAGCTGCTAGCAATTGTCGTGTGGTATCGATATCTATAGTTAAGTCTGCTAAATTCTGATTATTAATTGCAACTATGCGAAGATCGTCTAGCTTGAGTGCGCGATCTAACTCAGCAATGCTGTGTACCTCCACGACCGCATTCATCCCCAAATAGTGAATTACGCGCACAAAGTCTTGTAATTCGCGATCGGAAAGTAAAGCTGCCATTAATAATATCGCATCTGCTCCCGATGCTCGCGCTAAATAAATTTGGCAGGGATCAATGATAAATTCTTTACACAATAAGGGTAATGGTACACGGTGACGGATGGCGCGCAGATGGTCAAAACTACCATGAAAAGATGTCGCTTCCGTGATCACAGAGATACAAGTCGCTCCTCCTCTCTCATAAGCTCTAGCGATCGCTATCGGGTCAAAATCTGCACGAATAATACCATGAATTGGCGATACCTTCTTGATTTCTGCAATCAAGCTCGGTCGATATACACTCTGCTGTAAAGCAGTAAAAAAATCTCTCACAGTCGGTGATGAACTTAGCTGTCTTTGCAAAGAAGCCAAAGACATCTCTTGATGTAATTGTGTTACTTCTTGCTTCTTATGCCAAATAATCTCTTTAATAGTTGGTTCCAAGCGAGTGTTTGGGTTAGTAACTGGATAAATCATACGCTATTAGAAATGATGAGATAGGACATGCGAACATCAGCCATAGATTTCTCAGCTAAAACCACAGCAACAAATGCGCTAATTTTGTTGAAGCGCTAGCTTATTAATCTACAACTTAATTAAACTATTTTTTCTTTCCAAAACTTCTAAATCTTCACTATGTTTCGGTTTTGGTCTATCACCTAAACAATTGTTTTTCAACAATCTAATATAAGTACGGTATGGTATATAGTCGATGGGATTATAACCAGCAAAGCGCAAAATCAGCACACAAGCCCAAGAATACTTACCCGCAATAATCGCTTTGATAATTTGTTCAATTTGCTCGCTATTAATTTTCTTCGCCATTTCGGGGCGACAACCAGTCATAGTTGGACTCATGGTATTCCCTTGATTTAATAGCTAAAAAGTCTTTGCTTTAATCCTGAAGGGGAGACGAAATAAGCTACAATATAGATTCAATAAGCTTCATGGCTCTTAAACCTTGTTGATAATGCTTCCACTTATTACGATTAATTCTCATTAATTGTGTGACTAAATCAATACAGCTATCCTTGAAATGTACCCATGTTTGACCATATAAGCCGATATAAAAACTACTGTGTCTCCGTTGAGAACGACTCCTTTCTTTAATCCGAGCTATATATTTTTGGATTCCTTTGCGTTTAATAAGTTGACCATTAATTGTTGCAGAGGTGTAAGCGATCGCTATCAACAAAACTAGAGAAATAAAACGTTCACCTTGAACATTAGTGTTTTCTAAGTTATAGCCACCTGTTTTGAAATCTCTAAACATTTCTTCAATATCAAATCGCTTTTTGTAAGCAGCAATTGCTGACTCTAGGGTGTCAAAATTTGTTAAAATAAACCATGCTTCTTTGGGTGCTACTCCGTTAATTTTACGTTGCCACTTACCAGCCACATTAAAACTGATAAAACCCTGAGTCTTTGTTACCTTAACTCCCTTGATAAAAAAAGATACTCCAGGAGTTAATCCTAAACTGCTTAACTCCATAAACATATCTTGTTTAATTTCTACAAATTCATTCTTTTTCAATCGCAAACAAAAATATACATCCTTGCTCTGAAGGTACTTTGCTAGTTTTACCGAGCAAAATTCTCTATCCCCCAACACACAGATTTTATAATCTTTCAATATTGCTATAACTGGCGATAATATTTTCTGCTGTTCCGTGAGATTACTACTACCTAATTTGGGCAGCAAACTAAAATATATTGGTATGGCTCTTTTATCCCAAATCACGCTGACCATTAATAAGTTTATCCGACTCCAATTAGTCCTATCAATTGCTATATAAATAATTTTTTCATTCTGGAAGTAGTTTGCTATTAGTTCTTGAATAATTGGCAACCAAACTTTTTCAATTGTGAGATTTGGTAATGATAAAAATCTTTGTATTCTTTTTCTTCTGCTTTCAAATTTAATTCCCAAAGGTAGCGCATTCGCTAATTTTTCTAAAGTTACTTCTTTGATTGACTGCAACAGATGTATCAAAATTTTTAGCAACAGATATTCTGCTAAACTCAATTGACTTTTTAAGTGCTTTTGGTACAATATAGCTAACATTATCATTAAGTAGGTCTTATTGACAAAACTAGACCTACCTTTTTCTATCACAAAACGCTACCCATCTTATACACCAAGCTTTTTAGGCTGTTTCGTCTCCCCTCCAGGGTAAAAGCGCAAGCAGCAAAACTTTATTTTGAACCAAAACAGTTTGATTTGGTGTGTTTTTGCCAGGAATTGATCGAAAAAATTGAGCCAAAAGAAAGCCAAAATTTAATTAAGTTTGTTAGTCAACCCGGCTGTATAAATGTTTATTTGGATCAAAACCTTTTAGAACCAATTATAAAAAACTTGCTGGACAATGCCATTAAATATTCTCCAAGAGGGAGTCCGATTAATTTCCAACTTTCTGGTGATCAAGAGCAGATAGTTATCCAGATTGAAGACCAAGGTATGGGGATGACAACAACAGATAAACAGCGCATATTTGACCCCTTTTATCAATGTCATCGTAGTCATCATCCCGCTGGTAATGGATTAGAATTAGCAATTGTTAAAGCTCTGGTAGATTTACATCACGGTCAAGTGTCTGTGGAAAGTGAAATCGATGTCGGTTCTATTTTTACAGTCATTCTCCCAACTAGATCCTAGAAAAAATATTGAACTTATCAATGATTAATCAGTATGCAACTTTATAAAAGTCCTGAATCAGAAAACTTATTAAAGTCATCACTTCCTAGCAACAATTATAGTGATGGCAATATGATGTATGCATCATCAAAAAAAATTTTGGTGATAGAAGATGATACAGTAACTCTTGACCTCTTCTTAGTGGCGCTGGAAGCAGAAGGTTTTGAGACAATAGGTGCCGAAAACGGTTTTATGGGTATTCAGCTCGCGCAAACCCATCAACCGGATTTAGTGATTTGTGATATTTTGATGCCAGATATCGATGGTTACAGTGTTTTGATGACTCTGCGTCAAAATCCGGTAACAGCCGTGATTCCCTTCATTTTCCTCACAGGTAGCAAGACGAATGCAGATTTTCGTAAAGGTATGGAGTTGGGCGCAGACGATTATATAATGAAACCTTCGACTATTGAAGAAGTGTTGCGAGCGATCGCTATCAGATTAGAAAAGCAAGCTCTTTTTAGCAACTGGTTCAGTAGTAACTCCCAAACCAACCCAGCTTCATCACCTGGAAATTCAACTCCTGCTGAATCAATTTTTCCCTTGGTTCCCCAATTCAAAAAAGTTTTTGATTTTATCGAAGCCAATTATTGCCAAGGAATTACTTTGTCTCATGTTGCGAAAGCAGTTGGTTACACCGCACCTTATTTAACACATCGACTCGCTGAAAAAACCGGAGATACCGTCAACGGCTGGATTGTTCGGCGAAAGATGGCTGCAGCTCGTTCCTTGCTAGTCAATACAACTCAGACCATTGAGCAGATTGCCTTAGCATTAGGATATCAAAATTCGTGTCATTTCTCGCGCCAGTTCCGTCAATATCACAGCTTACCCCCGAAAAATTGGCGCAAACAGAACCAACCCCCCCAGGTTGCTCGCAGTGCGAAGGTAAAAATCATCCAAACTCGCAACTTCGTTAACGACTATAGACCCGTTGATTCTTGATGAGTTGTTGGTGCGGGGGAAGTGTGGGAGGTGGGGTGATGGGGTGATGGGGAGTGTGGGGAGTGTGGGGAGACTTGTACCGAGCGACTTGTACTGACTTGTGCCGAGCGCAGCCGAGGTAGCGAAGTCGAAGTAAGCCGAGGTATGAGAGAAAAAAAGAATTTATGCTGACGCAAGAATCTTCTTCTTCCTCCCACACCTCCCACACCTCCCACACCTCCCACACTCCCCACCTCCCCACCTCCCCACCTCCACGCTGCGCTCAACGTCAAATCCCAAATTAGTGTTAGAGGTTCTCATCCTAAAGCTAGACGCTGAGGGCTGGGACATTTTTTTAGTATCGAAGAGAAGTTTTGGCGCAGAAGAGGCTGAGGTGATGACCTCATTCAATCTCTGAAAATTTTCATGTATGAACTAGCTCAGGCGATCTCAACCAGTGATGAAAAAACTACCTTGCGTCAGTTAATCTGTACACTGCGCGCTGCTTGTAAGAAATGTTTTTTGAGAACTGAGATAATACAAGTTTTTGCTGAACATTGTCAGCGATCGCAAAAACTTCAATGTTTCTTGCACTCTTCTTCTATCAGCAAACTAATTCAATATACCCACGAAATAATTTTAGAAGAAGAAAGCACTTGGTTTGTTGTCCGTCCCCGAATTGCTAGCCAGGAAGTTTGGCGCTTGAGTGCAGATTTGACTCAGTTTGAACGGATGTCACTCCAAGCATTATTAGATGTGCGCGATCGCTCAGTCAACTCCTACCAACCGAATATACTCGAAATTGACCTCAGCGGCTTTTATAAAAATTCCCCCAACCTCAGCGACTCCCGCAATATCGGTCAAGGTTTAGCCTTTCTCAATCGCTACCTCTGCAATCAAATTTTAACTCAACCGCAATATTGCTTAGATATATTATTTGAATTACTACATAAACTCCACTATGATGGTGTTCCCTTACTAATTAATGATCGCATTAAATCAGGGACTCATCTCGCCCAGCAAATGCGCCAAGTTATTAGCTTTCTGTGCCAACAACCTGACGCGGAACCTCAAAAAAACTTTTATTTTCACCTCCAAGAACTAGGCTTTGAACCAGGTTGGGGAAACACCGCTGCGCGCGTCTGCGAAACCTTACATCTCCTCCTACGGCTGATTGACAACCCCCAACCTGCTATTCTCGAAGCTTTCGTTTCTCGCATCCCCGCTATCTTTCGCGTCACCCTCATTTCTATCCACGGTTGGGTAGCGCAAGAAGGGGTATTAGGGAAAGATGAAACCCTCGGTCAAGTCATCTACGTCCTCGAACAAGCCCGCAGCTTAGAAAATCAATTGCAAAAGGAAATCGAGCTAGCCGGACTGGATTTATTGGGGATTAAACCCCATGTAATTATACTTACCCGCCTCATTCCCAATTGTCAAGGCACATTTTGTAACCTACCCCTAGAAAAAATTCAAGGAACAGAAAACGCTTGGATTTTGCGTGTTCCCTTTGGGGAATATAACCCCGAAGTTACTAACAACTGGATATCTAAATTTGAAGTTTGGCCTTATTTAGAAAAATTTGCCCAAGATGCAGAGAAAGAATTATTAGCGCAATTCTCAGGAAAACCACATTTAATTATCGGTAACTACACTGATGGTAACTTAGTCGCTTTTCTCCTCGCCCGTAAACTCAAAGTTATTCATTGCAACATCGCCCATTCCTTAGAAAAACCCAAATACTTATTTAGTAATCTTTATTGGCAAGATTTAGAAGCAACATATCATTTTTCTGCCCAATTTACTGCTGATTTAATTACCATGAATGCTGCCGACTTCATTGTCACTTCATCCTATCAAGAAATAGTCGGTACACCAGACACAATGGGACAGTATGAATCCTATAAATATTTCACCATGCCTCATCTCTATCACGTTGTCGATGGCATTGATTTATTTAGTCCCAAATTCAACGTTGTTCCACCGGGAGTAAATGAAGAAATTTTCTTCCCTTACAGCCAAAAAGAAGATAGAGATTCCACAACTCGCACCCGTCTTCAAGAATTACTCTTCACCCAAAAAGATGAGCAAATTCTCGGTCATTTAGACGACTTGAAAAAGCGACCAATATTAACCATCGCCCCCATCACCGCCATTAAAAACCTCACAGGATTAGCGGAATGTTTTGGCAAAAGTCAAGCATTACAACAACATTGTAACTTAATTATTGTTACCAGTAAATTACATCCAGAAGCAGCCTCTAACCCAGAAGAAGCCAGCGAAATTCAAAAACTGCACAACATCATCAATCAATATCATCTAAACAACAAACTACGCTGGATCGGAATGCGTATCCCCAGCCGCGACATCGGGGAAATTTATCGAATAGTAGCAGATAATCGCGGCATATACGTTCACTACGCCCACTTTGAAGCCTTTGGAAGAAGCATTTTAGAAGCGATGATTTCTGGTTTACCAACATTTGCTACTCAATTCGGCGGAGCTTTAGAAATTATCGAAGACAGAGAAAACGGATTTTATCTCAATCCCACAGACTTTGCTGGAACATCTCAGAAAATTTTGCATTTCCTTGAACAATGTGACGCCAACCCCGAATATTGGCTAGAAGTTTCCGAATGGATGACCGAGCGAATTCAACATAAGTATAACTGGCATTTACACACTAATCAGTTAATATTGCTAGCAAAAATTTCCGGCTTTTGGAACTTCGTCGCCCCAGACGACAACGAAGCCAGACTGCGTTACATGGAAACCCTGTTTCATCTAATTTATAAACCCAGAGCCGACAAGATATTAGAACAACATATGCAGCATAATTATTAATTTATGATTGATTATTAGTCTTTGATTTTTGAAATAAACGTAGTGGCGCAGCAAGCCTAAAGTGGTGCAAAAAATTGTAGGTTGGGTGTAACGCAGTGAAACCCAACAACACCAACTTCTTTAGGCGTTGGGTTACGCTCCGCTTCACCCAACCTACATCTAATCCCTAATCCCTATTTCCTATTCTAACCAATGGACATTAAAGGTAATTTTCGCAATTTTCTTTTCACAGACTGGATATTAATTGAAACTCAGTTTGTACCTGAACATCTCCAGTCTAAAGAAACTGTTTTTACCATTGGTAATGGTTATTTGGGAACGCGGGGAAGTTTTGAAGAGGGTTATAGTCAGGGATTACCAGCAACGTTTATCCACGGTGTCTATGACGAAGTACCTGTAGTTTACACGGAGTTGGTTAATTGTCCTGATTGGCTACCTTTGGTGGTGAGTATTAACGGCGATCGCTTCCGCATGGATCAAGGAGAAATTTTAAACTATGATCGACAGCTTGATCTGCGTCAAGGCTTAGTGGTGCGTTCTGTGCGCTGGCGTAGTCCTGGTGGTAACACTATCGACTTTGAGTTTCAGCGCTTCGCCAGTTTAGCAGACCAGCATATCCTAGGGCAACGCCTACAGCTAAAACCCCTCAACTTTGATGGTTTAATTGAAATTCAAGCCAGCATCAACGGTTATCCTGAAAATGTAGGCTTCAACCACTGGCAAGAATTAGACCAAGGTAAAATCGCAGAAGGTATTTGGCTACAGCGTCGCACCCGCAGTTCGCAAATTGACATTGCTATGGCGGCGAGAATGAGAATTTTTGGTGTTGATGCATCGCTACAAGTCACCAGCGCCCCTGGTTATCCTACCCTCAGCACCACATTTCTAGCGGCTGCTGAACAGACGGTAATTGTGGAGAAAATTGTCACAATTTTTACTTCACGGGAAGTGGAGACACCAATCTTAGCCGCCCAAAATAAACTTGCTCTTGCTCCAGACTACCCTGTATTGCTCAAATCTCACGGGCAAGCATGGGATAATGTTTGGGAAAACAGCGACATCGTGATTGAAGGCGATAGTGTAGCCGCATTTGCTGTTCGCTACAACCTGTTTCAACTATTAATCGCCGCTCCCAGACATGACGACAAAGTGAGTATCCCCGCCAAAACCCTTTCTGGCTTTGGTTATCACGGACATATTTTTTGGGATACAGAAATTTTTATCTTGCCATTCTTTATTTATACCCAGCCAGCGATCGCCCGCAACTTAATTAATTACCGTTACCATACCTTAAATGGAGCACGCCGCAAAGCTGCACACTACGGCTATGCAGGCGCCATGTTTGCGTGGGAAAGCGCGGTGACTGGTGACGAAGTTACACCAAGGTGGTCATTACCTAGCGATTTTTACGGTGAAGACGTGCGGATTTGGTGCCGCGATCGCGAAATTCATATTGGTGCAGATATCGCTTACAGTACATGGTATTATTGGCAAGCCACAGGTGACGACCAATGGATGCGCGATTGTGGCGCCGAAATCATCCTCGACACAGCGATTTTTTGGGGTAGTCGGGTAGAATTCAATCCAGATTTGCAACAATACGAAATTCGGGAAGTTATCGGTGCAGATGAATACCACGAATTCGTACACAACAACGCCTTCACCAACCGTTTAGTGCAATGGCATTTAGAAAAAGCACTGCTAGTTTATGATTGGCTGAGTCAGAACTTTCCAGAGCACGCCTCGGAAATAGAAACAAAACTGCACCTGACAGTCGAAGAGCGATCGCACTGGCAAGATATCATCAACAATATCTGGATTCTCCACGACGCCACCACAGAATTAATCGAGCAGTTTCAAGGATTTTGGCAACTAGAAGACATCAACCTCCAAGATTATGAACCGCGCACCCGCTCCATACAAGCCATCCTGGGAATAGAAGCTACCAACAAACGACAGGTATTAAAACAACCAGATGTCTTGATGCTGTTATATTTGATGCGACCATCAGCCGATTTTCCCTACAACCCACAAGCCTTACAAACTAACTGGAACTACTACGCACCCCGCACCGACATTACCTATGGTTCATCCCTAGGGCCCGCAATTCACTCCATCTTAGCCGCAGATTTAGGTAATTTGACCACAGCTTATGAACTGTTTATGCAAGCCGCAATGGTCGATATCCAAGATTCCAGAGGTAACACCAAAGACGGGATTCATGGCGCTAGTGCTGGCGGTGTTTGGCAAACCGTAGTCTTTGGGTTTGGTGGTATTCAGTTTACCAAAAACGGCCCCGTTGCTCGCCCCCATCTCCCTCGCGGTTGGACGCGCCTGCAATTTCAGCTACACTGGCGTGGACAATGGCATAAATTTGATTTGCGACAACCAGGGCTAGAGGCTAGGGAAGAGTTTATCGAGTTCCGGAGTCAATTTATGCCATCTCTCGACGTGAAAGCCGTGATCTTTGACTTAGACGGTGTGCTCACAGACACAGCAGAATATCATTATTTAGGTTGGCAAAGGCTAGCAGATGAGGAGGGTATACCTTTTAATCGCCAAGCCAACGAAGCCTTACGCGGTGTGTCTCGACGCGCTTCACTGATGTTTATCCTGGGCGATAGGAAGTTGCAAGAAGCACAAATTCAAGAAATGATGGAGCGCAAAAACCGCTATTATGTAGAATCGATTCAAAAAATCAGCACTAAAGATTTGTTACCAGGAGCGATCGCTTTACTAGATGAACTCAGACAATTAGGAATCAAAACCGCCATCGGTTCCGCCAGCAAAAACGCCACCGTAGTTGTAGACAGACTAGGAATAGCTGGTAAAGTAGATGCGATCGCTGATGGTTACAGCGTCCAACGACCCAAACCAGCCCCAGACTTGTTTTTATACGCAGCCAAGCAACTACAAGTCCCACCAGCCGAATGTGTAGTCATAGAAGACGCCACCGCCGGAATTGAAGCCGCCCTCGCCGCTGGTATGTGGGCTGTAGGACTCGGCCCACCAGCACGAGTCGGCGCCGCCCACCTAGTTTTACCTAACCTCGTAGGTGTAAAATGGGCTGATATTATCACTGAGCTTCGAGCACTAGCTCTATGAAAACTTTACCTAGAAGTTGTTTGTAGTCATATTGTTTCTTTGTCAGGGTGCGCCAAATATGAGATTTTTTTAACGCAAAGGTACGCGGAGAGAACTTGCGTGCGCGGGTTTCCCGCGTTGAGCAAAGTTCGGGAGGTGAGCGCTAAGGTACGCGGAGGTCTGTGAAAGATAGATTTTTTAGCGACTGTCTGAAAAGTCAACCTATTGTTTGTTACTGTGCATAGCTTCATATCCTATCTCTAATTCGTATGAGACAACTAAGATAGAGAGTCTTAAAATTGAGCCAGAGTTTGAGATAGTTAGAAGGAAGGAGCAGCTGCGTGAATTTGCACGACTGGGAATTAGAGATATGGAATATGCGTCAACGGATTGCTTTTTTGCAACGCCAAAGTGAACAAGCGCAAGTCGCAGATGATCTTCAATTTATCACCACCATCTTTGAAGAACTCCATCAAGCCTTGGAAGAGTTGCAAATTGCTCAAGAAGATTTACAGCAACAAAATCAGGAATTGTCTAATGCTCGACAAGTATTGTTAATCCAAAATCGCCGCTACCAGGAGCTATTTGAAGAAGCACCAGACGCTTATTTGGTGACTAATATGCAAGGCGTAGTTCAAGAAGCTAACCGTGCTGCTAATAACCTGCTCAATATCTCTAACGGTTTTTTAATCGGTGAACCACTGGATATTTATATAGCTGAGGAAGAACAGGTAAACTTTCATTATCAACTCCGTAACTTATACTCTAGCGTTGATATTCAAGAGTGGGAAGTTAACATTTGTCCCCGTAACCGTACACCCATTATCGCCGCCGTCAGAGTAGCTGTCATCCGCCATCAGCCGGATCAGTCAGTCGGTCTGCGTTGGTTGCTGCGGGATACTACCACAACCAAACAGACACAAGCAAAATTACAAAGAGCAGAAGAAGCGACGCGCCAAGCACTTTTGCAAGAAAAGAAACTGAGTGAACTCAAATCCCACTTACTCGCTACTACTTCCCACGAGTTTCGCAATCCTTTAGCCACTATCCATTCTTCTGCAGAATTGTTAGAACATTATCGCCATAAATGGAGCGATGAGCGACAAGTTGCTCATTTTCGCCGCATTCAAAAATCTGTTATGCATATGACTCAATTGTTGAATGATTTATTAATCATGAGTCAAGATGAAGCGGAGAAATCAGAGTTTAAGCCAGCATCTCTCAATTTAATTGAATTTTGCCGCGAGTTGTTAGCAGAGCTACAACAAGATGATAGATCACACCACGCGATCGCTTTCCAAACTAACTATCAATGTATAGAAGCTGACTTTGACCCTAAACTGTTGCACCAAATCCTCAACAATTTAATTCTCAACGCCATGAAATACTCTCCCCATGGCAGTACAATCAGATTTTCTGTAAATTATATTCACAACCAAGCGATCTTACAAATTCAAGATTTTGGCATTGGTATTCCCCCTGCTGACATTGAGCACATATTTGAACCTTTCCATCGCGGTAGCAATGTCGCCAATATTCCCGGAATGGGGTTAGGAATGTCTATTGTCAAAAAAGCTCTCAGCCTACACGGTGGCGAAATTACTGTGGAAAGTTTGGTCAACAGGCAAACGACCTTCACCATCACTTTACCACTGACCGAGGATTTGCGTATCCTTTTAGTTTCCTAGTTAATATCCTTATCTCCTATTCCCGACTTTACCCTAGTATTTAGTGCCATCTGCACCGAAATTCACCTGATTGTGTCGCCAGCGCTATTAATTAATAAAATATATTTATTAAATTAAAAAATAAAAGTATTTGTTTCTATGGTTACGAGTGCCTAGAATTAGCATAGATGACTATGCCAAAAAATTAGCTGTCAAATTTCACCCGTTTAAAGGGAGAAACAACAGTAGCGATCGCACAAATTTAAGTGTAAATTTCATAACTAACGCTTGTGGAACTCTCCAACAAATCTGAATACGCACTTCTAGCCCTGTTAGAGCTGGCGAGTCGCTACTCTAGTGGCGAATCTCTGCAAATACGACAGATGGCAACCTTACAAGATATACCGAATCGCTACTTAGAACAATTACTAGCGACCTTAAGACGCCGAGGACTGATTAAAAGCATTCGTGGCGCCAAAGGTGGCTATGTTCTAGCCAGAGATCCGCAGAAGATTACATTACTAGAAGCTTGGAGCTGTATTGAGGGCGTAGAAGCCGTTGTCACCCCTAAGAAGCAGTATCCCGGAACACTGGAAAATCAAGTAATCCATGAAATTTGGCAAGAAGCGCGTCAAGCAGCTAATTCGGTGCTAGAACATTACACCCTTCATGACCTATGCGAACGTCGAAGTAAAAAAAGACACAAAGAACTGATGTATTATATCTAAGAGATTGCTTTAAAAGTCCTTGGTGAAATAGCAAATACTTTTATATTTCCCTGTTTTAGGGGAATCCATTACTCAAAACCAAGGGTATTAACAGCTAACTCTTGACAAAATGCCATTCTAATGGCTTAATCGGCGCTTCTTTAAGAGCTTGAGTTAGCTCTGCACTGCTGTTGAATTTTACTTGTGAAAGGTCGCAGGTTTCGATATTGACAGTAAACTTATCATCTTCAAAAGGCCAGGGTTCAACAAATACCGTTTGATCGCTGCGCTGCATAATGTCATAGCGTTGGCCATCAGGCCCTTTGCTAATTTCTAAAAAGCGCTCATCTGCGGGTAACTCTTGCTGACATAATATCAAAGAAAGGCGATCGCACCATTGCATGAATGCATATGCAGCGTCAACGTCTTCCTGCGCGATATCTAGCTCTTGAGTCCAACGTTTTTGGTTTTCCAGTTGCTCATCGAGAAAATTGTCAACTTCTGGTGATTTACCCCGAATTGGCTCATTTAATCGACTAACATGCTTCGAGATTAATAGCGCCACCCACCTTCCTCGATAGAGAGCGTTGCTAACTAAGCTAGCTAGCTTATCGCTAAAACCTGGTGGTTGTAATGTAAAGTCTAAGGGCGCACCTGCGGGACTCAAATTATCTTCTTCCCACTCTTTTTCTAAGTCGTCGTGGTGGGAAATTGCGGCTAAGGTTTCGTATAGTCGTGCTGGTGCATTTTTGCGTCGCCATTGTCCTGCTAATTGAGCGGCTAGTAAAGCATGAGCACGATGGTAAATAATTTCCCAGCCGTTGTTTGTAGCGTTGACAATCACAAATTAATCTCCCGATTTTTAGTTTCTATTCTTAACTCAAACTATTCACTTGTGCTTACCAATTCTCGATGATAAATTGAGTTGGTAGTCAGGAATTTAGTCCTAGATTTTTCTCCACTAATTTGCTGACTACGAACTCATCGTCACTAACCACTCGAATCACTAGGCGTTGCTTCTTCTAGTGAATAATCCCCAGAGATAAATAGCAACAATTGCACCAATTACGGCAACAATTAAACCAGGAATACTTAACCCAGCACCAGCGGCGGTGATTTGTAAAGTTCCTGTTCGGAAAAGCGTAAATAAAGTACCACCAATAAAAGCACCAACAATACCAAGAATCATTGTGGAAAGGATTCCACCGCCTTGATAACCGGGGTAAATCGCTTTAGCGATCGCACCAGCCAAAAGTCCCAATACCACCCAAACAATTAAATTCATGATTGCCTCTCAAATTTCGATTTGTATATAATTTATCAATCTGTCTTCACAATTCATTCTGCCGAATGAGAGACTTTATCTAGTCAAAAGATAGAGTTAAGTATGAAGTGTGAAGGATGTAGACGCGGAGCGGCTTGCCGCAGGCTAGGATGAAGGATGAAAGGAAGAAGCTTGTACACTAAGCTTTTCATAAATTTGTAATGGTTGTTTTCCCTTTAACAAAGACGCTACATAAACGCGAAATCGCAGACCTTCATATTCCTCAAAGACAGAAACTGGGAATAAAAATTTTCGGCGTTGCTGAATCAAAGTATGAAAGTCGAAAATATCATCTTTTCCTCCTCTTGCTCTCTGCGTCTTTGCGTCTTTGCGTCTACTCTGCGAGAAGCCGCTCCGCGTCTATGTGGGAGACAAATTCATATTTACAGTCAGCAACGCCAAATTTTCAGTTACACTTCAAATTGCACGGGAAAAATGCTGCTCTCTGGTTCTTGTATGGCTATCAAAGATGACTGCAATATTTCTCACTAGCAATCTACCAATGTCTGTAATTTCGATGTTGTGTTTTGATAAACTCACTAGTCCATCTGCTGCTAGAAGTTGCAATACTTCTAATTCATAGGCGAAATAAGCGTCAAATTTGATGTGATATTTCTCTTCAATATCTCGCTTATGCAGATGAAAATGGGACATGATGCTCATAATCGCTTGGCGTCTAATTATGTCATCTTGTGTTAGTTTTATACCTTTGCTTGTCGGTAAAATCCCGGCATCAATCGCTTGGTAATAATCCTTTAATTGCTTATGGTTTTGGGCGTAAGCATCTTCTAGCATACTAATTGAGGTGGCTCCAAAACCAAATAGTTCGGTTTCCCCGTGGGTAGTATAACCCTGAAAGTTGCGCTTGAGGCTGCCGTTTAGTTGAGCGATCGCTAATTCGTCGTTAGATTTAGCAAAGTGATCCATCCCGATAAATAGATACTCATTACTCGTCAATTCTTCAATGGTCATTTTCAAAATTTCTAGCTTTTCCTGGGGGAGGGGTAGCGCTGCTTCGGGAATATGTTTTTGTGCTGGTTTTAACCAAGGTACATACGCAAAATTGAAGACCACAATTCTATCAGGGTCTAATGCAATAGTTTTTTGTACTGTCTCTCGAAAAGTCTGCTGGGTTTGATGGGGTAAACCATAAATTAAATCCACATTCACACTGTCAAATTCGGCTGCTTTAATCCAGTTCATCACATCAAATAGCATTGCTTCCGGCTGGACGCGATTTACTGCTATTTGCACTTCTGGGTTAAAATCTTGAATACCGAAACTAATGCGGTTAAACCCAATTTGTCTGAGAAATAAAATATAATTTCTATCAACATAACGGGGGTTAATCTCTATTGAGATTTCTGCTTGTGGATCGATGGTGAAATTTTGTCTAATATGCTTCCACAAGAATTCTATTTGTTCAATTTCCAAATAGTTAGGAGTACCACCACCCCAATGAATTTGCAGCACTGTTCTTTCTGCATCAATTAAAGCTGCAGTGTTTTGGATATCTTTCACCAAATACTCTAAATAAGGTTTGGCAATATTTTTGTTGCTGGAAATTACCGTATTACAGCCACAGAAGTAACAAGCACTTTGGCAAAATGGGATGTGGAAATACAAAGATAGTGGAGTTTTTCTTTGATTTGATGCAGCGATCGCACTTTGAAAGTCAACGTCAGTAAATGTAGAGCTTAACTCTGTAGCCGGTGGGTAACTAGTATATCTAGGTGCAGGATGATCGTATTTCTTGATCATATCCAGATCAAATTTTACACCAGGTAATAAAAAAACCATGAAAACCTCCAAAATGCTGCAACTAAGCTGCTCAATAATTAGTGATGTGGCGATGTGAGAGAGTAGAGCAAGAAAACGATGATAGGGAACAGGGAACAGGAAGCGGGGTATGAAGCAAATCATCTCAAATCCGTCTTGAAAAGTTAGGCGGATGAGAAATAACATACTCCGAGTTAGAAACAAGAACCGTCGCTCTGGAAACAAGAAACTCCCGGATGGAAACAAGAAACTCCCAAGGATTCTCCCTAGCCAGCAACTCAGAATACTTACCAGTTCTCAGTTAGTGTCGGCGTTAAAGGATTTTATTCTGGTACAGCATGAGAGCGGATTTGCATCATCGGATCCAGCAAATGTGACTGCCGATGCAAATTCCCGCCAATTTTTCCCCCAAAATCATTTAACTATTAATATTTTTATAACTGTAGAGCCATTAATATTTCTTTAGATTAGGGGGATTGGGCACTGCAAGAAATATTTTCATTGTTTCTTGCTTTTCGGGCGCAGCAGTGCTCATACGTGTCAACTTAACGTGAAACCGCTGCAATGACGTGATGAGTGAATTCACTCACTTACCATGACAATCGGCGTTACCCCACCCCGGCTTTGCTGGCGCAAAACCTCCCCTCCCCTTAGCAAGGGGAGGGGATTAAGGGGTGGGACAAAGGTTTTAGCTTGAGTTGAAACCAATGTGTAGTGACTCCCCCATGTCCTATCGCCAATCTTCCCAATTTTGGTTAAAAATCGAAGTATCGGGGAAGGCTGTAGGATTATTATTTTGCTCTAGGAGTCGTTTGAGGGCTTGCAGTTGTGGTTCTTGTTTGGGTAAATCATCTACTATTTGATAAGGTGCGATCGCATTTTTCCGTGCAAAAGCCGCTACTGTTCCCGCAGCCGCACCGACAGACCACTCGAAGGAATGGACGCGATAAGCCGCCGCTGCAATGTGGCTAGTAGCGATGCTTTTCCCACCCACGAGCAAATTGTCAATTTTTTGAGGAATCATCGCCCGCAGGGCAATTTGGAAAGGATAAGCTTGTCCTGCGCCACGTCTTTCGCCGGCGCGCTCTTTATTTCCAGGGGCTTCTGGAGGGCTTTTTTCCATGCAAGGATGGAAATCTATTGCGTAGTGACCGATACCAACAGCATCGGGGAAAATAGTAGAGCGAGTCCGGCGGATCACTTTATCTGGTGCAATTTGTCCCGCAATTACTGATGTGGCTTCTAACCCCGCCAGTGCTGCTTTTAACTGCCGATACATACTGGCAGGTAAAGTCTGCTGGTAATAAGGGTCATTATAGTTACGGCGAGAAATATCGATTTCCCAGATAGTAAAGCCTGTGGGTTGTCCCCAGCTAGGGCGTCCAATGATGCGGCGTCCCTCGCGCATATAGGGGTATTTGGACAAGCCGTGGGCTGTCCCCATCGGCGAATCTAAGCCAGCCACAAAGCGATTATTTGTTTGTTGCTGCTTCACACCTTGTCCTAACTGGGAATCAGTAGTCCCAGCCACCAACCAGTAATAATAAGATAAGGCTTTTTCCTCAGCTTTGCGGAGACTTTCGGTTCTGAGTCCTCCCATCCAGCCCCCAGACTGTAGTTGCTTGGTGCTTTGCAGTTGTTGGCGGGTATAAACTAAGTTATCTGCAGCGGTTCCTGGACGGTAATCGTTACCCCAAGTCCAGTTTTGCATGGAGATGTCACCGGGAGAGGGAGCGGTAAAATTGACACCGCCAAAGGTGGTTGGTTGTCCTTTTGTCGGACTCCAAATGCGACGGTAGGTGAAAACTAAACCAAAGTTGGCGAGTCTTTTTAATTCGTAACTAAAATATGACGCATATTGTAAGTAATATGCAGGCATAGTTTGCGGTTGGGCTTCCCGCGTCGCTTCCATTGCAAAGGTGTAGGTAAAACCTTGAGTACAATAGGGGTCGTTGCTGCTGCTAGAAGCGGAAGGTTCTAGATAGGAACGAGCATCAATTCCTAACCTGTAAGGGACATCAGCGAGGGCGACAATTTCCCCAGTTTCGCTGGCGTCTACCACATACCACTTGGGGCTAGTACCTTGAGTTTGTTTGGGGAGAAAGCGGATGATGGTTTTGTTGAACCGAGAAGAATTGGCGTAGCGGTAGGCGTCTTCAATAGTTTGGGATAGAGGGAAGGTGTTGAGGGGTGGTGCGCCTTTTGGAGGTTGATGCTGAATAGCGATCGCACTGTTAATTATCTTCCCATCTGCACTGATTTCTAAATCTTTAATTACCGTATTTGGCAACCATTCCAGCTTGCCTCTACCCTGTTTTTCAGCATCCTTGAGCATTTGCGCCATGATGGTGTGAGCATCACGGGGTAAAAAACAAGAATCACTGACCCAGCAGTCGCCAGGATTGAGCTTACCATACTTTCGTTGAATCCGGTTGCGTAATTCCAAATAACCGCGAGAGTAGAATTGGCGGGCGCGTTGGGTTGGTCTTTCGTCTAATGCAGATGTCCCTTGAGCAGAAATTTGACCCCCCAGCCAGTCGGTAATTTCTGTTAAACAAACCGTTTGTCCCGCTAATAAACCCTCATGAGCCGTTGCTACCCCAGAAAGTCCACCACCAACGGCTAAAATGTCACAATTAATAGTCTTGTCGGCAGTTCTGGGTGGCGCCGCCATTACACTAGCATTAGGTACAATTAAAACAGATATTAAGCTGAAACTCATCAGCGATCGCTGGCTCAAAGCTTGTTTGCGTCTACACTTCATGGTTGGAGAACCCCTACAACTGCTGTGTCATCTTGTAGACGGTAGCATTTGCTAAATGTTCAACTCAAGCCTTTTTTCAAATTACCGCAGGTAACTGTAACCAAACTCCTTGTCTTCGCCAAGTTTGTTCTAGCAAAAACTTTTCTAAATTTTGGGAAGAAATCATCGCTTTTTGTACCAAAATCTCCCCTAATTTCTTCCCATTTACTAATTGCTCTTGCAATGCTTGTGCTAGCTCTTTTTCGGAAATAATTTTGTGTTCAATTAACAAAGCACCCAACTGAAAATTTTGTTTAGCGAGATTTTTTTCTAACACAGCCAAAGCAATTAATTTCTTTTCCCAATTTAAAGCTGTAGTCACAATAGTTTCTAAACTGTTATACTTTGGTTTCCAACCCAAAATAGCGCGAATCTTCTCAGTTCCAGCAATTACACAAGCCGGATCTCCCGACCTTCTAGTAATTTCTTTCACCGAAAAATCTACGCCAGAAATAGTTTTCACCATTGCTAAAACCTCCCGCACACTATAACCTTGACCATAACCACAATTGAATATTTCACTATCATTACCTACTTCTAAATAACGCAATGCATCCACATGAGCACTAGCTAAATCTTCCACATGAATGTAATCTCTAATTCCACTTCCATCTGGTGTAGCGAAGTCTGTACCAAAAATGCTCACCGCAGAAGAACGACCTAAAGCCGCGTCACAAGCTCTCTTAATTAAATGTTCAGCTTTTTTCGCAGATTGACCCAGTTGTCCTGTCGGGTCAGCACCAGCGACATTAAAATAACGTAAAATTACATATCTGCATCCAGAAGCTTGAGCAAAGTCTTGAATCATCCTCTCACTCATCAGCTTGGAATTCCCGTATGGGTTCATGGGTTGAGTTGGTGATAATTCTGTCACGGGATTGACTTGAGGTTGTCCATAAACCGCAGCCGTACTAGAGAAGATAAACTTTTTTACCCCAAATGTTTGGCAACACTGTAACAAATTTAGAGTGTTGCGTGTATTATTTGCATAGTAATTGAGGGGTGCGGCTACTGACTCCGGAACCGATAAACTAGCTGCAAAATGCAACACCGCATCAAACTTATGTTGAGCAAAAGTTTTGTTGAGTAATGTTTGATTTTCCAGAGAAGCCGCGATTAATTGTCCATAAACGACTGCGGCTGCTGAACCGGTCGATAAATCATCATATACCACCACATCATAGCCAGCCTCGCCTAGCTGACGCACTGTATGGGAACCAATATAACCAGCTCCTCCGGTAACTAAAATTTTTGGAGACATGTGTCAATTACCCCAGCTTTACATATTCTTACTACTAACGACTAAAGTATGAAGTATAAAATAACTTCACGCCATGGGTAAAATGCATCCGGAAAATTAAATTGTATTTTTTTATTTTTTATACTTGTTCCATCACTCAAAGCTGCAATTGCGCTAGAATCTGTGGGTTTGCTGTTGTTTACCCAAGGGAAAGTGATGAAAAATACAATTAAATCACTGCGCGCTAGGCTAATCCTGTAGTATCTCGTAACCTTTACTAAAATTAATTAAACTTATCAAATATTTTTTTAAGATAAAATTAGATCAATCCCAGTTTAATTTCGCCAATTAGTTTTCAATGTCCCCCTGCTTGTGTGCCTACATTTCACAAGTTCGTTCTGTTATAGATTAGAAATAAGCACGCGGTTTCTCAAACTAACCAATGTGTAGGGATGGTTTCAATGAAGAGCAAAAAGCAACTGATTTTGACTTTAGTTTTGCCAAGCGTTACCGTCTTTTCACCATGGTTACTGTGCGCTAGTATCGCCAGTGGACAACCCACACCATTAACTACTCCCACAAACACTCCTGCTGCTGTGACATCAAATCAAGAGCGGGAAGAATTGGCTCTACTGCGAGCCCAGAAGGATTTTGCTAATAATTTTGGACTGACAGCTTTTTTGCTCAATGTCTGGTTAGTGATACTGAGTCTATTTCCCATACCCGTCATCGCTTTATTTTGGCTAATCCGTCGAGCAGCTATCCGTGAGATTGTAGATAGAGCCACATCAGAGTTACAAGCTTTAGACGATTTACAAAATCAATTGGCTTTAGTGAAGCAAGAATCGGAGAATATTTTTATAGAAGCACAAAATAGAAATGATGAATTAAATCAAGAAGCGGATACAATCAAAGCCAATTTATCAGGATTATCTGCAGAGATATTAATTTCCAAAAATAGCGCCATAGTAGAGTTAGAAGCAAAAATCACAGAAATTCACCAAAATGTAGAGCATTTAGCCAGAGAATTTGCTTTGCAATTATCCCAAGTACAATCAAAGACTCAGCAACAACAAGATCAGGTTAGAGAAAACCTAGAAAAATCTCGATGGGAATTCGCCTCACAGTTATCTCAATTGCAAACGGAAATTCAGCAACAACAAACTACAGTTATTCAAAGTTTAGCTGAATTACAATCTACCTTTGCTGCTCAATTATCCCAGCTACAATCCGAAGCGGAAGCACAAAAGAGTTTGACCATGACAAACTTGGGAGAATTAGCAGATTCATCTAAATCAGAAATATTAAAATTCCAGTATGATGCTCAACAACAAAAAGATAAACTTGTTGATAATTTAGGCAAATTGCAAACTGAATTCACTTTGCGACTATCTGAGTTAGAGGTTGATGCTCAAAAACGCCAAGGATTAATTATTGAAAATTTAGAACAATCAAGTTTTGAATTAACATCGCAATTTTCCGAGTTTCAATCCCACGCTCAACAACAAAATCTCTTAATTTTAGAGCAGTTAGAAAAGTTAGAAACTGAGTTTGTTTCCCAATTAGCTAAATTACAGCTAGATGCTCAAAACCGCAAAGACTTAATTTTGCAAGAATTAGCGGAAATGTCGCCGAAAACTGCAGAATTACCACCATCAACAGAAACTGCAGATGATTATCTACAACAAGGAGATATACTATTATCTCAAAAGCGTTATGAAGAAGCGATCGCACTTTATAATAAAGCAGTGATCATCGAGCGCGAGCAACCAGTAATCTGGTTGAAGCGGGGAATAACTCTCGCTAGGCTCAAACGCTACAAAGAAGCGATCGCTGCTTACGATCAAGCCATTAAAATTAAACCAGATTATCATCAAGCATGGTGTGATCGCGGCGTCGCTTTCGGTAACTTACAACGACATCAAGAAGCTTTAGCTTCTTTTGAGCAAGCTACTCAAATTAAACCAGATGATGCGATTGCTTGGTTAAATCGCGGTTTAGCACTGATAGAATTAGAACGATACGAAGATGCGATCGCTTCCTTTGATCAAGCTTTGCAACTACAACCAGACTCTGCCAAAATTTGGGATAAAAAAGGTTATACCTTAGTCAGGTTGGGACGCGATGAAGAAGCAATTGCTAGTTTCGATCAAGCCTTGAAAATTAATCCCCAATACGCTAGCGCCCACTACAACAAAGCCGCCTGTTACGCGCTCCAAAGAGAAGTAGAATTATCAATAGCAAGTATGCAAAAAGCCATTGCAATTAATCCTCGATATAAGGAAGAATTAGCAACGGATATTGATTTTGATGAAGTGGCGAAGCTGGAAAGTTTCCGTAAGTTAATGGAAACGTAAAAATTGGCGTTGCTGATGGATGGGATAGTTGTTTTCACTAGGCTTGACTTAACGTACAAGCTAGTGCTGCAGGTTTGTTCCCAATACACCTCAGCAGAATCCTGTAAAACATATGTTACTTTTAGCTTCATATAAAATTAACATTATTTACGTGTAAATACTGTATAATTATTGTGAACTCTAAAACAGTAGAAACACAAATTTGAATTAAGATAATTCATAACTTATAAAACAATACTCACAATCTAAACATGTAAATTTGCTCTCAATCACTCAATATTGGGTATCTGTGAGTCTGCATTAAAAAAACTTGTTTTTGTAAACTCCTAATCTAAAAAATATGAGTCTTTGTATTAATCCGGAATGTAGGTTTACTAATCCTAATGGCGTTTTATTTTGCCAGAAATGTGGTTCAGAATTGCTACTGCATGGACGCTACCAAGTTCTGAAGTTATTGAATAAGCAAGAAAGCTATACTGAGACCTATGAAGTAATGCATCAAGGTGTACTTAAAGTTTTGAAAGTACTTAAACAATCGGAACTGAAAGAAGACATTTATAAACAAGAAATAATCGAGATATTTGAGCGAGATTTTAAACTTTTAAGCCAGTTCAATCATCCAAAAATTCCTAAAATTGAAGATTGTTTTGAATACACTACAAAAAATGATCAAATATCCCTACATTGCGTAGTTATGGAAAACATTGTAGGGATAAATTTAGAAGATTATATCAAACAATTAGGTAGAGGAATCGAAGAAAAATATGCTGTTGTATGGCTAGAACAGTTAGTGCATATTCTCAAAGAAATTCATCAACAAGGAATTATCCATAAAAATATTAAGCCCTCAAATATTATTCTCCAGTCAAACGAACACTTACTACTAACTGGCTTTGGAGAGGTTACGGACATAGAGCAATTTCCTACAGTTCAAGCTCCCATAGGAGTAAGCGCTAATATATCTCGCCCTAATTACATAGCAGAAAAACAAACACAAAGAAAATATTCCTCTCAATCTGATTTCTTTTTCCTTGGGCTAACATTCGTTTATTTACTTACAGGAAAAGACATCAAAGAACTGCCTTATATTAATAATAAGTTAGAGTGGCATCAGTTTGCTAATTCTATTTCACCACAGTTTATCAGCATTATTGATCAGTTAATTGCACCTTTAGGACAACGTATTACCAGTGCAGATAAAATTTTACAAAAATTAGCAGTTTTTCAACAAAAAGTTCCCGCTATTTCTATAGCTTCTGAAGAACAGCAAAAAACTGTGCTACCCAAAAAAAATCTTGTTGGTTTACCGATTCTTCTTGGTGGATTACTACTCGTTTTGTTGTCTGGAGGAGCGATTTTTAGTATTGTCTTTAATAAAGGGAATACTACACAGCAATCTGTGAACCCAGGAAATACAGCAGATGTAAAAAAATTGTCGTCTCAACAATGTAGCGAAAGTACTCTTGTGAGAAAATCTGGTAATTTGTATGGTGTTATTGAGGTGGGTAGTACAGGTATCAAAGGAGAAGTGATTCAAGAATTGCCAAACCTCAATGAAGAAGGATTTAAATTCGTTATTCGAGACGAAGAGATTGAACAGCGAAATGCAAACGCCGTTGACCCCAAAGCGCAGAAAGAAGCGGTTGATGGTGTTAAAGGTATGTTCAGTGAAATCCAGAAACGCTTTAATATACCTTGTGAGCAAATAGTAATTTATGGTAGTAGTGGAGTTGCGTCAAAAGCTCCCCATAAGGATGCTTTGGCGCAAGAAATTCAGCAAGAAACTGGGCGAGCAGTGGAGTTTATTTCTGCTGAAGAAGAAGCTAACTTTGTCTTTAGCGGTGTAGTTCCAGAATGGAGACGTAAAGAAGTTGTGATGATTGATATTGGCTCTGGCAATACTAAAGGAGCATATCAGAAAAGTACTAAACAAGGTGAAGACATAACATTTTCAATTCCTTTGGGCACAAAAACTTTTACTAAAGAAATCAGCAACAGTCAAGGAAATGCAGACTTTACTAAAGCAGCAGAAAATACGAAACTTAAAGTATTAGTGCCACAAATTAGAGATGTACTACAGCGTAAACCTGGAATCCAAAACTCACCTAGAGTATATTTAGCAGGTGGTATTTCCTGGGCATTATATACCCTAACACGCCCTTGTCAACGAGAACAAATTATCGAAAATCTTAGGGATGAAAAAGCAGCTCGATTTGGAGAAATTTCCCCAGAAGATATCAATACATTTTATTTTAATGCTACACGAGATCAAAAGACTTTATTTGCACCAGACCTCAGCAGATGTACCGCTGAACAACGAGAGCAAATTCAAAAGGATATAGAAAAGATTAGGACAGATGTTTTTTCAGCAGATAATCTGATTGCTGGTGCTGAAATTCTGCGTGCTTTGTCTAGCGAATTGAAATTCTCTCGCAAAGAGCGGATTTTCTTCGCACGTTATGCTATTAAAGCTCTACCAATAGGTTATCTGAGGCAAAAATTAGAGAGTGCTCAGAAGAATGTGACCAAATAAAAAAGTTGATTTACTGAAGTTTAATCTATCCTTTCACTGCAAAATTGACCTTTAATCTCTTGATTAAAAAATCTGCCAATAGAATCAGACTCATGGAAATCCTCCCAAGTGTCCAAATCAACTCCCGAATATTGATAAACTGCTCCAGTATGAAATTCAACTTGTAAAATTTGCTCGTCGCTATCGTAACCAACAGCACTCGCCATTGCTGAACTAACTGGTAACATGGCGATAGGTTCTGGTGCTATGGGCAAAGGAGTAGACTCAGAAATTATTTCATGCAACTGCTGCAATCCTTCATAAGCAGCCAGAGGCGCAGGAATCTCCAACAAATCTAATTCGTCACCGCGGTTAAGCAACAATTGTAAATGACCATCAGCATGAGCGATCGCAATTATATCGCTCAAGTCTACTTTTGATAGTTTCATAATTTTATTCTCCTATAGTATTGGGTTTCTCATACCATTCACGGCTTTTTCAACGCAGAGGTATGAGGAGGTTGGCGCGGCGAAAAGTTGAGCCAGTGCTGGGGTGAGGCAGCGCGGTCTTGGGGGTTTCCCCCATGAGCGACTGCCGAAAGGGTTTCCCACGCCAGTCCGCACAACGGAGGGAACCTCCGCAAGCGGCTGGCTCGACTTGTAGACGCGGAGCGGCTTCCCGCAGGGTAGCAACTGGCGTTGTGGGGAAGGTCTCCTTCTTACAAAGTTTGGCGGGACGGTACAGGCAACCGCCGCAAAGTCTGCCGACCTGTCGTATCCCCGTGGCGAGCTTTGCAACTTTGCGCTTCCACAAAACTTTTCAAGACAGAGGTACGCAAAGAATTTTTATAGTATAAATGTACTATAAAGAGGATTTGTTGTCAAGGGTCAAAACTCTTTTCCCTAACGCCTATTTTTAAACAAGGACACTTTTGCAGAAAACTAGTGGCTTTTTCCTGTGCTTTTGGGTTGTGAGTGTGGACTGGTGTCGGTAGAATGATTCCATTGAACAAGTCATCTAAGCCGTAGGGAGTGAAAAATTGCCATTGTCCTTGTGGGTCTAACCTCACTCCCACAGCAGTAGCGGTGTGTAGCCATTCGCAAATCCCATCTTCTGTACTAGTGTAGGTTCTGCGACCTGGGCGCCAACGAGCAAAACTCGCCTGATTTTTGACATCAAATTCATAACCAGGAAATTTTTGTGTGAGGATTGTTTTTGCTGCTAGTTCTTGAGAACGGTTTCCTTGTTCATCAAAAAATGCAATATCAAAGTCATTAATAATTAATTCACATTGAGGATTAAAAATTGTCCGCCAAACTGTGTTTCGCACCGCACCTCCTGCTAACCACCAGTTAGGAAGGTTTACAAGCGAGATTGCTCTTAATACAACGCCAACAGGCGAATCAGCCAGAATTTTCTGCAAATTCGTGTTACTATCCATTTCACCATCTGAAACTGTCAAATATAAAATTAAAATCCTACCATTAATCTTTGATAATTGAACGAAAAAATGACCTATCTTGATAATTTTGACAAAGCTGATCTACTTGATAGTTAATTAGAAATATTTATTCTCTTGAATAGCAACCTTCACGCAGCCGATATCAGAGGATGCCATCGATATTCATTCACTTGTAATTTGCCATCAATAATTAATCGCCAATACACACTCCTTTACTCAGACATTACCAAACAATTTCATCTAAAAAATTTCTAAATATTAAATTTCCAACCATATATTCATATGTAAAAAGAAAGGAATTTTCCTTAGCGTCTTTGCGCCTTTGCGTGAGACTTCCATCTAGAAAACCAAACAAAAAGCCATGTTTTTTATCCCTTTAAATTCTACAAAATATACACAAACATAAATTATAATTACGAACTATAATAAGTTCCAATTTTGATGTTTTAGTTTCTTAATTTTGCACCTACTTCCTCTCCGGGCAAAAAAAGGCAATGCGTGTTAAAATCGTATCAGGATATAGCAATTATTCAAGAGAAATTTTGAATTAATTTCGTGTTTTTTCAACTCGAAAGCCTACAATCTACAATTTTGGAGTTTTTTAGGTTATGACAACCTCACAGGAGAGGATTATCCCAACAGATCTGCGGAACGAAATGTCCCGGTCTTATCTGGAATACGCCATGAGTGTGATTGTGGGTCGGGCGCTACCAGATGCCAGGGATGGTCTAAAACCTGTGCATCGTCGCATCCTCTACGCCATGCATGAGTTGGGTTTGACCCACGATCGCCCGTTTCGCAAATGCGCCCGTGTAGTCGGGGAAGTACTGGGTAAATACCACCCCCACGGTGACACAGCGGTGTATGATGCTTTGGTGCGGATGGCACAGGATTTCTCCATGCGATCGCCCCTGATCAACGGACATGGTAACTTTGGTTCCGTAGATAACGATCCCCCAGCGGCAATGCGTTATACAGAATGCCGCTTGCAAGCATTAACCGGCGCCGCCCTCCTCCACGACATTGAATCAGAAACCGTAGACTTTGCTGATAACTTCGACGGTTCCCAGCAAGAACCAACAGTGTTACCAGCCCGCGTCCCCCAACTACTACTCAACGGCTCCTCTGGAATCGCCGTGGGGATGGCGACCAACATCCCGCCCCACAATCTCGGCGAATTGATTGATGGCTTGGTGGCGCTGATTCACAACCCCGAAATCACGGCGCTGCAGTTAATGCAATACATCCACGGGCCAGACTTCCCCACAGGAGCGCAAATTCTCGGCACAACCGCAATTAAAGAAGCCTACACCACCGGGCGCGGTTCTATTACCATGCGGGGTGTCGCCAACATTGAAACCATCGAACAGCGGAATCGTCCGGAACGAGAAGCAATTATCGTTACCGAATTACCATACCAAACCAACAAAGCCGCGCTGATTGAAAAAATTGCTGAATTGGTCAACGACAAACGCATAGAAGGGATTGCAGATATTCGAGACGAAAGCGATCGCGATGGGATGCGAATAGTGATTGAATTGAAGCGTGATGCTTACCCCCGCGTTGTCCTCAACAACCTCTACAAACAAACTCCACTCCAAGCCAATTTTGGGGCGAACATGTTGGCTTTGGTGAATGGCGAACCCCAAATCCTCACCATCAAGCAGTTCTTGGAAGTCTTCCTCGATTTCCGCATCGAATCCATCAACAGACGCACCCGTTACGAACTGCGGAAAGCTGAAGAAAGAGACCACCTGCTGCAAGGTTTATTAATTGCTTTAGCACATTTAGACGCAATTATCAACTTAATTCGCCATGCTGCCGACACCCCCACCGCCAAAGGCGAATTAATCACCACCTACGGACTTTCGGAAGTCCAAGCCGACGCGATTTTACAAATGCAACTGCGGCGATTAACAGCCCTAGAAGCCGATAAAATCCGCATCGAACACGAAGACTTGCAAACACAAATCGCTGACTTGCAGGATATTTTGGCACGGCGGGAAAGGGTGCTAGAAATTATTGAAACTGAAGTTACCCAACTCAAAACCAGTTTTGCTACACCCAGACGCACGGTAATTACCCACGCCGAAGGGGAAATCGACGAACGGGATTTGATTGCTAACGAAAAAGCCATCATTCTGTTGACAGAACAAGGTTACATCAAACGGATGCCTGTCAACACCTTTGAAGCCCAAAGCCGCGCCACCAGAGGAAAAGCTGGAGCTAAGGTCAAAGATGATGATAACATCGAGCATTTCTTGACCTGTTGCGATCATGATAGCGTGTTATTTTTTAGCGATCGCGGTGTCGTCTATTGCCTCAAAGCCTACCAAATTCCCGTAAGTTCCCGTGCTAGTCGCGGCACACCCATCGTGCAAATGCTTCCCATCCCCAAGGAAGAGAAAATTACCTCCATTGTGCCGGTGGACGAGTTCAGTAACGAAGAATACTTGGTCATGCTCACCAAAGGTGGGAACATCAAAAAAACCGAATTAGCCGCCTTCAATAACATCCGCGCCAACGGCTTAATCGCTATTTCCCTAGAAGAAGGCGACCAACTCCGCTGGGTAAGACGCGCCAGAGTCGAAGATAGCGTCCTCATCGGTTCTCGACAAGGGATGGCGATTCATTTCCGCTGTAACCATGAACAACTGCGTCCCCTCAGTCGGGCGACTCGTGGCGTCAAAGCCATGAAATTGAAAGCCAAAGACGAATTAGTGGGGATGGATATCCTGCCTGCAGCCATTTTAGAAACATTTAGCGACAGTGAAATCGAAGAAATCGAAACCGAAGAAATTGAAAACAACGAAGAAACCACAGAAGTAGCAGCAAACGGTAGTGTCGGCCCGTGGGTATTAGTCATTACCAACGGCGGTTACGGAAAACGCGTCCCCGTCGCTCAATTCCGACTGCAAAATCGCGCCGGTCAAGGCTTAATGGCGACCAAATTTAAAAACCGCAAAACCAAAGACCAATTAGCCACCTTACGGATTGTGAATAATGACGATGATGAAATCATGATGGTCACAAATCGTGGTATAATCATCCGCCAAGCTGTGAATGCAATTTCTGTACAATCGCGGTCAGCAACAGGTGTGAGAGTGCAGCGTTTAGACGAAGACGACGCCATTACCGGAGTAGCGATCGTTCCTCCGGATGCAGGCGAAGTCGAAGAAGCTGAATAAAGGAAGAAGGATGAAGTATGAAGTATGAAATAAAAACACTAATTTCAGCCTTGAGCCTTTATACTTCATCCTTCTTGAGCGGGGTTTTCATGGGACTAACCGTCGCCCCTGTGGGTGCTTGGTTTTTAGCATGGATAGCCCTCATCCCTTTATGGATATTGATTCTTGGTGTCAGCAAACGACCCAACCTCCTCCTACCCCTGCTTTGGGGTATGGGTTATCACGGCACCGCTCTTTCCTGGATTACTGGTATTCACCCTATGACATGGTTGGGTGTGCCATGGTGGCCGAGTTTAATGATCACCCTTGTCTGCTGGTTGTTTATTAGTCTTTGGGGAGGAGCATTAGTCACCGCTTGGGCGATTTGTCTAAGATATCTGCAACAGCAAAAACCGCTGTTACGTGTTCTCGTAGCGACATCAGCTTGGTGTGCTTTAGAAGCCCTGTGGAGTGCAGGCCCCTTGTGGTGGAGTTCCCTCGCTTACACCCAATCACCACAAAACCTGATCATTTTACATTTGGGACAAATCTCCGGAACCACCGCTGTGACAGCCGTCTTAGTTGCTGTTAATGGTTTAATTGCGGAAGCTTGGATTAACCGCAAAACTTTATCTACACGGCTGAGGTGGGTAAATCTTAATTTAAAATATCTCACAGTTGCCGCTATATTACTGTGTACATCCCATCTCGCAGGCTGGCTTTTATACATTCAACCCCTCGCCCAACCACCGACCACAGCCTTAAAAATTGGCATTATTCAAGGTAACATCCCCAACGGAGTTTTATTACGTCCCCAGGGATTTTATCGCGTCGTCGAAACCTACACCAACGGCTATCTCAGCCTAGCAGATCAAGGTGTAGATGCCATCCTCACCCCCGAAGGCGCCTTACCCATTTTCCAGCGGGACTTGCAAAATACATCTTTTGTCTCAGCAGTTAAGGAAAAAGGTGTAGTTGCTTGGATTGGTGCTTTTGGTGAACAGGGACGCAGTTATGCTATCAGTATATTTACAGTTACAGGCAAAGGGGAAATCTTCAGCCGCTACGACAAAGCCAAACTCGTACCATTGGGAGAATATATCCCTTTTGAAGAAGTATTCGGCGCAATTATTCAACGCTTATCGCCTCTAGATGCACACCAAGTCCCAGGCGCAGATAACCAAGTTTTTGATACACCTTTTGGCAGAGCGATCGCTAGTATTTGTTACGAATCGGCATTTGGTGAAGTATTTCGGCGTCAAGCAGCGGCTGGTGGACAATTCATCCTCAGTTCCTCCAACGATGCTCATTACAGCCCAGCAATGCCATTTCAGCATCACGCCCAGGATATCATGCGGGCAATTGAAAGCGATCGCTGGGCAGTCCGCGCCACCAATACAGGATATTCAGGTTTTGTCAATCCCCACGGCAAAACTTTGTGGTTATCTGGATACAACACCTACGAAACCCACGCCGAAACCATTTATCGCCGCCAAACAAAAACGTTATATGTGCGTTGGGGCGATTGGTTGACACCTTCACTATTAGCTCTCAGCGGCTTAAGTCTCCTAATTTCTCGGCGACATCCCCCAAATTAAATACAGTCCCCTCACCATCAAAAACTCCACTCTGAGCTTAAGTCCGCAGATAGTAGGCATCTTGTCATCATGTCTTTTAAGCTGGCCAAGTGAACTTGGGTAAAAATTCATGACTAACAAAGATAATATCAATACAGAAAGTGATTCATCGCCACTAAGTCCGGAGTTATTAGACAAAATCAAACATCCGCCCAACATAGACGATGTGATGCGCCAACAATCACCTACAGAACTGCGGGGAAATCCGGCTATCGTTCCCGAAATCTATGATCAACCAGCGGATGAGATGATTGATTTGGACGAACAGTAGTAAGATGACAATTGCATTCAGTATCTTACTGCTCAACTGCTTTAGCTTATGCTACCAGTTATTTATACCGATGAATTTCTCGAACACAAAACGGGAAAATACCATCCAGAGAGGCCAGAACGATTAAGTGCGATCGCTCACGCACTCAAATCATCTACATTTGCAGAAAAAATTACTTGGCTCTCACCCACACCAGTATCTGAAAACCCCTCTCTCATCCCGTTTTTAGAAACAGTCCACACCCCAGCTTACATTCAAAAAGTTCGAGAAATCGCCGCTACTGGTGGCGGTTATTTAGATGGCGATACACCCGTATCTCCCCGCAGTTATGATGTAGCATTATTAGCAGTAAACGCTTGGCTGGATGGAGTTGATAACGTGCTGTCCAGCCAGAATCCGGCTTTTGTTTTAGCTCGTCCACCGGGACATCACGCCGAAAGCGACGCAGGGATGGGCTTTTGCTTATTTTCCAATGCGGCGATCGCTGCTATTTACGCCCTCAAACAACCCGGAATTGACCGTGTAGCAATTTTAGATTGGGATGTGCATCATGGCAACGGTACACAGGCGATCGTGGAAAATCACCCTCAAATTGCTTACTGTTCTCTCCATCAATACCCATGCTATCCCGGTACTGGTAGGGCTGTAGAGCGCGGCTTTTATGATAATGTTTTAAATTTGCCCGTGCCACCGGGTAGTAATATGAGTGTGTATCAACCACTATTTAGTGAAAATATAGTTCCTTTTTTAGCCAATTTTCAAGCTGATTTACTAATTATCAGCGCTGGGTATGATGCTAATGCTGACGACCCTCTAGCCAGCATCAATTTACAACCACAAGATTATGGTTTATTCAGCAATTATTGTTTAGGTATTACTAGAAAAATAGTTTTTGGTTTAGAGGGTGGCTACGATTTATCATCACTAGCAGCCTCAGTTATGGCTACTATCGAATGCTGTTTAGTTTGAGATTTGCCAGATTTTAATAATATTATCCGCACTTCCACCACTAGCGATCATTTTGCCATTAGGACTACTAGCAACAGCATAAATATAGCCTGAACCAGTCTTCAGAGTGCGAATTTCTTTTCCTGTTTCTAAATTCCACAATTTCACAGTGTTGTCGCTACTACCGCTAGCTAAATTGGCAACAGTTTGATTTTTTTGGTTGATTGATTTTGGTAAATAAACAATAGAATTAACTTTATCTGTATGCCCTGTCAACGTGCGAATTGCTTCCCCCGTTACTAAATTCCACAATTTGATAGTTTTGTCCTTACTACCACTAGCCAAACTGACACCATCGGGACTGAAAGCCACAGCCTGAACTAATTGAGAATGTCCCTCAAAGGTGCGAATTTCCTTTTCTGTCGTTAAGTTCCACAGTTTAATTTTTTTATCCCAACCACCACTAGCCAAAGTCTGACCATCAGGAGAAAAAGCCACACTCGCAACTGCTTGAGAGTGACCAGATAAAGTGTGAATTTCTTTTCCTGTTGCTACATTCCACAATTTAATTTTCTGATCTAAACTACCACTGGCGAGAATTTTCCCATCAGGACTAAAAGCGACAGATGTGATCCCGTCACCGTTACCCGCCAAAGTACGAATTTCTTTACCGCTCGACACATTCCACAACTTAATCGTCTTGTCAGCACTCCCACTCGCCAAAGTCTGACCATCGGGAGAAAAAGCCACAGTCCAAATCCATTGAGAGTGACCTTTCAAAGTCCGAATTTCTTGATTATTTGCCAAATTCCACAGCTTAATTGTCTTGTCGTCACTACCGCTAGCCAAGGTGACACCATCGGGCGCAAAAGCTACGGAATTCACATCACTGGCGTGACCTTTGAGGGTGCTTGGCGCTTGAGAGACTTTGTTTACAGGTTGATGGGAGCTAAATACACGAGCTTGTAAATACCAAACTCCTCCTAATCCCAACAACAAAATCGCCGCGTACACCAACAGCCGATTTACCCTTTGAGTAGTTGATGAAACTGTGAGTAAAGTTGCAGGTGCAGAAGTGAATGATGGTTCATTTGTCAAGTCTTTGAGCACTTCATCAGCAGATTGATAACGCTGTTGAATATCTGTTTGCAAGAGATTATCTAGAACCTCGCTCAAATATCCAGACAGAGGAACCTTAACACTCCCAGAATTAGATAGATGTCGTCGCCAAGAAGAAACCCAGCTATAACCATGTTCCATCCACAATTGAGATGGACGAACCCCCGTCAGTAGATGAAAGCAAGTGGTACCCAAACTGAACAAATCGCTGGCTGGATAAGCTTCACCATTGTGCATCTGTTCCATGGGGGTGTAACCGTGGGAGCCGATAGTTGTGCCGATTTGAGTCTGTACCGTTACTGTCAATTGCTTTGACGAACCGAAGTCAATCAAGACCAATCGTCCATCCCGCTGACGACGGATAATATTCTGTGGCTTGATATCTCGATGAATGATACCGCGATCGTGGATAAACTTCAGCACAGGAAGCAAATCGAGTAGCAATTGGAGAATTTTACTTTCGTTGTAGGTTATCCCTTGTTGTAATTCCTGTGATAAATTCTGCCCATCAATAAACTGCTGCACCAAAAACAGGTAGTTATTTTGTTCAAAATAAGCCAATAGTGCGGGTATTTGGTCATGTTCGCCCAATTTTTGCAGTTGTTTAGCTTCTTCTTTAAATAGCTCTACTGCCTTTTTTAAAGCGGAACTTTCCTGAAATTTTGGCGCGAATTGCTTGACCACACACCATTCATTGAGCTTATCGACATCTTCCGCTAGATAGGTTCTACCAAATCCACCTTCGTCAGATAGTACCTTAATCACGCGATAACGACCCCTAAGTAATGGTATTAGTGGTGTATTACAACTTTGACAATACTGGTGACTATCATGATTGTGCGGATTTGGGCAATCGGGATTCAGGCAGCAGCGCATACTGGGAATCCTTTTGCTGTTTGAGTACATATTAATGCACGACATATCATATAGCAATTCGCTTTGATTTGGAGAATTTACTTGTGTGGGTAGGGAACGCTTAATAGAAAATAGAAAATAGCAGATAGATGCGTAGTCAGTGCTGTTGAAAAATCAAATCAGGACTTTAGTCCTTACCACAAACCCTAAACATCAAAAATCAAAACCAACTGCAATCAAGAGGAGTGAAATCAGAGTGAAAACTAACAAAAAATCTCGGAGCACATTTGCATTAGCCATGATTTTTTCTGTGAGCACTGGTTTGTTATTAGCAGATAATCTTGTACCTATTAATGCTTTAGAAGTTCCCGAATTTAGAGGAAAATTCACAATTGCTAAAACACCAGATGAGAGACAACCAGAAGCAGTCAAGCAAGGAATTGAAAAAATCCCCGCAGCTCAACCACCCGTAGCTACACAACCTAAACAACAGATTGATTCACCTCTACCAGCTAAAACATCACCCAATACCATAAATTCTGCTCCTGCTCCCCAGCCGAGGAATAATAATAGTAGTTCTAGACCATCTAAACCTGAAAATTCTGACCCTACCCCCAAACCAGCAGGAGGTAGCGTCGCACCTAAACCGACTAGACCTAAAGATTCTAATCCCAATCCACGCAGTGCGAGCGGGAGCTCTAACCCACCCCAGTCTAGAGGGCGTCAACCAGCTTCCCATTCTCGCAGCAATAATTCAACTTCTGAAAGTTCAGTTATTTCTCTCCCTAAAACTCCTAATTACAAAGAAATTAATTTTGTAGATATCGCCTTCGATATTCTAGCGAAGGGTGATTTTCAATCTCAAGGCAGATATTTTCATTTTTATAAATTTTCAGGGCAAGCAAACCAACTAATCCAGATTAGATTAATTGGCAGCGCCGATCAACGTCGCTCTAACAATCTCAGTCTCAACCCCTTTATGTTTCTTCTCGACCCCGATAACCAAGTGATTGTCAAACGAGGTAGCGACGCAGCGAGCAACGAAACTAAAGATGCATTTATTTATGTGCGACTACCTGCAAGTGGTACTTATACAATTGCAGTAACTAGTCGCAATCCTGGAGATACAGGTCGTTATAGCCTGGCTTTAAGGAATGATAGAGCCAGCTATAACATCGACGAATCGGCTGAGTTAAATGAGCAAAGTTTCACCCTCAAACAGAATCGCAGCCCCTACGAACTTTCTCAGTTTCAGGGGAAAAAAGACCAGCTCGTTAGCATTCGCGTAGATAGTTTGTGGGAAAACTTTTCTCCATACATCGTCTTGCTCGACTCTCAAGGAAACAGAATCGCTACAGATAACGCCCAGGATGGTAAGTATAGCGCCTTGATCGACCGTGCCAAATTGCCCAAAGACGATACTTACTACGTAGTGGTGATTTCCGCTAACCCACAGGAACGGGGAAGATATCGTTTAACAATTTTCTAAGTACGCCGGATTTTTGTCAAGTTTCCAGCAATACTTTTTCAAAACCTAATCTACGGAAGCAATCCGGGAACCCAACCAGCCAGCTAAATTATCTCTTTGCACCAAATCAGGATTTGGTATTGAAATCACTTGATATTTGCTAGGAACTGAGGGAGCGAGAGTCACACTCAAAGAACGGAGTAAATCATGGTGAAAAACCGTAACCTGGATTGTATCATTTGGCTGGTAATCTTTGAGGCGATCGCCTAATCCCCCACCCATTACCTTCATCCCATTAATCGCCAACAACTCATCACCTGCATCAATTCCTGCTAATTGTGCAGGTGAGCCGACCTCGACAAATTTAATCATCTCCCGTCCATTTTCATTATTTACCCTGACACCTAAATAAGGTTCTTCTGCCGATTCTGCTACCAATTGCAAACCAAAAGGTGCTAAATATTCATTAAAGGGTAATTCTTCTGTGCCATCAATATAGCGTTTAAAGAAATCTGTCAAATCTCTCTCAGCTACCGATGCAATTACTGACTGCAATTGTTCTGGTGTATAGCCAATTTCATCTACACCGAATTGTTGCCACATTTTCCGCATCACATCATCTAAGGAGCGGCGATTTTGGGACTCGGAACGAATTAACAAATCTAGGAACAAAGAAACTATTGCTCCTTTTAAATAATAGGAAATTTGCGAATTAGCACTATTTGCATCTGGGCGATAAAGCTTAATCCAAGTATCAAAACTTGATTCCGAAAGTGATTGCACTTTCCGCCCTGGTGTGGTGAGAAATTTAGTAATTTCCTGGCTCAAATGATTTAAAAACGACTTTACATCATAAATTCCTGCCCACAAAGGAATCAATAAGTCGTAATAACTCGTAGTCCCCTCACAAAACCACAGAGAAGGTGTATAGTTCTCCTGATCATAATCAAAAACTTCCAAAGCTTGGGGACGAATCCGCTTGACATTCCACAAGTGAAAGAATTCATGGGCGACCAATTGTAGAAAGCGATCGCATTTTTCTCGATTGCGAAACCCAAAACGATGATAAATCAATGAGCAAGATGTTTTATGCTCCAAACCACCATAGGCTTGGTGAAATAAATGTAAGATAAACACGTACCTTTCATAAGGCAAGCCACCAAACATCTGTGCTTCCACATGGATAATCTTTTCAATATCCGCAATCATTTCCTGTGGCTGGAAATTTCCTCCCCCCCAGATTGCTAATTCATGAGATTTACCCAAAACTTCAAACTGATACAACTGGTGAGTACCAATTTCAAACGGGCTGTCAACCAGAGTATCAAAATCTGCCGCATAAAAAGTATTAGCTAGCTCCGGGTCTGATGGTAAAGGCGTAGTTACTAACCATTCTGGACGCGCTGGTGTAATCGTCACCCGAATTGGTTGCTGTTCCCATCCCAGTAGCCGAAAAAATATCGCCGCCCCATTAAAATAACCGTGGGTAGAATCTAAATGATTTGTTCTGACTGATAGTTCATTAGCAAAAATTCGGTAGTGTACAGTTAATTGAGTAACATTACCTGTTTCTACCTGCCAATGATTTTTACTAATTTTTCGCCAAGATAACGGTTTATCTGCGGCAAAAACGGCGAAATCTTGCAAATTTTTCGCATATTCTCGCACCAAATAAGAGCCAGGCGTCCACACCGGCAGTTTTAAATCCAAAATTGGCAATTGATAATCTACAATCTGCAAAGTCACCTCAAACAGATGGGTTTCTGGTTGAGGCATAGCCACGAGATAATGGATAGTTGGCAAGTTTTCGTGAGGGCGGTTTTGCCAACGCAATGCGGTTGCTTCAGTCATCTTGAGTACTGAGTCCTGAATTCTGAGTTCTGAGTTATTAGAATATAGTCAGGAGTTAAAGGTCAGGAGTCAAGAGTCAACTGAGGTATAAAGACTGTCGGCTATCAGCTAAAATACCCCAACCACAAGGTAATTAGGTTTTTTATCCCATCCTGTGCCAAAATTTCTTAGACTTTGCCAGCTAAATTCACCAATTGTGGAAAATTGAGCAGATAAATCGCGTTGTTAATTGTGTCGATTTTAATCCAACCTTTCTCATGGAGCTTTTCCATAATTTTAGCGGCTTCGTCCACACTAATATCTGCCACCTGCGCTAGATCTTTATGGGAAAGGTTAAAAATTTCTCTGTCTTTGTCTGATTTGTGACTATAGTTTTCGCTTAAACTAACTAGAATTTGCGCTAGTTTCACCGCTGGTGGTGCAGACCGCATTTGTAATCGCAAATTAATTTGCCGTAAACGTCGCACCATCAGTTGTAACATTCGGTGATGTAAATGCGGGTCTTTAAATAAAATTTGAATAAACCGTTCTCTGGAAATGCTTAATAATTTCACAGGTGACAGAGCAATGACATCGGTGGAGCGCGGAGATTCATCGAGAATGGCCATTTCGCCAAAAAAATCACCCCGCCCTAATATCGCCAAAGCCACAGAATCGCTTCCAGAGTTAAGTCTAACTTTGACCCAACCGGAAACAACGAAGTAAACCGCATTACCCCAAGCATCTTCCATTAAAACGGCTCTCTCAGGCGGGTATTCGTGGTCAGTGGCTACGTTGAGTAGCCATTCCAGACTTTGTGGATTGGCTGTACTCAGTAAGGGAAAAAGTTCGCTAAAAACCTCTGTTTGCATGAAATATGTACAAAAAAGCAGTTTAAAAATAGTAATTTTTGACTAATTATCAAAGCCAAAATGTTGTAATTTTAGCTTTAAATTTCCAGAATTTGTTGTCTGGATTTACACTACAACATAACAATTAGGTCTGTGATCGCAATCAGCGGTTTTACTGAATTAAATATGTGGACGCAAATCAAGCTAACTAAGGGATAGCGTTATTTTTTATTTGTGACAATTGCAGGTATATTTACCTTTCAGGATAGAGTTTGGTTGATGTTTGCTAACTGATTTATAAATTATTTAATTGTGTCGTCCGGTTGGTTAATTGCAGCCATAGTTTTGATTTGTTGGTCTATGTTAGCCATGAGTTTGTTCAGAGTCAGCAAAGCATTTAACTGGTCAGATTGCAGACTGGAATTGACAACCAGTCGTTGTTGCAATTCGTGCAACTTTAAGTTTAGTTGTTGAGCAATGCTTAAGGTGTCACGACTCACATGACCCAATTGCTGTTGTTGATAAAATTTTAGTGCTGCTCCTCGCAATACTTGTAGTGTAGCTTCTTCGCCATAAATTCCTGGCATCACTCGCAGGCGTAATAATAACCGTTTTTGTTGATGTAAACATTCTTTTTCTATTTGTTTTGGCTCGGTAATTGTGGTGATGGGTAAGCCTGCAAATCGCTTTAATTCATTCAGCACTCCTTGCAGAACAGAAAGGGGCAAATTTTCAATGACAGATTGTAAAACTCCATTGTCGCTCCAAAGTATTTTGCCTTGATAAGGCTGTCTTTCTAAATACAGGCGACCAATTCCTCCAGCCAGTACCCGTCCTAATAGTTCTTCTAATAATCTTTTTGGTGGTAATTTTGGTAATAATTCAATAGGACTTAATATCTCTGGGATTTGCACTGACAAAGCGGTTGAATTTTGCCGTAGCTGGGCTGGTTCGGTTTTTGCTTCTTTATTTTTGCTAAAGGTACTGATGAGGGTGGTAGTTTCAGATAAGTTTTCTGCTTGTGAATAGGAATTTGGTAATATTTCTTGATGATTTGTAATAATTTCCCAGTTGTTTTTGGTAACAGTTGTGCTGTTGTGGCTCAATTCTTCTGTTAGCTGCTGTGCTGGTTTGGCTTGTGAGGGGGATGTATTTTTGTGGTTTAAGTAAGCTGAGAGTATGGTGTGGTGGAGGTCAGCGGCGATTGGCTCTACAACCATCGTGCAATGAATAGAGGACAAAATCCGATTCGCATAGTCTAGGGCTTCGCTCTCTTGTGGTGAGACCATACCCAGCAACAGCTTGTTGTCCCCTAGTTTGAGGGGCAAAATTTGGTGATATAAGCAAGCTTCAAAGGATAAGAGGCTATCAATTAGAGAGTATATCTGGTGGCGATCGCTTAGTAAATCCTTTTGCTCAGGAGTGGGCGCTGATGTTGGCTGTCCCATCGCTGCGGTGTTGGTGAATTTGCCCTCAGAAGACGACATAGATTTGATTGCCAAATATTTGCTTCTCTACTATTTTGGCTCTAAGTTAGTTGGGAGTAAATAAAAATACTTTAATTACAGATGCCAGCTATTTGTCAATCGCCAGATTATGGATGCTGTATCCCTACTAAATCTTGCTAAGTTTGATATTAGTACTGTGTCTCTCAAAGGTGAATCGCTCGTAGTCAGGACTAAAGTCGGTAGATTTTTAGACACTCCAGTGCTGACTACAAACTCATCTTGATTGAGTTAGTGTTGAGTTCTTAAGGCTTGGGCTGCGAGGTAGACTTTTGTCCATTCGCCCATCACTTGATGGGTTTTGAGTTTTAACTGTTGGGCGATCGCTTCTATGGAGTTACCGGCTTTTTGCAAATCTAGGACTTGTCGCCCGGTTTGAGTCAATTGTGTATAAAGTTGTTGCCATTGGTTTGGTGTCAGTCCTAGGTTATGCTCTTTGAGGGAAATTGAGAGCCAGTTATCGACTAATTCTGGTTGATCTTTGAGGGCAAATACACGCACTGCATGGTAACTAATTTTTTCTCGCAGACGGTATATTTCCTTAATTGGTTTGTTGAGTTTTCTCGCAATCTCGTCTTGGGTTTTACCTTGCAGATAGAGTTGTAACCATTGCACGGCTTCTGCATCGAGATTTTCTTGTAAATAATTTTCAAATTCTTTTTGCACTCCCTGACGCAGTGCTTGTTGTTCTTCTAGTTGTTGCGCTTGTTGATATTCGGCGATCGCTTGAGTATCTACTAAATTTACCCGGTTGTCGTTATCATCTGTAAGAATTTCTTCGGAAACTAGCCTAATCAAGTCGCTACCTGGTACTTGGGTCAAGCCACCGCGCTGGGTACGTCGCAGGTAGTTGACGAAGCGATAGGCCAGTAGGGGTTGATTACGCACTGGTCGTAGAGCATATTCCTCTATACTGGCGAACAGCAGGGTATCTCTTAGTCGCTTGTCCGTTGTGATTTCGCCAATCCGCGCCATTTGATCTTGAATGTAGCTATCACCTTGTAATAATTCTTGAATTACCTCTTGTAACACATCAACAACACTACGCTGGCGATCGCGGCTCAGTGATACCCAAGTCTGAATTTTATTCCGCAACGTTACCAAACTCGCCAGCCGCGTAATTAAGTTACGATAAGCGCGTTCTCTAGACATCCCCAAGTAACGCTGTAGTAATATCCGATAGCGGTATTCCATTGCTTGCTTGGCGATCTCTAATTCTTTGGGGTTGAGCAGATTAAACCGCTGATGGTCACGCCCCAGAAGCCAGAGAACTATACTTTCTCTCATAGCTGCACTCTGTTCTGGACATTCTGCCGCTAAACGTTTTTGCCAATTTTGCGCTAGGTTTTCTCCTTCTGTTACCATAGCGAGATTGCGCTCCTCAAAACCCTGTTCTAAAGTTTGCATCACAACCCCCATTTGTCGCACTTAATGTTTTAGCTGGTAGTTGCCCCTCTTTTCATCTTCTGCCAGAAGACATCTCAACGATTCCACTTTTATTACGTCTAGATTGACTAACTTTATGCAGGAATTTACCTATTGTGACGATAAGTTTCCTCTCTAACTCCTGGAAATGCTTCTTGCTATGGTTTTCGGAAATCATGCAAATTCTGAAGTTTTGTAACTTTACACATTGGCCCTCGCAGAAACTAATCTGCTGGCGGCAAATAAGCAAACTCTATTAGTGTAGAGGGTTTGAGAAAAACTGATATTCTGTTCCTGATTTTAGAGGAGCTATGATGATTCACTCCTATCAAGACGTAGTTTTACAGACATAAGTTTCACTCTCATGTAATTTTTTCGGTATAAATCCGTAAATTTGATCAGTTTTCGTTCCTAACCTTGTGTCTTGTCTGAATCCAAGGCAGGGTACAGGTTGTTATTATGTATCGAATCGTGGGAAATTTGAAAGTACCCATGGGGGTGATATTTTTACTTAACTTTTATTTTAAGTTCCGGTAATAACTAATACTATATTTTAGCTGCTCTCAATTGTGTTCGCAGACATTAGGGTAATTGCAAAGATCATACTCATGGAAAAATAAGCCACAGATTAGTATGGTAGAACACCCTTAGCTATCTGTATTGCATATAACTTCAAAGCTGTGGTTTTTACTGCTCTGACTTTTCTGTGGTCTAATTTTCGCCAGTGTCTATTTTGCAGATCGGTCTTTACAGCCGTATAGCTTTTGTGCTATCTCCCATTGCCAGGTCTGACTATGGGGTTTTCTACAGATTCTCGATATTGTTGAACGGCGTCTGTGTACGCAATTGGTAGCACCGCTTCGACGTTTTCATGGGGACGAGGAATAATCACCCAGGATTCTAGAGTACCGCCATAGACATTTTCTGCGGCTTCCACACCCGCAGCCATAGCAGTTTTCACCTCAGAAACGTCTCCGCGAATGTTGACTGTAAACCGAGCACTACCCACCCGAATATAGCCAACTAAAGTAACTCGACCAGCTTTGACCATTGCATCTGCTGCTGCTAATACAGCAGGAAAACCCTTGGTTTCCAGTGCTCCAACTGCCTGTAGTGACATTAAAAATCTCCTGTATGAATAAACCTATGTGGCGCCGTGAATATAATTGTACGCAGCTTCGCTACAGATTTTCCTGGCGAATTTTTCTAGAACATTCGGAAGGGTTCCGATTTGGCTGTGAAGTGGATGGGTAGGATCGTCTCCACATTTTCTGGGGGATTAGGAACTATGTAATGGGTGATGACTGTACCAGTCTTAACTTCCTCTCCTGCGGCAATTCCTGCCTCAACTGCTGTTTTGACTTCCGCAACTTGTCCCCGAACAGCGACTAGCAAGCGAGCACTTTCAGCTTGACCATAATACACTAATGTGACTGCGGCAGCTTTTACCATTGCATCTGCTGCAGCTAACACGGAAGGAAAACCTAATGTTTCAATTACGCCCACCGCCATTGGCATGGCTTAACTCTCCTGAATTAAGGATAAGTAATATCAATTGTACGAGGGTTTAGTCCCAATTTTGACATTTTATGCAACTTTGTGGAACTTCAGGTATTTTTGTCAAAATTTTTTTGCTAGTTAGCTAGGAATGATGTAGGGAATTATCGGCGATCGCTGGGCAACATTGCAAAAAACAACAAAACATCAACTTTGGTAAATAATGCTTTGTGACTAGCGATCAAACTGCTAACTTAGAAGAGTAAGACACCAACAAATCATCAAACAAAACTTAATGGGTAAATGACTCGGTGTCACCCGTCATCAACCCAAGTAAATATCAGCATCATAATTTGAAAGTGGCAAAATCTTGGTAGATAAAGATCAAGCCAAATCCCAAAGCGGAGAAACTAAGAAATGCTGAGTTTACTAGTTGCTATGTCCACCCTAGTTGTTTATTAACCAGTTTAAAAACTTGAAACCTGCGAACTTGAGCGAACCTGGTCACTAATGACCAGGTTTTTGGCGTTAATAGTAGTTTTTCAACTATATTAAACCTCTTGCAAAAGTAACTTTTTTACTCTCTGTTCCCTGTTCACTGTTCCTTGTTAAGAGTTCCCGACTTCTGCAAGAAGTCTATTGATGTAGTTATGGGTTAACAAATGCTATAAAAATCAAACAACTGCATATTTGACGGGAAAACTTTAATGGTAGATGATAAATTTTGGTCGAAAATTATTTTGGCTACGCTCATATCAATAATTTCTGTTGCTTGTGATGCAAAGGCGATCATAAATAGCCAGCCAACAAATGTAAGGGTTAACTTGGATAAACCTGCAATAGGTACAGAGATTATTAGTGAGCAAATAGAGCAAGAAGCTAAAAAAACCACCTTTGGTGTTAATCAAAATTAAAACCTAGTTATCTTAATTCGTAATTAAAAAATCCAGGCTATCTTGGTGTTTTCTACTTTTCTCTATTACCTATTGCTGATTAAACCTCTTGCAAAAGTACCTTTTCTACTCTCTGTTCCCTGTTCCCTGTTCCCTGTTCCCTGTTTCCTTTCATTGTTTAATCGACAACACCCAGTCGCGTAAAAGAGAGTTTACCTGCTGCGGTACTTCATCGTGGGGACAGTGACCCGCTGTGAGAAAATATTCTGTTAATTGCGGATAATATTGACGAAACTTTTGGGAGCGTTCTCGACAATTCATCCAGGGGTCGGCTTCTCCCCACAATAGCAATAAATCACAAGTTAATTGCTGTAATAACAAATCAACTTTCTCGCCTTGGGGAGTGCTAAAAACTGAAACAAATACGTCTAAAGCACCAATATCATCAGCAGGGCGGTGAATTTCTTCTACTAATTGATCTGTAATTGCACTTTGATCAAGATAAACTTTTTCTAATGTTTGGCGAATTACCCAACGTTGTCGCACATATTGAAATAGCAAAAATTGGGCTAAAGGTTGTTGAAACATCCATTTAACACTATTACCCAAGAGTTTTTGCAAGCTAGAAGTTTCTTTAGGTGGCTGAATTTGTGATTGTAAAGCTTCAGGCTCTGCTGTGGATGGTTGAGTGCTAAAAGGGCCAGCGCTGTTGAGCAAGACTAAACCAGTCGCACTGTCAGGATATTGCGCTGCGACACATAAACAAGCATAGCCACCGAGAGAGTTACCCGCCAAGACTGTTTTTTGACCAATGACTTCACTGATAAAATCGTGGAGTTGGTCACGCCACAGATCACCACTATATTGCAACTTGGGTTTGGCAGAGCGTCCAAATCCTAATAAATCGATCGCAAATACTTCAAAATCCTGATACAGTCCTGTGATATTCTTGCGCCAGTGGTCTGTGGAAGCCCCAAAACCATGCACTAACAACAAAGGTGGGCGTTGTAATTGTTTCTCTCCCGCTCGGACATAATAAACATTGTGCCCTCGCCACTGCCAATATTGACCAGGAATTGGGGCTGTAGAAGAAGCGGTAGTTACCTGCATAATCTAAAGAAATGTTAAGTAGCCGTTAATAATTGTAGCGACTGCGGAGATGGAGAGAAATCACAAATAACCAATAACCAATGACAAATGACAAACAATATTACAGGTAAAACTCAACTTTTAGGAGTGATTGGGTATCCGGTGGAACACTCTTTGTCGCCACTGATGCATAACGCCGCGATCGCCCAATTGGGATTAGACTATGTTTATCTACCTTTGCCTATAGAACCACAGAATTTAGAAATAGCGATCGCTGGTTTTGCAGCTGTTGGAGTTGTGGGTTTTAGTGTGACAATTCCCCACAAACAAGCAATTATACCTCTACTCTCTGAAATTTCTCCACTGGCTACAGCCGTGGGTGCGGTGAACACCGTCACGCGCCAAAATCAGCGCTGGGTAGGGACAAATACCGATGTGGAAGGATTTATCGCACCTCTGCAAACAACTTATCACCAAGATTGGCGTCAGCAGATAGCTGTAATTTTAGGTAATGGTGGCGCAGCTAGAGCGGTTGTCGCAGGTTGTCAGCAACTGGGTTTCGCTGAAATTCATGTTGTGGGGCGCAATCAGGAAAAATTAACAGCATTTTACAATAGTTGGCGCAATTCGTCCATAATTGAGAATTTGCAAGTTCATCCTTGGGAAAAATTGACAAAATTGATTCCCCAAGCAAACTTATTAGTTAACACCACCCCAATTGGGATGTATCCCCACATTGATAATTCGCCCTTGAGTAGAGAAGAGATGGCGGGCTTATCAGCAAATGCGATCGCCTACGATCTAATATACATTCCTCAGCCCACACAATTTCTTCAACAAGCCCAAAAGCAAGGTGCAATTATCATTGATGGGTTAGAAATGCTCGTCCAACAAGGAGTAGCAGCTTTAAAAATCTGGTTACAAACAGAATCAGTTCCTGTAGATGTGATGCGTCAAGCATTGCGAAAACATCTAGGTTTAAACTAAAAATAAAAAACTCCATCCAATTTTAGGATGGAGTTTTTATGAGCAAAACATGACTATTAATTTAGCGACGGAATCTATTAGGATCGAGTCGGGGATTATTACTATTATTGGTATTTTTAGCACCACTGCTAGAAGTATTACCGCGAGAGCGAATCGCTACCCCGTTTTTTAATCCGCTACCATTACCACCATCTTTGGGGTCGAGAAAAGGTTGCAGATTTAGTCCGCGTCGAGATGAACTTACCTGATTATTACCACCACCTAAAAGTGTGCGACCTAAATTATATAAATCATTGTTCCCTCTACCACGATTTGCATAGGTATTAACCGCTAAAGTTTGTTGTCCACTATCAGCAGTCATCAAGTTTTGGAAAACACTATTGCGGACAGTAAAAGGATCTCTACCACGTGGTACTGTTAACACAATTCGACAAGTAGGATTAGCTTCGGTGGTAACGCAAATTGTATTTTCGTTATTTTCCACCGCTGTTTGTAATTCTTGTAACCCATCTGGGCGATAGGTTTCTAAACGATTAGCAATGGTTTGACAGCGTAGTTGTGAATTCCAACCCCCACCCAAAGACGCTGGTGTCGCCCAAGCAAAATATTGTCCTGGTTGACTTTGTGGTTGATACATAATGGTATACTGACCATTGTTAGTTTGGCAGGAAAACCGAGCCACACCGTCAACGGGAGTAGAAGTGGGAATACCGCCAGTGGAAGTGTCTATGGGAACTGATGACCCATTGGGGGGAAACGACGAACCACCTGTTGAATCTGTGGGAACGACAACTTGAGCAAACGCTATAGAATTACCTAAAAGCAAAGATAAACCCAAACTGCCAACAAATGCAAAGCACAGCAGTTTTGATGACATAATCATCCTCCAGTAGAAAAAAGCGAAAATATTGTTAGTTCAATTGACGCAAGTTTCGCTTTTTAGTTCATCAAGAACGCTGCTTTTTTTCGTCTTGTTCTTTTTTGTCTTTGAGTAACTGTTTGACTGTAGCTTTAATTTCTGCATGGCGTGCTACTCCCTCATAAGCGTAGCGGTTATAACTACTACGAGAAATCAAATCTTCTAAAGAATTAACTCTTTCATTACCCCCTGGGTGCGATGACAACCAACTGGGAGGTGCATTTTTTTGTTGTTTTTCTAATGTCGCCATCAAATTACGCAAACCATCTGCAGCATAGCCACCAGCGACAATCAACCGTGTGCCTAAAGTATCAGCTTGACGTTCCATATCACGGCTATAACTCAAGGCAAAAAGTTGACCAATAGTACCGCCAAAAGGGAGATACTGAGTAACATTAGCGATTAAATTCCCTTGAGTAACTAATTGAAAACCGTGGGATAAAACCACATGAGATAGTTCATGACCGATTAATCCAGCTAACTCAGCTTCAGAATTAGTTTTAGCGATCGCACCTGCATTAATAAATATTTTCCCACCAGGCAGCGCAAAAGCGTTAAGTTCTGGTTGGGGAATCACGAAAAATTCATACTTAAACTCATTCCTTCCCGCTACTTTTGCCAACTTCTGTCCAATTTCGTTCACATAAGCTAAAACAGTTTCGTCTTTCACCACATCTAACTGTTTTTTCGCTTGATTCGCCACCGATTCGCCAATAGATTCTTCACCTTGCAACAATAATATGGTAGAATCTACTGCTGACAATGGCCCTAATAAACTACCAGTCACCGCATAACCCACCGCACCTGTGATCATATTAGCGATCGCATTACCCCGTATCTCTTCTTGGATATAAGCTTTGTAACGATTGAGATTAACTTCAGCTAACTGAGAAAACTCAGGCGCTTGGGGATTTTGGGGATTGAGAATCGCAAATTGACGCGCTGCTAAAGAAGCTTCCATCCATTTTTTCGACTCTCCCAAAGCGGTAATTCTAGCTTTAATCAAATCTGGCTGGTCTGGATACAGCGAAGATGCGCGTTCTAATACATCTAATGATTCCTTAGTGCGATCGTACTTCTTCAGCGCCTCAGCAAAGCGGATATGTCCAGGAATAAACTCTGGATACTGTTCCACCAACAATTGCAGAGGTACTAAAGTCTTGGTTTGTAAATTATTTGCTATTCCTCCCTCTGATTCTCGCCAGTATACCTTACCCCCTGGCGATAGTTGCGCCGGATCTGTGACAGCAAATTTACGCTCTTTCAATGTATTATGTTTAGCAAACGGCTCCTTCGCTTGGCGATAAATTTTTTCTGCCTCTGGTATCTGTCCCGCCAAATACAGCTTATCCGCTTGTATCAATTTTAACTGACGGATAATTTTTCCCGCACTCAGCATTGGTTCGGCTGCAGTTTCTGCAACGCTAGGAGAGGGTGGTGCTTCCGCTGGACTGGGTGTGGGTTGCGTCAGGATAATTAAAATTGATGTCCCGACTGACAACAAGATCCAATTACAGGTTAGTAACAGAGACTTCCAGGTTCGTTTCATACCGGGGTTTACTTATGCAAGAGGCTCTTTGTTTAGAGTATAAGGAATCAAGCAAATACGTATACAGCGACCGCTATATATTGTTGGTGATAAGCTTGACTTTGGTCACATAAGGTTTATCAGGATAATGACAATAAACAATTTTCAGACTCTTCACATCGCACAAACCATTGAACCATCGCCATTAAAAATTCCTAAGCAGGAACACGAAGGCGTAAACCTACTAGGTGCAAGTTGGGTTCCTTTCTGGCAAACCATAGTCTGGTTATTATTTTGGGTTTTTATCATCAAATATATTAATAAAAATTTTAGCCAACAAATTAGTAGTTTATTTAATGCTTTTATTACCAGAATTCAAGACGGCTCTGCAATTAAATTAGGTAATTTTATGGAGCTAGATGTCCCGCCTGCTATCAAAAATCAGCAGGTAAGCACGGCAACTGCAGAAGGTGTGAGTGGTATTAAGATCCCTGAAAATATTAACGAAAAAGTTCTCAACTACCAAAAAAACTCTACAGGTATTTCTGAGAGTATCTATCTAATTCATTTAGCTGAAGTAATTGTATCTAGAACTCCAGACAAACCTGGACTTTATCGAGTTAAGATATGGCTAGAAGCCTATTCAGAAGATGATTTTAATAATTGCACTCGTGTTATTTATCGCTTGCATAACTCTTTTAAAAAACAAATTATTGCTACCGAGTCGCCTCAAAATCAGTTTGAATTGTGGTTGAATATTTGGGGAGAGTTCACAATAATTGCTTACGTGGAACGAAAAAATCAAGAAGCATTATGGCTGACACGCTATCTTGATTTACCAGGACGACCACCAGGATAGTTTTCTTCTGAATTATACAGATAAACCCACTGTTGCCAGGGAGTTTATCCTTGTCTTAGGCTTTGATGTGTTTGCTATTTCTTCATAAGCAATACCAAAACCTAACTCTGCATCACCGCATCTAGCAGCAACCCAGCCCCATACCGTACCACATCAGTACAAGGTAGCCCAGTCTCCGCTGTAGTTTGGGCGATCGCCTCCTGTGCCGCAATTTCACTTAAATGCGCTGTATTTAAAGCTACTCCCACAACAGGCACTGCAGCAAAACTACCCCCAGCGGTAGCCACAGCTTCATAAAGCTGAATCACCTTCGTCAAAGGTGGAATCGGCACATGGGGATTATTTCGGTTATGAGTTTGTCCAGCCCGATGTACTAGTATTAATTGCGTAGGTTGAGAACCACGCATCAGCGGTAAAGTTGCTGTCGAACCAGGATGCAGCAGTGAACCTTGTCCTTCAATGTGGATGATGTCATAATTTCTGCCGTGACGCATCACCATTTGTTCCACCGCGCCAGCAGCGAAATCAACTCGCACAGCATCTAATGCGATTCCATCTCCCTCTAACATCACCCCAGTTTGACCCGTAGCCAAAAACTTAGAACGCCAGCCCCGCAATTTTGCCGCCCAATGTAGCTCCAAACTAGTTGACATTTTGCCAATTGCCATATCTGTTCCCACCGTCAACACTCGCCGACAGGGCAAATTGCGTGCTAAACCGCTAGCAACATCTAAATTTGGTGGTTCTTTGCGTACATCCCAGATTAGTTGTCCTGGTTTGAGGAGTTCATTTAACTCCTTCATTGTTGCTAATGGTGTATGTAAACCATTCACCAAAGACATCCCCGCGTCCAAAGCATCTTTAATTTCGTGCCAGTAATTATCCGGGACAGCACCGCCTTTGGGAGCAATGCCAATCACCAAGACTTCAGGTTTATACTCTAGAGCAGCCGCTACCGACTCGACAATCGGTACATCCCGTTGAATACCCGTTAATTCCGTTAACGATTTGCCCGCAGATTCGTGATCAATAACGGCGACAATTTGAGCTTCACTGTAGCGTAAAAGTGCCAGCCCAGTTTTTCCCTGAGACCCGCAAGTTCCTTCATGTAGCAGAATCGCTATTCTTTGATTAAGCGCCAGACGCACTGTAATGTACTCCCAAGCCAGGTAAATTGTTCGGTAAAACTTTCCCCTCCGCGACTATTGCACCTATGAAGGGGTCATCAATTAAATTGAGATGACTATCTAAATCGAGATAATCAGCTAGTGGGGCTAGATGGGCCGCGGCTGTATTGGCTAGCGTGCTGTCGGAATAGCACCCGAACATCACTTGCAAACCGTAGGCGCGCGCTGTGTGTACCATCCGTATCGCTTCCGTTAAGCCTCCTGATTTCATCAGTTTGATGTTAATCCCATCCACGGAGTTTGCCAAATGCGGAATATCAGTGCTGGTGAAGCAACTTTCATCAACAAAAATCGGCAGAGGTGAATGCTCTTTGAGTGTAGCTAAACTTTTTTCCTGTCCTCTTGGTAATGGCTGCTCTACATACTTTATACCTAATTGAGCTAACCAATTGGACATAGCGATCGCATCTTCTAAATTCCAACCCCCATTAGCATCAACAAACAATTCTATATCTGGTGCTGCTTCCCGCACCGCTAAGAGCATTTTCTGGTCAGCATCGATACCATCCGGATTCCCCAACTTCACTTTCAACAGGCGAACATCCATAAATTGCAACCAGTCTTGTGTTCTGGTTTTAGCTCCATCTGGTGAGTTAATCCCTATTGTTACCGATGTTGGCACAATCGCATGGCGATTTAGTCCCCAGATTTGCCACAATGGTAATCCGACACTTTTACCCAGCCAATCATGCATGGCAATATCTAACGCTGCTCTCACCGATGAGGGAGTTTGCTGTTTAATCAATATCTGCTCAATTTCCTGACGCTGTAGTGGACTGAATGCATCCAAGCTAGGCGCAACTTGCTCTAAGGCGTCTTGAATTATCTGTGTCGATTGCGAATGATTCCCCACACCAAAGGGCGACGCTTCCCCCCAGCCCTCAACGCCATCCTGGCAAATTTTCACCCATACATTAGTTGTCTGTGCCGTTGTGCCACGACTAATAGTCAAGGGAAATCGTTTTTTAACTGTAAATAGCTTTACTTCCACTTGCATAATTTTGCTCAATCTTTAGCGATGGCAAAATTCAGTGTAAGTGCAAATTTTAGATTTTTTGAGCTATCTGTTATACTTTTTTACATTCAGATTTTATTGTAGAAATTGTTCTGCGTATGACATCTACCAATTCATCTAAATATAACTTGAAAAAATGGAAAATATTAACCTCAAAAATGGCGCTAGAACATCCTTGGTGCAACGTCAGACAAGACGAAATCGAATTACCCAATGGCAAAATAATTGATGATTTTTTCGTCAGCATTAAACCAGAAGTAGCATTAATTTTACCAATTACTGCTCAAAAAGAAATAGTCTTTGTTCGACAATATAGACATGCCATAGGAGACTTTTTTATAGAACTTCCCGCTGGCAGTTTCGATCCAGCCCAAGAAAGCGCAGAATCAGCCGCAATTAGAGAATTACAAGAAGAAACAGGTTATATTGCCCATCAAATTCAAAAAATTGCCACCCTATACGATAAACCGAGTAAAGATACGAATCAAATACATTTATTTTTAGCAGAAAATGTCATGCAAACTGGTCAGCAAAACTTTGATATCACCGAAGAAATAGAAGTAATTTTAATCCCTGTAGAATCAGTTTTCGAGAAAATTACCCAAGGTGAAATTTCCGTAGCGGGAACCATAGCCGCTCTCTTCTTAGGTTTAAAATTTATCCATGATTCATCATCTTTGTGATGATAATTTGCCTGTTGCTTGCAATATTCAAATTATTACAGAACGAGCCTCATCAACCTTTAGCGTTGTACCAGTGATAAACTGAGCATCATCACTAAGCAAAAAAACCACAACTTTTGCTAGTTCTGCATAGGTTGCAGGTCTTCCCCACATCAAGTCTGTAGGTACATCCCAACCCTCTAACTCGTTGAGAGAATCGGCGACGAAATAAGGAGCGATGGAATTCATGCGGATGCGATCGCTTCTATAACGCTTGGCATACAATTTTGTAAATCCCTCCATCGCCGCACGCAATGTACCACTGAACGGCGTTCCTAAACTCGGTTCTTGGGAGTCACAAGCAGAAATATTCACAATCGCACCCCCTCCCTGGGTTTGCATCGGCGTTGTAACTAATCGCGCCAGCCGCACAACACTGAGAAACAACATTTCAAAATTTTCTATCCACATTTCATCGGAAATGTCAAGTAAATCGGGTCGAGGCGGGTCGCCAAAACTATTAACCACAGCATCCAGGCGCTGAAACCTTGCGAGAGTAGTTTCGACCAATTGCTGTAAATCCTGGGGATTAGTGATTGATCCTTGCATAGCAATTCCCCCCAGTTCAGTTGCCAAATTCAACACCTGGGGCGATCGCGCCATCAGCGATACAATATATCCTTGTGCCGCCAGTTCACGGGCACATCCCGCCCCAATACCGCGACTACTACCCGTGATAATTACAACTTTTTGCTCGTGCATAGCTCAATCAATTGTCCAAAGAAATTTGCGGTTCGCGCCACATAGGAGTCAGCACCAGTCCCTCTCCCATTGATAATGGTAAGTGTCGGCGAAATCCATAGCGTTCATAAAAACCGATATTGCGGGAATTAGAAGACACAAGATAACATCCCACTTGGTGAGCATCGCTGTACTCAAGCACTGATTGCAACAGCTTTCCTCCCCACCCTTGCCCACGGACTGCTGGTAGCATTGCTAACCAAAAGACCTCACTGTGAGGGATTTCCGGTTCAGCACTGGCAACAATTTTTGCCAATTGCTCAAAGCGTTGCACTGCTTCCAACCCACCAAATTTTTCTACAACAACAACAACTTCACGCAACAGATCCTCAAAGCTGCGATCAAAAATCTGAATATCAGCAGGATACCAAACGATCGCACCCTGGTCTACTGGTGCGAGGCTAACTGTTCCTCGGTTGTAGCCATCTTTCACAAACAGTTGAAACCAATTGATTAATCCTGTCACACGGCTATCAAGGTCAGGAAACAGAAAAGCTAACATAGGATCATCTACAAATCCCTGAGCAAGAATGCTTGCGGTTTTTTGAATTATTGCGTCTATCGTGGTCATGACTGAGGTTAACTGCTGAATTGTTCTTCAATTGATTGAACAACCCAATAACGTCAGTTGTCTTGCTCATTTTTCCGATTTTTAGCACGTTTTTATTGAAAGCGGCGGAATATTTTCAAGGTAGGTTTATTGTTGGGCTAAAAATTGCTTGGGTGTACAGCCAAGCAGTCGTTTAAAGTGGCGGTTGAAGTGGCTTTGATGGGCGAACCCAAGCTGGTAAGCAACCTCTGCAATTTTATGTCCATTGAGCAATAGGGTTTTCGCTGTAGCAATACGTTGGCGCAAAACATACTGATGTGGTGCCATATTAGTAGATTGCTTAAACTGCATGGCAAAATAATTAGGACTTAATTGAGCGATCGCTGCTAATTCTGCTAAAGTCAAATCTTGATCAAGGTGAGCATGAATGTATTGCAACACTCGGTTGAGGGTGGAAGTAGACAAGCCGGCGATCGTCATTTTGCGGGCTTTATAAGTACAGTAGTGGCGAGCTAAGTGAATTGAGAGCGTAGTTAACAGAGAATCGACATACAACCTTCCACCTAAACCGGGATTTTCCACTTCTTGCTGCAACGCCACTCCCAAGTTGTAAAGTAGAGAATCAGGGAGAAAAAATTGCGGGCGCAAATCGACTTCATGCAAACTATCAAACTCACCTAACTGTTGTTGAAAAACTTGTGGTGCAACAGCGAATAGCAAGTAGCGATGCTCCCGATCCCAATTGGCTCTACAGTCCACACCAGCCGGAATAATAATTGTATCCCCAGTTTTTAGTTCCCCTGCAGAAAAAATTCCTTCTGTCACCTGTTCGTGATAGGTTCCTTGGGGAACATCTGTATGAATAAAAATTAGATGATGTTCCGTTCTACCTGATTCTTCAGTCGGAGGGTGTTGCAAGTGTGCAAACTCAACACCCTCCGCTAACAACTGGTGTTGTAAGTAGATTGCACTCAGTCCATAAATTTCCCGGATATCAGGTGAGTTCAACAACATAAAAACGACAGCCAAAAGCACCTCAATTAAGGTTACATCGTTTGGCGATCGCACTCAGTCAAATTGCGATAAAATTACGCCTGATTCTGGTATAAATTCCATAATTTAGGCAGTGCTGATTGTCTACCTTCACTTCAAATCTAGTAATCCTTCCTCCTTCAATTTAGGATTAAAGCGAATTTGTACTTGCAAACCACGAGCTTCTAACACAGCCAAAATTTCCGTCTCTACTCGTCGAGCGACATTTTTAAGAATTTTCATTTTCGTCAATTCATCATTGACTGGATTTTGATAACTCACCTGTTCTTCAGGTAACATTACCAATTTAGTATCAATAGGCTGCGTCCATTTTTCTTTATCATTGCCATTACCCAACGGCGCACCACCATTTTCAGCAATCCAAGCATTTTCAATACTTTCTAAAACTGCGCGACTAGGGCGGTCAATCGTTTGCACCTTCACCCAAAAACATTGTTGTGGTTGACGGATTAAATGCTGCTTGAGACTGAGATAAACATCACGAGAATAACCAACAAATTGCAGCACCTTCTCTTGATCAAAAATCGCATATGCCCCAATTTTACCTTGAAAAACATCAGGTAACTGACCGCGATCGTCAATATAAGGAAAATATTCTAAAGTAAACAAAGAAGCATCATCAATATCAGCAGTCATAACTTCAATCAAACTTTTATACAGCTAGCTAAATAATTATTCATCACCAAACTTTTTGTAAATTGCACACAGACGACTAGGTTTAAAAATCTTAGCGCTAAACATAAAATTTGGCGGCACATTGATGATAGCGTAATCATCAGATTGATAGTATTGCTCAAACTCCGACGGCATCCCTTTAGGAGTATTCAAACTATAAGGAACAGGCTGAAACAGCAACTTTGTAAACTCAACTTTTTTAACCTGTAACTGCCGAGCTACTTGATTTAAAAAACTTTCATTCGCTAATAATTTGCCAAGAGTTTCTTGCAACTCAGGTTCAAGAATAAAACTACCATCAAAATTGTGGACAACTTTCAGAGGCATTTTGCAAATATTGTTTAATAACTCAATCATAGAAAACAGATAGCATCTTATGAGTTATTACCCAAAGCACTTCCATAAAAGTTAACAGACCTACCCCTCCCACCCACAACCCCACTCTTCCCTCATTTTCATCACCATCCCGAATTTTCCCAAATAACCCTCAGCGTACCTTAGCGCCCCACCACCGGACTTTGCTCAACGCGGGAAACCCGCGCACGCAACTTTTCGCTGCGTTGAAAAACACTCAAATTTTACGCCAATAAAAAAGCCTGCATCTGCAGGCTAAATAAAAAAATAAGCATATAGTGTGAAACTACACAACTACAAAAGCTGTAAAAGTTGTTTAATCTTAGTATCTTGACGCTGCTTAAACTTTTCTGGAAAATTGAACTCGATCGCTATCTTACCGCTTGCTTGTTCCTCAACCCCAGCAATTTCCGCCACAAATCGACTAGATGAAGGATTTTCTGCATCCTGATGCAATAGCAAACCCACCAACGGTTTCACAGTCCGCATCGTGTGTAAATCCTGTTGTCCGAGAATTTTGTCAGAAAACACAGCTTTTGTATCCTCCAACTCCAACCTTAAACCCGTGACTCCTAACTCTGTAGCTACCCCAGAGAAAAAATGACCATCCCAGTACAGTTGACTAGCCGTATGTACTTGCTTGCGTACCTTCTTGCGGTTAGTTTTGTTGATATCACGCAAAGAGCGAGTCAAACTAGTAGCCAGAAAACCAAAGGAAGCCATAGGCTTATCGACATCCTCCCGCTTCTGAGAATACCATTCCCGCACATCAGAATATAAAACTAGCGACAGAGCATCAAGTTGAGCACGATTGGGATTGATAAAATCGATTGCTAGCAGCGTTTCTGTGTCATTCACAGGAGAAACTCGGATAATCCGCGCTGTCAGAGCCGCACTAGCAGTGAAATCTCCCATAACTTCGATATCCACTTCATCTGGTAAATTAGGCCAAGATTCCAAAGAAATCAGCGCCCCCGTTTCCGAGATATTCACCGTCTCACCCATAATCACTTGGTCGTTACTAGAAAGAATCACAGTCAGGTGACGCTGTAAACGGTGAGAGGAGCGGACTTGCGGTTGTTCAAAGCCAACTAACAACGCTGCTACCACTAAAATCAAGTTAAAACCAGACCACATAGTATTCACTAAAACCGCTTGCCAATCTTCTGGCCGCAGTAATAGCCAATAGGGGACAGCTAGCAAAGAGCAAGTCACCACCCCCGCGACAATTAACAGACCACGCATCGATTCCCAATCAAAAATCCGTTCAGTAACAGATATACCTTTATCAGTAACGTTAAACGAACCCATCTTCGGGTTAATCAGCGCTAATAAAGTCACCCACCCAGCCTGGAAAGCCATTGCAAATTCAAAAATCTCATTCCAGAAAGAGAACCGGACACGTTTGTAGATGATGTAATTAGCAAAAAGCGAAAGGAGAATATGTGGTAATGCATAGGCTAGAGTTTCCAAACCCAAACCTTGAACAGAGTTAATCCCAAATAATAAAAAGAGAGTGGGAGCAACTGCATATACCAATCGTGGATATCCATACAAAAAGTGCGAAGTGGCGCTGAGATAACAAATCCGTTGAGCTAAATTCAACTTTAATTTTTGGTTAAAAAAGGGATTTTCCAAACGCAATATTTGCGCCATTCCCCGCGCCCAACGGACTTGTTGACCCACATAAGAAGAAAAGGTTTCTGGTGCCAAGCCAGCTACCATAATTTTGTCGTAATAAACTGACTTATAACCAAGCGAATGTAACCGCAAAGCAGTATGACAATCTTCTGTAACCGTTTCTACAGCAATTCCTCCCACTTCCAAAAGATGAGATTTGCGGATTAACGCTGCAGAACCACAGAAAAAGGCAGCATTCCAAAAATCGTTGCCTTTTTGCAGTACCTTATAAAACAGTTCATTACCTACAGGAATTCTCCCACCAGTAAACAAATTGCGCTCGAAGGGATCAGGATTATAAAACCAGTGGGGAGTTTGCACAAACGACACTTTCGGGTCATAAAAAAAGCCCGCCGTATGTAGAATAAATTGGCGCGATGGGATGTGGTCGCAATCCAAAATCATCACTAAATCGCCACCAGTTTTACGCAGTGCAGTGTTGATATTCCCGGCTTTAGCGTGGTTGTTATTATCCCGCGTCATATGTATGCAGCCGAGTTCCTCGCACATCTGCCGTAATTTTTCTCGTCTGGCGGTAAACTTTTCTCGGCGTGGGTCATCTTCTTTATATCTTTCTGGACGACCATCATCGAGGACATAAACCTTTTTTTTCCCAGAACTGTAATCACAAGCTAAAGCTGCTAGTGCTGTCTTGCGGACAATCTCCACATCTTCGTTATAAGTTGGGATGTAAATATCTACATTGAACCATTCTGCTTCGGGAATAGTTGCAAGATTGACTGGTTGACGTTCTTTGATTTTCAGGGTTTGAAAGTACGCCAAAACTAAAGTACAAATCGCATACAATTCTGCTGCAAACAATAGCAAACAAGCAATACTGTTCAGCCAGCCATCAAAATTGAGAGTATAGCTGGTGCGGTAGTAAAGATAGCGCATAGTTGTGACTAAACTTAGCCACACCAGAAATAAATGATAATACTGACTCATATCAGCAGAAGATTCTTGATCCTCAGCTTTGATAATTAATTGACCCAGTATTACTAAAAAAACAGCTACTACGCCTTGCTGCCAAACTTCTAGCGGAGTAATAATCAGTGGTATGGAAAGCACTACTAGCAGCAGAGAAAGCAACTTTAGCTGTTGTATACTCGCTTTTTTGAGAGTGCGGTCAAAGAATCTGGGAGTGAGGTCAATCAGCCAGTCAGTTAATTTAGGGCGTTGGTGGGGTGGTTTGTATGGAGAAGAAGACATGTTGAATCTGAGATTTTAAATGTGAGATTTTGAATTTGCTCAACAGCAATTACCGATGAAAAAGCTTGTAGTCAGAACTTAAGTGCTGACTACAAACCATAAAACTCATGAATTTACTTTCCGTCACCAGCAGTTAAGCGTTTGAGATACAACTGACCAATGCCGTAGAGTAGAACGGACACACCCACTATCCCCAGAGGTAAAAATAGCCAATTTTCTTGTAAGAAACGCGACGCCTTACTCAAGATAGTTGTATTTTCTAACCGTCGAGTTGAGGGCGCGTTTTGGAAAAACTCCAGTTGATAAGCATCAGGATTGAAAGCAGAGGGGTTTTTCTGGTCACTACTAATAAGCACGGTATCTTTTTTGAGTTGAAAGAACCACGGATCTTGAGTGAGGACTTGCTGTACTCGTTCCAAACCTGCGTCAGTTTGCGCCGTCAAAGCCAAAATCACGCGATCGCTATTCCAAGGTGAAATAATTTGTTTAATCATTCCTTGTGTATCTTGGGGAGTTTGAATTGTCGCTTGGGCGGATAGCCGAGAAAATGGGTGAGTCAGGTTTAAACCGCTAGACTGAAATACTTCAGCGATGGGAAATTTCTCCCGTGTCCCAATAACTACTAAATGGTCATTTTTGCGGACTGTATCCGACAAAGTATCTGCTGTATAAACATTTAATTTGACGGAATCTGCTTGACTCAACCTCCCTAAGCGTTCACTAACGGCTAACAAAGTCAACACATCGTTAGTAGACGGGTTTTGTGGTACAACGATCGCTGTTTGAGACAAATCCTGGGGCGCAGCAAAGGGAAAACCAAATTTCAACAGATTTAAATCTGGTAGTTGTGCCGAGATTTCTCGCTTTAAATCAAAGCTAGTATCAGAATGCACCGTTCCTGTCAGTTGTTGATCGGGGGGTTGCAAACAGTTTTGTTTGTCAAATGGCTCCCGAGAATTCATCCGGAAAAACACTTGCAGTTTAGAATTGGGCTTAATCAAGTTTTCTGGCAAATTTACCTTGAGGTTTTTGCGATTCACTCCCGATTCTGAATCTAGCCGCGCCCCACCGATAAATACACCATCTAGTAATACTTCCACCGCCGAGGTTCTGGGGTTAATCTGCGGCCCGTAGCTGTAAACTAAATTCATAGAACTACCCCGGACAAATCTGTCATCAGGTAAAGCACGGAAATCAATTTCTACTGGCGGCGCTGCGGCTCCACGGACGGTGACATCCGCAAACGGGTCACCATTTACTTGAGTTTTGATGTCGCTGAGTTGAAAGGAATTTTGCTCTGGTAGATAACGCGGCCATTTCCGAGCTGCTGGTGTGGGAGAGTCATTGAGCTTATCAACTAAAATCACTTGACCTGTACCCATTTTCCGCACATCCGGCTGTGCCAAAAATTGTGTAGCTTTGGCAACTGCTTTGCTACTATTACCTGTAGCAATTAAAATCGGTACATTGCTCTTTTCAGTTTTGCTAATGATTAATACCCCAGTGTCTTCGGGTATGGGGTTATTGCTGCGATCAAAAATTTGCGAGCCGATGACTTTCATGGGCAAATTTTTGAGAGTAGCTAGAGCTGGTTGCTCACTGGGAGTACCGATAATGATCAGGCGATCGCTCGGCTTCACATCCAAGGCGTTAGATACTAAGCTAGTCTTGATCGGACGAAAATCTGCTAATCTGCCCAATGTCGTCTGTAGGCGAGCAGCTGTAGTCAGCCAATCCTGACTAACTTGGCTAGGTTGCAAATAAACAATTTGGTTAGCATCTAAACCCAGTTCATCAAAAAAAGGATAAGGATAACGACTAAAGTTGAGGGGTATTGGTTGTTGTTGGTAGTTAAAAACTAATTTGGAATCTGGCAGAATTTCTGTCCACAAATCAGGACTACTAGAATCGCTACATTCTAAAGAGTTGTTTTGTTGGGCAACGATGGTTAATTCGTTATAATCTTGAATTAACTTCGGCGGAATATTAAATAATACTTGACCAACCTGAGATTGTTTACGATTCAGTGGCACACTACCTACACTAGTACCATTCACCAAAATTGTCAGGCTGGAACGATTTGCATACAGTGCTGGTGAGTGTTGAAAACGGATTAAAGCTTGAACTTTACCTTGGTCTAGTTTCCAATTACGCGGACGAGTAAACGCAAGGCGACCTTCTGAATAAACCCCCCGCAAGCGCATCCGATTACCGACAATGGGACTGCGATTAAATTCGAGAGTGTAAGGTATGAGATTTTTAGTGTTAGAACCTTCTGATTTTGTCGTATCTTGCTCAGATGCAGTTGCTTGGGCTAATAAAATAGCTGATTGTTGTTTTAAATTACCTACCGATTGTGAATTTTGTTGAGCTTGGGCGGTGAATAACGAATTAGGAAAAAGTAATATGCAGGAAGTCAAAAGAATTACTTTTTTACTAGATGAAGAAAGGGCAAGTAACAGCTTCATAGTACTCTGTGCTGATGTGAATTGATTTATGTTTTTAAGAATAAATGCTGCCTAGAAACAATATTTCAAAATTAGCTAACTGGTAAGAAATTAGTTTTTTGAATTACTGTGATTTTTTGTTATTTTATAACTCAAAAATTTTCATATGATTCTCTTAATAAACTACAAAAACTTTTTTAATTAGCTTGTATGATTTGTCTAGGTATTGTGTCTGGAGGTAGTAACCCTAGCCAAGCTAAATTTTGGGTGTAATAAGCTGAATCATCGCCCCATATTCCTTGTTTGTATTGAGGTAGTATTTTTTTCGCTAGCAATTCTTCAGCTAGTGCTGGTTCTACTAACCGCATAGCAGCATAAAACATGGCATATTGCGATGTAGCTTCGTAATCTACTAAAGCCTTTCCTTGCAGGTCAATTCGTGCTGGTAGACGCGATTTTTGAGTCCACAATTTTTGTAGGTGCTGAGTAGATTGCTGCAAATAGCGCCGCGCTGGTGGTGCGTTAAACCAAACAGCATCGAGTGATAAACGCCACCAAACCCGATAAGCATCAAAACTATACAAACTTTGGAGATTGCTAGATGGGGGTACGAGCTCGAATTGACCAGTTTTGATATCTAAAGCCACCCAGTCGCTAGGTAAACCAACAGTGGAAAGCTGTGTGGAATTTTCCAGAATTTGGTAGCTGGTATCAACTAAACCCAACCAGTCATGGGTGGGGTCTACTTGTGCAAAGATGCGAAATGCATAGGGTGCAAGATAAGAAGGATTGAGGTAAAGGGTGGATTCGTTAGGAACAAATGCTAGCTTGGGGCCTGGTAATAGATAAGGCTTACCACCATATCCTGGGGCGGTAGAAAGATTCCATAAGTCTCGCAGTTTGATTTTCGCCAGTTCCATGTATTCAGGACGGTTCCAGCGTCGGGCGGCAAAAATCAGCGCCGTGATCGCATCTATATCGCCGTCGCTAGCAAAGTTGCTATCGATCACACCCCAAGTACCGTCTGGTTTTTTACCCCATTTCCAAGCCCAGAGAGTGTCTCTAGATTTGCTGTTTTGTTGACGGAGGAGATTGTTTTCAGCCCATTTTAAAGTCAGAGCAAAAGTTTCCGGGTCATCAATGAAAACCGCTCGTAGCATGGCGTAGGCTTGACCTTCGCTGGTTGAGCGATCGCTCGCTTCAAAGTCGATCACTCGTCCATCATTTTGAATAAATCTCCTGCGGTAGCTATCCCAGCTTTCGGCTAGTAATTGCCGATTTGGGGTAGACGGGGGTAAAGCTGCCAAAAATATCGACAAATTTTCACTACTAGCGGGAGTAGTGACGTTGGGTATCGGCGTCTGGTGATGCGGTATTTTGGGTTTGACCGAGTAACCAGAAACACAACCATAAAGATTAATTAGGCTGGCAATGATTGCCACTCTTGAGAGATACCACATCCTCAGAATAGTTTGATAAAGGTCATGGGGAATTGAGTATAGAAGGGAAAGATGATATTTCTAGTTACTAGCCTCTAACTTCTGTGGCTAACGCTGCCCTTATTATTCCCCTGTAGCTATTGACAATTAACCTCTGGCTGCTAAGAATCGCTAATTGCGACTTCGGCGTTGATAGTCTTCCCAGGGGGGTTGAAAACCTCTGCGGAGGAGAAAGTCTTCTTGGATTTGCTGCATTTGGCGATAGACATCGCTATCGGTTGTACCTTGGGCGATCGCTTCTAGTTGCAATTTTTCTAACTGTGATAAGGCTGTTAATGGTTGGTCGAAAATGGCATTCAATCCGGCTAGAGCGCGCTTTGCTCCTTGGTCTTCAGGCTTTTGTGCTATGACTTGAGTATAAATTTCCTGCGCTGACTCGAAGCGTCGTTGTTCAAAGCGAATTCCTCCTAAAGCAGCCAGGGCATCTATGTTATCTGGTTGTTGAACTAAGATACTCTGATAGGCTTTGCTAGCCAGATCCAAATTGCCTATAGACCGCGCTAATTCTGCTTGCAATTGATACGATTCAGAGTTTTTGGGAATTCGCGCTATCAACTGCTTGATTCGGGCTTGTGCTTGTGCTGGGTTGCGTTGTGCTAATACCTGCACTAAGCGGATTTGCAGTGGAATTGAGCTGGGGTCAACTTGTACCAAGTAGTTGTATAAGCCTTCTAATCGCGGATTAGTTGGTAGTGCTGCCACTAAACTATATAATTCTGGGGGGGTATTGGTAGCTGGTTGTGTTGCTAACCAATTATTGAGCACTGCTTCGGCTTCGGGTTGGGAAATTCGCTTGGCTTGATAGGCGATACTCGCACGCCCTAACTGAGTGGCTGAATTTTGCGGACTACGAGCGATCAACTGGTCATAAGCTGCTAAAGCTTCGTCAAAACGTTTTTGTTGCACGCGCACACCCGCCAATCCAGCTAAAGTGGCGTCAACAATGTCGTTATCTGGTTTGCTCTTGAGTACAGCTTGATAACGCTTGGCGCTGGCTTCGAGGCTTCCTTCCCGGCGCTCAATTTCTGCTGCGAGTAATTGAGTGGTTAGGTCTTTTGCACCTTTGGCGGTGGCGCTGTAAGCTGCTAAAGATTGCCTAGCTTGATTGAGGTCGTTACGCTGTACGTGTATCTGGGCAACTCGAAAGTGCAAAAATGGGACGTTGACTCCTGTTTGCAGCATGTATTGGTAGACAGATAACAATTCCGGATCAGGGACGTCAATAGTAACCAAAGCATCCGCGAGTTGTTGTAGCCGCACACGGTCTGTGGGTAAAGGTTGTAGCGCAGTCGCCAAACGTTGTCTCAAGTCTTTTTTGGCTAGTGTTCCTAACCGATTTTCTAAGGCTAATTGTCGCACCAGCAAACTTTGATCATTGGGTGATTGTGAAGCCGCCTGTCGATATAGTTGCAGAGCTGTTTGGCGTCCTTGAGGAAAGGCGGTGAACACATCAGCGACTTCTCGGAGGAGGGTGGGGGATGGGTTGGGAGTTGTGGCTAGGGCTTGACGGTAGAGATTAACAACTCGCTGCGCCAGAGTGGGATTATTGGTACGCTTGCGAATTTCATTGAGCGATCGCGCTAAGGGTAATGTGGCTTCAGATATACCTTGTAATGGATCTAATATTGCTAAGGCTTGTGTTTGTTGTTGATTAGCAAGATAGGAAATAGCTAATTCTTTACGAGTTTCAATTGCTATTGGATCAAGGGTTTTAGAGCGTTGTAATTGTGTTTCTAAAACTTGTACAGATCCTGCTGCATTACCAGTTTCCCGTAGGGTGCGACCGTAGGCTACAGCTGCATATCCTTCAATGGGTTTTCCACTGGTTTGGTAGCGATTAAATAATGCCAATGCTTTAGAAAAATCGCCACTATAACTATAAGCTTGAGCTGCATTCAGAACCGTTTCTAGGCTAGGATTGTTGTTTAAAACAATCTGGTAATCTGCTAAAGATTCGGTTAAGCGTCCTTGGTAGGAATAGAGTTGAGCACGATAAGCACGAGCTTCTAAGTCGTTAGGGTTTAACTGCAATAAATTGGTGAGGGCTGTAATTCCCTGTCGGTTCCACTCAGTCTTATAAGTACCTAATAAACCAATTGTCTTGAGGGCTAATTGATTGTTAGCGTCTACCGCTAATACCTGTTGATAAGCATTCCAGGCTTCGGGAATGCGTCCAGCACGACGATAAGCGATCGCTAATCCTAACCTTCCTTGCAAGGATTGGGGTTGACTTTTCAGGGCTTGCTGGAAGGCGGTAATGGCATCATTGACTAATCCTTTTTTTAATAACCCAAAACCTTTTTGTACACCTGCTGATGCATTCTGCGCTTGCACTGGAGGCATATTTACCAGCAGTGGCACAACTAATGAAGAAGTAAAAAGTAAACACGAAAAAGTCAAAAAAGATTGCAGTTTGGCTTTTGGCTTTTGGCCTGTTTTGTTTGGACTCATTGAGCACCTCTTCCTCTGGGAGTCACATCAAATTCTGTTTTTACCCTCACACCAACCACTGTTTCGGAAAAATCATCGCGTCCTTGAACTGTAAAACCTAACCGCAGATTGGGAAGAAATTGGAAATCGTAGAATAGCTCTAATACATCTGCTTTGGAACCACGGCGCAGGCTTTCGTTGGAAAGGCCACGTCCGTAGGCTAGTCCCAATCGGTCATTGGGACTTAATAGATCCAAAAAGCTCGCTCCGAAAGCATAGGTATCAGCGCCCAATCTTAGGTCACGGTTTTCGTATTTACCGTAGCGTCCAAAGAGGCCTAATTTGAGGTTGGGAACAAAGACTTCAGCATTAACTCCGTAGGCTTCTTCTCGGTCAGTCTTGATCGGCCCAAATTGATTATTTCCCCTGGCAATGCTAAAGCTTTCTGCAAAACTATCACGGCTACCACCATCGCGATCGCTGGCGTAAGTACCGCGAATAATTGCATTACCGTAGCGGATACCGATTTCGCCAGCAAAGCCATCTAAGGAAAAGTCCCCTATTTTATCTGCTGATGAAAATACTGCTGCTTTAGCGTCGATATTGTCGGTAACGCTCCAATTCACTAACAAACCAGTACGAGAAGAAATTCCTGTTGCAGCTAGTGCTGGGTTGGTTTGAAATACTGGATTAAAGAATTGGCTAGCTCCGTCTTTAGCAAAACTGTTGCGGTCAAAATAGGATGTTAAATCCATTTGACCAACGACAAATCTCAAATTGGGAACTCCGGCGATGGAAGTGGCTAAATACAGCTCGTTAATGTTCAAACCCTCACGTCGAGAGTCATCAAAAGCATTATTTTTGCTTGTTAAATCTATGGTGGCTCCAACTAAAACTTGAGGGGATATGGGATACACTCCTGTAACTCTAGCTCTGGCTGAGGATTCACCTCCTTGGGTGACATAGACTCCTTGAAATTGTAAAGAAGGTTCTTTTAAAGCGCTACTGGTTGTCAGGGGGCGCTGCTGAATCACTGTTGGTTGTAATTGTTTTGCGGAAACCGGGGTGGGAATCGGATCGGAGAATGATGGGTTAGGAACGGATGGGGAGTTGAGTAGTTGATTGAAAGTTGTTGTTCCAGGTGCGGTGAATTCTTGAGTGAGAGTCTCGCCAGGAAGTGGTGGTAATGGAGCTATGGCGGTATTGATTGGTTCTTGGGAATTGTTTGTCTGTCCTAGTAGTTTTAAGAAATTGTCATCGTTCGATTCTCCACCTACTGAGAAGGATGGAATATTGATTGGCTTCGGAATAATTGGTATGTCAGCGTTAGGTAACACCTGGGAAACTTTTTGAGTCACCTGTCGCTGCTGAATGAAGTCATTTTCTTGTATTTTGAGGTCGCTTGGTTGTGGTTGCTGCTGTACAGATAAAGATAATGGATGAGCGATCGCTGCAACTGTAATACCATTATTTGTTGGTGGAGGTGGTACTGTCTGCAATCCCATCGTGCGTTTACCAGGCGGTACGGTCGATTGAGGGACTGGTAGTAAGTCTAAACTGCCGATTTCCCAGGTGCTAGCTTCTGCACCGGAAAATACTTGAGCTGATGAAGCCTCGTTCATCACCATGACCCACAACATTGAAGTTGTAAGTGCTCCTAGCAGTAAGTACACTTTCCTAGAGTGTTTTGAGTAAGTAAATTTATTTAAATTTGATAGTGGTGGCAACATTAACTTAAGTGAATTCACTAGTAAGTTTTCGCATCGTAAGATGTTGCCACTTTAGCAAATAAACTGTGTATGATCATCTAAAATATAAAGATTTTCTGAACAAGAAAAAACTAAATTAAAAGTTGATTTAGCTTGTTAGTTTTGACTATAAATTGGGCATACTAAATCAAACGCTGATTATCGATTTATTCACCCATAAAAACCAAGTCTTTCTATGCTTAATCTCAATTACCAGCTTCTTTATCTAAATTACAAACATATTACTTCCGTAACAGTTATATCTTTCTTACTTTTGTCTACAAGTTATGGTTGCGTTCAAAAAGCATCAGAAGATGTCCAAATTGAAATCAAAAATGTCCAGTCTGTAGGTAGTAATAGTACATATAGTGTAGTTGGTACTACTAATCTCCCTGAGTCTAGCCGGATTACTATAGAGGCTATTCGTTATTTACGTCCGACGACAGGGCAAGAAGGAGTGTTGTTGAACTCTAGCGCCGAGACTAGACGTTCAATTTTAGCTCGCCAAATTGTGCAAGTAAAACAAGGAAAATGGCAGACTGATTTAAGTTTATGGCAAGTTGCACCTAATGGTAGGTTTCAGGAAGTTTGGCAAGCAAATAAAGCACAAGTAGGACTAACACCTGAAAGCGGTGTGACATTTATCGCTATTTTCGATCCTGCGAGTCAGTGGGAAGAATTAGATCAGCAAAAGCCGGAAAAGCTGCAGTCAGTAAATCAACAGTTTGAAGGTAAACTAGTTCGTTTTACGAATGAAGGTGAAAAGTACATCCAAGCTAGTCAAACTTTATTGATACCTCTACCGGAGGGGAAAACAATACCGCCTCGTCCGCAATCCGATGACATCAACGGCGGTTGGGGAAACCGATATCAAATTCCCCCAAGACCGATAGTTTCTAAAACTGCACTCATACCATCAAATACATCCAGACAGACCAATGCTTCTTTAACTTCAGCAGAGTTTCTGCGTTGAAAATTTGCAGCTAATTGTGTACTTTAATTATGCGCCAATTATAGCGATCGCCAGTACATTTAGGACGTAGAGACGGGAAATGTCACGTCTCTACAAAAGGTTTTAATTTACACCGACCAAGACAAAAAGTGTTACAGTAACAAAATTATTTAGTCGCAATTAGACACATAAAATGATTGGGTAAAGCATTGCTCTACCCAATCTAAAATTTTTTCTGATAGTTGCTTGCTAAGTATCAAGCAAGTTCATGAAATACAACTTGCTTGATTCACTTAGTTATCGCATACGAACTTCATCAACTTTTGCAGTTTCGTAATATATCTGAAATTTATCTGTGGCTTTTTCTTCAGTAGTTGTAGCTGTAGGCACAACTCGCAGGTTATTTTGCATTGTTTGCATCTGGAACATCATTTCTCGCAGCTGCTTTTGCAGTTCCTCAAATTCAGATGGCGTAATAGTTATTTGATTTTCTGTAGGGGGTGCAACACTTTCTCTGACACTATTGACATTGCTTTGAGCATAGCCTAGGAAAGTTTGAGCAGACGCAAATCCAGAAGTAGCAGCAGTGATGTTGGGTTTATTGATATTTTTTTGAGCGGCTATATCTGGAACAGGATTTACCTGCTGTTCGTACATTGGTATCGAATTTGCCATGGCGACAGTCTGAGAAATCAACTTTGGTTCTAAAGGAAGTTGATCATCTAAAAAAGCTCTTAACCCTGAAACTTGCAACCGAGATTCGGAGAGTTTTAGTTCTTTTAGTAGTGTTTCTTTTTCTTGAATGTTTTGTTCTAGGCTGAATAATTCTTGTTGAAATTTTACTGATTTGCGAGAAGAATGTCTCCAGCCACAAAAAGCCGCAGCGGAAACTCCAGTTCCTACACTGAGTACGGTTGTGAGTACTACATAAGGAATAGCAACATCTCTGAGTTTACCGTAAAAAATCGGTTCTTCCTGAAATTTGATGCTAATTTGCTTATCGCCTAATGCAGCGAGAGGAAATGACATGGCTGAGAATACACCAAGAGAAGCAATAATAGGTGGGAGAAAAAATTTTTGCAGTGCAGATAAGGACATATTTAAAAGTTGGATTAGTTGTGTAATTAAGACAACGTATGGATTGCAGCATTACTATTTACCGCTGGCAACACCTAGCTTTTATCTCGCTTCAGCGGGTGATAAATTTTTTGTACTGCATATTATCTAAGTTATTCTTTATGTGTAATTTCTGCAATAGAGGAGTCATGAAGAACTCGGAAAAGTGATTAAATTTTTTGTAAATTTAAAACCTTAATTTTGTAGTACAAATAAACTACCTAATTTAGATAAAACCTGGAAAAGCTTTATATATAAACATTTTATTGAATCGATTTTATATAAATTTTGTGAATACGGGAACTTAACGCACTAAATATTACTCTGTAAAACTATGTAAATTAACTGTCTAAATTAGTAAAATTAAAACGAAAAAAGTTACTAAATAAGTTTTTTGTCAGAAAAATTACGGTGGTTAATTTCAAAAACAGTTGTTAGCTTAGTCAAAAATTCATTAATTACGTAAAAATACTTTATAAAAATTACACTTATCGGCATAGACGTTTATAAATCTGCTAATTTATCTGAGTTATAAACCCCAATACAAGGTAATGAGATGATGCCATCTACTTTTAGAAAAAAGCAAATAAAAATTAAGCATTTGGAAAGACTTTTTTTATTTTTTGTAGCTGCAATGGTATTGATACTGGGAGTTGTGATTAAATTACCTGTCAATAGACAACTAGACGTGGCGAGTGCGGCGATGACGATGCAGTTACCTCTGTCAACTCAGGGTGCAAAGATTTTAGACGCTGAGGGTAAGACGGTTGTGCTCAAAGGTGTGAATTGGTTTGGGATGGAAACAGAGTTACACGCCCCCCATGGACTATGGAAGCGCGATTATCAGGAAATGTTGGCACAGATCAAAAAGTTGGGATATAACCTGATCCGATTGCCTTATTCTGTCGCAGGATTGCGATCCCTCAACATCAGCGGTGTAGACTTTAGTATTGGTAGCAATTCTGAACTCCAAGGTAAAACGCCTTTGGAAGTGATGGATTTAGTGATTCAAGCTGCTGAACGTCAGGGATTATTAATCCTATTAGACAGCCATCGCCTTAATGATCAGCGAATTCCGGAATTGTGGTATGGAGACGGTTTCACTGAAGCTGACTGGATTGATACTTGGAAGATGTTAGCTCAAAGATATAAAAATCAAGCTAATGTAATTGGTGCAGATGTAAAAAATGAACCTCACGGACGAGCTAGCTGGGGAACTAATGATTTAGCTACTGATTGGCGGTTGGCTGCAGAACGTGCTGGTAATGCTATTCTCAGTATCAATCCGAATTGGCTGATTGTTGTCGAAGGTGTGGAAAACAATGTTCCTGGTCAAAAGCTCAAGCACCACTGGCAAGGTGGTAATTTAGAAGGTGTGAAGCGTTACCCAGTACGGTTGTCTCGCCGCAATAAGCTAGTTTATTCTCCTCATGAGTATGGCCCTGGAGTATTTAATCAACCTTATTTTTCAGAATCTAATTTTCCCAGAAATTTGAGCGATCGCTGGCAGATAGGATTTAACTATATCTCTACTCAAAAAATTGCTCCCATCCTCATTGGCGAATTTGGCGGACGACAAGTAGACACCATTTCACCAGAAGGAATTTGGCAAAATGAGTTTGTAAAATACATCAAAAAGCATAATTTAAGCTTTGCTTATTGGAGTTGGAATCCTAATAGTGCGGATACAGGGGGTATATTATTAGATGATTGGCAAAGTTACGATCTACCAAAGCAACAATTATTATCTCAATTGCTTGTGTCTGCGCCAGTCCAACAGGTAGAGAAACCTCATAATTCTCCTGTGCTCCCAATTTCTGAGGTGACTACTCAATTAAAAGTAACTACCGATATGTATTCTAATTGGGAAACGGGATTTTGTGTAAGTTTCAAAATTATGAATTCAGGAAATACCAAAATTAGCAATTGGCAATTCAAATTTAATCTGAATGAGGCGAAAATTAGTAATTCTTGGAACGCTAATTTTCAACAGCAAAAGACGCAGTATATCGTGACTCCTTTTGATTGGGGATTAGTAATTGAACCAAATCAATCGAGAGATATCGGGTTTTGTGCTAATAAGCTTGGCGCAGATTACCAAATTAGAAATGTAAGTGCAGTTAGTCTAAAATCGGGTAATTAAATATGATTAAAACTAATAAAAGCTCTCTGCGTCTGGAGCATGAAATTTAATCACAACTGTTAATCAGACATGATATTTCGTATTACGAATTAGTCTGATACAGCGATTCAGTAAAACCAAAAAAAAAGCAGAGGAGCATTATCCTCTGCTTTTTTAGATTTCAGCTTTTCGCTTTATTCATCGTAATCGTCTTCGTCGTCTTCCTCGTAATCGTCTTCGTCGTCTTCTTCTACGAGGTCGGTGATTTCATCAGCAATCAATTCATCTTCATCATCGAGAATTGACCGCTCAGTACGTCTACCGCCAAAAGAAGATTCAGCTAGGGAAGGAGAATCTAAGTTGTAGGTGCGAGCTGTGCGATCATCCAACACCATATCTAGAGGATCATCAGCTTCGTCTAAGAGGCTTGTGCTTTCAAGTGCTGCGTAATCGTCAATCGCTCCCGTTTCTTCGTAGGCATTATACCCAGTACCTGCGGGAATCAATCGACCGATAATCACGTTTTCTTTTAAGCCGCGCAACCAGTCTGATTTTCCTTCAATAGCAGCCTCGGTCAAGACTCTGGTGGTTTCTTGGAAGGAAGCAGCCGAAATAAAGCTATCGGTATTTAATGATGCTTTGGTTATCCCTAACAATACGGGGGTATACTGTGCCCTCGCACCGCCAGTAATCGCCATCGCTTCGTTCACCTGCTCAACTTGGCGCAATTCTACCAACTCACCTGGAAGCATGGTGGTGTCGCCACCATCATCAATCCGGACTTTGTTGGTCATTTGGCGCACAATCACTTCTATGTGTTTATCGGCAATATCAATCCCTTGGGACTGGTACACCAACTGCACTTCATTCACCAAGAATGTTTGCACTTTTTGCAGGGCGTGGCTAGCACAAGCATAAACTCCGTCTTCTGAACCCAAGCTAAAGAAGATTTCTAAGATTTCGTGGGGGTTAGAAGGGCCATCACTCAGGGGCTGTCCCGCCAAAACAAGAGAACCGTCCGGTACTGCTAAATTTTGTCCGGGGCCAAGGGGATAGTCTATGACGACGCCGTTGGATTCTACTACTTTAATAGCGATCGCCTCATCACCATCACCATAAACTACCTTGAGTTCTCCTGCACGTCGTGCTAGTATACACGCCTCTTTTGGTTTGCGAGCTTCTAGAAGTTCTTCAATCCGGGGCAAACCTTGGATGATGTCTCCAGTTTTGGCGCGTTCAAACACCAACAACACTAAATTATCACCGCGCTGTACCAAGTCACCATCTTCTATCTGTAACACAGCGCCGGGACTGACTCGGTAGGGGCGACCAACCCGGATTTTAACTGCGTATTGGGGAGCACTCAAAGCTGATTCCCCAGTTGCAGACCGAGCCGTAATATTTTTGATATCTACGACTTGTCCAGATTCTGTAGAGAATACTCCAGGAGCTATTTCTTTTCCCTCTACGAGTAAATTACCTACCTTCACCTGAGGTTGGGCGGTAGTATTGATCGTGACTGTGTCGCTATGACGCAACACTAAACAGCGACGCACATTTTCACTACCTTTTTGCACACCCCGGACTGTACCCCCGTCTTTACACAAGATTTGAGTACGCGCGACGACGGCGTTAGGAGCGATGGTTAATCCATCTTGCACTTCTAAAGTTGTTTGGGTACTACCCTGAGTGGCGTCAGCAGAAATATCTCGGCGAATTACCAATGACTCCAAAATTACCAGCTGTAAGCGCTGCATGTCTGGGTCTTGGGTATCAGGTACCAATTCAATATCTGCTGCTAAAGGAGAAGCGTTGTGGTCTTGCTCGCCTTCTTGCTCGATTTCTAATACTAACTGGGTACGTAATAATTCTACCCCTTCAACAGATTTGACGCGCTCTGAATCTTTATATGGTAAGCGTTGCACTGCTCGCAACTGAATAGAGCGCCCTGTTTGTTGACTGACAGATGTAGTAGATGGCACATCCGGGTTACTGGGAACAGCAAATTCTACTACTGGACGACTCAATAGGGCTGGCCCCTCCGGGGATTCTACATACTGAATGTAGCGCAACTCGGTAGCGACAGCACCTTGAAACTCCTCTCCCGGTTGAATAAAGGTGTTATCTCTGCCTAACACAGCTTCGGGATCGTCTACCATCAGCAGTTCCCCTGGCTTAATCACTACTTCCCGGAGGATATCGTTTTTCTGGGTAACTTCGACGACGCCGCTGTTTTGGCAGAAGATATCTTTAACTACCTCGGTGCCAGCTTCGACAAACTGTCCGTCTTCCACGAGCAACAAGGATATGTCTTTATTGACTTCGTGGCTTTCTTCGGGAATCCACAGCAGTGTACCTCCCTGGACTACTTCATAACCCAGCTTGGCTTTACCTTTTTTCTGGACTTCCACCCCTGCAAATTTCAAGAAACCTCCGGTAGTGGTGCGGTAGCGATCATCAATTAACTCTGCTACTACTTGACCATTTTGTACTTTTGTGCCTGGCGTGGCTCTGAGGTTAAATACTTGGTTATTGCCGGTAGAAACTAGGTAATTGTTACGACCTTGAGAGCTTTGGACGGTAACTGTTGCTTGGTCTAAGACCACGGAAGCGGTGATAATTTCGATTTCCCTGGTACTCTTACCTGGGGTAGCTTCTGGCAAGCGGACTACGCCACCGTGTAAAGTGGTTAATTTAGTTTCGGCTAATACGCCATTAGATGCGATCGCATCACCATTATTTACCACCAATTCTGCACCTGGAGGCAAGTTGTAAACTTCCCCTGACAAAATCCAAATCAAACCGCCTCTAGCGGCTGTGGTAGTAGTATTACCTTGGCGGTCTGTTTTTTGTTCGGGTACAACTTCGGCAAATTGGACTTCCCCTGCCAAGTCAGAAGCCACATCTTTCACCGCTTTTTCGGTATTGGCGCGAGCTGTGCGTCCACCAAGGGCGACTTCTGCCAGTAATTGACCCGGTTTTACTTGCTGTCCATCAACTATATATAGTGTTGAACCTTGAGTAACTTGAATTTCTTGGTTAACTGGGGTTTCAGTGCCTTCCTTCTTTGGTTCTAAATTGATGACGCCGTTAGCTTCTACATACAAAGCATCTTCACCGTGGCGGGTGCGATATGGTCTGGTTTTCAACTTCCGAGGCAGACGAATTGTACCATTGGCTTTAGAGCGCACTTGTTGTGCTACCTCACCTGTAAATACGCCACCAGTGTGGAATGTCCGCATGGTCAGCTGGGTACCGGGTTCGCCGATACTTTGAGCAGCAATAATCCCTACTGCTTCTCCCAAGTCAACCATTTTACCGTGAGCCAAACTCCAACCGTAGCAGTGCTGACACACTGAACGAGCTGCTTCGCAAGTTAGAGGGGAGCGCACGAAAACTTCGCTCACCCCAGATTTTTGAATTTTTTTAGCTAATTCATCAGAAACGGGGGTGTTGCGTGGTGCTAGAATTTCTCCAGTTGTAGGATGCACTACGTCTTCACCTACGACTCGTCCCAGCAAGCGTGTAGCTAAAGGAATCTTAGTTTTTCCACCTTCCACCATGGCGCGCACAGGAATTCCCCTGGTGGTACCGCAGTCAAATTCCCGGATAATTACATCTTGGGATACGTCTACAAGACGGCGGGTGAGATAACCAGAGTCAGCCGTCCGCAAAGCGGTATCTACTAACCCTTTTCTCGCACCGTAAGACGAGATAATGTATTCTGTGACGGTGAGTCCTTCGCGGAAGTTAGTTTTGATGGGTAGGTCAATAATTTCCCCTTGGGGGTCTGCCATTAGTCCCCGCATTCCCACCAACTGCCGGACTTGGGAGATGTTACCTCTGGCTCCAGAAAATGCCATCATGTAGACGGAGTTGAGGGGGTCGGTCTTTTTGAAGTGGGTAACAACTTCGTCTTTGAGAGCTTCACTGGCACCGTTCCAGGTATCTATCACCTTTTGAAAACGTTCTACTTCGGTGATTTCTCCCCGTTGGTAACGAGCTTCGGTAGCGCGAATTTCTTCTTCTGCTGCATCCAAGAGCGATCGCTTGGAAGGTGGTACCATCAAATCATCTACACTAATAGAAACCCCAGCTTTGGTAGCATAGCGAAATCCCAAGTCTTTCAATTTATCCGCCATCACCGCTGTCCGTGCCGTGCCGTAATTGGTGAAAGACCAATAAATTAAATTTCTCAGTTGACCTTTGTCAACTACACGATTGCGAAAAATAGCGTTTTCGTTAGTCATTATTCATTAATTCCTTAGTCATCAATAATTAATAATTCGTAATTCGTAATTCGTAATTGCAGAATTAATTACAAGCTACGAATTAAAAATTATGAATTAACTGGCCAGTGCTTCCTGAATGGCATTATTGTAAATAACGCGACCTGGTGTTGTCCGGATATACTGAGAAAGTAAATTTCCTTGACCGTCTTCCCTAACTCGGCGGAATTTATAAAGTAATGTCCGGCTGCCATCGGTGTTTTCTGTCACTTCCACAGGTTCTGTATCTGGTTGCTCTGTCTCTACTTCGCCATCAAAGCGCACGTAAATGTAGGCGTGGAGGTCAACTTGTTCTTGTTGAAAAGCCATAATCACATCCTCAAGAGAAGCAAAGTAACGTCCTGCACCTTTTGTCGCCTGGGGATTTTCGGCAGTTAAATAGTACGCCCCCAGTACCATGTCTTGGCTGGGTGTGATAATTGGCTTACCCGTGGCTGGTGAAAGTATATTGTTGGAAGCCAACATTAATAACCGTGCTTCTGCCTGACTTTCTAAAGATAAAGGCACGTGTACCGCCATTTGGTCGCCATCAAAGTCAGCGTTAAAAGCGGGACAGACTAGAGGATGCAATTGAATCGCTCTACCCTCTACTAAAATTGGTTCAAAGGATTGAATACCTAAGCGGTGTAGCGTTGGCGCTCGATTGAGTAAGACTGGATGTCCTTCAATCACTTCTTCCAACACATCCCAAACACTAGGATCATTTCGGGATATCAGCTTTTTCGCAGCTTTGATATTATTCACCATGCCACTACGAATCAGGCGATTAATCACAAACGGCTGAAATAGCTCAATTGCCATTTCCCTAGGTAAACCGCATTGGTGGATATTTAACTTGGGCCCTACCACAATTACCGAGCGCCCAGAGTAATCAACCCGTTTACCTAATAAGTTTTGCCGGAAGCGTCCTTGCTTACCTTCAATAATGTCGGACAACGACTTGAGTGGGCGGTTATTCGCCCCGACTACAGTTCTTCCCCGACGACCATTGTCAATTAAAGCATCTACCGCTTCTTGCAGCATCCGCTTTTCATTTCGCACAATAATCTCTGGTGCTAAAATCTCTTGCAACCGTGCCAGACGATTATTGCGGTTAATTACCCGGCGATACAAATCATTTAAATCACTAGTGGCAAACCTTCCCCCATCTAGCTGCACCATCGGGCGCAAGTCAGGGGGAATTACTGGGATGACAGCCATCACCATCCACTCTGGTTTAGAACCAGTAGCAATGAAGTTGTCAATTACCCGCAGGCGCTTAATTAGTTTTGCTCGCTTTTGTCCTTTAGCATTGCTAATTTCTTCCCGCAGGCTCTCAGCTTCTTGCTCTAAATTAATGTCAGCCAATAAACGCAGCAACGCCTCAGCTCCAATACCCACTTCCACGCCTTGTAGCTGGGAATCTTCGCTGTAAATCTGGTCTTCAATTTCTAGCCACTGGTCTTCACTCAATAGCTGTTTGTAAGTTAAAGTTTCCGCATTGCCAGGAGAGAGCACAACATAAGAGTTGAAATAAACTATTTGCTCTACGTCCCTGAGCGGCATGTCCAGGAGAATAGAAATATAGCTGGGGATACCTTTGAGATACCAAACGTGGGCAACTGGTGCCGCTAGCTTGATATATCCCATTCGGTGGCGTCTGACCCGTGATTCAGTAACTTCTACACCGCACCGTTCACAAACGATACCACGGTGGCGCACTCTTTTATACTTGCCACAATGGCATTCCCAATCTTTCGCTGGGCCAAAAATCCGCTCACAGAACAAGCCATCCATCTCAGGCTTGAGAGTCCGGTAATTAATTGTCTCCGGCTTAGTTACTTCCCCCACCACCTGACCATTAGGCAGCGTTCTTTCTCCCCACTGGCGAATGCGCTCTGGTGATGCCAAGCCGATTTTTACGTAGTCAAACTGATTAGTTTGGGCGTTTCTCATACGAAAGGATGAAGGATGAATGATGAAGTATGAAGTACGGGGTATGAAGTGTGAAGGGTAGTATTATTCATACTTCAGCCTTCACACTTGAGTTTTTTTACTCGTCCTCTTCTAGTGACTCACGGGACAGTGATTCGTAGGTGGGTCGAGGTGGGGTACGGCGGGCTGATTGGTCTGCCATTAAATCGACTTCCACATCTAATGAGCTACCGTCTGCTTGGGTTTCTACCTTGTGGACAGCAATATCTAAGCCTAGTGATTGCAATTCTCGCATCAACACTTTAAAGGATTCTGGTGTGCCTGGACGGGGAATTGCTTTACCTTTAACAATGGCATTCAAGGCTTCATTACGCCCTTGCATGTCGTCGGATTTCACAGTCAGCAATTCCTGCAAGGTATAGGCTGCACCAAAAGCTTCCAATGCCCACACTTCCATTTCGCCAAACCGCTGACCGCCTTGTTGCGCTTTTCCACCCAAGGGTTGCTGAGTAACGAGGGAGTAAGGGCCTGTAGACCGGGCGTGGATTTTGTCATCCACCAAGTGCACCAGTTTCAACATGTAAGCTACGCCCACAGTCACTGGTCGGTCGAAGGGTTCCCCAGTCCGACCATCAAAGACGACGATTTTTCCTGGGTTATCTGGGTTATATACCCAAGTTTTACTGGTTTCATCCCTGGCTTCTTGTAATTTGCCATGGACAATCCTGCGTGATGACTCCTCGCCATACATTTCGTCGAAAGGAGTAATCTTAAACCGCACCCCTAAGTTATGGCCAGCCCAACCCAATAAACACTCAAACACTTGTCCGACATTCATCCGGCTGGGTACACCCAAGGGATTCAAAACAATATCTACTGGAGAACCGTCTGGTAAATAGGGCATATCTTCCGCAGGCAGAATCCGGGAGATAATACCCTTATTGCCGTGGCGCCCTGCCATTTTGTCGCCCACTTGGATTTTGCGCTTCTGAGCTACATATACCCGGACAACCATATTCGCTCCCGGTGGTAGTTCATCCCCTTGTTCACGGGTGAATAACCGCACATCCACTACCCGTCCTTTCTCACCGTTAGGGACTCGCAAGGAGTTATCGCGCACATCCCGAGCTTTTTCCCCGAAAATGGCTCGTAATAGTTTTTCTTCTGGTGGTTGGTCTGATTCACCCTTTGGTGTAACTTTTCCTACTAAAATATCCCCGGCTTCTACCCACGCTCCAATCCGAATAATTCCCTGTTCATCCAACTGCCGCAGGGCATCTTCCCCGACGTTAGGAATTTCTCTGGTGATTTCTTCTGGGCCCAGTTTGGTTTGTCTGGCTTCAATTTCATATTTTTCGATGTGAATTGAAGTGTAAATATCATCCTGCACCAACCGTTCAGAAATCAAAATTGCGTCTTCGTAGTTGTAGCCTTCCCAAGGCATGTAAGCTACAACTATGTTTTGACCCAAAGCTAATTCTCCGCCCTCAGTGGAGGAGCCATCCGCCAGTACTTGTCCCGCCACCACACGCTCACCAATTCTGACTAGGGGTTTTTGGTTGAGACATGTATCTTGGTTAGAGCGTTGGTATTTGGAAACTCTGTACCGAATTTCTGCCCCTGAGGGTTTGGGACGGACACGAATTTCTGTCGCATCGACATAGGTGACATCGCCATCAGTCCGGGAGACGATTACCATCCCTGAGTCTCTCGCCCCTTGGGCTTCTAAACCAGTGCCCACCAAAGGTCGTTCTGGTTTGAGTAGCGGTACTGCTTGCCGCTGCATGTTGGAACCCATCAGTGCCCGGTTGGCGTCGTCATGCTCCAAGAAGGGAATCATACTAGTAGCAACAGAGACGATTTGTACTGGAGAAACTGCTACATAGTCTACCTGCTCTGGTGTTGTGGTTGACCAATCTTGGCGATAGCGTACTGGTACTTGAGGCCCAAGGATGTAACTATTTTCATCTAATTGAGTATCACCCGGTGCTACTCGCAGGTCGTCTTCTTCATCGGCTGTCATGTAGACTGCAGGTAGATCAAATCGAACCCTACCATTTTCTACAGGTCGAAATGGCGTTTCCAAAAAGCCGTACAAGTTAACTTTGGCATGGGTTGCTAAGGAACCAATCAAGCCCGCGTTGGGTCCTTCTGGAGTTTCAATTGGGCAAATTCGCCCGTAGTGTGAAGGATGGATATCTCGCACGGCAAAACCAGCTCTTTCTCTGGTTAAACCGCCAGGACCGAGGGCGCTGAGGCGGCGTTTGTGGGTCAGTTCTGCTAAGGGATTAGTTTGATCCATGAACTGACTTAGTTGGCTAGAACCAAAGAATTCTTTAATTGCTGCTACTAACGGTTTGGGGTTAACTAAAGAAGCTGGGGTAAGCACTTCAGCATCGGATACCGTCATCCGTTCCCGAATAATCCGCTCCAACCGGTTCAAGCCGACCCGCACTTGGTTTTGCAGTAATTCGCCCACACTTCTGACTCGACGATTTCCCAAGTGGTCAATGTCGTCTATATTACCAATATCGTATTCTAAGTTAATCAGGTAATCGACAGCCGCTAAAATATCGCCAGGAGTCAACACCCGCATGGTGTCGGGTACAGAGAGGCGTAATTTTTTGTTGAGTTTATACCTACCCACGCGACCGAGGTCGTAACGTTTGGGATCAAAGAACCGAGAATCTAGGAGTTGTTGTCCACCAAGCACTGTTGGCGGCTCTCCAGGACGCAGTTTGCGGTACAGTTCCATCAGGGCTTCTTCTTCAGAAAACTGCCCTTCTTTTTCGATGGTTTTTTGGAAATACTCTGGGTGGCGTAAAGCGTCAAAGATTTCGTTGTCTGATAAACCCAGTGCCTTGAGGAGGACTTGGGCTGAGAGTTTGCGGGTTTTGTCGATGCGTACCCACACTAAGTCGTTGCGGTCTGTTTCAAATTTTAGCCATGCTCCCCGGTTAGGGATGAGTGAAGCTGAATAGGTACGACGCCCGTTTTTATCAATTTCTGATTTATAGTAGACTCCGGGACTCCGCACAATCTGGTTGACGATTACCCGCTCGGCACCGTTGATAATGAAAGTACCGCGATCTGTCATTAACGGCAGATCCCCAATAAATACTTCTTGTTCTTTAATATCCCCTGTTTCTTTGTTAAGCAGGCGTGTGGGGACATACATCTGCACGGCGTAGGTGCTATCCCGCCGTTTGGCTTCTTCGACGCTGTACTTTGGCTCTTTGAGTTTGTAATTGTGACCTAAAAAATGTAGTTCGAGTTTGCCAGTGTAGTCTGTAATTGGACTGAAGGAGTTGAGTTCTTCTATTAACCCTTCTTCTAGAAACCAGCGGAAGCTTGAACGCTGGATTTCTATTAAATCGGGTAACAAAAAGGCGGGTTCCATATATGTTTCGTTAGTCATGCCTCTACCTTTGTCAACCTGGTTACAATTTTCTTTGGACACTACTTTTGTTGCTTTTCACCTCCAGCCTGTGTCCTTAGCTGTTCGGTAACTTATCCTCAAACCACCTGCTATTTACAGGTGCAGGCAAACGCAGAAATTAAACTGGGAAAGTGGTATTTTGACAAGGGGGTAATTGCCCTTGTTGACGTGAAGTTGCGAAAGTTCTGCTCTGAGGTCGATTTCTCAAACGCAGGTGGCTGAAATATGCTGTGTTTTGATTGATGTTTGGCACTTAGCCCTCGCAAAGCAAGTTGGTTAGCTCCTGCATCTCGATACTTTTGTGTCTTTAATACCCCTCTGATTTAAATTCAGGAGATATCCTCAGACTCAGGTAATGAATGACGCTGAGGTGAGTTTGAGTCTGTATAGCTTTATCTTGGTGGGTTGTACTCACAAGGTAGTTATGTTTAACAATTTTCTATATGTTAAATACAGGAAAAGTCGTGTTTGGCAAAATCTGCGAGTTTAATTTGGTTTTCAGGGTTATTCATAGATTCCCAGCGTCAAACCGCCGCTTATATTCAACTATGCTCAACCCTGCACACACAGTTCCAAATTAGAAACAAAGAATTTCCATAAATTCAGGGGCTGCAAACCAAGACGTTGTGTTTATGGTGCTAAAGCACACATTTTGTTTATAAGTAGTATATCTGGTGGCAGCAGCGCTGAATCTTGCTCCATTTGATGAAGTTTGGGATGTAATGTTTCGTATTTTTGAATTTTGCGGGCACTCAAAGGTTCGCTTCCCAGTATAATAATCCCTTGCATTTGCAATTGGGGCGTAGACGCAAGGCTGCTTCCTCTGCTGCTAAAACAAACTAGAAGGGTAGGTCGGCCTGGGTCAAGTTGATAACATCGCAAAAACAAGCTTAGGAGAAATAATTTTCTCCCTTTACCATTATGCCGTAAGTTAAACACTTCGAGGTGGATAATTCTAGCATATTTTTGTCCTTCGAGGGTTTTATTTTTTCAACGCAGCTACTCCTGTCAACAGAGATAGGTTTAAAGGACGAGACCAAATAATTCGCAGGCATTTTGGGTGGTTTGAGCAGCGATCGCCTCTACGGTTTCGCTACGCAATTGTGCCACTTGCTCTGCTACGTAACGAACATAAGCAGGCTCGTTACGTCTTTCCCCTCGTTTGGGTACTGGAGCTAAGAAAGGACAGTCTGTCTCAATTAGCAGGCGATCGCTTCTCACCCTAGCGGCTGAAGATTGTATTTGTTTGGCGTTTTTGAAGGTTACTGTGCCACTAAAGCTAATGTAGAACCCTAAATCAACAAACCATTGGATTTCCTCTGGTGTGCCACCCCAACAATGCATCACACCCCGAATCTTTGCTTGTGTGGTTTCCTGCCATTTTTCCAACACTGCTCTTACTTGTGGCGCTGCATTGCGGCAGTGAATGATCACAGGTAAGTTTAGTTGGGACGCGATCGCCAGTTGTGACTCAAATACTATGCATTGTTGCTCGTAGTTGTTTGCTTTGTGCAAATCCAGTCCCATTTCCCCGATAGCTACTATCTTGGAGTCAGCTCTGGCTTGGCATAAAATTTCTTCGGCTGTTTGGCTGTGCCACTTTTGAGCATCTAAAGGGTGCAGCCCAACCGCGTAGCTCAGTTCGGGGACTTGCTGCGCTATGGCTTGAATGCTGACCAACTCTGATGGTTGGACGCAAGAATGTACCAAATGTACTACACCTGCTTCTTGCCATCGCGATCGTACTGAAGCTAAATCTGGCTGGAAAACATCGAAGTTAAGATGAACGTGGGTGTCAATCAGCTGCATCCTCTATCCTTTGTCATTTATCCTACCCTGCTTCTCCAAAGTAACCTATGGATAACCAAGCGCTATGGTTACTCTGAAGGCACCTAGTGGGTATCTGTGTCACTTGTCTTTTGTCTTGATGATGACAATCGACAAATGACCAATCACTAGTTACTACTAAGACGCTTGGGCAAACTGTTTTAGTCTGTGAGCTAATTTTGACTTTTTCCTGGCCCCGTTGTTGGGATGAAGCACTCCCCGCTTAATGGCTTTGTCGATTTTGCTGTAAGCTTCAGACAAGCGTAGTTGTACCTCTTGTTCTAATTCTGGGGTAGGATTAGTTTTGTAGACCTCTACTGCGTTCAGGTACTTTTTGCTCAGTGTCTTAACTGCTGATTTGTAGGATTTGTTACGCAGTCGGTTACGTTCCGCGATTTCGGCGCGCTTAAGAGCAGACTTTGTATTCGCCACAATTAATTCCAAAAAGACTATGAATATTTACACACACTACTAGGCTTACTAATATAGCATGTATATTGCCAATGTGAAGATTTCTGAAAAAAATTTCCTTAGGTTGGCACTACAAAACTAAAAGAGTAACTAGAGGCATTAAAGACTTTACCTCAAATTTTAGCCATGCAGTCAAGGCTGTATGTGCGCTAAGATAAGATTGTATGACAAGTACTAACTTGATCCACCACTATTATTGGAGATAAGAATTGTCCCTACCAGCTTAGCCTGTCACCCCAACTAGCACTTTCTGGGGGACGCAAAATAGTGTGAGTGGTAAAACTTAATAAGCGTAAATTTAAAGACTCAGCGTAATACGTTTGTACACACTGGTAAAGGAATAAATAAAATCCTTTTTTTGAGGATACAACTAGTTTGAAAGCACGCGTCATCAGCGGGTAGGAGGAAAGGGTGGTGGAAATTATTAGTGGTTCTACTCCCCACGCCATAGTCTATGAGAGTGGTCAGACTGAATCAGTAAACCTTCGGCAACATAGCCGCGCAGCAGATGCTGGAAACCTCAAGAGTATCAAAAAAATCCAGGTTAAGCTAGAGAAGAGAATTAGAGCAAAGCTTTGCACCCCCGTGGTAAAAAGCACGACTGATTCTCAAATGGGAACATTCTAATTTTGGCATTGTCCTTACTCCATGCTGCGAATCATTACTCAGCAGGCAGACGTCAGAGCAGAACTACAACGTATCTGCGATCGCACCCAAGACGAACAACTGCTTCATAAAGAAGCTACGGTGCGAGAAGTGTTGCAAGCAGTAAAACGCCAAGGCAACAAAGCTGTATTACACTATACAGATGAATTTGACAACCAAATCCTGAAGCCAGAAGAGTTGCGTATTACAGGTTCAGACCTGGATGCAGCTTACCAACAGGTGTCAAAAGAGTTGCTAGAGGCGATTCGTTTGGCTTGCAACCAAATTGAAACGTTTCACCGTCAGCGAGTCCCCAAAAGCTGGGTACACTTTGGTGATGATGATGTAGTGTTGGGCAAACGCTACACTCCTGTTGATTGTGCTGGTTTATATATACCCGGTGGACGTGGCGTCTATCCCAGTACAGTACTGATGAATGCTATTCCTGCAAAGGTAGCTGGTGTACCACGTGTAGTAATGGTAACACCGCCAAGACCGCAAAAAGCAATTCATCCCGCAGTGCTGGTAGCTGCTCAAGAAGCGGGAGTACAAGAAATTTATCGCGTTGGTGGGGCACAGGCCATCGCCGCTCTAGCCTATGGCACAGAAACCATCCCTAAAGTAGATGTGATCACTGGACTTGGTAACATTTATGTCACCTTGGCCAAGAAATTAGTTTATGGAACCGTGGGAATTGATTGCTTGGCAGGGCCAAGTGAAGTATTAATTATTGCTGACGAAACAGCAAATGCCATACATGTAGCTGCCGATTTATTGGCACAGGCTGAACATGATCCCATGGCTGCAGCTATTTTGTTAACAACAGACGGGGCTTTAGCCAAGAATGTGCAAGTAGCCGTGGAAAGACAACTGGTAGACCACCCACGACGGCTAGATACAGAAAAAGCGATCGCTCATTATGGCTTGATCGTGATTGTAGAATCTCTCGAAGCCGCAGCAGAACTTTCTAACGACTTTGCGCCTGAACATCTAGCATTAGAAATAGCTGATCCTTGGGAACTCTTACCACAAATTCGCCATGCTGGAGCAATTTTCTTGGGTCACTCCACGCCAGAAGCTGTGGGACACTATTTAGCAGGCCCTAGCCATACCTTACCAACTTCCGGATCTGCTCGCCATGCTTGTGCTTTGGGGGTCGAAACATTTGTTAAACACTCTAGTATTATCCAGTATTCACAAACCGCTCTGCAAAAGGTAGCTGGAGCCATAGACGTTTTAGCAACAGCAGAAGGACTACCCTCCCATACTGATTCAATCCGACGCCGAATTCAGCAAGAAGAATGATTTAGAATCATTAATTTTTTCCTAAACTTTTGGTAAACATGATTCAGGGGCTGCAAACTGAAGTTCTGAATCTTAGTAGTTGTGACGAGGCAAATAATTGACGATGTAGCCTCGACAACTCAGTTAATAGCTGGGAAATTATTGATGTTATAGCTAATAATTCTCACTAAATATTGATGAAAAGGGTCTACTTTTGAGGAGAAAAGAGCAGTGCTAAAAAATATTTTGGTAGCTCTGGATGGTTCGGAAATTGCAGAAAGAGTAATTGAGATTTTAGACGAGTTAGTGCTGTCACAAGAGAGCAAAGTTATTCTCTGTCACGTCTTTCCCCCTCCAGAATCAGAAAAGGAATTACCTGCTGATCGTCCTCAGCCAGAGTCACTAACTTTGACTTATTTCCAAATTGAAAAACAGTTGCAATCTTACCAGAAAAAATTCTCATTTGATAGTGAGTTAGAATTAGTAACTGGTGATCCTGCTGATGAGATTATTCGCATTGCTAATATTTATCAAGCTGATTTAATTATTATTGGCAGTCGAGGACTAACAGGGATAAAGCGAATTGTCCAAGGTTCTGTTAGTAGTCAAGTGGTAGAAGAAGCCAATTGTTCTGTGTTAGTGGTTAAGTCTAACTAGTACAAAAAGGCTGAAGGATGAAGGATGAAACTATTGAAAAAGAATTCAGAAGTCAGAATTCAGGATTCAGAATCAATCAGTACTGGATTTAGAGTGACAGCGACGTTTATATACAAATCAACAAATTGATCAATGCAGATAAATCTTGAATCAAGACTTTAATGTTTTTAAGTTGCAGCAAAAAAGTCCTAACAACAAGCATAGCTAATAGCAAACAGTTAATGTTTTTGAGTTGCTAAAAACTGCCGCAAGCTCAACAAATTTAGCGTTTGCCCTAAACTTAAAGGTAGTAAAGAAATTCCCTCAATACGAGATTGTATCCAACCTTCGCCCCAGTACCATTCGTGAAAACCGTCGATTCCTCCGCTCAATAGCAGACGCAAGCAGTTGAATCTGGCTACATCTACTTGATGATGGATGGCGACTGGCCCTGTCCAGCTTGTAAACTGAACTCCTGAATGTAATTCTTCTGGAATTCCTGGAGCAAATCGTTGTCCTAGCAGCCATTTTTCTATTTGCATAGGACGTAGTAGACTTTGATTAATAGTATCTACAGAGGCAGATATTTCTATTCGTAATTGGCTTTGTTGGAAAGTACCGAGCATTTTTTCTAGATGATCTTCAGTTGATGAGTAATTTTTTCAGTACGCTGATTGCCAAAATTCACATAATACTAAATAGCTATAACAGATAAAAGCTTGATTATATAAATCGACTTGCTTCACAAAAACATTATAATTCGCCCATCACTCAAAAGATTAAGTTAAGTTTTGTTATGATAGGTGTAATTCCCATGCTCAAAAGCAAGGGTCTTGTGTAGGACATTAGTTGGTAAGGTTCTTCATGGCGGATCAGTTAATTCGCGCCACAGCAGCCGATGGCGGAATTCGTGCAGTTGGTGTAATCACTACACGCTTGACGGAAGAAGCACGGCAGCGGCACAATTTGTCGTACGTGGCAACGGCGGCGCTGGGTCGGACTATGGCAGCAGGCTTGTTGATGGCTTCTAGCATGAAACGAGCCGGGTCTAGGGTCAACGTCCGAGTCAAGGGTGATGGGCCCTTGGGTGGTATATTGGTAGATGCGGGGTTAGATGGGACAGTGCGAGGCTATGTGGCGAACCCGTATGTAGAGCTGCCTCCCAATGCCAAGGGTAAATTAGATGTCGGTGGTGCTGTAGGCAAAGGCTTCCTTTACGTTGTCCGAGACATTGGTTACGGCTACCCCTATTCTAGTACGGTAGAACTCGTATCTGGTGAAATTGGTGATGATGTAGCGCACTACTTGGTGAATTCTGAACAAACTCCTTCGGCGGTGGTTTTGGGGGTGTTTGTGGGGCCAACTGGGGTGACAGCGGCGGGAGGGTTATTAGTACAGGTGTTACCTAAAGCAGCCAGAGACGAAGCTTTAGTAGCACTACTAGAATCACGAGTAGCAGCTTTAGCGGGATTTACACCATCATTGCAAGCGGGGAAGACGTTGACAGAAATTATGGGCGGTCTGCTCGGAGATATGGGGTTGACGATATTTCCCGAAAGTCAAATGTTGCGCTTCCACTGTGGTTGCTCTTTTGACCGTGTGTTAGGAGCGTTAAAGATTCTGGGAGAAGCAGAACTGCAAGATATGATTGCTAAAGATGATGGCGCTGAAGCAACTTGCGACTTTTGTGGCAATGTTTATCAGGCTAGTAGCGATCAATTAGCGCAACTAATTGTTGATCTGCAAGCAGAGTCGTCTGTGTCAGGGTAAGGTATAAAAACAAACTAATTTTTTGATTGATTCGTGGTATTTGTTGATATTGATTAAAGAGGCAAGGTAGCTTTTTCGTCAACGAGAAAGCTACTATGACAACAATAGAATCATCGATCGCTAACAGATCGCTATTCAATTATTTTGGTGTGAGCAATGACAGAGCGGGATATTCCAGACAATTGGTCCCCAGCTAGAGCCAGAAAGCCGGATGAAACTATCAAAGAGTCCCAGGAAACTCATGCATTCGGTATTCCAGCTACTGGTTCTAACTCTAAGTCAGTGAAGCGGCGAACAGAAGAAAATGCCGACGGATTACCTTTAAATAGTCAGTCACAAGCGATTATTTCTCTGAACCAGATTTATCAAAAATTGCCGCACTGGATGCAAAGTTGGGTGTTTTGGTTAGCGATGTTAACCTTAATTCCTGGAGGTATTGGGTTTTTAGCGATGGCAATGTTGCTAAAATTACCAAGTGCGCCCAACTGCCCGACAATTTTCTGGCCTTTGGCTAGTTCTCAGGTGAGGTTACATTGTGCTCAGTTGGCGGCTTCTAAGCAGACAGTACAGGACTTACTACAAGCGATTGGGTTAGTCAAGCAATTACCAAAAGACCATCCCCTACGGGGAGAGGCCGATCGCTTTTTAGAAAAATGGTCACGAGATGTTCTGGGCCTAGCTGACGACAGTTTTCAAGCAGGTAGATTAGATGAAGCGATCGCTATTGCTCGCAAAATTCCTCGTGACTTGTCTGCTTATAAATTAGTAGACGAGCAAGTGACTAAATGGCAATCCGTCTGGTCGAAAGCAGAAGGGATTTACAAAGATGCGGAGGAGGAACTGCGACAAGAGCATTGGCAATCGGCATTTATGCTATCTGCTAGGCTGCTGCGGGTGGACAATAAATATTGGACAACCACTAAGTATGACCAATTAAATCGCCTGATTGTGACGGCGCGGGAAGATGGAGAGAAGTTAGCTAAAGCTAAAAGCCTCGCAGACACTGGCGTTGTTGATAATTTACTCAAAGCGATTAAGGTGGTTGAAGCCATTGGGCGAGATAGCTACGTATACGCCAAAGCACAGGAGTTAATTCCGGCCTTTGGTCGTAAAATATTGGATGTGGCGCAGAAAAAGCTAGACCGCCGAGATGCAGACGAAGCCTTGAGTATTGTTAGACAAATTCCTGAAAATACTGGATTGCAGACGGAAATAGAAGACTTTATTAGTATAGGCGAGGCGCAAAGAAGTGCTTGGATTGGCACAATTCCTGGTTTAGAAACAGCTATTGCCCAAGCGCAACAGATACAGCCTTCAAGAGCAGTGTATAACAAAGCCCAAGAGCTGATTGCCCGTTGGCAGTTGGAAATTGAAGATGTCGCCCGTTTAGAAAGAGCGCGCGCATTAGCTAGTCAGGGGTCAATCAACGATTTAACGGCGGCTATTTCTGAAGCTCAACAGATTCCCCAACTTAACCCCCGTGGTGCAGAAGCTAGGCAAGAGATGAGTCGCTGGCAAGCTCAAGTGGAGACTATCCAGGATCGGCCAATTTTAGAACGAGCTGAACAGATAGCTTTATTAGAAGATATTAACTCCTTAGAAGCAGCGATCGCAGAAGCTAGTCAAATTCGCAGCGGTCGAGCATTATACCCTGAGACACGGAAACGAATTCGCACTTGGACGGCGAAAATCCAGCGCATTCAAGACCAGCCATACTTAGACCAAGCACGAGAATTAGCTCAAAGTGGAAATCTGCCTGCAGCCATTAGCACAGTACAACAACTGGCGTCGTCAGGACGCGCCCTGGCGGGTGAAGCACAGGCGGCTATAGAAGATTGGCAAGGACAGATTCAAGCTAGAGAAACTTGGAAAACAGCGCGAGAAACTGCGCTGGCTGGGACTCCAGATGCTTTGGTTGAAGCCATGCGACTAGCGGAGCGTGTGCCTAGAGGCAGTATCTTACGCATGGATGCTAATGTGGCGATTGATCAATGGAGTCAGCAATTGTTGGAGATTGCTCGCCTCCAAAGTCAGTCTGATGTTGTGAGAGCGATTGAGACTGCTAGGTTGATTCCGCGACGCAGTGGGGCTTACAGCGCAGCGCAAGAACAAATTCGCGCTTGGCGACAATTCCTCAATCCGGAACCTGCACCTACTCCTGAGAGTTCGCAATTTCCCCCGTCTACGATTCCTGCTGACCAGTAATACTAAGGAGACGTTGCTTTTGCTTCGTCTCTAGATCTATTTTTGGATAGCTAATGTGTTTCGGCTTGAATTTGCCTAACTACCGTTAGCGCAGAGTAACTGACGCCGGCGGTGCCTTCTCCAGGGTGGGTCGAGTCGCCGACTAACCACAGATGGTTGATGGGTGTGCGGTTGGCGATACCGAAGGGGCCGAAGGTGGGTATTCTTTGACCGATACCGCCAACTATACCACGATCGCGTGCGGTGAAATGAGCAAAGGTGCGGGGTGTGGCTGCTTCTTGGTAAACTATTGTTTCTGGTTTGAGATAAAAGTATTCGGCAAGTTTAGCGATCGCTTCTTGGGTATATTTTTGTTTTAGTGTTTCATAATCTTCGGTTTGCCACCACTGAGTCGGGTCTACAAAGGTCGAAGCAATAATTGTCGCTTTTCCCTCTGGGGCGCGACCGTCTCCTTGATGACTGACGGAGACAAACAGGGAATTATTCTCGCCGATGGGGCCGTTGGCATTGTACAGGAATTGGAGATGGGGCGGGCATCCCGGGGGAATGGCGCTGGCGTCAACGCCTAAATACACGACAAATGCTCCTGAAGCTGGGGGTAACTTTTCTGCTCGGTGTTTATAACTTGATGGTGCTTGTTCGCCCAACAACTGCACTAGGTTTTGTACGGTGACATTGGCGACTACATGGTCAGCGGCTTGGGTCCATACTTCCCCAGTTTGCTGATTTTTAATAACTACGGCGGTGGCTTGACCATTTTTGACTGTAATATTTTCTACAGTGTGCCGCATCAGCAGTTTACCGCCGTCTCTGGCGAGAGATTGTACTAAGCGATCGCTTAATACTTGCATACTACCTTGGAGGTGATATAAACCTTGGGGTAATTGCGACACGCTCAACGCCGTCGCTGCGTAAAGTAAGGCTGTTTCATCCGCATTCACCTGAGAATACAGCTTCAGTTGCAAATCTAAAAAAGTCCGCAAGCGTTGGTCATTCCCCAGTCCATATAGTCGTAATGCATCCCCTACCGTAAACAGAGTAAAGGGCACTGTAACGAGTGTGCTGGGACGCACTGCTTGAATTAATTGCCACAAATCCCACAAATTGCGTGGCGGAAGTACCGGATCACGTCCTTGGAATTCCCAACTGGCGTTAAATAATGTTGCTAATAGTTGCCAAAACGGCTCACTACCAGGAAATTGTCTTTGGCGTTCCTCTCGCCATTGCTCAGGGTCGCGCCAAACATTAATTGGTGTTGTTTCCCCAGGAAGATAAACTGCACAAGCGGGGTCACAAGGCGTTGCGGCTGGTAAATCTATTTCTAATTCTGAAAATATCCGGTGGTGAATTCCCCCTGGTTCCAAACCTGCGACCTGCGTCGCTCCCACGTCAAAGGTAAATCCTTTGCGTTTAAAGGTGGAAGCACAGCCCCCAGGTACAAGGGCTTGATCCAGAATTAAAACGCTGTAACCTCGATGAGCTAATAGAGCACCGGCTGTGAGTCCACCGATTCCCGCACCGATAACAACAACGCGGGATTTGTTTTTATCCAGGGGAGAACTAGACATTAGAGATTTTTAGTTATATTTCTTAATATTATTCATAATTGTAACAAATGTTGAGTTTTACTAAGCCTCAATCCAGCCTTGTATGTTAGATCACTTGCATAAATATATTTTTTGCCTCACGCAAAGGCGCAAAGACGCAAAGAAAAGAAAGCAAAGAAAGACATTTTCAAGGGAGGCTTAGTGTTAAGAAAGCGATCGCTTGTTTAACTTTGGGAATACTGAGATAAGTTATCTCAAAGGAGTGATAAAAATGGCAGACAATCGTATCAGTGCTAATCTTTCCCCTGCAGACCGGGACGCGGTAATGAAAGCGATCGGGACGATTCGGGAAAAGTTACCGTTTTTGGTAGATTTGACAACAGAAGACCGACGCACAATTGTGAAGATGGGAGATAAAAGCCGGGCTTTTGTCAGCAAAGCTTTGGAAGTTGCGACACAAAACCCGAATTTTTTACCCCGTTCCTTTGATTTAGAAGAGATGCGCCGGGATATTGCGCTGTATGAGGCGTTGTATCCAGTGCTGTTATCCCTAACCCAACTGCAAGAACTCGTCGATGATACCTGTATAGCCGCTGGTAGTGAAGCTTATGCAGCCGCTTTAGCAGTTTACAACTACGCCAAGGCTAGCGGTGATGTCGCTGGTTTAGATGCAGTCATTGATGAGATGGGACGCAGGTTTACCCGCAGTTCTCCGAAAAAGAAACCCGCAACTACAGCCAGTTGAGATATCAGCGAATAGGTGTGGGGTGCGTTACCACGTCAGCGTAACGCACCACCAAAGATTTTCGGTGCGTTAGGACTAAAGTCCATAGCGCACCCTACCAAACTTGAGCCTTTGAGGCTGACACTTGAGCCTTTGAGGCTGACGCTTGAGCCTTTGAGGCTGACGCTTGAGCCTTTGAGGCTGACACTTGAGGCTTTGAGGCTGACGCTTGAGCCTTTGAGGCTGACGCTTGAGCCTTTGAGGCTGACGCTTGAGCCTTTGAGGCTGACGCTTGAGCCTTTGAGGCTGAAATGAGCAAATTTCCTGCTGGGAGTTACGAATTGTTCGGTCAACTATCAGTCATAGATAAGATAGAGAAGTAAAAAGCTTCCTCACAACTCACCACAACCCATGACTTCAGCTCTACTAAAATACCCTCGTCTTCATGCGCCAACGCTCCACAAGTTACCGAATGGTTTGACAATAGTAGCGGAGCAAATGCCGATTGAAGCTGTTAACCTGAATTTGTGGATTAACGTTGGTTCTGCGGTAGAATCTGATGCCATTAACGGCATGGCTCATTTTTTAGAGCATATGATTTTTAAAGGTACAGAACGACTGGCGAGTGGTGAGTTTGAGCGCCGGATTGAAGAGAGGGGCGCTGTTACCAATGCCGCTACTAGCCAAGACTACACTCACTACTATATCACCGCTGCTCCGAAGGATTTTGCCGAACTGGCTCCATTACAAATAGATGTGGTAACTAACCCGAGTATTCCTGATGATGCTTTTGAACGGGAACGGTTGGTAGTTCTGGAAGAGATTAGGCGCTCGGAGGATAATCCCCAGCGGCGAACTTTTCGCCGGGCGATGGAAACGGCGTTTGCGGAATTACCCTATCGCCGTCCGGTGCTGGGGCCAGAGTCGGTGATTTCTCAACTCCAACCCCAACAGATGCGAGATTTCCACGCGGCTTTATATCAACCTCAGTCGATGACAGCAGCGGTTGTGGGTAATTTACCTGTGGAAGAGTTGATAGAAATTGTGGCTGCGGGATTTGCTAGGGATGGGGAAACCAGGAGTGGGGAAACTAGGGGTCAGGAAACGCCACCCGTACGACAGGAGCCAGCGTTTACTACAATTGTTAGGCGAGAATTTATTGATGAAAGCCTCCAGCAAGCGCGGTTAGTGATGGTTTGGCGCGTACCTGGGTTGAGTCAATTAGATGAGACTTATGGGCTGGATGTGGTAGCGGGAATTTTGGGACACGGACGGACATCAAGGTTTGTGAGGGATTTACGGGAAGAACGGGCGCTGGTTTCCTCGATTTCTGTAAGTAATATGAGTCATCGACTGCAAGGAACTTTTTATATTTCGGCTAAGTGTGCAGTGGAAAATTTAGAAGTTGTAGAAAATGCGATCGCTCAACATATTCGCACACTACAGACAGAATTAGCGACAGACAAAGAAATTGACCGAGTGCGGAAGCGCGTTGCTAACAGGTTTATATTTGGTAACGAAACACCAAGCGATCGTGCTGGGTTGTATGGTTATTATCAATCATTGCTAGGTGATTTAGAACCAGCTTTTAACTACCCAGAATATATTCAAGCCCAGCAAGCAAACGATTTACTACTGGCTGCAAATCAGTATCTTGATCCAGATGCTTATGGTGTAGTTGTGCTGAAGCCATATTAAATTGGGCATGGGGAGTGTGGGAGGTGGGGAGATGGGGAGGTGGGGTGATGGGGAGGTGGGGAGATGGGGAGATGGGGTGATGGGGAGGTGGGGTGATGGGGAGATGGGGTGATGGGGTGATGGGGAGGTGGGGTGATGGGGAGGTGGGGAACTTGACAAATTGGATGGAAATTGATGCTCATATTAGCCGGGTGACTGGTGAGAAATTTCAGAGTCAGCAGCGGCGCAGTGTGAGTGGTGGGTGTATTAACCAAGGTTATGCTGTCTGTGATGGTGAGTTGACTTACTTTGTCAAAATTAATCAAGCATCACAAGTGGCGATGTTTGAAGCCGAGGCGCTGGGGTTAGAGGACATGCTGACAACAGCTAGCATCCGCGTTCCCAAACCCCTGTGTTGGGGTACGGCTGGGAATTCTAGCTACATCGTGCTGGAATGGCTAGAAATGGGAAGAGGTAATACTCAATCCTGGCTGGAGATGGGACGCAAACTAGCTGCAATGCATAAAGCTACCAGCAGTCAAGGTTTTGGCTGGAAAATTAACAATACCATTGGTTCCACACCCCAAATCAACAATTGGACAGCAGACTGGGCAGAATTTTATACAAAACATCGCCTAGGTTATCAATTTCAGTTAGCCAGGCGTCGGGGTGGTAGTTTTCCGCAGCAAGAAAAATTATTAGCAGCGATTCCGGAATTATGGGTAGACCACGAGGTACAACCATCTTTAGTACACGGCGATTTGTGGGGTGGAAATGCTGGGTGTAGTGTGTCAGGAGAACCAGTGATTTTTGACCCAGCTACTTATTATGGCGATAGAGAAGTTGATATCGCCATGACAGAATTGTTTGGTGGTTTTCCTGCAGAGTTTTATCAAGGTTATAACGAAGTGTTTCCTTTAGATGCAGGTTATGAAGATAGAAAAACGGTATATAACCTGTATCATATTTTGAATCACTTCAACTTATTTGGCGGCGGTTATGGTTCTCAGGCGAATCGAATGATTGACCAGATTTTGCGATTTTTGCATTAATTTGGAGAGTTTTTTAACGCAGAGGGACACGGAGTCAGTGCAGAGTAGCGCTGAGTATTTCTGAAATTAATTTTGTTATGGTGACGGTATCATTTAACTCGTGGTTTCGATATCGTACAACTGGCAGAGGGTGAGGAGTTTTTGCTTGAGGCGATCGCGCACATTTTCCGGTAATATCACAACACAATCTGGTGCATACTGCATAACTTCGCGGCTAAACCAAAAGGTACTCGATACTCGCCTGATAACTCGCTTGACTTTTGGTTTATCTGGTAGCCATTCGCTTGTAGTGTCTTCTGGTTTGGCTTGATAAGCAAAGGCTAAACCAGCGAATAAATGCATTTCAACTTCTATCTCATCTAACTGATTACGCCATTCACCAGAAATTACAGTCACCGCTGCATCTGTAATTCTGTCTAATCGTAAACTCCAGTTGTGAATCAGTTCTGGGATATCAAAGTTTCCTTCTGTTTCTTCACACCAGCAATCGAGATATTGTCGCTTTTCGTGAGGTGCAACTTGGGCATGGCGAACTGTAAAGTTGAATAATACACCTCTTGCATCTTGATAAGAAAGCTGAAATGGTTGGTTTCGCAGAATGTAGTTATCTATTTGTAAGCGCCAAGCTGGAGGGGAATTTTCGAGAAAGCGTTCGATTTCGTTTCGCAGAGGTATTGATAGTTCGCTGCGTTCGAGAAGCAAGTTAGCAATGATTTGGGCTTGTTCAATTTGTCCGATATCTGTCAAAGCCGCAATACAGCGATGTAAGGCGCGGATGCGGGATTCTTTCCAATCGTTATTGTTACCGATAAGTAGCTGACGTTGAGCGATCGCTTTAATTAACTTGGAGATGTTAGGCTGCTCTTCTCCCCACATCATACCGAATTCTAAGGCGATCGCTTCTAGCTCGGCTTTATCACGTTCTGATATCGACAGTGTAATAGATTGACCTTTTCGACTCATTAAAATTGTCCGTACACTTTGTACACATTTTCTCTTGTCAACTTCTATTTTGCGTGCCAATATAGTTTTTAACAACTAGTTACGGACACTATTTAAGTGTATGTCCGAAAATTACAGAATTACTCTCAAGCCTGTTTACTCCCAAACAGTCCCGACACCTGACGGGGTGAAGTTACCTCAAGATTGGTCACTTTCTTGGCATCAAGCAGCTACTTTAGAAGCGTTGCGCGATCCAAATATTGATGTCGTGTTCAACACTGCAATGACTGGCGATGGTAAAAGTCTCGCCGGATACCTGGATATTTTGCAAAGACACTCTCCAGTTTTAGGGCTATATCCCACAAACGAACTCGCTAGAGATCAAGAAAAACAAATTAGAGGATACATTGAGAAATTTCAGCCTGAACATAAACCGCGTGTTAATCGATTAAGTGGGCAAGAATTAGAAATTTATGCTGAAGAAGAAAACTTAAAAAAAGGAGTAGCTTTAGAAACTCGCGCTGGACAATCTGAAATTTTGCTTACAAATCCTGATATTTTTCACTATCTACATTATGGGGCATATTTACTTTATAAAGATAATCCCGATAAACTCTGGAATAGAATAGATAAGCGTTTTAATGTCATTCTTTTTGATGAATTTCACGTATTTCAAGCACCACAAATCGCCAGCGTCATTAATACAATACTTTTGATTCGTCGCACTAATAGGCGTAAAAAGTTTTTATTCCTTTCTGCCACACCAAATACCCAATTAATTGAAAGGCTTAAATTAGCAGATTTTCGCTGTCATGAAATTAACCCACTTGAAGAGCATAAATATCAATTTCCTTATACTCTTACTGAATCTGAGCCTCTAAAAATCCAAGATTGGCGAAAAGTCGTAGGGGAAATATCATTGCATTTTGTCGGTTTAGAATCTACACCTAAAGCTTCGGAAACTTGGTTGAAAGATAATGCAGCGTTGATTTTAGATCATTTACAAAAGCATCCAGGTAGCAAAGGCGCAATTATTCTTAATTCTATTGCTGCTGTGAAAAGATTAAAGGATTTTTTTATACCTTTTCTCCAGCCGTATAATTTCACAGTTGAAGAAAATACTGGTTTATCTGGGAAAAAAACTAAAGAAGAATCCCTAAATGCTGATTTAGTTTTGGGAACTAGCACTATTGATGTAGGTGTTGATTTCAAAATCAATTTCTTGTTTTTTGAATCAGCAGATGCGGGTAATTTTATCCAGCGTTTAGGCAGACTGGGACGACATGATGGTTATGAACGTAACGGACAGCAGATTAATTTTACTAACTTTACTGCTTATGCACTTGTCCCTGAATTTTTGGTGAAAAGGCTTTTTGAAAAAGATGGGAAGGATGAAACACCACTATTGAAGTCAGGCGAAGTTTATGAACGTCCATTTTTTCACGATCAAATTAGGGATAAATACCGCAAAATTAATGATTTTACAGGCTATTACTTTAAATGGGGTGTTGTTCAATCTATGCGACTGGTTCGACAGTTGGGACATCCTAATATTAAACAGCAATATGCAGCAGGTAGTCAGGAAGCACTAAAGAAAGATTGTGAGATAGTTTTCAGCACAGACAAAAGAAAAGCCAGTCTTAAAGCAGCGTTTGTCCGTAGCAAAGAATGGGAAGAAAAATGGCACGAACTTTCAGGAACAGATAAGGGAAATCCTATTTTAGAGGAGGCTGTGAGTTTTCGAGGTAAGAGTCCTTTACTGTGTGGAATTTACGACACTACAGAGAAAAATGAGGCTGATAAGTTCAAAACCTACGATTTACCTGGAATTCTCAGCAACTTGGAAATTGAACCGATGAAGGGGACAGAATTTGAACGACTGCGACAAGCGACAGCAGAACGCACAGATACAGTTATTCCCAAAGGCAGATTTAAAAACTGCTTAGGATTTATGAAATTACTTCGCTATCGAGAAGAAAGACTAGATTGGAAATTTACTTATCCTGGAGACTTGAAACCCTTTGCTGATACATGGGATGTGCAGGTGTTGTTGGGTATTCAGGTTTGGCAACCTGCAAACTATTGGATTAGTGAAATTAACAAGCAATTGAAGAAACAGGCATTAGTTTGTTATCTGCTGCCTTTTCCCTTAGAGAGAGTACGTCAGCAAGGACGATTGCCAATGCACTTTCAGATTTACCCAATTAGTGACCAATATAGTGTTTTAGATAATACACCACCATACTGCATTGCCTTCGGGCAGTCTGCACTATTGCTAGATACCTTGACATATTGGTTTAAGAGTAAAGGGGATGAGATATGGATAACGCCGTGTTGAGATCCCTAATAGGGATTTGCTGCTTTGTCAGCAGGGTGGGTTCAGTATCAGTGAATTATGAGTCTGTGTTTCAATCCCTAAGAAGGGATTATTTAAAGACCCCACCACCATAAGATAGCACGAAAGAGGCATTCACAGTCGAATTTGTTTATAGTTACAGAATCATTATTCACGGATATATTGTCAGAGAGTGCTTTTACGATAAAAATCAATGGTCTCGGAAAAAATAGTATGCTAGGCTCTAAAGTAATCCTTTAAACCAGGAAACACTTAGATGCAAAGCCAAAACTCTGACCCCTTAGACCAACTCCGTTATGCCATCAATGATCTGATTGATCGCATTAAAGTGCAGCAGCAGCACAATATCATTCAAGATGATCGACTCTCAGACCATGACCGTAGAATTGAGGAAACTGAGGAATCAATCCAATTGTTATGCAGAAAAGTTGCTCAATTCGACTATCTAATTGGTAGAAATCAGGAACTAGAAGAAAAAAACGATTTTTACTGTAGAGATTGAAATATTGTCATTATGAGTAATTCCATTTCTGATGATTACAGAAATCTACTTATGGAAGTACAACAACGGATTCGTTCAGCCCAGTACGAAGCATTAAAGGCAGTTAATCGGGAAATGATTAACTTGTATTGGGATATTGGGCAGATGATTGTTATCAAACAACAGGATGCTAGTTGGGGGAAATCAGTAGTAGAACAGCTAGCAAAAGATTTACAAGCAGAATTTCCTGGTATTAGTGGGTTTTCTGCTCGAAATATCTGGAATATGCGGAACTTTTACGTCACATATAGCCAAAATGAAAAACTGCAACCAATGGTTGCAGAAATTGGATGGACTCACAATTTAGTCATTTTAGAAAAATGCAAAGATGATTTAGAACGAGAATTTTACATTAGAATGACTCGGAAGTTTGGCTGGACAAAAAACGTTTTAATTCACCAAATTGAAAATCAAACTTATGAAAAAACTCTGCTGAATCAAACTAATTTTGATCAAAGTATTTCAGCAGAGATCCGTAACCAATTAAAGCTAGCAGTTAAAGATGAATATACTTTTGATTTTTTGGAATTAGCAGATGAACACAGCGAACGACAGCTAGAAGAGTCAATTTTAGCAAAAGTTCAACCTTTCTTACAAGAAATGGGTGGAATATTTGCCTTTATTGGTAGCCAATATCGTTTAGAAGTTGATGATGAAGAATATTTTATAGATATCTTATTATATCATCGCCGTTTAAAGTGTTTGGTGGCAATAGAATTAAAAATTGGTAAGTTTTTACCTGAATATGTTGGCAAAATGCAGTTTTATTTGGCTGTTTTAGATAACACGGTAAAGCTACCAGAAGAAAATCCTTCTATTGGCATTATTCTTTGTAAGTCCAAACAGAGAACTATTGTTGAATATGCACTAAAGGAATCTAATAAACCAATTGGTGTTGCAACTTACCAAATAGTTTCTAAAGTACCACAAGAATTAAAAAATCAACTTCCAGATCCAGAACAAGTTGCTAGATTACTAGAAGGATTTGAATGAATCTTGACGATTAGCGATAATGCTGTATAACTCAAATCTTATTTAATTATTTTTAATAAAGAAGATGGCTAAAAAAAGTAAGAAGTCAGATGAATATCAACAACTATCAATCTTAGAAGCAGAAACAGAAAATGATTCAACCTCCGAACTATCAGATGATGATTGGATGTCTGGAGATGATTCTGACTTTCAAGAAATATCTAATCTAAAAGTCGAAACGCAATTAGCAGAACTCTTAACCCTCAAGTTACTGCAAGATGCAATTAAATCAGAAAATGACGATGATTTAATTATGCAGGAATTTAGTGATTACGTTTTACCCAATCTTTTACGGGTAGCAGTTGGAGTTACAGCCAAAGGTGGTAAATTTTTTGATTATCTTGATAAAAAGAAAGAAAAGGAGATAGAGAATTTCCACCAAAATAATTTAGGAAAAAGTCACAAAATAAAAGAACCGAAAAAACTTGATCGAAGAAATGCAGGTGATCAATCTTTAAATACTCATTTACTCAATGGTTTACTACCAGCTAATTTAATAGAACGTTGTTTAAATCAACTTGACACCACTGCAAAAAGGGTAATTCAAGAACAAGAAAGACGCTTATTAATTGCTGGGTTTATTTTACATGATTTTGAAAAGTTTGATTATCGGCTATTTCCTAAAATGCCAGATAATTATAAAGCAATTGGACAAGATAAAGAACAAGACATTCGCAAGTTATCTGTAGATGCTCACCGCGAAATTATAGATGTTATAGTCTGTGAATTAGGTCTTGATAAATTTGTTAGTCCTGATGAACCAACAGCATGGCAAGAATATCGAGATGATTTGTTATTTATTGCCTACAATGCCCAGCGTCGAAATGATACAAATCTCAATGTTTCTGAGCATGGTTTACAGCCAATAATTGATGATTACATTCTGATATGTCTTGCTGATTTAACTTGTTTAGCTGATTTACTTTCCTCAATTATTAAGCATCCTCAAGATGCAGAACACCAGACATTAAATGGAATTCTCCACAGCCTCAGTGATGGGCAATTAAAATTTACCTATCACAGTATTGCTGAAAACCGTGGTGTATTAACTAACGTTGTTAATAATGCTTTGATGGAAGCACACACTAGCCTCAACACTGAGGATAAAACTCACTACAAAAGACTGCTTTATCTACCCACAGGAGTAATTTATTTAGCTCGAAAAGATGCTCCAAAAATTAGTAGACAAGGATTAGATGATCGCGTTATTGACACCATAAAAAAACTCTGCGCTAATCAACTTCAACTCCGAAAAGTTGGCTTCAGTCGTGGAAATATTGGGATGAAGTATGCCGACTATTACAATCTCTTTCTCGACATCAAAGGCTTAATGCAGTTTACCGTCGATGCAGTACCGAGTAAAGTCAAAACCAGCAAGGCAGCAGATAAAGCTACTAATTTAGCTCAATTCCAGCGTAAAGGTGTTTTAGCTAAGAATATCGAAATAGATTTTGCGGAAGATATTCGTATAGATCATTTGGCAGAACTAGGAGCTTTAATAACTGGAAAGTTTTGGAAAGAGTATCTGGACAGAGTTAAAGCCCTAATTAAAAATAACAAAAAACTACCTCCAATTCCAACTATTAATCTTACAGAAATAGCTATTGATTTTCTTGATTTATCTGAATATAAATCTGAAATTATCGCATTTCAGCAACTTAAAGATACTGGAGGCATCGCGTATGACTGGTATTATATTGCAACGCAATACCTTAAACGTAATCCAGGGCAAGAAGACGTTCGTGAGATTTGTCAAAGTCTGGTTAATCGATGGATAGAAGTCATTGAACCAATCATTAATCAGTACAAACTACCTGATGAATGGAAAGATTTGAGGGATTGGTGCGATCGCGTGATTATGCTTCCGACTGAAACGCAACAAAAATCAGCTACCGATCAAGCAGAAATCTTTTTTAAGGAGTTGGCAAACTACAATGCTGCGAAAAAAGCAGGACGAGGGAAACAATTAATTTGCTCAATTTCTCATTCTGCTTACACGGTTACTGAGCAAATGGAATCAGCAGTTTTATTTACGCCCCAAGTTTATACAAACAAGCAAATATTAGGAGGTTCTAACGCTAAACGCAATATCTCCAGTATTGCAGGTGTGGAGATGATGCTGAGGCAAATCTTGATGAATCAAACTCAAGCTGTAGGTAAGCGATTTGAAGATGGGAAATATCGCTATCTCTATTTTTATCCAACTTATTATTTTACTCCAGAGACTAATAAGTTTTTGCAGAAAGCATACAATGGTATTGCTCAAACTCGCTTTGATACCAGCGTCCGCAATCATTTTATCAGTAAAGATTTACAGGCAAACTTAAAACGAGAAAATTATCAAAGTGTAGATAGTTTCTTAATCGATGAAAACCTCCAGCGTGACAAAGATCGCACCTTTAAGCTTTCCTATCCTGAAGACCAGCCTTTAACATTTTACTTCATGGCACTCCCGCCAGGAAGAGACAGCACCGATACGGAATCTTGGGTAATGCCAACTTGGTTAGCATTTGCTTTTCCCATGATTTTAGATGTTAAAACTGTGGTTTCGGAGTCGCCAATTCCACCTTTTAATGATGGTGCTGAATTTGAGGAAAGCGTTTTCCTTGATAGTGCGCCTCATGCTTTCCGTGCTTTAGTAAGGCGCGATCGCTTCCGTCTTGACTACATTCTCGAAGGCTGGAATGAAAACAGTATCCAATACCCAGCACCTTTAAATGTGCTTACCGCCGCCTATGCTATTCACCTTGATGTCAATGCTAGACAAGGTAAGTCTGGTTACGATGCCAATTGGGGGAGATTTACAGAACTGGCGAAAGATTTTGAAACTAGTCCTCTGTACGTTTTTTCTTACCTCAATCGTTGGGTACGTAACCAGGGAATAGAAACAGCACGAATTGAGAAAATTAGGCTTTATGCCTATCACTTTTATCCTTGTTTTGACCCTTATGTAAAATATGACAACAATATGGAAACATTGAATGTGAAGGAAGAATCAAGTCTGAATCATCCAAAGAAACTAACAGATTTGTATCGCAGATTTTATAGAGCTAATAAGCGTTATAATCCTAAATCTAATGCTGTTTTGAAACCCATTGATATCGCAGCAGAAACTATACTCAAAGCTGAGTCAAGTGTGTTTCAGGGAGATACATTAGTTGCGGCTGTTGCAGCAGAAGTTTTTAAACTCATGGATCGCGTTCATTCCTCTACAGCTGAAGGACGTTGGATTATCAGCAAACGTGAGGAGGAACGCCAAGCTGTTTTAGATTTTGCACGGTATTTTGTAACGGAGGTATTTGAGAAATCATTTGCAGGCGATCGCGCTCGTTTAGCTGGTCGTCAACTAAACTTAATTCGAGATACCTGCGAGTTTCTTTACCGTTTAGAAGACGACAAAGAAAATGCAGCTAGAGATGATAAATCTACTGAATCTGTTGATAACGAAAATCAATAATTCTAATCTTGCCTAAACAATTAGTAAATAATTCTGAGGAGATAAATTATGGCAATTCTCAAAACTGTTGAATCCAAGTTATTTCAAGCTGAAATTCCTTACAAACCAATGGGTAAATATGTCCACTTTTTGACAATTCGGATTACCGAATCTTATCCTTTATTTCAAACAGATGGAGAACTAAATAAAGCACGAGTAAGAGCCGGAGTAAAAGACAAAACTACAATTAGCCGTTTGTCAATGTTCAAGCGCAAACAGTCTACTCCAGAGCGTTTAGTTGGTCGAGAACTATTGCGTAACTATGGCTTAATGACGGCTGAAGAATGCGAATATAACGTGAATTTTGCAATGGATAATCCTGATTGTATTATTTACGGCTTTGCTATAGGTGATTCCGGTTCCGAAAAATCAAAAGTTGTAGTAGATACCGCATTTTCAATTACAGCATTTGATGAATCACACGAAACCTTCACTCTCAATGCTCCTTTTGAAAATGGCACAATGGCTTCTAAGGGTGAAAATAATTCTAAACCGGGTGAAGTTACTAGCCGAATTAATCAGCAAGACCACATCAGACCGCAAGTTTTCTTCCCTAGTATTGTCACACTCAAAGACCCCACCGAAGCTAGCTTCCTTTACGTTTTTAATAATATTCTGCGAACTCGCCACTATGGAGCGCAAACAACCCGCACAGGTCGTGTTAGAAATGAGCTAGTTGGTGTTGTATTTGCAGATGGAGAAATTACTAGTAATCTGCGTTGGACGCAAGCAATACACGACCAAATGAAAGCTAATAATACTTTAAATCCACCAGAGCCTCTCGATGAACATGATGTAATTACTGCTGCTAAAAATGCAATTGCAGCGTTGATGGCTGATGAATTTATCGTTCATACTGACTTTATTGGTGATGCTTTTATATCCTTATTGAATGAAGTTAAAACTCTCACAGGAAGCGAAAAAGGAATCAAGGAAATTTTACAAAAAGCTGATGCAGAAGCTAAGGCTTATGCAGGCAAGCATATCACTAAGAAGAAAACTGCTGCTAAAGCGGGGAAAGAATAATGGTATTTATTTACCGTTGTCAATTAGAGTTACACGACAGCCTCTATTTTGCCACACGTGAAATTGGCAGATTATACGAAACAGAGCCAGTAATTCATAATTACGCTCTCTGTTATGCATTGGGTTTAGTTGATAGTCAAATCTACTCTACTACGGTAGCTGAAGAACATTCTTATCGCTATTTTTGTCCCGAACAAGTGCCAAAATATGAGGAGCATTTAACGCCACTCAATCAACAGGTAATTTATGTAACTCCAGCGCGATCGCTCAATCATTCTACTATCCTCAATACGTGGAAGTATGCTAACAACAACTACCACATGGAAATGGAGAAAACTCAGAAGAATATCCCTAGTTTTGGTAGAGCTAAAGAAATTGCACCAGAAAGTGTATTTGAGTTTTTTGTCATTTCCCAAAAAGAACTCAAATTACCAAAATGGATTCGCTTGGGTAAATGGATGAGTAAGGCTGAGGTAATGGTTGAGAAGTTATCTAACCCTAAAACTGTTGAAGGTTTATTCACCTGTACACATCCTTTAAACCCTTTAGATGTGATGTTTACTAATCAAGTGATTAGCTACGATGTGGTGAATATGCCTCCAGTTAGTTTAATTCAAAATGTGCAAATGCGAGGGCAATATTACTATTTTGATGATGTAAAAAATTTGAAAATTCCGGCTTGTATGGAATATCGTTTTCGCAGTTAGTTTGCTTTTTGAACACGCAGAGACGCGGAGGCGCAGAGAGAAAGAGGGGTAAAATTTTAGATGCGCTAATTTAGCGATCGCCCCTCCCATTTTCCTATACTTGTGAAATACTACCAACAACAACCCAACGCCTTCCCCAGTGATTACCTCAACAACTTGTGGGGAGAAATCCACGCTTGTCCTTATTTTGCTATCAACAACCTCAACCGCGATTTTGTTGGGACTAAAGGATTTTCAGTGGTGTTTAAGCGATCGCACATCCCCACAGTAGAGCAACAATTCCCCTATTTCAAGCCGTACTTAGATTTAGCTCTCCAGCCTAGTTGTAACGCTTTTTACCTCAATCCCCTGCTACTCAAGGAAGGTTCTCGCGTTGATCCGCATATTGATCGCTCTCTGCGTTCTTATTGCAAAACCGTTGAACCGCCTGCGCTTGTGAGTGTTCTATATGTGCGAGTACCTGAAAATATGGAAGGTGGAGAACTCTTACTCAAGGCGCACAAGCGCCAACTAGGACAAATTAAACCACAGATGAACACCTTAGTTTACTTTCAAGGCGACTTAACTCACTCTGTTAACGCTGTGAAAACTCCTGGAAATAGATTGAGTTTGGTTTGTGAACAGTATAGTTTAGGTGAGACTGAATTAGCAGAAATTCCAGAATTTACTATTGAATCTAGAGTTACTCAATCTACTACCAAAAAACGTAAATATGCCTCACAGTTTAGTCCTTAATTTACTACCTCAATCGCCTATCCCCCCACAATATCTCACAGGCAGACATCTGCACGCCCTATTTTTAACTCTAGTCAGTTCTGTAGATAAAACATTAGGCGATCGCCTCCACGACTCCGACGCTGACAAAGCTTTCACCCTCTCCCCTCTACAAATTGACAGCCATTTTAAGGGGAGTAAAAGAGGATCGCAATTGCAATATTCACATCAACAACCCATCCCCGCTGAGACTCCTTGTTGGTGGCGCATCTCGTTATTAGATGACACTCTATTTAGCAAACTTACCCAACTATGGCTAAATCTTAATCCCAATCATCCTTGGCATCTTGGCCCAGCAGACTTGTATATTACCACCATTCAAGGCACACCGCAATCAACGCAACCTTGGGCAAATGCTTGCAGCTATGCTCAATTGTACGAGCAAGCGAGCGATCGCGAAACCACAATTCGTCTCACCTTCTCCACTCCTACAGCCTTTCGTCAAGGAAAGTTCGATACAACTCTCCCCACCAGAGAATGTGTTTTTAACTCCCTATTAACACGGTGGAATAAATACAGTGGTATTGACTTTACTGATATTGCTATAGAGTCAATTTTCCCCTCATTTATTAACATTCACACAGAAATATTAGCAGATTCCCGCAGTAAATTTATTGGCCTTTTAGGAGAAATTAGTTATCGGCTTTTGGGAGAAGTCGAGCCAATGCAAATTAAACAAATTAATGCTCTATCTGACTTCGCACTATATGCAGGTGTTGGACGTAAAACCACAATGGGTATGGGAATTACGCGGCGATTAAGCTATTAGGATTTAGAGAATAATAAATAACGAATAATCATGAACATCGAATATATTCCAATTGCGGCATTAAATCAATTTGCCTACTGTTCTCATCGCTGTTGGAGGATGTTTTGTGCAGGTGAATTTGTTGATAATCAATACACAATCGAAGGCACAAGTTTGCACGATCGCGTCCACACTACAACCGAGGTAATGCATGAAGAAACGTGGCAAATACGAGCAATTTGGCTGAAATCAGATAAGTATCAACTAATTGGCAAATCAGATTTAATTGAATCAGCAGAGGGTCAATTTTATCCTGTTGAATATAAGCGAGGACATAAAGGTGAGTGGGATAACGATGAACTGCAAGTATGTGCTCAAGCTTTATGTTTAGAAGAGATGACAGGACAAACAATTACCACAGGTTACATCTATTATGCTCACTCCCATCAACGACAATTAGTAGAGATTAATGCAGAGTTACGACAAAGTGCGATCGCTACTATTACATCTGTCACAAATCTTCTAGAAACAGGTATAATGCCAAAACCAATTTATAGCAACCGCTGTAAAGGATGCAGTCTGAATTCACAATGTTTACCTAAAGCTTTCGATAGAGTAAGAAATTACCATGAAGCCAGTTAATTTTGGCGTCGGTAATTGAAAATATGGATTTGGCTCACGCAGAGACGCAGAGAGTAGGAAATTAAGAGAATTTGAGGTGAAATTATGGGGACAGTTTATATTACACAAGATGATGCTTTTATTGGCAAAACAGACGAACGTCTCAACGTAAAATTTGAGAAAAAGACAATTTTAGATATACCTTTGATTAAAATTGATGGCTTGGTAATTGTGGGACGAGCCAGCATTTCTCCTTTAGCGATCGCTGAATTAGTCAATCAAAAAATTCCCCTAACTTTTCTCACAAACACAGGTAAATATATCGCCCGTTTAGAACCAGAAATGAGTAAGAATATTTTTGTACGTTCCGCTCAATGGAAAGCTGCTGGAGAAACAACACAAGCTATTCACCTTACACAAGGTTTTGTTAGAGGTAAATTGAAAAATTATCGCTACTCGTTGTCACAAGCAAAACGCCGCTATTCTGAACTAGATTTAGATGCCGGTATCAATCAATTATCGAATGCGATCGCATCTCTAGATAAAGCTAATTCAATTAATACAATCAGAGGCTTTGAAGGTGCTGGGAGTGCTGCATATTTTGGTTGTTTTAATCAATTAATTCGTGTAGACGACTTCAACTTTTCAACTCGGAATCGTCGTCCTCCTTTAGATCCAGTTAACTCCCTTTTGAGTTTAGGTTATTCCTTACTGCGCCACGACATCCAAGGAGCTTTAAATATCGTCGGATTCGACCCTTATTTAGGATACTTACACACAGAGCGTTATGGTAGACCTTCTTTAGCACTAGATTTAATGGAAGAATTTCGCCCTTTAATAGTAGACGCTGTTGTGCTCACAGCTATTAATCGGCGAATGCTAACACCAAAAGACTTTATCACAGAACCACTAAGTAACGCAGTTTCACTCACCAAAGATGGACTACATATTTTTCTGCGTTTATATCAAGAAAAAAAACAAAATAAATTTAAACATCCGCTCATGCAAAACCAACACACCTATCAAGAAACCTTCGAGATTCAAGCGAGATTGCTTGCCAAATATCTACTAGGAGAAATTGACAAATATCCACCATTAGTTATGAAGTAGAGTTGGGTTCACTCTAATATTACCCCATTCCCCAAATAAATGTATTTAGTAATTTCCTACGATATATCAGAAGACAAGCGTCGCACCAAAATTCACAAGATTCTCAAATCTTATGGACAGTGGATGCAATATTCTGTATTTGAGTGCGAACTGACACCAACTCAATATGCTAAACTGCGATCGCGCTTGGCAAAAGTCATCAAACCAGACCAAGACAGCATTCGTTTTTACTATCTCTGCGCTTGCTGTCAACCCAAAATTGAGCGCATCGGCGGCGAAATGCCAATTGATACCACCGTCTTCTTTGCATGATTTTGGTGTCAACCAGTAGGTGTTTGAAAGCTACGAGTAAATTTCGTGCCTCAAAAGCTTATCCCCGCTGACTTTGAGCCTAATTTCACCACCCAACAGGTTGACGCCAAATCTGAAACCCCCATCACCACAGTCTTTGAGCTATTTGCCATTCACCCCACCTTGACAACCCAACCCCTCAAAAGCTATCTTGTCTCCAGATTGACACTTCTGAACCTTGAAAACCAAATATATCAAGCCTTCTGGATGCCGGCAGTTTTAATTAACTTAAATCCCTATCAGGGATTGAAACCAATATTTCTGGACTTTTAGATAAAAGAGAAATGTTTTAATTAACTTAAATCCCTATCAGGGATTGAAACGAATATCCCAAGCTTCCCAAATACCTCTGGCTAATATGTTTTAATTAACTTAAATCCCTATCAGGGATTGAAACAATGCCTTATCAAGACAAGCTGCAATATTGCAAGAAGTTTTAATTAACTTAAATCCCTATCAGGGATTGAAACTTTCAGTATAGTAACTAACAGTGCAATTACAGTTCGTTTTAATTAACTTAAATCCCTATCAGGGATTGAAACACTAATGGCTGATTTTAATACTAGCCACTTATTACTTAAAGTTTTAATTAACTTAAATCCCTATCAGGGATTGAAACCTTCCAGGTATCTGTGCATTACTTCCAGAAACTCGTGTTTTAATTAACTTAAATCCCTATCAGGGATTGAAACTAAACACTAGTTACTATAAAAGAGTAAAGGAAACGTTTTAATTAACTTAAATCCCTATCAGGGATTGAAACGAGACTTGGAGCGGGGCGGAAAGCCTACTAGAGCAAGTGACGTTTTAATTAACTTAAATCCCTATCAGGGATTGAAACTTCTGCGACCCTTTTTATTATGGCTTCTAAAGCTGCACGTTTTAATTAACTTAAATCCCTATCAGGGATTGAAACCCTATACCAGTTAATAGAGATAAGAAACTGATAATAGGTTTTAATTAACTTAAATCCCTATCAGGGATTGAAACTCTAATTTAGTTTTAGCGTCCATAGAAAGGTTCAAGTTTTAATTAACTTAAATCCCTATCAGGGATTGAAACTATGACTTAGGTAGATAGCAATATAGCAGCAATAAAGTTTTAATTAACTTAAATCCCTATCAGGGATTGAAACAGCAGAGATGGTAATTCGGGGCTATGACTCTAACGTTTTAATTAACTTAAATCCCTATCAGGGATTGAAACAACAAAAAACCCGGCTACCAACCGGGCATCGAGTTTTAATTAACTTAAATCCCTATCAGGGATTGAAACTGAAGCCTAAACTACCAAAAGTGACTTTGTCATGTTTTAATTAACTTAAATCCCTATCAGGGATTGAAACGTGTTGTTCGTGTGCAGCGTGCTGGTCAACTGCGGGACGTTTTAATTAACTTAAATCCCTATCAGGGATTGAAACTGAATGCTACCTCGACACAAGCCGGAACAACAGAGTTTTAATTAACTTAAATCCCTATCAGGGATTGAAACCGAACATGTACAGCTATCAATCGCCCTAGTAGCGTAGTTTTAATTAACTTAAATCCCTATCAGGGATTGAAACATCTCAAACCTCCAGGAGACCCCCACCAAATCTGGTTTTAATTAACTTAAATCCCTATCAGGGATTGAAACATCAACACAAACGCCGTAGAATTCGACCTTTCAGTTTTAATTAACTTAAATCCCTATCAGGGATTGAAACCACATTTGGGAGCGATCGCCTAGCCAATCCATTGTTTTAATTAACTTAAATCCCTATCAGGGATTGAAACATTCGAGAAAGCACCAAATCACCATTAGAAATAGTTTTAATTAACTTAAATCCCTATCAGGGATTGAAACATTAACGGTGCAGTTACACCTCGATGGATTGAAGTTTTAATTAACTTAAATCCCTATCAGGGATTGAAACAAACGTAAAACAGACGAAATTCAAAACCGCACAGGTTTTAATTAACTTAAATCCCTATCAGGGATTGAAACACTAAACCAACTCGAAAACGATATAATTCAATTGTTTTAATTAACTTAAATCCCTATCAGGGATTGAAACAAAAGCGATCGCTTCGAGGATGTCGATTACCCCTGTGGTTTTAATTAACTTAAATCCCTATCAGGGATTGAAACTTGACATATTTATTAATACCAAGATACGAAGTACTAGAAGCGATAGCGATCGCTGGTTTTAATTAACTTAAATCCCTATCAGGGATTGAAACAATTATTGGGTTAATCAAGTATGTGAAAAGTTTTTCTATTGCGTTTTAATTAACTCAAATCCCTATCAGGGATTATTCCTTGGTACTTACCTGCAGGAAGCAGCTTGGCGTCTGTGCCTAAATCCCTATAAAAGGTTGAAACTTGGAGGCGTAGCAATGCTATGCTCCTACTACTGATGCTTAATCTCAGGTAAGCTAAATGAATTATGAAACAGCTCGCAAAATCCTCATAGACCAGACAACCACCGAAAACAACTCAGATGCTCTGCTAGTGCGTATGCAGCAGGGAAAACCGCCTGTACCTGGTCAGATTACCTCGATTTTGCTAGCCTTGAAAGTGGTGTTTGAAGCCCTCAAAGAAGCCCCAAATATAGATAGAGAGCTAGCTTTTGCACTATATCAATTAGGTATCAAAGCGCAACAACTGTTTGTTATCGGACGGAAAGCAGGCGTTGAATGGCCCCCACTACTCAAGGAGGATTTGCTGAGAATTTCTCTAGCGAGTGAAAGTATATTTGCTGGTAAATGGCAAACCTTACCTGTTAGCGGACTCAATACGCCTTAAGTAGCAAAAAGTTTTAAGAATAATGAAAATATTTTTCTGCTCTACCACAACTCTGATAGAGACGTAAAATCTTACGTCTCTACATCCTCAAAATCCATCTCAATTATTTTCAAAGTTCTTCCTAGACCGTGACAAAAGTAAATTTCGTATTTTGTTCTTCTTTTTAGTTGTGGCTAGATAGTTATCAAAGTAGCGAAAAGCAGACGCACTGTCATAAGCAGCAATAGCTATAGCTTGAAAGAAAACCTGAGTGGGAATTTCAAACTCTAAAAGTCTTTCTGTTAACACCAACAAATCTTTATCTGTTGCGGGTAAAGCCGTCTCTTCCCACTCTTCAGGATTACTAAAGATATCTTGAATTAACGCTTTAGACATTTAGTACCTCCTTAAAAGCATAAGATGGATGCTCTGAGCAGCGGTAAAATTTAGCTGCTCCCAAGTTGCTAAATTTGCTGAAAATTGAATATCGACATCAGCTATTTCACTAGGTATTTCCCAGCAATCATTACTGAAGTTATTGTGTGCAGATTGTTTCGATTCAAGAGTTACTGTTTTTGCATAGTCCAGATAAACTGGGATAATCGGCTTTACAGCGTTAGCCATAAATGCACCCTAATAAACTAGATGAGCGCAGTTTTGCTTAAAAGTACAAATCAGCGTAACCGTGTTTTTACGGGATTTATTTTCATGCAATATGAATGTATCAGCGCAATTGCGGAAATGTAACCGTATATGCAATTTTTAATGTCTGCTGCTTATTAGCCTAATTTATAGTCATGAATATTTAGTTTAATCTCAACACTATGTGAAGATGTGTAATATTTAGCTAAGTGACGCTAGCTATCATGCCTAGCCTTACATAGGACTTAGTTTAGAGGCAAAATAACTGAACACCGGAGACTTAGCAAAACTAATATTTTTGTTGCAATTTTTTACAAAAATAACAGTAGTCTATTGCAGTTTGTAAATCTTTTGTAGAAGCCGCAGGAATATTCCTTTAGACTGAACTTTAACTGAAAACTAAGGGAATAAACACAAATGCATTTGCTCAATCTATTTCGTCATGAGGTTGTAGTTACAGTTTCCTTTTTCGCTTGTGTCCTTGGACTAATATTGCTGTGGGGCGGTGAACTGCAAAAGGATGATGTGGAAGAAACAGAGCGGATTCTGTTTAGAATGAGTTTTTCTTACTGGCTAGTTTACTGCTTTGCTTTTGGGATTGAAAAATTAGTTTTACCCCACTGGGAAATGCTACAAATGACTTTAAAAATCACCGCTGCACTGTCATATTTTCTCACTTTCTCTTGCATTCTCAGTCTACCTTTACACAGATTTGCAGCGCGCCGCGTAGAGGAATGATCAATCGCCAGGGAAGCGGAATTGATGCAAGATGGACTATATAACAAAAAAATATTAACTGTAGAAGGTATTAATTTTTCACTGTGCTGAATTGAGGTATCAATCGAAATGTAGAGACGGGAAGCACCGAGTCTCTACAGGGGTTTTAAGGGACTTACATGAGTCACAAACACCTATTTTTTCATAGCGATCGCGATCGCCTCTAAAAGTTTATCTTGATCTAAAGTCGTCAAAATAAACACCTCCTGTACTGTCTTCCCTTGTCTGGCGATGACTTTATAACCCCCCAGAATGGGCACAGATATACGCAGTTGCATTTGCGGACAATGACTTTTAACTCGACCCAGCACTCCCGGTGTCACGGTTTGGATGCCATGCTGGTGACACAAGCGTTCTAAAATGGGGATAAGTCCGGAAAGATGGGTCGAGTGATTCCAAACTAATCTGCCATCTGAGGGTTTACCCATTGTTAAGCCGCCTCTAACGGAGCCATCGTCAACCCAGCTCGACGCAGCTGCTGGTGATATAGTTCCGCAGGCTCTTGCGGGCCAGCCCAGACGATCGCTTGTCCTTCATAATGTACTTGGTTGGTCAAATCCCAAGCATGATCGCTGCTCATTCCCGGAATATACTTCATCAAACACTCAGCCACATGTTGGAATGTGTTAAAGTCATCATTCAAAACAATGACTTTGTAATTGGGATAAGGCTTGCGAGTAACTTGAATAGACCGTTCAGGAGCTACAGTTGGTGCTGTCGCCATCCCGTAAACATCTTCTGAAAGTCCGATAACCATAAAACAGTTAACCAACTGAACTTTACAACACTACAACTAACTAGTGTAGTCCATACTTAGGAAATGATGATTTTTTGTGAATTTTCTTCGTTATATTCGTCATTCCTACTTAATCCCAAATAAGCGATCGCCCGCATCCCCTAATCCAGGAATAATATAACCATGGTCATCAATAGCTGCTGTATGAACAGTCACATTAATATGTACAGCACTGAAATAGCGATATGTGCAGATATGGGAACCGAAGACGTTACAACCATTGCATTCGTCGTGTAGACGGACAGCTACAGGTGTATGAGGATGAGCGATCGCTCTGACATCACCGACAATATACACCGTCACGCCCCCAATCGGATATGCCGAGAAACATTGTTTGGCTTTGGCATAGTAATTTTGTGTGTTTTGTATGTTTTGATAAACAATTGATGAATATAGCTTTGTCCACTACCAATAGTTGATGTTTATTTAGCTTATTCTCATATTTTTATAACTAATTATACATCGGTCTACCCTAAGACTTAAGTATTTATATTTTTAAGAACAAAAAGAAAAAAATAACACAGAAATTACTTTAGTTGCAATTGTGTTAGGACAATTTAAAGATGATTTAAAAAATGTCTTAGTGAATGTTACTAGAGATGATTTTGTGCGACAGTTGATCTAATGATGAAATTACTTAGAGCAAATTCATGGATTCTTTATCTATTAATCCCTTACTTGAAGATTTGAAAAATCCTGACGCCACAGTCCGCGAACAGGCTACTAAAAAAATCTGGCGCATCTGGTTTCAGCAGAAGGGTGTATACGGGCTAGAAAAAATTGATCACAGCCAGAAGTTGCTAGATGCGGGGGAAATTACCGAAGCCGAATCTGTTTTAACAAAACTCATAGACGAACAACCGGATTTTGCTGAGGCTTGGAATCGTCGTGCTTTTCTTTACTACAGCATTGGTGATTATCAAAAATCTTTAACTGATTGTCAGATGGTTGTACATTTCAATCCAGTGCATTTTGGTGCGCTTCACGGTATGGGTTTGTGTCATGCGGCCTTGGGAGAATATGGTGAAGCTATTAAAGCTTTTCAACGTGCGTTGATAATTCAACCTTATTCACTGGTGAATCAAAAGTTAATTCTAGAATGTACATTCAGATTTAGCTAAATATCTTGTTGTCTAAATCTATTTCCGTTCCCACAACAGCAATTTATTGTCCTATTGGTCGCAATTTTATTCAGTATATTTCCAAACGTTAGTTTTTTTGGCTCAGGAAAACATTCTACCAATTACAAATTCATAGTTGAACTCAAAAATTACACATCATATAGTCATTTTATAAACAGCTTCGATTTTAGCGATCGCACTCATAACAATTTGAAATTTTGGATGAAAAATTTTGACTACCAGACATTTACAGATAAAAATGATTTCTACATAACGCTTCTCGTTGAAATGTACCATCAAAAAACGAGAAGCACTATATCCTACCAACCATTTTCTGCTTGCTGAAAAACGTAAGTAGCTACCTCGATAATCTCTTGGCTACTGAGCTTGTTTTTAAAAGCAGGCATAGCATTTTTACCATTTTGTACTTGGTAGATAATCGCCTGTATACCATCTTGTTCATAGTTATTGAGGTATGTTGATAATGCTTCTTTTGTCAAGGTTTTCTGGCTGATGAGGATATTTCCACCGCCTATATGACAAGAAGAACAATGAGCGTTGAAGATTTTTCCTCCATCGGCCACTTCAGCAGCTAAAGCTGGCAGAATAAATGTGAATCTCCAGAGGGTGAACAACAGCAGCAAAATAAATAAGACTCTTCTCAAAAGATTCTCCTCACAACGCTCTGGCGATTGAAAACCGTCTCCACTAGCTATTCTATGGCTGCTATCAACCATAAAATGCATTAAAATATGCAGTTGCTAACCGCTATGTGTACTCTACCCTATCAAGTGCCAGTTTCTGTATAGCTAAAAGCTACTAAACAGCGAAAACTCTTGAGATATTTTTATAGCAGCTACTATCAAATAAATATTCATGGTCGGACTCTGTAACCACTCACAATAGCGTTAACAATTCTGAAGAGGTAAGTACGCTTGTGGTAGTTCGATTCCCCGGAAAATCTTATTTAAATTTGGCAGTGACGAGTTCTTCTTTTCCACTATTGCTGCGTGGTGGTTAGCTTATTGGTAAAGAACAGGACTCGACACCGCCAGTCAACCTTTGTACAAGTCACCTTTGGTGCTGATTATATTCGGTAACACCAATTATCCAAAATTTAGCAAAAATTTAGCCAAAGCGCCAAACTCAGAAATCGTCTCGAATTGGTGTAACCCGGATAAAGCCTAGCCTTGGACAGTAATTTTACCAACCATGCCAGCGCCACGATGAGGCTCGCAGTAGAATGTGTAATCACCAGCAGGTGCATCTGCGGGGAAGGTAGTTGATTGTGTCTGACCTGGACTCATCAACAACTTTTTGTGCGACAAAGCCTTGGCTAGTGCAGCATCCTTGGCAGGGTTTTTTGCAGCGTCAAACACAACGTTATGGGGAGGAACTTTGTTGTTTACCCATTCGATTGTGTCGCCTGGTTTGATCGTTAACACTTTGGGTTGAAATGCCAGTAATCCTTTATCACTACCCAATTTGACCTTATATGTTTCAGCCGCAGCGCTAGGGGTGAAAACAGCGAAGCTGCTCACGACTAAAAGGATTGTTAATACAGCTAAACTAAGACGTCGCCAGCTTGCCGCAATGAATTTCATATCTCTACTCCTAACCGATTGTCTTTCTCTTTCTCATTTTAAATACAATTGAGGCTAAATATGACAATCTGTCATAGATGTATTTTTTTTACGAAAAACAATCAATATTCAACAGATGTGCAGCTAGCGAAAGATGTGAGAACGTAGTAACCCATAAAATTGTCTATTAGTCAAGAATAAACTGAAGATATTTAAAATTTTTCTGTGCCCCAACCGGGAGCCTTTTGAGCAGCGGTGAGCACAAAGGCTGCTAAATTTTCCACCTGTTGTTGAGAGAGTAGACTGGGACTGAGTTGACGACACCAATAAGTTTCTTGAGAGCCGTCGTATGTCATCGGTTGACGCATAAAAGCGACAAGGGAGTTAATGCGATCGCGTGGCGGATGAGCGGCTTTGAGAGTGTTGAGAGAAAGTGATACATCTGGATCTGGCAAAGTTGCGCCACCAACATGACAATTAATGCAGTTGCTTTCAAAAAGTTTTTTACCAGCAGCTAATTGTGAGGGCGAAAATAGACCAGTCTTATCCTCTTGGTCTAGCAGCAGCTCTATTGGCTCTGTAATATGTAAATATCGGCTGATGTAAGGGTCGATGGTAGCGGCTTGAGCAGATGGAGTATGGCAGTTACATAATCCCAAGACAATCACCAAAAGTAAAAATCGATAATTGGCAAATAATTTAGACAGCATTAGCAATTTGGGAGCAGCAGTTGAGTTTTAATTGTTCTGGGAAAAGAGGATTAGAGCCTGAGCATTTGTCTTTGAGATTGCGTCTGGTTGCTAATCCCCATTTTCCACACTGAGAACTCAGCCAACAACTGGAGTGGCGGTAATTACCGCGCTGAACTACAGCAATTGTGCATTAATGGCTAGATTTAGTAATAAATCTTGCCACCTCCCCACTTAGTGCCAACAACTTTAGGTTGTAAGAGAATATGACCAGCGATCGCTGTTAAGTCATCGTCGCTCAGATTTCTCATTTTGGTGAAAATATCCGCACTCTTGAGGCTGGGGTGCAATTCTGAAATCTCATCTTCTCCATCGTAGGTAGTAGGATTTTTCAGATAATCAACCAAGCCTTCAATATTATTGCGGTTGGGAGTTGCCAACGCCAGCGCTTCTGGTTCAAGTCCTACGTTCTGGTTGGTCTTGGTAACGCCCCCAGCATGACATTGGGCGCAAGCGTAATTAAATAAGCTTTTGCCTTCTTTGACTTGTTTGAGGCTGAGGACGACAGTCTCGCCTTGATCATTTAATGGTACTGTCCGCGTCGCTGTATCCAGCTCTACCGCGCTCGCGCCACCGACAATAAATTGAAAAGTCAGCAAAACGGTAGCTACAATGACACCAATTAGTCTTCTAAACATGTTTCCCCTTAAAAATTTTGACGCTCAACACAGCTAATTAACAACGATGCTCAATCTCCATGTCACCAGTTGCTCATGGCCCTCAGCCATCAGCTTGAGATAACTTTTCGAGTACCGCTGTTTTACAGGATGATTGTAATCTGCGGGTATCTCTGCGATCGCTAGGTCTGCAAAACCCATAATGCTTGTTAACTGGTAGATAGAGATTGAGTCGCTGTAATACCAATATCATGTTAAGAGTGCAATTTGTCGTTTAAAATACGGCTACCCTTCCGGTGGGGATCAAGGAGGGGTATTTCCAGGGTAGAAATTTACAAATCCGACAGTAGAGAAGGTGATTGCCAAGACATTCATTTGTGAAGTCTAAGTTGACCAAGGCTCAGGGAAAAAACCACCTTGGAGTAATAATAGGCGATTAACACTGCCCCTGCTTTAACCTAAGCAAAGCAGGGGCAGTGTTAATAGATGAAATATCCACTTCAAGCTAGAGTGTTAATGGCTCAACTGCAATAATCGATGTGCTTGACTATCTTCATTATTCATAACTTTTTCTAGTACTGCTTCTCTTATATTTATAAATACTTCACTAGCTCTGTCTCGTGGACGCGACAATCTTACAGGTAAATCTAACGCAACCCGCCCTTGTTCAATTACTATCACTCTGTCTGCTAGTGCCACAGCTTCTTCTACATCATGGGTCACTAAAAATGCCGTAAAGCCTCTTTGTTGCCATAAATCTTCAATTAAGTGTTGCATTTCTAAGCGAGTTAACGCATCCAATGCACCTAAAGGCTCATCAAGTAGTAATAGATGTGGTTGGCTCGCCAAGGCTCTAGCCAATGCTACTCGTTGTCTTTGCCCTCCAGATAACACATGAGGCCATTCACCAGCTCTATCTTCGAGTCCGACTTGTTCTAATACCCACGCAGCTTTTGTTCGCCAATTTTCTTGCAAACCCAGACCCACATTATCTATCACGCGTTTCCAAGGTAGTAACCTGGGGTCTTTAAACATCACTCTTACAGAATGACTAAGTTTACGTAGTGGTTCTCCATCTAATAATATGCCGCCTGCAGTGGGTTTATCTAACCCAGACACTAAACGCAATAAAGTACTTTTACCGCAGCCACTACGCCCCACGATAGCAATAAATTCTCCTGGTGCTACTTCTAAATTTAATGAATTTAAGACAGTTTTATTTCCGAAAACTTTGCTTAAATTCAAAATATTGAGTTGTGAACCTTGTGTATTTGAAACCATGTGATTTTTTCCTTTTTGAGAGATTGTCGAGTGATTAAGTTACTGAAGATTTAGAATTTTTACCCTGAACTAATAAAGATCAAAACTTCAATAAGTTTTGACCTAATTCTTTACCCAGCAGATGTGTAATTAGGATTCCAGGATAAAAATTTGTTTTCTAAAGCTCTGGCGGTGGAATTTGTTAGTTTACCTAATAGTGCATAGATAATAATACTTAACACTACAACATCTGTTTGCATAAACTCTCGGGCGTTCATTGCCATATAACCAATACCAGAATCTGCTGCAATTTGTTCCGCTACAATTAACGATAGCCACATAATCCCTAAGGAAAAGCGCACACCAATCAAAATTGAAGACACATATTGATAGACTAAAGCTCGTCGTGAGAATCGGGAAATCCCATTAGAACCGCCTGTTAGAGTACTTTCAAAGTATGGATTAATCGGTACAGTAAAACCTAGTTCATTAGCTCCATCAGATAAAGCATAAATGTTGACTTGGGTATTTGAACCTACTGGAAACCGATAATGCAGACCACCAATAGACCAATCATTGGGTGGTCTTGTAACGTTGGCGTTATCAGCCGTTCTGCCATCAAAAGTACCTAATAATCCAATAACAACAAAGGAAAAAAACATGACTGAATATAGCAGATTAAAAACTTCCCGTTCAGCCGCAATCAAAGCAAACCTCGATTATCCAATCATTGATACTGATGTTCATACCAATGATTTCACGCCGGCGCTTGAGGATTATATTGCTAAATACGGTGGCTCGAAACTTGTGGATGAACTGCGGAAAGCGGAAACTTCTCGTCTGAACTCCAAAGTTAATGGTAAAGATTGGTATCAACAAACTCCAGAAGAACGTCAATATAACCGGACAATTCGATCGCCTTGGTGGGCGAGAGTTACCCGCAATACTTTGGATCTCGCTACTTACACTCTTCCGGAATTGTTCTATGAGCGTCAAGCGGAGCAGGGGTCAGATTATTCGGTGCTGTTTCCCAACAATGTCTTAGCACCGGCGGGAGCAAGCAAACAGAACCGTCAAGCACTGCAACGTGCGGTGAATCACTATCATGTTGATTTGTATCGGAAATATAGCGATCGCCTCACAGTGGTAGCTGGTATCCCAATGGGTACTCCTCAAGAAGCTATTGAAGAGTTAGAATTTGCCGTAAAAACACTAGGTTTAAAAGTTGCAAATATTACTAATAATGTGAAACGTCCAATTAAGGCGAGCGCTGAGAAATATCCAGCAGATCAGGCTGCGGGAATTGAAAGTATAGAAGATATCCGCGATCGCTGGGTGAACAGTTTCTTCTTTGGTTCTGAGTCCGACGATCGCACCATCGCAGCAGCATTCAACGACAAAGCCAATCCCTTGGGTGTGAAAATCAACGCCATCTATTCCTCTGATGTTGGTCACTGGGATGTGCCAGATTTTACCGACGCACTTATGGATTAAGAAGACTTACCCCTTCTCTAATTGCTGAACAATAGCGCATCGCAGATTTATTTTACGCAGAGAAGATCATACCTAAGCAGATTGATATTAGACAGGCATTACTCACTCTTCAACAATATGCAGCGATTACGCCTCAGCGTATTAGTAACCGATAGAAAAATTTTGGCTTTTTGTGGTTTGTATTCCCTAGCGATCGCACTTTACTTCAAAAACAGATATCCTAGCAATGAACATACCATTTGTTTACCAACGTCGTAAATTTTTTAAACAGCTTGTACAATACTCAGCATTAGGATTATTTGCTCTATCAACACCATTAGTAGGTAGCTTATTACAGAGTAGTCAAGCGCAAACCCAACGAGGATTTGTTGCCAAAGAAATCAACTTGGCTTATCAAACTTCAGGCGATATTGTCAAAGTCAGAAAAGTTGTAGAGCCACGGTTTCAAGCTTTGGGTGTCAAAGTAAATTGGGTAGGGCCATTCCCAGCCGGGCCGCAGTTGATAGAAGCAATGAACGCAGGTAAAGTTGATATTGGTACTGTGGGGGAAACACCCCCAATATTTTCACAAGCCGCCGGGATCACAGAAGTTATCTACATTGCTGGACGCACTCCTAGTCGGGGTGAAAATCAAGGTATTATAGTCAGATCTGATTCTCTTATTAAAAAATTAGCTGATATTAAAGGGAAAAAAACCGATTTCATTAGCTGAACGTGAACGTAATGCTGTAATAACGCTAGGAGTATTATTAATGATTTAGCTACAATGGTTTCTATCCAAAAGATACATAGAATTAGATAATTAAAATTCAGCTTTGGAGCGAGTTTCACGAACAAATTGCAGGCATTCTTCTAAATCTTCGCCTTGCCATGTTCCTGCAAACTTCAATAAATCTACGGCTTTACTTCCTCGTTTAATCGGAGCTAATCGACGGAGTGGGCGATCGCTTTTATTCTCTCTGGTTTGTATAGCATCTAAAAAGTCACTAACCAAGGACAGCTGATCGGGTGGTAGTTGAGCTAATTGCTGTTCAATTTTTTGGCGCAGTTCTGGATATGTCATCAGTACATCACTACCTTAGTTATTGCTATTTCTTAATTTTACATCGCACTCCCGATCAAAAATTGTCTGACTTTTGGTCGGGTCGTTTGGAGAGCACAATTTTGCTCTTGCTACTAGTAACTCCTAAATTAATTGACGATACCAATCTAACTTATCCATTGAGCAACCTCCTACTTTTGGGTGTCGTACACTAATAATTACAACTTCAAGGCTCTCAAGGTTCGGTCAAATGCTAACCCCATTAGACCTTCAACATCTGGATCAGTATATAATTTTCCACTATGCTGGCTAACCAAAATAGCAAACCCATACTCAAAGAGCTTAGAACGTGCTTTAGCCAAGTCTACAGAAGTACCTGTTACTTTACTTACATCTGAGAAAAAGGTCAAAAATAAACTCAAGTATTCCTCTAACGTTGTTTGTTCAAGGCTTAGGTTTTTCTGATTAATAGTTTCTATGGCCTTAAATAGACGGGCTGTGATTGCATCAACTGGATAGTAAATCTCCATTAAGCCTACAAGCTCATTCCTAAAATATTCAAATATCTTATGAGGAGATGAAAAATATGCTAGATTTGCTACTCCTGTTCCTGCCTAAGATTGCTTTTAGGTAGTCAGAAAAATTTGCTTTTTCCCTGAATTTTCGCCACTCGAAATATTTTTAAGTGGCGAAACAAATAAAGATAAAGGGATAAATGCTAATGTGGCATTTAGTCAAGGTAAAGTAGATGCTTGGTTTATCTGGGAACCATTTGTGACAAGAAATATCCAAAATAACACCGGACGGGTTTTAACTGATGGTGGTAACGGTTTGCGAGATACTAACAACTTTTTTTCCACAAACCGCAAATTCTATGAAGAAAATCGAGAAGTCATTAAAGTCTTTTTAGAAGAAGTACAAAAAGCCCAAAATTGGTCTAAAAATAACCCTAAATAACTTGCACAGTTACTGTCTGCAACAACTCAACTTGATCCACAAACATTAGAGGTTATGCACAAAAAGTATGATTTTACCTTGATTCCAATTACCACAGCAATTATTAATAAACAACAAGAAGTTGCTGACAAATGGTATGGTTTGAAACTCATACCTAAAAAGGTAAATGTGAGAGATGGCTTTTTAACTCCTGAACAATATGCCGAAATTACTCCTCAAGAAGTGCTTGCAAAAAAATAATATTTGGGACGTGAACTACTAATTAATATTGGGAAGTTGTGGCAATTTTTAACAGTTATGTCTAGCAAGTTTTTTGCCGTTTTCTAACTGCCAAACTCACGTATTTTTAAACCCATGCCTTATTCTTTAACCTTTACCACCTGTGAACGTCACTCCTTGAATAAAGTAGCGGTTGAAGAAGGCGTAAATACACAAAGCAGGTAGGGTAAAGACCATAGAAGCTGCCATGATGTAGTTCCAGTAACTGATATATTGCCCTTTAAAAGTGTTTAGTCCCAAGGGGAGGGTAAACATTTCCGGGTCAAATAAAATGACAACGGGTAACAAGAAATTATTCCAACTACCCATAAACACAAAAACAGCTTGGGCCGCCAGGGCTGGTTTGGCTAGGGGTAAGACGATGCGTCGGAAGATTCCCAAGGTGTTTAAGCCGTCTAATTGGGCAGCTTCTTCTAGTTCTCTGGGAAAATTGACGAAAAATTGCCGCATCATAAAAATGAAAGTGGCATTGACCATACCGGGTACAATCATCCCTTGATAGGAGTTGAGCCAACCGATCGCTTTTAAAATCAAGAATGTGGGAATTAAGGTAATCTGGGCGGGAACCGCTAGCACTGTCAGAATCAGGAAAAACCAGAAGTTTTTGCCACGAAAGCGTAGTCTGGCTAAGGCATAACCCGCCATTGAGTTAAACAATAAATTTAAAATGGTGACACTGGCAGCAATGATGACACTGTTAAATAGCCAACGCCAAAATAAAGGCTCTTGTAAAAAAATTTGTCTGTAGTTGTCAAAAGTGAAACTTTGTGGTATAAAATTTGGTTCACCGCTGACAATTTCCGCCAGCGGTTTAAATGACGCAGAAAGTGCCCAGAGAAAGGGAATCAGAGTGATAATACCGTAGAGTGTCAACACCACGTATAGCAGTACTTTCCACCAGGAAAAGCGAGAAGTCAAACTCACATGCTTTCGCCTCCAAAAAGTCGCCGTTGAATCAAAGTGAAGATGATGATCACCGCTGCGAGTAAAAAAGCGATCGCTGCAGCATATCCCATCTGTAAATTCCGAAACACAGCTTGGTAAATCAACAACACCACCGTCAGGGTAGCGTTATTCGGGCCGCCAGTACCACCGGAGAAAATATAAGACTGATCAAACAGTTGAAAAGTGCCAATTATCCCCACCGCCACCACAAAAAAGGTGACAGGCTGGAGTATGGGAATAGTCACATGGATAAACTTGCGCCAGCCATTAGCCCCGTCAATTTCTGCGGCTTCATAAAGCGATTGCGGGATATCTTGCAACGCAGCTAGATAAATCACCATATAAAACGGCGCTGTTGACCAAATATTCATGATCATAATTCCCTTGAGGGCAACTGCTGGATCTCCCAACCAGTTATAAGTAGGTAATCCCACAGTGGCGAGGACATCATTCAGTAGCCCATCGGTGTTATAAATCCACATAAAAATCAGTGTCAGGACGGCTGAAGAAGTGACTGTGGGCAAAAAATAAAGAATACGCCACCAGTTTTTACCGCGAATACCAGAATTGAGAGTGACGGCGAGGACTAGAGCCAAGATTGTTTGTGTAGGGACAACAATAGCGACATATTCAACAGTATTTCTCAACGCAATCCAAACCCGCTCATCTTCAACTAGGCGCGTGAAATTGCTGCATCCGATGAACTGATACTCAATTCCACCAAGCAGTTGGACTTTGTGCAGAGAAAGAAACACCGCATAGAGAATTGGCAAGACGACAAAAGCCCCCAAAACTAAAATCGTGGGTAGCATAAATAGATACCCACTCAAGTCTTCTGCAAGATTCCACCTGGGGCTTGAGCGCCGCCTGCTGATATTGTGCATGAGTGAACCTCCGTTTAAATATGCACAAATATGCTGTGGCGTTGAATTGTGCTTGATTTATTTATCGTACTGCCCAGAGAATTAAAAATCTCGCACCAAGAATCTAGGTTTACTGTAGACCATACATGTCAACTTAAGCGAGAAATGGCTTATCTGTTGGCTTCCACACCCGCCCAGAACTGAAGTTCAAGGCTAATAACTAAAGTCTACTGAAGTAGACTCAAGATTTTTTGCATATTTAGTCATCTTGAGATGACTTCTGTTATTAGCAAGGAACTTCAGTTCCTTGTGGGCTATAGGTTTTACGTTAAGTTGACACCAATGACTGTAGACTTGCTTAGGAATGAATTTCCTTAAATCGTTCTTTGGCTGATTGAAAAGCTTCTTGCATGACAAGCTGGATTTTCTGGGGATCTGGTTTCTTACCGCCCATCAAATCACCAAAATACACACAAGCACCTTCACCCAACGCCCAGGTGTACGCTGCAGCCCAAGATGCTGCAATTACACTACCGAAACCAGGTAAAAATTTGATTAACTCACGCGCCACTGCTTGAGCTAAAAAACCACCAGCGATCGCACTAACAATACCTCCAGCTTGGGATGGTGTCAAGGTCTGTCCGTACAATTTGCCCAACAGCCCCACCATAGAGACTTGCAGAGCAGTTAATACGGGCATGGTTGCAAATGGCAATGGTACTGCTGCTAAGGTAGCCGCCATGATGGCAAATGGTAACATGTAACGACGTCCGGCATCTCGATAAATATTACCTAGTTGCTTGCTTGCTTCTTCACGATCCAATAACTGATAAATCGCCCGCGCTTCTGCTTCTGGGAGTAAGTCGGCTAGAGTATCCCGCAGCGCTTCTAAACCATAAAATACGGGAGTGTAGCCATCTTCTTCTAAGGTAAAATCAATTAACACAGAGCGATGTCTGACGACAAGCCGCTTTGCGTCTACGCAAAGCTGTGCAAAAGCTTCTTGAATTGCCGTATTAGCTCGCTTTACCTCTTCATAGTCTGGTGGATAAACTGGATGATTATCTGTAGCAGGCGGATAGATTTCATGTAAGCAAGTAATCGCCAGCAAACAAGGAATATCTGGATATTTTTGATGTAACTCCTCAGCAATTTGTCGCAGGGTATCAGTAGCAAAATCATTAATCTTTACAGTCAAAATCAGCACCCTAGCGCTGCGAGTTGACTGTTGTAAATCTCCGATTAATTCCTGAATAATTGCTTGTGTATTTTGTTTAACATCTCCTAACCCTACCGTATCAGTAAAAATCAGTAACGGTAGGTCAGTTGAAGGATAGGCGTAGCGTTGAGTATGTTGGGTATGGGGACGGAATCCCTGACCGACAATTTCTGCGGACACTCCCGTCAAACCCCGGACAATAGAACTTTTTCCCGCTTGAGGCTTACCAATTAGCAGCGCTTCGGTGGTTGGTAGTTCGGCTCGAACTGTTTCTAAAATTTCTGCAACTTGAGTTTCGCTGACGCTAAACCATTTAATCACTGTCTGTGCTATTTGTTCTCCGGGTAGGAGTTGCACCAAACTTTGAGTTGCTTTGTTCCAAATACCACCAATGCGGTTTGTCCAGGAATCATCGACCGATAAAGTCGGTAAATTCTCAATTGGTTCGCTTGATTCCTGAGAATTAGCTGACTTCGCATTAGCATCATCTTGCTCAGTCATGGGAATTTAAACGGCAAATAAATGTTTACTACACCCTGTTTACCATTTTATGATGGTTCACGAGCCTAGCGATGGAGATACCTGCTATATCTATTGCAACAGCGACATGATTTCATCACACCAAGCTAACCAGCCTGTTTCGTAGTGAAGACCGCACAGCAGCGTGATGTATTGAAACTTGAGGGTTTTCGATAATGCTTGCGGGTTCTGGAAGTGCTGGCGCTGAATTTCTTGATAAATCGCTAATCGCTGCTGATGTTGCTGACGATGCGCTTCTAGCTTGGTGGCGATCGCTTCATAGGATACCAGATGCCCTACATAAAGTTTCACTAGCAACTCATCTTTAATCGGTGTCATTTCCTCCGCTTCGACAATCCACTGTGATAACTGCTGTTTACCTAAAGCCGTCACAGTATAGATGCGTTTGTCCGGACGGTTCTCCTGCTGCACAGATTCGGCTTGTATCCAAGACTTTTCCTCTAGGCGATTGAGTTCTCGATAAATCTGTTGAAAACTCGCACTCCAGAAAAATCCCACCGAACCTTCGACTGAGGGGTTGAACCGCTTTGCAAGGTCATAGCCGCTGCGGGGAGCATCGATCAAGGCTGACAAAATGGCATAGGTAAGAGACATAAACTAGGTTGACATATTCACTAAGTTGAATATAACCTAAATATTATATTCAATTTATTGAATAATCTTTTTTTTGAATAAAAAGAGGAATCTGAAGATGGCAAGTATAAACAGCTACTCCATTTATAAAATTGATTTACCAGAAAACCCAGAGGCTGTGGTTTTCGTCAACGGCATTTTGGCACGCGATCGCACCGGGTTTTTCTGGATGTGGAAAAATGTGCAGTGGATTAAGAATGCAACGACTGAGGCTGAAGGCTGCGTGCAAGTGAAAGCAGGACTTTGTGGAGTCAATGAAGTCATCATGGTGAGTTACTGGCGTTCAGAACAAGACTTGAAACAGTTCTTTAGAGGTGAACCGCATCGCCAGATGATGCAGTTTGTGATTAAACATCCCAATAGCCTGTGTTTGTATAACGAGACATATCAACCGAGTCACAGTGGCAAATACAGCCATGAACCACAGGGGATGGCAACACTTTACCCAAGTTTGGCAAATTAAAGAGAGAACTCATTCCCTAATTCCATGACTGATATAAATACGCAGATTGTACAAACAAAGGTATTGATTACTACATCTGATGGACAGATGCCTGCTTTCCTGTTTACCCATCCCGAAGGTGGTCAAAAACCAGCCGTTTTGTTGTTAATGGAGGCATTTGGTTTAACGTCCCATATCCAGAATGTAGCAACGCGAATCGCTAGAATTCCAAGGTTCATCAACAAAACCTTCAGTGCGATCGCTCATACTGGAAAATAGACAACACATCGAAATCCTATGGTGAGTATTCCCAGAAACCTTCTCGACTTAACCCAAACTCCCCATGCTGGCTATCACTGGGATGGTAGTAACCGCCGCTTTTTTGAAGGTTGGTATTACCGCGTGACTTTACCTGAAAACGGGCAAACCTTCGCCTTCATGTACTCCATCGAAGATCCTATCGGCGGTAAACCCCACAGCGGTGGAGCAGCCCAAATCCTCGGCCCCAACGACGAATATCTCTGTCGGACTTTTCCCGATGTGCAGAAATTTTGGGGTAGTCGAGATGTCTTAGGTTTAGGTCATTGGGGAAAAACCGACTTACAAATTCAACCGCTCTATCTCTTAAGAGCAGAGTTTGAACGCCATGTTCAAGAAGGCTATCAAGCTACAGCCACTTTAAATCAAGGTGCAATTCACGACCCAGCCACAGGTAATTATTGCCGTTGGCAGTATGAAATTAAACCAGTGTATGGCTGGGGTAATCAAGGTAGTCTACAACAGTCAGCCGCTGGGTGGTTATCATACTTGCAAATCTTTGAACCCGGCTGGCAAATTTTAATGGCTCACGGCTTGGCTAGTGGGTGGATTGACTGGAATGGCAAAATCTATGAATTCACCAACGCCCCGTCCTACGGTGAGAAAAATTGGGGCGGTGCTTTTCCGCAAAAATGGTTCTGGATTAATTGTAATTGCTTTGAAGGCGAACCCGACTTAGCGTTAACTGCAGGCGGTGGGCGGCGTGGTGTACTGTGGTGGATGGAATCTGTAGCGATGATTGGTTTGCATTATCAAGGTAAATTTTATGAATTCGTACCTTGGAATTCTCAAGTTGACTGGCAAATTCAGCCTTGGGGAAGATGGCAAATGCAAGCCCGTAATGCCAAATATGAGATTGAACTGACAGGGACTACACATCACCCCGGAACACTTCTGCGCGCGCCCACAGCCAACGGTTTAATTTTTTGTTGTCGAGATACCATGCAAGGAAAGCTGAATCTTTCTCTCAAAGAACTTAGTAGCGGTAAATCTCAAATTATCCTCAAAGCAGAAAGTAATCTTTGTGGTTTAGAAGTCGGCGGCGGTGCTTGGGACAATTCTTGGCACTCTCGCTAAAGCTGCTATAATCCTAGACGTGACACTTTTTTTGGGGCTGTAGCTCAGTTGGATAGAGCGAGCGCCTCCTGAATTATCGGGCACCATAAGGGAAACTTTATGAGTGAATGTGGTCAAATTCAAGGAAGCCTAAGTTTGGCAGCAGATAAGGTAATCTTGAGCCAACCTCTACCAAAATTAGGTAGAGAAGGTGCAGAGACTGGTTTTAGGGAGAAAAACACGATAGACTACCATGTCTTATCAAAAGTAGAGCAAAGAGGTATTCTGGTTGGAATGTTATTGGGTGATGGAGGTAGAAGTAAAAAAAACTTCTTTATTCAACATTCATGCAAGCAAGAAGAGTATATTCTTTTTAAGAAAAATCTTCTTGAAGAAATAACAGGAAAATCAGTCAATGTCCGACGATGGGATACCAAAGAAGGCTATAGCCTAATTCGCATAGACCCTAAGTTAATTCCCATAACACGGGTTTTGGTTAAGAAGCTATATAAGGCAGGAACTAAAACTATAACTAGAAAGTTCCTTAACCTGTTAACTCCCCAAGGAATAGCTATATGGTTTATGGATGATGGTTCTAAGTCCTTCAAGAAAAAAAATGGCAAAATCCATGCTGTTGAAATAACTTTAAATACTTATATTTCCCAAGAAGAAAATGAGATTATAATTTCTTATTTTTCTGAAGTTTGGGGATTTAAGTGGGGGTTAAATAAAAGCAAAGATTTTTATCGTCTACGAATGGGGACTCAAGAAGGGAAAAGATTCTTTTCTTTCATTAGTCCTTATATCCACGAAAGTATGCTCTACAAAATAAAAATCTCCCAAAACATAACGGCCACCGCCTAAAGGTGAAAAACCTACGGTGAAGGTATAGTCCAGAGAGTGGGGAAACTCACACAAATCTGAAGCGCTAGGTCGTGCGTTCAAGTCGCATCAGCCCCGTCTTTGTTTAATCCCTGAAATCTTTAATTTAAAGAGATTTTAGGGATTTATTGTTGATAACTCTGATTCTTTCCCGAGCCAGTGGTATGGATTGAGGAAGATGGGAAAATTTCAGCGACTAAACGAGTAGTTGGAAATTGCGGAAATAACCTTGATTTCCTAAACAATATCGGCAAAATTTATCAACCCAGTGGGGGAGATTTTAATTTTCAAATTTTAGATTTATTCATCTTTTTGATAGAGGGAGCTAATTAATTCACTAGTGAAGATAGGAGTAACCTTTAGAGGTGAATAAATATGGCTAAGGCGAATCCAGTGGAAATCCAAAAACACTTGAAAGGTGTTGATTATCCTGCAGACAAGCAAAAATTGATTGAACATGCTAGACAGCATAATGCTGATCAAGATTTGCTATCTATATTAGAGCAATTGCCAGAAGATGAAGAATATAACACACCTACCGACCTGAACAAAGCCATAGGCAATATTGTTTAGGTTATGATTCTGGCGGGAAATATTCACCAGATTTTCCGCCAGTTTTATTTAATAGCCGAATTTCCACAATTTGTATCGACTTTTCTAAGGCTTTGGCCATATCGTATAGCGTTAAGGCTGCAATGGAAACAGCAGTTAAAGCTTCCATTTCTACGCCTGTTTCGGCTTTAGTTTTGACGATCGCCTGAATTTGATAACCTGGAAGCTGAGGATCGGGTGTCAGTGTCACCTCAACTTTGTGCAATGGTAAAGGATGACATAGGGGAATTAAACTAGCTGTTTGTTTAGCAGCCATAATCCCCGCTAGCCTTGCAGTCCCCAATACATCCCCTTTGGGAGCATTCCCAGCTTGAATCGCCGCGAAAGTTGTCGGTAACATCCGTACTTTGGCGCCAGCCACAGCTTGACGAACTGTGGGGATTTTGTCAGACACATCGACCATCTGCGCCTGTCCTTGCTGATCCAAATGAGTTAAATCAGTTGAGGGAAAATTTGATGAAAAAATGTCTTGCGTCATTTGGGGAGAACGTGCTACTATAATTTTCTGGATAGGGGCGTGTAGCTCAGTGGACTAGAGCACGTGGCTACGGACCACGGTGTCGGGGGTTCGAATCCCTCCTCGCCCGTTGATAAAAATAGGTTGTTTGATTGTAGAGATGTGAAATTTCGCGTCTCTACAGTTATTTGAACACAACACAGAATCAATCTCATCCACTTATGGTTTATTCAGGGAGTAAACATCTTCACAGCGACCAAGAGCAAAACGCACAGAGAGAGATAAATTCTTGCTGGACTGGGTGAGGAAAATCAATAAGGCGAGAAAAGTTAAGCCAGCACACAATGCAAACATGTGACGATATCCCACTTGTTCGGCAATGGAACCGAGTAGGGGAGCGGCGATCGCAATTCCTAGATCAAAACCGGCTACACAAATCGCAAAAACACGTCCCCTTTCTTGTGGTAAGGAGCGGTCTGCCATCATAGTTGTAATCATAGAAATTAGCGTACCACCACCGCAACCCTCAAGACAAGCAGCGATTAAAAAAGCGATCGCACTGTTGGCTTGCCAAAGTAGGAGCATAGACAAAGTGTAAGCGAGAATGCTGCCGGTGATAAATAAACCACGACCGAGGCGATCGCTGGCTCGACCTGCAAATATTCTAATACTAAAACTAGCGATCGCTGCAGCCGTGAAAAACAAGCCAGCATTTAAATCTATCTGTGTTGACTTGATAAATAAAGCCACATACGTGTGCAAAGTCCCTACAGCCAAACCCACCAACAACATCACCAGCGCCGGAATTCTCACCCGTGGACTCAGCAAAAGACGCCAAAACTGGCGATCGCTGTTTTCTGTGGGTAAGGGTGCGGGGATGGGAGGATTAGCAACTTGTAAAGTGCCCAAGAAACTGATAAAAGCTAACTCAGATGCTACCAAAAACAAAGCTGGGTAGCCCGCTCCCGCTTGTAAATATCCTCCCAAAATCGGCCCAATCGCTAAACCAATGGGAGCAGTCAGACTCATATAGCTAATAATTTCGCCCCGAATAGCGACAGGTGCTAAATCTGCTACCAATGCGCTGTAACCAGTGGTGAAAGCAGCGATACTGATACCATGAAAAATGCGGACAGCCATTAGCATCGACATGGATTTAAAAACCAAATAACCAAAAGGTGCGATCGCTGCCACAATAACACCAATTAATAACAAAATCTTCCGACCACTTTGATCCGCTAACCTCCCCAACAGCGGACGAAATACCAACAAGCCGATCGCAAAACCACCCATAACGATGCCAATTTGTTGCTTACTTGCACCCTCATCCTCCAGATAAAGTGGTAAGGTGGGTAACAAAGAAGCCATACTAGACCAGAATAATAAACCTGCGGTAAATAAAACCAACAGGTTTTGCCGCAGACGGGCGTCGAAACTATCAAAAGCTTTCAAAGTAGATATAAGTTGACGCTAAGTGTGCTTGATGAATATTGTTACGTTACTTAACATTTTTTGCTACTACCTCTCGCACACGATAGATGGGGCGCCCTTGGGATTCGTGGTATGTACGCATTAGCAATTCAGCTAACAGACCAAAGCAAAATAATTGTACCCCCGTCACCAACAACAGAACTGCTAAAATCAGCAACGGACGATTACCAATATCTTCACCCCAAGCCAACTTGACAACAGTCAAATAAACGCCAATCACCACACCCACCACCATTGAGATTAAACCCAATAGCCCAAAAACGTGCATCGGGCGAGTGAGGAATTTTTTCATAAACAAAATAGTTAACAAATCCATCAACACTCGAAAAGTCCGCGATAGCCCATATTTACTTTTACCGAAACGCCGAGCATGATGTCTAACTGGCATTTCCGTAATTCTTGCTCCTTCAATATACGCTAAAGCAGGTAGAAATCTATGTAATTCCCCGTAGAGATGCATATCAGCTACCAATTCCGCCCGATAAGCCTTGAGAGAACAACCATAGTCATGGATATCAACGCTAGTGGTACGCCGAATCAGCCAGTTAGCGATTTTGGAAGGAAGTAAACGATTTAGTGCTCCATCTTGGCGTTTTTGTCGCCAACCGCTCACCAAATCGTAACCCTCATCCAATTTTGCTATCAACATGGGGATATCAGCGGGGTCATTTTGCAAGTCAGCATCCAAAGTGACAATCACCCTTCCCAAAGCATAATTAAACCCAGCCGCCATGGCTGCAGTTTGACCGTAATTACGCCGCAAAATCACCGCTTTTAAATCGTTGCGTCCCTGGGCTTCAGTTTTCAGGAATTCCGCCGAACCATCGCTAGAACCGTCATCTACACAGATGATTTCATAACTCAAGCGACTATTTATTAGGGTAGAGGCGATCGCTCCCAATAACAACGGTAGACTCTCCACCTCATCCCGCACCGGTACCACCACCGAAACATCAGGGACAGCACCCAAAATCGTTTCCCTTTCTCCACTCACCCTTGGCGAAACCCATCCACTCCTCATAAAACCTCACCGTTTCTGTGGTTCGTAACTCTTGATCACCCTACCAGCACCCCGCAGTTGCTGATAATATGACCGACTCACCTCGTCTCCCTGTTCCGACAAAACATCAATTCCGATTCCATTGCGTCCTTGGGTCTTTCCGGAACTGTGAATATAGCGATTATCTCCCAAATAAAGACCGACATGAGTGGCTTTTTGAGGAGTCCCGAAGAACACTAAATCTCCTGGAGTTAATTCAGAAATAGCAATCGGTTGAATAAAACCTTCTTGTTGATAAGCGTCTCGTGGTAGCCAAATCCCAACCGAAACAAAAGCAGCCTGCATTAACCCAGAACAGTCATAATTTGGTTCTACTGTACCACCCCAAAGGTAATAATTAGCTTGTTGCATGGCTTTGTGGGTGAAAGCAATTACCTCTGGAAGTAATTTTTTAATCTCAGATTCAGTCAATGACCGCGCCTGATAAAGTAAGGTAGCTGGTTGTAATAAACTCAAATCAGCAATAGCCAGCCATCCTGGATAATCATCTTCGCACAAATAGACCTCAACTGCGGCATCTTGATAATTTGATGTTAGACGTAAATGTCGCCCGCTAGAGGCTTGAGTCGCCAAGCTCTGACATTCAGGAGAGTTATATAAGTTCAAGTCAGCCAGACAATGGTACTCAACCGATTGGTTATTGGGGATTGTGGATTGATTTGTTAGCATACTCGAAGGTGATTAACTCAATGAATTTCTTTCGCAAAGACGAACAACTCGACAAAATCGGGTCAAATATTTTAGAAGCAATTTGGGCAGCATTTCCCACCTTAGCCCATAACCAAATTGCCTTAACTTGGATTGTCTACGATCCGCCTGTACTAGTAAATACTGGTGGTGCGCTGACTCCTGATGCTTTTTGGAATCATATTTACCGTGGTTTCACTTACCGTGGTGGCGAAAGAATTTACCCAGCTAGTGTGGTGAAGTTGTTTTATCTAGTCGCAATTAATGAATGGCTGGAAAAAGGGATGACTCAAACTTCCCAGGAGTTAGAAAGAGCCATCCGCGATATGATTATAGACTCCAGTAATGATGCTACCAGTTTAGTTGTCGATGTGTTGAGTGGTACTACCTCTGGCCCAGAGTTACCCGTTGGGCCTTTTGATACTTGGAAATCCCAGCGTCAGATTATTAACCGCTATTATCAAACTTTGGGTTGGGAAGAAATGCAGACAATTAATGTCTGTCAAAAAACTTGGTGTGACGGGCCTTATGGACGAGAGAGAGCATTTTATGGCCAGATGTTGGATAACCGCAACATGCTCACAACCGATGCGATCGCTCGATTGTTGCATAGTATCATTGGTGGAGTTGCGGTTTCTAGTGGGCGATCGCAAGCAATGATGGCTTTGCTCAAACGCAGCCTTAATCCTGATGATTTACCAATTGATGTGGAAGAAGACCAAGTAACAGGTTTCTTGGGTGGTGGATTACCGCAAAATGCCCAAATTTGGTCAAAAGCTGGATGGACGAGCCAAGTCCGCCATGATGTAGCGTATATTGAGCGTGACGAGCAGCGTCCTTACCTTTTAGTTGTATTTACTGAAGGCAAAACCAACGCTAAAAACAAGACCATTTTACCGTTTGTTTCTCAACTAGTGGCAGAAGCAATTAACAGTTTGTAATATGAACGAAACGGTTATGACTGCGAGTCGCTAACTGGGGTGTCAAACTGGACTTGGCGGTATAAATCAGCGATCGCTATTTCCACACCCACTGATTCTAACCACAATTTATCTGTCAAACTATACTCAGATAGCACCCATTTTCCTTGTTCGTTGCGGCGAAACACTTCTACACCCGGTGGCGCTACCTGTACTAAAACATACTCTTTTAAGGTGGAAGATTGGCGATATTGAGCAAATTTTTTACCTCTATCGGCGGCTTCTGTCGAAGGTGATAATACTTCGATAATTAAGCAGGGAAATTGCACCAATTGTGCATCGTTTTCACGCTCGTCGCAAGTCACCACCACATCTGGATAAAAATACTTTTGCCCTGGTGCTACCTGTACCTTGACATCTACAATATATACTTCACAGCCCCGCTCTGCTAAGGCATCATCCAGCAGTTTAAAAAAATTTGCACAAACCCGGTTATGGTTGCGTGTAGCACCACTCATCATCACGACTTCCCCATCCCAATACTCGTAGCGTTCCTCTTGGGTGGGTTCCCAAGCGAGATATTCTGCGGCGCTCATGAATATGTTAGCGGATAATGCAACCATGAGAGTGATGGGGAATGAATTACTGGATCTAATATAGCGGAGTTGCACCAATGCCTTTGTAGAGAAATGAAATTTTACATGTCGATCTCAGCAAACTTACACTATTCTCGTCCGAGACGAACTGCTTCTATTTTACACTTTTCGCAATAATTCTCGAATGACAATATGACAATCACCAAAAGCTAAAGGTGTAATTGTCACATCTTCTGCAAGTATGCTCTCACTGCGATATCCATCTGAACCGGGAAGACGATACATGTACAACTTGCGTCCATTGATATCTAAAATCCAGTACTCAATAATACCCGATTTAGCATAAGCGATTGCTTTTACTTCTCGATCATATTTCAAACTAGAATCAGCTATTTCAATCAGTAAAAACACTTCACAAGCGCGGGGATGGTGATCCTCATAATCTAATTGATCCAGCTTCACCACAGAAATATCTGGTTCTGGTTCTGAATAATCATCAAGTTGCACTGGCGACTGGATTCTTAGTAAAACTTTATCACCTAACCGTTGACGTAAGATTCTTTCTGTGCGTGTAATTGCTGATTCGTGAGCAGTTCCCTTTGCTGACATTTTGATGATTTGTCCAGCGATTAACTCTAAGCGTTCTTCAGGATGAAAAATTCCTGTTTCCGCCATTTTATGATATTCTTGGACACTAATTAGGCGAATATTGGTGAGCATAAAAATCACCCTAACGTCCTGTCATTTTATCGCGTAGATGCTTGATGCGATCGCGCAATTTTGCCGCTTCTTCAAATTCCAAGTTTTTCGCCGCTGTTTTCATCTGCGTTTCTAACAAAGTAATCAATTCTGGAATCTGCTCTAATGGTATTTCATCCAGATGTTCATCTACAACTTGCAAATCAGTTGCATTCAATCTGCGAGAAACATCTAAAAATGATAAAATCGCGTTACTCGATTTTTTGACGATCGGTTGTGGCGTAATTCCATGCATTTTGTTGTAAGCCATTTGAATTCCTCTTCTTCTATCGGTTTCATCAATGGCTTTAATCATGCTATCTGTCAGATTATCAGCATACATGATTGCTTGTCCCCGGACGTGACGCGCGGCTCTACCAATAGTTTGAATCAAGGAACGTTCAGCACGCAAAAAGCCTTCTTTATCTGCATCTAAAATTACTACTAAGGAAACTTCTGGTAAATCTAAACCTTCTCGCAGCAAGTTTACACCCACCAATACATCAAATTTTCCCTCGCGTAAATCTTGCAAAATTTCAATCCGCTCAATCGAGTTAATCTCGGAATGTAAATACCTCACGCGAATACTATTGTCTTGCAAGTATTCTGTTAAATCTTCCGCCATGCGCTTAGTTAAAGTAGTAATTAACACTCGCTCTTGACGGTCAACTCTGTCTTTTATTTCACCCAACAAATCGTCAATTTGTCCTTCTGTAGGACGCACGGAAATTTCCGGATCAATTACACCAGTTGGGCGAATTACTTGCTCAACTATATGATTTTCAGAAACTTCTAATTCCCAATTTCCCGGCGTAGCCGAAACAAAAATACATTGATTGACTTTTTCCCAAAATTCCTCTGCTTTTAAAGGACGGTTATCAGCCGCGCTGGGAAGACGAAAACCATGATCAATTAATACTTTTTTTCTCGCTTGATCGCCGTTATACATCCCGCGAATTTGGGGAACTGTCACGTGAGATTCATCAATTACTAATAGCCAATCTTTGGGAAAGTAATCAATTAAACATTCTGGTGGTTCTCCCGCTTGTCTTCCGGCTAAATGACGGGAATAGTTTTCGACACCGTTACAATAACCAACCTCGCGCAACATTTCCAAATCATAGCGTGTACGTTGATCTATGCGTTGCGCTTCTAATAGTTTTCCTGCTGCTTCTAAGTCGGTTTTTTGCTGTTTTAATTCTGCAGCAATATCATCACAAGCCACTTCTAACCGTTCTTCTGGTGTCACAAAGTGACGCGCTGGATATATATTCACAGCTTCCATACTGCTGATAATTTCACCAGTCACCGGGTCAATATAGCGAATTGCGTCAATTTCATCGCCAAAAAATTCGACACGAATAATCCTATCTTCATAAGCTGGGCCGATTTCTAAGACGTCACCCCGGACGCGAAACTTTCCTCGTCCCATTTCCACATCATTGCGGCTGTATTGCACATTTGCTAAATCTCGTAAAACTTGGCGTTGATTGACTTCCATTCCTATCTGTAGGGGAATCGCCGCTTTTAGGTATTCTGAAGGAATCCCCAAGCCGTAGATACAGCTAATGGAAGCGACAACAATAACATCACGACGTTCAAAGAGCGATCGCGTCGCTGAATGTCGTAACATATCTATCTCATCATTAATTGCCGCCGTTTTCTCAATATAAGTATCGGTGACGGGAATGTACGCTTCTGGTTGATAATAGTCATAGTAGCTGACAAAATACTCGACGGCATTTTCGGGAAAGAACTCCCGCAACTCGTTACACAGTTGTGCTGCGAGGGTTTTGTTATGCGCCAGTACCAAGGTAGGTTTACCAACCTTCTCAATCACTGCAGCTACTGAAAACGTCTTACCTGTTCCCGTAGCTCCCAGTAAAGTTTGGTAACGATTACCGGATAGGATACTAGAAGTGAGTTGAGCGATCGCATTTGGTTGATCGCCCGTTGGACTAAAAGGTGCTTGAAGACGAAATTCAGTCATACAGTTTTGCTGTAAATACCTCCTTTCATGGTAGCGATACCGTCCCGTACCCGTTGTCTCCGTATACTTAAAAATATTTCTTTACAAAAGTTAACTGTTCAGATTTACTTATGTGTAGGTTTTGAAGATATATATATCTATATAAGGTTTTTTAAGGTTAAACTCTCATATATAAAGAAAAAATTCACGTCTGTTTAATTATTGTAAAAACCAGTTAACAAACCACAGGGGTTGATTTATGACCATAAGCGCTACTGGCAAAACCATCAGTCCTCGACAAAAGCACACCAAGCTTAAAGGGGACACTACAGTTGAAGTTGAAAATAATCAAGGTAGTAAATTGAGTACAGATAAAATCGAACCAACCACTGACCCATCAGTGAAAGAAGGCGAAACTTCAGAAAAATCTACAACCAAAGAAACACTTGCAATTGCTGCAGTGCGTCCTGTGGGTAGTAGCGACTTACAAGTTGCAGAGACAGTTTCCATTGCTGGAATACGTCCCATCAGCGCCAGCGACTTACAAGTAATAGATACATTTAACGCTATGGGAGTTCGTCCCATCGGCGCTAACACACTCGAAGTTGTTAGCAGTATTAACCTCTCCGGAATTCGTCCCATCGCTTCGAGTTCTCTAGTAGTTGCTGAAAGTTATTCAGTATTTGGTAATCGCCCAGTAGCATCAAATGATATTGATAATCCCGAAGGTCTAATGGGTTATTTAGATTAGACCAAAAAATCATCCCCATAGCTTGACAGCCTGGATTCCTAAAGGAACTGGGCTTTTTTTTATTGAATACTACACATAAATTAATTTGGCGAATCAATAATATGATTTCCAGTAAAACACCCAAGATAAAAAATTGGGTATTTACGACTTCCGTCCTGAATAAAAATATTTTCTACTCTCTTAAAATTAATTTCTCCTTCTTAGAGCATAGATGAACAATATATCTAGTGACGGAAGGCTGTACTAAAAACTTTAAGTTACTTTGTAAGAGTGATAACAAACAGTTTCAAAGTTAATTGTTGACTTTGAAATAAATTCTCTACTTAAACAGGAGTTCAAAATGAGCTTAGAAGAAAGAGCAAAAGCTACAGCAAAAAACGTTGAAGGTAAAGCCCAAGAAGCACTGGGAAACGTCACCGGAGATCCAGAAGATAAAGCTGAAGGTAAAGCCAAGCAAGCCGAAAGCGAAGTGCGTCACGGAATCGAAGATGTCAAGGACAACGTGAAGAAAAAGCTTGACTAAAACTTATATCTTCTGCAAAAACTCTACAGATCAAGTGGGGACGCATATCATTTTTGTAGAAAATATCAGGTAATCTAAAATCGCATCTATAACCCTATCTTATCCAGTTAAGTGGAAAAGGTGGGGTTTTTATAATATAAAAAAATATCTTTTTAAGATGGGCATTGTCCACCGCATCTGCTACTACAAACTGATTTAATTTATGAACCATTTTAAATGGTAGATGCCGTTAAGTAGATAACTAAAAATCATGCAGATTAAGCAACCTTGCGTTTCTGACGCTGCTTCAACCGCGCTGTAATCAAACCAGCACCAGCAGCTATAGTAGCAGCTATAGTAGCGGGTTCAGGAACTAGCTGCGGAGTAACATTGGTAACATTAAAATTACTTACACTAGTTGTAAAGGTCGGTAATTCTCGATAAAGTCCACCAACCCGAAAAACACGAATATTAGCTCCACCAGCTGTGAAAGCGAAGCCTTGAGGATCTAAAAACGGCGCATTTGCAAATAACAGGTTGTCATTGTTGCCAAAAGTACCTGGTGCTAACAGGCTGAGTATATTGTTTGTCACACCGTTCGATGTTCTTGTTCCAGTGATTCCCGTGATGGTGTAACTGTTATTTCCAGCATTTAAGTCAGTAGTAGTCAAAGTCCCACTAGCTGAAGCTGTGCTACCACCAATCCCTGTAAAAGAATAGTTAAAATTAAACAACTGTGCCGCTTGGGCGCTAGAAGGTAGGCTGACACCAGCTAATCCCACAACTACGCCAGCAGAGGCTATTGCCAGTTTTTTAGTCAATTTCATCAAAATAATCCTCCCGTCTTAGCGGTTATTACTGAGTTTATGGTATTTAATGTATCAAAAAAAACAACACGAGCAATATATTTACGAGATATAATATGCATTAAATTTTACTTATTTTTATATAAATATATCTACTATCTCACATTGTGTAGTTAAACACCCTTGTAACGTGGGTTGAGCGGAGCCGAAACCCACCAAACCCTGGATAAAGTAGGTAGACACAAATATAGAGAAGATACATTTCAACTAGACGGATTTCGACTGCGCTCAATCGGCGACGGTACTGATTTCGATGGTACTCAATCTGCGACAGCGTTAATTAAGTACAATTGCAGGTTTTTTCAACCAGCAAATAGTTTTACTAAAAAAATCGTACTGATTACTGATATTATTAGTGTAATTAATATTGTAGTCACAACTTTCTCTAAAATAAGAGTAAAAGTAAGTGAGCAGTTTCAGGGTTTTAATGTGCAACCGCGTTGAGTGTATAATCAGACTCACTGCTGGGTAAGTCTACCATCAACTTTTACCTCTTTGCAGGAGTAATAATTATTAGTGATTTTTGAAAAAGATTAAATAGGCTGAACGCTGCCTATTTCACGAAAAAGTCATCATTGACTAAACTACCAGTGTCACACAATTTTTGTATTTGTGTGATGCATTCTAGTCCTGCAAACTTTAATTTTATCCAGTTCAATTTCTTCTGTTTATTTTTCCAGACATATGACCAAATCTAGTAATGACCAACAACAACTCCTTCCTTTAGTAAAGGAACTGCAGGATTTTTCCTTCAGCCAAGTGGGTTCAATCATGATTTTACGTACCCTTGGCTACGGACTGCTGCTATTAGCATTATTTGACATCGTTGAAATGTTAGTTCCGCCAAGTTTTATGAATCCTGCTTGGGAATTTAGTACCTTTGGAGCCATAGTTGAACGAGTACCAGTACCATTAATTGGGTTAGGGCTGGTATTTTATGGAAATCTCCATTCCCGAAGCAAATGGGAATTTTTAAGTCTCAGATTTTTCTCGTGGTTAACCTTAGTCTTGACAGTGGTGTTTATATTACTAATTCCTTTAAGTGTAGTTAACACCGTCCGGCTAAGTAAACAAAATGTTTCTCAAATTAATGCTTTATCTGACCAACAAATCTCTCAAGCTGAACAGATAGAAAAGCGAGTTAATCAAGCCACACCTGAGCAAATTAACAATTTATTAAAAGCACAAAATCAGCCTTTAGGTGAGAAAAGTACCCAAGAACAAAAAAATCAAATATTGTCACAAGTATCTCAAGCTAAAGCACAAATTAAAACTCAAGCCGAAGCTGCTCAGTCTTCTCGCAATGTGAATTTATTTAAGAATTCTGTAAAATGGAATCTTGGTTCTTTAGTTGCTGCAGCCTTATATTTTACTTTTTGGAAAACAACTAAATGGGCGAGAATTAAACCGTAATCTTGTTAAAATTACGGGAAATTTACTAGCTTTATTGGGTTTAAAATAGTTACAAAGCCGGGATTTTCCCGGCTTTCAACGATTAAAAATCAATAACTAAAAATCAAGTTTTAGGAAACCGAGGTTGCCACCAACGATACCAAGAAAACCAAACATTCTCTAGTCTTTTATAAGCAGCTTCAGGAGAAGATTTTTGTAAATTTAGAGATAAATGTGTCCAAAGACAACGCTGGTCTTTGAGATTTCGCTCACCCTGTAACCAAGATAATATATTTTTAGAGTCTATATTACTTAAGTTTTGATTAAACTGTTCGTTGGTAAAAGTACTCTTACCTTGTGGATTAATACAAGCACTTAGATAGGCTCGTTGCTGGTCAATACCTAAGCCATAAAAGCCAATTTCTTGATGTTGACGCACAATCGCCGGAGTAGAATTAGATGTGAGGGTTTTAATAAAATAAGGCACATCCCCACTCTTGACATAGCGCATTTCAATATCTACAGGCGTGTTGTTTTGAGTGTATCTATAGGACTTTTGTGAAATAATTTGTAATTTTGTTGTTGGTGGCGTTGCGGCGTTAATAGTTACTGGTTTCCATCCAAGTAAGGGTATTTTTTCCGGAAAAACAAAGGAAGTAGTATCATCAGTTTTATTTACAGTCGGAAACCAGATGACTTTCCCTAAAAGTAAAAGAATGCTACTAAACGTGAAAAACAAAAGAGTTAAGCGGAAACGTTTCCAGAGCATAATCAGATTTAAATTTGAGTATAATCTTGCTTTTCTTGTTCATTTCTCAAGAAGAAGAACCAGCAGAAACACCCAAATAATAAAACAGAAACCACTGGAAACAATTGAGAGCCTTCTCCATCATGCCAGTAACTAAATAACTTTTGATCACCGCTAGCTACAAATATAGCCATCAGTGCAACTCTCATAGCATTAACGATGAATGCTAAAGTAATAGCGACAATTGGAGCTATTATTTTTTGCTGCTTTTTGATGGGAAACATAGAAATAAAAAGTATTGATATACCTAATATCTGAATAATTTGTTCTATTCCAGAACAGGCGCTATATACTTCTATCCCTTTACCAAGTTTGGGAAAAGAAATTGTTAACCCAGACCGAATAACATCAGAGCCTGTATACCAAAGAATTAAATTGACAAACTTAGCGGTGAAAATAGATATGTCAAAGATGGGCGCTAACAAGAGCATGAATATTCTTGGTGCTGCTAAAAAAAACAAAGCTAACAGTTCATTTTTATATTGTTTTAATCCCTTAACACCAGAAGCTAATAGCGCCAGTCCCAAGGCGGAAATAAAAGGAAAACAAGAAAACCATATGTTATCTAGGCTTGGGGGTATAAATGCGACTCTTAAAGATATTAATAAAATCAGGGATATCCCGAAAAAGCTAGAAAATATTTCGCTGTGGAGATTTAAATTAAAGCGTTTTTCCCAAATAATAGAAGATATTGCCATCAAAAATAGAACACTATTGAAGAATAAACTTAGGTCTTTAGATTTCCAAACTATAGCTAAATGAATTACTATTAAAGCTGTAGCGATCGCCAACAATAAGAACTGCGTTGGTTTTCTCTTTAAACTGTTAAGTGAGATTTCTTTCATATCAAAAGCAGATATTCTCAATAGTCAGCAATTTTTTTATTTACTGTTAAAGTATTTATTATTACATTAACTCTGTTAAGAATAGTCAATTTATGCGTAGATATGCCAGTCTGATAGCTGATCTTTATAAAATCTTTAATTGAGGATTGAAAAAAATCTGCAATGCATAAAGTTAAATATTTTCTGTGTAGAATCAGTGAAATATTTTTAGGAAATTATACTTATTTTTAAGTAAAATTACTTATAAAATAGGAAGGATGGGAAAAACTGCTAAATAATAAAGGGCGATCGCAAAATGTGCGATCGCCCTGGGATTAAATTAATTTAAAATAGCTGAGGCTTGATGTGTTTACACTGTTGCCAATTCTGGTGTAGGACGCTTGCTATTGCGGATAGATGCGATCGCTTCAGCATAGTCCTTAGCGTTAAATACAGCTGAACCAGCGACAATCGCATTAGCACCAGCTTCTAAAACTTGCCAAGTATTATTTGCTTTCAGCCCACCATCAACTTCAATCCACAGGTCAAGACCGCGCTCGTCAGATATTTGGCGCAACTTGCGAATCTTAGGAAGCACACCAGGAATGAAGCTTTGACCACCAAAGCCAGGGTTGACGCTCATAATCAACACCAAATCGGTCAAATCTAAAACATATTCAATTAATTCTAAAGGCGTAGAAGGGTTGAGTACTACCCCTGCTTTTTTGCCCAATTCCTTAATTTGACCAAGAGTCCGGTGTAAGTGAGGCGAAGCATTATGCTCGGCGTGTACCGAAATGATATCAGCACCAGCTTTCGCAAAGCCTTCTACATATTTCTCTGGCTCCACAATCATCAAATGGACATCCAGCGGCTTCGCCGTAATTGGACGAATCGCCTCCACAACCAGAGGCCCTATTGTAATGTTAGGTACAAAACGTCCGTCCATTACATCAACATGTATCCAATCTGCTCCAGCCGCGTCTACGGCTCGAATTTCATCACCCAGACGACTAAAATCGGCTGACAGGATAGACGGAGCAATTACAACAGGCTTTTGAGATATGTTTTGGGTCATGGCTAGTGGGTTTTCAAGCGTCCTCGTCTGTAGGCATTGTAACAAAATATTGAGCAAACGCTCATAAATTTTGCTCTGGTGTTTTTTTATGAATGGGATCTGGGGAGGTGCGCTGACGGGTATACGTTGATTATAGAAAATTGGCTTTGAGGGCGATATCCTCATACTATAAAATATTTTTTTAGTCAATTATATTGCTGAATTTTATAAATTTAATTCTTCTATATAATAATCACGCATAATATATATACGTATGCTATCTTCTGGAGTGTGATGTTGTCAGTATGGAAAACATCAAATATTGGATTGTGGTTGCATCAAAAAATCATGTGCAAAACGGGGTAGAAGGAGGTTTTATACAAGCCTGTCACGGTAAAGCTTCACCGCTGAATCACATAGGAGTCAATGACTGGGTGGTTTACTATTCCCCAAAACTAGAATTTGGAGGTGAGCAAAAATGTCAGGCTTTCACAGCAATTGGACAAGTAATAGGTAATGAAGTTTATAACTATGATATGGGTAACGATTTTATTCCCTACCGTCGTGATGTCCAATTTTGGAATTGTTGCGAGATACCTATATTACGATTAATTCCCTACTTAAATTTTATTAAAAATAAACGTAATTGGGGGTATGTATTTAGGTTTGGTTTTTTAGAAATTGCTCAAAATGACTTTGAGATTATTGCTGGGCAAATGTTATGCAATATAGAAGAATTAAAGGGAGTACCAATTGACATTTATACCGAAAAATCGAGTCTTTCAATTTGAAATTCCAGACGATAGCCCTGGATTTTTGTTGTGGCAAATTTCTAATCTTTGGCAGAGAAAAATGAATGCTGGACTGAATCATTTGGGACTGACTCATGTACAATTTGTGCTATTAGCGGGGCTAGTTTGGCTAAATCAAGACCAAGAAACTGTGACTCAAGCTAAATTAGCCACCCATGCAAAAACAGACATTATGATGACTTCAAAAGTTTTACGAGCTTTAGAGCAAAGAGGGTTAGTGAAGCGAGAACCTGACGCCAGAGATACTAGAGCTAAGTCACTCACAATTACTCAATCAGGTTATGAATTGACTATTGAGGCAATTAAAATAGTAGATGAGATTGACCGGAAGTTTTTCAGTATTTTAGGAAAAGAATTAGGCAGTTTCAATCATGGTTTGCGAGCAATTAGAGATAGCGGCAAATTAGAGGAGCGTTTAGAAAATCGAGGTTGGGAAATAGCTGAATCATGAAAAACTCCACACTGTACTTGTAGAGTCAATGTAGGTAGGTCACGAAAGCAATCTTTAGAAGTGCAGGTAATTGGTAATAGTCCAATTACCTACCGCCAAATTTTTTGTTCCTTTGTGGGGGGAGAATTTTGATTTTTGTTATGCCTAATGTGTTCCAGGTGGAAATAATCTAGGGCTAATAATTATCTCCCGAAACCCTTACCTTTGCTGGTAGAAGGTAGACAAACACAATTTTCTAACTGAGTGAGCAAAGTTTTTTGATCCAAATTTTGACCAATCAGCACCAGTTGGTTTTTTGGTTCACTTTTCCACTCATCATCATCCATTGTGAAACGCTTACCGCACAGGTGGAAAATATGGCGTTTAGGGCTTTCATCAAACCACATAATTCCCTTAGCCCGGAAAATATTTGTGGATAGTTGATTATCTAAGAAATATTGGAATTTGCGAATAGAAAAAGGTTTGTCACTCTGGAAAGAGATAGAGGTAAAACCATCATTTTCTAAATGATGAGAATGCTCGTGATGGTCATGGTCATGGTTATGGTTATGGTCGTGGTCGTGGTTATGATCATGATGGTCGTGACCGCATGTAGAATGGTCATGTTCATGGTCATGATGGTCGTGAGTATCTGCCGTATTACCAAAATATTTATCAGATTCAAACAAACCAACACTGAGAATTAAAGCCAGGGGAACTTGTGAACGGGTAGTGCGAAGAATTCTTGCTCCTTCTTTGACCTCATCGATTTTCTTTTCTAACTCATTGAGAGTAGCTTCACTGACTAAATCTGCTTTATTGAGAATAATCACATCACCGTAGGCAATTTGACTATACGCTGCTTGGGAATTGAATAAATCTAGGCTATAATTTGCCGCATCAACTACGGTAATAATCGAATCTAGGCGAGTTAAATCGCGTAATTCTGTACCCAGAAATGTCAGAGCTACTGGTAGCGGATCTGCTAGTCCAGTGGTTTCTACAACTAAATAGTCTAGCTTTTCTTCCCGTTCTAAAACTTTATAGACAGCATCTACTAAATCATTATTAATGGTGCAGCAGATACAGCCGTTGTTTAATTCCACCATGTTCTCGTCAGTGGAAACAATTAACTCGTTATCAATACCAATTTCGCCAAATTCATTGACTAAAACAGCAGTTTTTAAACCTTGCTGATTAGTGAGAATATGATTGAGTAAGGTTGTCTTGCCGCTACCGAGGAATCCCGTAATAATTGTTACGGGTAAGCCTTGTTTTGGCGCATCTAGTGCTGAAAATTCCGAAGAAGCTGATTGCATGGCGCGAGTGTCACAAAATCAAAAATAGGAATGTAGCGCAGATAGTCCAGAAAACACTAGCATAGGGATGCTGGACTGTCACCCCAGATGCTCTAACCTAATTATTGCGTATCTTCTCTATTCCAAAAAAAAACTACTGTGTTATGACCCTAACTCTTTACAATACCCTCACCCGTCGTCAAGAACCTTTTGAAACCGTAGAGCCAGGGAAGGTTAAGATGTATTGCTGCGGTGTGACAGTTTATGACTACTGCCATTTGGGTCATGCGCGTTCTTATATTGTCTGGGATACGATTCGCCGTTACTTGATGTGGCGCGGTTTTGAGGTGCGCTATATCCAAAATTTTACTGATATTGACGATAAAATTCTTAACCGGGCGAAAGAACAAGGCTCAACGATGTCGGCAGTGTCTAACCGTTTTATTGAGGCATATTTTGCAGATATCCGGCGGTTAAATGTGATGGATGCAGATGAGTATCCGCGAGTGACGGAACATATTCCGGAAATTCATCAATTGATTGAAATTTTAGCAGAAAAAGGCCTGGCTTATGCCGTCGGTGGTGATGTTTATTACCGAGTAGAACGCTTCCCTGGCTATGGCAAACTTGCTAGCAGAAATCTGGAACAAATGCAAGCGGGTGCTAGTGGACGGGTGGATGGCGAAGAATTAGAAGGTAAGAAGCAGCATCCGTTTGATTTTGCTTTGTGGAAGCAAGCAAAACCTGGGGAACCCTCGTGGGATTCTCCTTGGGGTGCGGGTCGTCCGGGATGGCACATTGAATGTTCGGCGATGATTCGATCGCGCTTGGGTGAAACAATCGATATTCATGGTGGTGGTGGAGATTTGATTTTTCCGCACCATGAAAATGAAATTGCTCAGTCAGAAGGGGCGATGAATCGACCGTTGGCGCGTTATTGGACACATAACGGCATGGTGATGGTGAATGGTCAGAAAATGTCTAAGTCGCTGGGTAATTTTATCACCATTAGGGAATTGTTGGATGGAACGGGTAATTGGCAGCATGAGCCGGTTAACCCGATGGCGGTGAGATTGTTTGTTTTGCAAGCACACTACCGCAAGCCTTTAGATTTTACAACCGAGGCGATCGCTACTGCAGAAAATAGCTGGAAAACTCTCAAGGAAGGCTTGCTTTTTGGCTATCAATATGGTGAAAAACTTGGTTGGGACGCAGAAACCTCCTTGCTGATTCCTGAACTCGCAGAACGCTTTCAACTGTTGGGAGATAACGACTTTAATTTCTCCGGTGCTTTGGCGGTGTTGTTTGAATTAGCTAAAGAACTCCAGCGTGAGAGCAATATTTTCATTCATGAAGGTGCAACCAAAACCCCCACCGACGAATTGCAACGCCAATGGTACACCCTAGTGACTCTGGCTGGAGTTTTGGGTTTAGAAGCCAAGCTTGATCCTGACACACCAACAGCAGCAGGCTTGAGTGACGAGCAAATTGACTTGCTCATTCAGCAAAGACAACAAGCCAGAAAAGCCAAGAACTTCGCCGAAAGCGATCGCATCCGTAACGAACTCCAAGCCCAAGGTATCACTTTAATCGATAGTCCCGAAGGTACACGCTGGCACAGAAGTTAGAGGTTAAGGGTTAGGGTTTAGAGGCTAGTTTAAAACCTAATTTCTCACCCCTACCCCCTATTTCCTCATCCTTCATCCCTCTTCCCTAACCCCTATTTCCTATGTGGTCAAAATTAACAAAAGCGATCGCTCAACTTAACGTTCCTGCAGATTGGATCGGTATCAGGGTAGTCAAAGAAACTGCTGACAGTCGTTATGTGCGGGATGGTTTACCGCAAGCTAACGGTAAATCTTCCACAACGGGAGCAATGTTAGAAGTTTTAGTTAATGGCTGTATCGGTTACGCAGCCACTAACTCAGTGGAATTACCAGCATTGCAAGCAGCAGCAGAAACCGCTTATAAACAAGCAATTGCAGCTAGTGAATGGTGGATTTATCCTTTCCGGGAAAGTGAACGCCCAAAAGTAGTTGGTGAATATAACTCGCCGTTTCTCGAACCATTCGATACCCTCAGCCCAGGGGAAATCAATGATTTGCTGATTCGCATTTGTCAGAAATTAAAAGTTGATGACAAAATCGTCCAAACTACTGCTAGTGTCTCCTCCACAGAGAGAGAAACTTGGTTTATTAGCAGCAATGGTTCCGAAGTTTATCAAAAAATTCTTTCATTAGGAACTCATTATCGAGCCACAGCTCAACAGGGAGCCACAACCCAACAGCGTAGTAACAACGGCTGGCTAGCTAACTGTTATCAAGGCGGACTGGAACTATTAAAACAAGAAGATTTATGGCATCAAGTCCAGCAAATTGGTGAACAAGCTGTAGAACTATTAACAGCCGACGAATGCCCAAACACTCGCACCAATTTAGTATTAGCACCAGACCAAATGATGCTGCAAATCCATGAGAGTGTGGGACATCCTTTAGAAATAGACCGCATTTTAGGCGATGAACGCAATTACGCCGGCGGTAGCTTTGTCAACAAAAATGATTTTGGCAAGCTAATTTATGGTTCACCCTTGATGAATATTACCTTTGACCCCACCGTGGCTGGTGAATTTGCTAGCTACAGCTTCGATGATACAGGGGCTGTAGCCACGCGGGAATATTTGGTCAAAGAAGGCGTGTTGCAACGGGGTTTAGGTAGCCTGGAAAGCCAAGCCAGAGCAGGGGTTCCCGGCGTCGCCTGCGCCCGTGCTAGCTCTTGGAATCGCCCAGCGATCGACCGCATGGCTAACTTGAATTTAGAGCCAGGAATCGCCTCTTTTGCCGAAATCATCGCCGGGATAGAACACGGCGTTTACATGGAATCTAACCGTTCTTGGTCAATAGACGATCGCCGTTACAAATTTCAGTTTGGTTGCGAATACGCCAAATTGATTGAAAACGGCAAATTTACCAAAACCCTCCGCAACCCCAACTATCGCGCCACCACACCAGAGTTCTGGCACAGCCTGATCCAAATTGGCGACGCTGCTAATTGGCAAATGTACGGCACTCCTTTTTGTGGAAAAGGCGAACCAAATCAAGCTATTTGGGTAGGACACGGTTCACCAGTTTGTGTATTTGCTGATGTTGAAGTTTTTGGGGGTGGAACGTAAAAGGTCAATTATCAACTGAAGGCTGAAGTATTAAGTCTGAAGTATGAAATTATATCAATATTCCTTGATTCCCATGACAATTAACGAATTATCTACCCTAGAACAAAGCTTTAATCAATTAATTGAAACTTTACTGATTAAAAAAGCAGAGGGTGAAGAATTCACTGTGAAATTAAGCAGTGAACGCAGTCAATTTACTCGGTTTAATCATGCTAAAGTTAGGCAAACTGGTTGTGTTGCTGACGGTTGGGTTGAATTAACTTTAATGGCAAATCAACGCAGCAGTTTTCGACACTTTCCATTTACTGGAAATGAAGAATTAGACTGGCAAGTGGCATACCAAGCATTGCGGGAACTCCGCACCGAAATTAATCTTTTACCAGTTGATCCATATCTAGTTTTACCATCTGGTAACAACACCAGTAGAGAAGTTCATTCTGGGCAATTGTTAGCAGCGGAATCTGTTGCAAAAACGGTGTTAGAACAAGTTGCCGAATTAGATTTTACTGGTATCTATGCTGGGGGAGTGGTAATTAAAGCTTATGGAGATTCTCAGGGACAAAAACACTGGTTTGCTACTGATTGTTTTACTTTAGATTATTCCTTATTTATCCCTTCTGGGCAAGCGGTGAAAGGCACTTTTGCTGGTAGTGATTGGAATGAAGCTGCTTATGTAGAGAAAATTGATGCAGCAAAAAAGCAACTAAAATTGCTTTCCCGTCCAGCTAAAAAATTACTCAAGGGACAATATAAAACTTATTTTGCACCTGCTGCTGTTGCTGATTTATTGGGTATGCTTTCTTGGGGTGGAGTCAGTGAAGCGGATATCCAACAAGGAAATAGTGCTTTAGCGCCTTTGTCGCGTCAGGAAAAACAACTTTCGCCAAAATTTAGTTTAAAAGAAAATTTTCAGCGGGGATTAGTACCGCGTTTTAATCAATTGGGAGAAATGGCTGCACCAGAATTACCTATAATTAATGCAGGAATTTTGGTTAATTCTTTAGTCAATTCTCGCACTGCTAAGGAATATGCTAAAACTGCCAATGGTGCTAATGGTTCCGAGTCTTTACGGGCGCCAGAAATCAGCCCAGGAAGTTTAGCAAATGAGGAGATTTTATCAAGTTTAGATACTGGATTGTATGCGTCGAATCTGCATTATTTGAATTGGAGCGATCGCCAAACTGGTAGAATTACAGGTATGACTCGCTATGCCTGTTTTTGGGTGGAACAGGGAGAAATTATCGCCCCCATTGAAGATTTGCGATTTGATGAAAGTCTCTATCGTTTTTGGGGAGATAACCTACTAGAACTAACTAATTTTCCAGAATTCATTCCCGAAGTCGGAACCTATGAAAGCCGTCAACTAGGAGGTAGTTCGGTTCCTGGGATGTTGGTTAATGATTTTACCTACACCCTGTAGAAAGATGCAATCGCTTGTCATAATTCCCACTTTTATAGTACAATTATACTATCAAGTGATTGCTTTCAGAATTACCTTCCCCACCCACCAGTGGGGTTTTATTTTGGCAGGGATTAGTGAAATTAATTCCTAATCCCTAACCCCTCATTTCAGCTAAACTGTTCCTCTGCATCCAGATTAAACAGCATTTGCAAAGTCTGCATACATCGGCGTCTAGCTTCCACATCCTGTTGTGCGCGTAGTTGCACCATCGGATCATGTAGGATTTTGTTAACTATGCCTTTTGTTAAAGCTTCAATCACTTCTTGATGTTTATCTCCGAATTCCGAACCTAAACGCGACAAAGCTTTTTCTAATTCTTGTTCGCGGATAGTTTCGATTTTATTGCGGAGACAGCTAATAGTGCTCACAGTTTCTAATGAGCGCCACCAAACATCAAAAGCTTCTACTTCTTCATCTAAGATTTTTTCGGCTTCCTGAGCCATTTTGCGGCGACTTTCGTAATTTTGCGCTACTACAGCCTTTAAATCATCTACATTGAAGGCCTGGACGTTAGTTAAGCCGTTGACGTCTGTATGCACGTTACGTGGTACAGAAATATCAAACAGCATCAGCGGTTGGCTGGGTGCTAAAACCATTTCTAATTTGGCGCGATCAAGTATCGGCTCTGTTGCAGAAGTGCTAGTGAACACCAAGTCACTTTCGGCAATTACAGATAACATCTCCGACAACAAATGAATTTTGATTGGTTGTTGAGGAAACTGTTTAGTCAATTCTAAAGCGCGATCGCGGGTGCGATTTAAAATTGTAATTTGCCCGGCACCTTTAGAAATCAGATGTTGCACTAGCAGTCGTGACATTTTACCCGCGCCGAGAATAGCGACTCGACAAGCAGCTAAATTTACCGCTTTCAGGTGCGCCAATTCCACAGCCGCAGAACTGATGGAAACTGCACCAGTCCCAATGCTAGTTTCAGTACGTACCCGCTTACCAGCCGTCAATGCCTGTTTAAATAACCGATTTAAAATTGTTTTTATACCACTATATTGCTGCCCTAATTTGTGAGTATGCTTAACCTGAGCGAGAATCTGACCTTCTCCCAGCACCAAACTATCCAACCCTGCAGCTACTCGCATCACATGCATCACCGCATCATCATGCAATAACATAAATAAATGCTGTCGCAGAGATGGTGTAGCCAATTTGCTATATTCAGCCAGAAACTGTGTAACTTCCCGGATACCATGCTCAGTTTCCGAGGCGACGATGTAAATTTCCAGACGGTTACAAGTGCTGAGGATTGCCACTTCATCAATATGAGGATAGCTGAGGAGGTGAGCGATCGCACTTTCAATTTGTAACTCAGGAATACTCAATTTTTCCCGAATTTCCACTGGGGCTGTTTTATGGCTCAACCCCACAACTGCTATATTCATTTCTTATCAGTAATTTTGTAATGGGAATGAGGAATGGGGTTAGAAGTTAGGGGTTAGAGGTTAGGGGTCAGAGGTCAGAGGTGAGAAATTCCAAAAATTCTCATCTAGCCCCTAGTTGTTGCTATTCCTTAGTCCCTAACCCCTAACCCCATTCCCGAACTATTAGTACAATTGCACTGTCTGAGGCTCGTCAACCAAATGAATGGTATCTACAAACCGAGCAGTTTTGGATTGGCTAGAAATAACCAAGCTTTGAGTTCTCGCGCCACCTTTGAAGAAGCGCACACCTTGCATCAAATTTCCGCTGGTAATACCGCAACCGGCAAACAGAACGGTTTGACCAGATGCAAGCTCATGAGCATCGTAGACTTTATCAGGGTCGGTGATACCCATTGACTTGAGACGGTCGAGGTTGGCTTGTTTGCTTTCCCCAATCAAGCCTGTTTTCACTATTTCTGGATCGTAAATCAGTTGACCTTGAAAGTGTCCACCTAAAGCACGCATAGCGGCTGCGGAGATGACACCTTCCGGCGCCGCACCGATACCCATCAGGCCGTGGATATTAGTACCAGCAAAACCGCAGGAGATGGCTGCGCCGACGTCACCATCAGAAATCAGTTGCACTCTGGCGCCAGCGTCACGGATTTCTTTGATTAAATCATTGTGGCGATCGCGTTTCATAACGACAATCACCAATTCATCAATGGCGCGGTCTAGACATTCCGAAAGAATTTTGAGGTTTTCTGTGGCTGATTTGTTGATATCTACCTTACCTTTAGCCGCTGGGGGTGCTGCTAATTTTTTCATGTAGAAATCTGGTGCTGCAAATAATCCGCCTTTCTCGGAAATCGCTAACACAGCCATCGAACCGGGTTGACCGTATGCGACTAAGTTTGTACCTTCACAAGGGTCAACGGCAATGTCAATTTCGACTAATTCGTCTGGGTTACAGTAGTTTTTAGCATCTGGCTGGGTACAGATACCGACTTCTTCCCCGATATATAACATAGGGGCGTCGTCTCTTTCTCCTTCCCCAATAACGATGCGACCGCGCATGTAGATTTTGTTCATCCGCTCCCGCATCGCTTCCACTGCTACTTGGTCTGCAGTGTTCTTTTCGCCTTTACCCATCCATTTAGCGGATGCGATCGCGGCTTGCTCTACTACTTCAATAATCTCTAACCCAAGTGTATTTTCCACAGAGTCGCCCTCTAAACTGCTTGACTTGCCGTAGTTTCATGTACCTATTTCAGTCTTTAAGTCTACCAAAGGGCGGATACACGTGGAAAATAGTCTGCGTCAGCGACTATGTTAAGTTTTGCTACTGATTACTGTTGACAATGCTATTTTTAATACTTTCTTTTAGATAAAATTACTGTTTTTAACAGCTATCGGATGACAAGTTGAGTTTAAATTTTACTAAAGTCAATGCCTAAATTTTTTGCTAGTGATCTTCAATTTTTATCTTGGCGCTGAATATGGCTTGTTAGCGCTACAGTTCCACCACTCACGGTTAAGTGTATTTCTCAGATCTATATATTTTGTAGCCAATTTTCTAAATTTAGTCCTTCGACTCTCACTAAATCAGAATCATTGGAGACTAAAACTAAACCGTGTACAATTGCTGTCGCCGCAATCAAAACATCAGCATCTTGTATGGGTCTGCCTTTTATTTTTAAATCAGCATGGATTTTACAGGCTTGTTCGATAATTTTGATCTCGTCCAAAAATGCAACTTCATATTTTTGCAAAAAAATATCAAAAGCAGCTAACTGCTTAACAGCGTTAATAGCAACTAAACCTCTTTTTATTTCGTAGTAAGTGATGCAGCTAATATAAACCGCTTCTCCTACAGTGGTTACTGCTTGTAGCTTTTTTTCTAGATTGATATTTCTTTTGAGAATATAACTAACAATATTGGTATCTAGTAAATAATTCACTATCTCTATCTTCCTTCCACAGCTTCATCAAATATCCTCAGTTGCTCTGGCGTCAAATCATTAAGTGTCCCAGAAACTGCTTTTAAAACTAATAATTTATCAATTCTTATTCTTAATTCCTGGTCAGAAATAGCTCGAAACACTTCAGGAGATAACTCGCCAAAAAGGTTGACTAAATCCTCAATTCTTTCGTGCTTTTTCAATCGCACCTTATAAAAGGTACTACCTTGAAATAGCTTGTCTACAATGGGTGAAATGCGGTCTGTGAGTTCTTGAGTATAGTTAGATGTTTCTGGCATAAATATATCCTCTGTTTTGTAATAAAATTGAATTATAGTTTGCTGAAGATGATATTTTTCAAAAAAAAATAATACCTGCTTCAGTACTATCATAGCCTCTATTTGGGCGTCAAATTTAAATTAACTCATAGAAAATTACAAATTGATCGCTTGAATAGACAAAAGTTTTTCAGTTATGTAGAGTTAGAGCAACAGCATCAACTAGCTAAATAAAAAGCAGCAAAATCAATATGCTAGACTTCTTCAATCAGTTATTAAATCGTCATCCAGAGCGTGTCAAAGCCAACGTGGAAATCTACACTTGGCAAACTTGCCCTTATTGCATCCGGGCTAAAATGCTACTGTGGTGGAAAGGTGTACAATTCACCGAATACAAAATCGATGGTGACGAAGCAGCGAGAGCAAAAATGGCTGAACGCGCCGATGGACGCCGCAGCGTACCACAAATCTTTATTAATAATCAGCACATCGGCGGTTGCGATGACCTTTATAAATTAGATAGTCAAGGTCAACTTGATACCCTGTTAGTAATTTCTCATTCGTAGTTCGTCTTCCCAAAAAAGATATTACGAATTATTCAGCGCTACCTTAATCACTTTCCGCGCTTTCATATCAGAAAAAACTTGGGCTAAATCTCTTAACGGGCGCTGTTCGCTAATCAGTAATTCAAATGCAATTCTGCGACTAGCAATCAGCGCTAAAGCTAATCTGACATATGCTGGTGTGTTGTGAAATACGCCCTTGAGAGTCAGCTCGCTGTAGTGTAACTGTTCTGTGTTGACGGTAATGGTAGTATCTCGCGGACAACCACCAAATAAGTTTACAGTGCCACCGGGGCGAGCACAAGCGATCGCACTTTCCCACACACTAGGAACTCCGGTGGCTTCAATGACCACATCTGCACCCCATCCTTGGGTAAGTTGTTTGACTACACCAGCAATATCAGGGTTTTGATGATAATTAAAAGTCTCAGCCGCACCGAGTTTTTTACCAATTTCTAGCCTGTGGTCACTACCTCCCCACAACCAGACTTCAGCTTCACCAGCGTCAGCTAATGCGGCTACGAACATTAACCCAATCGCGCCGTCTCCTAGGACAACTACTCGGTCTTGAGGTTGAATGTGAGAACGCCCGATACCATGTAAAACACAAGCTAGAGGTTCCGTCATCGCCGCTAATTCATCTGGTAAATCGTCGGGAATCAGCAACATATTATGCTGGACAATCGGGGCGGGAATTTTTAGATATTCTGCAAATGTACCGTTATTCCAAGTTAAGTTGGGACACAGAGAATATTCTTGCTTTTGACAAAAAAAGCATTTCGTGCATGGGGCAGAGTTGTTTGCAACAACGCGTGAGCCGATTTCCCAACCTTGAACACCCGCACCTAAAGCGACAATTCTACCTGCAGCTTCATGACCAAATAGTGTTGGCGGCTTTAGCATTTTCGCATGACCACCGCGCCGCCAAACTTTTAAATCTGTGCCACAAGTAGTAGCTGCTCCCACTTGAATCACTACCTCACCCGCAGATGGTGTCGGATCAGCAACTTCCTCTAGGCGCAAATCCTCTTGACCATAAAGCAACGCCGCTAGCACAGTTTTTTACCTAAATCTATTCACCTGATTTTATCAGGAAGCGTAGGAGATGTAGAGGCACAAAGGGCTAGCGGTGGATATATCATGAGTTCTTTTGGATGTTAATTCGTAGTCAAGACTTTAATTCTCTTCTTTTTGAGGGCTTAAACGCTAACTACAAACTCATCAAAATTAATCACATAAATCACTAACTATTAGCTGTAGGCTGGGGAGTTACTGTTGTGTTGCGAGTATCTACATTTGATAACCGACTAATAGTTAATAGCGGTACTTCTTGGCGACAAGATTGACAAAACCAATAAAGTTCACTCTGACGCACATGACGCAGGAGGGAACCACCGCAACATGGACAGATATTAGCTCTCATACTCATACGGATGTCCTCCCTGAAAAAAATGTTGATGAAAATTTACAAAAAATTTGTTGATTAAAAGCGGAATTTCATAGCACGAATGCGCCCATTCAAGTCTATGCGATCTTTTAAAATTTGTTCGTAAATCATCTGGTAGCCGTTAACCATTTGGCTCAGGCTAAAGTTAGTTGCTACGTGTTCTCTGCAGGCTTGTCGATTTAATTCCAAAGCGCGAGGAATAGCGCGAGCCATTTGCTCAAAGCTTTGGCAAACAAAACCCGTTTTCCCATGAACAATCACTTCTGGTACTGAACCAAAATTCATGGCGATGACTGGTGTACCAGTTGCCATTGATTCAATCATGACTAAACCAAAAGGTTCTTGCCAAGTGATAGGAAACAGAGTTGCGGCTGCGTTTCCTAGAAGTTCAGCTTTTTCCCTGTGGCTGACTTCACCCAGATATTCAATTTGCTGACCATCAATGTAGGGGACAATTTCTTTTGTAAAAAACTCAGACTCGCTGACGTTAACTTTTCCTGCCATTTTCAACCGCCGACCAGTTTGTCTTGCAATAGAGATCGCATGATGCGGGCCTTTTTCTGGCGAAAAACGTCCTAAAAATGCTAAATATTGCGGTTCTTGTGGTTGTTCTTGAAATGGATAATCTTCAAGATTGATGCCGTTATAAACTGTGTCAACATAGTTTAAGTTAACTTGACGTTGCGCCCTACTAATGCTGGCGTAGAGTTGCTTTTGGTGCTGGCTAAAAATCTTCTCGTTATCTTTTGTGAAGTTACCGTGCAAGGTGTGCACGGTTGGTGTTGAAACCAAACTCGCTAAAGGTAATGCCGAAATGCCTACATGGGAGTGAATAATATCGAATTCCATTGCTCGCTGGTAAACTTGGCTTAGTTGCAGCTTTTCATATACTGCATAGTCTTCGACATTTGGGTCTTGGCGCAAAGCACATGGACAAACTGCTTCTAAATTAGCCAAAGTTTGTGAATCACCAGAAGCAAACAAGGTTACTTCATGACCGCGACGCACTAACTCATCGGTCAACTGACTAACCACCAGTTCAATTCCTCCATAACTAGGAGGTGGAACTCGTTCCCATAAAGGCGCAACTTGAGCGATTTTCATAAATTGTCTTGGTTCAACCTATGAAACAGTTCTCTAGTTGAGAACTCAGATAACTTGATGAGGGTAAAAGATTTGTACTGATTTTTTAGTTAAGTTTAATTAACTTATTAGTTAACTTTACTTTTCTCACTACAAAAAGTTTTTCGCCCTCAGCGATCGCCACTCAGCAACCACTCTCCTAATCTATAACCTCCTCTTTCTCAGTTTCATCTATCTTGGGGATCATAAGCAGTTATGCTATTCTGTAACTTAACCTACCAAACAAAAAAAAGTGTAGCCAACACTACTAAATTTTGTTTTGGGATCAATCATTCACAAGTCATTTTACGAGGAACAGGGCATAAATACTAGATATTACATAATTATTAAATGATTCTAAAAATTTGCTCAATTAATATTAATTCATAATTAATGGTCGGTGAGAATTATTGATAATTAACTAATGAAAATAGCCACGTGGAATGTGAACTCAATTCGGATTCGCCTAGAACAGGTGAGCAGTTGGTTACAACAAAATCCTGTTGACGTCCTCTGCTTACAAGAAACAAAAGTTATTGATGGCGATTTTCCGCGATCGCCTCTAGAAGCACTGGGTTATCACGTTTATTTCTCTGGACAAAAGGCTTACAATGGCGTCGCTCTCATCAGTCGCCAACCACTGACAAACATCAGTACAAGTTTTCAACCCATCATACCCAATTTAGAGCCAGAACTAGATGCACAAAAACGATTGATTACTGGCGTCATTAATCAAATTCGGATTGTTAATCTTTATGTACCTAATGGTTCTGCTGTGGGGAGCGAAAAATATGTTTATAAACTCAAATGGTTAGCAGTTTTGCAAGAGTATTTAAAATTACTGCTGACATCACAATCAGCTATCTGTGTTTGTGGCGATTTTAATATTGCTTTAGAAGCCATAGATATTCATGATAAAGTGAATCCAGAAAATCACATCATGGCGTCAGAACCAGAACGTCAAGCCTTAAGGAATATTTTATCTCTAGGATTCGCTGATGCTTTTCGCAAATTTACCACTGAAGGTGGACACTACACTTGGTGGGATTATCGCACAGCAGCTTTTCGGCGCAACTTAGGCTGGCGAATTGACCATCATTATCTAACACCGGCGTTGTATGAACGTGCTACAAGTTGCATTATTGATGTTGCACCGAGAAAGTTGACTCAACCTAGTGATCATGCACCAGTAATTGTGGAATTAGCGGTGGGGAATGGAAAGTAGGGAGTATATTACGAAATGTAAATATACCTACAATTCTGATAAATGACAACTACAGAAATTCATACCCGTCAAATTCAAATTTCTAATGGGGATTTGCAAATCGATGCTTATTTAGCTGAACCTGCAAATGAGGGGGTTTTCCCCGCTGTAATTGTCATCCAAGAAATATTTGGGGTGAATATTCACATTCGAGAAGTAACTCAAAGGTTAGCACAAGAAGGATATGTAGCGATCGCCCCCGCCATATTTCAACGCACTGCTCCTGGTTTTGAGGTGGGATACACTCCTGAAGATGTGCAATTGGGGAGAAAATACAAAGACCAAACTACAGCCGATGAATTATTAAGTGATATTACCGCAGCGATCGCTTATTTGCAAAACTTACCCAATGTTAATCCAAATGCGATCGGTTCTATAGGCTTTTGTTTTGGTGGTCATGTCGTTTATTTAGCCGCCACACTACCAGATATCAAAGCTACAGCTTCCTTTTATGGTGGCGGTATTCCCACCTTTACACCCGGTGGTGGTCAACCCACCATCACCCGCACCTCAGAAATCAAAAGTATCATTTACACTTTTTTTGGACTAGAAGACCAGGGAATTACCTTAGAAAACACACAACAGATAGAATCAGAATTACAAAAACACCAAATCCCTCACGCTGTGTTTCGCTATCCAGACGCCGACCACGGCTTTTTCTGCAACCATCGCGCCAGCTACAACCCCACAGCAGCAGCTGATGCTTGGAAACAAGTTTTACAACTTTTCCACACCAACCTGCAAAACATTTAAAGCCCACACCCCTTTAACACAAAGGATAATTCTCGAATCAGGGTATTTTAGGATTTACGCAATCGGCATATTTTTTGTGTAGGCTTTAAACTTCTTCGGAAGTTGAATTAAGACCCAAAAACTCCATTTCCTTGTGGGTGGAGTTTTTTAATGAGCGATCGCCCGAATTCAATAAACCACTACGTGACGTTAGCAAAGCAGCAGAAATATTTTTACACAAACTTTCACCACGTCACCCTTCATCCTTCATACTTCATACTTCATATTTCACCATAGACATACGCACCAAAAAGTTTTACAATCTGTCTGAATGAAGTAAATTTACCTATTGCTCAATCCACCTAACCATAGTAAAGATTTTCTGGTGATTTCGTTTCCTAGGGAAATCACTACACTAATATATGAAGGTCTTTCACCGAGGGCAGTAATCAAATGGATGTAAAGCTAATTTTAGCTGGATTAACCGTTATATTTACGATTTCGTGCTTATTTTTTGGCACGAAAAATGGCTTTTATGATTCAGATAACTATCATGGCAATGGCTCTGCACATTGAGCAAAGACTAAAATTTAGCGGCCAATCCCCCAAAATTCCCCCAAGCACGCAGGTGAAGGGAAAAATCCCTCACCCACCAGATTGAGGACTTTTCATTACTTAACTTTACCGAAACAACGGGGATTCGGCGGAGGTGTCCTCCCTCATCAAAATCTGCATTTTCAGGGTGTAGGGGCGGACTAGTAAATATACCCCTATGGTCACAAAACCAAAATTTCCATAATTCTTGACTTTTGTGACATATCCATGATTAAGAGGTTTGAGGGGAAGAGAGCATGAGGGATAAGCTGTCGGCGTCCTCTCGCGTTGACACTACAGAGACAAGCGAATTAGAATGTCTGCCTTATAGTGTTCAGCATCACGATGAGGGTGTATGTCTATTAGTGCGGATGGGGCCATACCGCATTATGCTAGACTGCGGCTTGGGTGAGATTTCATCTCTGGCTCAGGGACTAACTCAGTTAGCACCAGCGGATTTGGTCTTAGTTAGCCATGCTCACCCAGATCATGCTAGAGGACTGCTGGCACTCCATCAAGCCTTCCCACTTTTACCTATATATAGTAGCGAGGTAACTAGTAAGTTGCTGTCGCTCAATTGGTTAGACCAAGGTTTATCAAAAATTCCCCAATTTTGTCAGGCCTTGCCATTGCGATCGCCTGTAGAATTTCAAGAAGGTTTAGTAGCAGAATTATTTCCCGCTGGACACTTACCAGGGGCAGTAGCAATTTTACTCACTTATACCAACTCAGAGGGGAGTTACAAGCTACTGTATACAGGAGACTTTTTCTTATCTAACTCGCGGTTGGTTGAAGGTCTGCGTTTAGAAGAATTACGGGGAATAGACTTAGATGTGTTAATCATTGAAGGTACTTATGGCACATCTCGTCACACCCACCGTCGCCACCAAGAAAACCAATTAGCAGAGCGAATTCATCGCGCGATCGCGGATAATTGTTCAGTATTACTCCCCACACCCGCATTAGGGCTAGGTCAAGAACTGTTGATGTTGTTACGCAGCCATCACCACTTCACCGGACGCGACTTAAACATTTGGGTTGATGGTGCTGTTGCTATTGGCTGCGATGCTTATCTAGAACTCTTACCCCATCTCCCCTCATCAGTACAGAATTTCGCCCGCCATCAACCGTTATTTTGGGATGAACGAGTGCGTCCCCGCGTGCGTCGTTTGCAAGCAGAACATCGTCAAGCTGTAGGACATACGCCCTGTATCGTCCTCACCGATTCCACAGCCGATTTCAGCCAATACTGTCAACCAGACAGCGGCCCTTGGCTAATTCTGCTCCCGGAAAAAATTGATATCCAAGTTAATCAAACATATCCAGCGCCCACAACCATAGAAAGTTATTTGCTGGCGCAACACAGCGACGGGCCAGGTACAACCCAGCTAATTCATAATTTGCGTCCGCAACATGTCGTTTTCATCCACGGTTCACCCTCTTATTTAGCAGACCTCACCAGCTTAGAAGAACTACAAAACCGTTATCATCTCCATTCTCCAGCCGCGGGCATTTTAGTAGAATTACACATTGGCGAGACATTTTTACAACCTGCTGCACCAGAAACCAATTACGAAGGTGAGCTGACGGAGTTGGGAACTGTAGTCACAATAACCATTCCTGAAACTATCACCACTGATCCGCGTTGGCAACAATTTGCTGATACTGGATTAATTGAAGCTCGTTGGCAAGGAGAAGAATTAGTATTGCGGGGATTGTCGCAGCGAGAACTGCTCAACCAAAATAGCGATCGCTTTGCTTGGAATGATATAGAATGCTGTGGTACGTGCCGATATCAGCGAGGCCAGCGCTGCTGGAACTCCTCTTCCCCGCTTTATAATTTTAGAGTCACACTGGAAGGTTATTGCCCGGCTTTTGAGCGCCTCAATGATCATGAAAAGTAATTGAGAATGATTAAGGGCGGGAAAACCCCGCCCCTTGATGGTTTTGTCACAATAATTCTTCAACAAGCCAAAAGTCCAGGGCGGAAATATTGACACTGGACTCTCGACCTGCGATTATTTCACCTATTCAGGATTTGAATCTGTGTAACGGTTGCGGATGCGTTCGGCTTCGGGACAGTCCTCAGTCATCAGTGGTTCTACATTACCGCGTGGCACCGAAGCTAATTTTTGTGTTACAGCGCCAATGCTTTCGAGACGAACCATCTCTTCCCAAGAACAGACTTCGTCCTCTTCGTCTGTTTCATAACGTAGGGTGACTAAATCTCCCTCTATGTCGATGATGCGGGCGCGTTCGATCCAGCGTTGCTGGTCCCGCAAGAATACGCATACTTCCCGCCCATCGCAACACAACTGATAAATCTTGCGGTGTAGCATGTACTGCTTCTGCCTTTATAAACAACGTAGTTAAACCTGTCAAAATCTGGGTTTTACCCCATTACATAACGCCCGTGAGAGAGTAGCTTTCCGGTTCAGTAACAGTACATCTTTATGATCCAATTCAAAGACTTGCTCGTGGTTGTCAAAATCTGGGAAAATTTTGGATCGTAAACTAGCATCTACTGTACCAGTTGCCCTAATTCTCGTTAAGGCTCATGAAAACGAATGTCTGCTTCATAGAAGTCATACAATTCGGGAGTTTTCCTAACCAGGTTAATACTTGCTGGTGAGTTCTTCCTACCATTATGTAACAATAGATACTCCAAAACAAGTGTTGATTGCGGTTGTTTGAGTTGCCTACTTGTATTTATTGGCATTGCTGGGAAGTCCGGTAACTCGGCTGTACTTTTGCCCCTATGTATTTGATCTTAACTCATTCTTTTGCTTACCTGAACTGTATTTAGAACTATAGCCAAAAAAAACTTGGAGCCGTGTCACCCGGATTCTGGCGGCTCAATGAGTAATTATTGAGTAGGGCTGGGCATTTTTAGTGGTTTCTTCGCAAACAATGGCGTCCTTAAAGTTTTGAGTTACTGGTGTTTGGTGGCTATTATACTTCCCGTCTCCTCTTGTTGCGAGAGTATCAGCAAGATTTGCGCCCTATGGGAAATTCCAGTCGCAATTCTGTGGGTGCTTCTCGTTTAATTTGTCCAGCATGAACAGCATCATACAAAGCCGCGATCGCTGCCAAGTCATCCTGTCGATAGCACTTGCTCGCTAGCACTTGATAAAGTAAACCTTCAGACGCCACGCTAAGACATCCAGTTTGGAAAGCAGATTCAACAAGTGTGCGAATCATGGTCATCAGGGCAGATTGAGCTACTTATTACCTCCAGTGTGAAACATTTTTTTACTTTGCTGATTGACATGGAACAAATGGGGTAGTGATCATAATTACATCTTTATGTGATTTTTATCACAGAAATCAGTACCGCAATATAATCGTGAAAATAACGTAATGACACGGTTAACTAAAGTATGAAGTCTGAAGTCTGAAGTCTGAATTTACCCCACCAATAAACAATAGATCTGGAACTAAGGAAAAAACCAGCGGAAATCCTCATCTTTGCTGCTCAATTGCACCCAATCGACGTGAAGAGAGCGAAATTTTTGTACTAAGCGATCGCACGCCGGGCGTTCAGTGGCATAATGTCCAGCATCGATTAAAATCAGATGGCGATCGCGGCTTTCTTGGAACTGGTGGAACTTACAATCAGCCGTCAAATAAGCTTCAGCCCCAGTTTTCACCACCGCTGAAATATAACTAGCCCCCGAACCACCCAAAACAGCAATTCTGGAAATGACTTGTTGCAAATCTGCAATTGGCGAAACTAGCAGGTGGGCGGGCGCAAGCCGCTTGTGGATCAATGAGAGTAAATCTTCTAAAGTTAAAGCAGGCGCAAGCGACCCCACCCGCCCATAACCCAAACCTGTTTGGGTTGATACTACAGGAGAAACTGCTTGCAATTCTAGAATTTGCGCCAAAACGTCAGCCGTACCATCATCGACTTGATCAAAATTAGTATGGGCGCTGTAGATACCGATATTATGAATCAAAGCCAACCTGATCATTTCTGCGATCGCCTCTCCAGTGCGTAGAGATTTGAGAGGGTTAAAAATCAGCGGATGGTGAGCAAATATCAGATTAGCACCAAGAGAGATCGCCTCTTGCATCACCGCCAAAGTCGGAGTTAAACAGACCAAAACCCTAGCCTCAGACTGCAAAACCCCTGGCTCAACCTGCCAACCGCAATTATCCCAGCTTTCACACCAAGCCGGATTAGCCCATGCTTCAAACCAACTAATTAAATCAGCTATTTTCATGACAAACACAAATGATTTATCCCGAAATGTGCACAACCAACTCCCGCGTGTGACTTCGTTGACGATGTTCCCAAATATAGATACCTTGCCAAGTACCCAACACTAAATAACCGCTATTTATCGGGATATGTTCCGAGGTGTGAGTCAGCGCAGTACGAATGTGTGCTGGCATATCATCAGCACCTTCAGCATCGTGAATATACTTACCAGATTCGGGGACAAGTCTAGCCATGAAATCGGCTAAATCCACCAGCACATCAGGGTCAGCATTTTCTTGAATCACCAGACTAGCGGAAGTGTGGCGTAAAAATAAAGTACACAATCCCGTTTCTACCCCCGATTCAGCAACGATCGCCGCAATTTTGGCTGTGATATTATAGAAGGATTTGCCAGTTGTGGAAACTCTCAGTAGCTTTTGGTAATGAGTCATTTGCAGAACACCGACGAAGATTGATATTTAGCTGATCGCCACAGTTAACGGAGCAGGTAACTTTACTAAACTTATCAATGCTGGAGACTACTCGCTAACCCGCTGCCCAAAGCTAGCTCTGAATACAAGTTAGTATATTTTTGCTGGAGCACCCAAATCGGGTAGCGATCGCGCTAAAATCTTGTCACACTTATATTTTTAATTTAGCAAGCCCTATTCTCAATAATTTCTAGCTAAAATAGTATATCTGTTCTACTTAGACTCCCCAACCAACACTTAGAGGCTCTAATGGCTACCAACACCGATACTTCTGGCAAGCAAAAAGCGCTAAACATTGTACTAAACCAGATTGAGCGCAGCTTCGGTAAAGGAGCAATCATGCGCTTGGGTGATGCAACCCGGATGCGGGTAGAGACAATCTCCACAGGGGCGCTCACCCTAGATTTAGCATTAGGTGGCGGTTTACCTAAAGGACGGGTGATTGAAATCTATGGCCCCGAAAGTTCCGGTAAGACCACAGTAGCCCTACACGCCCTCGCTGAAGTGCAAAAAAATGGCGGTATAGCCGCCTTTGTTGATGCTGAACACGCCCTTGATCCTACCTACGCCCAAGCATTGGGTGTGGATATTGAAAATCTCCTGGTTTCCCAACCAGACACTGGCGAATCAGCTTTAGAAATTGTCGATCAGTTAGTCCGCTCTGCAGCAGTGGATATTGTCGTTATTGACTCAGTAGCAGCACTGGTTCCCCGCGCTGAAATTGAAGGCGATATGGGCGATGCTCATGTTGGTTTGCAAGCGCGGTTAATGAGTCAAGCTCTACGTAAAATTACTGGGAATATAGGTAAATCTGGCTGTACGGTAATATTTATCAACCAGTTGCGACAAAAAATCGGTGTCACCTACGGTAGCCCAGAAACCACCACTGGTGGTAACGCATTGAAATTTTACGCTTCGGTGCGCCTAGATATTCGCCGGATTCAAACCTTGAAGAAAGGTACAGACGAATTTGGGAACAGAGTTAAAGTCAAAGTTGCGAAAAATAAAGTCGCACCACCTTTTAGAATCGCCGAGTTTGACATTATTTTTGGTAAAGGGGTTTCCACCTTGGGTTGTCTTGTGGATTTAGCGGAAGAAACCGGGGTTTTACTCCGCAAAGGTGCGTGGTACAGCTACAACGGTGATAACATTTCCCAAGGAAGAGACAATGCGATTAAGTTTTTAGAAGAAAAACCCGAATTTGCGGAAAAAATTAAACAGCAAGTGCGTGAAAAACTCGATAAAGGAGCGGTGGTTTCTGCTAACTCTGTGGCTAAGTCTAGCGAAGATGAAGAAGAGGAAGAAATCGAATTAGAAGAAGAATAAGCACGAGAGATAGGTGGGTTTTTCCCACCTTGAATTATAAATTATCTGAAGTTAATAATAAAACTGTTGGAAATTTGCTAATTTTTAACGGCAATTATCAGTTGCTTGTTGGCGAAATAAACGGTCTAAAATTTCTGACTTCTCCTCTGCGGTGAAGCTATCTAATCGCTCAGGTTCCAAATCTGCAATTAAGCTGGATTCTCGGTGAACTTCTATGACTTCGTTCTGTATCGGAGTCAGTTGATTTGATATGTCTTGGTGAATATTCACCAAAGTTGCTGAATCGCTATCCAGGCGAGGTACAAGTTGCATCAGTAATTCTACTGCCACAGTTGGTAGAGTGCAACAGGTAGAATTCTCGAAAAAATTAAAAGTTATACCACCTAATCGCAGGCGATCGCCATCTTTAATGAGTGTCGGTTGATACACTGGCTCACCATTGACGAAGGAGCCGTTAGTACTATTAAAGTCGATTAAATAAAAACCTTGTCCTTCAACGTATTGAATAGCCCCATGACGCTCAGATAAATACGCTTCAGCAATCTGAATTCCGCTATTGCTATCACTGCCTATTGTCCAAATTCCCTGTGGTTGTTGTAACCTTTGTGACTTTTTTTCACTGAGGTTAGTCATCAGATATACCGCAGAAGCATCTACGACACCTTGTATATAATAATTCCCGACACCCCTGAGCGATCGCTGTTTTATATTCTCTAACTGGAAAATCTCCTCTAAAAGGTCGCTGTGGTGTTCATACAACTTGCGAAATAATTGAAATAAACTCAATTGCCTTTCTAGTTCTTGCTGTTGTAACTCGGCCATTATCGGCGAGTTTTTGACTGCGAACACACGCGACTTGCTGATTTCGGTCATGAATATTTCCTCTGAGGTCAGTAACAGGAACACATATCGGGTTTTTCAGAGATTTTATGTAACACTTAATTAAAAAATATGAAGAATGTTTTTAAAGAAACCCCTAATTATTAAAATTTTATTATGCAATTACAAAAAAAGCAAAAATAGTAGTATGTGTTTGCGACCGAGCCGGAAAAACGAAATCAGGCAAGAGCGATCGCCCTGAAAAAAACATAAAATTTTCACAGGGGAAGTTTGATGTCATCAACTACCCCATGCACACAAACACCTATCTGTGTCAATGTCTTCAGTAAATCAGAGCATCACTCGTGTTATTGGTTTAATTAGTGGCACATCCGTAGACGGTATAGACGCCGCTTTGGTAGAAATTATCGGTACAGATTTCGATCTCAAAATTGAGTTAGTCGCTAGAGCCACCTATCCCTACCCCGCCCAACTCAGGGAAAGAATTTTAGCGGTTTGTGCTGGCGATGCCATCTCCATGGCAGAATTAGCACAGATAGATGATGCGATCGCCTTAGCCTTTGCTCAAGCCGCCCAAGATATCCAAATTGGTCAACAGCCAGCAACCTTAATTGGTTCCCACGGTCAAACTGTTTACCATCGACCGCCCCATCCTTCATTGGGTTACAGTTTACAACTTGGTCGTGGTGCTTTGATTGCTCACCAGACAGGAATTACCACCATCAGTAACTTTCGCGTCGCAGATATTGCTGTTGGCGGTCATGGCGCCCCTTTAGTACCCAGAGTTGACGCCTTTTTGCTTAGTCATCCCCAAGCAGGGCGTTGTATTCAAAATATTGGCGGTATCGGTAATGTTGCGTATATTCCCCCACGCCATGGTGAGTGGCTCTCTAAAATTCGGGGTTGGGATACTGGGCCTGGAAATAGCCTACTGGATCTAGCGGTAGAGCACTTAAGTGCAGGTGCAAAGACGTATGATCAAGATGGCAAATGGGCAGCTAGCGGTACTCCCTGTTTAAATTTAGTTGCACAATGGCTCAACCAAGATTACTTTCACCTACCCCCACCGAAATCTACTGGTAGAGAGCTATTTGGTGTGAGCTATTTGCAACAATGTTTACAAGACGCCGAACCGCATCAACTCAGCCCAGCGGATTTCTTGGCGACACTGACAGAACTAACAGCCGCTTCTATTGCTCACAGTTACCGCCTGTTTTTACCGGAAATGCCCCAGCAAGTATTATTATGTGGTGGTGGTAGTCGCAATCTTTATTTAAAGCAACGCTTACAGTTTTTGTTGTCGTCAATACCAGTGTTGACCACCGATGAAGCAGGTTTGAATGCAGATTTTAAAGAAGCGATCGCCTTTGCAGTTCTCGCCTACTGGCGACAAATGAACCTTCCTGGAAACCTCCCCGCAGCCACCGGTGCCTTTGAGGAAATACCATTAGGAGAAGTACACCCGGCGTATCAAGCAACATAGCTGCTATACTTTCACAGACAAAATCTCAAGGCTATACTGTACTGATTTATCACCGAACATTTTTCTGTCTATGTTCCTGGTGAAACTCGAAGACAAGGAACCGACAAAGTGGTGCACACTTTTTTAATGCAGCCCGGACGCTGGACAATACAAGGAAATTGGCTAGAACGTAATGCTATGCCAATAAGCGTTAAGGGGATGACCTTGGTGGCTTGGAATCGAGATAACTGGTTCACTATGGCCACAAAGTTAATTTTTCCTGGTAGCGATCGCCAGGAAATATCCATGCAGTATAAAGGTTATCTACATAGCGATGAACGTCAGTACACTTTTTTACTGCAACACAATATTTTGGGTCAGATTGAAGGCGAAGGCTGGATTGGTCTATCCACAATAGTGCAGCGCTACTGGGTACTAGGCGATCGCCAACGTCGTACTGGCTTTGAAACCCTATATAGAATATCAGATAATACATATTATTTAAGTAGTGGTATCCTGGCTGGTCATTTTTTAGACAGTACAATAGAAGCCAGTATCGAGCGTCAATACACCTAAAACTTTTACAAATAACAAATAACGCACTTCCCCATCCCCCTCAATCCCCATTCCTTCATCAAATTTTCTATGTCAGACCCCAACATCGGTCGTCTACTCAGTAAACGCTACCAACTTCAAGAATTAATCGGTACTGGAGCTATGGGGAGAGTTTATCGTGCTAAGGATATTTTGCTGGGGGGTGTACCCGTTGCTGTCAAGTTTCTCGCTCTATCTATTCAAAACGAAAAAATGCGCTTGCAAGATCGTTTTGAGCGAGAAGCAAAAACCTGTGCTTTGTTGGGACAAAAAAGCATCCACATTGTGCGCGTCATGGACTATGGCGTAGATGAAAAAAACACACCATTCTATGTCATGGAGTATTTGCAAGGCAAAAGTCTTAGCAACGTCATTCGTCTGGAAAGTTTGTCCTTAAAAAGATTTTTCAGCATGGTGCGTCAAATCTGTTTAGGATTACAATGCGCTCATGATGGTATTTTAGTAGACGGCGCCATCTGTCCAATTATTCACCGCGATATTAAACCTAGCAATCTGCTGGTGATTCAAGACCCCAGTTTTGGAGAGTTAATTAAGGTTCTGGACTTTGGAATTGCCAAGTTACTACAGTCGGATAGCAATGTCACTAGCTATTATCTGGGTACTCTGGCTTATTCTTCTCCTGAACAAATGGAGGGTAAAGAACTAGATAACCGCTCAGACATATATAGTTTGGGTGTAATGATGTTTGAGATGTTGACGGGTAAAATGCCTTTGGTGGTGAGTACCTCCTCTTTTGGCGCATGGTACAGGACACATCGTCATGAACCACCACGTTCCTTTGCAGAAGTTGCGCCCAAATTGCAATTACCCAAACAGGTAGAAGATTTAGTCATGAGTTGTCTAGCCAAGACAGCCGGCGATCGCCCTCAAAACATCAGTGAAATTCTCAAAACTTTAGTATCCATAGAACAGAATTACCACACTCAGGGAATTCGCTCCACCAGTAATCTGCAGACAAATCTAGCTATAGTTAAGGTGGAATCTGTGCAGAAAACTCCCAAAAAAGCCCTTTCTCCCCAGGAAGTTAATCATATTTACTCCTGGCCCCCGGATAAACCCATTGCTGATATTGTTTTTCCCCAGTCTATTCATAGCAACGGAGAGATTTTACCTGCTCTGTGGGTGATGTTACCACAGCAGGAGATTCAAAAGCGTCTGGTCTGTACTCGCTACAATCAATTTCTGTTTATCACTGTTCCTCATCCCATGCTCCTCTGGATTACCGTGATTTACAACCGTAAGCATGGCCCTAAATGGTTATCTTATTACCTTGACTTGAAAACCAGTCTAGGTCAGGAAATCACCCAACTATTGGGACGCGCAGGTTATTACAAGCTATTATTTTTTGCTAGAGAGACACCGGAGCGCTGTTATCATATACTGCTTTCTAGCATTGCTCCTGCTCAACGCCAAAGACTACAACAGTGGGTCACAAGCAGCCAAGTTCTGGTATCTTCTGCTGAACCACAAATGAGTAAAAGTTTACTCAAAAATGAATACGAGAAAATCAAACCCGCGATTTTGACCAAGCTAGAAGCGATGAATACAGATTCTGCCTACGATCTCTCCGGTTAGAGTAGTGTAAATTTATGTAAATAATCATCTCTGGATAGTTGTAAGTTTTTTTGAGAAAAAATATAATTATCTCCGGTGCTAGCTTGAAAAATAAGATTGATTAGCGTTTACATAACATAGCACTGTATGTCATTAATTTTGATGCAGTTGATTTCTAGTCATGACTTTAGTCTTTTATTGAGAGCTTAAGTGTTCACTACAAACTCATAAAAAACAATGACTCGAAGCAATAGCTTCTTTAATTAGTTGTATAGCTGCCTGTTGTTATATTCTGAAACAGAAACTAGTGTTGGCGAATATATTTAGTGGATTTACGTCGAGGTTAAAGCGTATAGACAGGCAAAATTACTAACGCCCAACTTGGAATTTTCAACTGTCAATTTCCAGCAACTGATCGGAGTTGACGCCCCAGCATCCCCAGCTCCTTTCCTCCTTGGAACCGAGCAAGAGAAGGAGGTCGCCCACTGCGACACTAGAAAGACTCTATGCCATAGTGGAACCTGTATCTAAGCCCCACTGGTGCTTCAACAACTCTTTGTAAGTTGCTTCCCGCACTACCATTTGTTCATACAGCTTGACTAAAAAGTCTTTAGCTTGTTCATGACTCATGTGCTGTACTTGATGAGCAAATGAGTGAATATTGAATTGCTGTTCCAAAGACAGTTCGATTGGTTGACTCATAATTAACTCCGAAAGAAAACAACGCTTAAAGGTTACATCGATTACAGAAGCTCCAAAGGGTTAATACTTGGGCTGTATTTGTCTACCATTTGTTCCTCCGTATTAAGAAAGATAACAATTGTTTGACTGAATGCCCATACCCTTTAGGGTATTTTTTGGTTCGGATATCTCGCACTGAATCCCACTGATATCAAATCCAAGTCTGCTAGAGCAGATTCCTGGAAAATTCACTATTTATGAACCTTGAGAAGGATTAACAGCCTGATTTATCCCTCTCCAGACTTTCTCACCTCTCCTGAAAGGACAGAATAGATGAATGAAAGTTATAGATGTGAATTATATTCGCCATACCGTATACAGTGCAAGATGTCAATTAACCGATTTGTGTAAAATGAACCTCCAAAGTGGTCTTTGGAGGCTAAGAGTATTTTTATCAAGTTGTAAATAGGAAAAATGCTCAGGCTGAACAAATTGCTGAGTATATGTACTAGAAAACTTCATGAATGCTTGATGTGCTAGTTTTCTAGTGAAGAGTTTTAGTTGTCATTTGTAATTTTTCCTTTGTAAATACAAAGGACTAGTAACAGGATTAAGAGTCTGAATTAATTTTTATAAAAATTAATTAAGAATTATGATCAGCTGCGACCAGAATCACGGTAATGTTATCGTGTCCGCCTTCTTCTTTGGCTGCAACGACTAGAGAATTAGCAGCCTGTTCTAGGGAGGGGTGGCTTTGCAGACAATGATTAATCTTTTGCTCGACAAGTTCTTCTGTCAGGCCGTCACTGCATAATAGTAGGCGATCGCCTGCTTGCACATCCAACGACTGAACATCGATTTGATGCAAATCATCGCGCCCCAAACACCGAGACAATACATGACGGAAAGGGTGTATTCGGGCTTCGTCTGTGGTGATATCACCAACTCTGATAGCTCTTGCTACCCAGGTATGGTCTTCTGTAATTTGTTGTAGTTGCGAGTTACGCCAGCGATAAAGCCGAGAATCACCAACATGGGAACAGTAAGGGGATTCTGGTTCTCGAAACACCACCACTACAGCCGTTGTCCCCATATCAGCGCGTTCGGGGTGATGCTGCTGGTCTTGTAAAATTGCTTCATTAGCTTTCCATAAAGCTTGGTCTAATAATTCCGAAGACGATTGAGGAGATTGCCAATTTTCCTCTAAATACGCGCGAATTTCTTGAGTAGCAATGCGACTTGCTTCTTCACCTCCCGCATGACCACCCATACCATCAGCAACGACAAAAAATCTCCCCTTTGGGTCGATATAGTAAGCGTCTTGATTATTAGAACGAATCAGCCCCGGATCAGTGATACCGGTGAAGTTAAGTTTCATAAAGTTTACTGCCAAAATTAATAGCCAAAATTAATACATGCGGTCATAACGGTCGAGGCGTAAAAGCATACGAATCAGTATCCCGGCGACTACTACAGCAATTAAACCTGCAAGTAGTGCCAGCCATAGATAATGATTCACCAATAAAATCGTACCTGAAAGAGTGAATCCACTGATGAGCAGAGCGTAACTAATTCCTAGTTGAATATTGCCTTGGCGGCGCAGCAGACGTTCTGTTTCAATAGAACGCACCCGCACGCGCATGTCTCCCCGCTCTAATTTTTCTAGAGTATCTTCTAGTCTACGTGGTAATCCTAAAGCGGTGGTACTGACTTGAACTGCTTGACGACTTAATTCATTGAGGAAGCTGTTGCTTTCCGGGCCATTCATGTTAGTCATAAGCTGCATTGCGTATGGTTTGGCAACTTCCATAAAATTAAATTCTGGATCTAGACCCTTACCCACCCCCTCCAGAGTGGAAAAGGCGCGCATCACAAAAGTAAAAGTTGCGGGAAATCTAAATGGTTGATTATAAGCGATTTCGTATAAATCGTCACTAATAGCTGCAACAGATTGGTTTTCAAAAGGCTTATCCATGAAATTATCCAGCATGTACTGCACAGAACGCCGGACTGGGCCCATGTCATCCACCGGTGCGATCGCCCCCAAATCTATGAGAGACTGGACTACGCGATCGCCATCCTTTTGAGCAATGCCAAATAAAGTTTCCATCAAGCCATCACGCACATTTGACTTCACCTGTCCCATCATCCCGAAATCGTAGAAAATTAAACCACCATCGGGACTAACAGCGATGTTACCAGGGTGAGGGTCGGCATGAAAAAAGCCACTATCAAGTAACTGATGTAGATAAGCCTGCGCCCCTTGACGTGCAATAGTTTTGCGGTCTAAACCTGCTGCTTCTAAAGCTTCATATTGGCTAATTTTAATTCCAGGGACATATTCCAAAGTCAGCACCCGCGAAGATGCATAACGCCAGAAAACCCTGGGAACCTTGACCCAATCATAGCTGCGAAAATTCCGGCGGAAAGTATCAGCGTTGCGACCTTCATTGAGATAATCAATTTCTTGCCAAAGAATTCGACAACATTCCTCATAAATCCCGATCCAATCTCGTCCCCGTCCCCATTTTGGATGGTTTTGAAAATAACGAGCAATTCCCTTAAGAATTTGTAAATCTATTTCAAATAGCTTCTTTAATCCGGGGCGTTGCACTTTGACAACCACCGCTTCACCGGAATGTAACACAGCCTTGTGTACTTGTCCCAAACTAGCAGCAGCTAAGGGAATCGGTTCAAAAGTCTCGAAAAGTTCAGGAATTTTTTTGCCTAATTCTTGCTGAATAGTCGTTTCTACTTGCTCATAACTAAAAGCCGGAACTTTATCTTGAAGCTTGGCTAATTCTTCTACATACTCACCAGGGAAGATATCAGCACGGGTAGAAAACAACTGACCGACCTTGATAAAGGTTGGCCCTAAATCCAGTAGGGTGTTGCGAATCCAGACAGCTTGTGCTTTGCGTCTTGCAGTTTGCTTGGCTTCAGTCACACCACCAGGGTAACTCCAGGATTTGTTGTAGAGCCAAAGTTTGTACATTAAAGTCAAGACAAAAGACCAAATGTCGATAAAGCGCCGTCTACTAGAATAGCTTTCACGATTCCAACGGTAAGCCTGATCTGAATAACCTTTTTCCATATGCTTTGCGTACCGTTGGTTTATTGCCGAATCATCAGGAAGAAAAGACACTTCAGTTCCTAAACTGTTTTGGATATGGTGTCAAACGACACTTGATTTATAAAGAATTACTGCGATACTTCTGCAATTCAGTCCGCAGTAAAGCGATTTCAGCTCGCAGTTCGTCGATTACCGCTTGTAAGTCCACTGATTCCGAACCAGTTGTACCACCTGTAGTGGTTTCACCCGCATTAGCAGCCGCTGCTGCACGATTTGCCCGTTCTAAGACTTCATCTGTAAACTGGCGTAGTTGCTCTCTAGTTTCGGCGTCAAATTTGCCCAGTTCACTCAAAGCGTCTGTCAAAGCGACTTCTAAGCGTTCGTTGAACACTTCAGCGACGGCTCTACCGACAAAAAAGGCTTGTACAAGGGGGTTGCTCATAAATTTTTGTTACGTTGCTCCGCAAAAGAATTATAACTTGCCCGTATGCTTTGCGGCTTCCACTGTGGAGCTAAAGATTTGAGATGGCAAATTTCCAGTTTAAGGCGACTACTCCCATCCTAACGACCAGCGGATACAAGCGAAACCACAACTGTAAATGTAGAAAACACGCAAATTTATCTGAATTATTCTCAAAATCATTCATTTTCTTAGTGTATATACTTAAAGTATGGGAATTCTACTTGATGTTTTAAATACACTGTTCCCCTTAAAACTATGAATAGCTATCCAGATTTCAGCGAACACGGCTATCAAGTTTTGCGAGAATTGGGACGTAATCGGGAAGGAGGAAGGATTACCTGGCTAGCATCAAAAGTTGAGACAGGGGAACAGATAGTAATCAAACAGTTTTGCTTTGCTCAAGCTGGTTCTAGTTGGTCTGGGTTCAAAGCTTGTGAGCAAGAAATTCAATTTTTACAAAAACTTAATCATCCTGGTATTCCCCGCTATCTGGATTCTTTTGAGCGACCTGATGGCTTTTGTCTAGTTCAAGAATATATCAATGCCCCATCTTTAGCAGCAACTCACAGCTTTGCACCAGAGGAAATTAAACAAATTGCAGTTAAAGCTTTAGAAATTATTGTATATCTGCAAAATCGGATTCCGCCGATAATTCATCGAGATATTAAACCGGAAAATATTTTGGTGGATGAGCAACTCAACGTCTATATAATTGACTTTGGTTTTGCTCGTGTTGGCAGCCAGGAAGTTGCAGCAAGTAGTGTATTTAAAGGTACTCCAGGTTTTATCCCACCTGAGCAAATGTTTAAACCAACAGAGGCTACAGATTTGTATGCTTTGGGTGTAACTTTGATTTGCTTACTAACAGGAATTAAATCAACAAAAATCGACCAATTGCAAGACCAAGATGATCCATATTTAATCAAGTTTCACCATCTTTTACCTCAGTTGAGTCTACGGTTTCTGGGTTGGTTAGAAAAGATGGTACAACCGCTACAGAAAAACCGTTTTGCTAATGCACAATCAGCTTTAAAAGCACTTAAACCACTTGATATTATCCGTGTAGCGGGAGTGGATTTTAGTGAAACAGTGCTGGAATTCAAAGCGCACCGATTAGGGGAAAAGCTAACACAAAGTATCAGAGTTGAGAACCCGATATCAGATACTTTACTACAAGGTAGATGGGAAGTTGCACCCCATCCTCATGACCCACCGCATACGCCAGATGATCATGCTTGGATTGCGGTGACACCTGGTCAATTTAACGGGAATCATACTCGGTGTCAGGTTCAGGTGGATACGAGTAAATTGATGGCGGATAAGCAGTATAAACGTCAACTTATATTGCACTGTAATGCTTATCCAGAGACTCATACTTTAACAGTGAAGGTGCAGACGGCTGCTTTAATTGGAAAGCGTAATATACCCTTTGGTGGTTTAATTGGGCTGTTTTTAGTGGCTGTGGTGGTAGCTATGGCTACGACTTGGTTTATTACTTATGCTGCAAGTGCGGTTGCGAGTTTTTTGTTAGAAATTTTTGGATATGGGCCCATTCTTTTTATCGGTATTCTCTCACTTGTGTGTGGGTTTTGGGTGGGTTATTACACACTAAAGCGAGGAGACTCTGTGGATGTGGCTGTGGGTTGGGCTATGGGTGGGGCTGTGGGTTTGGCTGTGGGTGTGGCTGCGGGTGTGGCTTTGGGTTTGGCTTTGGGTTTGGCTGTGGGTGTGGCTGCGGGTGTGGCTGCGGGTGTGGTTGTGGCTTGGGCTTTGGGTTGGGTTATAAATTTGGCTGAAGACTCATTTACAACCGTACTAATACTACTAACATTAGGATTTGGAGCTAGCGCAGGAACTGGGATAATAGCGGGCTTTCTAAATCCATTTATTTTGTTAGCACTAACAGGAACCAGTTTACCCACACTTTCCCTGCTGCTTTATTCACCTCTAAAAACACGTAAGTTAATCACTAAATATCGTCACTCTGAAGAATCTTTAATCAAGCCGTAATTAATATAGATCCCCGAATTCTTAAAGGATGCTGTTGGCGAATAGGAGATAAGACCCTTTACATCAAGATTTTTCGTTATCGCAAGGTATTGTGGGGGCGAACGGCCGTTCGCCCCTACTTAGCTATTTGTGAGGAAGATAAAATCGCACGCTCTAAAAAAGAGCGATCGCACCCACCACACCCAAGCCCCAAAAAGAGCGATCGCTAGTGATAAAATCAACCTACAACCACTTGAGGCAGGCTCAATTCTATGACCGTTGCTCAAGAACTAGATTCTCAAGAAAGCATCACCCAAGAGGTGATATTTCCCCCTGGTGATTTATATAGTGATGAACCGCCCTTGGAAACTGAATTGCATCTACGACAAATTATCCTACTTTTGCAATGTCTAGAATGGCTGTGGCGAGACAGAAATGATTTTTATGCGGCCGGAAACCTGACCATTTACTACAGTCCGCGCCAACTAAAGTCAGAAAAATTCCGGGGGCCAGACTTTTTTGTAGTGTTGGGAACGGAACGCAAAACCCGAAAAAGTTGGGTAGTCTGGGACGAAGATGGTAAATATCCGAATGTAATTCTAGAAATCTTATCCGACTCCACAGCGAAGACGGATAGAGGTTTAAAGAAAGAAATTTATCAAAATACTTTCCGTACACCTGATTATTTTTGGTTTGATCCGTATACACAAGAGTTTGCGGGTTTTCATCTAGTGGATGGCGAGTATCAACCTCTACAAGCTTCCGAACAGGGATATTTGTGGAGCCATCAGCTAGGCTTATATCTGGGAATTCATCAGGGATTATTGCGGTTTTTTACACCAAATGGGCTACTAGTTCCGAAACCTGAAGAAATAGTGGAACAAGCAGAACAAAGGGTAGAACAAGCAGAACAAAGGGTAGAACAAGCAGAACAAAGGGTGGAACAGGAAGCCCGAAAAGCAGAACGTTTAGCAGCCAAACTGCGGGAGTTAAATATTGACCCAGATACAATTTAGAATAGAGCGATCGCTTATTTTCGCGCTTCTCAAAAATTATTCTTCCCCAGTCTCAAACTTCATCTCTTCATAAAGATCTCTCAAGGGAATTTGAAACTCTATTGAGTTGAGACATAACGCTGCATCTATTGACTCATATTCTGTTAATACCCATTGACCATCAGCATTTTTATTAAACTGCTCAACAACAAATTCATATTGATTAATTAAAATATATTCTTGGAGTGTGGAAATAGAACGATAAAATCTAAATTTATTACTTCTATCGTGACTCTCTGTCGATTTAGATAAAACTTCCGCAATCATTAGAGGATTGGTTACTGTAGTAGTCCCAGTACCGTCATATATCGGTTCTCCATGAATAACCATAACATCAGGATAGGTGTTGATCCGATAACGCGGTATCCACAATTTGACATCACCCATGTAGATTTTATAATTTTTACCCCGCATGTTAAATTTAAAATTGGTGCAAAAATTACCTACAATTTCGTTGTGATGAGTTGTGCTACTAGCTATAGGAATTATCTCTCCATCCCAATATTCATTTTTGCATTCTGATGTTTCTTCTAGTTGTAAATACTCTTCGGGAGTGTAGTATTTTTTTGCTGTTTGGATTTGCATAATTACTACCTAATTAAAATCTCAATGACGTGGATAAGACTGGGCTAAAAATTCTTCGGCTTCTGCTCTATTTTTAATTACTCCATCCAATGTTGCTACTAGTAATTCATCTAGAATTTGCCGATACTGTGGCCCTGGTTTGTAACCCAATTGTTTTAAATCATCACCATTCAACAGTGGCTGTACATTCAGCCAATGGGTAAGATATTGCCAAATCTGTCGCCTGACTGCTCGCGGACTCTGCACAGCGATTAAAATCAGCATGGGGATGTTGTACTGTTTGAGTAACTGCACTAATTGACTGGGACGCTGACAAGTGGGTAATGCTGTTAATAACTCCGCTTGTGCAGGGACTATGTTTTTCAATCGAGAGATGCTATCTTCTGGTAATTGCAGATTTATCGCCACTTTCGCCCGATATTGTGGTGCGAGGTGAGCAATTAACGCTTCCAAGCGCATTTGCCAATGATTGAGGGTTTGTTGAGGGTCAAATCGCCGCAAACACCGTTCTAATAAACTTAGCTGTCGCAGCAGTTCTTGGTCTAAGCTGAGGGTGGGATGAATGCACTGCAATGCACCCAAATGATTCAATAACTGTAAAGATCCTTGCCAATAAGGAGCTTCCAGAATATGCTTTAATTCAGCTTTCAAGCGGGTTTGCAGGGCGGGAGTTTTGCTATTTTCTTGAGCAGTGCGATCATAAACGCCACTATTAATGGCATAACGAATATACTCTTCTGTCTGCGGTGCTATTTGGAATCCCAAGCGCACAGCGAAGCGTACACCGCGATAAATCCTGGTAGGGTCTTCAATAAAGCTGTTAGCGTGTAAAACTCGAATTTCCTGGGCTTGCAAATCCAGCAGACCACCAAAAAAATCGAGCAGTTCGCCAGCACGGGGAGAAGTCAGCCGCAACGCCATTGCATTGATGGTAAAATCTCGGCGGTACAAGTCTTGGCGAATGGAACTGGCTTCAACTTCTGGATTCGCCGCTGGGTAAGGATAAAATTCTGTCCTGGCTGTGGCAATATCTACCCACAATGAGTTTAACACAGCGTCTTTGTGCCATAACAAAGCTGCCGTTTGAAAAGCGCCGTGGATTTCTAAACGGGCTTCTGGGTAAAGTTGTTGCAGCGCCTTAGCTAGTTCCACCCCAGCACCGACATCTGCTGTTTTGTGAAAACCATCAACTACAAGGTCAATATCTGTAATCATTAATGTGCCAGCAGACTTTTCAGCTAAAAGCAAGTCTCGCACCGCACCCCCCACCAGATAAAGATGCCAACCTCGTTTTTCGGCTTCCTGGGATGCTTTGGTGAGCAATCGCCAAAATGGCGGCGCTAGGCGAGATTGTAATTCAGTGCTGAGTCGTGAGTGCTGGGAATAATTGTGAATTTTGAGTCGGGAATTTTCAATTTTGAATTCTCCTTGATGTAATTCCCGCAACACATCAGTCCTGGTAACAATACCCAATAATTGCCCATGTTCCCAGACTGGTAAGCGCCCGATATCATACGTCACCATCAACGACTGAATTTGTGGCAGTGTGGTATCTGGTGTAATGGTTTTGACGCTGGTTGTCATGTAGCCTTTGACCGGCGCGTGACTAAAACCGTGATGCAGAGCAATATCAATATCTCTGCGAGAAATAATTCCGACTAATTGTCCTTGAGCATCGACTACAGATAAACCAGAATGTCCATAGCGTAACAAAATTCTCTGTGCTGCGGCGATCGCCGTTTCCGGTCGGATAGTGCGGACTGGGGAAGACATTAAATCTCTAGCCACCGGAGGATAGGGAATGGTAGCTTGAATCTGGTCTAGGAGTTGTTGTAATATCGCTGGCGAATTAACACTCCGGAGAGTTAGAGAAGCCGCTTGGGAGTGACCACCACCACCAAGGGGTTGAAATAATGAGTTAAGGTTGAGACTGGGAATTAGCGATCGCCCAATCACATTTAAACGACAATCTTCTTCCCCATATTCGTTCACCAACAATAAAGCATCGATTTCTGTCAACTCCATCAATTGGGAAGCTAAACTTGATAGCCCCGGTACAAATTTTGTAGTTTTTAAAATTACTGAACCTATAGTATATCCACGTAAACGAAGATATGCCAGATTTTCCAGCGCCTCAGCTAATAGCCGCTGCAAATGGAGTGACAAACCAGGATCACGGTATGTGGAAACAACCGAGTTACTGGCTCCTTGTTGCATCAACCAAGCCAAAGCTAAAGCATCCCGTGGCGTAGATTGCTCAAAGGTCAAAGAGCCAGTGTCAACATGGATACCCAAAGCCATCACCGTAGATTCAGCGGGCGTTAAAGAAATCTGCTGTTGTTGCAATTGCTCAACGATCAAAGTCGTAGTTGCTCCCACAGGAGAAACATGTAATTGAGTAGCAGGAATATCTAGTTCTTGTCCTAGGTGATGGTCATAAACTATGATTTGTTTGATGTGGGATAAACTCAACCACTCAGCAGCCTTACCCAAGCGATCGCACTGTTGTGTATCCACCACCATCAGCGAACGAATGTTTTCTGGGTTAACAGCGCGTCTTTCAATCAGCGGATACTCATCCCGGTACAAAGCTAAAAAATCCCTGACAGGAGGATGAGCACCCCCAGTCAGCACAATCTTACTCCCCGGTAGCAAGCGCGCCAGCCCTACCGCAGCCCCCAAGGCATCAAAATCAGCCGTCGTGTGGCAAAGAATTAAGTCCATAGTCAAGCGTCATCAATCATTAGTACTTAGACAAAGGACAAATAACAAATAACAAATAACTATAATGTCGCAATTTCTGCTAGCTTACAAATAAGGAAAAACTGTTAACGTCGCCCTTTAGGATATTCTATCTTTAGTATTTCTTTGTTTTGGGAGAAGCAAAAATGACCATAATATTTCAAATCGCTTTGTTATCTCTAGTTCTGCTGTCCTTTGTCATGGTGATTGGCGTCCCTGTTGCCTACGCCACCCCCCAAAATTGGGTGGAGTCTAAAAAGCTACTTTGGATTGGCTCCGGAGCCTGGGCTATCCTCGTGATTTTAGTAGGGATATTAAACTTTTTTGTGGTCTAGGTAATTCCTTAGCCGCTGTTAAGCCAAATAGCATACTTGCAGTCATTGGAGCAGAAGACTCAAAATCAACAATAAAAGCTTGGCTTTTCATGTGATTGTGTTCTTCTGCTCTAATATCTCTACGGCAAAAATGTATATTGGCAAAGAACTATAGTTGATTGAGAGGCCGTCATGGCAGTTTTTGAGGGAACTTTTACTCAAACAGAACCTTTAAGGTTCGCAGTGGTAGTCGGTCGATTTAATGACCTTGTTACCGTCAAGCTGCTAGAAGGATGTCAAGATTGCTTGAAACGTCACGGAGTAGACCCCAATCCTCAAGGCAATCAAGTAGACTACATTTGGGTACCAGGAAGTTTTGAAGTACCCTTAGTAGCTCGTCAATTAGCCCTTTCTCACCGTTACGACGCCGTGATTTGTCTAGGCGCCGTCATCCGGGGACAAACACCCCACTTTGATTATGTCTCTTCTGAAGTTGCTAAAGGTATCGCCGCCGCCAGCTTTCAAACCGGTGTGCCAGTGATTTTCGGCATTTTGACAGTGGATACAATGCAGCAAGCTTTAGAAAGAGCAGGAATTAAAGCTAATCACGGTTGGGACTATGCCATGAACGCCCTGGAAATGGCTAGCTTGATGCGACAATTGCGCTCTAATCTCAATGAGCCATATGTCCGTAATTCCCAGTCTCTGCCAGCCGCTTTTCCTAGCGCTAGCCTGGGTAATTATGCCGCTGAATCAGAAGAACTGAGCTAATGTAAAAATGAGTGAAAAGTCGGTGGTCAGCGCCAAAAATCAGCAACTGACAACCGACAAATAAAAAGCTTGACAAACCAAAAAAGATGTGAGAATATTAGAGTTGATTGATGCGGGTATAGCTCAGTGGTAGAGCGTCACCTTGCCAAGGTGAATGTCGCGCGTTCGAATCGCGTTACCCGCTTTCTAAAAAATGATACTTAAATTGTGCTCCATAAATAAAGCAGAGTCATACCTGTACAGTGTACTACACTAGATAAAGGCTAATTAAATAGCCGCGTTGTTGGGTGCAGGAGAGAGTTTGGCGCGACCCGCCAAACAAGTTGTTTTAGAAGTTGTCGCGACTTAGACTAGAGATTGTGCCAGATATGCAGACGCAATATGATCTTAATAATCTGTAAATGAAAAAATAACTTCTTAAACAAGGTTGTGAATTGTCAGCAAGTTCCACAAACACATATCTTTTACCCAAACAACAGTAACTGATAAAAAAGTTAAAAATATGGAAACCAGCACCCAAACTATGTCCGAGGGAATGGTAATATCGCCGATCGTGAAAACACGCTCAAGTTACTAGAACGCTTGTGCAATCTCAAAAACCTGAAAAAATCGACTTGAACGCGGAATATTTCTGCCCCTGTCGTCGCCGGGGACGATTAATTCCTATTACCTTGACCGATGCATTTGGTTGCGATCGCTGTCAACAAATATTCGTAGTAGAAGATAATGGTTATGTCCTAGAACAACTAGCCACCACCTATCCCTACAAGCGCGCTTGGCGCTGGACGGGGAATAGTTGGCATGTTGTCCATCCGCGCCTGGGAGAAAGCTATCTGCCAATAGCACTGGGGATTATTTTCGTGCTAGTGATCATATGGTTGCCATTAGCACTGCGATTGGCGAATGGTTCCAGCATTATGGCCTGGGCAATGGTGGCGGTGCTGTTAGCTATTCTGCCAGCGCTAATGGTCTGGCTTACCTACAGACGTTAATTCAATGACCGTTGCAGTTTTTGATGATTACCCCGAACCAATGAATAGCGCTAAACGCGCTCATCAAGCCTCTCTCAAGTTAGGAATTGCTAAGGGAGTAGACCGCAGTCGTGCTGTGTTAGCGATGGCACAGGGGCTAGAACGCTCCTTTGACGATATTTTGGAAGCCAACACCTTGGATTTGGAAGCGAGTCGGGAAATGGCGATACCAGAATTGATTTTGGATTGGCTGAAGCTGACTCCCACCAGGCTAGAAACAACGGTGGAGATTCTGCAACGGTTGGGGGAATTATCAGATCCGCTGCGACGGGTGCGAACTGCTGAGTATCAGCAAGAAGATTCCCAGAGTTACTCCCATTTAATGCCCTTGGGAGTAATTGGGTTTATCTATGAAGCCTTTCCAGACTTGGGAGCGATAGCAGCAGGTTTGTGCATCAAAACAGGTAATAGTATAATTCTCAAGGGTAGTACTGAAGCTAGCCATTCCAATGCAGCGATCGCTGATGTGATCCAAAATGCGATCGCCGAAGTTGGTCTACCCCTGGGCTGTATAGAATTGATCACAGCAGAACATGGTGCTTCGATTCGAGATTTAGTTGTCCAAGACCAGTACTTAAACTTGGTCATTCCATATGGACGTTCTAGCTTAGTCCAGCAGGTAGTACGACAGGCAACTTGTCCAGTTTTAAAATCAGCAATGGGCAATTGTTACCTTTATTGGTCAGTGAACGGTAGCTTAGAAATGGTGCGCTGGATGATTATCGATAGTCATGAGAGCGAACCAGATCCAGTCAACGCCATCGAAAAAGTGCTGATCCATCGCCAAGCCTTACCATCGTCCTTAGCCGTGCTGTGGAACACTTTAAAAGACAAAGGCTTTGAAATTAGAGGCGATGCAGAACTAGTAGAAGCTTTTCCCCAATTGCAGCTAGCGAAAGAAGGTGAATGGGGAAGCGCCTATTTAACGAAGACAGTAGCGTTTAAATTAGTAGATAGTTTAGAAGTAGCGATCGCCTGCATCAATCAACATAGTAGTGGTCATGCTGATTGTATCGTTACTGAATCATACCAGGAAAGCCGCCAGTTTGCACTAGGAGTCAACAGCGCTTCAACTTATATTAATGCCTCCCCGCGTTTCTCCCGCAACCCTTCGCGGGGAGATTCAGTGTTTTTAGGAATGTCTAACCAGAAAGGACACCGCCGGGGATTTATTAGTTTAGAAACCTTGACGACAGTCAAGCACATTATTCAGGGGAATGGACGGTTTTAGAGGTTGGAGACTGGGGACTAGTACAACTGAATTTTTCAACCTTTACCTCTGTAATCTGTGCATCTGTTCGTTGATCTATTTCTATGAACCTCATCTTTGATGCGATCGCCCGAAGCCACAACTAAACCATACTAGCCAGTACGCGCTGTGGGAACGCAGCGTAATTTATTTCAGGGTGGTAAAACTTGCACTCATCAGGGCTAGTATGAATAAATACTTACAAATAACAATTAACAAAATTTCGTGGGTTTAAGTCCCCGGATTCTAAAATCCGTAAGTTTTGTGGTGGGGTCTCTCTTACAAAGTTCACCGGGGGGATACTCCCCCCGGCTGACTTTGCGCTAAACCCCCATTACAAAACGTAATTGCGAATTGCTTGATTCGCAGCGGTAGCGAGTCCGCGAGCGTCATTGCGAATTGCGAATTGCGAATTGCGAATTGGTTTAATTTGAATTAGGAAAAATGCAGGAGAAGTAAGAAGATGAAAGTTACTATAGTTGTCAAATCAGACTTCTTCCATGACTAGCATAGACCTGGGAACGTTAATTAAAAAAATCTTTTTGTTTGTAGATGATTCTAGGACTTACGCTTTGACAAATTAGACAAAAGATGCAGTAGAGTACATCAGGAAAAAACAGGCGATCGCTACTTGTGTCAATGCCTAAGCTATATACTTGACAGAATTAAAATAAAATTACAAAATACGCAGTATCGATTCACGAAATAAGACGCCGACATAGATTTTTTATCAGATGCCGCGCTTTCTTATTAAGTGTGAACAGAGTGAGTTTCCGTGCATGAAGGTATCCAGATGAAAAAAAAAACTTTTGTTAGTTTAACAAGCGATTTTGGTGCTCAAAGTCAGGGAGTAGGGCTAATGGAGGGGGTTATATTGTCAATATCTCCTCACTCACACGTTATTCATTTAACGCACGAACTGCCTCCATTTAATCTACTCGCTGCGGCAAGAACCTTAGAGCAAGTTTCTTTTCTTCCAGTTGGTGCTCATGTATGTATATGCGATCCTGGTGCCTCCTTCAACCGTAACTCGATAATCTTAGAAACATGCCGTGGTGATTGGTTGCTTGGGCCAGATAACGGAATTCTAATTCCCGCAGCAAGGATTTTGGGGGGCATCGTCAAAGCCACTACAATTGAAAATGTTGCATACATGCGAGCGCCAGTTTCACAGATATTCCACGGTCGAGATATATTTGCCCCAGTTGCTGCCCACCTATCAAATGGCGTTTCACTTGATCAATTTGGATCAAGCATTGAGGTAAACAATCTAGTAAGGGCGGTATATGATGAGGCTTTGGTTATTGATAACTTAGTATACGCTACCGTTATCCAAATCAGCCGTTTCGGGTCTGTTCATCTGAATATAAAATATGAATTGTGGAAAAAATTAGAATTAGACAATAAGGACAGCATTCAAATCAGACACTCTAATACTGGAAGTTTATGTTTACCAATTGGTCGGACATTTAGCGATGTTGCTAAAGGGGAGCCTCTGATATTAAAGGATGATTGTGGAAGAATAGAGATGGCTATAAACATGGGATCATTTGCAGAAACCTTTAACATCAAAATCGGAGATTCTGTAGTTTTATGTATTCATAGCGGTTTTCATAATAATGAAAAGCAGTCCTGGGTGCTTTCATACGAGATTTAGGAAATGAGGCTAGGCGGTTTCAGCCATCGAAGACTAAAATCTTTGAAGCCTAGAACGGCTTATTCTCGTTGATGCACAAAATGTCGAAATTTAGAATGAAACAGCCCTGGAGAGAGGTTAGATTGCTAAAGCTCAATTTTGGCAAGCTTTTTTATGTTCTCATACTTGTGAATTTTGCTATGAACCGAGTAAGAGAATTATTTTTGGTTACGAACTTAAGGTGGAGCGCTCCACTTTCCCGTTGCTCCTGTCCCGCTTTAAGCGAGTAGCCTTATTTTTTTAATATTTTCCAGACACGCCAACCAAAATAAGCACCAACAATCGTCTACTATTATATACCCAAACCTGATTTAGAGGTTGAAAAATGACCATCTCAATTCATGAGCTACAAATCTTAGCTGAAAATTTTAATAGTGATCCAAAATGTTCGTACTCTTTGCCAGCTCGGGCCTATATCAAGCCGGATTTTCTGGACATTGAGCGGGAGGCGATCTTTTACAACAGTTGGCAGTATGTCTGCCATGTTGAGCGGCTTCGTCATCCAGGAGACTACATCGCCATCGACATACAGGGGCGAGCGATCGTCGTCGTCCGCGATCACGCAGGTGTGCTGCGGGCTTTTTACAACGTTTGCCGCCACCGTGGCCATGAGCTAGTGAAGGATCAAGGCAACATTAAAACCTTTGTCTGCCCATATCACGCTTGGGTCTACAACCTAGACGGAACCCTCCACTCGGCTCGACATTCAAATACCATTGAAGGCTTTCACTGTGACGATTTCGGGATGGTGTCGGTTCAAATCGAAGAGTTCTGTCACATGGTCTTCGTCAACCTTGACCCAGAGGCGAAACCGCTGACCACTCAGTCCGGCGAGTTAGCCCGTGAAATTCTAGAATATGCCCCTGACTTAGGGACGCTGACTCATTCATACCGACTCACCTATCGCGTTAAGGGCAACTGGAAAATCGTTGTCGATAATTTCCTAGAATGCTACCACTGTCTGGTAGCCCATAAGGATCTTATAACATTGCTGGACATGCGTAATTACCAGGTCACAACATACGATATTTATTCCAGCCAAATTGGGCCGAGCAGCATGACCAGTAACTCAGCCTACAACGTTGAAGGGGCAAGCGTCCAAGATCATTTCCTCTGGTGGCTGTGGCCTAATACCGGCTTACTACGTTACCCAGGCGATCCTAATTGGATGGTCTGGCACTTCATTCCGGTTGATGCTGAAACGACGATCGAAATTTTCGATTTCTTCTTCCAAGAATCAACCCCCACTGCTCAGCAGATGGAAGCGATCAAATATATCGACAAAGTTTTACAAAACGAAGATATCGACATTATTGAAAGTGTGCAGCGGGGCATGAACACGCCTGCCTACGAAAAAGGAGGCCGTTTCGTCGTGTGCAGTGGCAACGACAAAGGTGAAAGTGAGCATGGGGTTCATCACTTTCATGGCCTCTATTTGAAAGCCATTGATCAATACCTTCAGGCCAGATCCCTAGATCAAATCGAGCGGGCCCCCTCTGGTAACCCTCAACGGACTATATGAGTGCTCACATGATCGAAGAAAACGTATACAAGCTGATCGCACTGGGAAAAAAGATGGTCAGATCCGATCTAACCATTGCCGATGGTGGCAACCTCTCCACCTATGACGCAGAAGCCAACGAGATTACCATTACACGTTCAGGCGTGTGTCTTGATGAGCTTGATATTGACTCATTTGTATCCTTTAAACTCGAAGACAATGTTCCTAGCGGAGCATCCTCCGAGACGGCGATGCATCTTGCGGGCTATCGAGCGCGGCCAGAGTTTCTATGCTTGTTGCACTTTCACCCGCAGCAAGCTACCCTGCTCGCCACTTTCGATATCAAAATCAGAACCATCACCGTCGATCATACCTACTACCTTGCTGGCAGGATAGCGACCCTGCCATTCATTCAACCGGGTACGCAGCAGCTTGCTACCGCCTGCTCAGATCAATTCAAAAAGGGTTATGATATCTTGTTGCTGGCTCACCATGGCTGCTTGTTGGGCAGCAAGTCGATCGAATGGGGTTTGTACACCGCATTGAACCTTGAGCAGGCAGCGAAGATGACGAGGATGCTGGGTGTCCATCAGGACGAAACCCAGATACCTGAATGCCCCAGTTCGTATCTCGAAAACCTCAAACAGTCAGGAATTGTGTGATGACGGTCACTGAAAAACAATACAGCGTAGATAAAGTGAGGCTATTTGAGCTGGCCTTTGGTGAAGGGTTCATGTCCTGCGGCGGGTCAGCATATCTTGCCGTACTCTTCGCTGATGAGGTTCTCGGATCAAGTACGCACATCCTGGACATCTGTTGCGGTCTAGGAGGCAGCACCTTCTATCTTGAGGATGAGTATGGGGCTCAAGTCACTGGCATCGACCAGGAAGCGGAGCTAATCGAGCACGCCAGGCGAGTGGCAGAGGAACGTTCGTCTAAGTGTGAATTCATCCTCGGCGATGTCATCGCTACGCATTTTGACGACAACTCCTTTGACTACATCATCTGTCGAGATGCCCTGCTGCACTTCGATAACGAGCGAAAAAATCAACTGTTTCAAAAGATCAGATCATGGCTTAAGCCCGGAGGCAAATTCCTCGCCACTGACTATGGCATCTCGGATCAGCCACTGACCCAAGAGCAACAGGTGGTGCTCGACCGCAAGGGTTATCACCTGCTCATGCAGTCAGATTATTACGATCTCTTCGAGCGCAATACATTCATCCGGATTCAAGTTTCCGACGACACTGAAAGCTACACTCGTCACACGCAAGCCGAGATCGAGCGTCTGCTTGCCCGCGAGGATGAAATCACTGTGCGCTATTCCGCCGCCGCGTTCAAAGAGACGGTTGAAACATTCAAGAAAAAGCTTCAAGACATCGAGGACGGCATCAAGACGTACTGGTTGATCCAGGCTGAAAAATATTCTATTCAATCGCAAAGGTTGAAAGGTCGCGTGGCTATTTGCACGGGTGCGTCTTCTGGCATTGGCCGCTCGACTGCGATCGCGTTGGCCGCCCATGGTGCCACCGTTGTCCTCGCCGCGAGGAATGCAGACAAGCTCAACACAGTCAAAGCGCTCATCGAGGAGCAAGGTGGCGCTTGCTTCGTCGCGCCGACGGATGTCACACAGCGCGAACAAGCGCTGGGCTTGGTTCGCACTGCCATGGAACGTTACGGCCGTGTTGACGTGCTGATCAACGCAGCCGGCGTGATGTTCTATACCTTCCTGGAGAACGGAGTTTTTGAAGAATGGGACAGAACTATTGATGTCAACATCACTGGAGTGGTTAACTGCATCGGCGCTGTCCTGCCTGTGCTCATTCGGCAGAAATCTGGTCACATCATCAACGTCAGCAGTGATGCCGCCAAGACACCGTTCGCAGGGTTGTCGTTGTATTGTGCATCAAAGGCTTTTGTCACCACTCTGTCACAGAATCTGCGCAACGAGTTCCGTGGAAAAGGTATCAAAATAACCGATGTTCAGCCGGGGGATGTCAGAACGGATCTCGTCCGAACTAACAGCGACACGAAGGCGCTCGAGGCACTCGGTATTAATCCGCAATTCAAAGTAGGACATGGGTGGGCTTCGGACACACAGTTGCTCAACCCGTTTGACGTCGCTGACTGCATTGTTGGTGCAGTTATGGCAAAGCCCAATGTCGGAATTAACGAAGTCCTGATCGAGCCACGTGATCAGTAGCATTGAGCTTAGTACATGTAGGAGACCGCAAAACGGCGTAACAACATATCGTAGTAAATCGGAGTAAACCCCAAAATAGTACTAACCAAGTTGCTTTATGTCCGAGTTATCGATAAAGACAACCAACTGTTACCTCACGAAGAAACAAAGCGCGAATTCGCTCCTTTGGGTATAGTGACATCACTTTCCGGGTATTCTACACTTTCTGGGCATTCTACCGACTCCGGCATTATTAAAGCCGGAGGAAGTATATCTTGTGTTTTGCTCGGCTGCGTAGTTTGGAGTTGGTCAACACTAGTACCAACACTTGACAAAATCCCTTCTTCTTGAGACACAGGTTCATGACTTATGTGCAGACCAATCACTCCTATTAATATGACTACGATTGATAATATTTTTACGAGATTTACTGACTCCTGAAACCACAAAATTCCTATGGATACTGTTAAGACTGTTCCTAAACCAGACCATACTGCATATGCAAGACTGATCTCAATTGTTTTCAGAGCGAGCGTCAATATGCTAAAACAAAGAGCATAGAAGACGAATATGAAAATTGAAGGCCATACTCTAGTGAATCCTTCTGAGAATTTCATACAAGTAGTGCCTGCTACTTCTAGAAGGATTGCTAAAATCATATATATCCAAGCGAACATTGTTTACCTCTAAATAGAAACAGTATAGTTATTAAACTTAAATTATTATTAGCAACTTGCTAGGGTATTGGAGATTTATTATACCACAAATCAGCGATGCCTGCGGCGGGATCCGCCTACGCGCTTCACCTGTCCAGTTAAGCAAATTCCTCTCTAGTGGGCTTTTTGGGCTGTTTTATAACCATTTGCCTGTCGCCCTAACTTCAATAACTACGGAAAAGCGCTGTTGTTGTAATGGATAATTTTCCAGCCCATAAAGTTGTAGAAATCGAACCATTGATTCAATCTGGGGCGTGCAAGTGTTCTTTACCAGTCACTTTATTCTCCTGACTTTAACCCCATGGAACACTGGTGGTAACAACTTAAAGCTTTTTCACGTCAGTTTTCTTCGACTAATTCAAAAATGGTTGATGTTATCATTGCAACTGCCCTGGATTTAGTCAATCCCAAGCATTTAACCCACAATAAAAATAAAAATATTAACTGAGCGCCGATTTTACTAGATTCAATATCTGACGGACTCATCACTAAAATATTTTCCTCTTGCAGTTCTATTTGAAAGTTTTGCTCTTCATCTTGTAGTTTTTGTTGTAGTTTTTCTAGGTCTTCAATAGTCAGGGTCATAAAATTTTTTAGATATATTTTATTTATACCTCATAATTATAAGCCCTGAAACTAGACAAAAAAAGTCCGCGCAAGCGGACTTCGTTTGTATAGCCTCAGACTTCTAGTATGAGAGACAATTTATAGCCGTAGCCACATAGGCTAGCAGATGAATCAACGATAAAACACTTATACAAAGCGAAAAGTCGGAGCGGAGGCTTCCTCCGCTCAGAACTTTCCAAGAGAGGAGCGTCACTTTTCAAGACAGCGACTTTTAACTCTGTTGCCTGTTCCCTCTTAAGAGTTCCCTGCTATACTTATTATTGGACGTATAGTAAACTTGTCCGCCAGTGTCAGGAACAAAATGACAGCTAATAGCTGAACGCCATAAAGACTTCCAAATAGGTTCTTCTGACTTGTGGAAGTATTCACCCATAATTGGTTTAATCGCCTCAGTTGCTTTGAGCAAATTGTAGTGAGGGATGTTCAAGAATATGTGGTGAGCAACATGAGTACCTATATCATGATGGATGTGGTTAACAAAACCATAATCTCGGTCAATGCTAGAAATTGCACCTTTGAGGAAAGTCCAATCTTCGCCACGATACCAAGGAAGTTCTGGTTCAGTGTGGTGTAAAAAAGTCACTAAATCTAGCCAAATTACAAACACAATGTAAGGTGCGGCGTAATTTTTCAACAACCACATCCAACCCCATTGATATGTCAGGAAACCAAGCAAAGCTACCATCCCCAGCCACAGCGTAGTGCTGGTGATGATATCCCATTTTTCTGCAGGTTTAAAAAGAGGGCTATTAGGGGAAAAATGGGAACCTTCCTTATTAGGAGAACGCTTAAAAAGGTACACCGGATAAGCCAATAAAAACACGTAATATCGACCTATCTTTTGTGCCAAAGGCATTTCCTGATACTGTGATTCCGTCACAGGATACCAGCTTTCATCATTATCGATATTGCCAGTATTTTTATGGTGAGTTCTATGGCTAATTCGCCAACCGTGATAAGGAACTAGAATCGGTGTATGGGACAAATGCCCAATCAAATCATTCAGCCATTTATGCTTAGAAAAAGATTGATGTCCGCAATCATGTCCAACTACAAACAAAGCCCAAAACATTGTTCCTTGCATTAGCCAAAAAATCGGCCAGAAAAACCAAGAATCCAGGTAATTAGCAACTGCATAAAGCAGCCCGATAATCAGGATGTCACGAATAAAGTAGAAAAGCGATTTGGCTACATTTGGCTGAAAACATTCAGCAGGGATAGCAGCTTTTAAATCTTGCAGAGTAAAAGGTAGTTTAGTTGAATCTAGAGAGGATTCAGAACTTTCGATATGGTTGAGATTGACGGTATTTGACGACACTGGATTCTGTTGTTGGATATAAAGCGGACAAGATTTGAGATGAATAAATCTTCACCTCTGCAATGTTTTTAGTCACTCGCACAAAAGTATTGTCTGGTAATTTCACAAATCAAGTTTATGAGTAAGAATTACCAGAATCTATTTAAATCACAGGATAAAGGTTTTATAGACACACAAAACATAGCAAAGTGATCTGAAAATCAGCTATGTTACCTTATTTTTGTGTGTAATATGCGTCAAAAGTCTGATAACCATTGTCAGTTATATACAATTGACATTGGTCTGTAATTTGCTTCATTAACGGCCAAGAAAACTTAAATTCATCATGTAAATAGTCCCCCCAGTTTTCCTTAATGCTGCTATAAGCCATCCGCAAATTATAAGAAGGAATAGCAGTAGAAATATGGTGAGGAACATGCACGTTGATATCGTGGCACAGGATTTCTACCCAACGAGGATAATCACAGTGAATCGTACCACCCAACTGCGCTAAAGCCTCATTCCATTTAGTACTTACCACAAAAGGAACATCAGCAAAGGTGTGGTGAACAATAGTGAAAGTGCTCATCCAGAAATGATAGACCAACCAAGGTAAAAGCCAGAATTTAACAAAACCCCAAATACCAGTTGTAGCGATTAGTAAAGGAAAAGTAATAGCAGCAAATACAATTACCACAGCCACAGAAAGCTTGATACTTGATTGGTCTTTTTTGGCAAAATTCCGCCAATCAAAATGCACAACCGCCCAATGTCCGATGGAACCCACCCACCAGAAACGGTTACGCATGAATCCTTTAAAAACAGATTGTCTGAACGGCGTCCAAGTTTCAAACACTTCTGGTCTGATAGGATGCCAAGCATTATCCTCATCCAGCTTATTGGTATGAGTATGATGATAATTATGTTTAATCCGCCAACTATGAAAAGGATAAATCAGAGGCATTAAAAATATGTGCCCAACCAAATCGTTCACCCAGCGACGGTTAGCAAACGAACGATGACCACAATCATGAGCAATGACAAAAAATCCTGTTAAAGCTGTGCCCGTAAAAATCCAAGCAACAGGTAAGAGAAACCAAGGACTAATTGTGAGGAAAAAATAGCCCAAGGCTACCATCAAAACACTGAGTATTACCCTTGTCCAAGCTTTACGGCTATCTTTTTGAAAACATTCCTTTGGCAGGGTTTTGATAATATCTTTTAGCTTCAGGTCAGAATCGCCCTGGTTATAAGCTTGTTCTTGGGTGTTTATTGTTGATGTAGTCATGAAAACCTGAAAAACAACATAACTTACCACCAAGTCACTAAAAAGTAACTTGCCGCAATGTTTCGTAACATCAGCGTCTTGGATTATAGCAACCTACGCTACCCCTTTTTCATAATTGACGAATGGATATTGGTTACTAAAAAAGCTTCATCATCAATCAACTGTGCTTAGTCAACAGCCAAACGTCAAGGATATATTAACGTTTGACTATTGACCCTCGACAATTAAATTACATTTTCTTATCTGCTAGCTTCACATTTGTAGCTAATCCAAATATTTGCAGTAATTGAATAGTCATCCAAGTGAGGTCAATTTCCCACCATTCCAAGCCGTGACGAGCTGAATATTGATAAGCATGGTGGTTATTGTGCCAGCCTTCACCGAACACTAAAACAGCGACCCACCAACAGTTAGTTGAGCGATCGCCTGATTCATGACTGCGATAACCAAACTTGTGAGTAGCACTGTTAACTAACCAAGTGCAGTGATAAACCCAGACAATCCGCACAAAAATTCCCCAAACAACAAACGACCAACCACCCAAGGCTAATAACAATACAGCCAGGGCAAACTGAATGAGAATGAAATATTTTTGTAAAAACTGATAAACTGGGTCTTCGGAAATATCTTTAGTGAAACGAGGAACATCAGGTTGAGTGGGCGAGTTATAAATCAGCCAACCCATATGGCTCCACCAGAACCCTTGATTAGAATCATGGGGGTCTTTTTCAGTATCCGAGTGCAAATGATGCATCCGGTGCGTACCAACCCATTCAATCGGCCCTCCTTGACAAGCGAGAGTCCCAAAAAAAACCAGGACATACTCTAACCACTTGGGAGTTTGAAAACTGCGGTGAGTGACGAGACGGTGAAATCCCAGGGTAATACCCAAACCACCAGTCACCCAGTAAAGAAATAAAGCTACACCAACTGCATTCCAGCTAAAGTTACCAGGAACTAAAGCAAACAGAGCACCGAAGTGTAGAGCAATGAAAAACAGGGTATTAACCCAGTTAATTTGAGCTTTGGTTGAGGTAGCAATACTCATGCAGGAACCTTATTAGGAATGGATAAGTTTAAATTGCGTGATTGACAAATCCGCATATTTTATGTTTTTTGTGAACGAGGAACCAATGAACAGCTTAGAACAGCTGCAGCAAGCAGAACAGGCACTGTTAGAGATTTTTTCTGGAATTGACACTCAGGTCAAGCAGAATCTGCAAAAAGTGCTGAACGCCTTTCGTCATCACCGCGTCGGGGCGCACCACTTCGCCGGTGTAAGTGGATACGGCCACGATGACTTAGGACGAGAAACCTTAGATAAAGTTTTTGCAGCAGCGATGGGTGCCGAAGCAGCAGCAGTACGGGTACAGTTTGTATCAGGAACTCACGCGATCGCTTGTTCCTTATTTGGTATACTCCGTCCTGGAAACGAAATGTTAGCAGTAGCTGGCGCTCCCTACGATACACTCGAAGAAGTCATTGGTTTAAGGGGTCAAGGACAAGGTTCCCTAATTGAGTTTGGCATAAAATACCGCCAATTAGACCTAACCGCAGCAGGAACTATAGATTGGCAAACATTATCTAATAGCATCAATCAAAACACCCGCCTAGTATTAATTCAACGCTCTTGCGGCTATTCCTGGCGACCCAGTTTATCCATTGCCGAAATTGAGAAAATTGTCAATATAGTCAAACAACAAAATCCCCACACCGTTTGCTTTGTAGACAATTGCTACGGCGAATTCATCGAAACCAGAGAACCCACAACCGTAGGCACCGACCTGATGGCGGGGTCATTAATTAAAAATCCCGGTGGGACAATAGTTACCGCAGGTGGCTACATAGCCGGACGTGCTGATTTAGTCGAAGCCGCCGCTTGTCGCCTCACCGCCCCTGGTATCGGTAGCTACGGTGGTGCTACATTTGACCAAAATAGGTTGCTATTCCAAGGATTATTTCTCGCACCCCAGATGGTAGGCGAGGCGATGAAAGGAACTCACCTCACTGGTTATGTATTTGACAAACTCGGCTATCCAGTCAATCCCGCACCTCTAGCACCCCGCCGGGATGTCATCCAAGCAATTAAACTTGGTTCTGCCCAAAAGCTGATAGCCTTCTGTAAAGCTGTGCAGCAGAATTCGCCTATAGGTTCTTATTTAGACCCAATTCCTGATGAAATGCCGGGGTATGAAAGCCAAGTAGTCATGGCTGGGGGGACGTTTATTGAGGGTAGTACTTTAGAGTTTTCAGCGGATGGGCCTTTACGGGAACCTTATGTGGTTTATTGTCAGGGGGGGACGCATTGGACGCATGTAGCGATCGCATTGGAGGCGGCGATCGATGCTGTGGGGTTGGCTTAAGAATTTTTTCGCACAAAGATGCAAGGAACCTTCTTTGCGCCTTTGCGCCTTTGCGTGAACTACTCCTCCGGTAACTTATACTGCCCCACGATACGCTTGGCAAACTCTGGCACATGTGCTTCCAGCTTACCCGGATAATTCCGCTTCACATACAAATAATTCCGGGTAAAGTGGGAATCAATGGAAAACCTCGCATACTCCAAGCCCTTAGGCCCGATTTTCTCAATCACCACACCCATCAGTTTCGCCGCCCACATGGGTAGGGTCACGGCTTTATCGTAAGCTGGTATGCTTTGTTGTACGGCTTCTTTGCGGTTTCCTTGGGACATCACAGGCTGGGTGTCTATCTGGTCTTTCACTAAGTCCAGCATTTCTTGCCCTGTATCATTTCTCACCACAATCCATTGCCAACCGAAGGGCGCGCCCATGTAGCCGACAACTAAATCTGCTAAGGAGTTGACGTAATCAAAGCAGCTCATGCAGGATGGGGCGAAAACATCTTTAAGTTTGTTGGTTTTTAAGCCGAAGAAGGGTACTGTTTCTGTGGAGCCGTCTTCGTGTTTGAAGTGAACCCGAAAGTCTTGCATGAATTCGTAGTGTTCTACTGTGTCAGGCGATCGGCTGGTGGTTTCTAGGAATTTTTGCAGTCCGGCGCGGGTGACGTTATCTACGCATGGTGTACCCAAAACGTAAAGTTTTTCTAAGCCTAGTTGTTTTTCTACGGCTCTGAGTGCTTGAATTTGGCAACCTACGCCAATTACTAGTAGGCGTTTCATCCCGGATTTTTCTATCTGTTCTAATACGGAAAGGTTGGGGGAGAGTGTAGGTTTGTTTACTCGCGCTGCTAGTATTTCTTCGGGGGTGCGGGCGATGACAGGCATGGGTTGGAAGCGGTCTTCTTTGGTGTTTTGCACGCAGACGACGCCTTCAACTATGCCACGGTTGAGCATTTCAATGGCAAGGCTGCTGACGATACCTGTCCATTGTGCGCCTTCGATGGGTTGTTGTTTCCGCGCGGCCATCATGTCTTGGTGGACACCAAAGTAGAGTTCGTCAGGGTTGTCGAGGTTGCGGGGGCGGGTATGGGTTTGGGTTTCGAGTTCGCCGATTTGTTGATTGATGAAGGCGCAGGCTTCTTTGACGTAGTGGATGTAATATGTATCGCACAGTCCGCACTCGCTGCAAAGTTCTTTGGCTGGGCGGCGGCTGGTGGGTTTTAAGGCTCTGGCTTTTTTGTGTTTGTTAGAATCAACTGAGGTCATATCAAATTGCTTGTTTTATCCAGGCTTCGCTTTTATTACCATACCGTCACAGGCTATGCACTTCACAATCGAGATTGAACAAGAAGAGGATGGACGCTTTATAGCTGAGGTGATTGATTTTCCTGGTGTGTTGGCTTATGGACAAACTAAAGAGGAAGCAGTTGCTAGGGTTCAAGCTTTAGCGCTGCGGGTTTTGGCAGATAAGCTAGAGCATGGGGAAGTAACGCCAAAATTATTAAGTGTTTCGTTTGCTGCTGTATGAGTCAGTGGTCTAGCACAAAAGCAAAGCGTGTCCTGGCTGCTTTGCTGCGTATTGGTTGGGAGATTAAACGCCAGTCAGGTTCCCATAAAATTCTCATACGTCCTGGTTGGGATGATTTTGTGTTTGCCTTTCATGATAGTGAAGAAATTGGGCCTCGAATGTTAGCAAGAATTGCTAAAGCGACGGGTTTAACACCTGAAGATTTGTGATGGTATGGGGTTCGTACTTAATTTTTAAAATACACGTATTGGAACCTCCAGCGTGCGTGAGTTTCCCGCGTTGGTAGGAGTATCTATGGGCACTGACTGCCCACTGTATCAGCATTTTGGTGGGCAATGCCCACCCTACTGAACTTTATACAAAATTTAAGAGTATAACTGACAATTTCGTTGATTCTTACGAGGTAGTAACAAATTTACATGGGCTAAATTTTAACTATTCTCAACATGCTAGTGAAATAGATATACCAGAAAATCAAATGGAAAACCTCTTGAAAAGTTTAAAAAAACTAATTTCAGTATGCTTAGTTACTGTATTTGTTGTGACTAGCGCACTCACAATTTTACCCACTCCAGCTAGAGCAGAAGGGGATACAATCATTACTATTGACTGTCGCTATACTGATAATCCAACATGCGGCAATGTAAATCAACATCACTATGAACCTCCTATAATAGGTGAACCCGTAAATCGAAATCCAATTGAAAGTATATTATTTGAAGCGGCTTTAGTTCTGGGTCCAGTTATAGTAAGCAGTAGTGTTCATGCTTTGGGCGAGCTTGTAGTCTCAGGTGCAGCTGCAGCAGCCCATGCAGTAGCAGTGACAGCAGTTCCAGCAATAGCAGTGGTAGCTCCGGTAGCAGTTCCAGTGGTAGCAACAGCTGCTGTTGGATATGGTGCTTACCGCTTGTGGGAAGCTCATCAGAAAGGTCAACAACAAGAGCTTCAACTCGGATTATGAGAATTGTGCCAGATTAACTCTGAGTCTTGCATAACACCTATGAAATAAATAATATTTTTAGCCCTTCAGTAACCTTACTGTGGGGCTTTAACTATTCTCAAAAACTCTCTCAACTTCTTCCTTCGGTCTTTTGCGTACTTCGTGGTTCATTTCTCTTCAATCTCTATAAATCCAGAAGTGCGTAGGCAAAGCCCGCCGCAGGCATCGCTCTCTAAATTTTGGTACTCTAAAATTACTTATACCCTACTCTAATTATTTTTTAAGTCTGCCATAATAATTCTTGTACCTCTCAACACTGCAATCTGCCAGCTAGGACAATATCATGCTAGGCAAAGAACTATATAATATTACACTTGAGAATCAAGACTTTTTGTAGTTCAGGAAAACATTCAACCCCAGCCTTAATTAAACAGGATAACTAAACCTATGCAACTAGAAGACTACTTTAACTTTCTTGGCTCTGACGACATTCGTTTAAAAGGTTCTCGTATAGGCATCGAAACCATTCTATATGAATATATTTATCGCGCCCGTACGCCTGAAGAAATTGCCCTGATGTTTCCTAGTCTGACTATAGAACAAGTATATGCCACTATTCTCTATTACCATCACGAAAAAGAAAAAGTCAGTCAATACATAACCGACTGGCTAGAGTGGAGTCATAAAATGCGAGAAGAACAGCGTAAAAATCCTCATCCTGGAGTTGAAAAATTAATAAAATTTAAAGCCGAACAAAAAGCCCAAAAAGACCATGAGAATTCAGTATCTCATTGATGAAAATGTTAACCCACTTTATCCTCAACAACTGCGTCGTAAAGAGCCGGATATTGTCGTTGAAGTTGTGGGAGAACCAGCAACGCCCACTAAAGGCACTTTAGACCCAGAAATACTAATTTGGTGTGAGACTTATGAAGCTATTTTAGTAACAAATAACCGCCGTTCTATGCCTATTCATTTAGCAAATCATCTGGCTCAAAATCGTCATATACCTGGTATTTTTATACTTAATCCAGAAATGGGAATTGGTGAAACTATAGATGAATTAATTATCATTGCTAAATGCTCTTTTGACAATGAATATCAAGACAGAATTATTTTTCTTCCTATTCCCTGATTCAACATCCTAAACTCTACTAATATTGTTTTCAGCATTAATCAATAGCCAATCTAGTTTTGCTGAAATACTCCTCGGCTTAGATAAAAGTTTTTTTGGGTGCAAGCTCTCGTAGAATTATTTGAGCGCAAGGATAAGTTGGTCAAAGTCAGTCAACTATCATGCGTACTTCGTGGTTTGTTCCTCTTCAATCTCTACAAACCCAGAAGTGCGATCGCTCAATTTGGGTAATTTAAAATTAAATAGTAACTTTAAATACTCAAATCTACGCAGTGACACAAAACTTTAAAACAGGTGCAGCATTCATCGCTGGTGGAAGCATAATAGGCGCTGGTATCATGCGTACTTCGTGGTTTGTTCCTCTTCAATCTCTACAAACCCAGAAGTGCGATCGCTCAATTTGGGTAATTTAAAATTAAATAGTAACTTTAAATACTCAAATCTACGCAGTGACACAAAACTTTAAAACAGGTGCAGCATTCATCGCTGGTGGAAGCATAATAGGCGCTGGTGTTTCCGCTGCAGTTGGTGGGATGGGATTAGCGGGGAGATTTGGTGCTGTGGGAGTTGGGACAATTCCTGTGGTGGGTGTTGGCGCTGTGGCTGGTGCTGCGGTGTATGGTGCGGTTACAGGAATAGCTACTGGTAGCGCTGATCATTCTGATCTCAATAGTTCCACCAACGCCAAAGCTTCGATGCAAGCAATTAATCGCGCTTATCAAGAGTTTTTCAAGCAAATCTAGACTTAGAGATGCGATCGCCCGCTAATTCAGCCACGCTAAAAATTCCCGATATTTTAGAAAATTCCCGATATTTTAGGGAACTTTTCTCTATGAGTCAGTGTCTTTATCTTTGTATTCTTGTACCAAACTGACTTTCACCAGCTAAAACTAGCATTAATTCACTCTTAGTAAACTAAGTGCGATCGCTCAAAATTATCTCCGTTGCTGTAAGAAAATCCTATTACATGTATAGTAAGTCACAATTAAAGACTTTCAAAGGTTAACAACATTTTATGTTTGCCTAAAGAAACATAAAAGTTATAGGAATTTATGGCATTACACAACTTTTAATTTGAGTAAAATTGCTCAACTTTTTCTGGAAATATCAAGATTATTTAAGCTAGAATTTTAAGCTTTGGCTAAAGTTTGAAAAATTACTTTATTTTTGAGCGTCTTGCTTGTTACTGTTTGAGAGAGCAAGTTTAAAAGCCGATAAATTCATGATTTATGAGTAGTTTAGGCTTTGCTGCTTTACTGTCATCATCTCACCGTTTAAAGGTAATTAAGATAGAATATACCTGTCTTAAGTGGTATTGACAGTTGAAAATTCAGAAGCATCCACGTTGCATATTCTGAGAAAACGTTATAAATTATTAACTTGTAGGGGAATAAATTAATCTGTAGTGCCAAAAACTAAATCCTACCTGGGTAGGATTAGGGTAAATAGTTTGAGGTTAATGCCCAAATTAAACAGTTATGGCTACATATTTCTGTTTTAAAAAGCAAGTTTCCAGACATAAAAATGTAGCAAAAAAGTAATCTAAAAATATATCTACTCTGATAATCAGATTATTGCTGAAGTAAAAGCATAATTTATGGTTAACTAACAACTAAGTATTTATTAAGCTGCAAAAAATAGCAGTGAGAGTAGATTATTTAAGATTATTAAGTTCTCAATAACAATTGCTATTTACAGTTATGCAAAAAGTTGTCTTTGCTATGCTGAAAATAGTCGAATTAATTATCAGGGCGCATCTAGCAAAAATTCACTACTATATGGGAGTTGTTTTGGTGATGCAAATAAATGAATTGGTAATATCTAACGGTATAGAAGCAGAAGCATGGGAAGCTTTAGAAAAGTCAATTCTCTATTATCAAGGTCGTCCAGTTGGGACAGTAGCAGCCTATGACGAATCCGTAGAAGCACTCAATTATGACCAATGTTTTATTAGAGATTTTGTCTCATCGGCGCTGATATTTCTGATTAAAGGTAGAGCAGATATTGTTAAAAATTTCTTAGAAGAAACTTTAAAATTGCAGCCGAAAGAAAGGGCGTTGGATGCTTATAAACCTGGGCGTGGGTTAATACCAGCGAGCTTTAAAGTAGTATCATCTAATGGACAAGAATATTTAGAAGCAGATTTTGGTGAACATGCGATCGCCAGAGTTACACCAGTTGATTCTTGTCTATGGTGGATTATTTTGTTGCGTGCTTATGCGATCGCTACGGGAGATTTTTCTTTAGCTTATCAACCTGAATTCCAAAATGGTATCAGGTTAATTATGGAAATCTGCTTGGCGAATCGCTTTGATATGTACCCAACTCTGTTAGTTCCAGATGGTGCTTGTATGATTGACCGTAGGATGGGTATTTATGGTCATCCTTTGGAGCTTCAGGTTTTATTTTATGCAGCATTGCGTGCAGCCCGCGAAATGCTAATTTGTCAAGGAAACCAAGATGTGGTTGCGGCTATTGACAACCGCTTACCGCTTTTATGTGCTCATATTCGTCAGCATTATTGGATAGATATTAATCGCTTAAATGCTATTTATCGCTTTAAGAGTGAAGAGTATGGCAAAGCAGCTGTGAATCTCTTCAATATATATGTAGACTCTCTACCTTATTATGAATTGGATAAATGGTTGCCGAGAAAAGGTGGTTATTTGGCTGGGAATGTCGGTCCGTCACAGTTAGATACTCGCTTCTTTTCTCTTGGTAACTTAATGGCAATTATTTCTGACTTAGCGACTGAAGAACAGTCCCAAGCAATTATGACTCTGATTGAGGAAAGATGGGACGACTTGATGGGAGATATGCCGATGAAGATATGTTTCCCGGCTTTGGAAAATGAAGAGTACAGAATTATTACCGGATGTGATCCTAAAAATATACCTTGGTCTTATCATAATGCTGGTAGTTGGCCTGTGTTGATGTGGATGTTGGCTGCAGCAGGCGTCAAAACCAAGAAAACCGAACTAGTGAGAAAGGCGATTGAACTTGCGGAAACACGGCTGTGCGAAGATGAATGGCCAGAATATTATGACGGGAAGAAGGGGCGACTAATTGGTAAGCAAGCCAGAAAATATCAAACTTGGACTATTGCTGGGTTCTTATTAGCAAAAGAACTGATGAAGAATCCGTCATATTTACCTTTGGTCAGTTTTGATAAATTACCGCCAGAAGTGGTTTCTAGAGCGTGTGAGTTTGAAATCAGCAGTGTAGATCCTTATATGGCTCGGTAGTTAATTGCAGGATGTAGACGCGGAGCGGCTTGCCGCAGGCTAGGATGAAGGATGAAATTATCCATCAAATTTCATCCTTCATGGTTATACGGGTAAATCTTTCACTTCATCAGCGAAACTGTGCTGGCGCGCAAATTCAAAGGGGCCAGCGATGGAACCCCAAACATGATCGTCGGTGTCTAAATCTCGTCCGCGGTCTAGACTGAAAAATTTTTCTTGACTAACCTCAAATTCATTGTCGAGATAGGTTTTTTGTCCGTTGCGAAAGACAATACAACCTTTTCCTGGTTCGACGACGCCTTTAAAACTGTTACCAGTCCACTTCACAATCATGTCACAGCCTGGTAGTTTTTCCAGGGCGTCGCTATTTAAAGTTTGCAAACGTTGCAAATCGCGGGATGCGCCATAAAAATCTTGTTCTTCTTTAACAGTGTAGTTCTCGATTTCGATGTGATCACCTGCAATCAACAACTTTAATACCCGCAAGCGATAGGGTTGATTGAGGCTATAGTCGTAAGCTTGTTCGAGAAATAAACTCACCCCTGATAACAATTCCCAAGGAAGGGGACGCATACAGACGCGGATATGAGCATAAAAAGGTGGGTTTTCAAAAGCTTGTAGTTGATTGCTAAAGTCAGATGCCATCCAGCGAGCTAAAGTAGCAATATCCGTAGAATGAGTCATTACAGATAGATACCAGTTGCTTAAAAATAATCTGGGAGTATTGTAATCCTTGGCAGTGGAAACATGGGGATAATTATTAATGTTTTCTGCGTCTAAAGTTGTTGGCTAGGAAAATTATTCAAGGTAGGATACCTATGTTACGGCATCTCAGTATCATAGTCACGGCTGCTATGCTTTGGCAGTTTAGCAGTGTGTTGGCGCTAGCTAAAAGTCAAGACCCCAGCCAAGCAGATAAATATCCTCCCAGTCCCCTAGAGGTAGTTGTACCTGATCCGCTGTTACCGCCTGGGCTTGACAAACAACAGTTATCTCCTCAACAATTACAAAAGCTGGCGGGGGAACTGGATCAGTTGAATCAAGCGGCTGAGGCGAAACTGCAAGCTGGCGATCGCTTAGGGGCGGTGGAGATTTGGAATCGAGAACTACGATTACGGCGCTTGTTGGGTTCGTTAGCGGAAGTGGAAGCACTTTCGAGAGTAGGGGCGATCGCTTCTGACCAAAATGACCGTCAACAAGTATTCTACATCACACAACGACTGCAAGTAATTCAACAGCAAGCGGTATCGTCAAAAAGTACTGATATTCCGTTGTTACAATCCCTAGGGGAAGCTTATCAAAAAGTGCGATCGCCTAAATTGGCTCTGGAAGCTTACAGTCAAGTTTTAGCAACAGTAAGACAGCAAAGAGATACGGTTGCAGAAGTAACAACCTTAAAAACTATAGGTGAAATACATCTGAGTTGGTTTGATTATCCCCAAGCAGCGACGACTTACCAAGAATTATTGAACAGCGATCGCTTGAATCAGGTAACATATCTGCAACAACTGGCTTATATTTATAATGAAGGTAAAGAATATCAACAAGCAGTGGATATTTTGGGTAAATTAGCAGAGATTTATTTACAGCAAAATAACCTCATTGAATTACCCAAATTAAAATTAGCGATCGCTGCAAATTACGAATCCTTAGCTAGGGAAAAACCTAACTTTCTCCCAGCAGCTTTTCAAAACTATCAAGAAGCCTACACCACCGCTTGGGAATCACAGCAATATGTCTATGCTGCGGAAGCATTGCAAAAATTAATCGCCCTTTATCGAACTCAAGGACAAGTCGAAGAGGCTTTACAAACTAGCCAAATTCTCATAGAAACACAGACACGCGCCACTAACTTTTATGGACTCATGCGAGCTTATGATCAAATTGGACAAATTTATTTAGAACGTAAACAATATCCCCAAGCCATAACAGCTTTTCAAAACGGATTACAGTTAGCGCAACAACTAAAGTATGAAGAAGCATACTTTAATCAGCAAATTGAAAAAGCAGCGAAAGCTAATTCTTAATTAATATCTTGTAACGGGGTTTTCTTGTTCTTGATTTTATAGCAGGAAACAGGGTTAAAAGTTATTGAAATATAGAGACGAGAAATTTCCCGTCTCTACATTAATTTTGATAGCATGTAGCTATTTTGATGTTGTCATCAGTTGATAGAGTCTATCTTCAAACTTTTGCATACATGCAGACCAATCAAATTCTAAAATAGAAGGGCGGGCTTGTTGTGATAATTCTGTTTGCAGTTCAGGATTTTCCAGAATAGCAATTACTTTTTGAGCAAAATCGACTGGGTTGTCAGGTGCGGCGAGAAAGCCATTATAACCCGGTAATACTTGCTCTGTAGTTGAGGGCGCTAATGCTGCAACTACAGGGGTTCCAGAAGCTAAAGCTTCATTAGTTGTGGTACAGAAATTCTCGGTTGTCGAGGGGTTAACAAATACATCCGCTCTCGCAAACCAGCCTAAAAGTTCTAAACCGTGAGATTCACCCCAAATAGTGACACCTGATTTAAATTGTTGAGCACGCTGACGAATTTGTGCATCTAGAGGGCCGCTACCAACAATTACTAAATGTACATTAGGAATTTTGGCAGCAATTAAAGGATATGCATCTAAAAGTTGAGTGACATTTTTCTCTGCAGTAATCCTTCCGACAAATAGCAAAGTTGGTCTGTTGTCTTCAGGAATTGGGTTATAGCTAATGTTGCGGGGGTGGAATTTTTCGCAATCAATTCCTTGATAGGGTAGGTATTCACTGCGTTGAGCTTTGAGGTTTTGATATTTGGTTAATTGCTCCCGTGAAGAAAATAAATTTAGGGTATATGCTTCACTGAATTGTTTAATTAAAACTGGGAGAAGCGGACGCAGCAAATTAAAAAAGACATTGCCTATATAATACTTAATATAGGCAACAATATCGGTATGAAAAATCGATACGATGGGAGTGTTAGTGCGTTTAGCGTATTCAACTCCTACAGGGCGACCATATCCTTGCAAGTATAGGGAATAAAAACCTCTTAATTGTGGCGCTTCTTCAACTATGATAATATCAGGTTGAAATTTTTCTAATAATTTAGTGTCACTCCAATGACGATAGCTTAATGGTTGGGGGAGAGATTTATAAAATATGAGTGGTTTTGTGGGGAAGGCAAAAGAGGTAAAATTAGGGAAAGGTCGTAACTCCTCTAACCCCCGCATAGGGCGATTACCAACTTGTTTAGGATATTGATCGTTAATTTCTGGGTGAATTAGAAAAACCTCATGTCCTTGTTGTAATAACCAGTGAACACGTTGGTGAACTGCGATAGAAACTCCTGTTAAAAAAGGAGCATATAAACTGGTGAAAAGAGCAATGCGGAGAGGTTTTTTCGTCATATTAATTGGGTAAGCCAATAACTGGCGCGCCTGATTGTTTTGCTAAAGGTTTGTATTCAACTAAGCGGATGTTCAAAGGGCCGGAAATTTGATAAGTGACACCGCACCATGTGAGAGTTGACATCCACACAGAGGACAACATTCCTAACCCATAAATCCACTGGGTAAGAGGAATGGCGATTAACATTTTGTAGATGGTGGTGGTTGATAATTGAGCGATCGCTTGACCTTGATCGTGTATTATTTGTTGTACAGCTTGCTCTAAAATCAGCATTAACCACAGTAGTCCTAGGGTATAACTGCCATAACATCCCACTAACAAAGCGACAGTATCCCATTTCCCAGACAGTAGCGCTCCTAATAACGTTAAGATTGCCAAGGTAGGGAATAAAATGCTAGAAATAGCATCGCCGACCACCGCTGACCAACGGGGATGGTAAAGCCGAGAGCAAAGCAGCTGGTGTTTAATCCAGTCTCTGAGGTAATATAAATCACATTCTTGGCGATTCAGCATCAACAGAGAAGGAACAAACTTGATTTTGAGCCGATGCTGACTGAAAATGCGACTGATCATCACGTCTTCAGCAAAAGCTTGACTCCATTTATCTAACAGTCCTGTTTGACGCAGGACGGCGGTTTTAATCGCCATCGTCCCACCCCAAGGAATCTGGAATAGGTACATCTGGACGACTGTAGAGACGTTTCCGACATACCGCAGCAAAGAACCCCAGTAGTTACCCGTGGCTGAATACCAGTGATTTCCTGTGGTTGCTCCCACCTTGGGATTGATGAGGGGGCTGACTAATTCACGCAACCAAGTAGAATGGACGACGATATCAGGATCAACTAGAGCGACTACGGCGTAGGTTTCATCCAACGCAGATATAGCTTGAATTAAAGCACTGCATTTGAGACTACAGCGATCGCGTACCATCGTCAAAGCGCTAATTTCTACATTAGTTGCGCTGATTTCTTGGATAGTATCGCTAGCGATTTTCCAGGCTGGGTCTTCTTGATGATCAATAATCAACTTTAAATCATACTGAGGATAGTTCTGCTGTAATAGCGATCGCAAACAGTTAGCTAAAAATGGATTCGCACCTCTTAAATAGAGAATAATTGCGGTTTTAGGTAACTGATTATCTGGTAAAGGCTTTTTTGTCCGTGAACGCAAAGACCACAAAAAAACCACAGTTAAACATACTTGAATCGCCAACCAACCCAGCAAAGATTTACATAAAAAAATCTCAAAATCTGGCATTTGTAATCCTTGTTGAAGAGGTTAGGATTTAGAGGTTAGGGGTTAGTATTTAGGGATTAGGATTTAGGGATTAGGGGTGAAGATTTAGGGGCTAGAAAATGAAAGTAATAAACTATTCCTAGCCTCTAGTCCCTCATCCCTAGTTCCTAATCTCTAGTTCTTCATTCCTAGTTCCTAATCTCTAGTCTCTCATTCCTAGTTTTTATTACGGATCAAGGGAATATTTCACAGTAATATTAACTGTGGTATTTTTATTGAGCAAAAATTTAGCGTCTCGGAATTCAGGTGAACCAGTTTGCACTGAAACTGTAGGATTATTGGAAATACCAAAACCTTCTGTGGGTATACCGAAAAAGTCTTTATTGAGTTGGCGATCGCTATTTTGATCATCAACTATAGCGACAGCATAATTTCCTGGTTTTAAACCAAAGAATTTTTGTCTTAAAACACTCCCGGTAATTTTAGTACAAGCACTCTGAGCTAGACCAGATGTGTTGTCGGGAAAGCCTTGCTCTTTGTTATAAACTCCGATGCAAATTTGACCCTTTTTGTGTTGAATACCGCTAACTACAACAGTTAGTGTTTGAGTTGGTAAAGCTTGGGCAATTTTAACAGAACTAAGGCTGGCTAGAGCAGCAACAATTACAGCAGTAAATTTGGACAGCTTTAACATAGTTTATTTCTCTCCTTGACTATTTCATTAATTTTTGGATATCAGTTTTTGCTAACCATTCCTGCGTGCGTCGCAATCCTTCTTCCAAATTAATTTTGGGAGCGTAATTCAGCAGAGTTTGGGCTTTATTAATAGAGTAAGCATGGGGACGAGTCATAAAATCTACTGACTCTGGGAGAATGTCTGCTTTTTTGCGAAAGAGTTTTTGACCTTGGACACGTAATTTGAGAAAAAGTTTAATTTCATCTTTCCCTAAAGAAAGAGGAGCAGGTGAACCGGAGATTTCTGCTAACCGATGAAAGTAATCTTTACCAAAAGTTTCTTGTCCATCGGTAATGTTGAAAATTTCACCAGCATTGGCTTTTTCTGCAGCTAGAAACATCGCATCAATCAAGTTATCTACATACACATGATTAATGATTCCTGGGCTATCGTTAGCACAAGCAAATAATTTTTGTTGCATGAAATGAACTGGTCGGACTATCCAAGGGATAGAACCAGGTCCGTATACATCGCCGGCGCGAATAATAATGACGTTAAAATCTGGGGAATTATTTAATTGTAAAAGCGCTGCTTCGGCTTCTATTTTGGTTTGACAGTAAGGGTTGTTTTCACTAGATAATGACTGAGATTCTGTCACATTAGCAGGATAGTTAAACCCATAAACTAACACACTAGAAAGATGTACAAAAGTTTTTACACCAGCGCTTTTAGCAGCTTTGGCTATGTTAATAGCGCCGTCAACATTTATTTGGCGAAAATCATTCAGCGCGCCTGCTTCTTGGGCGAGTTGGGCTGTGTGGATAACGAGGTCTACACCTTGACAAGCTTTTTGGGCGATCGCATAATCATTAATACTACCAAATATCACCTCAACGCCTAAATTTTGAACTTGTTTATCAGTAACCTTAGTAGTTTGTAATCCTCTAACTTTCATTCCCTGCGCTAATGCTAACTCGGCTGTGCGTAAGCCGATAAATTCTTCAATTCCGGTGATGAGAACGGTTTTATTTTCGAGGTTCATTAATTAATTTCCAGGTTTAGTTTATGAAATTTGTGACAATTTAACACTGAATTAGAAAATATCAGCAGGGTCTGCAGAACGAAGTTTATTGATGGCGAGAGAACCGGAAGTAATGCACATTAACACCGTTGATATCAGCACAAGTAAAGCATTATTCCAATTCATCATGATGGGTAGTTTTGTAGCTTTCATGGCAAAATCATATAGCGCTACAGATAAAATTATTCCCGGAATATAGCTGAGAAAAGCCAAGATTAATGCTTGTTGAAAGACGACATTTAATAAGTAGCCGTTGGCGTAACCTATCGCTTTCAAAGTTGCATAAGCAATAAATTGAGTAGCAATATTGCTGTAGAGAATTTGGTAAACAATCACCACCCCAACTACAGACGCCATTGTTAACATCAAATTCAAGATAAAACCTATGGGTGTTCTGACAGCCCAATATTTTTTTTCAAAGTCAATGAAGCCTTGATAGGTGAAAACTTGCACATCATTAGGTAAATTGGCTTCTAATTGTTTTAAAACTTTATTCGCGTCACTACCTGCTTTGAGGCTAATTACACCCACATCAATCATATCCGCTGGACGGCTATTAGGGTTGATTCTCAAGAAGGTTGAATCGCTCACAATTAAATTGCCATCTACGCCAAAAGAAGGGCCTAAACTGAATAAACCGCCAACTCGCACTCGATAACCAATTAAAGAATTAAAGGGAAAAATTTCAATTGTTTGTTGAGTATTTCCGATATCGAATTGTTCAGCGATGGGGCCAAATTCCGAGCGAGAATCACGATCAAAAAGCATGATATCGGGAATTTTCAGCTTATCTAAATTCTGCTCAACTTCTGGAATATTTAGAACCGATTTTCCTGGGTCGAAACCAATGACATAGATGGAGTATTTTTCATGCGTTACGGGATTTTTTAATTTAGCAAATTGCAAATACATGGGGCTAACTGACTCGACCCCATCAAATCCCAAGGCTTGATATAAACGACTCCTAGAAAAGCTTTGATTTGAGGTCAAAGATTTATATTGAGAACTGACTAAGAATAAATCGCCGCGTAGGCTTTGATGCACAGCGGTGGCGCTAGAATAAAGTGCATCTTGAAAGCCTAGCTGAATAAACATCAACAGCACAATAAAAGCAATCCCAGCTACAGCTACGAGAAAACGAATTCTTTGCTGGGCTAGCTGTAGCCATGCTAAAGGAATTTTGAAATTCATGGATTTAGTCAATATTGGTTATTTGTTCTTCCCCGTCTCCCCAATTAGATATGAATAGCAACATCTACTTGTAAGTTGCTTAATCGAGATACCCGTTTACTATCTTCGGGATTATCAATAAAGATTTTCACCTGCACAATTTTGCGGTCTGTATCAGAACTGGGGTTAAGACTAAAGATACTTTGTTTATCAACTTGCCAACCCACTTCTCTAACATATCCTTTTAATTCTCCAGGAAATGCAGTGCTAGTAATGGTGGCTTTTTGTCCTATTTGCACTTTTTGAATGTCGGTTTGATACACTTCTGCGACTACATACATTTGCGATGTTTTACCGATTTCTGCAAATCCAGAAGTAGAAATTATTTCGCCAGTTTTGGCATGAATTTTGAGAATTGTACCGCTGATGGGTGCTCTGAGATAAGTTAAATCTTGGTCAGCTTTTGCTTGCTTGACAGCAGTTGTAGCGCTTCTGACTTCTGTTTGCGCTAACTCAACATCTACGGGACGGACTTCGTTTAAACTTCTGAGTCTGGCTTTTGCTTCTTTAATTTGGTCTTGGAGAGTGGTTTGGGTTTGGTTGAGGGTCGCTTTGGCTTCTGTTAATTGCTGTTGTGCGGTTTTTAGTTGTAAGGCTTTGCTATCAGCTGTGGAAGCAGAAATGCCCCCTTCTTTGTATAATTGTTGATAGCGATCTCTTTCTGTTTGAGAATTGTCTAACTGTGCTTGTAGACGAACAATCATCGCCTCTTGGGCTGCAGTTTCTCCGGTTAATTGCGACTCTAAACGCCTGATTGTCGCTTTTTGTGCTTCAATATCTCCATTTTTAGCGCCGGCTTTCACTTGGGATAGTTGGGCTTTTGCTACTTGCAATTTGTCTAAAGCTTGTTGTAAAGCTGTGGTGGAACGGCGATAATCTTCTAGATAAGCTAGTACTTGTCCAGCTTTAACTTGGTCTCCTTCTTGCACTAAAAGTTTTTCGACTAGCACACCATTAATTGAATGAGGTGCAGATAAATAGGTGATTTTTCCTTCAGGTTGTAAGCGTCCTAAAGCTGTGACAGCAACTCTTGTTGGTGCAGTTTTCGCAGGAGTTACTGATTGAGTTTTCGCCTCATCAGAACGAAACCAAAATGGTGATAAAGCGTAGAAAGCTATTAATCCTGTAGCTAAAGTGACAGAAGCTGCCAAAATTATTCGCCATTGACTTAAGGCTTTTGTGAATAACTGGCTTTCTTTGTTTATTGCCATATTTTCATTCCAATGGTTCTATTTTTCGCTTTATAAGAGTGACTCATCCAAAAATTTACCAAGACGTTTCACTCTCTATAGTTTCATCCGAACAAAATGAATAAATCCAATTAGTTGTCAATGAATTATTCTCTATTTCTGCAGTCACAACTAATAATCAAACTGACGAAATCAATATGGATGCTATGCCAAAACCTCAAAAGTTTTATCCTGAATGTTAACAATTCACTGAGTCTGAAAATTACGTGAATAACTGAGGATAAACTTGTGTACAATTATGATTGCAAAAAAACAAAATCTTGTCAATATATTCAGAGGATTCCTCTAGACAGTATGGGTACAAAATTCATCAAATTATCTGCTGCAGCAAAACATAGTCAATCTTACCTATGAACTGAATTATATTATGGACGATTAAGCAGATTTGTTATTATTAACCGAGCGGTTTAAAGGTAGTTGTGTACGGTAAGACATTCTCGTCAATTTTGTCAGCAAAATTCTAAATTAAGTGTATTTGACTTCTATTGTGAGTGTTTTAACTGACAACGCTTAAAAATGATATATCAAACTCGGTAGAAGATGAACAAGTGGCAGCATCGAGAAGATGAGAGGAAAATAATCAATACCTTATGCCCAAATATGTTGTTTATCACGCACTATTTTCAAAATTCATATTTGTTTTATAAATAACTTTTAGGATTTTTAAGTTTATTTATTTTAAAAAATCATCAAAAACGTTTGTTTAATTATGATGTTATGCTGAAAAAAATACTGTAATCGCTTTACAGAGTCTTTGTATTAATCAAGACTCGTTTTATTGAAAAGATATTTTTGGTACTCTTTACTAGTTCTGGATGACAACTTAAATTGATGAAATATTGTGCCGCAAAAACCAGTAATAAATAATACTTGTATTAGTAACTTTATCTGAGCTTTTTGTCAGCAATCAACTATCAATTATCTAAAATAGCTTTAAATAACAGATTTACTTCTTATAGGTTGTGCTAGTGTTTGTATTAATTCAAATACTCTCAAGCGGTTCGCTAGATTAGTTACTTGATTGATTTTTACAAAAGAAACAGCTAATACAAACCGCATTGTCATCACTTACAGATGATTTGAGTACTTTGAAAAATTTGGCATTAATGGCAAATCAAAGTGAGTTTTTTCTGTAACAAGTTTGGCAACTTTTATTGAGCACAATTCATAAAATATATTATCCTAGATGCCGAAACTGGCTCCCGAAGAATGTAGAAGCTTTCTTCGCTAACCGCTCTTTCTAGGATGAAGTATGAATTTTTATCGGTAATACCTCATTACTTCCCAAGATTTCGTGGAGCGTTGATGCCAAAAAAAGTATTTAGCCGAGGCTGGCGCGAAGACAGAATATCTGATTTTTGGTAAATAACAGAAATTACTGCAGCTTCGTAATTCACAGTACCTTAGATTAGTCTATCCCCTATGTCTGCTTATTCAATTGATACTGCTTTGGCAGAATTAGAGAGCCTCATCAACAGTTGTGAAAAAGATTTGATCAAGTTTATAGAGGAAAAAAAAGTGACTGCAGATAAATCAATGTCCACGAAAAAAATTAACAGACAATTACAACAAAATCCTATAGCGATTGTGGGGATGGCGTCGCTGTTTCCGCAAGCGAGAACTTTAAGAGAATATTGGCACAATATTGTTAGCAAAATAGATTGTATTACTGATGTTCCTTCTACCCATTGGAGCGTAGAAGATTACTATGATCCTAATCCGAGAACACCGGAAGATAAAACTTATTGCAAACGGGGCGGGTTTATTCCGGAGGTTGAATTTAACCCGATGGAATTTGGCATTCCTCCCAGCATTTTAGAAGTCACAGATGTCTCCCAACTATTAAGTTTAGTAGTTGCGAAAGAGGCGATGGAGGACGCAGGATATGGCGAGGCGAGAGAATTTAGCCGGGAAACTGTGGGGGTAATTTTGGGTGTGGCGATGGCTAAACAATTAGGAATGCCATTGTCTGCCAGATTGGAATATCCCATTTGGGAAAAAGCTTTAAAAAGCAGCGGTTTATCTGATGAAGATACCCAAAAGATTGTCGAGAAAATTAAAAGCGCTTATGTCAAATGGGATGAAAATGCTTTCCCTGGAATGTTAGCGAATGTGGTAGCGGGAAGAATTGCTAACCGCTTGAATTTTGGCGGGATGAATTGTGTTGTGGATGCGGCTTGTGCTAGTTCCTTTGGTGCTTTGAAAATGGCAATTAGCGAACTAGTTGAATATCGCAGCGACATGATGCTGACTGGTGGTGTGGATACCGATAACACCATCATGGCTTATATTTCCTTCAGCAAAACTCCGGCGGTTTCTCCTGGGGAACATGTGAAACCATTTGATGCTAAATCTGATGGGATGATGTTAGGTGAAGGAATTGGAATGCTGGTGTTGAAGCGTTTGGAAGATGCAGAACGCGACAACGACAAAATCTATGCAGTCATCAAAGGTATTGGTACTTCTAGCGATGGACGCTACAAGAGTATTTATGCACCGCGCAAGGAAGGACAGGTATCAGCTTTGCGTCGGGCTTATGATGATGCGGGTTTTTCCCCTGCTACTGTGGGGTTAATGGAAGCTCACGGTACAGGGACAATGGCTGGAGACCCGACCGAGTTCGGTTCTTTGCGAGATTTCTTTGCTGAGGAAGATTCCCACAAACAGCACATTGCGCTTGGTAGTGTGAAATCCCAAATTGGACATACAAAAGCAGCTGCGGGTGCGGCGAGTTTGATTAAAACAGCGCTGGCGTTACATCACAAGATTTTGCCAGCAACAATTAATATTACCGAGCCGAACCCCAAACTAAATATTAAAAATTCCGCGTTTTATTTGAACACCGAAACTAGACCCTGGATTCGCGCCGATGGGGAAGCACCAAGACGGGCGGGTGTGAGTTCCTTTGGTTTTGGTGGAACTAATTATCATGTGGTTTTGGAAGAACATCAAGCGGAACAAAATTGCGCTTATCGCTTACACAATGCGCCTGCGGAGATAATTTTATTTGCTGACACTCCGGCGCAGTTGGTGATTAAGTGTGAAGAGACTTTGGCAAAATTGCAATCAACAGCCGCAGATAGACACTACACCCAATTAGTTCAAGATTGTCAAAATCAAGAAATTCCTTTAGCAGCAGCGCGGGTAGGGTTTGTGGTGGAGAATCTGCAAGAAGCTTGTAAGTTCTTGCAAACTAGCTTGGACTGGTTGAAACTCAAAGGAACTGCGCCAGCTTGGGAACATCCCCAAGGTATTTATTATCGCGCCTCTGGGATGGCATTGGGCGGAAAAGTTGTCGCCTTGTTTTCTGGACAAGGTTCGCAATATTTGGAAATGGGAAGGGAAGTGGTGATGAACTTCCCCATTTTGCGACGAATTTATGGTTACATGGATAGCTTGTTGCTCAAAGATAATTTGCAACCGTTGTCGCAGATTGTTTTCCCCCATCCGGTATTTGAAGAGTCAGAAAAGAATGCTCAAATTGCAGCTTTGCAAAGAACAGAATATGCTCAACCTGCAATAGGTTCCTTTAGTGCGGGGTTATATTCCATCTTTCAACAAGCTGGGTTTAGGTCAGACTTTGTAGCGGGACACAGCTTTGGTGAATTGACCGCTTTGTGGGCTGCGGGTGTGTTGAGTGACCAAGATTATTTCTTCTTAGTGAAAGCTAGGGGTCAAGCAATGGCTGCGCCAGAAGACCCAGACCATGATGCGGGTAGTATGTTGGCAGTGAAAGAAGAAATTGCCAAAGTTGAAGCCGTAGTGCGGCATTATCCACAAGTGGCGATCGCTAACTATAATTCTCCCACACAAGTTGTCTTAGCAGGGCCAACCGCTGAAATTGCGAAAGTACGTAACAGCTTACATGACCAAGGATATGCAGCAGTGTTACTACCTGTATCTGCAGCCTTCCACACTCCCTTAATTGCTTTTGCACAGAAATCGTTTGCGATCGCAACCAAGTCTGTTAACTTCCAAACTCCCAAAATTCCAGTTTTCAGCAACGTCACTGGTAAACAGTATCCCCAAGAACCTGCAGCCATGCAAAAAGTCTTGGAAAACCACCTCTCAAATTCAGTCTTGTTTAAACAAGAGATTGAAAATATCTATGCAGCGGGTGGGACATGCTTTGTGGAATTCGGCCCTCGGAAGATACTTTCTAACTTAGTCAAAGATACCTTAGGCGATCGCCCTCATATTACCGTAACATTAAACCCCAGCACACAAAAGAATAGCGATCGCTCTTTGCGAGAAGCTGCAGTTCAGTTGCGAGTATTAGGGATGACGCTGAAAAACCTCGACCCTTACCAACTCAGAGCGACACTCCCCGCACCAGAAGACGAGAAGAAAAAAGCCTTAACTGTGCGGTTGAACGGCATTAATTATAAATCAGAAAAAACCAAAAACGCCTTCGCTCAAGCTTTGCAAAATGGTCATCAAGTGAAGTTGGCTGAAGCAGTAGTGACAACTCCCACCCCTGAATCTTCCGCAATTGCAGCGGATTTAACAAGTTTAGAGGTTACGACTCCTGTAAATCCAGCAATTGAAAGGAATGGACATCAGAAAACAGATGTTGTGGAAGGCGTAGAGACTCGATTAATCGCGTCTGTACAAGAGTCTCCCTCATCTCCCCAATCAAGAGTCCCTAATCAAGAGTCCCCAGTCCTGAAAATGCAACCAACACCAGCACAACCCGCAAATTATCAACGAATTCTGGAAAGTTTAGAATACCTGCTCAAACAATTTCAGCAAAATCAAAGCGAAAATTTACAACTCCACGGGTCTTATCTCAACCATCAGATTGAATATACCAAAACCTTCTTTCAACTGATGCAACAGCAGAATTCCCTGCTAGCTAACTCTCAACCTGACACGGAAATCAAACCAGTAGTCATGGAAAGTTTACAGCGGAGTATGTTGCAGTTTCACGCCCAACACAGTGAAACCCTCCGCATCCATGAACAGTATCTGCAAGAACAGGTAGAATACAGCAAAAACTTTTTCCAACTGATACAGCAAGAATATTCTCAGTTACTTTCTGGCGAAACAGCAGCAGTTGCACTTCCCACCACTAATATAGTGGAGAATCAACCAGCACCTGTGTGGGAAATTCAACCCAAACCTGTAATTGAGATTCCCAAAGCTGCAGAAATTCCCGCACCTGTAATTGAGATTCCCAAAGCTGTAGAAATTCCCGCACCTGTAATTGAGATTCCCAAAGCTGTAGAAATTCCCGCACCTGTAGCGAGTAACTTGAATTTAGCTGAACTAGGTAAACACCTCCTAGAAATCACCAGCGAAAAAACAGGCTATCCCATAGAAATGTTAGAAATGGACATGGATATGGAAGCCGACCTAGGAATTGACTCCATCAAACGAGTCGAAATTTTGGGAGGACTACAAGAACTTTACCCAGATTTACCCAAACCCAACTTAGAAGAACTCTCCGAAAAACGCACCATCGGTCAAGTTGTCGAGTATCTCGAATCCCATGCTTCCCGTAGCGTCTCCGTAGAAATCGCCATTCAAGAAGTCCAACAAGCAGCACCCGTTGAACCAGTCGTCATTCCCCAACCAACACCAGTCAGTGAAGTAACACCGATTGTTACTCCTCCTGAACCCGCCATTCCCGAACCAGAAACAACCGTAACTAGCGATTACGCAGACTTAGGACAAACCCTGTTAAACATTACCAGTGAAAAAACAGGCTATCCAGTCGAGATGCTAGAAATGGAAATGGACATGGAAGCCGACCTAGGAATTGACTCCATCAAACGAGTCGAAATTTTAGGCGCCATGCAAGAAATGTACCCCGACCTTCCCAAACCAAATCTCGAAGAACTGGGAGACTTAAGAACAATTGGTCAAATAGTTGATTATCTCCAGACACTGGCTGGAGGTGAAAAAAAAAAGTATCAACTTGAGCTTGACGACGAGCCGATAAATATAGAGCATAACGTCAAACGCCGTCCCGCTCAACTGAAATTTCTCCCCCCACCAGACGACTTAGACTTCACATTACCAGAGGGACACATCGGCTTAATCACCGATGATGGTTCCCTCACCACCTCAGTGGTAGTGCAAAACTTAATTGAACAAGGTTGGAAAATTGTAGTTCTCAGCTTCCCATCATCCGTAGTGTCAACACAAGCCCAACTACCACCCGGAGTCACACGGATAACCTTAGCCGACTTAACCGAAGAACTACTGCAACACAAATTAGAAGCAATCGCCAACAACATCGGCAAGATAGGCGCCTTCATCCATATTCACCCAATCTTCCCAGTCAATCATACCATTGGTTATTTAGAAGCAGAAAAAGCGATCGTTAAACAAGTCTTCTTCATCGCCAAATACCTGAAAAAACCCCTCAACGAAGCCGCCAATTACGGACGCAGTTGCTTCTGTACAGTCGCCCGATTAGATGGCGCCTTTGGTTTCCAGCATCAAGTTAATTATGGAGTCATCGGTGCAGGTTTATTCGGATTAACCAAAACCCTGAAATGGGAATGGCCAAAAGTTTACACCCGCGCCATCGATTTAAGTCCCACCCTTAATGCTCAACAATCAGCCCAACATATCATCGCTGAATTGCACGACTCCAACCATTACATTAGCGAAGTTGGTTACAGTTCCCAAGGGCGAGTTACCCTAACAACTTCAGTGCTTGATTAAATTCATTGGGCTGCGAGATACCCGACTTCTCTAAAAAGTCGGGTATCTGAACACCAAAACCTGACGCTTCTCATTTCAAGCCTGAACGTTCTCGTTTCAAATCTGACGCTTCTCGTTTTCAACCCGACGCTTCTCGTTTTCAACCCCACAATTCTCGTTTCAAACCTGAACGTTCTCGTTTAAAGCCTGAACATTCTCGTTTCAAACCCGACGCTTCTCATTTCCAACCCGACAATTCTTACTTAAAACCTCAAACTTCCACCTCAAAACCTGCTGACATCAACTCCTAACGAAATCACTCCAATAAAACTCCGCGTACCTCTGCGCTAACTTTGCGCCCCTCCGCGTTAAAAATAAAACCAATATTTCTCAAACCCAAACAATCAACTAAAACTCCACACCCCTCTGCGTTAAAAATAAAACCAAAAACCATATGACAACACCAACATACCTCATCAGCGGTGGCGCCAAAGGAATAACCGCCGAATGCACCATCAAACTAGCACAGAAACAACCCGGTAAATACATCCTCCTCGGTCGCTCCCAACTCCTGGCCACCGAACCAGAATATGCTCAAGATTGTCTAGAAGAAGCCGCCTTAAAAAAGCGCATCATGGAAAACCTGATTTCTCAAGGCGAGAAACCCACACCCATGAGCGTGCAAAAAATCTATAACCAAATCGACTCCAGCCGAGAAATCAAAAAAACCTTAGCAGCCATACAACAAACAGGAAGCACCGGCGAATATCTCAGCGTCGATGTTACCGATAAAATCGCCCTGCAACAGAAAATTAACGCCGTTGTCAACCGTATGGGAACCATCACAGGTATCATACATGGCGCCGGCAACCTAGCCGACAAATTAATTGAAAAGAAAACAGCACAAGACTTTGAAAAAGTTTACACAGCCAAAGTCCAAGGACTAGAAAACCTGTTAACTTGCATCAACCCCGAACAACTCCAACATTTAGTACTGTTTTCCTCCGTAACTGGATTTTACGGCAACATGGGGCAATCTGATTATGCGATCGCCAACGAAATCCTTAACAAATCAGCCCACCTCATCAAACAAAATTATCCCCATTGTCACGTAGTCGCCATCAACTGGGGCGGTTGGGATAGCGGAATGGTGACACCAGAAATCAAAAAAGCCTTCACCGAAAGAGGAATCGACATCATCCCCGTCGAAGTCGGAACCCAAATGCTAGTCAAAGAACTGCATCCCCGACATCACGCTACCACACAACTCGTAATTGGTAGCCCCATGTCACCACCACCCGCGCCCCTAGATACACAACTCAAAACCCATCGTATCCGCCGACGCATGACAGTAGAAAATAATCCCTTTCTACTAGATCATATGATAGCTGGCTACCCAGTATTACCAGCCACAAACGCCATGTCATGGATGATTAACGGTTGTGAAGAATGTTATCCAGGCTATAGATATTTCAATTGTCAAGACTTTAAATTTTTAAAAGGAATTATCTTCAACGAAACCGTCGCCAAAGAACACATCCTCGAACTCAAAGAAATCGCCAAAACCGAAAACGAATCAATCGAAATTCAAGCTAAAATTCTTAGCAAAACCCCCGAAGGAAAAACCCATTATCACTTCAGCACCACCGTCAAACTAGTTAGAGAACTCCCCCCAGTTTTAACTTACGAAAGAGTAAATCTCACAGCAGACAACATCATTACCACAACCGGCAAAGACTTATACCAAAACGGCCCATCCACACTATTTCATGGTTCATGCTTCCAAGCAATTGAAAAGATTTTAAACATTAGCCCAGAAAAAATTACAGTAGAATGCTTCTGGAAAGACATCACCCGCCAACAACAAGGACAATTCCCCATCCATTGGCATAACCCATACGCCACCGACCTGAGCACCCATCCCCTATGGATATGGTTAAGCCATTTTCATCAAGAAGTGTGCCTACCAGGACAAATGACCACATGTGAACAATATAGAGCCATTCCCCGCAACCAAACCTTCTACGTCTCCTGCGAAATCAAAGAGAAAAAACCCACCAGCGCCACCGCCGACTTCTACCTCCACGACGCCAAAGGACAACTCTATTCCCGTATATTAGGATCTAGAGCAGTTGTCGTCCCAATGGACTTATTGCAAGCAAAATAATCGGGCGTTGCTGATTAAGATAAATTTTGATCGCGCAAAGGCGCAGCGAAAAGTTTGTGGGGAAGGTCTCCTTCCACAAAACTTTTCAAGACAAAGACGCAAAGGAAGAACGCAAATGCTCTAATTTTAGGTATTTAAAGAAGTTGGCTGAATCATAATATAAAATGCCAATACCACCTTTATTTTTTCTTTCTCTGCGCCTTTGCGCCTTTGCGCGAAACAAAACAAATCCTACTGGGGAAAAGCGTAAATCCTAATAAAAACCCCAACTTTAGGATATCAACAGTGGAAAAAATCGCCATCATCGGATTATCGTGTCTCTTCCCTGACGCTAATAATCCTGAACAATTTTGGCAAAACATCACCGCCCAAAAAGATTCTACATCCGACGTTACCACCAAAGACCTAGGAGTAGATCCCACAATATATTACGACCCAAATAAAGGTCAACCGGAAAAAATTTACTTCCTCAAAGGTGGATATATCCGCGACTTTCAATTCAATTCCAGCGAATATAACCTACCACCAGCACTTCTCGACAGCTTAGACGACACTTTTAAATGGTCACTATACGCCGCCAAACAAGCAATAGAAAATAGTGGCTATTGGGGAAACCAAAACAGTCTTTCCAAATGCGGCGTCATCTTAGGAAACTTATCCTTTCCTACCAAATCTTCTACGCAATTATTCTCCCCAATTTATCAGCAAACAATTAACCCAGCAGTCAGAGAACTGCTAAAAGATGAAGACTTCCAACTAGCGAAATTACCAACAACCGCGAAAGCTTCTGCACAAAACGCCATGATATCCGGCTTACCAGCGGCGTTAATTTCTCAAGCTTTCTCTTTATCCAGCAATCATTTTTGCATAGACGCTGCTTGCTCATCCTCATTTTATGCCATTAAGCTCGCGTCTCATTATTTGCGATCGCACAAAGCCGACCTCATGTTAGCTGGTGCTATCAGTTGCACAGACCCCCTGTTTTTGCGGATGCTATTCTCCGGAATTCAAGGTTATCCAGACAACGGTATCAGTTCACCCCTAGATAAATCCTCCAGAGGACTCATCACCGCCGAAGGTATCGGCATGGTCATGCTCAAACGCTATAGTGATGCTATCAGAGATGGCGATCGCATTTTAGCCACCATTATCGGTAATGGACTCTCCAACGACGGTAGAGGTAAACATTTACTCAGTCCTAATTCCCAAGGACAAACCCTCGCATTCGAGAGAGCATATACCGAAGCAAAAATCAATCCTAACCAAATAGATTACATGGAGTGTCACGCTACAGGCACTCTATTAGGAGACACCACAGAATTTAACTCCATAGAAACCTTCTTTGGACAACACCAAGCCAAACCCCTTATTGGTTCAACCAAAGCCAACGTCGGTCACTTATTAGTCGCAGCGGGCATGGTTAGCTTAACCAAAACAATTTGTAGCATGAATAACAGCATTATTCCCCCCACAATTAACATCACCCAACCCATCGGTGCTGATAACAATGTCATCTCCCACAAAACCATAGTCAAAACAGCCACAACCTGGCCAAATAACACCCCCATCAAACGCGCCGCCCTCAGCGCCTTCGGCTTCGGCGGTACTAACTCCCACCTCATTCTTGAACAAGAAAAATAACCTCCTTTCTTCCTTTGCGTCTTTGCGTGAGCTAAATTCCCATTAACCACCCTCATCAACACATGCTTGAAAAAATTGCCATTATCGGCATGGATACCTTCTTCGGAGAATGCCAAAACCTCGATGCATTTGAGCGCAGTATTTACGACGGGAAACAACATTTTATTCCCCTCCCATATAAAAGATGGCACGGTATAGAAACCCAAGAAAACATCCTCAAAGAATACGGTTTATCTGATGGCAAAGCACCATTAGGAGCATACATCACCGACTTTGAAATCAACACCTTAGCCTACAAAATCCCACCCAACGAAATAGAAAAACTCAATCCCCAACAACTATTACTATTAAAAGTCGCCGACCGCGCCCTCAAAGACGCCAAAATTTCCGAAGGGGGAAATGTCGCAGTCATCATTGCGGCTGAAACAGAATCATCTGTTCACCACTTACAACAAAGATGGAATTTATCTTGGCAAATTCAAGAGGGTTTAAATGCTGCCGAAATCGCTTTACCAGAAGAAAAAATCACCCAACTAGAAACCATCGTTAAAGACAGTATTCATCATCAAGTAGATATTGGTGAATATTTAAGTTACATCAACAATATCATGGCGAGTCGAGTTTCTTCGCTGTGGAATTTCACCGGGCCAGCATTCAGTTTAACAGCAGTTGAAACCTCTGTTTTTAAAGCTTTAGAAGTAGCACAAATGCTACTAACCACAGGTGAAGTTGACACCGTGGTTGTGGGTGCGGTTGATTTAGCTGGTGGTGTAGAAAACGTCTTACTGCGAAACCAAGAAGCGAAAATTAACACAGGCGTCAACACCTTAAGTTTTGACGAAAAAGCCGACGGTTGGACAATTGGCGAAGGCGCGGGGGCGGTGGTTTTGAAGCGTTATGACACTGCTAAAGAAAATAGCGATCGCATTTATGCAGTCATTGATGCTATTAGTATAGGACAGGCTCATGCTACCTCCGCAGATGTTGCCATTTTTAACCAAGTCTGCAATCAAGCTTTCCAAATAGCTGGTATTCAACCCACAGAGGTTAACTATGTGGAAGTCGTCGGTAGCGGTATTCCCCAACAAGACGCAGCGGAAATCGCTGGTCTACTCCAAGCTTATCCTCCAGTAGGCGACGGCTTACATTGTGCTATCGGTAGCGTTAAAGCCAATATCGGTAACACCTTTGTTGCTTCAGGAATCGCTAGCTTAATTAAAACCGCGCTGTGTCTCTATCACAACTACATCCCCGCTACCCCCAACTGGACTGGTGTGAAAACACCCGAAATGTGGTCAGGTAGCCCCTTCTTTGTCGCCACTGAATCTCGACCTTGGTTTGTCGGTAAAGACAGCACCAAGAGAATTGCAGCGGTGAATGGTATCGGTTGTGATGGCACTTATGCCCATGTAATTTTGTCAGATGAACCTGAACAAATTAACCACAGCCACAAGTATTTACAACAACGTCCTTTTTATCTATTTCCCTTAGCTGCAAACGACCAATCAGAGTTAGAAAAGCTGCTAGATAATCTACAATCAAGCATCGAAAATTCTGCATCTTTATCTGACACTGCAAGTTTAAATTTTGTCAAATTTAAACAGTTTTCTACAGCTAAATACGCCCTCGCAATTACCGGACGCAACCAAAAAGAACTACTCAAAGAAATCGCCTCAGCCCGTAAAGGAATAAATATTGCCTTTGAACGTGGTACAGATTGGCAAACACCAATAGGTAGTTATTTCACAGCTAACCCATTGGGTAAACAAGGTTCAGTTGCTTATGTTTATCCGGCTGCAGTTAACTCTTATGTTGGTATTGGTCGGACTCTATTTCGCCTCTTTCCCAACATCCAAGATGACCCCTTTGTCAAGAGTTTGTATAAGCGGGTTTCGGATGTTGAGAAACTCGTATTTCCCAGAAGTTTAAGTAAATTAACAACTCGACAACTAGAAACATTAGAAAAGAAATTGCTAGATGATTCCCTAGCAATGTTTGAAGCCGAAATGTTTTGCACTCGGCTAATTACTACAGTTATTCGTGATAACTTCCAAGTCAAACCGAAATATGTGTTTGGCTATAGCCTGGGTGAAACTAGTATGATGGTTGCTCAAGGTGTGTGGAGCAATTTTTATGAAGGAAGTAACTCCTTCAACTCCTCAGCCTTATTTGGTGACAGATTATCTGGGCCCAAAAACGCAGTTCGTGAATATTGGAAACTACCAGCAACCTCTACAGACAATAATTTCTGGTGTAACTACGTCCTCATGGCTAGTCCATCCCAGGTGAGGGAATGTCTGAAAAACGAGACTCGCGTTTATTTAACACAAATTAATACACCGGAAGAGGTGTTAATTGCTGGTGAACCCGCAGCTTGTCAGCGAGTGATTCAAACCCTTGGCTGTAATGCTTTCCCTGCTCCCTTCGACCATGTGATTCATTGTGAGGCGATGCGTTCTGAGTATGCAGAGTTAGTTAAGCTAAACACCTTACCATCTCAGAATATTCCCGGAATTACATTTTACTCTGCGGCTGCATATCAAGCGATAGCGCTTGATAGCAATCTGATAGCTGAGAGTATCGCCACAGGATTGTGTCAACAGCTAGACTTTCCCCACTTAGTTAACCGCGTCTATGCTGACGGCGCAAAAATCTTTATCGAAGCCGGTGCTGGTAGTGTCTGTTCTCGCTGGATAGATAAAATCCTCGAAGGACAAGCACACATCACAGTTTCGCTGAATAGAAGAGGTACAGATGACCATACTTCTATCGTCAAAGCACTAGGAAAACTACTCAGTCACCGAATCGATTTAGACTTATCTTCTTTGTACAATCTCCCTCAAGAATCTCACCACCAAAGTAAATTAACCCTGAGAAAAATTACTTTAGGTGGTGAATCAATTACCGCCAAAATCTTGAGCGAGGAAAACCGCAAATCTTTTGAAAATGTAGCTACTAAATGCACTCCTCAAGCAGCGGAATCATCAATCAACATCGCCTCACACACTGAAAATCAAGCAGAAATTGCAATGAAAGATATCATTGAACACGTTTTGACTCCCACAGAACAATTACAATCTTTACAGATTACCAACAACACACAGCAACTTCCCGAAAGCATACTGTTGCAAAATCATACTAATCATGAATTTAATAACATCAACTTCGGCGAATTCCATCCATATCAGCAATTGAATGCCAATAACTCAAAAGTGACTAAAGCTCATAATACTTTTCTACACAACAGAAATAATTTTAGTCAACAAATGAGTGAAATCATTCAATTACAACTAGCCTGTGCCGAAAATTTATTGAACGAAAAATAATTCATGAGGATGGGCAATTCTCATCCTCCCAACTACAAACTTTGAAGACCTATTTCTAACAATTTGAGGGATAACTAGCGTGACCACCGTAGACGCACCACTAAGCCAACATCACAACGGTTTAGAATTTACCAATACATACAATCAAAACCTGATTTGGAAAGGGTCACTAGATTGTATAGCTTTTTCAGAAACAGCCATATTAGAGAAATTTGTGGCATTAGATAAACCCTGTTATATCGTCAAAATTGCTGGTGAAATTGGTGTAACTAATGATGGTTATTTAGTTCCGAATGACCATAGTACTACCACACCAATAGAGCTATTAATAGCTGTACCACCACTAAAAATTCAACAACTAGGAGATGCAAAATTCCTCTCCTGTTATGGTGTAAAATCTGCTTATGCAACTGGTGCAATGGCTGGTGGTATTGCATCTGTAGAAATGGTAATTGCCCTAGGAAAAGAGAAAATTTTGAGTTCCTTTGGTGCAGGTGGTTTAACTCCAGATAAATTAGAAACAGCCATTAATCGCATTCAACAAGCCTTACCTCATGGCCCTTACGCCTTTAATTTAATTCACAGTCCCAGTGAATTAGCAATTGAACGCCGCGCTGTAGATTTATTTTTGAAATACGGTGTCAGAATTGTAGAAGCTTCAGCATTTTTAGATTTAACTCCCAACATTGTTTATTACCGAGTTGCGGGATTAAGTTTAAATGATGCAAATCAAATTGAAATCAAAAACAAAGTCATTGCTAAAATTTCTCGTCGAGAAGTTGCTACTAAATTCTTACAACCAGCACCAACAAGGATACTCAAAGAATTGTTGGAACAAGGACTAATTACTGAATTACAAGCAACTCTCGCAGCCAAAGTTCCTATGGCTGATGATATTACTGTCGAAGCAGATTCTGGTGGACATACAGATAATCGACCCTTGGTTTGTCTGTTACCTTCCATCATGGCTTTAAGAGATGAAATCCAAGCACAATATCAATATTCACAACCGATTCGTGTGGGAGTAGCCGGCGGAATCGCCACACCACAATCAGCTTTAGCCGCCTTTATGATGGGTGCGGCTTATGTTGTCACAGGTTCAATTAATCAATCATGTATTGAATCGGGTGCTTGTGAGCATACTAAAAAGCTATTAGCTCAAGCCGAAATGGCAGATATGATGATGGCGCCGGCTGCAGATATGTTTGAAATGGGAGTGAAATTGCAAGTCCTCAAACGCGGGACAATGTTCCCCATGCGCGCGCAGAAACTGTATGAACTGTACCGCAGCTATGACTCAATTGAAGAAATTCCTTCTTCAGAAAGAGAGAAGTTAGAAAAACAGGTTTTCCGCAAAACTATCGCGGAAGTTTGGGAAGGAACCGCTGCTTATTTATCGCAAAAAAACCCGGAAAAATTGGGTAAAGCAGTTAATAATCCTAAGCTGAAAATGGCGCTGATTTTTCGTTGGTATTTAGGATTATCTTCTCGTTGGTCACAATCTGGAGAGAAGGGACGGGAAGTCGATTATCAAATTTGGTGCGGCCCGGCTATGGGTAGCTTCAACGACTGGGTGCGCGGTACTTATCTAGAAGAACCAAATAACCGCAAAGTCGTTGATGTCGCTCACCATATTATGACTGGGGCTGCATTTTTATACCGGATGCAAAGTTTGAAAATGCAAGGGTTACAAATTCCAGAAAAATACGTTCAATATCACCCAGTTCGCTCAACATTGGAGATGTAAAAATGAGTTTCAAAAAGTCTTTTAGTGCTGCAGATATCCAAGCATGGCTAGTTTCTAATCTAGCTGAGTTAATCGGTGTGGAAAATGATGAAATAGATATTCAAGAGAACTTGGAGAACTACGGTTTAGATTCCGCGCAAGCAATGATTCTCGTCAGTAAATTAGAAAAATTGCTGGGATTTCAACCATCACCTTTGTTACTTTGGCACTACCCTAATATTGCATCACTTTCACAGCGATTAGCTGAAGAATTACCAGAAAAATCTGCTGTTCAAGATACAGTGGTGGCGACTAATACTGCTCCTGCTGTGCTGAATTTGCAAGCTGAAGCTGTTCTTGACCCCACCATCCGTCCTGACGCTTTACCTCCAGTTTCTGTGGGTGTACCACAAAATATCTTTTTAACCGGGGGTACGGGATTTTTAGGAGCTTTTTTAATCAAAGAACTCCTAGAGCAAACCAACGCTGATATCTATTGTTTAGTTCGGGCTGCGAATATCCAAGAAGGCAAAAATAAGCTGGTAAAAAACCTGCAAACTTATGCAATTTGGGATGAGCAGTTTAATTCTCGAATTGTTCCCATTGTCGGTGATTTAGCTTTACCACTTTTGGGTATTGGTGCAGAACAATTTCAAATTATTGCTACTAATATCGATACCATTTATCACAGTGGTGCGCTGCTGAATTATGTTTTTCCTTATTCAGCACTCAAAGCAGCAAATGTTTTAGGAACTCAGGAAGTTTTAAGGCTAGCAAGTCAAGTCAAACTTAAGCCTGTACATTACGTTTCTAGTGTGGCTATTTTTGAATCACCTGCTTATGCAGGAAAACTGGTTAAAGAACAAGACGATTTTAATCATTGGGAAGGTATTTTCCTCGGCTATTCTCAAACTAAATGGGTAGCAGAAAAGTTAGTCAAGATTGCTCGTGACCGGGGTCTACCTGTAACTATCCACAGACCACCATTAATTTCTGGAGATAGTCAAACAGGTATTTGTAACACCCATGACTTTATCAATTTGATGGTCAAAGGTTGTTTGCAAATGGGATATTTTCCTGATGTAGAATACATGATGGATATGTCTCCTGTAGATTATGTCAGCAAAGCGATTGTTTATTTATCAATGCAGCAGTCATCGATAGGTAAAGCATTCAATTTGCAACATCCCCAACCTGCACCTTTGAGTACATTAATTAAATGGGTGCAATCTTTTGGTTATCCAGTCCAAGCGATTCCTTACGAACAATGGCAATCAGAATTAATTAATAATGTCTCTTCGGTGGACAATCCTTTATATACTCTGCGACCATTTTTATTGGAGCGTTGGTCTGATGAACAATTGACTATTCCAGATTTGTATCTGCAAGCGAAAAGACCCCACATTAGTTGTCAAGATACTCTCCATGCATTAGCTGGTAGTTCGATTGTTTGTCCACCAATTACTGGTGAATTATTTATGACCTATACGGCATATTTGATTCAAACTGGTTTCTTAAATGTTGCCTAATACTATTTGGCGTTAGTCACGATACAGTTAAATTTTGTAGAGACGTTGCTTTTGCAACGTCTCTTTTGGTTAGTTATTTGCTTGCATCCCCTGCAGTACTTTCTCAACTATCTCTGATGGAACTTCATCAGTAACTTTCACCACACCAATTTGTGTTGGTAAAACAAATCTAACTTTCCCATCTCGCACTTTTTTATCTAGTTGTAAAGCTGCAATAATCGCGGCGATATCTATTCCATCTGGTAATTGCGTCGGTAAACCTGCTTTTTGAATGAGGGCGTTTTGGCGCTCTGTGTCTTCCTTTGACCATAATCCCATTTCTACGGCAATTTGTCCTGCTGCTACCATACCGATAGCAACGGCTTCACCATGTTTGAGCAATCGGTATCCGGTTAAGCTTTCCACTGCATGACCAACGGTATGACCATAGTTGAGAATTGCTCGCAGTCCGGCTTCTTTCTCATCTTTGCTGACAACATCGGCTTTTGCTTGACAAGAGCGAGACAATATGGTATCTATGAGTTCCGGTTGTATGTAGCGGAGTTGATTGAGGTGTTTGCTGGCTTCTAACTGAGCAAATAATTCGGTGTCCCAAATCACGCCGTACTTGATGACTTCCGCCATTCCCGCGCGAAACTCGCTCACTGGAAGAGTTTTTAAAACTTCTGGGTCAATTAAGACAAAGCGCGGCTGATAAAATGCGCCTATCAGGTTTTTACCTTGGGGATGGTTGACGCCGGTTTTCCCACCCACCGAGGAGTCTACCATTGCTAATAATGTGGTGGGTACTTGTACTACATTAATTCCTCGCAGCCAAGTTGCGGCGGCGAAGCCAGTCATATCGCCAATTACACCGCCTCCTAAAGCTACCATTGTTGAGGAACGTTCCAGGCGGTTTTCTACGGCGCTGTCGTAAATTTTTTGGATGGAGTTGAGGTTTTTATAGCGTTCACCCGGTGGTAGGGTGCTAGTAGCCACTGTAAACCCCGCAGCTTCTAGGGATTTGATGGCTCGTTCACCGTAATGCTTAAATATCGTCGGGTTGGAAACCAACAGTACTTTTTTGCCTAGGTGCAGACTGGTGATGTGCTGACCCAGATGATCTAAACTAGCAGATGCGATCGCAATCTCATAAGACTGCTGTGGTAGATTGACATGAATAACAGACGTCACGTCGTTGCGCTCCGAATTGAAAATTTAAAATTCAAAATTAATGACCCTCACCCTTCACCCTTCACCCTTCATACTTCATACTTCTAATGACCCTTCACCCTTCACCCTTCATACTTCACCCTTCACCCTTCACCCTTCATACTTCATCCTAGCCTGCGGCAAGCCGCTCCGCGTCTACATCCTTCATCATCCCCCATTCCCCATTCCCCAAGTAAATGATTCAATAGATTTATTGAAGTATTGTGGAGAAAAGTAAATGTTGGCAGTAATCGCTTATCTTGGTTTCTTGGGTTTGTTTGTTGGTATCGCTGTCGGACTGCTATTCGGTCTGCGTGCTGCTAAGGTACTTTAATTCATCTTCCAGTTCCCATGCAAAACATGGGAACTAGATACAGCAAAGATATCAATTATCCTACAACTGCTGGGCTGCTGGATACTTTTGCTTCCCTGGAAACAGGAGGACGCATTTCTAAGCCCAGCAAATTTAACATTTCTTTGTCGGCATCATAATCTGGACAGGGTGTGGTGACTGTTAACATTTTGTTATCGTCACTGGAAAAGATGGAATTAGCGCCAGCCATGAAGCAGAGGGCTTGTTCGACTTGCGAAAATCTCGCCCTTCCTGCACTGAGACGCACGTCCGATGCTGGCATAATCATTCTTGTGGTCGCAATCATCCGTACTATATCCCAAATGGGGACATCAGGTTGATTTTCTAAGGGTGTGCCTGGTACTTGTGAGAGGATGTTAATTGGTACTGATTCGGGATGGGGATGTAGGTTGGCGAGAATGTGTAACATCGCCACGCGGTCATCAGTAGTTTCACCTAAACCGAGGATACCACCAGAACAGACGGTGACATTTGTTTGACGAACATGCTCAATTGTATTCAGGCGATCGCTATATGTCCTGGTAGAAATGATAGTACTGTAATAGTCGGGTGAAGTATCCAAGTTATGGTTATAGGCATAAAGTCCAGCATCTGCCAATCGTTGAGCCTGATCTGTCGTTAACATACCCAGAGTACAGCATACCTCTAAACCCATCGCGGTTACTTCTTGAACCATTTCTAAGACTGTTTCAAATTGGGAGTTATCCCGCACTTCGCGCCAAGCAGCACCCATACAAACTCGACTTACACCTTTTTGTTTCGCTGTTTGAGCAATACTAATTACGGTATCTTTTTCTAAAAGTGCTTGAGCTTTTACCTCGGTTTTGTAGCGGGAAGATTGAGCACAATAGCTACAATCTTCGGGACAGCCTCCTGTCTTAATAGAGATTAACTTACAGACTTGGATTTTTGTTGGATCATGATATTGGCGATGCACGCTAGCAGCTTGATAAATCAGCTCTAGCAGTGGCATGTTATATATCGTTTCGATTTCTGCTTTTTGCCAATCGTAGCGTATTCCCACCGATGTCACTATCCTTGTTGTAGACTTGTTTTATTTTGCTCTGTCTTTGTGTTAAATATCCTCAAATCAGGGTTGGGGACAAATTGATTGAAATTGACTGCGCTAATTTGAGATTTTAGATTATTTGGTTCATCTACCGAGCAACTTTGAATCCTTTAGTTGTAGATGTTAGAAATCAGCTTATCAAGATTTTGATGCTCTGGTAGATTTTTAGTAAAAATACTCATTATTGTTCACAGAATAACACAACAACAGCCACTACTGCTAAATTTAGAAATTGTGGGATGTGCTCAGGAAATTTCTGTAAATCAAATCACATTTTAGCTGCTAAATCTTGCCAAGCCTATGAATACACAACGTCAAGAAATCATTAAATTGCCGAAAGTAGTAGAGGCTACAGAAGCTACACCTTTGCGTAGTTATGTTATCAGAAATATAGAAATCTTAAAATCAGTTATTATTTCGATCGAAATCACCAAAGAAGCAATTATCCCCATTATCCTCAGTTTGATGATTGGTGCGATCGCCTTTTTTCTATTGAATTGGGGAAATATCACTAACCAATTCCATGAGCCATCACCCCAATTTACAGAATTTTCTGGCAATCATCTCGAATTAACTGCTAATTATCATCGTCAAGCCATTCTCTCTGACTACTTAAAGACGATGACACAAACCCTTTTGCAAGATAGTCCCCAACAAATTCGCCGCAAATCTGCTATTTTCCGGGCGATGACGCAATCGACTTTACAAGAGCTAGACCCAGAAAGACAGCGTTATTTAATTATGTTTTTGCAAGATGTAAAATTATTGCAAGCTTCTTCACAAAGAGAACCGTCTCTACTTTTAGGAGCCAATTTGACAGGAGCTAACCTCCAAGGCATAAATTTAAGATACGCAAACCTACAAGGTACAAATCTTTCTAGTGTAGACTTACGGGGAACTGATTTGCGGGGCGCAAATTTAGCTAATGCTAATTTAACTAATTCCTGCTATGATAGTATGACTTTTTTTGACAAAAACATCCAGCCCCATACACTAGGCATGAGGGAAGTAGATATATCCCAGAAATGTTCCTAGAATAGATTCTAGTTTATGAAATCAGAACTACCTTTAATAACAAGCGATCGCTTAATATTAAGGATGGCACTCCCAGAAGATATCCAGCAAATATTGAAATACTTCATCCACAATAAAACTTATCTTACACCCTTCTATCCCACCTGGGCAGAAAGTTTTTTTACACAAGAGTATTGGCAATATCAAATTGAAGGTAATTTGCTGGAATTTATTAATGGGCAATCTTTAAAATTATGGATTTATTCTCAACAAAATAGCAAAGAAATTATTGGCACTGTCAATTTTAGTAACTTTGTGCGTGGCGCCGCCCATTTTTGTTTTGTCGGTTACAGTCTAGCAGAAACTGCCCAAGGTAAAGGTTACATGACAGAAGCACTGCAAGTAGCAACCGAGTATGTTTTTGCCGAATTAAATATGCATCGCATCATGGCGAATTATATGCCACACAATCAGCGTAGCGGTAATGTTCTCAAAAGACTAGGTTTTGTTGTCGAAGGATACGCTAGAGATTATTTATTAATTAATGGACAATGGCAAGATCATATTCTCACGAGTTTGACCAATCCAGATTGGCAAGCTCTATAAAAATGACAAATAACAAATAACTTAATAGATATAGTATTAAAGCAAGAATAAATTCAACTCTACTAATAATGACCCTGGCTGAAACTCCCCACCACAAAAATTCTCCCAATCCTTTTCTTACCCTCAACTACGAAAGTGCTTTAGAATCTTTAGGTGATGATTACTACGACGAAGTAGCCGCAGCCGAATTTCCCCAACACATCCTGCGCTGGCGCAACGACGCAATTTTACCCCACCTCGGACTCAACCCCCAAGCCGTCACCGATGAAGATTTCATCACCGCTTTTGGCAAATTTCAACAACGCAAACCACTTCTAGCCCTGCGCTACCACGGCTATCAATTCGGTGAATATAACTCTGGGTTAGGCGATGGTAGAGGCTTTCTCTACGGACAAGTCCGCGGTACTGATGGTGAATTATATGATTTTGGCACCAAAGGCTCCGGAAAAACACCCTATTCCCGTGGCGGTGACGGAATGCTCACACTCAAAGGAGGAGTGCGGGAAGTCCTCGCCGCAGAAGCATTACACCACTTAGGTGTCCGTACTTCTCGGTGTCTGAGCATGATTGAAACCGGTTTAGCTTTGTGGCGCGGTGATGAACCCTCGCCCACCCGCTCATCGGTGATGGTGAGAATGAACCGTTCTCATATCCGGTTTGGTACCTTTGAGCGACTGCACTATCTCAGGCGTCCAGATTTAACCAAAAAGTTATTAAATCATGTAATTGAGCAATATTATCCTCATTTAATTACAGAACAAGATCAATATGCTTTGTTTTATGCAGAATTAGTCCAGCGAGTAGCAGAATTAGCAGCACAATGGATGGCTGCTGGCTTTTGTCACGCCGTGCTCAACACCGACAATATGTCGATTACTGGGGAAAGTTTTGACTACGGCCCCTATGCTTTTATCCCCACTTATGATCCTTATTTTACAGCCGCATATTTCGATTATTACCGCCGCTATTGTTATAGTCATCAACCAAGTATTTGTAAGTTAAATTTAGAAATGCTGCAAGCACCGTTAACAGCGGTGATTGAGCCAAATGATTTAGAGGCGGGATTAGCTAAATTTAACAACTATTACTATATTGAATATCGCTCTTTAATGTTGAAAAAATTAGGTTTTGAAGAGTTGCCAAATCCTGTAGCAGACGAGCTAGTGGAACTGACAATTAAGTTTTTGCAAGAAAGCCAAATTGGCTATCATCAATTTTTCGCTGAAATGGCTCGCACCTTTTCATCTAAATGGCGAGATGAGCCGGGTTTAGTCATGAATAATTCTGAAACTATTCTGGCGTCAGGTGCATCAGCTATATTTGATGAATGGTCTATATTATATCACAAAATATTGAATGATTTCGACTGGGAACAATTAGAAATAATTGCCAAAACTTTAGCTGCGAATAATCTCCAAACAGCTTTATTAAGACCTGTAATTGAATCGATTTGGGAACCAATTGCTCAAGAAGATAACTGGCAACCTTTTTACGAATTATTGCAACGAATTCAGTCGGGAAATTAATATAATATTTATGACTGCGATCGCTTAAATTTGAGTTTAACAGATTTCCCTAAAATTCTCGGTATAGTGTACATTTGCCAAAACATCAGATTCCAGAAATAACCATACTGAGGATAACATTTAATCAAGAGTAACTCTGCTGTTAAATATAATCTAGTTTCCTTACAAGCGCTGTCTTTGAGGATAAATCTAATTTGTTCTGGCTTCGGCATAGCATGACCAATAATAGCATCCTTTTGATAAAACTTTGCCTGCACAAATAAGCCTAATAATCTATCCAAACTCCACAGAGGAACCCAAGTTAAAGCACCCATTAAATTCATAGATTCAGATATTTCCTGGAGTGCTGGTTTAATGCGTTCAGTTTGCCAAATTCTATTATTAAAATTTTCAAAATGAATCCCATTTTGATCAGTTCTTTGTTTCCAGGGAAATATCAGATGACGGATGTCGAAAGTTTTATCTAGAGGAGCGATGGGAACTTCTAATAAACCTTTATATTTCCCGTTTTGAAATGGGAAAGGATTTTCTGGAGTTTTTTTACAAATCTCTAATTGTTCAACATCAGGAATCGGCTCCCAGTCTTGTTGAATCCGTGCTTGCTCAGAGTCTTTAATGTTTTGAATTTTTAACCGCAAAACCCAGCTTTCTGGAAATAGCTGAAAATATCTTCTTGTTAAATCTAAAATCTGCGGATGTGCAAAATCATCATCATCTAAAGCCATCACATAATCACCTTCAGCATTAATTAAACCCGTGAATCTCTGCATAACTTCGCCCTTATAAGGACTAATTAAACTTTGGACTCTCGGATCAGCAATTGGTTTAATTTTTGTCCCTGGAGGATACACTAAAATAAATTGCACATCACCTTGAATCTGCAATAACTGTTCTAGCCAATAATCAGAATAGTTACCTCTTGTTGCTGTCACAAGTGTCAAAAATGGTTGATTATTCATTTTTTGTTATTCGGGTAAGTGGATTTTTAAATAAATACTAATTCCAGAAAAATCAGACAAATTTCAATCTGGTGTTAAAACTGATTTGTGTCTTTAATAATTTCTATCAGGTGGCTCTTATATGAATAGTCAAAAACCAGATTCTTTGCGAATCCTCATGTTATCTTCTACATTTCCTTATCCACCCAGTCGCGGTGGTACGGAAATTAGAACTTTTAATTTACTTAAGTATTTGCAAAAGAAACACTTCATAACTTTAATTACACAATATAACAAGGAAGTCACAAAGGCAGAGGTAGAGGAATTACGGAAATATGTTAATGAATTGATTGTTTTTCCCTTACCACCAGAGCCGAAAAATCAAAGTAGTATCAAGAGATTATTAGCTCAGGTGGGGCGATTTACGGAATCTGTCCTGAAGGCTACACCACCAAATGTATTACATCGCTATTCACCAGCAATTCAAGCTTTAGTTGATGATTATGTGGAAAATAAAAAATGTGACGTTATCACTTGTGAACATAGTGTAAATGAAATATATATACGTCCGGAATTTCGCAACCGTGTAAATACTGTTGTTGATGTCCACAGTTCTATTTATGGATGGGTACGCAATCATTTACAGATGAATGCTTCACAAAATGTAATACGCGATCGCTTGTATCTCTCTCTTGTCTTACAGCGTTACGAGCGGCGCTATAGTCGGAAATTTTCTCATATTGTCGTCACCACAGAAGACGATCGCCAAGAATTTCTCTCACTTCGTCCTGACATCAAAATTGCTGTCATTCCCAATGGTGTAGACTTACAATTATTTCCCTACCGTTCCCAAGATCCAGGCAAATATAATTTAATCTTCGTCGGCGCAATGGACGCATCACATAATATTGATGCTGCTCGGTTTTTTGCTTTAGAAGTATTGCCAGAAATCCAAAAATATTACCCTGAAACTAAATTTAATATTGTCGGTGCTAGACCAGCACCCGAAATTTTAGAACTGAAAAATATTCCCGGAGTTATTGTTACTGGTCGTGTCAATTCAATGGTAGAATATCTACATCAAGCTACCGTTTGTGTAGTGCCACTCAGAACAGGTTTTGGCATTAAAAATAAAACCCTAGAGGCAATGGCAGCAGGTGTACCAATAGTAGCTAGCGATCGCGGTTTAGAAGGACTAGCTGTAGACGGTACTCACCCACTCAGGGCATTAAGAGCCAATCTACCACAGGAATATGTCGCCGCCATCAGCAAACTATTTGAACATCCACAAATACGCTCAAAATTATCCCAAAATGCTAGACAACTAGTAGAAACAGAATTTACTTGGGATATAGCCGGTCAACGCTATGAACAAGTTTGTCTAGAAAACAAAAATAGAGAATAGGGAAGAAGGATTGTTCCGCTCTTATTGTGTCATTTAGCACCAGCGCTTTATACTTGAAAAAGACAAAATCCGCAACATACTCCAGCACAATTTGTTACCAAAATCAATCTTGACAAAGTAGTATTAGTAATGGCTAACTATTACTAACTTTGTCAAATTGTCGATTTAAGCTATGTTTGGTAAATAAAATAAGTAACCGCTGTGGTCAGCTTTTATTCCACACTTGACATCAAGAATTGTGAGTACAAAACGTCTACCAGAAACCATTGCCCATGTGAGAATTATCCGCCAATCTTGGCAACATGGCTTCCTTGAGGGCGAAGTTAGTGCCGGTGACTATGAATGGCAATTTCAATGGCATTTTCGCCGAGGAGAACTGTCTGTAAGACCTTCCCAAGGTCGTGCTTTGATTAAAGAACCGCTAGGTCGTTTCTTGGAAAAGCAAGATTATCAGTTAGAACCTGGAGGAGATTATGCTTTTACTATTCGGGCTGAACTTTAGTGATTGATTGTTGATAATTTGTCAACAAATCATCATACAGGAGAATTACTACCAGTCAACCGATTTAAATATCTTTCAATCAACAGAATAGCGACAATATCATCTATCGGTCGTGGTGGCTGGCGCATACCTTTTGGTAACAGCTTAGTGATACCTTGGGGAGGATACATCTGCCAATAGCGATCGCGTGCTTCCAGAGTTGTGTAGCGTTCATCCACTAAAATAATATTCACCGATTCAACAAGTCCCTGAAGCAACCGCTGTTTCCATTGCTTGGCGGTAGTTTGATCGCCCATCACCACCAAAGAAATCGGCAACTTTTGACGCAGTATCTCAATCATCGCGATCGCTTCCCCTGCGGGTACAACTTCATGAAAATGCAATCGCCGATCCAGTCCCATCACCGCCACACCACATTTATCTCTACCTGGATCAAAACCCAAAATAACCGGTTGCGTTGGAGAAAATTCGCTAAAAGTCATATTAAATACATTTAGATATCACGGTTTAAATAATTTAAATAACCAGAGAAAAAAAATACAGTTATGTTTAATTATGCTCGTTTGTTGATAATGTTCCTATTTGATTTTTGAAAAAATTTAATATACATTTATCTCTCTTTTTCCCTATCTCCTATCCCCTATTCCCTCTCCAAAACAATTTTAAGTGCTAAAAATAATTTGTCCGTTAACTACTGCTAAAAGTCTCACTCTCAATGGCCCCGCTGTATAAGTATCCTCTGCGGCGATCGCTTTTATTTCTAACGATTGATTAAACTGTCCCAATTGACTCACAAAGCGCAGAAAAGTACCATCTATTTGCACACTGTCAATAATCCCGGCATTCCGGGCGCGAAATTGCGAAGCAGAAATGACTAAATCCAGCCGTTGGCGCAGTTGATAGGAAGTCATAGTTTTGGGATCAGCAGTGGTTGTCGCTAGCAGTTCTCCACTGGAAAAGACCAATTGATTTCGTGCTGTATCAGTAAAAAACTCAATCTGCTTTTCACCCCTGACATAATTACCTGCACAGAGAATTCGCATCACATATTCTTTACCATCATCTATCTGTTTTACCAATTGCTCAATTTTGTCTGGAGTCACATGCAATATTTCGAGATTGGCAGGATTCGTCCCAGGTTCACTCAATTCAAGGTTAGCATTGCGATTGGCTACCTGTAACAGTCTGACCACTGCTTGACGCGCCGCTGCAGGTTGGTTGACGCGAATGACATCTGCAGCCAAAACTTGACCCCGAACCAAAGCCAATTTACCCAGACGCAAATCACGATAAGACTGGTAATATTTTTCCAGTCTTGCTACTTCTTTTTCTAAATAATTCTGTTTGTCTTCTAATTCTTTGAGCCGAGATTCCCTGATAGCAATTACTTGCTCTCGGTTGGTAATTTCTTGATTGCGTTTTTGGATTAATTGGTCTAAGTTAGCAATTTTCCGGTCTCGTTGTTCAATAGTAGCTTGTCTATTTGCTAATTCGCGATCGCGTTTCACAATTGCTGTTTTTGCTTCCGAGATCGCTTTTTGGGCTTCAGCATATAATCGCTGGCGTTCTGTCTTCAGTTGTGCTACCGCTGCTTGCAGAGCTTGTCTTTGATCATAAAGGCTTTGCAGTTGGGCGATCGCTTGTCGATATTGAGACGCAACCTGACCCAATTGACTTTGGCTGCGCTGGAGTTGGGCTTGAGTTTGCGCCTGTTGGTTGAGGGTGCGGTTAAGTTGGGTTTGAGTCGCCTGTTGTTTCGCGTTTGCAGCTTGTAACGAGCGATTAATGGCTTGCAAATCTTGTTGCGCCTTCGCCTGCTCTGTCCTCGCTTGGTTGAGTTCACCCTCCACCTGGCTTTTTTGCGCTTCAGCAGTTTTTAGCTGTTCTCGCTTGTGTCTCAGGTCATTTTGAATATCCTCTAGCTCAAAAACCCCCTTCCGCAATCCTTCATCAGCCGCAAAGAGAATTCCTAGGGTTGATGCAGAAATTAAGGTACCAGTAAAAATAGTCACTAGTACCGCCGTATTTTTTGGACGTAGCTTGAACAGTGAGAGACGTGCCTTGCCAACCCGTGTGCCAATACGATCACCGGCGGTAGCAAGTACGCCTCCCAGGATTAAAATTGCGAATATGAGGATGTACCCGGTGGCCATCTTCACCTACCGAAACGCTTCCAGATACAGCCTACTACTTTCCACCATTCTTTGTGGGGAATGGGAAATTAGCAATAGCTGAAAATGTTCACTTTTTAGACTTACCGACCTCTGGATCATGAGCGTTAATTCTAAAAACCCAACCATTGCCAACTCCACTTTTCCCAATAGATTTTAAGTGAATTGCCTACTTAAGGTAACAGGTTTATGCACAGTAATCTTCTTTTTGTGAATGGAAATCATCTTTTTTTCTCGTAAATCTCCGAGTAGCCTGGTTACAGTGACGCGAGTAGAACCAATTGCTTCGGCGATCGCTTGATGAGACAACTTCAGATCAATCGTGATCCCATCAGCACAAGGAACACCAAAATCACGACAGAGAATTAATAGAAAACTCACCAATCTAGAACCCATATCCCGGTGAGCCAAAGTTTCAATCATCATCTCCGTCTGTAAAATCCGCGAAGACAAACCCCGCAGCATTAACATCGATAATTCTGGATTTTCCTTTAGCGCTTGTTCTACTTGTTCAATTGGTGCTGACAGTAACTCTGCAGGTGTAAATGCCACCGCATGGTAAAATCTGTCCGACTTATTTCCCGTTAGCAATGACAACACACCAAAAACGCTATTTTCCCGCAGCAGTGCTACTGTTATTTCCTCTCCTGCTTCATACACCCTGGAAAGTTTCACAGCACCCTTTAAAAGAAAATAAACTCGTTCAGCAGGATCGCCAGGAAAAAAGATCGTTTTATTGCGTTCAAACGTTTCCACAACCGGCGGAAAAGCCCCGGTTGCCATTTGACGAAAAACATTTGCTAGGGCCTTATCTTGTGTCACGATCATCTCCCTTCCCCTACCCAATGCCGGAAAAACAAAAACTGATTACCTAAGAATACACCCGAAAAAACAATAAAACACCGTCAATCTTTCTGTACTTTCCTATACTCCTAATCAATGCTTTATAGTTATCTGTTTATAATGATACATAATTTCCGATATTTTTAGCTAGTAGTTGTTGATTAATACTTAATACAAAGCCAAAATTACCCCACCAGTGAATATCTTCAAAATCGCCACAAAGCCACAAATAAAAGCTTTTTGAATTTTGGAAAAAATTGCTATGAAGGTTAGCAAGGTCAACAGCAATTTTTCCTGATGAATTTTCAATTCAGTGTACTGACGCTAGCTGTATGGAAAATATTTTTGGAAGAAAAAATTAAGAGTTCTTGATAAAAACGTCAGTAATCACTACTAATTTAGTGGCAGTAAACACTCTTAACAATCATCATTTTTGCAAATCCCATGCAAAACAAAGAAAAACCAGCCTCAGATTCTAGTATGCTCCTAATCATTGATCACATTCACAATAGTTATGCTCGATCTCACAGGAAAAAATGCCCTCGTCACAGGAATTGCTAATAACCGTTCCATCGCCTGGGGTATAGCCCAACAACTGCACAAAGCTGGTGCCAACCTCGGCATTACTTATCTGCCAGATGAGCGAGGCAAGATGGAGAAAAAAGTTGCAGAATTAGTTGAACCTCTCAACCCCAGCCTGTTTCTTCCCTGTAATGTCCAAAACGAAGCACAAGTTAACTCCGCTTTTGAGACAATCCAAGATAAATGGGGAAGGCTAGACATCCTGGTTCATTGTCTGGCTTTTGCCAACAAAGAAGATTTAACCGGAGATTTTAGCCAAACCTCACGCGCCGGCTTTAGCACTGCTTTAGAGATTAGTACTTTTTCTTTAGCGCAATTAAGCGGAGCGGCTAAACCGCTGATGACAGCAGGTGGTAGTATCCTCACCTTGACCTATTTAGGCGGCGTCAGAGCAATTCCTAACTATAACGTTATGGGAGTTGCTAAAGCAGGTTTAGAAGCCAGTGTCCGCTATTTAGCCGCCGAACTAGGGCCGCAAAACATCCGCGTCAACGCCATTTCTGCCGGGCCAATACGCACTTTAGCCTCCAGCGCCGTCGGCGGAATCTTAGACATGATTCACCATGTAGAGCAAGTTGCACCCCTGCGACGCACAGTCACTCAGCTAGAAGTCGGGAACACAGCAGCTTTCTTATGCAGTGATTTGTCCAGCGGAATTACAGGGCAAGTCATTTACGTAGACGCAGGATATGAAATCATGGGAATGTAATAGGATTTGGGCATGGGCAATAATGCTCCATGCCCTATATGAATATGCAAATCAGCAAACCTCTAGTCGATTACTCACCAATCAACGCAACTCCTAGCCCGCGCATTGCTTCTGTTCATCGCACCACAGGTGAAACAGATGTCAAAGTCACGATTAATCTCGATGGGACAGGAATCTGTCAAGCAGCCACCGGGATTCCCTTTTTGGATCACATGTTGCACCAAATCGCTTCCCACGGGCTGATTGATTTGGATGTTCAAGCCCAAGGAGATTGGGAAATCGACGACCACCACACAAATGAAGATGTGGGTATCACCTTAGGACAAGCTTTTAGTCAAGCTTTAGGGGACAGAAAAGGAATTGTCCGCTTTGGCAATTTTCTCGCGCCATTGGATGAAGCTTTAATTCAGGTAGCGCTGGATTTTTCGGGACGCCCCCACATCAGTTATGGGTTGCAAATCCCCACTCAGCGAGTAGGAACTTATGACACTCAACTAGTACGTGAATTCTTTGTGGCAGTAGTTAACCATAGCCAAATGACACTACACATTCGCCAGCTGGATGGGGTGAATTCCCATCACATCATTGAAGCAACATTTAAAGCCTTTGCTAGAGCAACCAGAATGGCAGTGGAAATTGACCCTCGTCGTGCTGGGACGATTCCCAGTTCTAAAGGTGTATTGTAGTCTAGTCAAAATTACACAACAGGAGTGAAAAATACAGTACTCATTAATCACTCACTTGGCAAGAATTGACAAACATGGTGATGGCGGTTATTGTCATCTCACCGGGCAATCTGTTGATTAATGCTAAGTTACAGTTGTAACCGTCACTTTCATAATTGGTAATTAGTAATTGAACTGAGATGAAGTCTGTTACAGACGCCCCTGATTCTCCTTTGAATATCACGGACACTCCACCAGTAGTCCTCACCTCTGAGTTGCAAAAAGTCTACCGTACCGGCTTTTGGCTCAATCAAAAAGTATTATCGCTCAAAAGCTGTTCTCTATCAGTTTACCAAGGAGAAACCTTTGGCTTATTGGGGCCAAATGGCGCTGGTAAAACTACCTTGTTAAAGTTATTACTAGGGATTATTCGTCCTACTGCTGGGAGGGGCTTATTGTTGGGTAGACCACTAGGCGATCGCAGTGTCAAACAAAGCATCGGCTATCTCAGCGAAAATCCCTACTTTTATGACTATCTCACCGGGTGGGAATTTCTCCAGTTAGCCGCAGGGTTATTTCAAATTCCCCAACATATCCAACGACGGCGGATTCCCCAATTACTAGAGTTAGTGGGTTTGTCTCAAGCTGATGCACGCAAAAAGCAGATGCGTCGCTACTCTAAAGGCATGTTACAGCGTGTCGGCATGGCACAGGCGCTGATTAATGATCCAGATTTAGTATTTTTAGACGAACCCATGTCTGGTCTAGATCCTGTGGGACGCTACCATATGCGAGAGATTATTCTGGGGCTGAAAGCTGTCGGGAAGACGATTTTCTTTAATAGCCATATTCTCAGTGAAGTTGAGCAGATTTGCGATCGCATTGCAATCCTCGCCCAAGGTGAATTGATTTGCACCGGTTCCCTCAATCAACTCTTGGGCACCTCCAGCACATATTATGTCAAAGGTCAAGGTGGTGATTGGGAAGTTCTCAAAAAATGGTTGCCCGGCTTAGTATTTGAGCCTGATGGTTCTTGGCAAGGCACTCTTCAAGACGATTACTATGATTTTCTCGCCAGTCTCCGTCTCATGGATGGACAAATCATCACGCTGAAACTGTCTCGCACCACCTTAGAAGAGTTTTTTATTCAACAAATCCAAAAACAAAGCGTGCCTAATTCTTTTGAAACATAGCTAACTATCGTTAAAAACCTCCGCGTACCTTAGCGTTCACCTCGGCGACGCCAGTTGCTACCCTGCGGGAAGCCGCCCTCTGGGCGTCTACAACGGGGGGAACCCTCCGAAGTCGCCACAACGGGGGGAACCCCCGCACGGCGCTTCTCTCCGCAACGCACTGGCTCACCTTAGCGTTAAAAAAAATCTATTATTTAGCGCTCACCTCGGCGTACCTTAGCGTTAAAAAAAATTTATTATTTAGCGCCACCTCACAAAAAAAAGTATAAGTAATTAGCCGGACTTGATCTAATTCGTAGAATTCCTGATTTTTTCTGTTGAAGATTATGAGAAAAAATCACACAAATTAAACTGCGGCAAGATTTACAGAAACTTGATGTTGCGTGGGTTCAATCTTTTAATTATCTTCACTAAAAATTCAACATAACTAAGTAATACGGTTCCGGAAAATCAAGTTTTCCTAAGAAAATAAGAATGTCGGGGAACTTGAATATTTAAGTATAGTCAAGATTAGAATGTTTAGACAGTACTTTAGCACTCACAGTCTCAGAGTATCAGTAAATATGCGTAATACAGACTTGCAGAAATCACTCACCCAGTCAGTTGTGGGCGCAGCTTTGTTAACTACTGTAGTAGCTGCGCCGTCTGCCAGCCTAGCTCAGAGACAACCAGTAGTACCTAGAACACAACCATTAATACCTAGAACACAACCGTTAGCACCGAATGTGCAACCTGGGTTTCCTAATATAAGAACAGTAACACCAACTGCACAACAAGCAGCACCTGCTACATCATTAGATCCAAATTATGCCTTGGGCGGTGGCGATCGCATCCGCGTTAATGTGTTTGAAGTTCCAGAATATACAGGAGAATATCAAATTCCTCCCGGTGGAGCAATCAACTTACCATTAATCGGTAGTGTATCAGTTTTGGGACTATCAACAGAACAAGCCGCTGACGAAATAGCAAAAAGATATGCTCGTTTTCTTAAACGTCCTCTGATTTCAGTCAATCTTTTATCACCCCGCCCAATTAACGTTTTTGTTGCAGGGGAAGTAACACGCCCAGGCGCTTACACCCTCAGCCTCAGCGGTGGTGCTGGTGCCGCTCCCGGTGTACAATATCCCACTGTATTAGCAGCACTAACCACAGCTCAAGGTGTCACCCTAGCAGCAGACGTAACTCAAGTCAAATTGCGACGCAAGTTAGGACGTTCTGGAGAGCAAGAAGTCACATTAAATTTGAAAGATCTCTTGCAAACAGGTAGAACAATACAAGACATTACCTTAAGGGATGGAGACACAATTGTTGTCCCCACTGCAACCACCTTTAACATTGCAGAAGCCAGAAATTTATCTGCAGCCAACTTCGCAGCAGACCCCACCAGACCGCGCACCGTCGCTATCATCGGTGAAGTTAACCGTCCCGGCTCTTATCTGCTCACCGCAAGTGCTGGTGGAACTGGAGATGGAGCAGCTGGAGGAACTACAGCTAGCGGATTACCCACCATCACGCGAGCAATTCAACAAGCTGGAGGAATCACTCCCCAAGCTGATATTCGTAGCCTCAAACTGCGCCGACCTACCAGAACTGGTACGGAGCAAGCTATAGATATCAATCTTTGGCAATTATTGCAGAGTGGCGATGTTAACCAAGATATCGTTGTCCAAGATGGAGATACAATCGTCATCCCCACTGCAACGGAAATTAACCCCGCAGAAGCAACTCAATTAGCACTGACTACTTTATCTCCCGCCAAAATTCAAGTTGGTGTGGTCGGGGAAGTTAAACGAGCAGGCGCTGTAGATTTGGTGCCAAATAGTTCTTTGAATCAAGCTATACTTGCGGCTGGTGGATTTAATGATGCTAGAGCTAGCAGCCAAGCTGTAGATTTGATTCGTCTTAATCCCAACGGTTCAGTGACAAAGCGTGTGGTTAAAGTTGATTTCTCTCAAGGAATCAATGAACAAACTAATCCAATACTCCGCAATAATGATGTGGTGGTCGTCGGGCGAAATGGACTCACCCAAACTTCTGACACTGTAGGCATTGTTTCTGGCCCTCTGGGTACTATCTTGGGTATTCTTAGACTGTTCATTGGATTCTAAAATTAGCTATCAACTGGGGGCAATATTTAATTACTAATTCGTAGTTTTAGCAGAATCGGCAAATTTATATATCAGGCGATAACTAAATTTAAATTCATCTGTAATTACGGATTAATTTCACTCATTCTGTCCCCAAACTAGTACAAGAAGGCTGAAGTATGAAGTATCAAGTATGAAACCAATAAACTTGTATATTCAGCCTTTCATAGATTTATAACGGTTGCTTGATTTCCGCCGTGGTGTACTAGTGTAATAATTAGGTTTTAAATAAAAAAATGGGTGCATTACCTACAATTAACATGAGTCAAGCGCGTCACCCCCATTGCCAACCCAAGACACAAAAGGTGATTTCCAATCGAAAACGGTATAAATTATCCTGTTTTCAAGGAATAGTTTGCAGTTTGACGCTGGCTGCAGGTTGGAGTGTGGCAATGCCTTGTAGTTTAGCAGCAGAAAAGGTGACAATTCGCTTAGGGCCGTTTCAACAATCACTAGCGATCGCTGATTTAGATCGATTTGCCAAAACCGGAAAACTACCACCGAATCTGCAGATCTTTAATTCTATCTTGACGCCGCAAATCCGGGAATTACTTAACCGCAAGTTACAGGTAGATCCAGCCTTTGCAGATAAATTTGTGGCTGAGTTAGTGCGCTCTCCCGCTGGTAAACAATTATTTACATCCTTGGGTGTGGCGATACCAGGAAGCACAACGGAAAGTCTACAAGCAGCCCTGAATTTAGCTCTGCGTCAAGTCAACGGTTTAACTGTAGTCAATTTCCTGCAAGCTTATCCAGAAGAAACTGTGACTGTTGATGCTACTAAAGCGCTTCAAATTGCTGTAGAGTTCAACGCCAATCAGTTACAAAGTCAAGCTTTGGGTGTTTTATTAGAGCGGCAATTATTAGTTAATAATACACCCTTTGTGCCCAGTTTCGATCCAGCAGCGATCGCTAAACAAACCGTTCAACAACAAACCCTCACTCTCCAAGATAGACAACGCAACCGCATCATTCCTGTAGATATTTATTGGAGTCAAGTTGACCCCCAAGCACCGCTAGTAGTTATCTCTCACGGTTTTGGTGCTAACCGCAAATTTTTTGCTTATTTGGCGCGTCATTTAGCTTCCCACGGAATTACAGTGGCCGCAATTGAACATCCTGGGAGTAACGCTATCGCTGTTTCTCAAGCTTCAGAAAAAGTGAACTTGGCGCAATTACTACCAGCCACAGAATTTATTGAACGTCCCAAAGACGTCAGTTTTTTATTGAATGAATTAGGAAAACTCAATAGTCAATCAGGACAGTTTTTAGGAAAATTTAACACCGAAAAAGTGTCAGTTATCGGTCATTCTTTAGGGGGATATACTGCTTTAGCTTTGGCTGGTGGAGAATTAAATTTAGCAGAATTAAGGAAATTCTGTCAAACACAACTATCTTTAGGAGAATCTCCGGGTGACTGGTTACAGTGTGCGGCGACTTCCTTAAAAGCACAGAAATTACAACTCAAAGATGAACGAGTTAAAAGTGCGATCGCTTTTAATCCCCTCGTTGGTAAACTCTTCGGTAGCAAAGGTTTGAGTCAAATTAATCAGCCAGTATTAATGTTAACTGGTACAGAAGATGTCCTCACTCCCACTTTAAAACATCAAATCGCCCCCTTTGCTCAACTACGCGGTACTAAATATTTAGTAACTGCTATTGGTGCTACCCATTTGAGTATCATTGATCCAGCATATGCAGTTAGCACAGCGACAACAATTGTCAAAGAAAAAAGAGGCGAAGAAACTAATTCTTTGCGCCAGCTAATTCGTGGCGTCACCTTAGCTTTTCTCAAACAACAAACACCAGAAGCTAACACTTATCAGCAATTTCTAACGCCAGCATACGCTCAATCTCTTTCTACCCCGCAATTACCTCTACGTCTCAACTCTGACTTACCAGGAAGCATCAAACCCTGGCTGAGTTTTGTATCAATGAAAAAATAGGAAATGGAGCATTGTTTCCTCAATTCTCCATTTTTTATTCCCTCATCTTCGATATCAGCAACTCAACCAGCTTATACAGAATATTTTTAAATATTATTCTTGCATTCCTGCATAGAGCAGCCTGACAAACAAACGCACACCATCATCATTTTTGAGAGTTGCATAGGATGGCGCTTCACTGTTACCAATGGCGCGCAAATCTGGGAGCAATTCTGGATGGAATTGACAAGTAAAAGAGCGGCGAATTTTCTTGGTTTCAAAATCTTTGTAGTTAATACATGTAGCCGAACATTCTGTAACTATTTCGCCGTTTATTTCTGCTGTTGAACAAAGTATTTCTACAGCATCGGGTAATTGTATTAACCATGATAAATCACTACCAGCGATAATATGCCGATGGGGAACAATGGTGTCATGTATCATTCGGTAAGCCCAATTAGCAAACAGCACGGCTTCCTCATTGACTTCATCTGAGTGGAACATGGAAATTGATACTTCGTCTTCGTATTGAATAGTTGTGTCAATGACACCTTCATGAGTGTCCGCCGTGACATCATGAGCATGGATAATTTCCCAAGGAATACCACTAGCTTCCGCATCGGGAGACTCATAAAGTAATAAAATGCGATCGCCCACTTCCTTCGATTCGTTGCGTGTGACTGCAAAATGGTCATCATTCCAGCCAGTAGCAACAGTGCGTCCATCACGCTTTTTGATTTCCAGCGTCTTACCCATAGCTTCGATGCGAGCAGCTACCTCTTGTAGTGATCTGAGCGCTCTACCGTCTTTATCGCGTTCTAGAGACGTCAATGAAAGGATTTGTTGAACTGCTTGGCGGATCAGTCGGATATGACATTCAGCTGCTAGCTGATGTCCCACACAAATAAATATCACAGGCGCGCTACTAGGTGATCGCGAAATTAATAATCTTTCCACAAGCGCGAACATATCATCTCGTGGACACTTTGGACAAGTCCAAGTAGACGCATCGTACACTGATGGGTCGCCACCTTCTACTACCACTGCATAACCTGAAGTAATAGCGGGTACAACTTCCTCAGGGTCAATAATTCCACTAGACCAAACAGGCCACAGTATTGAATCCATGTCGGCGATTTTCTGAGCAATGTAAGCAACGTTTTTAGAAGCTCTCACATCTTCGCCGTTTTGGTTAACTCCTACATGTTCCCACGGTTCGATGATGGTTATGGCTCTGCGAAATAAAGCAGGATGTTTCAGTAAAAACTGCAAGTCTTCCTTATTATTAATTACCTTTTCTAAAGGCTTTGCATGTCCCCACTCAAAAATGCCATCTTCAGCAAATAATTCTTTATCTATTAGCGGATCTTCAGAGGTTCTATCTTTTAAAAAATGACCTAACAAAATATGTGCAGATTCAAAATCTGATTTACCTTCATGCAAGTAGCCAGGAGTTAGTCGCCAGTCCTGTATCGTGGTTTGATTGGTGCTTTTGTAAGTAGATTCTGTCATATGGTGCTTATCTCCTGGTTGTTTTTTGATTGAAAGCGACAGTAAACCCAATTCCCTTGGGTAGTTGGGGAGGAATAGTCGCTGCGGGCATTGTAGCGGTACATCTTCCCGATGACACTACTTACTATAAATATCTTTTTTTAATTTAAAAGAGTATAATAATTATTATGTTTTTGTATTGGATGCTTAACTTTAAATAAAAATATCAAACAACAAAATATTAATGCAATTTATAGCAGTTACAAATTACATGAAATACACAATAGCTAGTACAACAAGTCTGAGGTCTGAAGTATGAAATGAACAAGCCTGTGCACGAAGCTTCTTCATTTCATACTTTATACTTTATACTTTAGCCTTGTTGTACTAGTCTCTAGCCCCTATTCCCTAGCCTCTCCATCATAAAACGAGAAACACTATAAATATTTAGCTTGTAGTTAACACTGGAACGGTGAAGTGAAATTGGCTACCCTGATTTTTCCCTGGGGACTCAGCCCAGATTTGTCCTCCCAGCTTATCAATTATGCAGCGACAAATTGCTAAACCAAGTCCAGCACCGCCTACTGTGCGTTGGAGGAATCCTTCTTCTTGATAAAAGCGCTGGAAGATAGTTTCTAAACGATTGGGTTCAATACCTCTACCTGTATCTGCGATGGTGACTTTTAACAGAGAATTTTTTTGAGAATTCTCCCCACTCTTTTGATTCTCTACCTCGACTGAATTCAGCATCTGAGCACTGATGGTAATTTGTCCAGTGTTGTTGGTGAATTTGCAAGCGTTATCAAGTAGCTTGGTTAAAACTTCGATTAATCCTTCGCCATCTACCTGAATTAAGGGTAACTGTTGGGGTAATTCTACGACAATTTTCGGTAATGACTGGCGTGATTCTAAACCGCTGAGGGCTAAATCTATGTATTCTTGGAGGGAGATTAGCTCTAATTGCCAGCGCATTGACCCACCCTCTAGGCGAGATAAAGTGATAAAATCTTGGATGAGTTTACGCAGACGTTCGGCGTCATCTAAAGCAGTTTGCAACATCATCTGCTGTAAATCTAAGGGCATTTCTGGTTCGGTCACTAAACTTTCTAAGCAAACACGGATAGTAGATAATGGTGTCCGCAGTTCATGACCGACGATCGCTATTAAGTTATTTTGAGTCCGCTCTAAGTCTAAAAGTTGGCGATTAAAAGTTGCTAAATTAGTGTAAGCTTGTGCTTGCATCAAAGCTACAGCCAACTGTGTAGCGATCGCTTCTACAAATGCTACATCATCTTCTGTCCACAAATACGTTTCTGGGTGGTGCAGTTCCAGCATTCCCAACCAGTTACCTTGATAGCGGATGGGTATCAGCAAGCAAGCGCGGATTTGCCAATGTAACAGTTTTGCTTGTAAATCTGGAGCAGATTGCAAGCCTAAATCTTTGGTAATATCAGCAACAGCGATCGCTGCTAATTGATTGTCTCCATTTGACATCAAGGCATTTTGGAATAAGGGATGATTTGCTAATGACCAAATTTCTCCCTGTAAAGCAGTTAATCCCACCGCCAGCGACTCATAGACAATCGGCTGCATCTGGCTAGCTGGTTGATAGCGATAAACTAGACAGCGACAATTACTAAAGACTTCGCCTAATTGGGCGATCGCTACAGCTAAAATTTCCTCTGAGTTCAACGAGCGACGAATACTAGAAGCGATGGTATTAATTAACCGTTGTTGTTGCTCCTTACTGCTAATAGTACGATAAGCTTTCAACAGCCGATATTGACTTGCTTGCAAATAGGTAATTAAACGGCTAACAAATAATTTTGGATCAATATTTAATACCCAACTACTTGATACTTGCGGTTCCTGCAACAAATTGTAGCGTCGCCGCGCCCGCTTGACTTTTGCAGCTAGTTCTGGCTTGTAAACCAAAATCCGCTCTAACAACAATCGCGCCGCGTAAACACTCACCACAGGATCAAAAGTCCAAATCCCCTCAAACTGTCTGGCTTGCTCAAGGGAAGCTGAATCAATGGGTGATGCGTGTTCTCGACAAATTAAGCAAGCAGAGTAATGCTGACCGATAATAACTAAATGCCACTCCTGAGCTAACTCATCATCAGCAGCAAAAGGGATGGTTGCATAAGCAGAGGTCGCAGTCCCAAAATCAGTTTCTGGTGCAGCTAATACATATAATTGATCTGTGTGCAACGCGATTTTCTCATACCGAGCGGTTTCCTGGCGATAAAAGCGCTCTTGTTGAAAATTAGCAATTACCAAAGGTCGGTCTTTCCCCGCCAAGACTAAATCTTCCATCCCATGGGAAAGAGCCGTCAAAGAAGACTTAAAGTAAATTTGTGTTTGTAAATTAGGTATAACTCCGCGCAAATCTTGCAACAGAGAATTGGAGACACTCATCGCTAGTTGCTGAGAAAAATTAGATTTTTTACACACAGATAGCCAAAAATAACAGTTAAACCGCTTTCATCAAACTTCGTTCGGGTAAGGTGACTCTGTGAAGAATGCAAGCATCTAAATCGACTTCAGTTAAATCTACTTGTGTGAAGTCAGCGCCACTGAAGTCAGTTTTGCATAAAATAGCTCTAGTGAAATGAGCACGATGCAAGTTCGTTTGACTGAAGTTAGCACCAGTCAAATTAGTACCGCTTAAATTGGCTCCCGTGAGAATTGCACCGCTGAGGTTGGCGTAACGCAAATCTGCTCCCGTCAAGTTTGCACCACTCAAATCGGCATCACTTAAATCTGCTAGGCGCAAGTCTGCTTTCATCAGCAACGCTGAATGCAAGTTTACCTGACAAAGAGTGGCTCGAATCATGTTCGCAGCCTTCAAATTGGCCCAGGTCAGATTTGCTCTTGTCAAATCAGTTCTCCACAGCAGTGCTGCGGTTAAATTAGCCTCATTGAGATTTGCTCCACACAGATGAGCATGTGATAGTGTCGCATTTGCCAGATTAGCTCTAGCCAAATTGATCTCGGCTAAATACATTTCGCTCAAGTTGATAAAATTGAGGTCAGCTTGAGCAAAGTTTTTCTCTCCTGCACAGTATTGTTGCAACAGTTGATCTGCATCCATACAGCCTGCCTTTCATCACAAAAAATGTCACGAACTCAGCTATTAATCAGCACTCAGAGCCTATTAATAAAGTAGGGTGTGTTACCGCGTAGAGTAACGCACCATGATCAAGCGGTGCGTTACGGCAATTCATACTGTCGTTCATACACAAATCCTGACGTTGCCGTAACACACCCTACCGAGATTCTGACTACAAACTCATCGAAATATCTATTTACGCACTAAGTTAAGTAGTTCTTTGGGAGAAGCGAGTAAGTCAATCGCCACAAAGAAAATTTTGCCTTGGGGATCTAAGAGGAAGCGCCATGCAATGTTCATCCCGACGCTGGCACCAAACCAGGGAGTTTGCACTTTACCCGTGACTTTCACTTGGGTATAGCCGTCTTCTACTGGCTCAGATACACCACGCTCTGGCAACATTTTTAGTCCTTGGCATTCTTCACGCATATATGCCAAAATTGCCTGCTGACCAACAATTGGTCTTTCAAATGGGGGCTGCAATGCACCCTCGGCGTTAAACAGTGCTACTGCTGCATCGAAGTCAAAAGCGTTCATGTTGTTGATGTAACCTAATACAGCTACATCTGATACGCCTTCAATGGTGACGTTAGTCCGGAATGCTGGTGCGGTGGGAGGAGCTACAGGTACTGTAACTTTTTTGTAACTGCCTGGGGCATTGGGATCAAATCCCATGCTAACAACTGTGTTGCGTAAGATGGTGATTTGTTGACCTGGGTCAGCGTTTCTAATTGCTTGCAGTACTTTATTTGCTTCTGGAGACAGCTGATAACCTTTGGGAATGGGGGCGACGATTCCCTGTGCCATCCATTCTCCTAGTTGATACCAAAAGCCTAGTTTGATGTTGACGGTGAAGGATGCATAGGAGCGACAAAGGGGAGTGTCCGCACGGTTAGCCAAATCGCACATCACTTGTGTCTGTGCTTCAAAAGGCATTTGCTTAATTTGTTCGAGTAAGCCTTGGGCCAAGACCATGTTTGCTGCACCAGGAGCCGCAACGGTGATGGATTTACCCATTTCTGTATAGGCAAACCAAAGCAGTGCTAGTTGGTCTTCGGCGCTGAGTTGAGCAAATGACTCGGTGGTAGCTGGAACGATGTCAGCAATTAGAGTACTGGGGAAAATACTTTGAGCAGATTTGAGGGTAATAGACATGTTAAGAATCCTAATTGAATGTGCAAAAAACGTCAGATAAATATGAGATATGAGACAACACAAAATGTTTTGTTAACTTTGCCTGTTGTCGGCAATGTGAACAAACAATTTTCAAGTTTTTGGTGCTACTAAATCAGGACTCTTGCAGAGCCAGCATTTGGTGGGGTTATACCTGATGCGATCGCCCTCAAGAACAAGCAACATCTCCTACGGTCATCAGTGACTTTTGGCTTTAATGTTGCTTGTGTGTCTTTATGTAAAGAAATATAACGGAATCGTTACAATTTAGCAACAATCTCTCAGCTATTAATTCATCAGTTTTATTTATCTTAAAAATAAGTTTTACTGAATACTGCTGCCGATGTAGGTAAAGTAAATGACGAAAGGAATACCGCTTGCCAGTATTTCATCTAGGTGCTTTAATAGCGATCGCCCAAAGTCAAACTCTCAAAGTCAAAATATCCTGTCTACACAAGACATATCAGATCAGCAGTTAGTGTTCGTAAAATTACAAACTCAAAACATTAGACTTAAAAGTAGGACAAGGTAGTACCATGTCCTTTAAACTAAAACATCTACAAAAGCTAGATAGGAGCAGATATGGAGCCAATTATTGCTATCGTCTTAGCCCTCATCGGTTATGCCTTAGGATCTGCCAAATTAATTAATCAAGGTAACGAAGCCTTAGTCGAACGATTAGGTCGGTATCATCGCAAACTTAAACCCGGACTCAATTTCATCGTCCCCCTAGTTGACCAAATTGTCATGGAGGACACAACGAGAGAACAGGTTTTAGACATCAAGCCTCAAAATGTGATTACCAAAGACGGTATCTATCTAGAAGTGGACGCGATTCTTTACTGGCGTATCAGAGATATCGAAAAAAGCTTTTATGCAATTGATGACCTCCAAGGAGGACTATCACAGCTAGCCACAACTACACTGCGCGAAATTATCGCTCAGAACACCTTGGAAGAAACGAACATCTCCAGGTCTGACATGGATAGAGCCATATTAGATCTACTCAATCCCGTTACTGGGGAGTGGGGAGTTGAGATTCTGCGGCTAGATATTCAAAGCATTAACCCGCCCGAAAGCGTGCGGCGTTCCATGGAAGAAGAAAGAGCCGCAGAAATCAAAAAACGCGCCCTCATTTCCGAAGCGGAAGGGGAAAGACAAGCCGCAATTAAAAAAGCTGAAGGGACTAAAACCTCAATGCAAATCATTGGTGAGGCTTTAAGATCTCATCCCGAAAGCCGCGAAATTCTCAGGTATCTTGTAGCTCAAGATTATGTGGAAGCCAGCCAAAAACTGGGCGAGAGCAATAACGCCAAAATAGTTTTCGTAGACCCAGCCAACTCAACAGAAATGTTTCAGGAATTAATTGCTGAGTCTGTCACCCACGAAAGTAACAATAAAAACACTGGTAACAGTGTGACTTAATTAGTCCTGTGCTGGCTGACGGAATAATGCATCGGCAACCAGCGATACATCATGCATTTCTTTGACATCGTGAACACGGAGAATGTCTGCACCATGAAAAATAGCAGCGGAGCACGCTGCTGCTGTTCCCCAGACTCTAGCTTTCGGCTCTGGTTGATTTAAAATGCGACCAATAAAACTTTTTCTGGATGCTCCTACTAAAATAGGGCGGTTGAGCTTTGACAATGACCGTAATTGACGAAAAATCTCGATATTTTGCTCATAGTTTTTCGCAAAGCCAATACCAGGATCAATAATAATTTTATTCTCGTCAACGCCAACAGCCGTTGCTGCAGCAATTTGCTGACTTAAGAAACGGCTAATCTCCTCCATCAAATCCTGATAATCTGTTTGTTGTTGCATTGTCTGCGGGTTTCCCCGGATGTGCATTAAAACAATAGGCACATTTAAACTGGCCGCTGTCGGTAACATTTCCTCGTCGAAGGTGCCACCAGAGATATCATTAATCAAATCCGCGCCGGCATCTACAGCCTCTCTAGCTACATCTGCCCTAGTTGTATCTACGGAAATTGGTAAAGAAATCGCCGGGCGTAACACCTCTAAAACAGACAAAACTCGTTCTCGTTCTGTTGCCAGACTAACCTGCACTGCTCCTGGTCGAGTTGACTGACCACCGATATCAATGATGTCAGCACCGGCTGCTACCATTGCTTGAGCTTGCGCTAAAGCTGCAGAAACGTTGTTAAATTCGCCACCATCACTAAAGCTATCAGGCGTCACATTCAAAACGCCCATCAAATAGGTTCGCTGTCCCCAAGAGAAACAGCGATCGCGTATAATCAAGCTACCTAACATAAATTCACATAAAGCAGAGCACTACCTGAGTAATTCCCATGCAGCGCATGGGAACGAGAATTGAAAAAAGGCGCTAGTTATAGTTGACAATGCGAGCAAAACTCTCAGGTTCCAGACTTGCTCCCCCCACCAAAGCACCATCGATTTCTGGTTGAGCCATAATCTCATCAATATTATTCGGCTTAACTGAGCCACCATATTGAATAGAAACATTAGGGTTACTCAACTGGCTACGAATTAAGCCAATGACTCGATTGGCTTCAGTTGCTTCGCAAGTGTCACCTGTACCAATCGCCCAAATCGGCTCATAAGCAATCACCAAATTATCTTGGTCAACATTTACCAATCCTTGGTTGAGCTGACTGATAATTAGTGATTCAGTTTCTCCCTCATCTCGTTGTTGTTTTGTTTCACCCACACAGAGAATTGGCGTCAAACCGTGTTTTTGGGCAGCTTTGAGGCGCAAATTGACACTCAAGTTTGTTTCCCCAAAATATTGTCGTCGTTCGCTGTGACCGACGATGACATAACGCACACCAATTTCTGTCAGCATTGGGCTAGAAATTTCACCAGTGTAGGCGCCATTTTCTTCCCAGTGGACATTTTGTGCTCCTAGTTGTACACGGCTACCATGTAAACTTTTTGACAAAATATTTAAATTGGTGAAGGGAGGACACAATAAAATTTCCCGCTCTTGGGGAGTTTCCTCCAAGTAAGGCAGAAATCCCTGTAAGAATTCCTGGGACTCTGCTTGAGTTTTGAACATTTTCCAGTTACCAGCAATAACTATTTTTCGCACAGGTGATTTAATCAATATCCTAAAGCTACTAGATGCATTTTCAGTCTAGAACTTTTTGGGTGGCAATCAGCATTTTAAACAAAAGCTTTACTGCCTTAACTGCAACACGCATCCTCACTAGCTTTACTGGTTTACCAGACGCTTTTTCTGTATCCAAAAATTCACCCAACTCTTTAAGTAGTGGGTTTGTGCGGCGGCGAGCTGGTTCAACTGCACTAAAAACCCATTGCCACAACGCACGCCGACATAATGCAGAACCACCGCTAACTTTGGATTTGGAAATATCACCACTTGATTCAAGAGATGGGGCAACGCCCAAAGCTTTCTGAAATCTCCTCAGCGACAAATGACGTTTGGTTGAATTACCTGACTTTCTGCCTTTACGAATTTTGATTTCTGGTTTACCATCTTCACCGAAAAAGTTCTCTAAGGGGAAGATTTGTGACAGAATTACAGCCTGTACTCGGATGCCAAAATTGAATTCAAGAAAAACAGCACGGTAACTGCTAAACCTTGCATCCGTAAGAATTTGAGCTAACTCATCCTCTATTAATTGTTCCTCACTCGCTAAGTCACAGATGCGTTTAGCATGAAATCTAACTGAATCGGTTAACCCTAATCCAGCCGTCACGGCGTACAACGTATCATATCTGCGGCTTTCCCTCTCTCCCGCTAACCATCCCCACATCAAGGGGACTTTGTTTGATGATCTTCGGACGGAGCGAACAAACGCAATCTCTGGAAACTGCCAAGCTAAATCTTGCCTGGCGCGGTTAATTATTGGCGATCGTACGCGGGTTAAGTGGTTGAGCCGGAGAATTAATTCCCTAATTCTTGAAACTAATTTATCTTTGATCCGAACAAATCGACTCAAATCATCACCATAATCGAACTGGTAACAAGCAAGCGCTAAAGAATCAGCATCATCATCTTTATCAGGCAATCCCAGGTGATTTTCACGATAATTTCTGAGTTGTTTATGACCAACTAATCGAATTTCTACACCAGCTTTAGTCAAATGTTCAGTCCAAAATTTGGAGTAGTTAACCCCCGTCGGTTCAATAACAGCAACTTCTGGGTGAAGTGCTAATAACCCAATTAATCCAGCGCCGTTGTTTTGGAATTTGTAAAATTGACATTCATAGTAAAATTCTCTTGGGGATACAGGTTTTTCTAAAAGCAGGCAACAAGAAATACTGGACTTGGAAACATCCAACCCCACAACTCTAGTCAATTTGTTAGCTCCTAATCAGGTGTTGATTTGTGTTAGTGCTTGCGAATCACCCAAAGGCCAACGAGCCTAATTCAGTCTCAAAGCAATGCCAGTGCTGCAAACACTGGCAAACACAATTAAAAAACAGACAGCCGAGCTTACGAAAATGCAAAAGCCATAAGCTTTATTCAGTCTCAAAGCCCTAAGCTGGTACTCAAAACGGGTGCTATGGACACAACCCGCGACGGGTGAAGGGAAGATACAAGTCGGTCAGCGTTGCTCTTTAACCTTCCTTACTGCTGACTTAACCCGTTTCGGCTACTGTGTCAGGTAGCCTCATCAGGCGTTCAATTCGTCAAATCTCATCACTCATTCGTACCAATCCTCATCATCTTCATCGTCATCGCCATACCCAACCAATGACCAATTTTGATCAGGATTTTGCTGATTCAAAATTTCAACCATTGCACGACCACTTAAAACATCAAAAACTGAATAATTAGCCAGCATTCTATTAACTTCATTTCGTTTCATCGCCTCAGCCAATTCTGGGGTATGCAGGCGAGAATCAATATCCTCAATGCTGCTAATCGGCGGCGGGACTTCATCACCCTCAATCCACCGGGCGTGCTGGTCATTATAAAATTCCATCCACGCTGTCTCTGATGGTGGTTGGGGTGCAGTTTCGAGCCAGTCAGCAAGTTCTTTAGTTCGTTGCATTGACTCCGCTCCACCCATCATGGATTCTATCCATTCCTGGCGCACTGCAAAACCACCTTTTTCTGCGGCTTCTTGTGCAACTTGGCGAAATTCTACTTTGTAGTGAGTGGCGAGAATTTGCGTTAGCGCACTAACTTGTAGGCTGTTCAAGCGCTCTAAATCAATTATCCATAAAGCTTCGTTTTGGAATTCCCCCGCGGCTCTTTCTAAAGGGAATGGATCTCGCATGGGTATCATCCCACTTGGGAATAAAACCATGATTTTCTCGTAAGGATTGCCGGGTTTGAGTTTTACCCAGGTGTCGTGTTTAGTCATGATCATTGGTAAAATTTGCATACTGCTTGAATCCACAGCGAATGATTTGAGTGGGCGATCGCCTGCACCGTCTCCTGAGTGCGATCGCTATTAAATTACCAGCCGTTGCTCGCGCCCTCCTCAAGAATTTGCTGCAAGTATTTTTTTCCCTCAGCCCAGTTCCTACCCCCAAGTTTGAGAATTTGCTCAATTACAAAAGTCTCACCCTTAACTTCCAGTAGTGCTACCACTGCGAAGTAAAAGCCTTTTTTTTGGGAAGTGGAAGTTGTAAGCCCATCATTACGCTCCGCGCTTGGCTCCTTATATAAGTGTTCCAGGCTGGTTTTTAATTCCGTCTCGACTTCCGACGGGTAAGTTGAAGGAGCGTAAACCTCATAAAGCGCCTCCTCTTGTTGCTGAGTGTGCAACGCAATTTCTAGCTGCTCTAACTCCTGGTTCATTGCAGACAATGCCCCCCGGCGGGCTTCTTGGATCATCAGCCCTTGAGATTCCCTGACGAGTTGCACCCCTGCAACCAGTGCCAAACTGTAGGAAATTCCCTTACCAATTGCAGGCATAGGGGAAAGTGCAGCGAGCCAAAAAGCAGCGGCACTTGCTAGCAGGCAATTGGTTTTTATCCAGCGATTAGCCACTGCAGCAGCCCTCCCAATACAACAGAACAGGCTACAGCAATCAGCAGCGCGTAGTAGTCAGGTTCGGATATTTTCAAAAACTGACGGGCTGCATCATCGGTGACTAAAGCCATACCCAAGGCAGCTGCACACATGATGTAAATCACCCACATAACCCGGAATAAAGCCGGATGCAACGCCCCTAGCCAAGCCACACAGCTAGAGGCGATACACCCCAACAGGAACCAAGCCCCCAGGTGTACCGCCTTAGTCATTAGTAGTTATCCTTGATTTTGGCTCTTAACTCTTGAATGCGTTGCTGTGCTTTGTTTTCAGCGCGGTCTAAACCAAAACCCAATTTGGCGTATTCTGGACGCAGTGCGTGGAGGTGTCGCGCCGTGCTTGCGTCGGCGCGTTTTTTAGTTAGTTCGGCGTCGGCTGTGCCGCGAATGTAGTTGCGGTGGTGTTTGTGAACTGCGGCGTCAGCGGCTTCAATCTTGCCAAGCGATTTGTAGGCGCGTTGAGATTGCTTTGCACCTTGGGTTTTTTCTGTGGCTAATTCCTTGAGGGCATCAGCTTCTGGCTTGGTAAAATAGCGGGGTACGTCACTGACAGGTGCTGTCCGGACTGACTCCCAGGCGCCCGCGTTCAATGGGTTTATCGCTGTGGGGTCAGTTGGAGCCAGCACACGATTTTTGTCTATGGCGTGACCACCTGTGGCGAGTGAGGATTGACTTTCTTTGTTGCTGGATTTACCAGCAGCGCTGGTGATGCGAGATAGGATACCCATAATCTTTACTCCTTATTGACAAACTTGGGTCTTGACTTGCTGCAGTTGTTCGGACTGCGCTTTCATCTGCCGCAGTTGCACTTGATCTGCACTTTGGTAGGTGAAAATTGCCCCTAGGCTTAAACCAGCAACTAAGGCTGCAGCGAACAGCACGAAATATGCTGGTGTTAAGTCTGGTGTCGCCGCTGGTGTTGGGGTGGGTTCTACTTCGGGGTAGAATTCGCCGGTGAATGGTACAACTTTGCTGGTGGGCTGCTGTTTATTCTTCACCGTCTCCCTCCAGCAACATTGGTTGATAGGTGGGTAGCAGTAGGTGAGATGTGCCGGCTGCGAGTGCGGCGCGAAGTGAGGTTTGCATAATTTCCCGGTCTTGGGGTGTGGGATTGTCCCGCATTTGGCGAATGCGGTGAATCACTCTGCCTGGGAATTGTCGCCAGTATTCGTGGGCTAATGCGTTGGCATCATTGGCTAGCAGTGATTCAAGCAGGTCATCTGCACTATTTTCTGCATCGTCATCCGTTGCATTTTCTGGTGCAGTGTTGCGGCTACGCAATAGTTCAATCCCGGCATCAGTCCACATTTTGCGTCCTGATTCTTCAACCACCACATGCACGTCAATCTGAAATACTCCAGGGTGACGGCGTAGCCAAGAGCGAATTGTGCTTTCTGGTATCCCGGTTTCGCGGGATGCTTCAGGCGTGGTGTACAGATTTTGCATTACTGTCACTCGTTGGTAAAATCTCCTTATCAAAATCAAATCCATTACTTGGCGATCGCACTCCTGATAAAAGGCGATCGCCTTTTTAATCGACTAGCCCAAGGACTTCGATCGCGTCTTCCTCCACGAATCCATAAGAGATATTGTTGAGCAGATCGAATTGGTAATCTTCATCAAGCTCATCGATGGCGTCTATCAATTTTTGAGGGATATCTGAAAAATTCAATTCCTCCCACTGGTAAGCGACGCTGGTATTCTCTCTTAAAGCAATGCAGATTAGTCCACATAATCCCAAGGCTTGGGAGCGATTAAGTTTGTCTGTGTCTGCGAGAATTTTTTGAATGATAATATGGACTCCTTATAACTTGGTATTTGACTGGCGATCGCTCTGTGCTACTGGTAGGGCGATCGCCTTTTGCATTGAAAGCATCAGGTACAAATCAAAGGGTGTTCCACGCGGGGACTAGGCAGTGCGTGGGTGCTTGCTCCGGTTGCAACGCGAAGGGTTAGGCGTTGGGGAGTGACTTATATACTTGTAAAAGTATAATATGATGGTAATACTGCACGTTGAAAAGTGCAAGCTAATTATATACTTTTAGATGTGTGATAATTGAGGGGTCGATTATGAGGACAGAAAATGCCAAGAACAGGTCGCCCAAAAACCGGGAAGGTGGCGATATCGGGGACTTTGAGGGTAAGTCCGGAGTCGTGGGAGTCTCTTCGGAAGCTAGCCGAAAGTCTTGGAATGACGAGATCGGAATTAGTGGAGAGAATAGCAGACAAGAAGATACCCCTAGCGCTAGAGAACAGTCAAGCAGTGGAATCAATGGGAAAATCGTTCGCCAGCTAATCAAAGAGACTGAGCGACAGCTGGCTTATTACAAAGATCAAACGACTGAACTAGAAACCAGGTTGCAAGAACTGCTTCAACTGAATCAGGATCTAGAACAAGACGAAACTAAAAATCAAGAATAAAACCGTCCTACCCGTGGGTAAGGACGGTTTTGCTTTATGAAAAGTTCAAAAACAAATACGGGTATCCTCCGATGCTCAGATCAAAGTAACCCGTAGATGCTGGAATGAGTTGCTTCTACCAACTCAACCACTATGCATATATTAGTCCTTTCAATCTGGTTCATCTTAATGCTAGGTGCGCTGTCTATTTGCTGGCAGATTGTACAGCCCGATGTTGCAAGAGCCGCAAGAAAAAGACGCTACCACATTCAAGAAATGATCCGCGAGGGAAGAGAGCGAGCCAACAGGCAACCGCGACGATCCACATCCAAATCACGCACCACCAGAAAACCTGGGAGAGAAAAAGTCAACCCTCGACTTTGGAGCCAACTAATCACCCTAGTTCAAGGAGACACTGCCGTTGCCGCCCGATTGATCAGATACGAACAAAACCGAAATCCCGATCGCAGTCGTGACTGGTGTGCAGAAAAAGCCATTTGGCAACTACAGCGCGATCGCCACTAAAAAAAATCAAAAGCCATCCAATGATTAAACAGATGGCTTTGACTCAACAAATCACTTAAATTATGACAGAAAAAACCCAGAAAAACGCCCTTCCGTGGACAGAAGAACACGAATCATTCTGTTACCAAAACCGAATTCCCAACGCTGCAAAAGTCCTTTGGCAGTGGCTAATGAGACAAGGGGAAGTCAGCCTAGAAACAGAACCTGACCTATCAGAATTTAATGCTTGGGTAGAAAAGTCAAGAGGCAAGGGATACAGTCACAATTATTTAAAGAAGATGTTCGAGTTACTTTGCGAACATCGGGTAATTCAAGTGGTAAAGCAGTACAGTTGGAAGATATTTAAGTTACTAGTGAGACCGCTGGAGTGGTTGAAGCCACCGAGAAAGAAGCGAGAAAAAAACTTACAAAACAATAACTCGACTTACAATTCACCTGACTACAAAAGATAAGTCTGCCGTTGAGGAGGATATACAGCAGCAGCATTCTAATCTTATTAGCAATCAAGCCACCCTTGCAGATGAAGGTATACATTTTGACGAAAGCGAGAAAGAGGTTTTAAACCATTCAAATCCTGAAATAAAAGTATCTATTGCTCTATTTAAGATACGTGGTGGATTTGATAAAATTTCCAACCCAGAGGGATTTATTCGCTCTTGTTTACGTCAAAGATGGTGGGAACATCCGACTAATATCAAGCAACTAAACGCAATTCCTGAATACGCTCCTAACTCAACATTTTGGGATGAACTTAAGGGAGTTGAGTTATGAGTCAACAACTCTCCTTGTTCACCCTTGTCCCTGTAAGCCAGATTAAGACAGTACAGGATCCTTACTGGGATGAAATAGTTGCGCCCCAACACATTCAAGAGAAAACTGATACTCAGCAAGCTGGAACTCCGTACAATTGTGTTGGGGCGCAAGTTGCATTAGATACTAAAAAAGTTGCGCCCCAACACGATACCCACTGGGTAGAGAAATATTGGGTCGAACGCTCTGGTAATAAATATTGGTACTATCGCTACTGTTGGATGACTGGCAGGAAGAAAAATCGGATTTATCTTGGCAGTGCAAATAGTGCGATCGCTAAAAATCGAAAGGCAGATGTAGAAGCCGCAATCAACGACGGACAGACACCACAAGAGATTCAACACTTGATTCACTCTTGGCGTCACCATTCGCAACCAAATTCCTAAATCTTTTGAGTTCATCCCACCGGCGGCTTTCTAGTGAAGCAGTACGGCTGTACTGATTGGGGCGAAACTCTGCTTTTCTCCGTTCCGCAAAAGAATCAATAAATTTGAGAATAATCTGCTGTTCCATGTCAATGCCAGAATCCAGTTCCCTGGCATAGTTCAAGATTTGATCAGCTAGTTTGACTGGAACGCGAATTGTTTTAGTCTTGCCATTGTTCCAAGCCGAAGACCAGCTGGTACTGTTAGTTCCTGGTTGCAAAGTCATGTCCATTTCCTGTAACGCCTGTGTCAAGGCAGGATACAGGGTTTTTCTTGTGATTGCAACCTTGAAAAAATGCGATCGCCCAATGAATAAAGCGATCGCCATGCTGTTTTTTACTATTCGTCAATATTGTCACGGGAATGTTGATGGCGGGTAAAGCTCATCTACCTCCTCCCAGGCAAAGTCTGCCAGGGTTTCTAGGGCCTTAGCCAAGTCCACCGGGTGATCGTAATTTCCCTCCTGGAGGCGCTGGAAGAAAATTTCGATTTGCAGGAATAACAGCTTAGTGTTCATAGAGTAGCGATCGCCCCCTTAACACGATCAGCCGAAATTTCTACGTAACGTTCCAACGACTTAAAATCCTTGTGACCAGTGATTTTCTTAATCGTGTACAGGTCAGTTCCATTGCGGTGCAGTTTGGTAATGAAAGTCCGGCGGGTGGAATGAGTGCTAATACCCTTAGCCGTCAAACCCAGTCTTTCTATAGCAGCTCGTAAAATTTTATCTGCCCACCGAATCGTGATTGGCATTGAACCATCACGGCAGGGAAAGAGCCAGCCCGAACTAGAATCTGGAGTGTAATTAGATAAAGATTCAGCCAGTACAGGGTGTACAGGCACTTGTCTTGTCTGGCGCTTACCGTCTGGCGTTGCCTTGCGAGTAATCGCCCGAAAATTAATATATTCCCGTGGCGTGCCGTTGGGATTGTAAACATCCTCTATCCTTAACTTTACCAATGCCCCCCATCTTTCCCCGGTGTACCAAGCTAAATCTAAAAGCAACTTGTATTTTTGACTTTTAATTTGCTTGCGGATTTTAGAATAGTCCGTGTCAGTTAAAATAGCCGATTGTCCGTTTCGGTTATTTTTCATGAAAATTCTCCTCAGAATTGTTCCGGATTAACCAGTTGCAATGGTTAATTCGGAACATTTGCGTTTTTAGATATAGTCAATATCTGCTTAAATACTAATGGTGGTAGGCTTTTCAGCCATCAGTGATTGTTCTTGATTTACATAAAAGTGGAATATTTACATTGTTTTGATTACTGCTTAAAACGGATTTATTCACTTCATTAATCCAGCAATGGCAGAACCAACACTGACTCAAGTTTTTGGAACGAATGCAACTCAAACCGCAACCACAATCACAATCACCAAAGCCGATTTGTCCTCAACTGGACTAACAGCCAGTGCCACCAATACAGCAGAGTCGCTAGTAGCTGCAATTCTTCTTAAGGCTGCTGAGTATTTAAATTCCACCAGTCAAGGTACTAATTCCGATATTCAAATTCTCATTGAAGATAGCGGTTTACCTGGATTTACCACTAGGGATAATCAGCGCTATCGCCGCACAACTTATAACGTGGAATTCCAAAAGCCTGACACAAATTCAACACTAGATCCAGACGATTTTTAACATGCCTGCAACTATAACTAACAGCAGTATTCCTGCAAATCTTACACAAGCCAGTATCTATGCTGGTATCAAATCTATATTTACTGGTTTAGGGTATACTCCCTTTGCTGAGTTTGTTAGTGGTGGCACTAACTTTGTTGTTTACAGGAGAATATTCGATGCTACAAAGCAGTATTCAAGAGTATTTTGCCGGATCGGCGTAACATCCATATCAGCTATTTCTCAAGCAATAGGCAGTGATTTTGATATTGCAACAAACACTCTTGTTAATGCTAGTACAACCATAACTTCAGGCACACCCGTCGCTGCTACTCCCATAGATTTAAGAGCTTTTAAATCGCAATCAGGAGAATACGATTTAGTTCATGTACGCCAAGGTACGACACCATTTATCATGCTTGGATGGCTACGCCCAGCTACCTTAAATAACATTGATGAAATTGCTTACACTGCTGCATTAATGTTTAACAATGCTAATGGTACGGGATTGATAGGTACGGCATTAAATCCTTATAGTAATCTCAATTTCAGCGCTTTTGTTCATGTTAATCTTGCTGGTACTAACCATTTTGGATTAAGGGATGTCATCCCTAATTTAGTAATCCTGAATAATGGTTACAAATCAATATTTGGGCTTACATCCGATGATTTTGCTATCGGTGCTGGCAACGGCTTAAATATCCTTGAAAGTGTAGGCAATCGACAAATGATTATATCTAGAGGTGTTACAGAAAGCAGTGTATTCCTTGGATGAAAATCACTGCAGACTCTGTAGAATTCAATAAAAATAGCTTTGTCTCTAGAGGTATTAATCCTGCAAGTTCCACTGCTATTTTTATTGCTTCTCGAATAATTATTGAGTATCTCTTTCCTCAAATCGGTGCGATTTATCCTTTAAGCATTGCAACAAAAGGGATTAATCCCGAAAATTTAATCCCTATTTTTATTGCTTCTCGAATAATTATCGAGTATCGCTTTCCTCAGCGCGGTGCGATTTATCCTTTAAGTATTGCAATTGCAGGAATTAATCCTGTAAATGCAGTTCCTAAATTATCCTTTACTACCGCTCCCATCAATCCTTACCAAGTATCAAAATTAGGCAGCTTTAGCTACACCAGTAAAGAATTTCCCGGTTTCAAGGTTTTATCAGATATTATAGGCTTTAAAGCTTTTCAGGGATTTATTTTTTATAGCTTTGAAGTACCAGTAATATTCCAGGCATTCTCATTTTTATCTTTAGCTATAGGAGTAAGCCAATTTCTAGGCTTCCTATTTGTTCCAACTGCGTTACTCACTCAATTTAATTTTTTGTTTGGCGTCAACGCTATACAAGACATCAACAAAATTGTGGTTAACAAGAATGACCTAACTATTCTTCCCACTGCTACCGCTGAATCAATCTTTGTTGCTTTATTCAAAAAATGGCTGGAAAATAACATCTCCAGCATAGAGATTGAGGATAAAAAATTGACGGTTGAGAATAACAAAATTAATTATACTTACTGGCTACACATATTTGATATTCCCACAAATTTATATGATGTGGAATCACCTATTAATTTGGATAGCATCTTATGAGGGAAATACACTGTGAGAATGCTGCTAAGGCTTCTGTAGAGTTTAAGTTAAACAATAAGTTAATCAGGTTGGAATTCAACAATCCACCAGTAATTATTGAGGCTATACCCGGTGGATTATTAAAAATGGATGTTTGGAGCTATTTCAGATATGCACCAGCAGATGAAGATATCCCACCAGATGAAAGACTTGGCAATTATCTTTTTAGTTACTATCAGAAAGAAAGCGAAAATAGCTTTACAAAATACCATCGAGATTACAGTAATCCAAATAATCCTGTATACACTTATTACAAATTATTTACCCAAGATTACGATACTGGTGAAGAAAGATTTGTTTCTGATGTGCCGATAGATAATAGTATCCCCAGTGTTGAATGGTATCAAGATGTTTGGGTTTTTAGTGCGGGTTATTCTAATTCTACTTTTTCAGTTCAGGACAAAGACGAAATTTATCAATACGAAGTAGAGGTAATTCCTAATTACAAAGTGAAATGTGACGGCTGTGAACCTGGGGAATGCAAAGCTAGTAAATCAAGGTATCCAGGGTACACATGCATGGATTGTAAGGAGTTGGAAGCTAGGATAAAACGGATAGGAGGTAAGCTCGATGAGCAACTCAGATGATGATGTAATTCGCTTGTTTAATCAAGTCAAACTGTTAGAAGAAAAAGTTGATAGCTTATCTAAGTTGAAAGAACGAATAGAGAAAATAGAAAAATATATTAATGCCCTTCATAAAGATTTTGAAGCCATAGGGAAGACTATCGGAGAAATTAATCAATATTTAGAGCCGTTGCTAAAAATAGTTGAGCAATTCGGCACGACAGTTGCTAAAGGTGTGAATTCAATATTTAACTTATTTGGAGGTGGTAAATGAGTAATATTCCAGATACCCCAGGGACAAAAGCTTTAAAAGATGGATTGATTAATACTGGTAAATATATTCGAGGATATAGCAGCAGTATTAAAGGTAATTGGAATATTCCGAATATCCAAAGACAATACACACAATTTAGCAATAAGGATTATAGGAATTTATCTAAGCTTACCAATGCTTTGAATGAGCAAAAAGGTTTATTAGACGAAATTAAAAGAATCAAACAAACAACAAAAGCGGCTGCGGATGCAGCGAAGTTGTCTAAAGATTCTAAAAATATTTTGGATACCTTGTTATCTAAAGTTCCTGGTGGCGGTACCTCATTAATGAAAGCAGCTAATCTTGCACTTTCTCTTGCTGGTACTTCTTTAGCACTTCTTAGTATCAAAGCAACAGAAGCGCGACAAAAAGAGCAGAGCAAAATCAACGACATACTGAATAGGGATATGTCAAAAATCTTGTCAACTGTTCAGACAGTCAATAATCGAGTTCAATCTGCAAATTCAAAAATTGAAAAGCTTGATTCTCAAGTAGGACGTACTAACCAAGAAGCTTTATCAGCTAGCCGGAACGCGACGGCTGCTAGAGAAAGAGCAGACGAAGCTAAAAAGCAGAGTAATGATGCGCTTTACGAAACTCGCCAGGGAAGGGCGAAACTTGAAGCGCAGATAGCTGATGCTAGAAAGCAGAGTAATGATGCGCTTTACGAAACAAGGCAAGGAAGGGTGAAACTTGAGGCACAAATAAATGAACAGGTATCAAGAATTAATAATCAAATTTCTGCTTTTAATAATTCAATTCAAAAATTTGCAGCCGAGACGCAAGCAACAATATCAAATTTGTTTAAAGGAACATCAGCGAATGCTAAATCTGATAATGAAATTGCCTCACTTTCTGCAAGGTTGATAAAAGCTACCAGCGATATATCTAGTCTTGATGGAAAAATATCTTCTTTAAAATTTGCTGCAGATAAAGCCCAAAATACGGCAGATGAAGCGCTTAAAAAAGCAGCCATAATTCCTGCTGGTGCACCTAATTTAATTGAATTTAAATATGATATATCCCAGCTTAAAACCTCGGTAGATAGAATTGACGATACTTACGCACAGCGCATAAATGAAATCAATAAAAGATACGAAGGATTAGACAATAGTCTTGACAATTTTACTAAACAAACTGAACTCGAACTAGCTAGATTTAGCAGAGAAGCTGCTTTCAATGAAAAGCAGGGGCAAGGTGATCTAGCCTTGCTTAATAAAAGATTTGAGCAAGGAGTAAAGGATTTAGACGATGCCTGGAAGATGCAGTCTCAACAAAATATTACTTTTACTAAAGCATTAGAGCGAATTGAGCAAGAAAAAGATGCGTTGGGTGAATCCTTGAAAAAAGAGCAAGCTAAAATCGCTTCATCCCCAACAATTGACCCCGCAGAGATAGAAAGATTAAAGCGTGATAATGATCAGAATAAGCAAAATATTAAAACTATTACTCCTCAAATAGGAGATATACAAACACAACTTAAGGAGCAAGATAAGGTGAATGCATCAGCATTATCCAAGCTGGATCAAATATTAGGATTCCTGCCATTTATCCCAGGTAGAGCAGCAGATGCTATTAAACCATCTATCCCCACCCCTACTCAAATCAAGCAAGCTACAGGGGAGGCGATTTGTGAAAGTGCTAATGGTGGCTGCTTGAACAAAAGTTTTGATGATAATGCCAGTAGAATCAATCAGAATAGTAATCAAAATAAAGCCGATATTCTTGGTGCTGCAAACGCCGCTGCACAGATACCTGAATTGGCTTTATTATACACAATTAATAGCAAGTTGGGCGACCAAGTAAAAGGTGGTATCTCTGGATTTTTGGGAAGATTTAGCGCCTGGAGTGCACTAAATACTGCTGTTAGTTACTTGACGTTGTTTGCCACGATTCATAATGCAGCAATGCTCAGTAGAGATATTGCTCAAACCCTTGGACAATCTCTTGCTAATGTCTTGACTCTTGTGGGGATTAAAGATAGTGAAGGTAATGCGGTTGATGTAGGTAAATTGATTAATTCTGGAATTGAAGGCTTGATTAAAAATGCAATTGGCGCTGAAAATTACACTGCTCTATCTGAAACTTGGAGTAAGGCTAATAGAATTTATCAAGCTACTACTAATGTTTTGAATAGCTTCTTAAATTTATCTCAAACCATTTTACAAGCCTCTGAATTAATAGCAGGACAGACAGGAAAGATAGGGAATGCTTTAAAGAAAGGTGGAGTAATTTTAGAAAATGCTTACGGCTGGATGAACCCACAACCTAAATTTAATCGGGTTACTCAATTTCTAGAAAAATTACAAAATGGTGCATCAACAATTCAAATGGTCACACAAGCACCATTAGATGTTATTAACGCCACAACTGAACTAACAACAGCCTCAACAGATTTTGTTAAGGCAATCAAAGAAGACAAGAAACCTGAGAATAAATCTACAAACATACCTGAACCAGACGAACTAAAAGCTAAGGAAGCTCAGAGTAAAACCGATTCACAGCCATATCCATTTGATTTTTCAGACTTGTTTGACGGGGAGGACTAATGACAAATTCTCCAACCGATCCATTTGAACATCTTCAGCAGACTTATAAGACCGAATTTAATCGACGGGTAGACCGATATTTTAAGGACGTAAATGGCAACGGTGATTTATCATCACCGCGAAGTTCCTTGAAATTAGCTTGTCGAATTACTGATAACGATAACGACGCAATGATGAATATGCGTCACAACCTATTCTTTAACGTAATTGGCTATAGCCGAAAAAATTTAGCTGTAGTTTATGGCTCAAAATTTGATAATGCTCCCCCTGTCGCTGGTCATCCTCAGCTATTCTTTGTCTTCTCACAGGATGATTCAGCTTCACCACCTGAAGAATCACCCATACAGCACGAAAAATCTGTCAGGTTAATGAAATTTTCTTGCGCTTCTGGAAATGCTAAACCAGCTATTACTAAAGCTAACATGACGGAAATAGCGAACGAAATTAAGAGTAGTTTTTTATCAGGTGGTAAAGGAATAACTTACACCTGCGGTAATAAAAGTGCAAGCTATACTGATCCTGATAACGGGTTCCCTAAAGGGAATTACATCTTAGTTAACAGTAAGTCTGATGGATCTGAAATTTATCAAAAAATTTGCAACGTGATTGACGTACCCTTCTATTCAGACAGGGTGTTATTAAATGACCCAGATAAACCTAGTACGACAACCGCAACAGCCGGGAAAGTCACAATTTTGGGTAAACAGGTACAAAATCGCAGGTATAGACCCGTAGCAGTCCTCAGATTCAGAAGTGCATACATATCTTTGGGGAATCTTGTCCCACCTGTCTTTTTACTAGATACAACTCTCAGAAATCAGTCATTAATCCGTTATCCATGATTTTCAAGACTTGTCTTCAAGAAACTCTGGTAAACAATAAAGCTAAAAACCTATTAGGTTTCTATGGAAACGTCTAAGGATTTTAAAGGGTTAAAGTTGGTGAAAACTGTAACTATCACAAATAAAAATTATGGGGTTTAGAGAACTGCAGCGTTACCCAGCCCAAAAAGCCCGGTATGACAAATATAAAGAATGGTTAGATGCCACTCCCCAACAACGTCAAGCCAAATATGCCGCTATTACTGATGAAACTAAGCGTGCAAAGGCAGAAAGAGAAAAAGGATATATTTCCCCGTTTGGAACTGCTGGTACTACAAAAATTTATGTACCTGCGCGGCTAATTAAAGATGGACAAACTGGACAAGGTTCTGGGGTCAGTACGGTGCTTCGTGGTCTACTTGCTAATTACACCACGACTGCTACTGAATTTGCAGCGTTAACCAATCCACTTTTAATCGAGACAAATCAGTTCAAAGCGGCTAAATTGACGCTAACTTCTGTTCTACCTGGAACTACCAAAAAACCTAGTCGGATTACCGGCGCTGAATACAAAAAGCCTGATGTAGATTCTGTGACCTGCACTTTTGGGCAAAATGCTGGTGGGCAAGATTACGATGTAGCTGTTTTGGCTATCAAAGGTGAATCAGCTTTTGCAAACTTTATCAACGGAAATGGTGGCAAAAATCGGGCTAGATTTATTCCTGAGGGATAAGGACAATGAGCAAGATAGCAGAACGCACTGGGATTATTTGGACTCCAGATGATTCATTGGATCTGCTCTCCGTTGATGTTGACGGCAACTGTTCTGAATCTGATTTTCAGGGAATGCTTGCCATCAACCAAGCGGGTAGGGATTGGTTAACTGGGAAAATTGACACGATTGAATATTTAGACAAGCTGGAGTATTACGGTATCCCTGATCCATTTGAGATTTTAGATGAATTTGCAGAACACGTTGATTTTGTAATTTCTCACGCTTGATATGGCACGTAACTTACAGCTAGGAATAGAGAGTAATTGGGCTTTACAATATAGTAATTCTTTCCCGGCTGTAACTCATTTAAATGATGGTTCAGGTCAGCCAATTTATGAAAGGATAACTGAGATAATTGTCCCGATAGTATTTGATAAACCTATTATTGCTGTTAGCGTAACCACTACTGTTCCTGTGGGGAAGATTTGGAAGTATGCCGGATATTTGAGACGCAGTTTAACAACTGGTTTAGGTGCGAGTTTTGTCGGTGAACCTGAAAGATTGTTTTTGGGTAAATTTAATTTAATAGTTTTTGATGATTTAAACATTAATTACTTCGTGTCTATTCAGGTTCCTAAATGGTTTATCAGTGCTAATGTCGCTATTTACCAATACGAGGGGATAAATAAGACGACTTTGGAAGACGACATCAAAGCGATTGAATTAAAAATTGATGCTCTTGATAATTTGATTAGAGGATAATGCTGCTATAGCACCCACTAGTAATTCTTAAATACCACCCACCATTATTGTGGTTCTGAAGTTGCTGTAGTAGCGTAGATAGTTTTATCTCTGTAGCGATCCACTTAATGTTATGCAGTGCGATCGCTTTTTTATTAATGATTTTATGAAACCATGAAAAATTTTATTAGTTTGAGTGACGCTCTCTCTCTGGGAAGTCTTTTGTTGACGTCAATTACCGCTTTAATCGGTGGGATTTACTGGTATGGGAATAATGAGAAAAAGAAGTACGGCTTGGAGCGAGATTTTGGGCACATTCGCCGGAACCAAGAGCAGATGCAGCAAGGAATTGATTTAATTATTAAAGAAATTGATTTTCGCTTTGATTCGATCAACAAAGATGTTATCGAGATTAAGTCGGTTCTCAGGATGCCCAAGGATTAGCCGCTTTCTTCCAAGCCTGTTGATTCAAGTCTGGGGATTCAGTCTAGAACTTTTTGGGTGGCAATCAGCATTTTAAATACAACCTTCACGGCTTTTATTGCTACAACAGTTTCCAGCCCTATATTTTTGGTGTAGAGACGCGAAATTTCGCGTCTCTACATTCAGTAAAATCACAAGCAACTATTAGACAACAGCAGATAATTGGGGCTGAAAGTAAGCCTGCAAAACTCTCTCTGCTATCTGACGGCTGGTTAAACCTAACTCAGCTTTAGATTCATCTGGTGTCGCATGATCTACGAGAATATCTGGGACACCGATGCGCTTCACAGGTACAACCACGTCAGCATCCAAGAGGGCTTCCGCGACTGCAGAACCAAAGCCACCCATGACGCAACCTTCTTCTAAGGTAACGACACGGCCGATTTTCTTCGCCAGAGGCAAGATTAATTCTGTATCCAAAGGCTTGACAAAACGGGCGTTAACCACTGTGGCTTCTATGCCGTGTTCGCTGAGGATTTCGGCTGCTTGCAAACTTGGGTATACCATTGTGCCGTAACCGAGAATTAATACGTCGTCCCCGGTGCGGAGAATTTCGCCTTTGCCGATTTCTAAAGGTTCCCAGCCTTCTTCCATCAAAGGTACACCGTGACCGTTACCACGAGGAAAGCGCAGAGCAATCGGGCCGCTGGTATGATTAACGCCGGTGACGATCATGCGTTGTAATTCGGCTTCGTCTTTAGGCGCCATCATCACCATGTTGGGGATGCAGCGCAGGTAGGCAATATCATACATCCCTTGGTGGGTGGGGCCGTCAGCGCCGACAATTCCTGCCCGGTCTAAGCAAAAGAATACTGGGAGGTTTTGGATGCAGACATCGTGAATTATTTGGTCGTAGGCGCGTTGCAAGAAAGTAGAGTAGATAGCGGCGACGGGGCGCATACCTTCTGCAGCTAGCCCTGCAGCTAAGGTGACGGCGTGTTGTTCAGCAATGCCAACATCAATATATTGATTCGGCAGTTTTGCTTGTAATTTATCTAAGCCTGTTCCTGTAGCCATTGCGGCTGTAATCCCGATAATTTTGGGGTTTTGTTCAGCCAGTTTGACTAAGGTGTGGGCGAAGACTTTCGCGTAAGCAGGGGGCTTGGGCTTGCTGGAAGGGATAGCTTTACCGGTTGTCAGGTTGAAGGGGTTTTGGGCATGATAACCAACTTGGTCTTGTTCGGCAATTTCATAACCTTTACCCTTGACAGTGGCTACATGCACTAAGACAGGGCCGGGTATTTGATGAGCTTGTTGGAAGGTGGCGATCAATTCTTCGAGATTGTGTCCATCGACTGGCCCCATGTAAGTAAAACCGAGTTCTTCAAACACTGCTCCAACTTTGGGAACCGCCAAACGCTTCATTCCTTCTTTGATGCGTCCGATTTCGGGAGATAGGGATTCACCAACAAAGGGAATTTGTTTGAATTGTTCTTCTAAGTTGTCTTTGAAAAACTGGACTGGGGGACTCAGACGCATCTTGTTGAGATAGCGAGGAATGGCGCCGACGTTGGGCGAAATGGACATCTCGTTGTCGTTGAGAACAACTAGGAGGTTGGTTTTGGGTAGATGTCCGGCGTGGTTGATGGCTTCTAAAGCCATCCCGCCGGTGAGGGCGCCGTCACCAATTACGGCGACTGATTTAAATTTTTCCCCTTTTAAATCTCGCGCCAAAGCCATACCCAAAGCCGCTGAAATGCTGGTGGAAGCGTGACCGGCGCCAAAATGATCAAATTTACTTTCGCACCGTTTGAGATAACCAGCAATGCCGTCTTTTTGTCTGAGGGTGTCGAAGTTGCTGTAACGTCCTGTCAGTAGTTTGTGGGGATAAGCTTGGTGTCCTACGTCCCAAATGACTTTATCCCTGTCTAAGTCTAGTGTTTGGTAAAGCCCTAGAGTTAATTCTACAACACCCAAACCTGGCCCCAGGTGTCCCCCGGTTGCAGCTACCGTTTGCAGATGCTTATCTCGGATTTGACGAGCAATTTGTTGCAACTGCCGAATCGATAAACCGTGCAACTGATTGGGATGGGTGATTTCGCTCAAATGCATATTATAGAGTGTTCCTCTCTAATCTCTACTTTGGGTATCTTTGATTTTCCCACGGTCTTGTTGCCCGCAGAGTTATATGGAGTTGCGTGAAGTTAGGTAAATTAAAACGAAGCTTGCGGTATGGTTTTTGTGCTTTGGGAGCTTAACGCGGTTCTGGGGCGTCAGGAAGAATGGGAACTTCTGGCGTGTCTGCTTGTTTCTTTTGCCTTTGTAAATATTTACTCAGGAGGTAAGCCATATCTCCACGGGTCATGGGTTGTAATGGGGAGATGTTACCTTGGGCATCAGTGTTGATAAATCCTTCGGTGATGATTGTGGCGATCGCTCTTCTCGCCCAAGTCGGGATCGATGCTGCATCTGGGTATGGCGCTAAAATTTCTTTGACGTTTTCATCGGGAAACTGAAATACTCCATAAGCTTGAGCAAAAATAGCTAAGGCTTCGGCTTTTGTTATTCTTTGATTAGGGAAGAATAAGTTACCACGATAGCCTCTCATAATATCAGTTTTTAAGACTGTTTGAATATCTTTATATGCCCAATGGGAAGCGGGTACATCTGCTACTGATATGCTGTTTTGTGTTTGGGCTGCTTGTCGTTGTTCGAGACGAAATGTTTTCACCAAAATTGCAGCTAGTTCTGCACGATTGATCAATCGCTCTGGATAAAATTTTCCATCAGCAGAGTTAGACATTAACTTGGCTGCAGTTACCTTTTGAATTGGTTCTGCTAGTTTATCAGCGTTGGCTTCTGGCTGTTGGGATTGAACGATTCCTGGGAAGTTTTGTAAAAGTACAGTTAATAAAATTGTACCTAGCAATTGCCGCGTGATTTTCATTCTTTTTTCATCTATAAATCTGAATTGACAAATACTGTGACACTAACCTGCTAGGGAAAAGCACTGCCTAATGATTATAGCGATGATGTAAATTTTTTGCTGGGTGGAGTTGTGAGTTTTTTGTTAATTGTTATACTTCAATACCAAATTTTTCTAAGTTGGGTATCTTGGTTGTTCATGCTGACGGGAATTTGTCACATATCTGAGAAGCAAAATAGCTGATTTCTTGGATAGTATTTATTTTGAATTTTCAATGAGTGAATTTTGAATTACTAGAGATGTAGTATAGTCGGCTGTGATAGAGCTGTCTACTGATTAAATATTTTAGGAGTTTTGGTAATGACCGCAGCAGCAGACCCTGTAAAGTTAATGAAACAAGAAGTGGGCAAAGCCGCCGCCGCTTTGGTAAAATCAGGTGCGGTTGTGGGGTTGGGTACGGGGTCAACCACGGCGTATACAATTCAGTTTCTCGGTGAACGTCTCCAGTCTGGGGAACTTAAAGATATTGTTGGTGTCCCTACCTCATTTCAATCGGAAGTTTTAGCCAAGCAATACGGCGTTCCTCTCACTACCTTAGATGCAATCGACCATATCGATATTGCCATTGATGGTGCTGATGAGGTTGATCCACAGAAAAATTTAATTAAAGGGGGTGGTGCGGCCCATACCCGCGAAAAGGTGGTAGATTACCTCGCAGATCAATTTATTGTGGTGGTAGATAGTAGTAAGCTGGTAGACCGCTTGGGTTCTAGTTTCCCTGTACCAGTGGAAGTTATCCCTATGGCAATCACTCCCGTCACCAATGCCATTATTAAGTTGGGTGGTAAGCCAGAGCTGCGTATGGGCGTGAAAAAAGCCGGCCCAGTCATCACTGATCAAGGTAACTTTGTTTTGGATGTCAGATTTGACTTGATCGATGACCCTGCGAATCTAGAAAAAACACTGAATAATATTCCGGGTGTACTGGAGAATGGTATCTTTGTCAACTGTGCAGATTTAGTTTTAATTGGCGAAGTTAAAGATGGACAGCCTTTAGTGAAGCAGATATAGGCGTGGGAGGTGGGGAGGTGGGGTGATGGGGAGTGTGGGGAGTGTGGGGAGATGGGGAGATGGGGAGATGGGGTGAATAAAGAATTTATGCTTACGCTTGCTATCTTCCCCGTCCTCCCACACCTCCCACACCTCCCACACCTCCCACACCTCCCACACCTCCCACACCTCCTGTTCCCTGTTCCCTCTAAGAATGAATTTAATTTTTTGTAACTACTTATAATATCAGCACCCAGAGAAAAAATAAGTATCTCATTTTCACAACCTCCGTGTTTTAAGCCTTTTTCTTTTTACTCTCCAAACGCCACAGCTTTTCTAAGGTAGCAATTTGTTGACGGAGAACCGCAGCACGGTATTTTCGATAAGCTTTAACGCCAAAACACAAAGATATGGGGATAATAAAGATTAAAAGTGCGATCGCTCCATTAATATTTACAGATGTAGAACTAACCTGAGAATGGTTAGATGCTGATTGACTAGTAGAGTAGTTCTGCATAAGTGCTCCCAAAGTAAAAAAATTAGTAAAGTGCAAATAAACTCACATGCTAATTAAGATCGTCAACGATTGACAGCTCAGTTGTCAGGCGAATTAATTACTCTTCACCTAAAACCTGTAGAATTATGCCTGTGGTCAGGTCAAAAAATGACCAATAACAGACTTCAGTAAGATGACCGCCCTTTTCTGATTTCAGTGTTTTTTTCTCGATTCTGGAAAATTACCAGACTCAGAGGGCTGAATACGGGAAGTAAGAGTGTGGGAGGTGTGGGGAGTGTGGGAGGTGTGGGGAGTGTGGGAGGTGTGGGGAGTGTGGGAGGTGTGGGGAGTGTGGGAGGTGTGGGAGGTGTGGGAGGTGGGGGAAGCTTTGGGTTCTGAGCAAGATATTTTGAGTTCTGAAATTTAAGCTCCAGGCTCAAAGGCTCAAGCTTCAGGCTCAAAGGCTCAAGCTCCAGGCTCAAAGGCTCAAGCTTCAGGCTCAAAGGCTCAAGCTTCAGGCTCAAAGGCTCAAGCTCCAGGCTCAAAGGCTCAAGCTTCAGGCTCAAAGGCTCAAGCTTCAGGCTCAAAGGCTCAAGCTTCAGGCTCAAAGGCTCAAGCTTCAGGCTCAAAGGCTCAAGCTTCAGGCTCAAAGGCTCAAGCTTCAGGCTCAAAGGCTCAAGCTTCAGGCTCAAAGGCTCAAGCTTCAGGCTCAAAGGCTCAAGCTTCAGGCTCAAAGGCTCAAGCTCCAGGCTCAAAGGCTCAAGCTCCAGGCTCAAAGGCTCAAGCTTCAGGCTCAAAGGCTCACTCTTTAATCCCCATCACCCCATCACCCCATCACCCCATCACCCCATCACCCCATCACCCCATCACCCCATCACCCCATCACCCCATCACCCCATCACCCCATCACCCCATCACCCCATCACCCCACCTCCCCACCTCCCCATCCCCCCATCACCCCATCCCCGTACAACTAAATCCCATGACTCTTACCAATTACCCAGTTACGCCGAAAAAATCTGGCTAAAGCTGATTCTTCCAAAGATAAATAAATTGGGCGTCCGTGGGGACAGGTGCGGGGGTTACGGGTATTTTGCCATTGATTGAGTAGCGTTTGCATTTGGTTTAGGTTCATTGGTGTCCCGTTGCGAATGGCGGTGCGACAAGCGACAGCTACTTGGGCTGTTTGTAAATCTCCTCCCCAACTGAGTTCTAAAATTGCTTGTGCACAGTCTTCGCGGTGTTGTAACATTGCAGGTATGCTCCGCACTGCCCAAAGTTGTTCACCAAAGGGTTCTATATCTAAACCTATGCGTTGCAGTTGAGAGACTTGGGCTGGGGATAATTGATAAAGAATGATTGCGGGTTCGACGGGGATGATTTGCCAGCGATCGCACAATTGTTCATATAACACTCGTTCATGGGCGATGTGCTGTTCTACTAACCACATTCCCCCTGGATGTTCTACCACTATATAAGTATTGCTCAGTTGGGCGATCGCTTTGAGAGAGGTTTGCTGATCGTCTTCTGGTGAGTTTTGCGGTTGGAAATTATAATTGCCTTTCGCTTCAGCCGCTTTCAATAATTTACTGACTCGCGTTGTTTGCACAGCCTCTTTGAGGTTAACCGCACTGATGCGGAGAGCTTGTTCAATTCCTTGAATCACTTGTTCTTGCCAAAAATTGACCTCGTTGAGGTAAATTTCTGTTTTCGCCGGGTTACGATTCCAATTGATGTGCTCAGGAGAAATCACCAGATGCAAAAAACAAATAGGATAGCGATCGCGTGGTAATGTTTTATGAAAAGTTGAAAGAATTGTCTGTTCTATCTCCGGACATTTAACCATCCTGCCATTCATTGCCACCCTCACCCAATCTGGACGATGGCGATGACACCTATCCGGTAATCCTACTACTAAATTTAGTGCTGAGTGAGCAAGATTGGCGACATCTAGTTTCAACTCTTGCAGGTCACTAGAACGGATTTTGGGAATAATTTGCGGTAGCAGTTGTGCGATAGTTCGGCAGGGATAGATGGTAAAGTATTCCCGGTCATTTTGCCAAACCTGCCAAGTAACATGAGGATGACACAGAGCGATTTGGTGAATAGTTGCTTGCACAGCTTTCATTTGCTGTGATGTTGGAGGTAAACCCTGACGGCGAGATAGACAATTACCGAAAAGATTCGAGACTGTTACCACTGTACCAGGAGCGATCGCCGTTGCCGTCACCTCAACAGCCGCCCCACCCTCACCATACACCACCCGCCACCCTAAGTTTTCCTGGGCTGGACGGCTAAAGATTTCTAAACTTGCCAAATTCGTCAAACTGTGCAGTGCTTCGCCACGAAATCCCAAGCTATTGATTTTCCATAAATCTGCACAAGAGCGAATTTTACTCGTGCTGTGAGCGATCGCTGCTTGTTGCAAATCTTCTAAATTCATTCCACAACCATTATCAGCCACACGCACCCGCCACTGCTGCGGCCAAATAGCCACCACAATTCTAGTCGCGCCCGCGTCTAGGGAGTTTTCCACCAATTCTCGCACGACAGCCGCTAAAGAATCGATTACCTCGCCTGCGGTAATCAGATATACAACTTCCGTTGGTAGTGTTTGGATAATAGATGCCATGAGTTATTTAGCAGGAACAGGAGGTGTGGGAGGTGGGGTGATGGGGAGGTGGGGAGGTGGGGAGGTGGGGAGGTGTGGGAAGGGTGGGAGGTGTGGGAAGGGTGGGAGGAAGGAGAAGACAGCAAGCGTCAGCATAAATTCTTTTTTTCTCTCACCTCCCCATACTTCGACTTACTTCGACTTCGCTCAGTACAAGTCACCCCATCACCCCATCACCCCATCACCCCACATTCCCAAAAATTCTTATTAATTGTAAAGAAATTTCAATTCAAATTAGGATATTTGATAAATTGCTTGTGAGGTTATAAGCGGGAAAAGCTTATGAGTAGAAATTTAGCAGTTGATGTACACGATTTAAAGTCTCGTTTGGAATGGGGTCAACCGGCCTTTACAATTGTTGATGTACGCGATCGCCCTTCCTACAATCAAGGTCATATCACCGGAGCCATCCAAATTCCTCTCGATGAATTGGCGCTAAAAGCCAAATCTGCTTTGCACAGCGAACGCCATATTTATGTTTATGGTGCTGATGATGAGCAAGCAGTCCACGCTACCCAAGCGCTTCTAGAAGCTGGGTTTGCTGAAGTCTCCGGGATTCCTGGTGGTCTTTCTGCTTGGAAAAGCATCGGTGGTGCGACAGAAGGTGTAGGCGCTTAGAGTTATCTAGCGACTAGCCAATTAGACTATTTGCACAAATTCACCGTTTTGGGCTTTGCTAAATCTCAATATAAATTTGCGGCGTTGCATAGTTGCGGGGTGAATAAGGTTTTCTACCAAAGGTAAAGGTCGTTTCTTTGCGTTTTGGCGACAGACGCTTTGACGCCAGTCGCTTCAAGCCGAGCCAGCTGCTTGGGGGGTTCCACCCTTCAAGCAGACCGGCGCGGGAAACCCGCCCAGACGAGTGTCTTTGCTTTTGCGCGAGATAAAAATCGTTCCGTTATTGAGCAACGTCTCATTTTGTTGTGGAGATGCAAAATGTAAATACGCAAAATGTAGAGATGCAAAATGTAAATACGCAAATGGATGGTTATATGCTGATGCAGCAGGTGAGGGCATTGTCACCAGCCCAGGGAGGACAGGTAAAGGCGATCGCCCTAACTGCCTACGCTGGAGATATTAATTATCAACAAGCAATGGCAGCAGGCTTTCAACTGCATCTTTCCAAGCCAGTAAAGCCTGAGAAATTGCTGCAGGCGATCGCCCGGTTGTTTCATACTTCTTCTGCAGCGGCATCGTCAATTATGCCACAGTAGCACTAGTTGCACTTTTGCTGATTGAATGCTCAATTGCAACTTCAAAGGCGACGGTATACACATAAAATAAACAAAGTTTTAAGTATATTTTACAACTTTTCAAACATCATTTAAAAGCGATAATTACTAACTAAAAATTATCTCTATTATGCAATGCTCAATTTTTTAATGCACTCACCCTTGACATTATCTCAGGTTAGCGACTAAAACAATATAGTGCGTGAATACACAGTTTTATGCTTTATTGCCTCCATGATTAACTTGATTTTCAGATAACTTATAATTTTTAAAAATGTAGTGAGCAAAAAGAGTTAGTAGCAGGTATCTGCAACTGGCAAATACAACAGTTTAGAAATTTTCTAGAATTTTTTGTTATTAATTTAACTGGAATAGATAAAACAATAATTCCATTTCTGCTACAAAATTAATAACATTTTGCACTTTTGTGAGTTCAATTATCATCACAGTTTCCAGCATTTCTCAGAATAAATGCCACATCTAACTTGTAGAATGCATTGTCAGGATCATATCAAGCTCAGGTAATCACTTGATATGATCCTGACAATAATAATTAGTGATTGATAATTACTCCTCAAGCATTAGATTATTTCTAAATAGTCAGTGAAATCTGGATAGCACAACTGTGAATGCATTTGGACACAATTTGCATTGAGCGAGCGATTTTATGTCAAAAAAGTCCTTTCAAGACACTGAAAATCAGTTTTTCACACCTGATCAGCACAAGGATTTATTGAAAAATTTACCTGAAAAATTGCAACCAGAATATCGGCGAAGGCTAGAAATTATGCTGTTGGCAGATATGGGAAAATCACAAACCGAAATTTGCCAAATTTTAGGTTGTTCTCAGGAAATGGCTCGTTATTGGATTACTATTGCTAAAGCAGGTTTAGTTGAACAATGGCAGCAACGACCAATAGGCAGACCAAAAACTGTCAATCAACAATATCTCAACAGATTAAAAGAATTGTTGAGCCATAGTCCCCGGAAATATGGTTACGCCTTTAGTAGTTGGACATCTCAATGGTTAAGCAAGCATTTGGCAACTGAATTTGGTATTGAAATCAGTAATCGCCACATTAATAGATTGCTCAAAGAAATGGGTCTGGCTACACAAAAAAACCGGATACATAAACAAATAGAAATTCCAGAAACAAAGGCGAATGGTGTAAGAATCAGTGACTTACACTCTCAGACTGATTCTCATCTATATCAGTCATTAAATTTGATGCAGATTAATAACTAAGTTTGGGGTAAAAGAGAGGAAATGCCATCAATATTTTCCCAAGAACAACTGGGTCAATTACTGACCTCTATTTTGGATGAAAAGCTTTCGGATAGGGAATTAAACAATTGTTGGGCAAAAGTTGAAATTGTAGAACCACCCATAGCAAAACTGTTTTGGAAATCAAGAGATGCGAAGGCAGGAATTTATTTAGTGGTTTCGGGTAAAGTCAGATTATTAGATAGTTCTGGTAACTTAATTTCTACTTTAGCAGCAGGGTCTTCGTTTGGTGAAATGACCTTGTTTGCAAAGTCAGACTTTAGCTTTTATGCTGCGAGGGCTTCAACTAATTTAAAACTGTGTTATCTCAACGAAAATTTATTGCAGACTTTGATCGCTAAATACCCCAAAATCTGCGATCGCTTTTTAGTACGTGCAGAACTTTGGGATTTGCTGATGTTGTATCGTCAACAACACCCCCAAACTTCACCAGAGGGTATATTTCAGGCATTATATTTGTTTGAAAGGCTTTCATTGAGAGAGTTTCAAGAGTTTTCTCCAGAACAAGATACTCAGTTATTTTTGCTACGTCAAGGAAAACTACAGCATCCCGACGGTAGTTATTTAATCCCAGAAAAAATATATACGCCAGAACAGGGTAATTGGGAAGCAACTCAACCAACAATTATTTATCGTTTAAGGACTAGGGATTGGCAAACAGCACTGCAATTTTGGCAAGAATTAGCAGAGTTAACTAACTATCAGGAGCGCCAAGATAGAGTAAATAATCAGCAATCTGCAATTCCTAATGTAATTCCTTTTCCAGCCAAGGCTACCCCAAAAAAGAAACAACGACGTGCTTATTTTCCAACACCTCAAGTAAAAGCTAGACATCTATGGGCACAAATAACTAAACGCTATCCCTTTTTTGAACAACAAAGTACTTCCGATTGCGGTGTCGCTTGTTTAGTAATGATTGGTCGCTATTGGGGTAAGGGTTTTAGTATTAACAGATTGCGGGATTTAGCGAACGTTAATCGTATTGGGGTTTCTTTGCGAGGGTTAGCCAGCGCCGCTGAAAGTATTGGTTTTGCAAGCCGTCCAGTTAAAGCCAGCCTAGATAAATTAGCACAACAACCCCTACCTGCGATCGCGCATTGGGAAGGTAATCATTACATTGTTGTTTATAAAATTACCAAAAAATATGTCATTGTCGGTGATCCTGGAATTGGTCAACGTAGCCTCACCCATCATCAATTCCTAGCAGATTGGACTGGTTATGCTTTAATATTACAACCTACCGCCCTCCTCAAAGAAAGTGAAGAAGCAAGTACACCATTTTGGCAGTTATTCGAGTTAGTTAAACCACATTGGCAAGTACTACTAGAAGTTTTCGTTGCTTCTGTATTTATCCAATTATTTGGATTAATTACACCTCTATTTACGCAGTTACTTTTAGACAGAGTTATTGTCCAAGGTAGTACCCTCACTTTAACTGCTGTCGGGTTTGGTTTGTTGATTTTTGGTTTATTCCGCGTCGCCCTTAATGGACTACGACAATACCTGCTAGATCATACAGCCAACCGTATTGGCGTAGCGCTAATGGTAGGTTTTATCAAACATACATTTCGCCTCCCTTTAGCTTTTTTTGAGTCGCGTTACGTTGGTGATATTGTTTCTCGCGTCCAAGAGAATCAAAAAATTCAGCGCTTTCTCACAGGCGAAGCACTATCAATAATTCTCGATTTAGTGACAGTATTTATCTATGTGGGATTGATGTTTTGGTATAGCTGGAAAATGGCATTATTAGCACTAGCAATTGTGCCACCATTTTTAATTTTAGCGCTGGTTGCTACACCCTTTTTTCGCCGCATCAGCCGCGAAGTTTTTGGTGCATTAGCTAAAGAGAATAGTTATTTGATTCAATCCCTCACGGGTATTCGTTCCATTCGCTCAATGGCAATTGAACAGACCGTGCGCTGGCGTTGGGAAGAACTGCTAAATAACTTGACTAAAAAAATGTTTGGTGGGCAGATAGTAGGCAACCAAATGCAAATTTTTAGTTCAACAATTGAATCTTTAGCAACTACAGGATTACTCTGGTTTGGCGCTTGGTTAGTCATTCAAAATCAACTCACAATTGGGCAGTTAGTGGCTTTTAATATGTTGTTGGGTAATATTATTAGTCCCTTTCAACGCCTCACTGTCCTTTGGAATCAATTACAAGAAGTGATTATCTCTACTGAACGGATTAATGATGTTCTCGAAGCTGAACCAGAAGAAGACTTACAACATCAACCACGTCAATATTTAGCGAGTATTCGCGGTAATATTCGCTTTGAGAATATGACCTTCTGCTATCATTCTGATAATGACATTAACGTCTTAGAAAACCTCAATTTTGAAATTCAGCCAGAGCAAACTGTAGCCTTAGTAGGACGTAGTGGTTCCGGAAAAACCACCCTAGCTAAACTGATTTTGGGTTTATATACACCAACAGACGGCAAAATTTTAATTGATGGCCATGATGTCACTAGTTTAGCCTTGCGATCGCTGCGTTCTCAAATTGGTGTTGTCGATCAAGATACTTTCTTATTTGGCGGTACAATTCGTGAAAATATTAGTATCGCTTTTCCAGAAGCTTCCTTAACAGAAGTTATGAAAGTGGCACATCTAGCGGGTGCAGATGAATTTATTCGACAATTACCAATGGGTTATGAAACCCAAATTGGTGAAGGTGGTGGAATGCTATCTGGTGGACAACGCCAACGTCTAGCAATTGCACGTGCTTTGTTAGGTAATCCTCGTTTATTGATTTTCGATGAAGCGACAAGTCATCTAGATGCAGAATCAGAGCGCGTCATTCAGAATAATTTAAATACAATTCTGCAAGGTCGTACCAGCTTAATTATTGCTCATAGGCTCTCCACAATCCGCAATGCTGACTTGATTTTAGTATTAGATCGCGGTTTGTTAATTGAAAGCGGTACTCATGAGGAGTTAATTGCAAAAAGAGGTCATTACTACTACCTAAATGAACAACAACTCGCACAAGCAAGTTGATGAAAAATTTTTTGTTTCGCGCATTCGACGTTCGTCGCAGACGTTCCCGAAGGGTAGTCGTTCTCGAAGAGTAGACGCCAAGACGCAAAGGAGAGCGCAAAAAACTGTTTTCGCAAAAAGTATTTTATTTAATAAAATCTGACATCACTCATCACTCTACTATGTCTAATCCCACTATTAATTCATCATCGGTATTAACTGAGGAATCAATCAATAAATCAATCAATGATACTATCGAAGAAAATACAACTTTACCAGCTAATTATGATGATTGGTATTACGGTACTGAGGAACTATTAGATGCTTTACCTAGGCGTTGGACACGCTCTTTGCTATATTTATTAGTAATTTTTAGCGCTATAGTTTTACCTTGGGCGATGCTGTCGCAAGTTGATGAAACGGGAAGTGCTAGAGGTCGCATTGAACCGCTAGGAGAAACTCACAGATTAGATACTCAAGTAACTGGGAATATTATTGCTGTCAAGGTGAAAGAAGGTGAAGCTGTTAAAGCTGGTCAGTTACTAATAGAATTAGAATCGAATGTTCTGCGAACGGATCTGCAACAGGGAAAAGCAAAGCTAGAAGGATTAAGTAATCGACTAGTACAACTAGAACTATTGAAAAACCAATTACAACTAGCAATTGGTGTGCAAGAACAGCAAAACAAATCCCAAGAATTAGAAAAAGTTTCTCAAGTTAATCAAGCACAGCAAAATCTAGATGCGAAACAGAGTATTTATAACTTACAAAAATTGGAGAAACTGGCGCTAGTAAATCAGGCTGAACAAAACCAGATTTCTGCTCAGACTTCCTATAAATTAGCTACAAGTCGTTGGCGGAAAGATTTAACAGAAATTCAGCGCTATCGCCCTCTAGGAGATGAGGGTGCTGTTCCACAAATTAAAGTTGTGGAATTAGAAAAAATTGCTGACGAAAGCGAAAGAATATTTGAGCAAAGTGAATCAAGTGTCAAGCAAGCAATATTACGCTTTCAAGAAGAAAAAAACCGCTATCAGGGAATTATGCACCAAGCTGTAGCAGATATTCAGCAAGCAAAATTGAGACTAGAAGAACAACAAAACAGTTATAAAAGTGTAATTAATGCTGGTAAATTGGCTTTGCTGAAAAACCAGGAACAACTGAAAGATATGCAAACGCAAATTACCAGCCTCAAATCAGAAATAGTTCAAACTAGAAGCCAAATTACTTCTGTTAAACTACAATTGGCACAACGTTTAATGAAATCACCCATCGATGGTGTAATTTTTAATTTACCTATCAAAAAGCCTGGTGTAGTTGTGCAAACTGGTCAGACGATCGCTCAAATTGCTCCTCAAGGAATTCCGTTTGTACTTAAGGCTAATATTCCTAGTCAACAAAGTGGTTTTTTGAAAACAGGAATGTCAGTTAAAGTGAAGTTTGATGCTTATCCATTCCAAGATTATGGAGTAGTCACAGGGAAGGTAATTCGCATGTCACCAGATTCTAAAGTTATGGAAACTTCTCAAGGTAAAGTAGAAGTTTTTGAGATGGAAATTTCTCTGAATTCTTCTGATAACCAACGTATTCCTCTAACTCCTGGTCAAACAGCTACAGCAGAGGTAATTGTGCGTCAACGCCGTTTGATTGATTTCATCTTAGATCCGTTTAAAAAGCTGCAAAAAGGTGGTTTAGAGCTTTAGTAAATCGCCAAGTGTTTTGGGAATTACAGCGTTTCTTTTTCTAGTGAAGTACATCTTGTTGAGTTCAGAGGCTAGAGACTAGGGGTGCTTAGGCTAGTGTGTTTATAAGTTGGGCTGTACTTGATTTAACTGGAAAAGGCTATATATCAATCAGGGTGTGTTTCGACTTCGCTCAACCCACATCACAAGAAAAAATTAATATTTTTGATGTGGAAGTTGTTGAGAGTTAGACTTTTATAAAATTGAGGAGTTAAGATATGTTAAAATCAGTAAATGTGTCTCAAAAAGAAATATTTGAGCAACTGAAGCTTTCCTGTCAAATGCCTAGTATATTGGAAGCGATCGCCACTCGTAAAATCATCTCTCATACAGCTAAAGAAGCGGGTATTAAAGTCGAAATCGACGAACTACAACAAGCCGCTGATGCTTTGCGAGCAACTAACAGACTCATTAAAGCTGAGGACACTTGGACATGGTTACAAAAACATTATCTTTCTGTCGAAGATTTTGAACAATTAGCAGAAATTAACTTGTTATCTGTCAAGTTAGCGCAACATTTATTCGCAGACAAAGTTAAACCATACTTTTATGAAAATCACATCAATTATTTAGCTGCTGTCACCTATGAAGTTGTCTTAGAAGATGAAGATTTAGCTTGGGAACTGTTTTACGCAGTCTCTGAAGGTGAAATTACTTTCCAAGATGTGACTCGTCAATATATCCAAAATCCTGAACTGCGTCGCGCTGGTGGATATCGTGGTATCAAACATCGTCATGAGGTTAAACCAGATATTGCTGCTGCGGTTTTTGTTGCTCATCCTCCAGAGTTACTCAAACCGATTGTAATTGCACAAAAAGTACATCTAATTTGGGTAGAAGAAATCATTCAGCCAAAATTAGACGAGCAGTTATGCTTAAAGATTATGGGCGAATTATTCGCAGATTGGTTAAAACAACAAATCACGCAAGTAGAAATTATTCCCCATTTTGAATCAGATTCCTATTCTCAACCAGTCCAGGAATTGCTGAAGATAGCTTCATAATTTTTTGATTTTATATATAGCTTAGATCCCCGACTTCTTAAAGAAGTCGGGGATTCGAGCAAATTATCAATTACGAAGTTATACAAAATGGTGCGTTAAGCTAAAGCTTAACGCACCCTACTGGCGTGTCTAGCCTTAAATAGTGCATTAGTAGGGTGCGTTGTAGCGTACCGCTTTCATCGGAACCCGCAGGGTAGCGTAACGCACCGCCTGCGGAGGTCAAGACGGTACGTTACTTCGTTAACGCACCCTACAAAAATAAAAATCTATTGCAACATTTTAGTTTTGTCACGCCACTACTTACTTACTGAATATATAATTAGCTTAGTGCGTAATTTACTAATGCTAGAGCGATCTTATTAGAAATTTTTAGGAAAGCGGTTGCAAACTTTTCGTAAGCACTTAATATTCCCAATGCAGCTGTTAATGCATCGCCCTTGCTCAAACCACCACCGTTAACAAATGCTGCTTCAGTTTCAGCAACTTCATTGATGAAGGAATTAGAGTCAATAGCCAAGTCGGAAATTGTGATTCTAGACATGATTGTTCTACCTGAGATAACTAATTTATTGGGGAATTAAGCTTTTGTTTGCTTAACTCTTGAATCTATTTTCGGCGATACAAAATGTAAATTCAATAATTAAAAACAAGAGATAGGACATAACTACAGGAGTTTTGTCTCTTGGTTTATAATCTCAAAAAATATCACTTTTATAAGGAATTACTTTATTTAAAATCTATCAGAGCTATGCAAATAAAAATCACTTGGAGACATAATTCCAGGTGTTTTGTCCTGAAAACTTAGTCGTAATGCAAAAACCAGAATTTTGAGTTAAAAATTGTGAATATTCGGCGATTTATTATAGAATAAAGACTAAATATAAAAAGTATATATAATTGCAGAAATACGCGTAAGTAGAGCTGTGCCCCATACGCCCAAGTTTTGCTGGGCAATGCCTACAAATACTATAATTAAAGGCTAAATATTAAGAGGCATCATAAAAATCCCCATAATTTACATTAGGGGATTGGAAGTGGACGTATTTTTTCTGGCGCTGTGGGTCTCCCTTTAACAATCTCTCATCGCCAAAACTTTGCTGGATTCAGGTTTCAATAACCCATTCAACAAAGACGCAGGACGCTTACCATGGGGCCAAGCAAAGGCATGACGGAAGGCCGCATCTTGACAAGCTTGTAGCTGTTCAAAGCTGATAATATCGTAAGTCAAGAGGTTTTCATACTCGAATGGCAAACGCACATTGTGTAAACCGGCGTTATCTGTGCAAATGGCGATGTCTACCCCCGCATCAAAACAGCGATCAAAAACTAATTTGAGTTGACGTATATCTTGTAAAGTACCAGTTTTTGTGTAAGTTGTGGGACAAACTTCTAAACATTGTCCGCGTCTAGCCACGTCTTTTAGCAATTCTGGATACATTAAAGGAATTTGGATACCGTGTCCAATCCGCATCAGATATGGTAGCAGTTCGGGGAAACAACCGGCGGTAGTTTCGTATAAATGTCCTGTGGTTTTCACACCTAGCGATCGCGCATAATCATATAGTCTAATCCATTCGTCTTTACGTTCTGCATAATAGCTGTCACCCCCAGCCACGTCTACAGCACAAACATACTGCGGGTTCTGCGCTGCTAAATTCACAATTGCCAAGTTTACCTCATAAGGTAAGCGGGTATGCATACAGAGGATTTGGCTAGTGACAATGGGATATTGTTCTATCCGACTGGCTTTTCCTACCACTTCTACAATTTCTGCCATTTTGTCAATTCTCTCAGATTGACTCAAATGTTCAGGCGTCCGCAGGTAGGGAGTATAGCGCAGTTCTAGGTAAGCTAAATTTTCAAATATATAAGCGCCTCTGAGTAAGCGGTAGATAAAATAAGGCAAAGTTTCTACAGTTTGCACACTTTCCACCAAGGTGTGCAATTCCAGATATTCATCTAGAGTATTGCGTGGGCGAGTGTAAAAGTCTTCAAATTCTGGATAATTCGCAAACCGGGAAATTAATTCTGATCCATGTCTCTCGAAATAGCGCCACAAGACACGAGGTACAACCGAACCACCCAGATGTCGATGCAACTCTGCGTATAAAGCCATAGTGGTTTTTTTCTACGGAAACTTTAATAATTGTAACAAAAGTATTGTTAAGAAAAATGTACACCTGTAGACGGATTATGTAAAGCTATTCCTAATTTTTACTGTTGACAGCAGCGACGGTTTGTAATAACTCTCTAGCTGTGCAAGGTTTAGCGAGAAATGCTTGTACACCCATGGACGCAACTTCGACAATATTTTGACTAGCTAACAACCCGCTGATAGCAATAATTTTGACGTTAGGGTTGATCTTTTGTAACTTGCGAATAGCGATCGCGCCATCCATCCCCGGCATCATTATATCCAGCAACACTATACTGATATGCTGTTGATGTTGAGCATAAATGGCTACTGCTTCTACACCGTTATTAGCAGTCAAAACTTGGTAATTATATGTTTCCAAAGATGATTTAGTAACTTCCCTGATAACTAACTCATCATCCACTACCAAAATCAATTCACCACAGCCTTGTGGTGTTTCGCTGTTTGTAGCAGGAGCAAGATATTCTTGATGATGTGATGCAGGCAAATACACCTTAAACTCTGTACCTTCACTGAGTTGACTACAGACATCCATAAAACCACCGTGGTTTTTAATAATACCTAAAGCCGTAGATAAACCTAATCCTGTACCTTTACCTACTTCTTTAGTCGTAAAAAATGGTTCAAAAATTCGCTCTTGAATTTCTGGTGACATTCCCAACCCAGTGTCAATCACAGAAATAGCAATATAAGCACCCTCTTGGGCATCTTGTGGACGCAGCACCAAATTTTCTACCCTAATTTTTAGAGTACCGCCATTAGGCATGGCATCACGAGCATTGACCAGTAAATTCATCAACACCTGATGCAGTTGCGTGGTATTCCCCGACACATACCAAAGATTTTCGGGAATCTCTGTCTGACAGGTGATGGATTTAGGGAAAGTTTGTTTGACAATTTGCTCGATTTCATAAAGCAAATGTCTAACTTGGACAACCGTCTGCTTACCTTCCATCCCCCGTGCGAAAGACAACACCTGCTTGAGTAAATTCGCCCCGCGTCGGACATTCTTTTCTAAAGTTTGCAGGATGCGCTGACTTTGTTGGTCGCGTAATTTGATTTGTAACAACTCAATTGACATTAAAACTGGAGCGAGTACATTATTAAGATCGTGGGCAATGCCACCAGCAAGGGTACCGATACTTTCTAAACGCTGCGATCGCAAAAGTTGAGCTTCCAATTGTTTCTTCTGGGTAACTTCTGTGTTTACACTCAGAATAGATTTTGGTTGTCCCTTCTCATCCCTCACCAACACCCAGCGGCTTTCGATGGTAATTTCCTTTCCATTTTTAGTTAATTGCTGTAACTCACCTCGCCACTCACCCTGATTGACGACAGTAAAAAGGGCATCATGTAACTGTGGTTTAGTTCCTCTGTACAACAAATCCACAACATTCTCACCCAACGCTTCCTCAGCTTTCCAACCATACAAGCGTTCCGCGCCCTGATTCCAAAATAAAATTTGGTTGTCGATATTTCGCACCAAAATCGCATCAGTAGCCATATCCAGTAACATCCCTTGTTCCTGAATTTTCTGTTGTGCAAACTTGCGCTCAGTAATATCTCGCGTCACCGCTAAATGCCAAAATGTACCATCAGACTCATTACGTAAAGGTACAGCATGAGTTTCCATCCAGCGGCGAGTACCTTGAACACTCACCATCTCAAACTCTAAACTGTCCTTGTGACCTTGACAAATATTTTCATGCAATGTCGCAAATGCTGCTTGATGTTCTGGTATAATTGCGTTGCTAACAGGTTGACCGATTACCGCTTCAGCACTGTCTACCTCCATCATTGCCAGCCCAGAAGGATTAATTTCTAAGAAAGTGCCATCTCTAGCAATTAACTTGACACAATCTGGCTTGGCATCGATGATTGCTAGCAATCGATTTTCACTTTGACGCAAAGCTGATTCTGTATGCTGAAGTCGCTGGACGTAGCGCCATAACAAATCATACAACACTGCCAACATTAACAAATATAAACAAGCAGCTAGGGAAAATGAAGCCATTTCTTTGTAGGAACTGGCTGATAGCTGTTGAATATGCTGTTGTAAAACAGCTTGTTCTTCCTGAATAAATTCGTTAATTAGCTGTGGGATATCATGACTGGGAGTTTCAACCCTGTAAGATGAAACTAACTTTTGGACAGCATGAAAACCTTGGTTTTGCTTAACAGAAATCTCTGTTTGCAGCCGCTTGAGTTTGTCATTAATTTGCTGTTCTAGTAAAGAAATTAACCTGAGCTTTTGTGGATATTGCCGAATGAGGTTTTTCAGAATTTGCAGATGGCTATCACTGCGTTGACGTGCTTGAAAATATGCATCGAAGTCATCTGTATGGGCAAATAATAAATAGCTGCGTTGTGAGGTTTCAATATCTTTGAGTATTACCTGTAGCGTTTTAACTTCATTAATGATTTCTTGGGAGTCAGTTACCCCTTGCTGAACTTGCATTAGCTGTATAGTGTTGCTACAGAAAAGCACAGCATTTATCAATATAACAGCCAATGCCATAATTAATAATACTTTCAGCTTTTGGATAACAGACCATTTCATCATGCGATCGCCCTTTATACTGCAGATGTCTCCAATCTCTTAAAATTAAAAATCCAGTAGCAAACGAAAGTCAAGCACCTTGATAGTAGAGATGATGTCAGAAAATCTATTGAGCAGAGCGATGCAAATAAAGCTAACTGGTAGCAACCGTTATTTGTCATTTGTTATTTGTTAATTGTCAGGCTTTCAGACGTATTTAAGCTAATGTGCAATATTTTAACTGTCACGAAAACGCTTCTCTAAAAGGAATTTTATAGTACCCTTAACATACAACATTTGCTGCCTTAGTTTTTTATTTACTAAAATTGTTAGCAGCAACTTCATCTGCAAATAAGCCGCTATATTTACATACTACTAAAAAAGGATGAAGTATGAAGTGTCAAGTGTCAAGGATATTAGCCCTTGGCGTTTGGTGCAGGGTCGGATAAAAAACGAACTTAATACATTCACAGCCATGAGCGAAAAAAATCAAGTTTTTTTCCTCAGTTCCCGCCCCACCCCTTTATGGGTTGGATAATTTCATACTTCACTTGACACGCTCAAGGAAGTATGTTAATAATTATTGATTGTGGAAACTTTACCTCTATAAAATAAACGCTTTGGCTAACGTCATTGTTATAGGTGCCCAGTGGGGCGATGAAGGAAAAGGTAAAATAACTGACTTACTCAGCCGCTCCGCAGATGTGGTGGTACGTTACCAAGGGGGTGTGAATGCTGGACACACTATAGTGGTGAAGGGTCAGACCTTTAAACTGCACTTAATACCCTCTGGTATTTTGTATCCAGACACCAAGTGCATTATTGGTTGTGGAACAGTCATAGATCCACAAGTTTTGATTCAAGAACTTGACCAATTAGAACAGTTAAATGTCTCGACTACCAACCTGCTGATTTCAGAGACAGCCCACGTGACAATGCCTTACCACAGATTAATCGACCAGGCATCAGAAGAACGTCGGGGAACACACAAAATTGGTACAACTGGTAGAGGGATTGGCCCCACCTACGCTGATAAATCAGAGCGTACAGGTATCAGAGTTCTAGACTTGATGGACTCCCAAGGACTACGTGACCAGTTAGAGTGGACGATTAATTATAAAAACGTCATTCTTGAAAAGCTTTATAACTTACCGCCCCTTGATCCAGAAGCAGTCATCCAAGAATATTTGGGGTATGCAGAACGCCTACGCCCTTATGTCGTTGATAGCTCATTGAAAATATACGATGCGGTGTTGCGGCGGCGAAACATTTTGTTTGAAGGTGCTCAAGGAACCCTGCTTGACCTAGACCACGGGACATATCCTTACGTTACCTCCTCCAACCCAGTAGCGGGGGGAGCTTGCGTTGGCACTGGGTTAGGGCCGACAATGATAGACCGAGTAATTGGAGTGTCGAAAGCCTACACAACGCGAGTAGGCGAAGGGCCATTTCCTACCGAACTCAACGGCAAAGTGGGAGAATTATTATGCGATCGCGGTGCAGAATTCGGCACAACCACCGGACGAAAACGCCGCTGTGGCTGGTTCGATGCGGTGATTGGTCGCTATGCAGTCCGGATTAATGGTATGGATTGTATCGCCATCACCAAACTGGATGTGCTAGACGAACTCGAAGAAATCAATGTTTGCGTCGCCTATGAAATAGACGGTTCACGCTGCGATCACTTCCCCACCAGTTCCCGTCAATTTGCTCGGTGTCGCCCTATCTACAAAACTTTACCAGGATGGCAAGTATCTACAAGTAACTGTCGCACCCTGGAAGACTTACCGAAGGAAGCATTGGACTATCTCAAGTTCCTCGCCGAATTAATGGAAGTCCCGATCGCGATCGTTTCTTTGGGAGCTAGCCGCGATCAAACCATCATTGTAGAAGACCCCATCCACGGGCCTAAACGTGCTTTGTTGCACGCTGACGGTACTCCCGCCTCTCTTCTCAGTGCCTAAGATGGTTATTAGTCATTAGCAAATGACTAATGACAAATGACTAATGACAAATGACAACCCACAAATTCTATGCCTATCACAGTTGAATCTCAAAAACGACCAGAAGGAAGCAAGCCGAAAGCTTTACGCCGTTCTGGATTGATACCTGCAAACTTGTACGGTCACAATGGTATCGAATCGGTATCTTTAGTACTAAACGCTAAAGATGTTGAGCGCCTGCTCAAACAAGCGGCCCCCAATAAGACAGAAATTGTCCTCAGTATTCCGGATCTGGAATGGACAGGCTCAACAGTGCTGCGAGAAGTTCAAGTCCATCCAGCAAAGGGTACCCCTTATCACTTAAGCTTTTTTGCTGCTAAGGGTTAATCTTCAGTTTTAATTGAGTTTTGCTCAAGCCCATCCCTGCTGGGGGTGGGCTATTTTTATATAGCAGGGAACAGGGGATAGGGGATAGGGTTGAAAGTCGCTGTCTTGAAAAGTGACGCTCCTCTCTATTTCCAGCTCACTCCCACTCAGCACTTAAACGACGGAAATTATAATCGCCAGCACTCGGATGACAGGTAACACAGTTATTAATTTGACTGGGGCGCGGTAGCTTGACACCTGGATGCAAAGCTCGGAAATAACGGGAATTGTTGACCCGGTATGGCGTTTCTTCATCTTGTCGCTGGGGACGAGAGAAAATTTGCAGATATTTCCACACCAAGACGCGCGGTGGGTCGATTAAAGGTTTGAGTTGTACACCGTAGTGTTGGGAATCTTGTAGGAGATTTCGCCAAGTTTGGGTGGGTAAGACTGCTGGTGGTAAAGCCAGATGACAAGTAGAACAGTTTTCTATGTATAGTTCTTGCCCCAGTTTATATTGTGCTGGCACCACATCCACAGTGCCGATTTCTGCGACAGTTGTTGCACCTTGGGCATTGCTAGCCATGGCTAAAAGCCAACCCATAGCTAGACTCCAGGCTAAAACTGTTAAGATTAGGATATAGCGATCGCGGGTTTTGCGCTTCACAAGATTTGACATTCCTCCCATTCCTTCATCTGAATTAGCAACATCGCCCCATCCTGATGTGACGCAATTAAATCAATTTAGTTTTATGATGTCAAAAACCCAAAATGTTGCAACCCTTCGGCAATTCCCTCTGCAAACTTAGCTGTCGCTAAATAACGATTTTGGTGAGGATGAGCTTGATGCCAATGCAACAATTCTGGTTGAGCATTGCCGACAATGATACCTTTTTCTTTTTTGTCTGCAAACAAAGCGATATCATTACCAGAGTCACCACAAGCTACGGTTTTGTCTACATCGATTTCTAGATTTTCCCTAACAAAGGTCATAGCCATACCTTTATTGGCTTGACTCGGCAAAATATCTAAATCCTTACCGCCGCTATAGATAACTTGGATATCTAATTTCGCCTCCAACAGACGGGATTTGATTTCTGGGATGATATCTGCTGCTGCTTCTGGGAGAAAATAACTGACTTTAAAGGGTCTTTGCTCACTTGTTGGTTGCAGTTTTAATATACTGAAATCTGCCAAAATATTGATGACTAATTCTTTATCCCAAGCTTGTGAAAGCTTGTGTGACCACTCCAGAAATGGGCTATCTAGATCCTGATAGAAAATTTCCGTCCCCACAGAGCAAATCACCACATCTGGGGCCAGTAATGATTTTTCATCCCGCAGTTGTTGGTAGAGAAAAGGCGATCGCCCTGTTGAATAAACAATCTTTGTGCCGTAACGCTGACGATGCTGTTCTAATCTTTGATTGAGTTGCACCATCGCCTCGTCATCACCGACTAAGGTATAGTCCAGGTCTGTGATTAAAAGAAAATGTTCCACACTATACCTCTTCCAAAATGATTAAGATTTTTTAGCGTAGTCACAGTAACTAATAGGCACAGTAGAATATACCACAACCTCAAAGACATTTTGATGAGTAGAGCGACGCAAGACGCCCCATTGCCCAAAAACTCAACTTTCACCGTGGGTGAAGTTTTTCATCGCCAACTCCGATTGCACACACCACCGCTGACCATCATGAACCAGTAGCGTCAAACTGTTAACAGTAAACTCAAAATGTAACTGACGTTGCTCTAATTCTGCCCAAGAAGCATAAAAATTTGGTTTTGTCAAATCTCTAAACGCGACTGTCATGTGGGGTGCAAAGGGGCGAGTTTGAGCAACCTTGTCCACAATCCCCAAATGACTCGCCAAATGCGCCATCAAATCAGCTTGCAAATTCACTAGCGCCGCAGTTTTCACCACATTGAGATAAATCACGCGAGGAGCAAAAGCCCCATAACCATCGAGTGTCATCAGTATTGGGTTTTGCTCACTGGCGAATGTCTGCAAACATGCTTCTAGCAGCGGTAAATCCCCATCTACCCATACAAAAGGCGGCTGTAGAGTCACATGTGGCGGCGATTTTTGTGCCCCACAGCTAGCATATTTGTCAGCAAAATACTGCTTAACTTGATTAGCGTAGTCTTGGATGTGCTGTGGCGGGAGGAGGGCGACAAAATAACGGCTCATTTGGGAATTAGGGGCTAGAGAAAGACACACCAGAAACCTTGACAAATGGCGCTTGATTCGCACCGCTGAACTCAAAAAATTTTTGAATTACGAATTACGAATTATAAATTACTAATCCTAGACAATAGTACAACACAGAAATTTTAGAGGTAACAAGGCAATGCCAACATTCGTCAAAATCGAAGCTGGGAAAGTAGAGAAAACTATATTTGACCAATATGTACCCGCCCATAAAGCCTACGTTCAGGAGTTGATTGCTAAAGGACACAAAGCCAAAACAGGCTACTGGGCACAAAAAGGAGGAGGGATGATGCTATTTGAAGCAGCTTCCATGGACGAAGCCCAAAACATCGTCGCTGGCGACCCCTTAGTCCAAAACGGCTGCGTCAGTTATCACCTCTATGAGTGGACAATTGTTGTGGAATAACACACACTTACTAATTTTTAATGCTATGCTTTTATCAGACCTGGACCTATGCGACTTCAACGCCCAAACCTTGTCAGAACCGGAAGGTGGCAGCAATACGGGATGCTTGTGGTAGGCGTAGTCTCCGGGTCGCCCTATTTTTAGGAGCGTTCAGCAGCAATGCCTGGTTTTGGAGATATTGTACAAAAAGCTTTTTACCTAGGTGTGGGTTTAGCTTCTTACGCGAGTGAGAGAGCAGGAGGGAAATTAGCCGAACTGCGATCGCAAGTCCAAAAACTGGCAGATGAAATGGTAGCTAAGGGCGAAATGAGTACAGAAGAAGCCCGCCGCTTTGTCGAGGATATGATGAAGCAAGCTCAACAACCACAAGCATCTGATTCAGTCACAGACAAAACCCCTCCTGCTGAACCCCGTCGCATCGAAATTCTGGAAGAAGAGGAAGAACCAACTGCATCATCAGCGCCAACCGACGATGCAGATAAATTGCGTCAACAGGTACTGGAATTGCAAGAAGAGTTAAAGAGACTGCAGCGCGATCAATAAGACGCAGCTTTTTGGCTTGAAAGCAGTGTTACTGTCCAAAACAACTTGTTGAATATACTTTAGCTAGGGTGTAATCTAGTGCTGAGAGCAAGGTAATAGAGAGTGCCCTGTTTTATATTCACCTAGGGCGTCAGACTTATGGAAAAGTGGCAAAAAGATTTGATTGAAATTGTCGAAACAGTGGCTGTGGAAATAGAACACTTCTTCCTAGGAATGGGTGAAATGGTAGACGCCTTTTTTGAGCTAACGGAAGAAATTACCGACCAAGTACAAACTACAATTGCCACAGAAGTAGACCAGTATTTACAAGATTTGGCGGAACCAATTTTGGAAGCTTACTGGGAGTTAGAAGATGTAGTAGCAGATATAGATCCAGCTTTTCCCTATTCAGTTCCAGCTACAGGTGAACAAAACCCCGCTTGTGTTGGTTGTAGTAATTACCACGGTCAAGCTTATGGTGGTAACTTATTAGTGTGTGCCATGCACCCTCATGGATGGGATGATGTCAACTGTCCCGATTGGGAGCAAGGGTAGATGGGGAAGAACTGACAAATAATGCATAACAAGTAACAAATGTCAAATGAGCAGATGAAATACGGTGAACGAGAAATAGCCGAAGGGAAACTAATTACATTCCCTAATCCGCGGGTGGGTAGGCGATATGATATTAGTATTAGCCTACCGGAATTTACTTGTAAGTGTCCGTTTTCTGGCTATCCGGATTTTGCAACTATTTATATTACCTACGTGCCTGATGAAAAGGTGGTAGAATTAAAAGCCTTGAAGCTTTATATTAACAGTTACCGCGATCGCTATATTTCTCATGAAGAGTCTGCTAATCAAATTCTCGATGATTTTGTCGCCGCCTGCGACCCTTTGGAAGTGACGGTGAAAGCAGATTTTACGCCCCGTGGAAATGTGCATACTGTGGTTGAAGCACGACATCAGAAATAAAAATAATTTTGTTTGGCACCAAATCCTTTGTAGAGACGTAAAATTTTACGTCTCTACAATTGTATTTAAACTTCCACACCCTTTGGTTTTGAAGCCAGATTGTTTAAAAGATCCAATATTTCCCGTTCAAAGGCTACTTGAGCACGATTAGTCTTACCACCAATATACAAGCGATCGCCTTTTTGTAATGCCCAAATTTGTGAGTGGGAGAAGTAACTCATCACCACGCCCGCCATCAAGAGAGCGAATCCAGTATAAACTATGGGGATACCAGGATCAGCTTTAATTTGCAGTCCCGTACTACCAATCACATCGAGAACTTTCAGAGTGACGCCGTTGACTTGGGTAGACATTCCTGTCCGCACGGTATCAACTAGCTTACCGGTAGCATCATAAATTAATACCATACCCTGCAAGTCTTTCGCCAACAAAGACACACCCTCACTCAAATCTGGTTTGGTAGGAATCCAAGTACCCCAAATACGTCCTCTCCCTTTGGTGTCCAATTGCGCCATCGGTAGCTGAAAAATCGGGCTTTTGTTGACACGGACACGCACCGCAGAAAGTCCCCAATCAGTTTGGTAAAAGGTGACGCCATGATAACGCAGAGGTTCATTGACATAAATCTTTTTATGGTCAACTTCCTGTCCTTCGTTATTTAAGACAGACATATCTGAATAAAATTGGTCAATGCCGCCGGTGGGGGTATAATCAATCCAAAAGCGATTGACTCGTACAGACCAATCTTTGGGAATTTGGGCAGTGGCTAAAGGCCCAGCATCAATAATATTTTTTACCTGAAAAGTATTACCACTAGCTACCATTTCTTGGGCGAGAAATCCCGTCATCGCGCCCCAAATTCCCCCCAATAAAATAGTGACAATACCCACATGAACGATGATAGGGCCGATGCGTCCTACTATTCCCTTGCGGGCGTAGACTAGATCATCTTTTTCTTGAAAAATTTTATAGCGCTGTTTCTGTAAGATTGAGGTGAGAGAATTGAGAGAACCAGTATCTAGTTCTGCACTCAAAGCTAACTTTTGAAATTGTTTCGGTTCATCATAATATTTCCACCGCTGGGCTGCTTTAAGCGCCGGTAATTGGCGGGTGAAAGTACAAGCTGTCAAGCTAGTCCCAAAGAGAATGAGTAATCCTAGAAACCACCAAGTGCGATACACATGGTCTAACCCGACTACCTGAATTACCTTCCAAGATAAAAAACCAAATAAGGCTGGATGTTCTGGATAATTAGATTGGTAATAAGCGGGAGATTGACCTTGTTCAATGACAGTGCCGCTGACACTGAAAAGGGCAATAATTAATAGTAGCGCGATCGCTAATCGTAAATCTGTCAGTACAGGTAAAAACTCCCGTCGTAAGAACCGTCCAGGTACTGACCACCAACTTGATTCTGTGGACGCTGAATTTTCTAACATTGCTTAAAAACTGCCAAGAGGAATGCGAGAAATTAGAGAAAATACACCAAAACCTACCAACAGCACACCACTAACCGGGTTAATCCAACCAGACCAGCGCCGCAATTCCAGTAACTTTTTAATTGCAGCTGTAAAAGTACCTGCTAAAATCAGTGGTGCTACATACCCTGCTGTGTAGGAAAGTAGCAAAACAGCCCCCAAAATCAGGTCTTGTGTGTTCGCAACCCAACCTAGTAAGCTAGCTAAAACTGGTGTGCTACAAGGGGAAGCGACTAAACCGAAAGTCAACCCAATTAAATAGGAACGGACACCTAATGGTAAATCTGGGGAAATCCAATTCGTTTCTCCCAAAGAAGGGAACTGTATCGGTAGAGCTTCCAATAAATTTAGTCCCATGAGAATAGCGATAATGCTGACAATAATCGGCAAACCAATTCCCACTTGACCATAAACTTTGCCCACACTAGCTGCGACAATTCCCATCCCTGCTAAGGTGGTAGCTAATCCCAGCGCAAACCACATTGATTGGGCTGCTGCTTGCAGGCGACTTTTTGTTTCATAACCGCCGATATAGCCGATAGTAATTGGCAGCATTGAAAGCATACAAGGTGTGAGGCTAGTAAGCAAGCCAGATGCAAAGATAATGCCCACACTCACAAAGCTGAGGTGCGCCAATTGTTGAGAAACTAGGGCGTTGGCAAATTGTTCTAGTTCGTAAAGTCGAGTTTGCAGTGTCTCTAACATGGAGGATTTTTCAGCGTGAAATGCTTGCGCTGCTTACATTGTAGCTTATTGTTCCTCTTTAGTTTCTATTTGTGTAGTACTGGTGATTTTTTTACCAAAACAATATAAAATAACACATTCTTTCGCGTAAGTAAAAATAGCACTAGATATAGATGGAAAATATGCAAGAGCAAGACTTTTATACTGCTGACCCCTTAGCTTGTTGGTTGATTGATAAGTATTCTTTAAAACCTGTTAATTTAGGGTTAATTTCTATTGTCATTGCTTCTGTTATTTACCTGATTGCTGCTACTGTCACCCGAACTCTGACACTAGATGGTAAATATTTAGGACTGCTAGAAGATTGGTTTGCGTGGGTGTGGATCTGCTTATTAAATCCAGTGATATTTGGCTATTATTTGTGGTCATTTAAAGCGATATATCACCTGATTCAGTATTTAGAAAAAACGGATATTGTTGATGTTTCAGAAGCCGAGATCAAGTATGTTTTGTTACCATATGAGCAAAAATGGCGGAAATTTTTAGCATTGGGAATAGCGATCGCCTTCGGTATCTGGTATTTTTCTGTACAGAAAAACGTTTACAATTGGACAGGCTCAGATGGTGGACTTCCAGCTTTAACCGGGGCGATCAATGGTGCAGCCATATTTTACGCAGGAACGATATTAGTCCTGACTCTCACCACTAATGTTTGGGTATTGCATAAACTTTTAGGAAGCAAACAACTCAACATTAATCCGCTGCATCCTGACCGTTGCGGTGGCTTAAGTCCTTTGAGTCACTATTCACTAAATACCGCTTATTTAGTAGCAATTTTTGGGATGATGATTACATTAAGTAATTATCAATTTATTACTCAAGGAATTGCTCAGAAATACTGGTATTTTAACTTAATAATTGTTCTCTATATTCCCCTATCTTTAGTGTGCTTTTTTGGACCCTTGCTAGCGGCTCGCAAAGGCATGAGCAAAGCAAAAGAAGAATTACTCAGCGAAATTGCTAAACAGTTTCAAGTAGATTATAGTCGCACGCATACAATTTTAAGCGGTGATGCCGAAGCTTTGAAAAAAGAAGCCGCCAAGCTGCAAGAATTGCGTTCTCTCTACACATTAACTAATGAATTTCCGGTGTGGCCTTTTGATGTCAAAACTTTTCGTCAATATTTATTGTCTGTGGTGACACCGCTGATTCCCTTGCTGCTTAAATTTGGAGAATATCTGTTCAAGAACGTTTTTAAATAATGCGATATTGAGCGTTAGCACATTTAGCTGTATGTTTCCCACCTGAATAAAAATAACAGTGTGTTCAGGGTGGACAATTGGTTGTCAGTTGTCATAACTGCGCTATGGAAATTATTCCGAACCCATACCCCATAAAAAACTATAAATTTCTCCAAACTTTGATGAATTCAGAGTTGCGAATTTTGAGTACATGATTAATAGCTATAAATTGATGCAATATTTGATTTGAGATAATCATCTATTGAAGGATGGAGGATAAAATTACCTGACCTATTAATAGTTAATTTGTGAATCTTAATTGAGAATATATAATACATAGACTTCCTGGCTTCGGCTATTTCTAAAGCTTCTCTTCATCTAGTTTAGAAAACCAAGCGATGCCTAGGTTCGGCTACGCCTACGCTACAAGTTAAGATAGGGAAAAATCATGGACAAAACCTATGCAACTATCGACGGAAATGAGGCTGTCGCCCGCGTTGCTTACAAGTTAAATGAAGTTATTGCTATCTATCCCATCACCCCCTCTTCAGCAATGGGTGAATGGGCGGATGCTTGGTCTGCGGAAAGTCGTCCTAACCTCTGGGGTACAATTCCCAGTGTGGTGCAGATGCAGAGTGAAGGTGGAGCCGCTGGGGCTGTACACGGGGCGTTGCAAACTGGTTCACTGAGTACTACTTTTACAGCTTCCCAGGGGTTATTACTGATGATTCCCAACCTCTACAAAATCGCTGGAGAACTTACTAGTACTGTAGTTCATGTGGCTGCTCGCTCCTTAGCTACCCATGCTCTATCGATTTTTGGCGACCATAGCGATGTGATGGCGGCTCGTGCTACCGGCTTCGCGCTGCTGTGTTCTGCTTCCGTACAGGAGAGTCAAGATTTTGCTCTCATCGCCCATGGGGCGACCCTAGAGGCGCGGGTGTCGTTTATGCATTTTTTTGATGGCTTCCGCACTTCACATGAAGTGCAAAAAGTCAAGTTATTATCAGATGATGATTTACGATCGCTCATCAACGAAGATTTAATTTTAGCCCACCGCGCCCGTGCCCTCACCCCAGACAGACCGGTGTTGCGGGGAACAGCCCAAAATCCTGATGTGTTCTTCCAAGCCCGCGAAGGCGCTAACCCATACTACAACGCTACTGCGGATATTGTGCAACGCTTGATGGATGAGTTCGGCGATCGCACAGGTAGATATTACCAAATTTATGAATACCATGGCGTAGCCGATGCCGAGCGCGTGATTGTGATTATGGGTTCCGGTTGTGAAACAGTCCAGGAAACCGTAGACTATCTCAACGCCCGTGGGGAAAAAGTCGGTGTGTTGAAGGTGCGGCTATATCGCCCCTTTGATGTAGCTAGATTTGTGGCAGCCTTACCTAATAGTGTAAAGGCGATCGCTGTCCTTGATCGCACCAAAGAACCAGGAAGCGCTGGCGAACCTTTGTACTTAGATGTAGTCGCCGCTATCTGCGAAGCATGGGGAGAAAAAACTTTCTCATCCCCCTTATCTCCCCACCTCCCCACCTCCCCATCTCCCCACCTCCCCATCTCCCCACCTCCCCACCTCCCCATCTCCCCACCTCCCAAAATCATCGGTGGTCGCTATGGTTTATCATCCAAGGAATTTACCCCAGCGATGGTAAAGGGGGTTTTTGATCATCTCACCTCTGCTAAACCGAAAAACCACTTTACTATCGGTATTAACGACGACGTTAGTTATACTTCCCTCAACTTTAATCCTAACTTCTCCACCGAGTCAGATACCGTTGTGCGGGCGATGTTTTACGGGTTAGGCTCCGACGGAACAGTGGGTGCGAATAAGAACACAATCAAAATTATTGGCGAAGAAACCGACAATTACGCCCAAGGGTACTTTGTCTACGATTCCAAAAAATCTGGTTCCATGACCGTTTCTCACCTCCGCTTCGGTAAAGAACCGATTCGGTCAACTTACCTGATTAACAAAGCTAACTTTATCGGTTGTCATCACTGGGGCTTTTGGGAACGCATAGATGTACTCAAAGCTGCAGCTACTGGCGCAACTATTCTCGTCAACAGTCCTTACGAGGCTGATGCTGTTTGGGAACATTTACCAACTCTTGTTCAGCAGCAAATTCTTGACAAAAAACTCAAATTATACAGCATCAACGCTAATCAAGTCGCCCGCGCTAGTGAGATGGGGCGTAGAATTAACACCATTATGCAGGTGTGTTTCTTTGCTTTAGCCGGGGTATTACCAGAAAAAGAAGCGATTACCAAAATCAAACAAGCAATTGAGAAAACCTACGGTAAAAAAGGCGCCGAAGTAGTGAAGATGAACCTACAAGCCGTAGATAATACCTTGGAGAATTTGCATGAGGTGGAGATTAAAAATGGGGGGATGGGGGGATGGGGTGATGGGGTGAAAATCCCAAGTCCTGTTTCCATAAATGCACCAGAATTTGTCCAGGAAGTTCTGGGTAAAATCATGATCTGGGAAGGTGATGACTTACCTGTTAGTTCCCTCCCAGTCGATGGTACATTCCCTAGTGGGACTACCAAGTGGGAAAAACGCAACGTCGCCGAAGAGATTCCCGCTTGGGATGAAGACGTCTGCGTTCAGTGCGGTAAATGTGTCATGGTTTGTCCCCACAGCGCCATCCGCGCCAAGGTGTATCAACCAAGTGAGTTAATTAACGCACCGCCAAGCTTCAAATCAACTGACGCCAAAGATAGAGACTTTGCTAACCAAAAATTTACCATCCAGGTAGCCCCAGAAGACTGTACAGGCTGCACAATTTGTGTAAATGTTTGCCCAGCCAAAAATAAATCTGAACCATTACGCAAGGCGATTAACATGGTGCAGCAGCTACCTTTGCGGGAACAGGAACGGAAAAACTGGGATTTCTTCTTGAGTTTGCCTAATCCTGATAGAAAACAGTTGAAATTGAACCAAATTCGCCAGCAACAACTACAAGAACCTTTATTTGAATTTTCTGGCGCTTGTGCTGGTTGTGGAGAGACACCATATTTAAAATTATTAACACAACTGTTTGGCGATCGCGCTGTCATTGCCAACGCCACAGGTTGTTCTTCCATCTACGGCGGAAATTTACCCACAACCCCTTGGACAACCAACGCCGAAGGGAGAGGCCCAGCATGGTCTAATAGTTTATTTGAAGATAACGCCGAATTTGGTTTTGGCTTTCGTCTTTCTTTAGACAAACAAGCCGAATTTGCAGCGGAATTACTGGCAAAATTAGAGCATGGGGAATTAGCAATACCTGATGATTTAGTACAGTCTATTCTCAACGCTTCCCAAAACTCCGAAGCTGATATTTGGGAACAGAGAGAACGGGTAGAAATTTTGAAACAAAAGCTAGATAAAATCTCGACTACAGAGCTAAATCCCTATCTAAAATCCCAAATCCAAACTCTCAAATCTCTTGCAGATTATCTCGTCAAAAAAAGCGTCTGGATTGTTGGCGGTGACGGTTGGGCGTATGATATTGACTTTCATGGTATTGATCATGTCTTAGCCAGCGGTCGCAATGTCAATATCTTGGTGATGGATACAGAAGTATATTCTAATACAGGTGGGCAATCTTCCAAAGCCACCCCACGGGCAGCAGTAGCGAAATTTGCCGCCAGTGGTAAGCCTGCGGGCAAAAAAGACTTAGGCTTAATTGCCATGACCTACGGTAACGTTTATGTAGCGAGTGTAGCTTTGGGCGCGAGGGATGAACACACCCTCAAGGCATTTTTAGAAGCAGAAGCCTTCAATGGCCCGTCACTAATTATTGCTTATAGCCATTGCATCGCCCACGGCATCGACATGACCACAGGGATGAATCATCAGAAATCTTTGATAGAATCTGGAAGGTGGTTGCTGTATCGGTATCATCCTGATTTGCAAAAAGAGGGTAAAAATCCCTTGCAATTAGATATGCGATCGCCCAATCAGCCAGTAGACAAATCTATGTATCAAGAAAATCGCTTCAAAATGCTGACTAAGAGTAAACCAGAAGTAGCGAAACAACTCTTAGAACAAGCACAAGCAGAAGTAGATGCGCGTTGGCAAATGTATCAATATTTGGCGAATAAATAAAGAGAATAGGGGTTAGGAATTGGGGGTGAGGGAATAGCAAGGGTGGGGAGTGTGGGGAGACTTGTACCGAGCGAAGCCGAGGTATGAGAGAAAAAAATTTATGCTTACACTTTTGATCCTCTTCCTCCTCCCACACCTCCTATTCCTTAGCCTCTAGTCTCTCACCCCTAGCCTCTTTTTTTTAAACGAGATCGCCTTTTAGATATCAAATATTTTTGAGATTAACTGATACTATTTCCTGGCAATTACCCAAACTGCATGAATTATTCCCGGAATATAACCAAGAAGTGTCAAGACTATATTAATCCAAAAATCTAAACCAAAACCTACTTGTAAAAATACACCTAGAGGTGGTAAAAATATTGCACAAAGAATCCGAACTAAATCCATTTAGACCTCCAATTTATATCAAAAACGCCGTCCGTTTGACGCAGTGATTTGTACAACTCAAAGATAGCATTTACAAACTCAACCGAGCGCTGTTTAAGGTACGGTAACCCCGACCGATTAACCGCCACTGATTTTGGCTTTGTAACCAATTTTGGTCAATAATTCCATAATTTTTTGTTTGTGATCGCCTTGAATTTCAATTTCATTATCTTTCACTGTCCCGCCCGTGCCACACTGAGTTTTTAATTGTTTAACTAAATCTGTTAAGGTTTCTGGTTTCGCTTGAAAACCACTAATTACCGTTACAGTTTTGCCTTTGCGTCCTTTGCGAGAAGCTTGGACTTTAAGATTTTGTTGTTGTGGTGGTAGTTCGGGAATTGGTCTTTCTAGGGCTGGGGAATTATCGTTACCAAATTCCTGGTAGACAAATTTTGTATCAGTGGCTCGAGGATGGGGATTAGACATGGGATTTAGAGGCTGGGGGTGAGGATCTGGGTTTTTGCAGGGAGTCAGCACTTTTTTGGGTGCCAAGTTTGTGGATCTATTTTCTGATATGTCTAATAGTCTATAACCAAACCAAAAAATCTCTCTTGTCTCACCCCTCATCCCTTCGAGCCACCATCACTGGCTTTTCCAGTAAATGTGAGCAACTATACTATAAATATCATCATATCTTAACGAAAAACAAAATTAATCTGAGTGAATTCCATTACAGAATAGTTCTCAGTCACCACCGTGTTATAAACATGTCTCAACCAACCATAGAATCAATCCTACAAGAGAATCGTCTATTTTATCCTCCTGAGAAGTTCTCTGAAAACGCATACATCAGAAATCTGACGGATTATCAGGAACTTTACGATAAAGCTAAAGCTGACCCTCAGCAATTCTGGGGAGAGTTGGCAGAAATTGAGTTGCACTGGTTCAAAAAATGGGACAAGGTGTTAGACTGGCAACCGCCTTTTGCTAAGTGGTTTGTTGGCGGTAAGATTAATATTTCTTACAACTGTCTTGACAGACATCTCACCAATTGGCGCAAAAATAAAGCGGCGCTGATTTGGGAAGGGGAACCAGGAGATTCGCGGACTCTTACCTATGCTCAATTGCACCGCGAAGTTTGTCAGTTTGCCAATGTGTTGAAGCAGTTGGGGGTACAAAAGGGCGATCGCATTGGTATTTATATGCCTATGATTCCAGAAGCAGCGATCGCTATGTTAGCCTGTGCCAGAATTGGCGCTCCCCATAGTGTAGTATTTGGCGGTTTCAGCGCGGAAGCTCTGCGCGATCGCCTCATCGATGCAGAAGCCAAGTTAGTGATCACTGCGGATGGTGGTTGGCGCAAAGATGCGATCGTTCCTCTCAAAGAACAGGTGGACAAAGCTTTAGCCGATGACGCTGTTCCCAACGTCAAAAATGTGTTGGTCGTCAAGCGTACAGGTCAAGAAACACACATGGAACCTACGCGCGACCACTGGTGGCACGAATTGCAAAAAGGCGTATCTGCTGACTGTCCCGCCGAACCAATGGACAGTGAAGATATGCTATTTATCCTCTATACTTCTGGTAGCACTGGCAAACCAAAGGGTGTTGTCCATACAACAGGTGGTTATAACTTATACACTCATCAAACCACCAAGTGGATTTTCGACCTCCAAGACACCGATATCTACTGGTGTACTGCGGATGTCGGCTGGATTACTGGTCACAGCTACATTGTCTACGGCCCCCTTTCCAACGGTGCGACAACGGTAATGTATGAAGGTGCGCCCCGTGGGTCTAATCCAGGCTGTTTCTGGGATGTGATTGAAAAATATGGCGTCACGATTTTTTATACCGCACCTACCGCCATTCGCGCGTTTATCAAAATGGGTGAACAACATCCCAACGCACGTAATCTCTCATCCTTGCGGTTGTTGGGAACCGTCGGCGAACCCATCAACCCCGAAGCTTGGATGTGGTATCACAAAGTTATTGGTGGCGAACGTTGCCCAATTGTTGATACTTGGTGGCAAACTGAAACGGGTGGGATTATGATTACACCACTACCAGGAGCAATTCCCACTAAACCAGGTTCCGCAACTAGACCTTTTCCGGGAATCATTGCAGATATCGTCGATTTAGACGGTAATTCCGTCCCTGATAACGAAGGCGGTTATCTAGCGGTGCGTCATCCTTGGCCGGGAATGATGCGGACAGTATATAACGACCCAGAACGCTTTCGCCGCACCTATTGGGAACATATCCCCCCGCAAAATGGTAAATATACTTACTTCGCCGGAGATGGAGCAAGAAAAGATGAAGACGGTTACTTCTGGGTAATGGGACGGGTTGACGATGTATTAAATGTGTCAGGTCATCGCTTGGGGACGATGGAAGTAGAATCAGCTTTGGTGTCCCATCCGGCGGTTGCGGAAGCGGCGGTAGTCGGTAAACCTGACGAACTTAAGGGTGAGGAGGTTGTCGCTTTTGTGACACTAGAAGGAACTTATCAAGGTAGCGAAGAACTGAGTAAAGAACTAAAGCAACACGTAGTTAAAGAAATAGGAGCGATCGCTCGTCCTGGTGAAATCCGGTTTACAGACGCTTTACCCAAAACCCGCTCAGGTAAAATTATGCGGCGATTACTGCGAAATTTAGCCGCCGGACAAGAGGTATCTGGTGATACTTCAACTCTGGAAGATCGCAGTGTATTAGATAAATTGCGCGAAGGTGCGTAAATTATTTTCCATCTGTTGTAAACACTACTGGTAGTCAAATCACAATTGTGGCGCGTTATGTCAATAGATAACGCGCCGACAATTTATCATGGGGTTAGGACATTATTGAGGCATTGAGAGCAATGAGGTTGAGGAGACAACTTGGCTGCATAACATTGAGTATCATCACCCCAATTTTGATATCATCTCCAGTGTTAGCAAATCCTAGCAAAACTGCCACTGTACAATTAACTAGAGAAAGACAACAACCGCAAAAATTGGCGCAGTTGTCAGACAATGAACAAACAGAGCGATCGCAACTTTTACAACAAGCGAATTCTTTATATAATCAGGGAAATCTAAAAGCAGCAGAGGAGAACTTCCGCAAATTTCTTAAAAAGTTTCCCCAAGATGCTTTTGGACACTTTCAATTAGGAAACATACTTTTTTATCAGAAAAGACCGGAAGAAGCTATTAGTGCTTATCGTGAAGCGATTAAGTTCAAATCACAATATGCTCTAGCTTACAATGCCGTGGGTATGGTTTATGCTAGCCAAAGTCGCTGGGATGAGGCTATGGCTGAATACCAGAAAGCTCTAGAAATTAATCCTAATTATGCAGATGCATTAACTAATTCTGCTCTGGTATTGTGGCAAACGAATAAAAAAGATAAGGCGGTGTCTTCTTTAGAAAAGGCGATCGCTATTTTCAAATCACAAAATAGAAATGAAAAAGCTAACCAAGTGGAAGAGATTTTACGACAGTTAAAAACTGCAGATAACCCCAATGTTTCGTGAATTTATGGTTGAGAGGAAAAAGATTTTTGACTCTTGTTTGTGAGTTAATTAGCCGTAAAAATTTAGTTTGTGATTGTCATCGGGTGAGCAGATTGTCCACCCGATTAATTTTTTGGTAGAGATGTTGTCATGCAATTTTTCTATATACCTTGATTTTTAATGTAGATAATCAATTAAAAATAATAAATCTTAAAAGATAGCAAAACAGCAATCTATAATAATATTTAAACCAACACTTAGGTTAAAGCCTATGACTTCCCTATCGGCATTAACTTTACCCGACCATACTCAGTTACCAGACTCAGATGGGACATTTGTGAAAAATCTTCAGGAGCATCCCCAAAGCATCTTAATTACAGACTCCATTAAACCAGTTCTAGAGCAACTCCATCCTGATGGTCAATATTGCATTGGTCAAGATTCTGGTATCTACTGGCGCTTAACAGATCCCCCAGAGAAAGGAGCAGAAGCGCCAGATTGGTTTTATGTACCTAATGTACCGCCTACTCTCGACGGCAAAATGCGCCGTTCTTACGTACTGTGGAAAGAGTATGTTGCGCCGTTGATTGTGCTGGAGTTCGTTTCTGGAGACGGTACAGAAGAAAGAGACACAACACCACCATCTCGCGGGGAGGGTGGGAATGTGGGTAAATTTTGGGTGTATGAACAGGCGATACGCGTCCCTTACTATGGGATTTATGAAGTAGCGAAAGCGCAAATTGAGGTTTACCACCTGATAGATTTTAATTATCGACTGATGGCGCCCAACGATCGCGGACATTATCCCATTTCACCGTTAGGAGTAGAATTGGGGATTTGGCAAGGATCATATCAGAATGCAGAATTACCTTGGTTGCGGTGGTGGGATGCAAAAGGAAATTTATTGTTGACGGGTGAAGAACGGGCTGAGGTTGAGCGACGTAAGCGTGAGAGAATTGTAGAGAAACTGCGATCGCTATCTGTGGAAGAACTTAATAATTTAGGAATTGATCCAGAAATGTTGGATTAATCAACATCATCATCTAACAATTCTACATCCTCATATATCGCCGTCATTGCACAACTAAAATCAACACTTGCTAAATATACTTCCCCTTCTTTTGTATAGGGGAAAAGTTCCCACCTTCCTTGCTGATTACGACGGAAACATTCCACATTCATTCTTCGTGGTGAAATTAGCACATATTCTTGGAGCGATTCCAATTCTCGGTAACTAGCAAATTTCTTTCCTCTATCAAACCCTTCTGTTGACTCGGAAAGCACTTCTACAATCAAGCAAGGATAAGATTTAAAATATTCAAATTCTCGATCTCGCTGATCGCAAGTCACCATCACATCAGGATAAAAATAGCGGTTACTTGTTTGAATTTGTGCTTTCATATCTAGCATGTAAACACGACAACCGCTCCCTCGAAGATGGCTTCGCAGCAGAGTAAACAAGTTTCCTGTGACAGTGACATGAGCATCACTCGCTCCAGCCATTGCGTAGACTTGTCCATCTATATATTCGTGTTTAATTTGGCTAACTTTCTCACCTTCTAGATATTCTTCTGGTGATATGTAGTAGTTACTTTCGTTAATAATCATCTGAGTAATTTAAAGTTTCTCTGATTTTATCATATTTTTAACGCCTATTTAGCCATATATTAAGAAGATTTATTACTGATAATAATGCCCTTTTGTTCATAAATTGGGCGAACTAGTTGCCGCAAATTAGGTAACTTTCTAGCAAAGAATATAGCTCCTAAAATACAAACTATTCCATCAATAATTAATGTATTAGGAGCACCAATATGAGTAGCTAAAAAACCTCCTAATAAATTACCCAAGGGTATCATCCCTAAAAATGACATTGTGTATAAACTCATCAATCTACCGCGTTTATCTTCCTCAACAATTGTTTGTAAAAATGTGTTACTAGCAGCGATTTGCAAAATTGTTCCCAAACCCACAAACAACATTGTAAATAAAGAAAGCGGTAAAAATCGGGATAAAGCAAAACCAATCAAACCAATTCCTAAAATTCCGGGAGCTAAAGCAATTAATTTACCAATTCCTAAAATTGTTTGCCGCGTAGCCAGATAAATTCCACCTGTTAATGCTCCAACTCCTGAAGCCGCCATCAAAAATCCTAGTGTTTCTGCGCCGCCTTTGAGAATTTCTTTAGCAAATATTGGTACAAGAGTAGTATTTTGCATTCCCATCAAACTGACTAAAGCTGATAATAATAAAATAGAGCGGATGGGTGGAAAGCTAAAGGCATATACAAAACCTTCTTTAACTTGTTGCAACACATTCTTGCTATTAACTGGAGTTTTTTTAGCCTTAATTTTCATTGCCAATAAAGCAGCAATGACGGCAATATAACTGAGTCCATCAACTAAAAAACAGTAAGCTATACCGATATTTGCTATCAATAATCCCCCAACTGCTGGGCCGATTAATCGCGCACCATTAATCATAGTTGAATTAATAGCGATCGCATTAGCTAAATCTTCTCGGCGCTCTACCAATTCTGGTACAAATGCTTGTCTTGCTGGTGCATCCAAAGCATTAATAAATCCTTGAAACAAGCTTAAAACAATGATGTGCCATACCTGAATAACGTCAGTCAGAGCTAATGCAGCCAAGGCTAACGATTGCATCATCGCCAATATTTGCGTACCAATTAAGGTATGATACCTAGAAAATCTATCTACAAATACTCCCCCAAAAGGAGCTAGAAAGAAGCTGGGAATTTGACTGGTGAAACCCACAACACCCAACATTAATGCTGAATTTGTGAGGTGATAAACTAGCCAAACTGTAGCTAGTTGCGTCATCCATGTCCCAATTAAAGAAATACCTTGTCCTGCAAAAAATAGACGATAATTTTTTGATTTTAAGGCTGGTGGTATATGCCATTCTTGGGCTGTTTTTGTCTTCATAAATTAAGAGTGAGTATAGAGAATACATGTTTTTTTTATTAAATAGTTACACAATAAACATCACGGCTATCTTTAGTTTTCGTTGATGACCGTTTATTGAATATGCCTAATATTTAATCGCTATAGGGAATACTTTGGCAAAAAAATCACAGCATAGCTTCACCCAGTCGGATGATTACAGCGATTAAATCAGTGCTCGATGAAAGGAAATACAAAGATTTTTTCGTCAAACCACTGCGCTGCAGAAATTTTCTCGATTGTAGCAAGTGGCGCGAGAAACCAGATCAGGGGAGCGTTTCCACGATTCCACTCGGCTTTGAACCTTTATTTGGTTCGTAAACAGTCCTCAAGCATTATCAACGCCTAACACCGATTGGAACCTTTACCCCAGAGACAGTGTACTTAGTATTTTTGTAACTAGGTTAGCTCTCTTTGACAACAGATGCTTTATGTTTGTTTTCAGGGTAAAACTTGAATCAATTGATAGTTTTTAACACTACCTATAATGCGATAATTTGGAGATAAAGTTTCTATCTTTGGCGCGGAAATCCAAGCATAGCTAAAAACTGGGATTTCGGATAGATTATTAACTCTTTTACCATGAATGGGAGTGTAGAAATTGAGCAGAATTGAGTTTTTGTCATCTGCTTGGGCGAAATAGACAGGATGAGTTTGGAGAATTGAGGCGATCGCTCTTTGTTGAAAAAACATTCTCAGTTCAGGATTATAATCACCTAAAAGACCTAAAACCCCAGCCACAGCCAAACTCAACCAACAAGGAATCAACCAACTCGCTATCCAATATCGAGATGTGAAAACCTTTTGCTGGAGATGAAAACGACAAATCCAAACTACAGGTAAACTTAACCAACCTATTCCTAAAATCGCAGCAGTAATTGCATATTTTTTAATATCAACATCAAGCGAATTTAGCGCAACTATACTTGCTAATAAAATTACAACACCCAGTACACCAAAAGCGTAACTCAGGTAACGAGGAAGATTTCTGATAGCAGATATTGCTAAATAAAATAATGTGGTATTTTTTAATTTAGATGTAGAAGCGTAACGCCAGTTGTGATAACTTTGAAAACCAAAACAACGCCATAGCTCAAATTTTACATCTCCACCAGGATTGTTAACGCCACACTTCCAAGCTACATCATAAATCCTGCTCAACCATTCCAAACCTACAGCCGCTAACAAAGCGATGAAGGGATAAAGACAAAGGGCGTAGTGAGATAGGCGAGTAGAAAAAAGACTCAGTTCAGCAAACAATACCAAAGGAAAACCGACTAATATTAAATGATAGCGAGGGATAGGACGATAGATAGTTAAACCTAAACCCAAAAGGCTGAAAAATCCCCAAGGAAAAGATTTTAAAGGTATATTCCACACATAAAATAAAAGACCATTGCGGTTACGGTCTTCTGAACTCAAATCTATAACAAACTTGAATAACTCCCCAAAACTCAGATGACCATAGCGCCGCCAACTCAACCATAACCAAATTAAAGTCGGAATTAAACCAGTTAAAAATCCTAAATAAAACATCGGGTTAGTGAGGTGACGATGACGGCGATGTTCACCAATTAAATAAGGTAATAAAGCCGCCATCGGCAAAAAAATCATAAAGCTTCGCAATAAAAAACCTAAACCAAAACTTAAGCCAGCCAGAAAAATCCAAATATGGCTATATTTGCGAGATAATTCAGTTTTAATAAATGCTAAAATAGCAAACAGCACTAACAAAATCATCGGCACATCCGGAGATGCTAACCGACAAGATTGCAGCCAGAGAAATTCCACGCTTAAAATAGCAGCAGCTAGCCAAGCCACTTTTTTTCCTAAAAATATATTGCCAATTTCATAGAGAATAAATAAACACAAAATTCCAGCAATCATACTAGGAAGTCGGGCGCTGGCTTCGCTAACACCAAACAATTTATAGCTAATAGCAATTAACCAATAAATACCAGGGGTTTTATGATGAGCATTACCCCAAGGTGCTACCCAATCACCAGAGTCTAACATTTGGCGCGATCGCCAAGCATACAAACCTTCATCATGGGCTATCAAACTACTATCGCCAGAATTACATAGCAGCAGCGGCAGTATCCAAAATAACAGACCGCCATAGGGAAATTGCACCAAACGATAGATTTGCTGCCCAACAGCCTGTAATAATTTTTGTATATGTAACATTAATCAATATGAATTGGATGTTGCCTAATTAACTCATACTGTTTAGAAAATGCGTAAGGCAGTATACAAAATTCTCAAGCAAAAGCCTACCCAAAATAGGCATAGTTTGGCAAAAAAATCGGACAAAACAAAAATTTATGCTATTTAGACCAAATCAACGCCTGAAGCTAGATGAAACTGACGACAAGTTATTTTACGCTTACCCCCGCTTCGTCACCCACGTTGATGAAGGCTTCATACAGCAGTTAACTGATTTATATCGTCAGCGACTCAAACCAAACACACGCATTTTGGATATGATGAGCAGCTGGGTATCGCATCTTCCAGAAGAAATGCAGTTTGCTCACGTGGAAGGACACGGACTCAACACCGAAGAACTAGCACGTAATCCCAGATTTAATCATTACTTTGTGCAAAATCTCAACGAAAATCCCCAGCTACCCTTCCCAGATCAAGAATTTGATGCGGTTCTCAATTGCGTTTCTGTACAATATGTGCAATATCCAGAAGCTATATTTTCCGAAATTCACCGCATCCTCAAACCCGGTGGTGTGGCTATTATTAGCTTCTCCAACCGCATGTTTTTTCAAAAAGCCATCCAAGCTTGGCGCGATGCTTCCGAAGCAACTAGGGTAGAACTAGTCAAACGCTACTTTACCTCAGTACCGGGATTTACAGCCCCAGAAGCCGTAATAAATAAGTCAACCGCACCCAATTTTCTGCAATGGTTAGGCGCGCCAGGGGGAGATCCATTTTATGCTGTCGTTGCTTATCGTTGCGAAACCAATTAGACATATTGTCTTACCTACAACCCTCCTAGAGATAGCGGCGGCTTCCGCCGTTAGCGCAGCGGTAGCGAGTCCGCGAGCGTCTCAGAATTTTTCAAGACAGCGACTTTCAACCCTGTTTCCTGTTCCCTGTTCCCTGTTCCCTGCTATATATGAAAGGAATGGGAAGCTGAGGGGTGGAGAATCGATCTTGACAAATGACCAACGACTCATAATCACCCAAATAATGATTAAAAAGTAAATTTTCTCGGTAAAAGCCCATACCAGCATAGATAATTGCCTCAAAGCTCAAATATGGAGAAACTAGACATGAATTTTTCCCGTGGGCGTAGAATCCTAGCCGCTTTGTTGCTGTCAGTATTACTATTGGTTACAGCCTGTGCGCCGAAACCACCTAGTCGTTTCGACCAAGTACAGCGAGAAAGTACTCAACAAAGAAGCGGTCAAGCAGTTGCTAAAGATGCGACGCAAGGTAGCAAATTAAACAAATTCTTCCCGACTGCAGGGGATGGCTACCAGCGCGTTTATACTCAAGAGAAAAAAGGCTTTTCGGAAGCGAACTTGAAAAAAGACGGTAAAACTGTAGCGCAACTGGCTATCTCTGATACTACCAGCCTTCCTAGTGCCGCCGCGAAATTCTCCAATAGCACCAAGAAAATTGGTGGTTATCCCGCAGTTACCGTTGGGAACACTCAAACTTCGGTTTTGGTAGGTAAATTTCAAGTAAAAGTGATTTCCAAAGATCCGACATTTACAGAAAGCGATCGCGCCGATTGGATTGAGAAATTTAACTTAGCTGGTCTAGCTCAACAAAAATAAATTACTTTCCGCACATAGACATCAAAAACGCTCAAAAAGGAGATATTTATGAGTAAACCAATTTTTGAATTGGTTGACCAATTACCGACTGGTGGTTTAACTATTTCGATGTTAAATTCACTCGATTTTGTCGCCCCTGGACAGTGGCAAAATACCGTGGGTTTTGTCAACACAATTAAAACTGTGACTGGCGAAACCGACGAAGATTTAATTCAGCAAATCGGTGAAAGAGCAATCTATCTTTTCAACGACAAATCCCAAGGATATCAAACAGCATTATGGCTCTATCAAACCGTTGACAGTACAGATAGAGCATTAGGTGCTGCAGCTTTAGCTAATAAAGTAGGCGAAAAAATTCCCCTCTTAGGTTTCTTAAATTCTGTTACTCCCAAACCAGATAAAGCCCAAACAATTGACCTCACTTTAAAATTAGTCGCTGAGTTAGTCGCCTTCTGTCAAATTAACGGTATTCCCGGAGATAGCATCGGTGATTTTGTTGCTTCACTGGGCGAATATAGCGGCGAATCACTAATTCGGATGGTGGCGCTAATTTGTGTTGATGGTTTGATACCTCTAGGGTCGGATTTTATCCTCAAAGCATTATCATTTCTGAACACCACAAACCCACAAGAATTAGAACAAAACTCCACTTTCCAAAATATCAAAGACGTAATTCCTGGCGGTAATTCAGCTAGTAAACTCAACTTTATCGGTGAAAGTTTTGATTCCGTTAAAGGTTGGATGAATGGCGTCGTCGCCAGCAATAATTTAACCCCACAAAAAGTTGTCCATAATTTGCAGAGTTTTGTGGAAATTGCTGATGATAAATTAGATTACCTCGCCGCTTTCCTCGATGTATCCACAAATTACTACGAACATACAGGAACACAAACCTTAGCACGGCGCTTAATTGAACGAGCTGTAGCGGAGATTTAGAGAAGAGGGGTTAGGGGCTATAAAATCTTGAACTGGTATTACAGCAGTTCCCAATTAGATGAGGTACAGCCTAGCTAGCCTAAGCGCCCCTATTTTCTAGCCCCTAACCTCAATGAAATGTATCATCATAAAATGAGAAACTCTATACTCCTGGCGTTTGAAGTCAGAGTCATGGAAATGCGGTAAGCTGGAATGCAACAATTCACACAGCAAACTGGCTACTAAATATGTTTTGGCGCCAAGGGTTGGCTTTACTTCTAGCAATAATAGTCTGGTGCGTGACTTTACCGGCGCTGGCGGACTGGACTCGTCCATTGTCATTCAGTAATGCAGACATGAAAAGGCATGATTTTTCCGGAGAAACTTTACAAGGGGCTGAGTTTTCCAACGCCAACTTAGAACAAGCTAACTTTGCAGGTGCTGACCTGCGGGGAGCAGTTTTGAGTGCTTCGGTGATGACACAAACGAATTTGCACGGAGCCGATTTAACGAATGCGCTAGTTGATCAGGTAAACTTAACCAAGGCAGATTTGAGTGACGCTGTTTTCAAGGAAGCTTTGCTATTACGAGCCGTATTTACTGATGTAAATATTAGTAGTGCAGACTTCACAGATGCAATTTTAGATAGAGCGCAAATCAAAGAATTGTGTGGTAAAGCTAGCGGAATCAACTCAAAAACAGGTGTGCAAACGCGAGATTCTTTAGGATGTCCATGAAGCGTGTTGGTGTAATTGGTGGCGGACAATTAGCCTGGATGATGGCAGATGCAGCCAACAAATTAGGTGTAGAATTGGTGGTGCAAACTCCTAGTCAAGATGACCCTGCTGTCAGTATTGCCCAAGAAACTGTTTTTGCACCAGTAGACGACGCGATCGCCACGGAAATTTTAGCGAAAAAATGCGATATCATTACTTTTGAAAATGAGTTTGTTGATTTACAAGCTCTATCGCTGTTAGCTAATCAACAAGTTTGTTTTCGTCCTAGTTTGACGGCTTTAGCTCCACTGTTAGACAAATATCACCAGCGCTGTTATTTAAAAGATTTGGGCTTACCTGTTCCTGATTTTTTTGCCTTAGATCAAGATTTAGATCGCGTCGAATCTAAAATTGCATCTCTGGGTTTTCCTGTAGTCTTAAAATCACGACGCCACGGTTATGATGGTCAAGGTACTTTTATTATTGCTGATAAAGAAACTTGGCAACAAAAGCTGAATCTTATTCACAATCAAACTGCAAATCAGTCGCTATATTTAATAGAAGAATTTGTTCCTTTTACACAAGAGTTAGCTATAATTGCCGCCCGTTCTGTAGATGGTGAAATTGTCAATTATCCGGTGGTGGAAACCCAACAACAACAACAAGTTTGTCGCCGAGTAATCGCACCAGCCGCAATCACCACCCAACAAGGAGCAAAAATAGCAGCGATCGCTCATACTTTATTACATAACCTCCAAGCGGTGGGTATTTTTGGGATTGAGCTATTCCTCACCATCGATGGTCAAGTGTTGGTGAATGAAATCGCCCCCCGTACCCACAATTCCGGCCATTTCTCCCTAGACGCCTGCCAAACTTCCCAATTTGAGCAACATCTCAGAGCAGTCTGCGGTTTACCTCTAGGTGATCCATCAATGAAAGCAGATGCGGCCGTTATGGTCAACCTCCTGGGGTATGAAAATTCGCAAATCGACTATAAAAACAAACTGCAACAATTAACTGCAATTCCCCAAACCCATGTCCATTGGTACGGAAAAACAGAACTACGTCCAGGACGCAAACTGGGGCATGTTACCGTTTTATTAGAGCACCAGCACCGAGATACAGCAATAGCGATCGCGCAAAACATAGAATCTATTTGGTATCCCAGCTAAAATTATCAAAAAATTTCTATCCAAAACACACAACATTTTTGAGGAAGCTATAATGAACTAGTTGCACTACGACGTTGGTGACTGCCATCAAGTTTTTTGATCTATGCCTTTAAAGAAAAGGGAATCAACTGTTTTCGTGGCAGTAGACCGGGCATGTACCCGGAAACTTTAAACGAGGAATTTAGGTTCCCACCTGGTTTAACCAGGTCATAAACTTAGGTAAAACGGCGTCGCGGTGAACTCAAAATTTTTAGCTCCCAAGAACACAAATAACTTGGGAGCTTTAATTATTTTCTTTAAAGATTAGCGAATACCTGATATATATTTTGGCTTTTGGATTTGGGGTTTTGTCGATATCTCAAATCCTTATTTGGGATAACACCTGAAAATTCTGTTTAGAGATGGGAAATGTCGCGTCTCTCATCAACATACCCCTGCAAATTTCATAAAAAATTGCCCATAGAGACTGTTGAAAATAAAATCTGTATAAATTGATTCTAAATTGAGAATCTTTCAGAGTTAAGATGGCAAAATTGCGTTAAATTGTGGTTAAAACTACAAAAATTGTCACAACAACAATTGACTAAAACCGTGTTTCCGGCATCGGTCTTCCGATTAGACAATGGTTTGACGTTTATTCATCAACAGATTCCCACTACCCCGGTAGTTGTGGCTGATGTTTGGGTACGGGCTGGAGCTACCTTGGAACAAGAGCCGTGGTTTGGTATGGCTCACTTTTTAGAACATATGATTTTTAAGGGGACTGCGACATTACCCCCTGGGGCTTTCGATTATAACATTGAAAACCGAGGAGGAGTGAGTAACGCAGCTACAAGTTATGATTATGCTCATTATTCCCTGACAACCGCCGCCCCTGATTTAACAGAAACTCTGCCCCACCTGGGAGATTTATTGCTAAATGCTGCCATTCCTGAAGATGAATTTATCCGGGAACGGGATGTAGTTTTAGAAGAAATTCGTTCATATCATGATGATCCAGACTGGGTAGGATTTCAAGCCCTGCTGGAGAGTATCTACCCGCTTCACCCATACGGTCGTTCAGTATTAGGTACAGAACGAGAACTGATGCAGCAATCGCCAGCAGCCATGCGCCAGTTTCATCGGACTTACTACCAACCAGAAAATATGACAGTGGTGATTGTTGGGGGAATTACCCAAGATTTAGCCCTAAATTTAGTAGATTCCTCCTTTAAAAATTTTGCGGAACCATTGGATAGTCCCCAATTGGCGAAAATTTCCCAGCCCACAATCACCGACATTCGCCGTCAACAAATGTACCTACCACGGCTAGAACAGGCGCGCTTGCTGATGGCGTGGACAGCCCCAGGTGTCGCCCAACTCCGGGCTGGTTATGGGCTAAATTTACTATCAGTCATCCTTTCCGAGGGGCGGACTTCTCGTTTAGTACGTGATTTGCGAGAAGAATTACAAATAGTACAAGGAATTTGTAGCAATTTTTCCCTACAGCGAGAATCGAGCTTATTTACCATCACCGCTTGGCTGGAGCCAGAAGACTTACAGCAAGTCGAGTCATTGATTTGTGCTCACTTAGAAAATTTGCAGCAGACACAAATTAGCCAAGCAGAGCTAGCACGAGCGCAAAGGTTACTGTGTAATGATTACGCCTTTTCCACAGAAACGCCAAATCAACTCACTGGACTTTATGGATACTACAACACCGTCGCCCAAGCTGAATTAGCAGTCACATATCCCCAACAAATTCAATCATTTGCTCCGCAAGAACTGCAAAAATTAGCTAAACAGTATCTTTCTCCCAAAAATTACGCCGTGACTATACTCAAACCCTGTTAATTATAGAAACAGGTTCAGGATGAGGAGTTGTCGTCAGCTAACAAATAACCAATCACAAATAACCAATGACAAAGGACAAATGACAAATGACAACTTTGCTGCAAAAATCACCCATTGACCGTACCGTCCTCAGCAATGGGATTGTGGTGCTGGTGACAGAGAATCCGGCTGCTGATATTATTGCGGCGCGGATTTTTGTGCGTGCTGGTAGCTGTTGCGAAACGCGGGAACAGGCTGGTCTAGCACACTTGCTCTCAGCGGTGATGACAAAAGGATGTGATGGACTTTCTAGTTTAGAGATTGCGGAAAAAGTTGAATCGGTGGGAGCGAGTTTGAGTGCAGATACCTCCACCGATTACTTTTTGCTGTCTTTGAAAACAGTAACGTCAGATTTTCCAGAGATTTTAGCATTAGCGGGGCAAATAGTGCGATCGCCCACTTTCCCCGAAACCCAAGTCGAACTAGAACGGCGTCTAGCACTCCAAGATATCCGCTCCCAAAAAGAACAGCCCTTTACCATCGCTTTTGACCAACTGCGACAGGTGATGTATCAAGACCATCCCTACGCCATGTCAGTTTTGGGAGACGAAACCACCATGAGCCGACTAACTCGCGCCGATTTAGTCAACTATCACCAGACTTATTTTCGTCCAGATAATATAGTCATTAGTGTGGCGGGGCGAATTACATCAGCCGGAGCTTTAAAATTAGTCACAGATATTTTTGGTGATTGGCAAGCTACCACCACAGCCCCACCAATCCAAAACTTTCCTGATATTAAATCAAAACCCCAGCACCAAATCAAGCCCCTACAGACACAGCAATCAATTGTTATGTTGGGTTATTTGGCGCCCTCAGTCAGTTCTCCCGATTACGCTGCACTCAAATTGTTGTCTACCTATCTGGGAAATGGACTTTCCAGTCGCCTGTTTGTGGAATTACGCGAAAAACAAGGTTTAGCCTATGAGGTATCCGCATTTTACCCTACAAGGCTATTTCCCGCCTCATTCGTGGTTTATATGGGCACAGCACCGGAAAATACCAGCATCGCTTTGCAAGGACTACGCACAGAAGTAGAATTACTCAGTCATACAGAAGTATCAACCGATGCTTTCCAAGCTGCGAAAAACAAAATTCTCGGACAGTATGCTCTAGGTAAACAAACTAACGGTCAAATTGCTCAGGTTTTCGGCTGGTATGAAACTTTAGGTTTAGGAATTGAATTTGACCAAAAATTCCCGGAAATGATTGCAGACGTGCAGGTTCAAGATACCATAGCCGCCGCTCATCAGTACTTACAAGCGCCTTATTTGTCCTTAGTCGGCCCAGAAGCAGCTATCAATAGTGCGATCGCATAAGCTAATATGCCTATGACTACATCTACCCAGGGGCTGTAATATAAGCATCATGAAGACTCAGGTAGCAAATCCCATGAAAGGCAGCTTGTCATCAAGTATCTTCAACTACTTAGATTCACAGAAACCATTGCGTTTCCGGTGCACTAACAAGTTTTATTGGTTACTCCTGTTTTCATCCATGCCTCCGTTCATTGTCTCCTGGGCGGTAGTATCAACGGCCGCACCACAGCAAATCGCTCAAATATTGCCAGCAGAAACCATCAATCGCCCCACTCTGAACATAGGTAGTCAAGGCGAGCGCGTATCTGAACTGCAAGCAGCTTTAAAATTATTAGGCTTTTATACGGGTACGGTGGATGGCGTTTATAAAGATAGTACCGCTAGCGCCGTTTCTCAGTTTAAGCAAGCAGCAGGTTTGAATCCAGACGGCGTTGTTGACCCCCCCACGTGGCAAAAATTATTTCCCAACGAACCCACGACGGTGACAACCGCCGTCCCCACCACTAGACCGACACCCACCGCTGTCACAACTCTAACTGTTCCCACCCGGACTAATAACACCACTAGAGTTGTGAATTCTCGACCAGAACCCAGACCAGCTAAACCCACACGGTCTACGACTTCCAGACAACAACCAGCACGGATTACACCCATACCAGTTTCAGAACGCACCCCTGGAATTCAGTACACAGCAGAAGGAATGCCCATTTTGCGTTTAGGCAATCGTGGTACGGAAGTTGTTAGGTTACAAACACAACTACAAAAACTGGGCTTTTTTAAAGGAAGTATAGATGGTAACTTTCGTGTTTCCACAGAAACAGCAGTTAAAGCCTTGCAAAGCCGGTATGGTCTTGAAGCCGATGGTGTAGCTGGTGGCGCCACCTGGGAAATTATACTCAAACGACCATCTCAACAACGTTAGAAATATCACTAAATTGGAGATGGAGCAATTCAATTTTGCTCCCCCTGCTCCCCCTGCTTCAAGAGCTTCCCTACGTGTATCAATCTTAATATCACTCCCCACCCCCCCATACCCAAAATATTTTCAATTCTGGAATACATGCTTAAACATAAATTATGAAAAATTTCCTACTAACTTGGCTGGGTACAGCGGTAGCCTTAGTCATCACCGCCCATATCGTACCTGGATTCTCCATCAAAAATTTTGTCGCTGCTTTAATTACGGCTATTGTCATTGGGTTAGTAAATGCCTTTATTCGCCCAATTTTAAGTTTCTTAGCATTTCCCATTACTTTACTCACATTTGGTTTATTTACATTTGTGCTCAATGCGGTGACGCTTTTGCTAGCCAGCGCTTTAACTCCCCGCAATTTGTTTGAAATCCAAAACTTTGGATCTGCCTTATTAGGGTCAATTGTATTAGCGATTGTGTCTAGTATTATTAACTATTTTCTCAGAGTTGTTGAGTAATACTCCCGACTATTTTTGCCACAGCTACAGTCACTGTTCCTGGCTGTGAATCTAAGCGAAAAATTGTTTTAGGAACTAGTAAATTTACCTCTATTTCTCGGCGCACTTGTCTGGTGAAAGGCGCTGATTTTTGAGTGCTAGTTTGAGATAAATCTAGACCTGCACACAAAGCCGCAGCCTCCGCTACACTAGGAGTTCCCGTTACTTTGGCAATAATTGGCGATGGATTGGGAATGGAAATAGTGCTAAGAACTTCTGCGGGAAAAGTTTTCAGACACCAATGGTACAAACGGCAAAGTTCTACTAAACCCGCTTCTGAGGCTTTAGTATCAATGGTAGCAATACCTGCGATCGCACTTTCATTCAATTGATAATCTCTACACACTTGCTCAATTGCTGTCGCTATCAACTCCCATGAAGTACCGCGCTGACAACCAATTCCCACCCACAAAACTTGTTGATTATTCTGCGAGTTAGAGGTTTTTTGATGCATGGAAAATTTTAATTTATCGATAATTCTGTGAATATCGGCGAATTAACCTCAATATTTGGGTTATTACCATTCAGGTTCAGTATGATACATCAAAAGTGATCGCTAGAATACTTTTCTCCCAAATTAAAAACTATATATTATTCACATCTAGCACAGTAGGAAACGCCAAGAGAGAGAACAGGCAAAAGTTAAAAAATAAAAGGTAGATTTCCCGATTAATTTTTGCTTCCTTAATATTGGTGAAGTGCAAGCATTTTGCCTTCTCTATCTTGGTGTTTCAATTTCTTCTTATAGAGTTTTACTCCTGATATGAATATATAGGGAATAGGGAAGAAGGAATAAAAGTGTAATGAGTTTTTTCTCAAAATCAAATATGAGTCCTATAAATGTAGAGATGTTGCTTTTGCTTCATCTCCAAAATTTCAAATAAATATCATTACTCCTGGGCCCCAGATGTTCGCAAACTCCGCACCACATCCCTAAAGCCATTAAATTCAGCCAGCATCAAAGCCGTATATCCGCCGCGATTTCGCAAATTTACATCCGCTCCGGCTTGTAGTAATATCTCTACAGCTTGGCGATTACCTCCAGAAGCCGCCCACATTAACGCTGTTGCTCCAGCAGCATCTTGAAAATTCACATTAGCTCCCTGAGCTAGTAATAACTGCATTACCTCAATGCGGTGACGTTCTGCTGCTTTAATTAAAGCCGTTTTCCCGTCGTCGCTAGGTAAATTAACATCCGCACCACCATCCAGTAACACCCGCACCGTTTGAGTATGTCCTTGGGATGCAGCTAGTGTCAAAGGGGTTTCACCCAGATTTTTCTGATTAATGTCTACACCAGAACGCAACAGCAGCTCAACTATTTGGCTGTGTCCTTGCAACGCTGCTACTAGTATTGGTGTATCACCTAAATGGTTTCTAATTTTTGCATCCGCACCCCGATTAAGTAACACCTCCACTACATCAATGTAACCCTCGACAACAGCCAGATGTAGCGCAGTTTCCCCATCTTCATCTTGCAGATTAACATCAGCACCGCGATCAAGTAAAGTTGTAGCGATCGCACTTTGTCCCCCAGCCGCAGCTGCTAACAGCGCTGTTCCACCAGCGGCGTTTTTTATTTGCACATCAGCCCCAGTAGCCAACAAAGTTTCCACCACATGCAAATGTCCCAAATCTGCAGCAATCATCAGCAATGTTTCGCCATCTTCATCTTGGATATTGACATTTGCGTTTTTTTGTAGTAAGCTCTCAACTATAATGGCATGTCCTTGTTTAACTGCCAACTTTAAAGCTGTGTCATTATCTTGATCGGCGACATCCACCAGGGCGCCGGCAGCTAACAAAACTTTCACCACATCAACATAACCCTTAACCGCTGCTGCCATCAACGCCGTGCTGCCATCTTCATTGACAACATTGACATCAGCACCTCTAGCAACCAAAAGCTTGACAGTATCTAGTTGATTAGCACTCGCAGCCAACATCAAAGCCGTCAAGCCATAGCGCCTTCTGGGCAAATTAATATTAGCACCTGCATCCAGCAGCGATCGCACAATTTCCGTGTAGCCTAAATTCGCAGCAAACATTAACGCCGTAGTGCCATCGCGATCGCACACGTCCACCTTAACACCAGCCGCTATCAGTCCACACAGCCGTTTGATATCACCACTTTTAGCAGCCATCACCAGCGAAATATCGTTATTTTCAGTCATGGATGAGATTCCGCACCAGCAGACTTCTTTGAAACCTTAAAACTTAGTCTGAGATTGTTTATCCACTTTTGCAAGAGGGGGTGTAACAGATTAAGCTCATCCAAAAGCCGTTATTAGCGTTCTTTTCTTTGCGCCTTTGCGCCTACCCTGCGGGAAGCCGCTCCGCGTCTATGCGCGAGAAAAAAATCATCCCATCATTCAGCAACGCGAGATCATCCTATCGCTGAAGAAGTAGGATGAGAGCGGGAATCGAGCATAAGAAAAACACAGTTATATTATCTCAACTGTGAACTCAATACTTCTACGAATACTGAACATAGAGTTATGCTAAATTTTATGAAGATTTAATAATCAGGCGAGAACACTATGAATTTGGAACTTTCTGCATCATTTAAGTACTGGCTGAACTTCCTTCACCCAGTCATCATGTGGGTACTATTAGCACTCTCGCTTTATGCTGCTTACCTGGGGCTGCAAGTACAGCGTACCAGAAATGCTCAAGGTGAAGAAAAAAAAGAATTAATCAAAGGTAAGTATAATATCAGACACTACCAAATGGGGTCGATCCTCTTGGGTCTACTCGTAGCCGGTGCAGTTGGTGGTATGGCTGTCACCTACATTAATAATGGTAAATTGTTTGTCGGGCCTCACCTGTTGGCAGGACTAGGCATGACTAGTTTAATTGCATTTTCCGCCGCGCTATCTCCTTATATGCAAAAAGGCGCAAATTGGGCGCGGGTAACGCATATTTTGCTTAATTTCACACTTTTAGGGCTTTTTACTTGGCAAGCCGTCACCGGGGTGCAGATTGTTCAAAGAATTCTGACTAACGCATAGTTATAAGCCAAAAATTAAGAGTCAAGAGTCAAAAAATGTGACCCTTGACTCTTGACATTAGAACCCAAACTTACTTCTTTCTTTGCAAACCGTCTTGAGCAGCTAATCCCAAAGATTGAATAAAATCCTCTTGGACTTTGCGTGTTAAGCGCCGAGAGACTTGACGGACGATTTGATTAAGTAAGCGATCGCCTGTAGATTGAATTAAAGACTTGGGTAATCGGTGAATAAACCGAGGAAAGTGAATATCAACCACCAAATCTAATTCCCATTCCACTCGTGTCACCTCATCCCCACACTCAAGTAACTGTAGAGATGCTCGATAGTCCACATCATAACCAGGTGGATGATAATCAGGAATAGGGATAGTGCGAATGCGGTAAATACCCGAATCTGGCGGTAAAAGTTCCAAACCAACTTTCGGCTCTACGTCATAACCAAAAGCGCCAAATTTGCCAATAATCAAAGCATAACCATTTTCTCCCAAAGGTTGCACCTTCATCGGTTCAGCACAACGGGTAAACCATAAAGCGTGAGCATTCAGATACTCAGCAACCGTTTGTACTGGGGCACACATTTCCATATAATCTTCATAGCGCCCATAAAATTTTGTTGGCGTCGCTACATTTGTTCCTGTGAGTGCATCCTCAGCTTCTGCTAAACCTGACACCACAGGGAAAATAACCTCTGTTATTTCCAAAGATTGGTATTCACCGTTTCTTGAAAGCATAAACGCGTTCCTGTATTCTTTGGCGTTTGTCTATATTAATCATTCCCGGCTTGCGTAGTTAGTTTCGCACTCAGATTCTATTTTGGCGAAATCCTGATTAACATGTCATTAACTTCATAGAATCACTACAATAAGGAACTGAACAATCGTGTACTTAGTTTTCTAGGATAGCGTTGATCATGAAAGCATTTGTAGCAGGGGCCACAGGCGAAACAGGTCGCCGGATTGTACAAGAACTGATAGCGCGTAACATTCCCGTCCGTGCTTTGGTGCGTGACACCGAAAAAGCCAGAGAAATTTTACCACCTGAAGCTGAGTTAATTCCCGGTGACGTGTTAAACCGAGCTAATTTGACCGCTGCTTTGGGAGACAGCACAGTTTTGTTGTGCGCTACAGGAGCTAAACCCAGCTTTGACCCGACTGGCCCCTATAGAGTAGATTTTGAAGGTACGAAAAATTTAGTAGATGTGGCTAAAGCCAAAGGAATTGAGCATTTTGTTTTAGTTTCTTCTTTGTGTACTTCCCAACTGTTCCATCCACTAAATTTGTTTTGGCTGATTTTGGTTTGGAAAAAACAAGCTGAAGAATATATCCAAAAAAGCGGTCTTACTTATACAATTGTCCGCCCCGGTGGATTGAAGAACGAAGATAACCCCAACCCGATAGTGATGCAGGGTGCTGATACATTATTTGATGGTAGTATTCCTCGACAAAAAGTCGCCCAAGTAAGTGTCGAATCTGTGTTTGAACCAGCCGCACGTAATAAAATAGTCGAGATCGTGTCTAGACCAGACGCAGCACCTAAAAGCTTTGGTGAGTTATTTCAACAGTGTTAATTTGTTATTTGTCATTAGACATGTCTGACAAGGAATGTAGAGACGTTGCTTTTGCTTCGTCTCTACAAAGAGATCTGAGGTAAGACATGATCAATATTCCCCAAACATCAACTTAACCGGAATCAGCACGGCGATAATTGTGGTTAGCTAAAGAGCGAGTATTGAAGGAGTTGGACTCTGAAAGGCTTTGAATTCAAAGGTGTAGAAAAACTAATTGGGCCTATAGTGGCGCTTCTTGGCTTTGTCTGCTTATTACAGTGGTATATTCATGGAAGCTTGCGATCGCCTTCTAATCCCTTTTTTTCAGGTAGACAGCCACCCCTAGTTATGAAAGGTGGCGATCCTTATATTCGCGCTTTGATGCGAACCATATCTGCTAGCGAAGCCAGTGGAAACCGTCCCTACTCTTTGTTGTATGGTGGTCAGCAGGTTAAAGATCTCAGCCGTCACCCTGAAATTTGCATCACCATTGTTACAGGCCCTAACACAGGTAATTGTTCCACAGCCGCAGGCAGATATCAAATTATCAACACGACTTGGTATCAAATTGCTCCGCGATATCATCCCAATCCCATGCAAATTATGTTTTGGGCTTCTTATAGCTTTGAAGCGGAGTATCAAGATACCGTGGTTTACCGTTGGTTAAATGATTCTAAAGTTTGGGGAACTGATATTAGTCAACAGTTGCGTCAGGGAAAAATCAATGATGTTTTGCGGCGACTTTCTCCGACTTGGACAAGTTTAGGATATGGTATCGAAACTAATTCTGTTAGTCGCTCTTTGCCTAAAGTTTATCAGCAAGTCTTACAAGAAGAATTAAACACAATTAATCCACCACCAACACCTAATACCACAATTCGCAATTCTTCAATTATTTCTTATTAACTCAAGAAATTTCTGACACTATGCACGAATTCTTGAGTTTTTTCTAAATGAATATTATGTCCAGCATCTTGAATAATTGCTAATTGAGCAAAATTACAAATTTGCGCCATCTTTATATTAATATCAATAAATTTTTTGTCATATTTGCCAACTAGTAAAAGCAGTGGCTTGGTATTTTCTGCAAATTTTTCCCATAGAGGAGGTTGGGAGCCGGTACCCATGAAACGCAGCGATTTAGCCAATTCAAGGGGCTGATTTTGCAACCGACTTTCTTCCATTTGTGCATATTCTGGGTGATTTTTTATATTCGCAAAAATCGGTTGATGATACCAATTTTTGAGAAAGTCTGCAAAATCACTTGTGTGATTAATTCTGGTTAATTTTCCGGCTATTTGAGCATCGCGGTGAATGCGTTCTAATCGTTCTTCCTCTGTTGCTAACCCTGGAGAAGCTGATTCTAGAACAATTTTCAAAAATCGTTCAGGAAAATGTAGAGTGAGATATAAAGCCAATCTTCCACCCATTGAATAACCAATTAAAAAACATTGGGAGATATTTAAATCATCTAATAAATTGATTAAAGCCTGAGCCGTGTTAGCCATTGTATAATATTCTTCACCGCCTAAAACTTGAGTTTTACCATGTCCAGGAAGGTCAACTGTGAGATAAGAAAATTCATCAGATAGTAATTTTATGGCTGCATCAAATTCTTCAAGATTCCCCATAAAGCCGTGGAGAAAAAGAATTAAGGGTTTAGTGGCGTCACCAATTAAAGAATAGTGAAAATTCATGCGTCGAGATTCCATGTTTTATATATGGATCTAGTGGTAACAATCATGGTGTACAAATTTGAACAATTAAGCAGAACTGAGGTACAAGAAATGTTAGGAATTACACTTAAAGAAACGAGAGTTTACAGAGAAATTAAAGAAGAAGGACGAGAAACGGAAGCGCGATTGCTCATTCTTAGTCAACTACAAAAACGGTTGGGAGAATTACCTCAACAAGTGCGCGAGCGCATGGAAAATCTATCTTTGGAACAATTAGAAAATCTGGGTGAGGCACTGTTAGATTTTACCAGTTTGGCTGATTTGCAAACTTGGTTAGACGCAGTTGATAGTGAAGATGGTGCAGAGGAATGAAGATTAAAAATTTCCAACTGATAGAGCCGATTATTATCAATAAATCGCCAAATGAGTTATGTAATTTTGCGTGAGAATAATTCAGATAGGTTAAGTCCCACAAATTAAGGTAAAAATCTATCTAAAGCTGCTTTGAGTTGGGCAATTTCCACTTCAATATTGCCCTCTTTGGTGGCTCTAGCAATGCACTCTGTTAAGTGTTCATCTAAAACAATTCTCGCTACCCGATCCAACGCACCCCGCACGGCAGCAATTTGCAATAATACATCAGGACAAGGGCTACTTTGCTGCACCATTGTCTTGATACCCCGGATGTGTCCTTCAATCCTGGAAAGCCGATTAACAATTTTTCGTAATGATTCTTCACTATGGACGTGGGGATGCGCTGAGTGGATCTGTCCATGAGAATGATCTGTGTGTTCGTGGTCTGCGTCGTGTTCGGAGGACGATAAGTTAGAGCCGTTCATGAGGTGTCAAAATTCTGCTTTTATTCAAATCCTAGCCTACAGCGGAGTAGGGACGTGGGGAGATGGAGACAAATAACAAATAACAAATAACTATTGGGTGAAATCCGAACCTTTCCAGGGTAAATGACCATAATAGCTTTTGGGTTGAATATTCCATTAATTTGATTACAGATGACTTGTATCATACTCAGATGAAACCTAGAAAACAGCAAGTGTCAAAACGTTAACAAGCAGGGACTTCAACCTGTGCTGTAAAAATATCTTTAGATAGATTCTTCACGACTAGGCAACTATTAGGCTTCTAAATTTAGGTTGTAATTATGCAATTTCTCAAGCTACGCCGTTCTATACGTCAGTTCAGTTCTCATGTTTTAGCGATATTTTTAGGAGTGGTGCTAACGGTTAGCACTCTGCGGGTGTTACCTTCCCAAGCGGAACCAGCGCCTAACTCTGCAACTGTGGAAACTCCAGAACAAGTTGTGCAGAAACAATCACCTGCGACTAATGCTATTAGTAATAGCAGTTTTGTCACTGCTGCTGTTAATCGTGTGGGGCCAGCAGTAGTCAGGATTGATATCGAACGTACGATTACTCGTCGTGTAGATCCATTTTTTGAAGATCCGGTTTTTCGACGCTTTTTTGGTGAAGGGTTCTCGCAACAGTCGCCGACTGAGCAATTGCGCGGTTTAGGTTCTGGTTTTATTCTTGATAAGAGTGGGTTGGTTTTAACAAATGCCCACGTAGTTGATAAAGCTGATAAGGTGACAGTTAGACTCAAAGACGGTCGTACCTTTGAAGGTAAAGTGCAAGGAATTGATGAAGTCACAGATTTGGCGGTGGTGAAGATTAACGCTGGGAATGATTTACCAGTTGCGCCCTTGGGGTCTTCTAGTGATGTGCAGGTGGGAGACTGGGCGATCGCCGTTGGTAATCCTTTAGGATTTGATAATACCGTGACTTTGGGGATTGTCAGCACCCTCAAGCGTTCCAGCGCCCAAGTCGGGATTAGTGATAAACGCTTAGAGTTTATTCAAACTGACGCAGCGATTAACCCTGGTAATTCTGGCGGGCCTCTACTCAATGGTCAGGGTGAAGTGATTGGGATTAATACAGCAATTCGTCCTGATGCGATGGGAATTGGATTTGCGATCCCAATTGATAAAGCAAAAGCGATCGCTGTACAACTACAACGCACTGGTAAAGTTGTTCATCCTTATTTAGGCGTGCAAATGGTCACATTAACGCCAGAGTTAGCGAAGCAAAATAACACCGACCCCAACTCCCCTATCCAAATTCCCGAAGTTAACGGCGTTTTGGTGATGCGAGTTGTACCCAATTCCCCAGCGGCGTCTGCTGGCGTCCGACGCGGGGATGTGGTTGTGCAGATTGATGGACAAGCTATTACTACAGCCGAACAATTACAGGATGTTGTGGAAAATAGCCGCCTCGGTCAGGTTTTGCAAGTGAAAGTGCAGCGAGGTAATCAGACACAGCAGCTTTCAGTCCGCACAGCGGAATTACAAAACGCTTCCAGTTAACGGTAGGGGCACAACTATATAGTTGTGCCCACCTACAATGAATCAATTATTCAATTGTCCGCAATTGCAATCTTCGCAGCGTTAGCGACGTTCGCGAAGCGTCTCCCCTTGGGAGAAGGAGCGTCACTGCGAATTGCGAATTGTTCGGTCATCACTAGTCGCTACCCAAACTTCTGCGTCTGAATCCCAAAATGCTTGAACCTTAAATGTGATTTGTGCCATGAGCGATCGCTTGTAACATAATCCCAGTTTAAAATATTGGTTTTGACTGAGGAAGCAATCGCTCTTAATTTTGGTGCATGAAAAGCGATCGCTATTTACTTACCGTAGATAAACTAAATTAACGTTATTGTCAGCCAAGAAAGCATAAATGAAAAAATTTGGAGCTTTTTCCAAAATCAGGTTGGATGATGATGAAGAATAATAGTGAAAGCTTAGAGAGGAATTCAATTATGTTGGCTTACGGTGCTCCTAACTCCCCAAATTTTGAGAGTTCTGGCGATGATTTACGCAAGAAAGGTGAGATAGCTTATAACAATGCACAATACACACAAGCGCGTGAATACTTTCGTCGAGCGTCTAATAAATATGCTGCATGTTACGATGTGATGTCAGAGCAAGGTGATCCACGGGCAGAAGATGTTCGTGATAAGTATAACGATGCTATACAGTGGAAGAATGCGTGTGGCTAAGGAATCAGGTAAGCTTATACATTAATGGAGATTTGTCGATCAACCTTGTTGATAATGCGATCGCCGATTTGAGTTATACCTATCGTGTGCGATAGTTTTCCAAGTATATTTTGTGTAACTCATCGAAATCAAAATTCCATAGCACTACATTTCTACTGTTAGAGAAAGCTAGAAATTTGCCATCTGTCGAGAAGCCAATTTGCTGAATCGTTTTGTCATCTTCTCCGTCAGTGGTAAATCTATTATGTAGACAAATGCTTTCCTGCGGTTGTTCTAGAATACGGACATGGGAATTCTCTGCATTCTTTGAATTTAATAGTATTACAGCAATTTTGTCATTATAAGCCAAGGCTACTGCTTCACTGCCAGGACTAAAAACAATATCTATCACGGTGTTGTCTGCTTTACTAATTTTCGTAAATATGCGCGGTTTTGTCTGCTCAGTTACTTGATTTAGATCCCAAAAATAAACTGTTCCAGTAATACCAGCAGCAGCGATAAATTTACCATCAGGACTGAAACTCATCGCTACCATCTCATTTTCATCTGGTGTTTTTAAGCTTATTGCACTGTTTTCTTTTTCATTGGTGAGATTCCAAATATCTATCTCCTTACCGACAAGCACAGCGATATTTTTACCATCTGGGCTAAAGCTGACATCTTGAACATATTCATTTGTAGAAAAAGTGTAAAGTGGGTTCCCATCTACTAAGTCTTTTAACTTGCAAATGTTTACTTTTTTTTCACGACGATTAACTGGAATAAAAGTTTTACTATCAGGGCTAAAGCTTATGCTTGCTGGTGGTGGCTTATCCATTATGGGAAGAGTTTGCATCAGTTCACCTTCTGAACTCCAAATCTCTATAATGCCTTTTTTTTGACCATCTTCGATGGATAAACTCGTGGAAATAATCGTTCCACCATCAGGACTGAATTTTACCTTAAAGACTCGTACTCTATTACTTGGATTATCTAGAGTCTTCTTGAGAGTAAAATTTTCCGACCACAATTTTATACTTCCATCATTTTGACTCCCAGTAACAATTTGGTAATTATGAGGATTAAAGCTAAAAGTCCATCCATCTATAATTGGAGGTGAAATTATTGTCCATATTTTGACAATTCCATCTGCACCGGCTGAAGCTAACATTTGACTATTTTTGTTGCTAAAAGCAACATCGGTGATAGCTAAAGAAGAACCTTTATGACCATTAATATATTCCCTATTTTGACAATCCCATATTTTTATATAACCATCTTGACTACCTGAAGCTATAAAATTACAATCCGGATTTCGGCTAACAGCTAAAGTATTGACAGCCTCTTGATTTCTATCTTGTTTGTCAATTAAATCTTGTTTATTGTCATCAACAAAATTCCCAATTATAATTTTTCCGTTTAAGTCAGAAAAAACAATAGTTTTGTCGTCAATAAATTTTACTGAACTGAATATAGCACCCTCTTCCTTCCATTCTTTTAATAGTTTTTTTGTGTTTATATCCCACACCTTGATGAATCCATCACCACCAGCAGAAGCAAGAATTGCACTGCTTGGGCTAAAATCTAGTCGATTAATGTTGTCATTATGTCTATCTTGTGCATCTAATAAATCTATAGACTTTTCATTAAAATTCCAGAGTTTTATCTGCCTAGCATAATCAAATGCTAAGATTTTATTGTCGGGGCTAAAAGCAATATTACGTACTTGGTTTTCTTCGGGAAACACATTTTCTGGAATAAATGGTGTATTTGATTTGATAAAAATTTTAGATTCATTAAAATTCCATGATTGAATAGTTTCACATCGAAGACGTGGAATTAATGAAATCAATAAATCACCTTCTCGATTGAAAATAGCGTCTATTACTGTTAGAGATTGTTGATTTATAGTCTGTATTAATTCGCCACTATTTAAGCTCCAAAGTCTAATGCTTCCATCCGCACTTGCAGAAACTAGCTGTTGATCGTCTGGGCTAAAACTTAGCCCACAAACTTGATCTGTGTGTCCCGTAAAAATTTTTCTTTCTCGAAAACCATATATTAACTGGTTTAAAATAATTAAAACTCGCATTTTTTGGGTTGCTACTTTATCAGCAATCGACAATAATGGATCTTTTAAAAATTCTCCTGTTTCATCAGCATCTGACAATAATGGATCTTTTAAAAGTTTTCCTGCTTCGATACTTTTCTCTATAGCTTCTATATTTAAAGCTAACTCGTTTGCATATTCTGCTGATGTAGTCAGGTTATCCACATTGCTGAGGATAGCCAGAGCAAGGTGATATTTTTCATAAGCATTGCTGCGGTGGTAAAAAACTGTATATTCCTTGGTATGGAGCTGCAATTGTGCCCAGCTATCCCTCACTTCTGCCAGCAATCCCCTTTGCATTAAATAATTGTCATCCTGGCTGTTTTTCAACCATTCGCGTTGAGCATCTGCTAACCTGTCGCTCAATCGCCGCAAGTCTGGGTTTTGTTGTCGCCACTCTTTAAAAGTCTGCCAACCTTCGATTAAAGCTTCATGGGCTAAATCAATCCAAGCCTCTCCCTGTTCATCTTTCCCTGTAACCAATAAGCGTCCTTTAACTAACCCTTGTTCCCCATCCAATAACTCACTAAATTCTTGCTGTTGATTGGGGTCACTACCTGCAATATCTAATAATTTCTCTTTTACTTGGCGTTGTCTGGTGTCTTTTTCCCCTTCTCCAGTCCGCAATAAGCTTAAAAAAATCAGCCTAATCCATTCTTGCTCCTGCTGCGTGCGTTTTTGGGTTGGTGATTCCTTCTCAAAATCTTGGTAGTTATAAACATTTTCTGCATGGAGATTTAACGCCTGTGTTAATCCTCCCAACTTTTCATATTCTTCTAGGGTGAGTTGACGTGTTTTTTGGTCGCGTTTATCCCAGAGTTTAGTTAAAGCAAACTCTAACAGAGGCAAAAACCCTGGTTCTTGTTTCACATCTTCGCAAATTTTTACTAGTAATGCTTTTTCAACACTATGTTTCTGTTTTTCGGCTGGTTTGGTGATTATCTCCTTTAAATTAACTTCGGTTAAAGTCCCCATAAACACAGCTTGGGTTTGAATTAGCTGATGCAGAGAGGGATATTGCAAACAGGGTTCGAGAAAATCCGCTCGCATGGTAATGACAACTGCTAACCGCGAATCGGTGATGTCTACTACCTGAGTTAGCAGTTCAATAAATTTTTGCCGTGCTTCTTTATCTGCACAAACTGTAAATACTTCCTCAAACTGATCGACTACGAGCAAGAATTTTTCTGCACCTGGGAGATTTTCGATAATTTCCGGTAAATTATTTGGGTAATTATTACTCAATGTCTGAAATTGCTTTTGCTTATTAGCCTGTGTAAAACATTGTTTAAAAGCTGTTCTCAATTCTTCTAAAGGTTCAAATCCCGGTTTGATTGGTTCTATAACTCGCCAGTCTCGATTATTTAATAATTCTGGAATCAAACCCGCCCGCACGACAGAAGATTTACCACTCCCGGAAGCGCCCATGATGGGGACAAAGGGCTTTTCGCTTAATTTGGCGAGAATATCCCTGACAACTTGCTTGCGCCCAAAGAAAAATTCCTTTTGTTCGGCTTCAAAAGCTTTTAATCCTTGATAAGGACATTCATTTTTCTCCTCAGAAGATTGATCTACAGTTTTCTGCTGGTAGTAAGTGACTAAAGTAATCGAACTTCCCCAACCCAATTGAATCGGTTGTTGACCACTACCTTTAAGTTCGGCGCTAATACTAGCGAACAAATCAACACTTGTCACATGTCCATGCTTATTGGCGTTCTCTGGTGACAATCCAGCCAGCAAAGCAGTTGAAAAAATACTGTGTTGTGCGCTTTTTTTGGCATAGGCTTCTTGAAAAGGTCTGCAAGCTGCAATAAAGTAGTAATCGCTTTCTGAATTAAAAGCACTAAGAGTTGTTTTGAGCAGATTGTTTTCCAAAAAATCACCGCTATGACAGCAATCTAACAGCACTACTAAACTACTCAAACTGGATTTTGCAATTAAATTGTTGAGACTCTGAAGACTAATTCCACCAATTGGGTTGTCTCTAGTGAAGTCAGAAGTGGCTAGATATGCTTGTTGTGTTCCCAAGCTGTCAGATACGGTGATGCCATGCCCTGTAAAGTAAATTAGTGCTTCATTTTTAACTGCTTGTTTTTGCAAAAGTGTTTTTAAAGCTTTAGCCAACTTAGTTGTACTAACTTTCCCTTTGAGAAGGACAATATCCTCAAAATCACCATGCGCTTCTAGTACCTGCTTGACTGCTTCTGCATCGGTAGCTGGTTTTGTCAGGTTATTAAGACTGTTACTTTCATAATCTTTAATGCCAACAACAAGCGCGTAACGAGCCATTTATACATATTTAAGTTGTCTGTTACAGAATAAGATAACCTGAACACAAAAATATTTAAGTTGTGTGTTGCACAATAAGATAACTTAAATACAAGTAAACTCTGAGGGCTTGATGTCGAACGTAGAACGTTTAGTCTTTGAAGAAGACGGGGAAATCTATACAATTCTGTTCGAGTCAAAGGAAACGCCAAGTGTTCCGGAAGTAGTGACACCAGATGATGACGATGATGACGATAGAGAATCCTACGGCTGGCGGGAAGAGGTGTCTGTGAAAATTGAGAAAGTTCATCATCAAATTCGAGCTTATACCAAATACGCCATTGGTGCTTTTAAAAATTTAAATGTTGCTGAAGTTGAGGAGGTAACTCTCAAGTTTGGCTTCAAGATAGGCGGGAAAACTGGTATCCCCTTCGTAACAGAAGGTTCAGCAGAGAGTAATTTTGAGATTGAGGTGAAGTGTAAGTTTCCTGAAAAGAAGCAAAATTCTAGTACTTGAGGTTTAGCTTTGTTTTCGGTGAATTGTCGCAATAGAGCGATCGCTCTTCAATGACCAAGATTCATCCTGGGATTGCACATGTTGCAGAACACGTTGGGCACGGCATTGCCGTGCCCCTACGAAACATCAATGTTTAGCTGGGTTGGTAGAAATTGGTACATTCTTTTGTAGGGGCACAACAATGTTGTGCCCTTAATCGCTTTTGATTCACGATTATTCACCCTTGGTTCGGCTTTGTTGCAGAACACGTTGGGCACGGCATTGCCGTGCCCCTACCTGTATTATTTTCTACTAATTTTTGAATCAAAACGGGATATCAAATAGGAAATTTGGCTTGTTAGATTTATGTTGCAAGTTTTCTGGATCATCTGCCCAACGCTGCGGATTATCCAAAATATATTGCCGAATGTTATCCAAAGATTTTTGATCTCGTCCAATGTGTTCATAAAAATTGCGTTGCCAGATTGATTGACCTTTGGTTTGCCAAATCAGATTAATGCGTTTGCTAACAACACTTTTATAGCTACGAATTATTGTAGGAATGGAACTATTTACAGGTTGACCGAATTGTTCTGTGTTGTGGTCAAGATGTTGATTGAGGGCACAACATTGTTGTGCCCCTACGGGTTTATCGGTGATTATCAAGATGCCATGTAGATGGTTAGGCATGACCACAAAAATATCTAATTCAATGTGGGGAAAATGATCGGGAATTGTTTGCCAACAGTTCCAGGCAATTTGACCTAAACAATTTAATTGCATTTCACCTTTAGTTACATCACCAAATAGACATTGCCTTCCTTTAGTGCAAATAGTGATGAAATATATTCCTGGTTGAGTGTAGTCATATCCTTTGATACGAATAGAATGACGGTGGTGTATTCGCGGATCGTAGGACATTAATTTTTATATGCTGCTATTAGCATTATGTATTTATTTTAACTAATAAGTTTGCTTTATAACCGTACAACGACGTAGGGGCACGGCAATGCCGTGCCCTTCAACCCATCTGGCATCTCAACGAGAGATCATCTTTTTCAGAGGGCACAACAATGTTATGTCCGTATCCGAGGTATTTGATACTAGGTTGAGGATGAAATACCAAGCGATCGCTTTTTTAACTTCACTGTTCAAGCTTTGAACTCGGAACGTCGAGCAATTTACTCGAAACTTTGAGTTCGGAACTCGGAACGTCGAGCAATTTACTCGAAACTTCAGCTTCGGAACTCGAAACGTCGAGCAATTTACTCGAAACTTTAGCTTCGGAACTCGGAACGCCGAGCAATTTACTCCAACATCCGAGTTATTTTCTACAACGCTGCTGTTTTAGGCTTGGCTCTGTGAGATTTACGGGCGAATCTTTGCCCCATTTCCTCGACTACTGTCTCTAAACCAGCGCCTTGTCCGCTAGCTTTGGCATAAGCATACACCTGCAACGCGGCTGCATAAGCTTCACTACCCACCGCCAGAGATGTATCATCCACTAATTCTTGTAATTGTGTCAGCGACAGCAACAAGGGATACAACGCTTCAAATAACTGTACATCCTTCCGCATCTCTTCCAGGTCAAACGAGCGTGGTAAGAACTCTGGGTTCTGTGTCGCCACTTCTAATGCTTTGCTAACAAAGGCGCGGCTTTTATCTCCCATCTTGGGTAAAGCTTTCCGCTCCTCGTTACTTATATCGATTAAAAATGGTAGCTTTTCTTTAATAGTGGCGATCGCTTGCAACGCCGATTCTCTCTGTGTTTCTGTCAGTGTTGCACTAATTCTGGTGGTGGGCATGGGAATTACTCTCCAGTATGTTTGTTAAATTTAGAGTGCCCAGATATACCACTAAAATTTCGACATCATCGGACACTAGCACAAATAACTTGAGAAAAATCGCACATCGCGCTAGTCTTCTTTAGCAAAACTGCACGTTGTGTTAGACAATGACAAAAAAATTCTCTCCACAAATTCCCTCTTGTGCTTGGAGTCGTGTTATTGGTCTTGGTTGGGACAAGCCTTATACTGTTCGTTATCCTAGCAATCTTGATGATGGCCCTTGGCATGGAATGCCTTTAGGTGGCTTTGGTGCAGGTTGCATCGGTCGTTCTTCACGGGGAGACTTTAATCTATGGCATATTGACGGTGGTGAGCATACTTTCCAAAATTTTCCCGCCTGTCAATTTAGTGTGTTTGCATCACATGGCACCTCTTCTCAAGCTTATGCTTTGTCTACCCAAGCACCGGAGGATGGTAGTCTTGCAGCGTGGAAATGGTATCCAGCGAATGGAGGTACTTATCACGCTTTATATCCCCGTAGCTGGTTTGTGTATGAAAATATCTTGCCAGCACAGTTGACTTGTGAGCAGTTTTCCCCCATCTGGGCACATAATTATCAAGAAACTAGTTACCCGGTGGCAATTTTCCTGTGGACAATGCGTAACCCCACAACTGCACCGATGACTATCAGCATAATGCTGACTTGGGAAAATATGGTGGGCTGGTTCACCAATGCGTTGAAATCTCCTAAGGTGCGGATACGGGATGATGGTAGTCCGGTTTATGAATATCAGCCGCGTTTGGGTGAAAGTCAAGGTAATTACAATCTATTTGTGGAAAATGCTGACCAAATTGGTTGTTTTTTATCTCAGGTTAAAGATGATGATTCTGTACAGGAGGGGGACGGTAGCTGGTGTTTAGCGACCCTAAAGCATCCCCAAGTAGAAGTATTTCATCATACCCGTTGGCATTGTGTGGGGACGGGGGAAGATGTGTGGTCGAGCTTTGCGGCTGATGGTTCTTTACCTAATGTTCAAGATGCAACTCCTGCATCTGCGGATACACGCATAGGGGCGGCGATCGCTGTTCGTTTCACTCTGCAACCAGGACAAACTCTAGAAATTCCCTTTTCTCTGGCTTGGGATTTGCCGGTAACAGAATTCGCCGCTGGAGTTAACTATTACCGCAGATATACAGATTTTTTTGGTCGGAGTGGTGAAAATGCTTGGGCGATCGCATCGACTGCCTTACAAGAATATCAAAATTGGCGATCGCATATTCAAAATTGGCAGCAACCGATTTTAGCGCGGGAAGATTTACCTGCTTGGTTCAAAATGGCTCTATTTAATGAGCTTTACGACCTCACCAGCGGTGGTACTCTCTGGAATGCAGCATCAAAACTTGATCCTGTGGGACAATTTGCGGTGCTGGAGTGTTTAGATTACCGCTGGTATGAAAGTCTCGATGTGCGGTTGTATGGTTCCTTTGCGCTGTTGATGTTGTTCCCAGAATTAGAAAAGTCGGTCATCCGGGCTTTTGCTAGGGCAATTCCCCAGAGTGATGCTCATCAGCGGGTGATAGGCTACTATTACACCATTGGTGCAGACACGACAACTGCTGCTCGCAAAATCCCAGGCGCTACACCCCACGATTTGGGCGCACCCAATGAGCATGTTTGGGAAAAAACTAATTACACCTGCTATCAAGACTGCAATTTGTGGAAGGATTTAGGCAGTGATTTTGTGCTCCAGGTGTACCGGGATTTTCTGCTGACGGGGGCTGATGATGTGGAATTCCTCGCTGAGTGCTGGTTTGCTATTGTCGAGACTCTTAATTATCTGAAAACTTTTGATTTAGATGGTGATGGAATTCCGGAGAATTCCGGCGCACCTGATCAAACTTTTGATGATTGGCGGTTACAGGGTGTGAGTGCTTATTGTGGCGGGTTGTGGATAGCGGCTTTAGAAGCAGCGATCGCCATTAGCGATATTTTATTAAATCAAAATCTCAGATCTTTAGGCGACTTGGCGTTACAAAAATCCATTTATCAAGCTTGGTTAGCCCAATCCCGCCCGATTTATGAAGAAAAGCTGTGGAATGGTCAATATTACCGCTTGGATAGTGAGAGTGGTTCGGATGTGGTGATGGCGGATCAATTGTGTGGGCAATTTTACGCCCGATTGTTGGGACTACCAGATATTGTAGCGAGCGATCGCGCCCTCTGTGCCCTGAAAACTGTTTATCATGCTTGCTTTTTGCAGTTTTATGATGGTCAATTTGGCGCAGCTAATGGTGTTCGTCCTGACGGTTCCCCCGAAAACCCCAAAGCTACTCATCCACTGGAAGTCTGGACAGGAATCAATTTCGGACTAGCCGCTTTTCTGGTACAAATGGGAATGGAAGATGAAGCTTGGCAAATGACGCAAGCTGTAGTTAAGCAAATTTACGACAACGGTTTACAATTCCGTACCCCTGAAGCCATCACCGCTAACGGTACTTTTCGCGCCTGTATTTACCTGCGAGCTATGGCGATTTGGGCCATTTATTTAATTAAGGGTTAGAGAAAAAATCATTCCTCATCTCTTCATACAGTCAAAAGCCCTTCGGGTAGGGAAAAGGGGAAAAAGAATGCAAAAATTCCCTTAAACCCTTCTCCCTTTGACGAAAAGAGGTAAAGGTTTAAAGCCGAGCACAATTGTGAGCGAAAAAATCCTCATCTCACAGGGTAGGTTGAAACCCCGTCCCCTGTTTCCTGTTCCCTGTTAAGAGTTCCCTTTCATCTTTTTTGGTTAATAAGTCGCCACAATCAAATCCAACTTTGTGAAGAAAAATCAACTATTTTCCTGTTCTCTGTCTACGCAAATCTGTAATTGTTAGATAAATTACCTATAATTTGCAATCAAATATACATACAAATCTGAATATTATGTATTATTAATCGCAATTTTCTCAAATCAAGCAATAGATTCAATTCACCAAATCCAGTTGGGGTCTGACTTTCTTTGCACTGCACCTGCTCCTTTGCTGGAAACTAAGAGCACAAGTATTGAGAAGTAGGTTTTTATTTTCCGGGTGTTTATATAATCCTAGGAAAATATAAGTAATTAACAGCGAGATGGTACATACTGAGAACTTAAGACTACTGTTTTAACAAATCTAAATCACCATAGCTCTAGCCATAAAAATTACTCATATCAGATGCATTATGTTCGCCAATAACAATTTTTACCAAAATAAAAATATATATTTGATATATGATGTTTGTAAAAATAAGTACTAACTAAATGTAATCAATCGACATAAAATATAATCGATAGAGATTGTTGGAAAAGATTTTAGGAGTCTAATGTATGTCTTGGAGAATACAGTAAATACAGTGAGAAAGGAATAAGTACTGATTAAAAAGTAAGTAAAATTTTGATCAAGTGTCAGATATTAATTGGTGACAACAGCAAAAATCTTATAACTAGTCATCAGTAAATAATTGATACGCTGATGGCAACATAAATAAGGTTTTGCCAGTAAAATGTTATTTTCTCAACTATCATTCGCACAAAGCCGCTGAAAAATGAACTTTAAGCAATTGGTGATAACAAACACAAATAATTGCGTTTTCCAGAGGCTGTTGGAATGATGTGAAGTCGGACAGTGAAAGAATTAGCAACTTGTTTGTACTGACAGTATAAGCATTTACCAAAGTTAACAAGCTTACCCCAAAATCTGAAATTAAACCATGAACCCCTCTTCGTCGTTAAGAGTTCAGGGAGAGTTGGAATATAGCAGCAATCAACCATCTCCCACTCCAAAAGCGTCTATCCTCAAGTTTTTGAGGATGGTTGCGGGGGATACCAACCCAGCATCAGACTTGATTCAAGCTTGGGTGCTGCGTGAGTTTCAGCTAGGCGACGAACTGACGGTCTATGATTTAAGTGCAAAAATCACGGACAGCAACAAGATTGTCTATTTAGTTTGTCAAGGACGAGTGCGGTTGTTAGGATTTGACTCAACTTTGGGACGAGAGGTTTCAACTCAGTTGTTGTTGACACAGCAGACTTTTGGGGCTGATGATTTATTTTGTGATCAATCTTTGTCATACCGAGCGATCGCCGCGAGCGCAGGTTGTGTAGCGCAAATCTCCATTGCTGATCTCCAACTCTGGTTAGAACGTCTACCGCAACTAAAAAATTATTTACAACACTCAGCAGTTGAACGACAAGCCCTAATTTTCTACAAATGCTATACAGAATGGCGATCGCTCACTAGCTCGACATTGCGCCAATTATTACCATACCTGAAGGAAATTCACATCAGTGCGGGCGCATCCTTAGCGACAGCAACTCCTCCTAGCAAAGGGCGCTTTTGGTTGGTCAATGGTCAAATTTGTCCGTCAGCAACGACCACAGCCAACATAGGCTTAAGTTGGGGATATCCTGATGACAAAATTACCGATCAAATCGCCCAAACAGACTTGTTAGTCTATCATCTGCCCATAGAATACTGGGAATCAGCTAGAGAGATTGCACCTCAGATTTTTCCTGACCATTCTCAATTACAACATCTGCAAGCGATAGAGATAGCAAAGCAGGGACACATCCCCCTCCCATCTCCTGCTTCCTTGAATCCCGTCCCCAAAGTAATTGAACTTCCTCCACGCTTACCCCAAGCAGAAAATCCAGTACCCGTATTAGCGACGCCAAACATTGACTTTCAACAGCAGCAACCACGGTCAATTACTAGGTTGTGGCGTCCCTATCCTTTTATTCAACAGCAAAGCTCATCAGATTGCGGTGCTGCTTGTTTAGCTATGATTAGCAGCTATTGGGGCAAACGCTTGAGCCTCAATACATTGCGAAGTTTGGCGCGAGTTGATCGAATGGGTGCCTCACTTCAGGGTTTAGCAACAGCAGCACAAGCTTTGGGATGTGAAGCGCTGGCAGTGCGAGCAAGTCTGAGTAAGTTAGAACTATATTATAACCCCTGGATTGCCCATTGGCAAGGTATTCATTATGTAGTTGTTTGGCAGATTAAAGGCGATCGCATTTTAATTTCCGATCCAGCCACCAGTAAGCGTTGGCTCTCCCGCGCCCAGTTCCAAGCTAGCTGGACAGGATATGCTCTACTGTTAAATCCCACCAAACAGTTTGAGTCTGTGGAGCGGGAACGAGTTTCTTTAGAACGCTATTGGCAGTTATTTCGCCATCACCAGCAATTATGCCAGCAAATTATTTTTGCCTTAGTGATCGTACAGGTGTTAGGGCTAGCGACTCCCCTAATTACTCAAACGTTAATCGACCAAGTAATTCCCCAAAAACACTTCTTCAGCTTAAATATTTTTGTCGGCGTTTTCTTCATCTTAGGCATCTGGCGGATCGCTTTTAGAGCACAGCGCCAATTTTTGCTGGACTATTTAGCTAGCCGCATCGACCAAAATTTAATCGGGAGCTTCATTAGTTACACATTACAGCTACCACTGCGATTTTTTGCATCGCGCCAAGTTGAAGATATTGTCAGTCGCGTACAAGAAAACCGCAAAATTCAGCTATTTTTCTGTCGTCACGCAGTTAGTACCAGCATAGACATGATGATGGCAGTGATTTATCTGGGGCTGATGGCTAGTTACAACTTACATCTGACCTTGGTTGTCGTGGGTTGGATTGTGCCCATTGTGATTTTAACTCTGGGTGCAAGTTCATTGCTCAAAAAAGTTTCTCGGGAAGTTTTGCAAGCATCCGCAGCCCAAAACGCTTCCGTGGTAGAAATGATTACTAATATTACTGCCGTGAAAACCGCTGTAGCTGAACGTTCCGTACGCAGGCATTGGGAGGAACGGTTCATGAATATGGTAAAGTCGCGGTTTCAAGGACAGAAGTTGGCGAATAAGTTGCAATTAACCAGTGGTTTGATTAATCACTTTGGTAGCACGATGGTGCTGTGGTACGGAGCGAATTTGGTGATTGGTGAGCAGATGTCTCTGGGTAAGTTCGTTGCTTTTAACATGCTGATTAGTAACGTGACTAACCCGGTTTTAGCTTTGGTGAAATTGTGGGATGAGTTCCAAGAAGTATTAATTTCTCTGGAAAGGCTCAATGATGTCTTGAGTGCGGTACCGGAAGAAAACCCCCAAAAACCGTTGTTGGTAATGCCTGCAATTCGTGGTGAAATTAAGTTTGAGAATGTGAGCTTTTGTTACCACAGCGATGAGGAACGCCACACCTTACAAAATATTTCTTTCCAGGTGAAACCCCAGCAAACTATTGGCATTGTGGGTAGTAGTGGCTCAGGTAAGAGCACTTTAGTTAACCTGCTGGCTGGTTTATATCAACCCGATAACGGCAGAATTTTGATTGATGGACATGATGTTTCTCTTGTGTCTCCCCAGTCGTTGCGGAGTCAGTTGGGCTTGGTAGCGCAGGAAAATTGTTTGTTTTCGGGAACGATTTTAGAAAATATTACCCTCTATTCGCCAGAATTTACGGAAGCAGAAGCGATCGCTGCAGCCAAACTTGCACAAGCGCATAGTTTTATCCAAGCTCTGCCTTTAGCATACAACACCCAGGTGGGGGAACGGGGCGCGCTACTTTCTGGGGGACAGCGACAAAAGATAGCGATCGCCCGTGCATTAATTAGGAATCCCGGAATCTTGATTTTGGATGAAGCCACAAGCGCCCTAGATGCTGAGTCAGAACACCAACTACAACAGCACCTAGCCCGCATTACTCAGGCTCGTACCACCTTCATTATCTCCCATCGTCTCGCTAGTATTCGCCACGCCGACCACATCCTAGTTTTAGACAAAGGTGTCCTGATTGAACAAGGCACTCACGAGCAGTTGATAACTATCAATGGTCTTTATCGCCACTTAGCCCAACTGCAATTACATCTGTGAGTCCACTTTTATTTATCAGTTAGATGTCAATTTAGAAACGAATCTCATTACCAGCAACTTGACAGCTTAGTTTGTCAAGTTCATATCTTTCGCTGGCTTAAATATAGAAAAATTTACCAATTTACTTTATCACCCTTTATTGGCTCAACTATCGCCTTTTAAATGTCTGATTGGAGTTATTTAATAATTAATTTTAGTGGCTTGGCAATTATATCATAAAACTGTAAAAATTACAAATCGTAATTGATAATTACTTGCTGAACCCCATCTAGGTTATCTGATAGCTTTGCCCACACTGCACTGCTCATTAAAATCGGCACAAATACGATAAATAGGAGCTTAGAGGCAATTAAAACCAAAATGATTCACAGCATATTTTAGAAAAAATTATCAATAATTTTAGCAACAAGATAACTTCTTTTAGCTATCTCTATTGCTAATTTCACCGACTATTTAAAGCTAGAGTTACTGGAAAACTCGATTTTTAAGTCAACGCAAATAAAACAATTAAACATACACTTAATGAGGGGTTATGCCCCCCGATAGTCAACAAAAAAGGGACAAAAAGCAAAGTTGCACAATACACAAGTAAATATGCCCAGAAATTCAGTAGATTTATTTTATAAAGCTGCTAATTTAGCAGATGACATTTATGGAAAAAGATAGTATAAATAATAATGTTGTTCTTGATCACCAAGGATGAATAAATTTTTGTTCTAGTTGAAAAAGTAGGAAATACTACTGAAAAACTCCTAATTTTTGAAAAAAAGTGCAAATTATACCAGGGTGAGACAATTAGGTTAGGAGTTAGACAACTTTAAGAAGGACGAAACTGCATCTACCAAGAGCCACACGGAAACTTTTTCCTACCAGTCATCTGACATAACAAAAGGTAAATTTATACCCAGCGTTTACTATCAAGCCAAAATGACAGCGCAGAAGTGATTAGCCACAGCAGTTTCCTTAAGCACCAGCCCTATCGGCTGGGAGTAGAAGGAAAATCTGAGGAATCGCAACAAAGCCGCAAACAGGCTTGATCAATAACAGTTAAGTTTCCGATTACAAGGTCAGCTCATGGAAAAAATCATCAGGTTAAATGCAGTCAAACTAGTGCTTCAAAAAATAGCAAATTACGTCAGTAAAGTCAGTGTGAAAACAGAGACTTTACGAAAAAAATGCACAAATAACAACTCCAGCACCGGAAACTTTCAGGAAGCAAATACCGAGCAGAAGGGGTGCTGCTGTCAGCAGCCTTCATTGCTAATCAATCTGGTGCAATTAAACGGTCAAACGTTGTTTGTGGCTATCGTCACTTGGATGTGGACAGGAAAGATTGTACAAGTCGCCCACACCCAAGGAAACCAAATCATAACTTTGATGGTTTGGACTCACTTGCTCAATTCTACTTTAGGAGCGATCGCACCGGTAGAAACAGATGTTGTGCTCACCAAATTGTCAAGCTTGGTTTTTTGGAAACAACCAGTCACCAAGTTAAACTCGCTATCGGCGGGAAAAATTACCAACTTCCCAGCCAAAATTGCTGCAACTACCACTCTGCAAAAGAATATCAAAACTCAGCTTAAACTACAGAAAAATCTGTGGGAACTGCGAAAGCATCTCCAAATTTGGGAGACTTCTGTTTGCACTTGTTGATTAATTGTGTCCTCCAGAAAAGTTTATCGATACGTTCCTTGACCGATTCAACAACTGCAAACAGGCTAGAGCAGTTTTTCAACTCAATTGCACACCCATAACCGAAGAAACTGGACTAGTTTACTTCTTTTCAGACAACCAAAACTATGAATCAAGATATTCCTGGTATTAGTAGCAAGTTCAATAAAACAATTCATCCTGAACAGTTTGACCAAGTAGTGGAAGCGATTCTTGCCGGCAAGTATTCCTGGGCATGTGTTTTAATGTTAAGGTTTTCTGGTTATAACCCTTTACATTACATTCCTTACCGCACATACAATCGATTGCTCAAAGAAAATACCCAAGCTAATAGGTCTAACCAACAACAAAATGTCAGTATGCAAATTGCTAACCAATCTGCTGACAAGCGCTCTGATACCAATCTTCCCCAAAGTTGCTTAAATAAAATTAAAGATTTAGCTTATTTGGACGTAGTTAGAAAACAAAAAGCTGAAATTCGTGGAGGTAGTCTAGAGCAGTGGCTCACAAAGCAAGTCCATGAATATCAAGCAATTAAATCTGAATTAAAACCAGAAAATACTCAAGATTTTCCCTTGGATTTTTGTGAATTTAATTAAAAAATCTATTAAATCAGTATCTACTGATTATTAGGAACTTGAGTGCCAATAATCCTGCCATACAGTTAAGCAGAAGTGAGTATGGCAGGTAATTTTTTATTATAAAATAATTTAATAAAAGCTGCCAAAATGGCAAATATATTTTCATAAAATCAGATAAATTATAGATAGCAACTTAAACAGAAGTGACTGATAAGATAATTTCATGTTCTCAAAAAAATAAATATTTTTGAACAAGAAATTTATCGAAGTGATTACTTTAGTAATCAATATCCACAAAATAGATAATTGCTAGACCAAAACTCAGAGTCTAAGTGTTGCTACTGGTGGTTCTTTTTCCCTGAAAGGCTGAGTTCAGGAAAGGGGGAATGGTGGTTCTCTCAATCTCAACCTTAAATCACTGCTATCTATTTATATGATAGTTAGTGTTATGTTGCTCAAACTTCCTTGACTGTAGTGATGCTTTAGCCCAAAAGCTTATATTTAAAACTACGCTTAAGAGTGGAAAGAGAAAAAGCGACAATTAGATAATGTTCATGGCTAGTAAATTGTTGCTATGACACTTGTTAGAAAATATTGTCATCCTAGTCCTCCCAAACTGGATAAGCGTTACTTTGTCAATTAGCAACTTATACAGCACGCACTGGAAGCTAAAAAATTTGAATAGCTTCCAGTTTTTTATGTGTTGCCAAAATTTATAATCAAGTTATTAGCCACTTTGAGCGTTATACTCAGTAAATTCTACATAGCTGATTTTTTTAAATACATTGTTTAAATTTCAGATATTTACTCAGCTTTCAGTAATTTCCACAGTTTATCTACAGTTTTTTTGAGATAAAAAATTGATATCAACCATAACAAACATATAATTATACCAATTTCCTCAAATCAGGCTAAATATACAAACCGGGAAATCTCTATGAAATCTAACTTTTTTTGAATATAAGTTACGTAGACATAGTGCGTGCACCTACTATTTGATTACATTCTCAGGCTGAAAAGTAGGGGTATTGCAAAATACGCATTGATACTACACTAAATTATTGGTGTGTATTCATATTAACTACCACAGGATCTGTTCTAGACAATTTCTGCTTATTTACAGTTGAAAAAATATACATACTAATGAATGACATTGCAAAAATCTTTATTGAACCGGAGGAAGTTATTAACTTCCTCAAAAGTGAGATGAATTTGAAGGAAGTATATGAAAATATTTTATTTAAAAAAATCATCCGACAGGTGGCTCAAGAAAGAGGGATTATTTTAACTACAGAAGAGATTGAAGCGGAAGCAAACCGCCAACGCCGAGAACAGCATTTAGAGAAAGCTGCAGATACGCTGGCCTGGTTAGCAGATCAATTGATTTCTGCTGAAGATTGGGAAGAAGGAATACGCGATCGCTTATTATCAAAAAAATTAGCTGAGGCGTTATTCAGTCAAGAAGTAGAAAAGTTTTTTATCCAAAATCGTCTAGCATTTGAGCAAGTTATCCTCTATCAACTTGTGGTGGAGTCGGAAATTTTAGCCCAAGAACTTTACTATCAAATTGAAGAGGGCGAAATCAGTTTCTATGACGCGGCTCATCGCTATGATATTGATAGCGATCGCCGACACAAATGTGGTTACGAAGGGACAATTTACCGTTTTGATTTGCAGTCAAATATTGCCACTATTATATTTAGCGTACCTCCTCAACAGTTGATAGGGCCAATGAAAACTGAGCAAGGCTATCATCTTTTTATAGTTGAAGAGTTAATCCCGGCAATATTAACACGTGAGCGGTATCAGGAAATTATTAATAACATGTTCAAAAATTGGCTAGTTAATGAGCTAAATTATCTCCTGTATTTATCATTACCCAACCAATTTTAAATTAGGTAAGTACTACAAATATTAATATGTTTTATATAATTCACTCTTGCATTCTCTTACCTAAGATAGATGTTTAATTAACACTTTTATTAAATATTAATCTTCAGCCCTAGTTGAAGAATTATCAGTTTAGCTTAACAATCAGTTGATAATTTCTGAATTTCGACCTAATAGAAAACTAACCAAAAGTTAAATTATAATTTTTTTGTCAAGTCAATATCAAGATTTAATGAAGATTTTGTTTCATTTGTAAAAAACCTGGGTTAAATGTAGGAGAATTCTGAAATAAATATCAGTGTATTCAGACATAGGGTGAGGAACTGTCTATTTTTTGCTGAACTTTCTTTTCAATGGTTCTCAGGTTCATCATCATCAACTGAAGATAAGATTGCTAGTATTGGGCTAGTGAAAGTTAATTTATCAATATACCTGACCTTAGTTCTTAGCTTCTACTTGTGAAAAGGGTCTAACCTCTTTTTATTGAAGAACAGACAAATTCAAATATTTAGAGGTTAATCAACGAACCTATATCATAGAGTTCGATAACATCCTCAGAAATTATTGTATCCAGAAGACTCTAAGCAGCTTTTTTATTCCCCTCAAATTGGGTAACTGGTTGCAATTGATATCGGTTTTCGCCAATGTTAAACCTTAAGTATGAAGCTTTTGGGAACAGATGTCATGGAAATATTTGCACACATTTTACAGTTGACGGCAACTGGTAGGAAATATGTCAAACTATTCTAGTCAAGATAGAGTTTTTGAAAACTACGAACTTCAGACAAGCAAGTTTTTAACTCCCTTTCAACGGAAAGCATTGTTAAAAACCTTACAAACTAATTTGCAGCCAGAATATCAGCGACGAATTGAAATTATGCTATTAGCAGATATGGGTAAAACTCAAGCCCAAATCTGTGAGAGCTTGGGTTGTTCACAGGAAATGGCGCGATATTGGATTGGGATAGCTGAAGCTGGTTTAGCGCATAAATGGAACGAGCGCCCAATAGGTAGACCGAAGATTGTCAATCATCAATATATTGAGCGATTGAAAGAATTAGTAAACCATAGTCCGCGTGATTACGGCTACGCATTCGGTTATTGGACAGCGCAATGGTTAAGTAAACATTTGGCGAATGAATTTGGTATTGCAATTAGCGATCGCCATGTTAATCGCTTGCTAAAACAGATGGGACTTTCCACTAAACGCAAAAATTTATCGCCACCAGAAACCGACAATCTCAAGGATACAGCGATTACAATCGGCGACTTAAAATCTAACTCCGAACCGAGTTTTAATTGGTCATTTAATTTGATGCAGACGAATAACTGAAATTGGGTAAATGGGGATAATAGGGGATTAAATATTACCCAATAAATTGAATGCTTAGTATTTGGAGGACAGTAAATGTCATTAGCTTCTTTTGAGCAGCAGTTAGCTCAAAACCTCACCAAAATTTTGGGTGAGTCGCTGTCGAATAAGGAACTTGATAGATGTTTGAAAGCAGCAAAAATCGTTGAACCACCAGTAGCTAAACAGTTTTGGCAAGCGACGACAGCACCGCCAGGAATTTATATAATTTTGGTGGGTAAAGTTAGATTGCTGGATAACTTTCATAACTTAATTACCACCCTGACCCCTGGAGGTTCATTCGGAGAACTCACCTTATTTCCAGAAGCAGAATTGATTCCTTACACTGCGAGAGCTTCTGTAAATTTAAAGCTTTGCTTTTTGCCGCAAGCAGCTTTAGAAGAGGTGATGAGTAATTCTTTAAATATTAGTAATCACCTCAAAAAACGTGCAGAAGTTTGGGATTTGCTACTCGTATGCTGTCAATATTCCCTACTTCCTCACGATAAATCAGTAGAGGAGATATTAAAAGCTTTGTCCCTATTTCAAAGACACACTATAGAAATGGGGAAATTGAGCACAAATCTATCCCAAGATATGAAGCTTTGGCTATTAAGTGGAGGCGAACTAGTACATACTGATGGGCGAATATTAACATCTGGAAATATTTATGCGGTGACGCAGCCGGGAAATTGGCAAGCTACACAACCAACAATTGTTTATAGTTTGAAAAATGCTGATTGGCAAACCGCATTACAACAGTGGCCGCAATTAGCAGGATTAATAGACTTCCAGGAACGCCAAGCTAGAGCGGGGCTGGAGGACGAGCCGTATCGAGTTCCTCAGGTGATGTCGTTTCCACCACCAGAGCCGATAGCGTCGCCAAAGCGTCAGCAACGACGTGCATATTTTCCCAGTCCTAACGTCACCGTAGGGCATTGGTGGGGGCGCTTGACGAGGAGGTATCCGTTTTATGAACAACAGAGCGCCTCGGACTGCGGAGCGGCTTGTTTAGTGATGATTAGTCGCTATTGGGGTAAGCGCTTGAGTGTCAATCGACTGCGGGAACTAGCTAATGTTAACCGCTCTGGGGCGTCGTTGCGCGGTTTGACTGCGGCTGCAGAGGCTATCGGTTTTGTGACTCGTCCCGTGAAAGCTAGCTTAGATAAATTAGCACAACAACCTTTGCCAGCGATCGCTCACTGGGAAGGCAAACACTACATTGTTGTCTATGAAATTACCAAAAAACGAGTAATTGTGGCTGACCCAGCTATTGGTCAACGCACCCTCACCGCTACAGAATTTAAAGAGGGTTGGACGGGTTATGCATTGTTATTGCAACCTACAGCGCTGCTCAAGGAAGCTGAAGGCACAACTACACCATTTTGGCAGTTTTTTGAGTTAGTTAAACCCCATTGGCGGGTGTTATTAGAAGTATTTATTGCTTCTATATTAATTCAAATTTTTGGATTAATTACGCCTTTATTCACTCAGTTACTCTTAGATAGAGTGATTGTTCAAGGAAGTACTTTAACACTAAATACTGTTGGTTTAGGGTTAATAATTTTTGGTTTATTCCGCGTCGTCATTAATGGATTGCGGCAATATTTGCTTGATCACACTGCTAACCGCATCGGGGTAGCGCTGCTGGTGGGTTTTATTAAACATACCTTTCGCTTACCTTTAGCATTTTTTGAGTCGCGTTATGTGGGTGATATTATCTCCCGTGTCCAAGAAAATCAAAAAATTCAACGATTTTTAACTGGAGAGGCACTGTCAATTATTTTAGATTTATTGACAGTGTTTATTTATGCGGGATTAATGTTTTGGTACAGTTCTGCAATGGCGTTATTAAGTTTAGCGATCGTGCCGCCATTTGTATTATTAGCTTTGATTGCTACACCATTTTTACGCCGCATTAGTCGTGAAGTTTTTAATGCTTTAGCGAATGAAAATAGTTATTTAATTCAGAGTTTAACTGGGATTCGCTCGATTCGTTCAATGGCAATTGAACAGACAGTACGTTGGCATTGGGAGGAGTTACTTAACGCTTTGACACAGAAAACTTTTAGTGGGCAAGTAATTAGTAACCAACTGCAAGTTTTTAGTTCTGCTATTGAAACTTTGGTAACTACAGGATTACTGTGGTTTGGGGCATGGCTAGTGATTCAAAACCAACTGACAATTGGGCAATTAGTAGCTTTTAATATGTTGTTGGGTAATGTGATTCGCCCTTTTCAAAGACTGATAGTTTTGTGGAATCAATTCCAAGAAGTGATTATTTCTACTGAGCGAATTAATGATGTTTTAGAAGCAGAACCAGAAGAAGATTTGCAATATCAACCGCGCCAGTTTCTGCCAACACTCCACGGTCAAATTCGCTTCGATCACGTGACTTTTCGTTATCACTCAGAAAGCGATATTAACGTTTTAGAAAACCTCAGTTTTGAAATCAAACCTGAGCAAACTGTTGCTGTTGTAGGACGTAGTGGCTCTGGAAAAACTACCCTCTCTAAACTAATTTTAGGTTTATATCCACCGACTGATGGCAAAGTTTTGATTGACTCCCAAGATGTAACTAGTATTTCTTTGCGATCGCTCCGTTCTCAAATTGGCGTTGTTGATCAAGATACCTTTTTATTTGGTGGGACAATCCGCGAAAACATCAGCATTGCTCACCCGGAAGCCACCCTAGAAGAAATTATCGAAGCAGCGCGTTTAGCTGGAGCAGACGACTTTATTAAACAATTACCAATGGGCTATGAAACCCAGATTGGTGAAGGTGGGGGGATGTTATCTGGTGGACAGCGCCAAAGATTAGCAATCGCCCGCGCTTTGTTAGGAAATCCCCGCTTATTAGTATTTGATGAAGCCACCAGCCACCTTGATCCAGAATCAGAGCGGATTATTCAAAACAACCTCAAAAAAATTCTCCAAGGACGCACAAGTGTGATCATTGCTCATCGTCTTTCTACTGTGCGAAATGCAGACCTAATTTTAGTATTAGACCGCGGCTTATTAGTTGAAAGCGGTACTCATGAGCAATTAATTAACAAAAAGGGGCATTATTTTTATCTCAATCAACAACAATTAGCACCAGCAGGTTGAGTTTTTAAAAGTGAAAAAATGGGGAATCTCAAGAATAACTTACCATTCCCCATGACGCCACAAAATGCCGACGCCAAGCGACAGGATTCTTATACCCAATTCCTTATTTCCTCATAACTATGCCTAACCCAGCGCACAATTTATCATCAGTAATAGCCAAACCTGTAACTGATGAATCTAAAGGTGTTATTAATCATCAACAATCAGCAGCAGAAACTCAAGATTGGTATTACGGAACCGAGGAACTTTTAGACGCTTTACCGAGAGCTTGGACACGTTCTATGCTGTATTTATTAGTTAGCTTTGCTTTCGTTATTTTGCCTTGGTTAATGTTAACTAAAGTTGATGAAACAGGTAGCGCCAGGGGGCGAATAGAACCCAAAGGAGCGACGCAAAAATTAGATAGTGTGGTTAATGGAAGTGTTACCACTGTTAACGTTGCAGAAGGTGCAACAGTGAAAGTCGGGCAAGTTTTAGTAGAAATGGATTCTGGTGTGTTGCAGACAGAGTTGCAAGAGACACAAAAAAAATTAGAAGGTTTATTAAATCGGCGCGGACAACTGGATTTACTCAAAAATCAACTGAAGTTAGCGATTAATATTCAAGCCCAACAAAATCAATCCCAAGAATTAGAAAAAATCGCCCAAGTCAATCAAGCTCAACAAAATTTGGATGCTAGACAAAGCTCATATAACTTACAAAAATTGGAAAAGTTAGCTTTAGTTGCACAAGCGAAACAGAATATCAATTCTAGTGCAATTTATCAGAAGTTGGCTAATAGTCGTTTGAGTAGAGATTTTGCAGAAGTTAGACGTTATCAACAACTTTGGGAAGTGGGCGCAATTCCTCAAATCAAAGTTGTGGAATTAGAAAAAACAGCAGAAGAAAGTCAGCGTTTACAAGAGCAAGCGAAAGCAGCTAGCAAACAAGCCCAGCTACGGTTACAAGAGGAATCGAGCCGCTATCAAGCAGTATTAAGTCAAGCGCAAGCGGATATTCAGCAAGCAAAACTCCGCTTACAAGAACAGCAAAGCAGTTATCAAAGTACAGTCCAAGGAGGTAGGTTAGCGGTGTTGAAAAGTGAGGAACAATATAAAGATTTGCAAACACAAATTACCTCTTTGCAATCAGAAATTGGTCAAACTGGTAGCCAGATAACATCGCTAAAGATTCAGCTACAACAGAGAATAGTCAGATCGCCTGTTGATGGTACAATTTTTGAGTTACCGATTAAAAAGCCAGGCTCAGTAGTCCAATTAGGGCAAACAATTGCTCAAATTGCTCCTAAGAATTCTGTTTTAATTCTGAAAGCACAAATGCCCAGTCAACAAAGTGGTTTTTTGAAACTGGGAATGCCTGTAAAAATTAAATTTGATGCCTATCCTTTTCAAGATTATGGAGTGATAGCAGGGCGAATTAGTTGGATTTCACCTGACTCGAAAATTCAAGAACGTAATCAAGGTGCAGTAGAGAGTTTTGAGCTAGAAATAGCTTTAGATCAAGCTTATATGCAGGCTGGTAAAAATCGTATTCCTTTAACTCCAGGTCAAACAGCAACAGCAGAGGTAATTATCCGTCAACGGCGAGTAATTGACTTTATTATTGACCCCTTTAAAAAATTGCAAAAAGGTGGTTTGGAACTTTAGTATGGGGACGATACTAATGGAATTTGGAATTAGTTTTTCACAATACTTTGAGCCATTGTGGTATTTTTTACTAGTAGAAATAGGCAGGATTTTTGTACATCGATTTTACCTATACATTTCCTGAATGCACTATCAGGAAATTATTAAAACTACCACCAGATAGAGACGTTATCAGTCGCGGCAGATAAATATGAAATAGATGCAACTAATTTTTTCCAGCGAATCTTAAAATCCCAAATATTAACTGATTTGAACGTCAGAGGATTTAGATTATGTCAAAAGTTTTACATATCTCTATTGAAGACATTCTTTATCATATCAAATTATCTGGACAAATTCCTAGTGTATTGGAAGCGATCGCTAATCGCAAAATTATTGCTGATGCTACGGAAAAAGCAGGAATTAAAATTACAATTGAAGAACTACAACAAGCAGCAGATAGTCTCCGTCTCGTCCATAAACTAATCAAAGCCGAGGATACTTGGGCTTGGTTAGAAAAGCATTATCTCACCTTAGATGATTTTGAAGAAATCGCCGAGAGCAACATACTATCTGTGAAGTTAGCTAACCATTTATTCGCCGATAAAGTGGAACCATTTTTCTATGCTCATCAATTAGATTACATGGGAGCAGTAACCTATGAAGTAATTCTCGATGATGAAGATTTGGCTTTAGAATTATTTTATGCTCTACAAGAAGGGGAAATTAGTTTTCAAGAAATTGCTCGACAATATATCCAAAACCCAGAAATTCGCCGCGCTGGCGGATATCAGGGAATTAAAAACCGTACAGATTTTAGACCAGAGATTGCAGGGGTAATATTTGCTGCTACACCCCCAGAGATTCTTAAACCTATAATCACACCACAAGGGGTGCATATAATCGCTGTAGAAGAAATACTTAAACCACAATTAGATGAGCAATTACGCAGCACAATTATGGGAGATTTTTTTACAAATTGGTTAAAGCAGCAGGCTGTAGATATGGAAATTTTGGTGCAGTTTACTCAAGGGAATAAATCTGAGTCATCATCAGACATATTAAGTTCAGAAACCAGCGTGACACATTGAAAAAGTGTCGCTATAAATTTACTTTTTTTCGGGCGTTTAATCGATGCAGATAAATAAAAAATGAATTGTTCGTCAGTTAGCTATATTTGTATGGCTCTACTGCAAATCTAGCTATTAAATTCATTATGCCAATTCTTTAACCACATTTGAAATAACACATCGATAATTTTTACTCTGGTTGAGTGATTAAATTCTGCTGGAAACCATTTCTCAATTTTAATAACATGATATCCTAGCTGGGTTTGAATGGGGCCAATAACTTCTCCTGCTGCTGCATGAACAATATTTTCAGCAATTTGTGGACTGAGTTCTAGCAGATAGTGAATTCCTAAAAAACCGCCATTTTTTGTTGATAACTCATGCTGAGAATATTCTAATGCCAAAGCGCAGAAAGTAGTACTTGCCTGTTTTAATTTCATGATAATTTCTTGAGCAGTTGCCAATTCAAAAACTAAAATTTCTGAAAGTGCTACTTTTCTATAATTATTATTGTGAGCTATATAAGTACGGTCTACAGATGCACCAAATAGATATTCTTTGAGCTTTTTTTCTAATAAAACAACTCTCATTCCTTGCGACCATTCTGTTGCTTGAATGCGTTGTTGTTCCAGCCAAATTAAAGTTTCTACAGTCCCAAATAACTGATGTTCCCGACGGAAAGCATCGCCTGTAGCTTGCCATTCTTCGTCAGATGCGGTGATTCCTAATTCTTCACACATGGTAAGAATCAGAATATCCCGTTCAGCTAGAGCCGCAATTTCTGCAAATTTTGCTGAACGGCGCAGATATGCAATCACTTCGACTTCGTTCGCTGGCGGAACTTGCATCAAGAGTAATTTTTCTTTATGTGTTTGCTCTTGATTGACAAAAAACTTTAGTGGTAAATTCCGTTTTAATTGCTCTTTCATAGCTGTTGAAGAATAGGCAGGCTATTTTTAACTGCATAGATACATATTCATATCATATGCATATATAGTTTTTGATTACATGTCAGATATTGCGATAAATCTATTAATTTTTTAGGTAAATTTTTATTTTAAAATACACGTTGTATCCCTAAAAATACAAAAATTTGTATTTTTACAAAGGATTTTTTATTTGCATATAAGAAGCAAAGAAATCACAGATAAACTCATTTACGTTTATCTGTGATGTGATGCAAAATATTTGCAGGGAGTTAGTTTGCTCCGTGGTTAGTATTATTTATTTGCATCCATTCTGATTTTATTTCTACAAACTCCACATTTTTATTGTTATGGTTCTTGCCCAGCAAGCAATTATTTTTGAGTAACCTGATGTATGTGCGGTAGGGTATATATTTAATGGGATTATATCCTACAAAATGCAGAAATAAAACACAAGCCCAGGAGTATTTACCAGCGAGTACAGCTTTGATAATCTGTTCTACCTGTTCAGTTTGAATGATTTTATTAGTGGGTTGATTTGACTCGATATTTTCTGGATTCATAGCATTATTTACCTCACTGCTCGTTTGGGATTCTCTAATTCAAAGGAGTGTAAATATCTTCTGAATTAGGATTCAGATAAGGACGCTGCAATGTAATTCCTTGTGATGCAAAATTTTGCAAAATCGCTGCTATCCGTTCATCTGGCGTATTATTTCCTTGTTGCCAAGCCATGATTAGACCATCTGCAACAATTTGACAACGGTGTGTCCCAAAACTTTCTTGCTCGTTAAATTTGGTGTCTGGTTCTTCAGCGATCGCTAACCCGGGTGCGATAAGCTTGGTAAATAGGGGTACTTGTTCCTGAAAATGCGCTCGATGTTCTGCATATATTAATCCTAGAACAGGGTGAACCAATTCATAGTCATTTTTTTCAAAATAAAGCACCGCCGAGTCATAACGTCCGTAGTCGGAGGGATTGTATAGCGCTTTAAAGGTAAATGCAATGGGTATGGCATTGAGATGTGTAGTTAAACTATCCATGACTGCAACTGCACCTTCTGGAACTAAGTTAAAGTAGACGCGCACCAGCTTTTGACGTTGTTGCGACATACCTGCATCAGCCACAGCCATATAAAAACCGTTTTGTACTAAATTTTTAGGCAGTTTGATAGCAACAAACTTCCCCCCAGAAGTAGAGAGCAAGTTATCCTCATTTTGTTCAACATGTAGAGTTAAACCATCCCGCTGCACTGATAAAGTTCCGTCTGTCTCTTTGTTTACAACTTCCCAGCCATAACTCCAATAGCCTTTACCTCTGTTATTTTCGTGCAGGCGATCGTAAAAAACTAGGTTAACACCAAAAAATGTATTGTTTTCTAGATTTTGATTTAAACCTAAATTCGGTGTCTCTGCGTTATCTGTCAGTGTGGGTTTCATCCCACCGTTGTAATAGATGCTGTAGAGCAAACTACGTAGTCGCAAACTCAAATATTTATTTTGTAAATCTGGAGATAATTTTTGAAAGCGAGAAACTACCGACTCTTGTAATTCCGCAATCTGATAATCTGGATGTTTAATGCCATAGTAAGACTCAATTTCCACCTTATGAACGATGTCCTGCAAAGATATCAGCAATGACTCTGGCAGGTTTGACATTTGAACGTGGAGAGAATTTAGTAGTTGCATAGAAATTTGTGCGTGTGAATGATGTGAAATGGAGAGTGGGGAATAGGGAATAGCTAGGATTTTTTGCTAATTGTTGTAGTGGTGGCGTTGCTGGTTGAAAATCCTAGCTCATTGGTATAACCTAACCTCTAGCTCCTATTTGTGCAGGGTAGAAGTCTGATGATTCTAAACCAATAATTGTTTGTATAGATGCGTCTGGACGACACAACAAACTTTTAGCGACTTGCAACATACAAACACCTGCATTCCCAAAGGTTTTTTCGTATTGGAGTTGGGATTGGATGGCTGTGAGTAGAGCTAAACCAGCAAATTGCATCACCCTTTCTAAGAAATCTGGACGATGTTCTAAAATTTCCGGAAAATGAGCGAGATAAGCAGTTACCAATTCTCTAATTGAAGGCTGCAAAACATACAAAGGGACGGTTGCTAGACGTAAAGATTCTTCAATGGCCATTGATTGACCTGTTACCAAACTGTGTAGCCAAATTTGTAGATAGCTGGCGATGATTGTTCCTAAATCATTTGCAGGATCGCCCCAATTGCTACGTTCCCAGTCAATGAGACGCACAATATTTTCATCAGTTGCGTCTTCCCAATTGAGTGACACGAGAATATTATTTAATTTCAGGTCATTATGGGTGACACAGCTAGGAATGAAGCTATCGATTAATTGAGCGATCGCCTGACCCAAACTATCATAACGTTGATATAAGGTAAAAAATCTCAGTCCATCAGCAGGAACTTTACCAAAAATTTCTGGAGTCAGCTTATTTAATCCACGGTTTGGATGATGAATCTTTTGGTTAGATGTATTGTCTGTAGTAGGCTGAAAATACTCTCGATACTCTTCATTGTTACTTGTGATGCGATGAATTAATGCTAAAGTACTTCCAACTGCCCTAGCAATGTTGATGGGGAAAAAATTTAAATTTTCCTTACCGTAAAAATCCATCAAATCTCGATAATTATCAAGATAATTGAAAATAATGATCGAATTTTCCCAATTAAAATGTACTGCTTCTGATAAATAAGCAGGAATGTGACTAAGTTCTGGAAATTTTTGCACAAAATCATGGATACGCCATTCTAGCAAAAACTCACCATTCGTTTTTGCTTCCAAGTTATGACGCTCTTGTTTAACTAGCAATTTCCTGCCTTGTGGAAAGGTAACTAATAAATTAAAGTTCTTAGCAGGTTTTAGTTCAACTTTGCTCAATGACTGCTCATCAGGAGTACACAATTTTAAAGAAATCAGGTACTCAAATATATTTTGAGAATTGAGGATAAATGGTGTCATAGTTTCAAGTTGTATTACAACATCAATAACTATTTTGTATTACAAAAAATTGGGATATAGCTCCTAGAGGCAAGCAATTATCATGGATCTTCTACATTGGCTTAATTGCTATGCTGCGCTCCTCATAGAGCTATTGAGTTATACCTAAATTCATCCAGCTATTGCTCGTTAATTTGTAGAGTGTATTACTAATACTATATAACTTAACTATCTCTACAATAGCTTCAAGAGCAAAAGCATAAATAGCAAACTCATATCCCTTGACAACGGGTAAAAAAATCGCAGTTATGCCCTGAGAGTAACCATAACTAGTGGTATATGATATGTCAACATATTGACCACCGTAAACTTCATCTAGATGGTTCAATTCAGTGAGGTAGCTTTCAGAATTTTTGAACAATTCTATGCCAGTTGTATGTAATTCATGAACAGCAATAGAAGCCATAATCAACTCCTACCTCAAACAATTATTGCGTGAATGCATTTAGTAGGCGATTAAGCAAAATATTTGAAAATTGCTTAATCGCTGATGGTGCTACGACATCAAAGCTTTTAAATTAGCTTTGGATTTAAACAGCCTGTGATGAAAATTATTTGGCTGCAGGTTGACTGAAGGACTTAATGATAGCTGCAATTGCATCAATACCTAAAGTGTAAATACCGAACTCATATCCCTTTTCAATTAAACTGAAAACTGTGGCTGTTACCCCATTATATTCACTATTTGCAGCAGGATCTGTACCACCATGAACCGCATCCAAGTTGTTCAATTCAGTGAGGTAGCTTTCAGAATCTTGAAATAATTCTACGCCAGTTGTATGTAATTCGTTAACAGTAATTGAAGCCATGATCAAAACCTCGATTCGTTAGTTGCATGAGTAGAAAATGCAGGCGATTAAGCAGGAAATATTGAAATTGCTTAATCGCTGATGCAATCAGTACGCTAGAGTTATCTAGCGCGGTTAGTATTCAATCCTGATGGATGAAAATTATTAGACAGCTCCACTATATCCTCCGCCGTAGCTGAAGGATTTAACCAGCTTTGAAATACCTTCAATACCTACAGTGTAGACACCAAATTCATATCCCTTGGTGACTAGACCTAAGATTGTAGCTGTAGCACCAGCGCTAGCGGTAGCACCAGCATCTATACCACCATGAACCGCATCCAAGTTGTTCAATTCAGTGAGGTAGCTTTCGGAATCTTGGAATAATTCTGCACCAGTTGCACGTAATTCGTTAACTGCAATAAAAGCCATAATCAACTCCTAAAATCATTGTTGCATGAGTAGAAAATGCAGGCGATTAAGCAGGAAATATTCACATTGCTTAATCGCTGATGCAATCAGTATGCTAGAGTTATCTAGCGCGGTTAGTATTCAATCCTGATGGATGAAAATTATTAGACAGCTCCACTATATCCTCCGCCATTGCTGAAGGATTTAACCAAGTGTGCAATACCTTCAATACCTACAGTGTAGACACCAAATTCATATCCCTTGGTGACTAGACCTAAGATTGTAGCTGTAGCACCAGCGCTAGCGGTAGCACCAGCATCTATACCACCATGAACCGCATCCAAGTTGTTCAATTCAGTGAGGTAGCTTTCGGAATCTTGGAATAATTCTGCACCAGTTGCACGTAATTCGTTAACTGCAATAAAAGCCATAATCAACTCCTAAAATCATTGTTGCATGAGTAGAAAATGCAGGCGATTAAGCAGGAAATATTCACATTGCTTAATCGCTGATGCAATCAGTATGCTAGAGTTATCTAGCGCGGTTAGTATTCAATCCTGATGGATGGAAATTATTAGACAGCTCCACTATATCCTCCGCCGTAGCTGAAGGATTTAACCAGCTTTGAAATACCTTCAATACCTACAGTGTAGACACCAAATTCATATCCCTTGGTGACTAGACCTAAGATTGTAGCTGTAGCACCAACGCTAGCGCTAGCATTTGTACCACCATGAATAGCATCCAGGGTGTTCAATTCAGTGAGGTAGCTTTCAGAGTCTTGGAATAATTCTGCACCAGTTGCACGTAATTCGTTAATTGCAATAAAAGCCATAATCAACTCCTAAAATCATTGTTGCGTGAGTAGGAAATGCAGGTGATTAAGCAGGAAATATTGAAATTGCTTAATCGCTGATGCAATCAGTATGCTAGAGTTATTTAGCGCGGTTAGTATTCAATCCTGATGGATGAAAATTATTAGACAGCTCCACTATATCCTCCGCCATTGCTGAAGGATTTAACCAGCTTTGAAATACCTTCAATACCTACAGTGTAGACACCAAATTCATATCCCTTGGTGACTAGACCTAAGATTGTAGCTGTAGCACCAGCATCTATACCACCATGAACCGCATCCAAGTTGTTCAATTCAGTGAGGTAACTTTCAGAATCTTGGAACAATTCTGCACCAGTTGCACGTAATTCGTTAACTGCAATAAAAGCCATAATCAACTCCTAAAATCATTGTTGTGTGAATAGAAAATGTAGGTGATTAAGCAGGAAATATTGAAATTGCTTAATCGCTGATGCAATCAGTATGCTAGAGTTATTTAGCGCGGTTAGTGTCCAATCCTGATGGATAGAAATTATTAGACAGCCGAACTATATCCTCCGCCGTAGCTGAAGGATTTAACCAGGTATGAAATACCTTCAATACCTACAGTGTAGACACCAAATTCATATCCCTTGGTGACTATGCCTAAGATTGTAGCTGTAGCACCAGCGCTAGCGGTAGTAGCAGCTCCAGCAAGTAAACCACCATGAACAGCATCATCAAGATTGTTCAATTCAGTGAGGTAACTTTCAGAATCTTGGAATAATCCTGCACCAGTTGTGTGCAGTTCGTTAAGAGCGATAAAAGCCATAACAAACTCCTAAAACATTGTTGTTTGTGGTAGTTTTTGCAAGCAGTTAAACTTTGTATTGTTTAACCGTTGACTCAATTATTATTTGATTTTTTATTGCTAATCAAGTTTAAAAACTCAATTCTCAAGACGGAAATCAGTGACATATGTCTTTCAGCTTTATAACTTCTAAATTAAATGTGTATTTCAAATGCAGAGAAAAAACTGTATAGCCAAGACTTTGGTAAGATTCTTTTCTGCTGAATGCTGTGCGAGGCTGGTTGAATAAAATAACAATCAAAGGCATTTGGTATAATTTCATAAAAAATCGTGTGTTTTATATGAATTTAAATCAAAACACACGAAATGCATGAATATTAAGTTGTAATTAATTAAAAATCATTGACTGATACCAAACTGTTTTCGGAGGTCTTTAATTTGCACCTCTAGTGAATCCATCCATTGTGCCAAGTTAGCGTTAGCCTTATCAACAATTGGTGTATTAGGCTCTTCTGGTTGAGCGACTGGTGGGGTTTCTCTGCTATATCTTCTATCCCAACCAATATACCCAGCATACACTGTCTTCATGTCCCAAGCGTTGAGTTCATTAATAAATTTTCCGGACTCGTCGGGAGAAAGATCATAGACTTTTATCTTTACCATGGGATCTCCTCTTTAAATACAGTTATATCAAATAGCACCTCACAGGGAAAATCTTATCTAATAGATTAGAGTCACCCACCTTATATTGTGATTCTTTATTTCATAAAATCAATATTTTATGATGAATTTTTTAGACATAAATCTCGGAGTTTTGTCTATAAAAAGAATTTTTTATACCGATAAAAATTATCACGTGGCTAGCTAAAGTAGGATTTAAGCACTAGAAGGACTAAATTAAACGTAACTTGAGATTACCGGGTTTCGACACTTCCGCTTCTCGAGCGAAACGCTTTGCGTAGCTCGAGAAGTCGAAATGCGTCTTCTCAATAATTGTGTCTACCTATTGAGAGTACTTTGCCTAATTAATTTTTTGCTTGTGGTACAGTCGGAATCGTGACATCTATAGGTGTCACCTGTGCTGCTAGCTGCGTTAATGGTGGTTGAATGGTGGTTTGATTTCCTACTACCAGAGTGACCAGATTTTCTGGTTTGAGGTATTGCTTTGCTACCCTTTGTACGTCAGCAGCGGTGGTTGCGGCTACAGCTTTTTGATAACGAAACAGAAAATCGGCGGGATAACCATAATATTCGTAGCGCATTAACCGTGATAAGGTTTGGTTCGGATCTTGAAAGTTGAAGACAAAGGAATTGAGAGTAGATTCTTTCGCAAAAGCTAACTCTTGGGCTGTAACTGGTTGCGCTTGGATGCGTTTAATTTCCCCCTGTAGAGACTTGACAAATTGCACAGTAGCATCAGAGCGAGTTTGTCCACCGGCAATGAACATGCCAGGATAATCAAAACGGGGACTCCAGTAACCATAAACAGAGTAAGCTAGACCTTGGCGCGATCGCACTTCATTAAATAAGCGACCACCAAAACCATTTAACACCCCATTCAACACATCCAAAGCTGCATAATCAGGATCTTTAAACTTCCCGCCCAAATGCCCAATTAACACACTACTCTGGGTTAACTGCGGCTGATTGACAAAAAACACCCCGCCCCCATTAGCTGGCGAAACCTGCGGTAACGAGGATTGAGTAATTTTGGGGTTACGCTTCCAATCACCCAACTTTGCTTGGATGAGCGATCGCATTTTCTGCGGTTGAAAATCCCCCACAATCCCTAAAATTAGATTATTGGGGTGAAAATATTCCTGATAAAACTTGACCAAATCTGCCCGACTAATCCGATCTATGCTTGCATATTCCGTAGTCCGAGCATAGGGGCTATCTTTTCCGTAAATTAACTTGCGGAATTCACGAGACGCGATCGCATCTGGGCTATCATTACGACGAGCAATTCCACCCTTAGCCTGGGTCTTAGCCAAATCTAGCTTTTCTTGAGTAAACACCGGCTCGCGCAACACATTGGCAAATAGCCCAAACACGGTTTCTAAATCTTCACTCAAAGCCTCAAAACTAGCACTACCCGCAGCTTCACTAATACTAGTTTCCACCGCCGCCGCCCGTTGTTCCAATATTTCATTCAACTGATCAGGAGAATACTGCTTCGTTCCACCAGTACGCATCACCGCACCCGTAAAACTAGCCAACCCCACCTGTTCCCCTGGTTCCCAACGACTGCCAGTCCGCACCAACAGTGTACCACTCACCAACGGCAGGTCATGATCCTCCATTAAATAGACAACCAAGCCATTTTGCAGCACAAACCGCTCATACTTGGGTAACTTAATCTCAGGTAAAGGCGCAAACTGCAACTGTGTGTAATGCTTCGCCGCTGCTGTCGCTACGCCAGAAAAATTAAAAGTAAAAAGTAAAAAAGCAAAAGCGCTAATCAAAGCATAAAATAGCCTCTTGCCGTGTTGAAATTTCCTCGCCATCTGTCTTTTACCCTTCACCATATATCTGTGCATATCTCCTTTACCCTTGTTTCGACAACAATTTACCAATGGTGCGATTTTCTGGCGTAAACGTCGCCTGCGCCACCCGCTGGATATCTGCAGGTGTCACCGCCGCAATTTGATTTAACTGCTTAAACAAATTTCGCCAAGAACCAGTTTTCACCTCATATTCCAATAATTCTTGAGCCATACCCATATTGGAATCAAGAGAACGTAACAAACCCGCCCTAGCTTGAGTTTTCACTCGCTGTAACTCACTCACCGTCACAGCTTCAGTTTTCAGCTTGTCAATTTCTGTTCGCAAAGCCCCAGCCAACTCATCAACCGTGTGGTTAGGTGCAGTCAAAGCATAAAATAACATCTGATTAGGGTATTTTTGCCCAGGAAAACCGCTGAAACCTTGAGCACTCAGCGCCAAACGCTGCTTCTCCACCAAAGATTTATACAGCCTAGAAGTACGCCCATCACTCAACAAACTGCCAATAATTTCATAAACTGCATTATCGGGATGATTAACTGCTGGACGGTGATAACCTTCTAAATACCAAGGTTGGGAAGGTAGTTCTAAAGTAACAGAGCGGGTTTGGGTTTGCTTTGGTTCCGCTGTGATTTTCGCTTGTGGTTTTGGTTTAGCTGGGTAGCGCCCAAAGTAAACCTTTGCTAACCTTTGTACCTCAGCCGGGTTGACATCGCCGACAATAGCGATCGCTAAATTACTCGGCACATAATAAGTCTCAAAAAACTTCTGCACATCAGCCGGTGTTAAATTGCGGATATCTTCGTCATAACCAATCACCGGACGTCTGTAAGGATGGACTTTGTAAGCAGTATCAATAAACCTTTCTACCATCATGCCAATAGGCGAATTATCCACCCGCATCCGGCGTTCTTCCAAAATCACATCTTTTTCTTTATAAAACTCCCGGCGCATCACCGGGTCAAGAAATCGATCAGATTCTAGCGACATCCACAGTTCCAACTTATTCGCCGGGAAACTATAAAGATATCGCGTCGCTTCCGTGGAAGTATTAGCATTTAAACCCACACCCCCAGCTTGCTCGACAATTTGCCCTAATTCATTTTGCTTGACTAATTTAACAGCTTGGGCTTCTACCTTTTTAAACTCTTGCTGTAACTGAGCAAGTTGCTGCTGTTGTCCATTCGCCTTTGCAGCTCTAATTTCCCCATCCAACCGCTCCAAGCGTTCCAGTAGGGGTTTTTCTGCTCTGTAATCTGTCGTCCCAATCCGCGTAGTTCCTTTAAAAGCTAAATGTTCCAGAAAGTGCGCCACACCAGTTTTTCCATCCGGCTCATCCACACCACCAACATCAGCGTAAGTTAAAAAAGAAACCACAGGCGCTTGATGTCGTTCCAAAACAATAAACTTCAAACCATTATCAAGACGAAACTCAGTTAACTGCTTGATCACCCGATCCAAATAAGGTTGAATCGAAGTGGGGGCTGGCGACTGTATTCTTGACGGTGGAGGTGCTGTTTGAGTTTGCGCCAGCGCCACCCCTGGTAACAACCCCCACCAGAAGATGACCGATACCGTCAACATCGGCAACAGCCAACGCCATATGACAGATACTGTACTTGACCAATCCAAAATCTCCAATCTCAAACCTAAAATTGCACGGCTGGGCTGAGTCATAAGCAACAATCAAAGTAAAGTTCTACAACCAGAAAAACAAGCTACTAGCTCCAAGGCGTTAATCTTGTATTAAGCTTTATTTGCTTTTTGTATTGCACGTTAGACAATATTGCTACAAGTCGTGTTCCGGCGAGCTAACAATAAATACTATGCGAGTTTTTCATTCTCCCCCACCTTCAGAAGCACAAACGCGTACCCGCATTCTCAACGCAGCACAACGTTTGTTTGCTTCCCAGGGTTTTGACGGTACCACTACCCGCGACTTAGCGCAAGCAGCAGGCGTCGCCGAAGGTACCCTATTTCGCCATTTTCCCAATAAAAAAGCAATTTTGGTAGAAGTAGCAACCAACGGCTGGGTGGAGATTCTCACAGACTTGCTCACAGAACTGAGTGAAATGGGTAGCTATAAAGCCGTAGCCCAAGTTATGCGCCGCCGGATGTGGAATTTGCACAAAAACGCCGAAATGATGCGAGTTTGTTTCATGGAAGTGCAATTTCATCCAGATTTGCGCGATCGCATTCAATCAGAAGTTATTACTAAAATGACAGATGTCGCCGAAGCCTTCTTCCAAACCGCAATGGATAAAGGAATCTATCGCCAGATGGATGCAAAACTCATCGCCAAAGTATTTTTAGGCATGTTCGCCGTCGCCGGCTTCTCCGACAAAACCCTCATGGAACCCGACGCCACCCCCCAAGAAATGCAGCAAATGGCAGAAGGACTCGCAGATATATTTCTTAACGGGGTGTTGGTTAAAGATTAAGAGTGTGGGGTGATGGGGGGATGGGGGGATGGGGGGATGGGGTGATGGGGTGATGGGGTGATGGGGTGTGGTTATTAAAGTTTGAGCCTTTAAGACTTAAGCGTCAGCCTTTGAACCTCAAGCGTCAGCCTTTGAACCTCAAGCGTCAGCCTTTGAACCTCAAGCGTCAGCCTTTGAACCTGACGCGTCAGCCTTTGAACCTCAAGCGTCAGCCTTTGAACCTGACGCGCGAGCCTTTGAACCTGACGCGCGAGCCTTTGAACCTCAAGCGTCAGCCTTTGAACCTCAAGCGTCAGCCTTTGAACCTGACGCGCGAGCCTTTGAACCTGACGCGCGAGCCTTTGAACCTCAAGCGTCAGCCTTTGAACCTGACGCGCGAGCCTTTGAACCTCAAGCGTCAGCCTTTGAACCTCAAGCGTCAGCCTTTGAACCTCAAGCGTCAGCCTTTGAGCCTCAAGCGTCCCCCCACACTCCCCACACTCCCCACACCTCCCCACCTCCCCACCTCCCCACCTCCCCACCTCCCCACCTCCCACACCTCCCCCACCTCCCCACCTCCCCACCTCCCACACCTCCCCCACCTCCCACACTTCCCACACCTCCCACACCTCCCCACCTCCCCATCTCCCCACCTCCCCTAACCAATTGCGCTTGCTGACGCCACTGCTGCACTTGGTCAATTGTGGGACACAAATCTCGTCGCTGCATTGTGGCTACCTGCAAACGCAAGATTTGTTGATGCAATCTGTGGGTGGGAGTTTGAGCTAACTGAGCCACCGAACCAATCCCCGCATGTAACAACAAACCACAATATTGTGTGCCCACACTAGGAACACGAGCTAAATCAGCTAAAGCTACCCATTTATGCACATACTGCAGATGAATTTGCAGCTTATTAGCCAAAACCACCTTATCTTCTAGAGTTCTTCCTTGTTTAAGTAACGCCGCTGTAGTTTGAATCCCACAATTTTGCAGCCGCGATTGTTCCTCTTGACTCAATCCTGGTAATTGCTTAATTAGCCAATCACAGGACGTAGTGCTGCTGTTCTTGGACATAGGGAATAATACCAAATCGTAATTCGTAATTCTTAAATTGAGAAATCTAGACTTTATGGGAAATGCCAAATGACAAATCCCAAATATAGCTGTCGCCAGGTACTTCAGGACATAAACAGAACACAAAACCCACACGCCAAGCGACTTCGATCCTGTTCCCTGTTCCCTGTTCCCTGTTCCCTGCTATAACTAACTAACTAATTCCCCTTTGAGAACAGTAACCGCCTGTCCAGATAAAAAAACGCGATCGCCCCCTGTATAATTAATCTTCACCACCCCACCGCGAGTTGATGCTTGATAAGCCAAAAACTCATCCTTGTGTAAGATATCCCGCCAAAAAGGAGCCAAACAGCAGTGTGCAGATCCTGTTACCGGGTCTTCATTAATGCCTAATCGTGGTGCAAAAAAGCGAGAGACGAAATCGTACTGTGAATCAAAATCAGCCATACTAGTGACTATCACATCAGCCACTGGCAAAGTTTTCAACAGTTGAAAATCTGGCTGTAATCTTCGCAGCAAATCTTCAGACTCTAATTCCACCAGGTATCCCAGGGAATTTTGCCACACAGATTTGTATGGAACACCCAGAGCTTGCTCCAATTCTGGAGGCGCTACTGTTACTTGCGATCGATTAACAGGAAAATTTAACTCAATCCACTGACCTTGCTTCTTCGCAATCAGCACCCCGCTTTGAGTGTGGAAACGCGCCACCTCATCTGGCAATAAATGCCCCTCCGACCATAATACATGAGCGCTGGCTAAAGTAGCATGACCACAAAGCGGCACCTCCACCGTCGGTGTAAACCAGCGCAGACTAAAACCATCATCCCGTCTCACCAAAAAAGCCGTCTCTGACAGATTCATCTCTTGGGCTACATTCTGCATCCACTCATCATCTTGGGGAGCAGACAGAACACAAACAGCCGCCGGATTTCCAGCAAAACATTTATTACTAAAAGCATCCACCTGAGTAATTTTCTGTGCCATAAATTCACCCTAACTCGCCGCTTTGTATACTTATCTTGGCTACGCGCCAAAATTATGCAATCTCTCAACGCCCCCCAGACGAATCATGCTCCTCCCCTCCACCCTCCACAATCGCCGCCAAAAACTAGCCCACCTCATTGACTTTCCCGCCATTTTCTGGTCAGGTAACACCAACCCCCGCAACTTCCCAGCTAATCACTTTCCCTATCGCGCCAGTAGCCACTTTCTCTATTTTGCCGGACTGCCATTAATCAATGCGGCAATTCGGCTAGAAGCAGGCGAACTACAACTATTCATGAACGATCCGCAACCCAGTAGCGCCCTTTGGTATGGAGAAATGCCCAAACGGGAGGAAATAGCTGAGAAAATAGGAGCTGATGCCGCTAAACCACTGGCAGAATTAGAGTTTTGGGTAAAAGATGCCGCGACGATCGCTGTTCAGGATGCAGCTACTTGGACACAGCAATCACAGCTATTGAATAGATGGATTTTACCCCAAAATCCACCCCAAGGAATTGATTTGCAGTTAGCCAGGGCGATCGCATCTTTGCGTCTCACCCACGATGATGCGGCATTAACTGAGCTACGCCGAGCCGCTGCTGTCACAGTCGCCGCCCACAAAGCCGGGATGGCGGCGACACCAAGCGCCCAACTAGAAGCAGCAGTGCGGGCGGCGATGGAAGCTGTGATTATTGCCCAGAATATGACCACCGCATACAACAGTATTGTCACCATCCACGGGGAAGTTTTACACAACGAGCATTATCACCACCCTCTACAACCAGGAGAGTTAATACTTGCAGATGTGGGCGCGGAAACAGAGACTGGTTGGGCTGCTGATGTCACCCGCACTTGGCCAGTATCGGGGAATTTTTCATCTACCCAAAGAGATATTTATGATGTAGTTCTGGCAGCCCATGATGCTTGCATTGCCAAAATTCGCCCTGGTGTGGAATATGCAGACATTCATCTGTTAGCCGCGACGGTGATTGCTGAAGGTTTAGTAGATTTAGGCATTTTGCAAGGAAATCCCGAAAATTTAGTTGCCATTGACGCCCATGCTTTGTTTTTTCCCCACGGTATCGGTCATTTGTTGGGTTTAGATGTCCATGATCTGGAGGATTTGGGGGATTTAGCCGGGTATGAAGAGGGGAGAACAAGAAGCGAGCGTTTTGGCTTGGGTTATCTGCGTTTAAATCGTCCCCTACAACCAGGAATGCTGGTCACAATTGAACCAGGTTTTTATCAAGTTCCCGCAATTCTCAACGATGCAAATTTGCGCTATAAGTACCAAAATGTCGTGAATTGGCAACGTTTATCTGCATTTGATGATGTCCGTGGTATACGTATTGAAGATGATGTTTTAGTTACTCAATCAGGTAGTGAGGTTTTAACGAATGCATTACCAAACAGTGCCAGTGCAGTAGAAGATATCGTGTCTTGCTAAGTGGTACTAAAAAGACATAGTATTAAACCCCGTGGTCTCTAAAAGCATTGCCAATCTATGAGCAAAAATCCTATAAAATTATTATTGAGCACGGCTATAGTCAGTTTAGGACTGTTGCCATCCTTAGCTCAAGCACAACAACAACCGCTAGTTACTGATGCCCAAGTAGCAGCGATGGTAGAAGCGTTGCGACAAGCTGCACCCCAGACCAAGAAACCTAACGATGGATTTTATAGTGAATGGCAAGTGAAACCAGAAACCCTCAAAGGCTGGTCAAGAACTTGTCTGAAAAAAGAACTCACACCTGCAGAGTTTGAGAATAACCCGGCGATCGCCCGCCAAGTTGTATCTTGCATTACTCGCCGCGAGTTAAACAATCAATTGAGCGCCACCAGAAATAATGAGATTGCATCTGTGCGTGGTGCTGCTTGTTGGTGGATGACTGGTAGCTATAAAGGTTGTGATAAAGGTTTCACGGCTGAGTATGTGCAAAAAGTTGTCCGCTTTTATCAGCAGCAGCGCTCTAAACCCACAACTTAATCATCGCTCAGTGCCAAATTTCTCACCTCTATGGAGGTGAGGCTTTTTTTTGAATTGGTTAGTACTGTTTGGGGTAGGATGATCATGGTTTTAAACGCAGAGTGACGCTGAGGTAAGCGCGGAGTTACGCAGAGAGGCTTTGATAGTGAGTCGGATTGTTTTAGCTACTATTGGTTCTTTTGGCGATTTACATCCTAAAATTGCGATCGCTCTGGAATTACGAAAGCGTGGTCACACAGTCATATTTGCCACCCATCAAGAATATCGAAGTAAAATAGAAGCTTTGGGATTCGAGTTTCAGCGGATGCGCCCTGACAATACTGCACTCAACGATCCGCAGGAGATGGCGCGGATGATGGATTTGAAAACAGGTACAGAATATATTATCCGCAATTGGGTGGGTGCAAATTTACGGGAAACCTACACAGATTTAATCAACACTGCCCAAGATGCAGACTTGATTATCGCAGGTGAAGGCGTTTTAGCGGCTCGATTGGTTGCAGAAAAATTAGGAATTCCCTGGGCTTTTGCTGTTCTCCAACCCGCTTCTTTTCTCTCGGTTTATGACCCGTCAGTTCTCCCTGTATTTCCGGTTCTCGCCAAACTGCGCGCGCTAGGGTCTATTGTCAATCGAGGCGTCGTCATCTTATCAAAGATAATTGCTAAATCGTGGGCAGAACCAATTCACCAACTGCGCCGCGAACTTGGCTTACCATCCCTCGTTGGTAATCCGTTCATTGATGATAAATTTTCTCCCTATTTAGTGCTGGCGATGTTCTCTTTTACATTCGCCCAGCCGCGACCAGATTGGCCAGCCAAAGCTCAAGCATTACGGGCTGGGCGTCCCACCTTGGTGATGCCTTACAGCCACGATCAACCAGACAATGCAGCTAGAGTTGAACGCTTAGGAACATCTCGGATTATTTCTCGCCAGAGTTATACAGCAGTCAAAGTAGCCAAGCACTTACGACAATTGTTAGAAAATCCTAACTATACAGCTAAAGCAACAGCGATCGCACGTATCATTCAAACAGAAAATGGAATTAGTGTAGCGTGTGATGCGATTGAAAAACAACTGCTGCAATAGGAATAGGTAAACTATCTTCTTCTAAAGCCGCAATGTATCCGGCGATCGCTTCTTTTGCTTCCTGATTCTTGAATTAATTGTTTAACTTTTTCCACTACCCAATCGACGCGATCCTTACCCCAAAACCTTTAGCCGTCAATTACCCAGGTTGGTACTCCCGGACAACCGAATTGTTCGTATTCTGCTAATGCTGCTATTGCTGCTTGTGTAGCGGCTTCGCTGTAGACTAATTTTAGAATGCGATCGCGATTAATTTTTTGCCACATGCTGCTGTGTCCTCCAAAAATATGGAGTTTTGAAAGTATGGTAATTTAAAAGATTATCATGACTCTGCGTTCAAAAACTCCCATCGGTGAAAACAGACAGCATATTTTATCGTTTATTTCAAGAATTTCCTCACATTTTCTTTGAATTAATTGGCAATTCTCCTGAAGCTGCCACAAAATATCAATTCTCATCAGTTGAAGTCAAGCAAACAGCTTTCCGCATCGATGGGATATTTCTTCCAGAAACAGAGGAAAACCCAATTTACTTTGTCGAAGTTCAGTTTCAAGCAGACTCAGGAATTTACTCAAGGCTATTTACAGAAATTAATTTATACCTGCGCCAAAACCAACCTGAAAATGATTGGTTAGCCGTGGTTATTTACCCAAATCGCAGTATTGACACAGCAAAAATCAAACACTACCGCGAGTCATTTGCTTGTGGGAGAGTCACTCGGATTTATTTAGAAGAGTTAGGAGCAACCGCATCTCTGCCTCTTGGCATTGCTACGATCAAATTAGTCATAGAAAATGAAGATCAGGCAATACAAGCAGCCAGGGAGTTAATTACTAGAACCAGTCAGGAAATTGATTCAGTACCTCAACAGCAACAATTACTACAAATAATTGAGACGATTTTGGTTTATAAATTTCCCACTATGAATATTGAGGAGATACAGTCAATGTTTGGATTAAGCGATTTGAAACAAACACGAGTATATCAGCAAGCTTTTGCAGAAGGCGAACAGAGAGGCGAACAGAGTGGCGAGCAGAAAGGAAAGTTAAAAACAGTACCTCTGTTGATATCATTAGGCTTAACTGTGGAACAAATTGCACAGGAATTAGATTTAACTGTGGATGAGGTAACACAAGCTGCACAACAACCTCCTGAATAAGCAAGCAGATACCGAAAAGATTAAGTGTCGAATAGCGTACTTGTTTAGACTTGGATGCACGGGGATGTGGTTCGACTACCGCGCTCTCGTTCCACATCTCCCCCTGCTCCCTCATCTTTGTTATCTTCATGCCATAGTCGGGGTGAAAAATATTAAGCTGGTAAATAGCACACGAAACTCTATGGAAAATTCTGAATCGTAGCTGCGGCTCGGATTTCCCCACTGGCTAACTACCTGTAACAACACTATGTTTGATGCTCTATCTGAACGTTTAGAATCTGCCTGGAAAAAACTGCGGGGACAGGATAAAATCTCTCAATCCAACATTCAAGACGCTTTGCGGGAAGTACGCCGCGCTTTGTTGGAAGCAGATGTCAACCTCCAGGTAGTCAAAGATTTTATTAGCAGCGTCGAAGCTAAAGCCCAAGGCGCCGATGTCCTCGCTGGTGTTAAACCTGCACAACAGTTCGTCAAAATTGTTCACGATGAACTCATCAAGGTGATGGGGGAGGAGAATGTCCCCCTCGCAGAGGCGTCTGGGAAAACCACGATTGTGTTGATGGCTGGGTTACAAGGTACTGGTAAAACTACAGCAACAGCTAAGTTAGCCTTACATCTGCGGAAATTAGAGCGGAGTTGTTTGCTGGTCGCTACAGACGTGTATCGTCCAGCGGCGATTGACCAGTTAATTACACTAGGTAAGCAAATTGACGTCCCAGTTTTTGAATTGGGAAGTGACGCTGATCCTGTAGAAATCGCCCGCCAAGGTGTAGAGCGAGCCAGAGCGGAAGGTGTTAATACAGTAATTATTGATACTGCTGGACGTCTGCAAATTGACGCAGATATGATGGCAGAATTAGCCCAGATTAAGCAGACAGTCCAACCCCACGAAACTTTGTTGGTGGTGGACTCGATGACTGGTCAGGAGGCGGCAAATCTCACCCGCACCTTCCACGATCAAATTGGCATTACCGGGGCAATCCTGACGAAAATGGACGGTGATAGCCGTGGTGGTGCAGCTTTATCTGTGCGGCAAATTTCCGGCGCGCCCATTAAGTTTGTCGGTGTGGGCGAAAAAGTTGAGGCGCTGCAACCATTCTATCCTGACCGGATGGCGTCCCGAATTCTGGGCATGGGTGATGTTTTAACTCTGGTGGAAAAAGCCCAAGAAGAGTTTGACTTGGCTGATGCGGAGAAAATGCAGGAGAAAATCCTGTCGGCGAAGTTTGACTTTACTGATTTTCTTAAGCAGCTACGGATGCTGAAGAATATGGGATCGCTGGGAGGACTCATCAAGATGATTCCTGGGATGAACAAGCTTTCAGATGACCAACTCAAGCAGGGCGAAACCCAGCTTAAGCGTTGTGAAGCAATGATTAATTCCATGACTCGCCAGGAACGCCACGACCCGGATTTACTCGCCAGTTCCCCTAGTCGCAGGCGGCGAATTGCTTCCGGTTCCGGCTACAGAGAGTCAGATGTGAGTAAATTGGTCGCTGATTTCCAAAAAATGCGATCGCTCATGCAACAAATGGGTCAAGGTGGTTTCCCCGGAATGCCTGGAATGTTCGGTGGCGGCGGTATGGGTAACGCCTTTGCTGGCGCGGGTAATCGTCCCCCCGCCCCCGGCTGGCGCGGTTACAACAGCGACGCCGGCGCCAAAAAGAAAAAGAACAAAGATAAAAAGAAGAAAGGTTTTGGCAATCTTTAGTCAACTACAGGCCCAAATCACCAATAAGCAACGACCACATAGCAGCAATTGCTAGCCAAGTGCTAAAATTAGCATTTCAGTATAACCACAAATCTAGGAGAATAATTCTTCAATCATGATCAAACTGCGCTTGAAGCGTTTCGGCAAAAAGCGGGAAGCAAGTTACCGCATCATCGCTATTAATAACCTGACTCGCCGCGATGGTCGTCCCCTCGAAGAACTGGGATTCTACAACCCCAGAACTGATGAAGTGCGATTGGATGTTCCCGGTATCATCAAGCGACTACAACAAGGCGCTCAACCCACTGACACCGTCCGTCGCATCCTAGTAAAAGCTAATGTTTTTGAACAGATCAGTGCCACAGCCCCATCATCATAAGATCGAAACAAAATCTGCCACCACTACTCCTAACTATGAGCAGTTGGTGTGCTTCTTGGTACAGCCTTTTTTAGAATCTCCCAAGTCTTTGAGCATTGATTGTGAAATTTCTCACAGTCTCAAGAAGGTTTGGATTCGCATCGCCTTTGAAAGCGCAGATAAAGGAAAAGTGTTTGGTCGGGGAGGGCGCAATATTCAGGCGATTCGCACTGTCATTGCTACTGCAGCTGAAGCCGCAGGACAATCAGTATACCTAGATATCTATGGCAGTACCTCCTCTGGTCATGAAGGTGCTTCCTCTGAGGAAGATAGGCAAGAGGGATTACCACCGCCACCAAAATCACGAGAACAACGGGGAAATGGGCCTAGACCTGTTGCTAAACCCCGCTCTCGCTAGGTTTGATTAGTCAAGAGTCAACTGAAGGCTGAAGTATGAAGGCTGAAGTATGAAGTATGTAGACGCCTGAAAGGCGGCTTGCCGCAGGCTAGTATGAAGTATGAAATTACCCCACCCGTAAAGGAATGGGGCTGGAACTTAGACTCATACCAATTCTTACTTCATCTTTCATTCTTTCTTCGGTCAAGAGTCCAAAGTCCAGGATCACGTGTCCAGATCCCAAAGCAATTAAACTTATCCCCGACTCTTGACTTTTAAAACAATACATGTATTAAGTAAATTTGCTCTGCATCAACCCTTAGAGAAAATATTAAATTTTGCTATTAAATGCTGCTCACAAAATAAAAATACTATGGCAGATGCTTTAATATTTCAGCTGCCGAATGTTCCTAGTGCGATCGCTCTAGCGGGAGACGGGGAAGAAAATCTCAAAACCCTATCTCAGCAAACAGGAGCTAATCTGGTGCTGCGTGGACAAGACCTACATATTTCCGGTACCGAGAAGCAAATTGATTTGGCAACTCGATTGGTGCGATCGCTAGAATATCTGTGGACGAAAGGTAATATCATCTCCATGGCTGATATTTTAACAGCTCGTCAAGCTTTGGATAGCGATCGCGCCGAAGAACTACAGGATTTACAACGAGATATCCTCGCTAAAACTCGCCGGGGTGAAGAAATTCGCGCCAAAACCTTTCGTCAGCGACAATATATCGACGCTATTCGCCGACGTGACCTCACTTTCTGCACCGGGCCAGCGGGGACTGGTAAAACTTTTCTGGCTGTGGTCGTCGCTGTCCAAGCACTTTTAGCTAACCAATTTGAAAAAATTATTTTAACTCGTCCCGCCGTTGAAGCCGGCGAAAAACTTGGGTTTTTACCAGGGGATTTACAGCAGAAAGTAAACCCCTATCTTCGCCCACTTTATGACGCTATCAACGAATTTATTGACCCCGAAAAAGTTCCTAATCTCATGGAACGCGGTGTCATTGAAGTTGCACCACTAGCTTACATGCGGGGACGCACTTTAAATAATGCTTTTGTGATTGTAGACGAAGCCCAAAACACCACACCCGCCCAGATCAAAATGGTTTTGACTCGTTTGGGTTTTCGTTCGCGGATGGTAATTACAGGCGACATGACACAAACTGACTTACCTGTCAATCAACAATCAGGGCTAGCTGTAGCTGTGCAAGTTTTGAAACATGTAGAAGGTATTGCTTTTTGTGAATTTTCACAAAGAGATGTTGTTCGCCATCCCTTAGTTCAGCGGATTGTCGCCGCTTATGAAAAGTACGAGCATTAGTTTGGGGTTGGGGTATGGAGCATGATTCCCCATTTCCCCAACGCCTAATGCTCAAGATGATTTAAGTTGAGTAAACTCAAATACATCATAATTGCTACCACGAAGCACAGATTCCGTGTGTTTACCAACGAAACGCTTACCGAGGATATGTTCTAATGCACCCCAAACAGCACCGAGTGTAAAAGTACACTTACGTGGTGAATCCTGGGGTTCGCCCGCAGAACAGACAGTTTCCGATGTGTAGATTTTAATTACATCATTGACTATCTCGACTTTATGTACCATACACAAGCGGGTACCTTCTGTACCTAAAGCCAACCCTAGCTTGTAGACAATATCTTCTAAAGCTAGGCTTGTTTTAATTAAGCCTAATTCATGTGCTAAGTGTTTACCACGAGAGCGACCTGCAGAGGTGAGAGCGATCGCCGTTGCTTTCTCACCTAAAGCCTCTTCCATACCGACAATTACAGCTTTGAAACAGATAATACTGCTGAAATCTCCCAATATTGGACGCAACATCAAGAATTCTCCTTTTTCTTCAGCTGAACAGCATTCTCGAAAAGCCCAAGCACAGATTACATAGCTTTAGCACCGCTAGTAATCAAACGTTTAAACAGACCCTCTGACCAGCCTGTTTCTTTCAAAACCGCATTTGAAGATACTTCTATGTAAGCTTGCTCAATGAAAGCTAAGTCAATCATGCACATCCGACTGAGTGCATCTTTCATATCTGCACTTTTGCCATCAGCAGCGAGTCGCTTACCTACTTCATGTATCACCGTTGCCATGGCTGGGACAACATGTTGCGGCCCGATACCGAGACGGACATGAACTAGACCAATTTTCCAACGGCGATCGGCGTAAATCTTTCCCCAATCATCCATACCTGTGAACATTTCATGAAACCATTCAATAAATGTCTCTCGCAGGCGATGGATACGCCCTTCACCAGTATGTAAAATCCCATTCATTTCTGAATCGCGTCCTAGGTAAGCATAAAAGTGATCAGCCATTTCTGCAGCCACTTCTAATCCCCATTCCGCTTGAGATTTTAGTAAATTTTTGTCCTCAGAGGTCAAGCCTGTACGGTTTTCTAAGGTAATTAAGAAAGCATGTGGGTCTAAAGCCATGTTGTGTAGTTAGGTAAATTCGATCTCAGTCTTGGTGTGAATTTTTGTAGAATTGATGACCCAAAAACAAAAATTAGAGCACTAAGCTACTAGGGGTGTAATTTGAGAAACGGCGCGTTTGATTTCTAAAAACAATAAGCCTTGTTTAGCCGCAGCACTGGATAGAACCAATAAAACCGCGTCTGGGCCGCAGCTAACGACGACACCAAAGCCTTTTTCTCCTTCCACCACAATCCGGTCAATGGTACCGCGAACTAATTCGCTACCGATGCGCTCACCCAGTGACAGCATAGCTGCAGACATGGCTGCAGTCCGGTCTTCATCCATGTCTGCTGGTAGTACAGACGCCAAAGCTAGACCATCAGGGCTAACCAAAGCAGCACCTTGGACGTTAGATGTGCCACTAACAAAGTTTTGCAGAACTTCTTGTAGCATTGAAACGTTAATCATGAGTGTTTCCTCAGTAATTTTCGGTAAAGCTGGTTGACTAGCTGTTGATAAAAATGGTTGTAAATTGCTTGACGATGGCGGTGTTTCGTCTGTCTCTGTGAACATTGTGCGAAATGTTCTGGAGATTAGTTTGAGGATATTGCCTAAATGCATTAAGGCTCACCAAATCTCTATAATGAGGTGTTCGTGATTTTGCGGATAAGTGCCTGTAGAGCTTCTTGAACTGAAGCTTTTTTGGTAGTATTCACAACTATTAAGGACGATTTGTCAACTGAATTTTGCACTCCCAAGGCGATCGCAATATCTCCGGCCTTCCGAGCGCCCGGACAATCCATATGAGTCAGCCCAATTAACATTGGAATCTGCACTCTTTGGCTGACAAATTCCAGAATCTGACTTCCATAGTGGAAATCTTCTGGACGGTGAGCAGCTACTAACAAGATGTAAGCATTTGCTTTCTGAATGAGAATGTCCCACATAAAATCAAATCGGGGTTGTCCTGGCGTGCCATAAAGATAGAGTGACTGACTAGGTGTAATGGTGAGATGTCCGAAGTCTAAAGCTACCGTAGTTTTTTCCTTGATCTTTGCTATTTCGTCTGTAGCTTTTTTGTCAGTATCAACGACTTCTATGTCACTAATAGTGCGAATAAAACTTGTTTTTCCTGCACCTACGCCACCTGTAATTACAATGCGTAGGGTATTCATTTAAACTTCTACCAATCTCATACCTCCATACCTATTGGGAGTAGGTAAGGCGATCGTCAATCTGTTTTTAGGTAGGGTGAAGGCAGCGATAGTCGCCCACATTGACCTAACTAGTACGGTTAAATTCTGCAAGTACATCAGTAGTTTTGGTCTTCTTTGGGATTTTGTGAAGGTAAATATTATTCCACAGATACGTAACCTGTAGATCAATTACGTCCGGTATTGCACACCCTTGAAGTTGAAAGTCAGTATTGTATAGGATTGTACACCAGTAACTATTTCTTTTTTCCAGAATAAATGATTGTATTTTTTTATCGAATAAATGTATCTCATAATACCGTGTACCAAAATTTTCCCGCAGCAGCAAGGTTCCTTCGTTTTACCGGAAACCCTTGTAGAGACGTTGCTGATGTCTCATTCGTCAAAAGTCATGAGTCTTGAATAATCCTTGACTTTTGACGACTTTGATAAGTAATTATGTATTTAAATTGGCAACAGTCTAATTTTCTATCTTTACCTTGATAGCAGTTGGTATTGATAGGAATTAGCTAATTCTTGAATCAAGGTAATCAAAGCAGCTCTCACTGACACGCTCTCTGTCGCGTTAACATGCATCAACGGTGGAGAATCAAATTGATCTAAGATTCCTAATGCTAATGCAACATCTTCTACTTCCCAAGCCCCAGGACAATCAAGATGAGTTACTCCAATTAAATAAGGAATTTTTACCCTTTGCTTCATGAAATTTAAAATCTTGCGACTATAGCGAAATTGTTCTGGGCGATGAGCATCTACTAATAGGATGTAAGCGTGGGCTTTGCGAATAAGAATATCCCACATAAAGTCAAATCGAGTCTGTCCTGGTGTACCGTATAGGTGCAACAATTGGTTTTGTCCGATATTGAGAATACCAAAATCCATCGCTACGGTAGTTTGCGCTTTAATTTGAGATGTTTCATCCGTAGCTTTTTTGTCAGTATCAACAACTTCAATTTCACTAATAGTGCGAATAAAGCTAGTTTTGCCCGCAGCCACGCCACCTGTAACTACAATACGTAAAATATCCATTAATTCTTACTCCTTAAAAATCCCACCAGATTTTGCAAAAAACCGCTATCTACTTGAGGCGTTTCTAATAAAGAAGATTTGGTAGAATTTAGCCAGCTAAAATCCAAAGGGTAATCATCCAAATCAGGTGTAGCCATAATTGGGGTTACTTCTTCTACTAATCCTGCTAGCATTAAGCGAAAAGCAGCTTGCTGAACTTTCACAATTGGTTGATGCAGTTGAGAGGCGATCGCTCTAATACAAACACTCCCATTCGCAAATTCCCATACTTGCCATTCAAAACTATCTAACCGTAAATTCGGTTTATTTTGTATGATACTTTGAATCCCAGAATCAGGATCTGGAAGCGCATCAGCCATCACTCCCCAATTTTTTAATACTCTTAAAGCCATCAGCGCTACCTCAATTGCTCGCAAGCTTAACCCAGTCATCTCTTTCCAAGGTACAGTAGCTTTGCTATCAAGTTTAAATACGCCAGTTTGAATTTCAAACAGCTCGCGCACCTGCTGTAATTGGCTAGCAAACAATAAATTTAATTGCTCTGCACTCAGCACTTCTTGAGTTTTTAAATTCAACCCCAAAGGTGTCGTTGATGCAACTGTATAAAGTTGATCCAAATCTGATTGATTGATCCATTTCCGCTGGGCAATTTTAGATGCTAACCCTCCACCATTTAAACGGTTAGCAGTAGCAATAATCCGCCCTTGTCGGAACCAAATATAATAATAGTGAGATTTTGATCCTGGTGCATAAAGGTCTGGTAAGGTGCAGACACTTAAACAACCAGATTTGCGTCCTTGGTCAATCAGTTGAAATAATTCAGCCAAGGAAAAATCTGTAAAAGAACTAGATAGACTCATTAGTTCAAAAGGTATAAAAACTAATTCTTACAATCTTTTAGGAGCATCTTCATATAGATAATATGCTCCCCAAACATCAGACCTCAAAAGTTTGTCTGACGCTGCATGATGATATTGCTTAGACAACATAAAAGAGAAAATATTTTCTCTTCCAGTAAATAAGTACCGTGCTTCCCTGATGTTAAAAATTATTCTGTAGATTTATGCTTTCGCTATTGCATAACTAAAAGCATAAAATATACGCTCGAATTATTAAAATAAGTAATTTTACTATGGAAAACATTATTTAAGTATCAACACGTACTTAAATGCATATATAGTAATTAATAACACAAAAATATTACTGAGGCTATTGTTTGATTACTCAGATATTTCTGCCAATTGCTGAAGAAAAGACGCTTTCTTGGATAAACTTCACTAAAAAATACGTATTCAAATATGAATACTGATGTTTATGTTGAGTTTATTTCTGCAAAGGTTAACTTTGATGAAAAAAACGCAACACAATTTCTGATTTAATGAGTATTTAATCAAATTAAAATTAATAATCGGTAACATTACCATGATCAAGTCAGTAAGAAAAGCAATTTTGGGCTTTTATTTGATAGTTTTTTTCCTCTTGGGGAGTGGAGATGCGAAAGCTGGGGAGTTATCCCAACGGCTAGCCAATTTTCCTCAGTGGGAAAAATTAACCTCTGTAAAACCCGCTGTCGGAGACTTAGCTTATCCCGACTGGATGGCTGGTAATTGGCAGGTTACAAGTACATTAATCGATTTGGTTGCACCTTTGGCACCAAATATCGTCACTCCTGGATTTGCCGCTAATCGTCGCCAATTAAATCAAAGTGTCAGTTTTTTGGTAAGATTTATTGCAGAACAACCAGTCTCTGGTTTAAAAATCATTCCTAAGGTAAATAAAAAATTACCGATTTTAGTTGCGGATAGGGTATTTAATAGCTTGAATTTGATGCGAGCTTATTTAGGGGAGCAAGCTGTGTTGTCAGTTAAAGTAGATCCCGACTCACCTAATCGTCAGATTACTCTATTGCGCGGCGATCGCCAGTTAGTTTCTATCGTCACCGCTAGGGCTACGGAAACAACTCCCGATGGTAAATTTATCACTACAGAATTGTTTCAACAGCTATTTAAAGGTGGTAAAACTCCTTATTTCAATTCTGTTGAGTCTACTACTGCTTATAGACTAATTCCTACTTCTCAACCGCGAATCACAGCAGATCAAGTCACCGCTGTCTACCTTTCACCTCAAGATCCAGATTACTTTACTGCGCGCTCCCGACCAGTCGCTCTTTATCGCTATTGTTTAGAATTTTTTCCCGCTTCATCCATAAATAATTCTCAAGGATGATTTGGTCATTTAGCTCTTGACTATTATGTAGTATATATGTAGCATATAAATTCCAAGCAAGCGATCGTACTCTTGGAAGGTGTGCATCATGGCAAAATTCCGAGATATTGTTAATTATTTTCGTCCTTACTGGAAACTGAGCATTTTCAGTATTACAGCATCCAGTTTTTATGAAGTCATTGATTTAGTTGTGCCTTATGCGATTGGACAAATTTTAAATGTCTTGTCTGGTCAAGAATTGGACAAACCACTCCAAGGAACTATCTCAACCATTTCTGAAGCTATTAATTACCCAGTCAATAAATACCTAACTTTAGGTATATTACTAGGTTTAATTTTTGTAGTCACAGTATTGAGAGCACCAACAGAACCTTGGCTAACTAGCTGGTTTCATTGGGATATTGCTCTAAAATCTCGTCGTATTCAGAGCCAAAAAGCCATCGAAAAAATTCTGACTCTTCCACTAGAATATTTTGATGAAAATAATCCAGGACGCATAGCTGGGAGAGTAGCTAGAGGTGTAACCAATCACACTTGGACATATCCGGAAGTCGCAGGACAAATGATTCCGAAAATGTTTCGGGTGCTAGCAATTTTCGTATGTATTTGGTTTATTGATTGGCGAATTGCCATTTTGTTTTTGACTTCTTTCGCTGTTATTCTCTGTTTTAGTGTAACGAAATTACAGCGATTAGTTTGGCATGATAATCGGCTAGATAAATATTCAGAAACAACAGAAAGCCGGACTTCAGAAATAGTCACTAACATCAAAACCGTTAAAGCTTTTGCCACAGAGTATCAAGAATTGAAACGACAAAACCAACGCTTACAAAGAGAATTGTTAGTAGTTGACTACCGTATTCATAAAGGTTATGTCAAACTGGGGACATGGCAACGCACTATGGTTCAGTTTGGCGTGTTTATGATCCTGGGTTTGACATTAGCAGCAACGGTCAGCGGAAAGATTTCTTTAGGTCATTTTGTCATGACCTTAACACTTTCTAGTATGGCTTATGCTGAAATTCAGCCACTTGGTGTCTTAGCAGAGGTTTTTGCTCGACGCTATCCTTCCATGCTCCGGTTTCATGAATTCTTGCAAGAGCCATCAGTTGTTGATGCTGAGAAACTTTTAGAAGGCAAATATCAGGCAGAATCACCTTATCAATTTACTGGTAAAGTTGAGTTTTCTCACCTCAGTTTTGGTTATGATCCTAACCGCCAAGTTTTACAAGATATCAACCTCTTAATTGAGCCATATCAAACAGTAGCATTAGTGGGGCGTTCTGGTTCTGGTAAATCTACATTAGTAAAATTGTTGCTGCGATATTTTGACCCGCAATCAGGACAAATTCTCATTGACGGTCAAGATATTCGTACCTTAGATGTGGGTAAGTATAGACGCAGATTAGCGATCGTTCACCAAGAAGTAGACATTTTTAATGGCACTTTGTTAGATAATCTTACCTATGGCAAACCAAACGCCAGTTTTGAGCAGGTTCAGGAAGCCTGTAAAATCGCCAGAGTTGATGATGTCGTACAGCAACTACCCCAGGGTTACTATACCGTCGTTGGAGAACGTGGTGTGAGACTATCTGGCGGACAAAGACAACGGTTGGGAATCGCTAGAGCTTTGTTAGTGGAACCAGACGTACTAGTTTTTGACGAAGCTACCTCCAGCCTAGATTATGAATCTGAGCGTTCCATTCAACTAGCAATGCGATCAATTCAAGGAACTCGCACCACAATCATCATCGCTCACCGTCTGAGCACAGTTCGGGAAGCCGATAAGATTGTAGTTCTAGATCAAGGAAGAATTGTAGAAGTGGGGAGCCACGAAGAACTTTTGCGCCAACAAGGGATTTACCGTCGTTTGCACTCTTTGCAAGAAACAGGGGAACTGTTGAGTTAAAAACACGGCTGTTTCACCGCCATTTTTTTTAACCTATTGCAATTTTTTAAAAGTGGTGCTAATGTTGTTAATCGTGAGACAAATGGGTCGGTGTCCGAGTGGTTAATGGAGACGGACTGTAAATCCGTTGGTTTACGCCTACGCTGGTTCAAATCCAGCCCGGCCCACCACTTTTAAAGTTGAGAGTTATAATGGCTATGTAATTGCGAATTTCGCAGCCTTATAACTCTTAAATAAAAATCTCAACTCTTTTTCGCCCGTGTGGCTCAGTGGTAGAGCACACCCTTGGTAAGGGTGAGGTCACGAGTTCAATCCTCGTCACGGGCTTTTCTGAGTTATGTTATAAGTCCCAAGCTGTCCTGAACTGTCCTAAACCTGTCCTAATGGTAACGGACATAGGCGTACCGCTCGCACTCGGTTAACCTAGGTGACCGTGCCAGTAAAAATAGACCTCAAAGTACCGTGGTTAAGCCATTCTGCCTGAGTGACCTGGGGACAACCGAGTCTCGCCGAACATCCCCAAACCCAATGGCAGCAAGCTTTGTAACCAGTTTTTGGGATATCTGCCGAACACAGGTCGCCCCGGTGCGAGTTAGGGCATATAACTAAGATAATGCCCTGGGGTATTCCCAGTGAGAACAGGGCATAAAATAAGGGATACCAGCTATTACTGATACCCCTTGGTTAAATATGGAGCTTTAATGTATATCTTTATTTGGTCATAGTCCTGGCTGTAAGCATCCTTGATATTACATACAGTCGTAGGCGTCTAAGATTTGTACTCGTAACGAGTCGTCTACGTCATTAATCCTGACACGATAGGATACCTCATCTTCAAAGTGTACTGTAAAAATCTCGCTATCATAAGGGGAATCTAGATTGTCAGGGGTGGCGGACAGCATATCATTAGAATCTAGTTCTAACGCTGTGCCATCTTCTAAGATGTAGATTCGTAAGTCAGGCGTGTATGTATTTTGCATAAAAAGTCTCCCATACTACCCCTATCGTACTGATAAATCCCTAGGTCTAACATATGCCCAGCACAGCCTGCCCTGATGGTTAAAAGAGCGTAGCTGGTAGCCCTGGACATCTACCCTGGGATATTTGGTATGGATAGTTTTATCATGTACCTCCAAGTCTTCATGTTGTACCCAAGCATGGAAGGCATTAACCATTTCTGCTGTTAACATCTGTGTCACCGGATATCTACCCATATATTCTAATATGCCTGGGTTAGCCGAGATTATAGGTAACAATAATAACACTGTTACCCGGTTCCTGAAGGCTGGAAGGTCTATTACAGATTCTACCGAAAAAAGCTCAAACCCCGCTCTGGATAAGGCTTTGTTGGTTGTACAAACTACCGAAGCTCTGTACTTAGACGGCATAAACAACAGACCCCCTAGCCTGCCCTGTTTTCCCCTGTAGCGCTCTGTTACCCTACAATCACCAATCCTGACTTGTTTTAGGTAGCACCCATTGCTACCACAGAGGCAAGACTGACGTTAAGGGTAAATAAGGGAACCTACATCTTTGAGGTAGTACCAGTGCCCGAAGGATACCGGGTATCCCTACGATGCAATATCAAACCTGATGCGCGATATCTAACCTAAATACACCTACCCCCCTCTCTTGCTTGGTATCATACCGTGATACCATTTCTGCCCTGGGTTTACCTTTGTAACCTGGGGTTTTTTAGTGGTTACCTGGTTACCAGGACACGTCAAGCCCTGAAGTTGTTGCCCTGTATGAATCCTAGCCATTTTAGTTATTCCAAGGTTACCTGCAAGTTACCTAGTTACGCCTGCAGGTAACCGCCAGATTCCTTGCCCTGACCTGATTACAGCCAAAAGGTTACCTGGTTACCTCAAAAATCCTGAAACTATTTATATATCTATTCTTCCCCCTGCTTTCTTTCTCTCCCCCTCTAACTTTTAGAAAAATAGAGGTAACCAGGTAACCTTTGGCTAAAATCCTTACCCCGTCTACTTTCTAGCGGTTACCTGTGAGGTAACCAAATCAGGGGGGGGTAAAATGGCTAGATTTCTTACACCACAAGGACTGTAGCGTTTACATCGAGAGGTAACTTTGGGGTAACCTTTGAGGTAACCAGAACAGAGGCATAGACCTAAATCTATGGTAGATTTTTTAATCATTCAAAAGAATCATACCCCGGTTACTCAGGAATCTATCTATATGATACGGCTACTTAGAAATATCTTATAGACCTGGGTGGACATAAACCAGCTTCTACCAACATCACATAAGCTTCTGGTGTGCTGATGGTTCTATCCCACATAGAAACCCCTATCTGTAAAATCTGGCTGGCTTTCCGTCCTTCTGGTGTCAGATATAAATCACGTTCGTTAAACATTCCCCTATCCCACTATATTGCTAGGTTCTTGATTTGCTGACTCAGCAGGGCTAGGGCGCTCTTGGCTTCAATCAAGTTACCCCAGGTCGGGCTTTTGTGTAAGTTTGCCAATAGGTCACACAACATCAGGCTAGTCTCCCATGCCTGATGTATCTGATGTTGCTGTAATGTTTCTTCTTCCATCTTGGTAGTACTCATTGCATCTACAAGGAATAAGTCCAATGAAGGCTGGAAGGGTTATTACCGATTCTTCCGAAAAAGCCCTAAACCTCGCTCTGGCTAAGGCTTTGTCACTATTACAAACAGTTCGATTTCCCGTACCTAATACTACGTACACGTACCTTCATACCCTTGGACTTATTAGAGGTAGGAACAATGAATGCTACGAGGGACTATGAGAAAACGAGATTACACCATAAGAGTAAGGGCAAACAAGCAAGAGATAGATATTATTCGGCAGAAGGCTCAACAGTCGGGCTACTGTTTCTCGGAATACGTGCGACTATCCGCCCTAGGCTGTGTACCAATAATCACGGCTGAGGATAACTACGAGAAAGCTGGTAAGTACGATTTGCCTTTGTGGCGATATGAGCAGAAACGACAGAAAGCATCACCAGCTTAAACACAGCAATCCTAAGCTAACACCTAGGTGCTACACCTAGGGATGCCGGGTAACCCTGGAAATAAAATCAGGACTGGTCACCACAGCAATCAGAATTTAACACACACACTTTTGGTATACCTTGTTGATTTGCAAGCATTTCAGAGGTATACTAGTTACAGAAAGTATACCGGAAAATAAGATATGCCCTTAACGCCAACATCGTTCGCAGTGCGAGAGTTCCCGCAAGGGGTATACCTGTTCTGGACAGATGGAACAGGTAAACGTAGATACCGTAAAATCAACCAAGAGGTACGCAATGAATCAGAAAGTATTAAGTATTAAGGTAGCCCCGGATGATTGGGAGTGGTTCAAAGAGTTTGCCAAGACCCACCGTACCCAGGCTGATGCATTCCAAGCACTCAAAGAAGTATACCAATCACGCCAAAGTATACCGCCAGAATCCTTACAGGGAGCCAAGGTATACCAAAAGTGTGTGTGTGTTGGTGAAAAGTTAGGGCTAGAGTGGTTGCTCAAAGAAAGTTTGGAACAGGTGATTAAGGGGCAGAAGTGGTATGTGTTCCCTCATGAAAGGGTGGTAGCAGTTAAACAAAAATCTGCCAATGGTTCTAAAACTTGGTTGGAGGTGGCTGCGGAGTATCCCAGGGAAGTGTGGGAAGATGCCCAAAGTGATACCTTGTTTACCTACTCACCACTAACCATTCTGGGGAAGTCTCTCAAATCCTACGAGGATAAGCAAGCCAAGCTAAACCACCCTACCATAGCCGAGGCATTACAGAAGGGTTGGGTAACTTATAAATGGCACTGGGCTATTGAAGATTTGGTTAAGCTGGCAGAAGATTATTTGGTGTTGGTTAGTCAACCGCCCGAACCTTTGGGGGTAGCTGAGGTCACAGAACCACCCAAGCCAACAGAACTCACCCAGGATGCACTATCCGCCCGGTTAGCCCCTGGGCACGTAGCCAAGCAAGCCCCTAAGTCTGAGAAAGCTAAGGCTAACACCATCCTTGACATACCAGCCATCTTAGCTAAGATTAAGCCGAGCAATATGGCTAGGTGGACATCGGAACGTGACCCTGAAGGTTTAGCCTGGATACCATCTGATGAAACCCGTAGCACCTGGGTTGCCAGGGTAGGTGTAGCACCCTAAAATGTAGTCAGGGCAGGGTGTAGCACCCTAGGTGTGTGTGATTAATCCAGGGGGATATCAGGCAACCGGGGACGGTTTATCATATGCCCGTAAGTTTTCATAACCATAGTGGTATCCTTATGCCCTAAGAGATAAGCTACCCCGGTCAATGGTGTGCCCTGGTCTATTGCATGGGATGCCATAGTATGACGCATAGTATAAGGGTTTCGATAAGGTACTCCTATATGGGCTAACACTTTGACCCAATAGCGTTCTCTAAAGTTTCCATCATCAATAGGTTTATGATTAGGCGTGGTAAATACCAAGGCATCGGGGGTCATCACGCCTGTCTTTATGGATTTCAAGACCTCTAGTAACCCAGGTGGTAAGTACAAATGCTTAGTAATGCCTGTTTTGGTTTCTTTTCGGACTCGCTGATATCCGTTACCAGCCCAGTCTCTTGATAGACTTTCCTGGATAACAACTTCGCCCTTGTCCAAGTCTATGTGCTGCCATCTTAGACCTATAGCCTCGGATGTCCTAACCCCTGTGACCATAAGGAATCTGACGAAAGGGGAATAGTGGGGAAACAGTAGGTCAAACCCTTGTAATATCTTCGTTATCTCCGCCCCCGTGAAAGGCTTAATGTCATTTGATACAACCTTACGATTCTTAATAATGTCGTATGGATTACTAAGTACAAGCTGTGCGGACATAGCCCACTTGAAACAGGCTTTTAGATACCCCAACCGCTGGTTAAATGTTGATGCCCCCAGAGTTGACTGTGTTAACCATAAAGTATCTGTCACATCTGGGTTGACTTTGAGTATTTGCTGTCTGATGGCTTTGTAGTGATGCTCCCTAGTAGTAACAGGTAGGTCTAAGTGGACGGCCCAAGCATCCCATAGGGTAATCAAAGCCTTATGGGTTATCTTATGCGGGGTCTTATGAACTACCCGATAGCTATCTAATGTTATGTCAAAATGCCCGCCCAGGATATCATTCTGTATCCTCGTAGCTATCGCCTCGGCTGTCTTCAAGTCCCTTCTGTCACTGTACCGACCGTTCGGCACGGGGTTAAATGAATACCGTTTACCCGCTACAGAAAACTTTAGCTGAATAGAACCATTATTGTTGACTGGCTTTATCTCTCGCACTGTCCTAAACCTGTCCTAAATATCCGGACTAGGACAGCCAATGGGTATCAGGTACGGGCTTCTAGCATCCATATGCACACCCTTGGTAAGGGTGAGGTCACGAGTTCAATCCTCGTCACGGGCTTATTCTTTTGGATATATTTGACTGTGTATTAATAGTTTCCGCTTTTGTAAAGGATTAAGGTAAATGCTCGCATACCAATGGTGTCAAAACATAGTAGCCTTTAATGGCTAAGTCTGCTATTGCCTTAGCTGCAGCTATATCGCCCTTGTCTTTATTGTGATGCATTTATACACAAACCCAAGTCTTTAAAAGAATTAGCATAACAAGGCTCCTTTAAGATTAGTATTTTCTTAAAACAGGCGCGGCAGGGCTCGAACCTGCGACCATCCGCTTAGAAGGCGGATGCTCTATCCAACTGAGCTACGCGCCCACGTAATGACTGGTGGCTCTTTAAAAAGTTACCCGTGGAAATTATATCTTCTTATCCTAGCAACAAGCAAGCTAAAATTGCAGATTTAGTATTAGCAAGGTTAAGATGCTAGTCGCTGGGGGGCAAGTGCAGACTAAAAACTCCGTTAATGGTCTATTGCTCTAGATATATTTTATTGTCAACAGGTGCTTCACCCCTTAGCGCAGACGCCCTTTAGGCAGTTAACGATAGGGTAGCATGGCGACGAAGTTCGCCTTGATAGGGTGCTAAGTAATCGCACTCTTGGCGATGCTGCCAAATAGCATTATAAATCGCATATTGAGAACGCCCCTGTGAGGAGTTATTGTAGCGTGCCATGTTTATTCTCAAACGGCAGGATGTTGAAATATCAAGCATTCAGCACCCAAAACGGGATCAGCAGGTGCCGATCCTGCATTATCAGGGGCAAACCTTTCGTTTGATTAGTGTTTTCAAAGCTAGTCAAGAGGAGGAAGCTAGAGGCTTGTGGAGAGAATTAACTGATAATCGCGGTAAGGCTTGTGTTTTATTGGAAGAACCCGATCGCTACAGCGTCTGGGGTAAAGTACGCATAGAGCAGCTAGACGGTGACACAGGTAGTCATGGAAAGACGGGGATTTTTGTTCAAGCCAGCGTTTTTCTCCTGCAAGCAGTTTATCTGGACATCGAGGATTTTTTAGGTTCTCGACAAGCGGCTTTGTTTGAGAAAGATATTGCGGAAGTGATGCGACACAAGCAATTCCCCAAAACCTCTTCACCAGAAGCCGTCAAACACTTGCTCAATCAAGATCCATTAGACGCAGCCAACCTACCCCCTTGGCAAGAAAATCACGTAATTATTTGCTTACAAGAATTGCATAGATTGGGAAAAACCTATTTTGGTAATGCCAACTTTGCTCATCCAGTGGTTGATAGATTACAGGAAATGGGAGAGGGAGAGCGATCGCTATTCATAAGTTGGCTAAATCAATCGCCAATGAGTAAACTGTGGCAATAGCACAAGCAAAGGCATAACTGCTACCCATATCACTCGCTCTTACAGCGCTACCCCAAAGCTACATCAATCGAAAATAATGCCAGAGTGTATTTACATAAGTCAAGTCCTATGAGCACTTCATACGAAAATTCCTACCGTTTTAAATCTATTTTCACTACTCAAAACATCATTTTGCTAAATATTGGCTGGGCTGTACTGGCACTGCTATACTTTCTATTGTTTAGTGCCAAAATTCCTGGAGCAAATGGTGCAGAGACTCGTGCCGAGTGGTATGTGATTGGTACAAATATTTTTGAAGCGCTAGCTTACTTAAGTGCCAGTGTCTTATGCTTGAGGAATTGGCGTAGCCCGCAAATTGTCAGTGGTCGGAATGTTTGGCTCGCTATTGGCATAGGTATGCTGTCCTATTTTTTAGGAGGGTTATTTTTCGGTTATACGGAAATAGTCTTAAAAGCAGAACCGGATGTATCTATTGGCGATGTGTTTTTTGTGGTGACTTATCTGTTTCTGGGTGCCGGCATGGTTTTGGCAGCAGCTCATAGGCGAATCAATTTGGAAAAATGGCAATGGTTAATTGTGTTGGCAATTGGGGTGTTTGGTAGTTTGTTGGCTTGGTGGATTTCCACCCAACAAACAAAATCTTCACAGCCACTAGTCGCCATTTTGAATTGGTTTTATGTAGTTAGCGATGTGGCTATATTAATTATTGCTACCACTTTACTACTAGCCTTTTGGGGTGGCAGAGTTGCCCAATCTTGGAGAATGATTGCAGCTGCGGCGTTTTCGCTCTACATTGCAGATATGTGGTTTAAATACGCCCAGGGCCCCTCTTATCAAAGTGGGGAAATCCTAGAAGTATTTTGGGTCTTTAGTGGAGTGTTATTTAGCATGGGCGCTGCCTTAGAATATGACACATCATTGAGCCGCTCGCGGCGGGAGCGCGGACGAAAAAGAGCTTAGAACAGATTTTTGGTGTCTACCGTGAGAAAATTAACAGAACCTGACAAACACGAAATCCTCAAGTTATATCGAGAAACTGCCGAAACAACCTCTACTTTGGCAGAACGCTATGGTGTGAGTAACTCGACCATTAGCCGTTTGCTCAAGAGCACCTTACCCGAAGACGAGTACGAATACCTCGTTTCTTTAAAGCGTGCGGCGAGAACGCCAGAAGGGAGAGCGCAGGTAAGTTATGAACAATTACCACTGTTAACTCAGCCACAACCTGAGAAAGAATTTTCTCACAGCGACAGCCACAGCTTGGAGTCGCTGCAGGTTGAGCCAACAGCAGCAGAGGAAGAACCGCAGCTAGAGGATGATGAGGGCGATTTTCCCCCCGCTATTAGAAGAGTGCGGCGGCGTTCTTCGGCAGAGGTGAAATCACAACCACCAGCCCCACAACCAGCAGAACAATTAGAACTGCTGGACAAAAAGTTGCCCCAAATGCCTAGTATTCCTCGTCCCAAACTGAGAGAAATCCCCAGCATTCCCAGTCCGAAGTTGGAGGAAGAACGACCAGCAGCCAACGTTTTCTCGCAAATATTGGGTGAAGATTTATTAGACGAATCAGAAGATTTAGAAGATTTGGAGGAAGATTTAGAAGACGAAGATTTTGACGATGAGGATTTTGACGACGAGGACTTTGAAGAATCAACACCTCTAGTCACAAGGCGCAGACCGGGAGAAGCATCAGTTCAAGTCTTACCGTTATCAGCCGCTCATTTTCCCAAAACTTGCTACTTGGTAATTGACCGCGCCTCGGAATTAATTACCCGACCACTCAAAGACTTCGGTGATTTAGGACAAATTCCTAGCCTGGAAACCCAGCAGAAAACTCTGCCGGTGTTTGATAATCACCGAGTCGCCAAGCGTTTTTCTACCAAGCGCGATCGCGTAATTAAAGTTCCAGATAGTAAAATGTTGCAAAAGGCGCGTACCCATCTACAAGCTAAAGGCATTACCCGGTTGTTAATTGACGGTCAGGTCTACTCCTTGTCTGTAACAGTTTAGGGTCATAGGGTGTTGGGGTGTTGGGGAAAATAACCCTTCACCGAAGAAAGGATGAAGGATGAAGGATAAAGGATGAAGTAAGAATTGGTACAAACCGAGTGGAATCGTGGGCGAAACAATCAAAATACTTCAGACTTCAGACTTCATACTTCAGCTTTTAGTTGACCCTGAACAAATAACCAATTAACTATAAACAGCCGCTGCGAAACGATTCGCTAAATTAATAACGTCCTGTTTGCGGGCGATTTTGTTAATCCAATCCTGGGGAATATTTTCAATACCATAGTAAATTCCGGCTAATCCACCAGTGACGGCGGCGGTGGTATCAGTATCTCCACCTAAATTGACAGCTTTTAATACCGCTTCTGAGTAGGATGAGCTATTTAACAAACACCACAGAGACGCTTCTAGAGTATCAATCACATAGCCGCCAGAATTAATCTCTTCTATTGGTAACTGGGCAATTTCACCACTGTAAATTCTCGCAAAGTGTGGTTTTTCTAAAAGATATTCACGTACAGAATAGATAGTTTGAATTTTGTTTAAGCTTTGCAAATAAGCTGTTTGGGGGTCAGCCCCTGCTAATAAAGCAACCGCAATAGTAGTATATATGCCGCAGGCAATTTGCGATCGCGCGTGAGCATGGGTAATAGCCGAAACATCATGCACCCGCGAAATTAATTCCCCAAAAGTTAAGATTTTGTGACAATAAGCCATCGGCAAAATCCGCATCAGAGAACCATTACCATTGGTATTTTCTACCTTCCCTCCAGCCTCGCGCGGTAGTATCCCCTGTTTCAAGCGCATAATTGCCGCATGGGTAGTGTGGCCAATATCGAATAATTCGCCCCTAGGAGTCCAGTAAGCGTCCTTATACCAGCGCCAAAAGGAATTTGCAATGGCGTCTAATGAATAGCCTCTGCAAAGGCTTTCAGCCAAGCAGAACGTCAACGAACTGTCATCAGACCAAGTTCCTAGCGGTTGATTCCATGTTCCATAACCCAGCATCGTTGTTACCGGAGATTTAACTCGTTCAGCGCGGCTAGTAAACTCCACCGGCACACCCAATGCATCACCGACACATAAACCCATCAAACCAGACAACGTTTTTGCAGCGGTTAGCATTATTCAATCTCCATGAAAATTCCTAAAACTTAACTTTAATAGATTTGTTCGTCAATTAATTGCAGTAGTTGTTACAGCTAAACTATAGCAGTCTGTTTTGATTCGGTGAATCAATCGTAGAGAAAGGGAACAGGGAACGGGGAACAGGGAATAGGTAAGAAGGGGTTAAAAATCACATAGGAGTTTGATATTACAAAACGCCAATACACCTGAAACCTTAGAAATAACGTTGATAAATATTGTGCCAGTTGAAAAAGAGACTACCTTTTGCTGAATCTGCCGGATACAGTCGCTATATACGCGTAATAATAACATTTTTTCTAATTTTTATGGTTAGTTTAGGTGCATCAATCACCACAATTTTTTAACAAAATCTAGTAATGTTATGGAACATTATTTTTAAATTATCGACTTGAAATATATAAAGCAAAAATTCAAATTTTGGTCAAGATTATGCAACGATTAATCAAGTCTTTTGTGACAATTTCTGCGTTGTCTTCGTTAGTAGTTGCGCCGCTGTTTATAGCTGCTGAACAAGCTTCTGCTCAACCTCAAAAAGGTACTGATGCTAGCTATGTGGGTGTGGGTGTTGCGGCTGGTGTGACTAATGGTGGACAAGTTGGTCAAGATGCTCAATTTGGTGGTAATGCATCAGGGCGTTTAAAATTGGGGCCGACACCATTTTCTGCACGGACTCAAATTCTTTTTACTGATCAGACGACAGCTATTATCCCTCAAGTTTCTGTAGACGCACCTATTGCTAAAGGTACTAACGCTTATTTTGCTGCTGGTTACTCTTTTGTGGAAGCCAACGGTAAACAAACTCCTTTAGGTGACAGAGACGGAGTAGCTTTAACAGCTGGCGTTGAGTCGGAAGTCGGTAAAAACTTTCTGCTCTACAGTAACGCTACTGTAGGTATGAAGACTTACCAAAACAGTGGTACTTCTGCTGTTAGTATCCAAGGTGGTTTAGGCTATCGCTTTAAATAGAAAAGATGCAGGAAATGAGGAAGAATATTATTTACTTATTTCCTCTTTTGTGTTGATTGATAAATACTGTTGATAAATACACGGTTATCGTCAACTGTCAACTATCAACCACAACCTAAAAATATTGAGTTTATTTACACCTGTATACTAAATGTGCTGGTTTTGTTAAGTGTTACATCACTGAGAAAACCGGCCTTTTGCCATGTTAAAATTAGCGTATTCCTCATAATTCCGACCGGATTTTCGGGGATAAAATAGCCGAATGGGTGCTAATTCTAACCTACAGCTTCGGCAGTTACTAATGGCTTACTGAGAACAGTATACAACTCTCATGGTTAAATCCCCTGCTTCCCCGATCGCTCAACCTAAGCCTTCTAAAGTAGAAGGACTTAAGGAAAACAGTAATTTTTTGCGTGAACCAGTAGCCACCGAAATTCTTCAGGACACCACTCACTTTAGCGAAGATGCGGTGCAGATTCTCAAGTTTCACGGCTCCTATCAACAAGATAACCGCGATAATCGTGTTAAGGGACAGGAAAAAGATTACCAAATGATGCTGCGGACAAAAAATCCGGGTGGTTTAGTACCGCCGCAGCTATATTTAGCTTTAGACAAGTTGGCTGATGAATATGGTAATCACACATTGCGAGCTACAACTCGTCAAGGTTTTCAACTACACGGGATTTTAAAGCAAAACCTGAAGGTAGCAATTGCGACTATAGTCAAAAATCTCGGTTCTACCTTGGGCGCTTGTGGCGATATCAATCGTAATGTGATGGCGCCACCAGCACCGTTTAAAAATCGCCCAGATTATCAATATGCTTGGGAGTATGCCCAAAATGTAGCTGATTTGCTATCTCCTTTAACCGGCGCTTACTACGAAATTTGGTTAGATGGAGAAAAGGTAATCAGTGGTGAAGAAAACCCAGAGGTGATAGCGGCGCGACAACGCAACGGTACTGGCACAATTGTTCATGATAACCCAGAACCCATTTATGGAACTCACTACATGCCACGCAAGTTTAAGGTTTGCGTGACTGTACCAGGAGATAATTCTGTAGATTTGTATTCCCAAGACTTGACTTTGGTGGTGATTACCAATAAGAAAGGGAAACTAGAAGGATTTAACATCTTTGCTGGTGGTGGTTTAGGGCGGACACACAATAAAGAAGAAACCTTCGCTCGGCTAGCAGACCCAATTGGCTATGTAGAGCAAGCTGATGTTTATGATCTAGTCAAGGCGATTGTTGCGACTCAGAGAGATTATGGCGATCGCTCTGACCGTCGTCACGCTAGATTAAAATATTTAATCAACGATTGGGGCGTCGATAAATTCCGCGCCCAGGTGGAAGAATACTTTGGTAAACCAGTCGCACCCTCGAAAAAACTGCCAGAGTTTAAATATCAAGATTTTCTCGGTTGGCAAGAACAAGGTGATGGCAAACTATTCTTAGGTATTTCCATTGACAATGGTCGCGTCAAAGATGAAGGTTCTCTGCAACTGAAAACAGCTTTGCGGGAGATTGTTGCACAATTTAACTTACCTATCCGCCTCACACCCCACCAAAATCTGATTTTTTACGACATTGCGCCAGAAAACCAGCAAGCGATTCAAGAAATTCTTGACAACTGTGGTGTGATTTCTGACCCTAAAGCAATTGAACCACTAGTTAGGTTAGCAATGGCTTGTCCCGCTTTACCTACCTGCGGTTTAGCTATCACTGAATCAGAACGAGCTATTCCCGGAATTTTGGAGCGGATTCGCACCTTACTCGATAAAGTTGGTTTACAAAATGAGCATTTTGTGGTAAGAATGACGGGATGCCCTAACGGTTGCGCTCGTCCCTACATGGCAGAATTAGGTTTTGTGGGTAGTGCACCAGAATCTTACCAATTATGGTTAGGTGGTTCAGCAAATCAGACACGGTTAGCCCAACCTTACACCGAAAAACTGCACCACAATGACATAGAAACCCTCTTAGAGCCAATTTTTGTTTACTTCAAAAAATCGAAGAAATCAAAAGAAAGCTTTGGTGATTTTTGCGATCGCCTAGGTTTCGATGCGCTCCGGGAATTTAGCGCCACCTATGATCCTTTAGCTGCTGACGGTACAGGTAAATCTCGTCGTCGGGTAAGTTTGCGGGATGATATTTATATCCAGTTAAAAGCAGCAGCAACCAGCCAAGGAAAACCGATGACTGAGTTGGTCAATGCGGCGCTGGAGGCTTATTTTCAGAGTCTCTCATCAGACAAAGATTAAGAACGACGAAACCACAGATAAATCGATCTGTGGTTCGTTTTTTGCGCAATGATACCAATTCTTCAAAATTCACCATCTGAATTTTCTTCATGATGAATTAGTCTGATGTCTCAGTTACAAAGAATTGCGATCGCACCTGCTCAACTCCAGCAAGAGCGAATTTTGCTGACTCCAGAACAACAGCATTATCTAGTCCGCGTGTTGCGATTACGAGAGGGCGATCGCTTTATTGCGATGGATGGTCTGGGTAAATGGTGGTTGACGCAGTTAGTGGGGACGCAAGGACAGGTTTTAGCACCGCTACAAATACAAACAGAGTTACCTGTATCCATTACATTAATGGTGGCTTTGCCTAAAGGCAACGGTTTTGACGAAATAGTCAGAATTTCTACAGAATTAGGTGTAACTAATATTGCTCCAGTTTTGAGCGATCGCACTCTACTAAATCCCAGTCCACAAAAACTCGAACGCTGGCGCAGAATAGCAATCGAAGCTGCTGAACAATCAGAACGCGCTTGTGTACCCACAGTTTTAGAGCCTGTTACTTTCAGCACAGGGTTATCAGCAACTGTCACTCAGTTGTCATCCCAGCAAAAATATATTTGTGAAGCGCGGGGTAACTATCCCCATTTGCGAGCTTGTTTAGACAAAGACAAGGAATCAAAAATGGTTGTTATTGCTACTGGGCCAGAAGGAGGATGGACACCAACAGAAATAGAAAATGCGATCGCTCACGGATTCCAACCAGCTTCCCTTGGGCGTCGTGTCCTCCGCGCCGTCACAGCACCAATTGTGGCTTTATCCTTGATAACCGCAGCGTATGAAGTATAAATGATTTATATCTCACGCAAAAAAGGGTGTGCGTTGAAACCGAGTGATGATTGAACAAGTTGCGATCGCTTTTGAGCGCCAAGACTATAGCACCGCTGCTAAAATCCTCAAACAATTGCTAAAAGAGTCCCCAGAAAATCCTTGGGTGCAATTTTATCTCGGACGGTTGCACGAAGAAACAGGGAAGCGCCAAAACGCAGAAAAAATTTATCGGCAACTATTGCACAGTACAATTAATGGCAAAATCTTAATGCAGGCGCGTCAGGGTTTACAACGATTGCAAGATATAAAGCACAAAGAAAACATCGCCCCAGGAACCAGCAACGCTGAAAACACAGCCCTAGGTCTATTAATCTTAGAACCCCTCAGATCCGAAATTAGAGATAAAGTAGCTGTAAAATTAGCCCAAGTTATGCAGATAGACCTCTACACTGCAAGATTAATGTTACCCAGTCGCAGTTGGAAGCTCTATCGCACCGGACAAATAGGGGAATTGAAATTTTATGGCGAAAAATTACAAAAAGCCGGTATCTCCTGCTTTTGGGCAACAATAGCTGATATTCAAAAAATCCAAGTATTCCACGTTAACTATTTCGCCGCATCTAACACACAAGTTACCGTTGTTTGTCGCAACCACATAAATCAACTTGGTTCCCTCACCTTTAACTGGTCAGAAGTCACAGCACAAGTCTTAGGACTTTTACCGATTTTTGAACAAGTCGTAGATCTCAACATCCATCGTCAACTACAGCGCAAAACTCAAACCCAAGACTACGCTCAATTCTACGACTTACACCTACCCGGTAGACATTGCATTCTCCGACTTTATGACCAAGGTTATGAATTCCACCAAGGTATCAAAATCACTTCTCAACCCAGCCAAAATACCATCCGCATCAATTGGAATAGTTTACTCAACTGGGTTAAACAACAATTACCATCAGTCAAAGTTTGGTCAGATTTTACCCCCTTTGCACAGACAGTATTAGACCAAACAGAAATGCTGGGTAGCATCCAGTCTCATATTCACCTATTTCGTAGGGAAGAAACCAACTGGGACCCAGCCTTTCATTTATATAGCGGACTAATTTTCTTAAAGCTCACTTGAAAACAGAACAGCCAAACCTAGCCAGGAGTTTTCACCTGACTAGCCAAATCCAAAAAAGCACTCATATTTGCTCCAGGACGGCGACGACCATTAGAACTAGCGACTGTATTCGCTACATATTGAGGTGCAAAAGTGGTTTCAACTATTTTCTTGGGAGCTGTAACTACAGGTTCAGTTTTCACAGGTTCAGCTTTCGCAGCTTCAGCTTTGGGAGCCTTACCATTTTTCGCAGCTTTAGCCTTAGTTGCTTTAGTTGCTTTAACCGCCTCTGGTGCTGCTACAGGTGCATCCGCGACCACAGCCGCAACTGGTGCTGCAGCTTTTTTCCCATTCGCTGCTGCTGGTTTAGCTTCTGCTTTGGGATTAGCTCCAGTCGCAGCTTCATCTAATTCCAAATAAAAACCGTTACTCTTCTTTTTTTTGGGTAATAAACCAGTAAGGAAACCTAGAATACCACCAATTAACTTTTTGATAAAATCCATTACAATTGCTCCTGCCTTCCTATATTTGAAACTTGACCGTAATTGTTAAAAATCGCGACGGAATGTTACATTTTTTTGCACTGCATCACCATATTTTTGGCGATCGCCATCATCGGTTTGTGCTTAATCAACATTGTAATAACAATATGTGGCAAGTCTTATCAAGCTATTTTTGCCAGCACTTACAACTTGCTGACACCGAGAGTTAATTATTAAATTTTACTGTATCTCAGAGCAAGATTCTGAAAGCTAACTTAACAAAAATTTACAAAGAAAAGCAGAGGTTTAAAGCTGACAACCAGTGGTGGGAGTGGCATAAATTATTTATCAACGGTTATGGTACACAGTTACATTAACTACAGACTTAATTAACCATACATTGACAAATGAACACAGAAAATCAGCAACACAATCCTGTGTTATTGATACATGGTATTGATGATACAGGGTCAGTCTTCAACACAATGGCAGGCTACTTGAGACAAAGAGGATGGTCTGTGCATACTCTCGATTTAGTACCCAATAATGGCGCTGTCGGTCTAGATGAATTGGCGAAGCAAGTGGAATATTATATCACCAGCAACTTTGCACCAGCACAAACACTAGATTTAGTCGGCTTCAGTATGGGCGGAATTGTCAGTCGTTATTATATCCAGCGCCTAGGCGGAATTAACCGTGTACAACGATTTGTGACCATCGCTTCACCCCATTACGGAACTGCTGTTGCTTACGCTTCCCGGCGTCCTGGCTGTGTGCAAATGCGGACTAACAGCGCTTTTTTGAAAGATTTAAACTCTGATGCAGCAATGTTAAAGCAGTTGAGCTTTACATCTATCTGGACACCTTATGATTTAATGATTGTCCCCGCAAATAGTTCACAAATGCCAGTGGGAAGAGAGGCGACAGTACCCGTGGCGCTACACCCTTGGATGCTGAAGGACTCTAGGAGTTTAGCAATGGTAGCAGCAGCCTTAGCAGCACCAATTTAAGCTCTATCCCCAATTTGGGTAAATTCAGAACTGCCAAAAATCGCTTCCTGATAACGATAATATTTGAACTCCATCAGGTTATGGAAAGGATCTTCTAGAAAGAAGGTGCGATGTTCCAAGGGAGAACCAGAAAAGCGATGTTTTGGTTCTTCTCTAAAAAGTAATTGATGTTGTTGTGCTCTGGCTAGTATTTCTTTCCAATCATTCTCATCAGTGAAAACTAACCCAAAGTGTCTGGGATAGATACCCCGTTGCGGTGTCAGCGGCTCTTTAGTAACATGAGCAACTAGTTGATGACCGTATAAATTCAAAATCATCGCCTGGGGGCTTTCACGGCCAGGAACACACCCCAAGCCATCCACATAGTATGCCTTTGTTTGTGTGATATCAGTAACAGGGAATGCTAAGTGAAAGATCACTGAGTTCATGGGTTGTATTTGTTGATTTTGTTATTTCTTAATTTGTAAAACTTCGTTTAATATAGCTTGGTTTATTTGCCTCCACTGATTGTCACATGGGAAATTGTGGGCGATCGCACCAGTACAACAAGGCTGAAGTATGTAGACGCCTGAAAGGCGGCTTGCCGCAGGCTAGTATGAAATGAAGAAGCTTGTACACTAAGCTTCTTCATAGATTTGTAATAGTTGCTTTATTTACGCCGTGGCGCACTACAGGCATATTTTTGTACCTCACACTGGTGTAAATCTCCAATCAGCGCCCCATGAACAAATTTTTTCTTGATTTTCGCAATTTTTCTCTATCTTTATCCGGACAGCAGCAAAAAAATCTGCACTTCCTAGATTAGGGGGTGGTAAGGATCAAACGCCAGGGTACTGAATTCGTTATTCTATTTGTATTCTGGCAAAAGTACTGATGATATGTTGCTGATGCTACCTTTTATCGATTCTGTAAATCCCTGGTTGATGGGAGCGGGATTAAACGCGATATTGTTGGGTTTAGTCTGGATTGCTCCCAAAAAGTTGCTGACTCCGGCGGGATTATTCCATGCTTGGTTGCTGGGTGTCATCATTTGGGGAACCCTAGGCTGGCGGGGATATTTAGTCGTGGCGTTCTATTTTCTAGTGGGTTCTGGGGTAACGCGCATCGGTTTAGCACAAAAAGAAGCCGCAGGAATCGCTGAAAAACGTTCTGGGGCTAGAGGCCCGGAAAATGTTTGGGGTTCGGCTTTGACAGCGGCGCTGTGTGCTTTGGGAATCGGGTTGCTCAATTCGAGCTTAGTTGAACTTAGTCCCCAGTCCCTAGTTCCTAGTCTCCAGTCGCTGCTGTTGTTGGGCTATGTAGCCAGTTTCAGTACCAAACTTGCTGACACCTGCGCTAGCGAAGTTGGTAAAGCCTACGGCAAAAGTACCTTTTTGATTACCACACTACAACCAGTACCCCGTGGAACAGAAGGAGCTATTAGCTTGGAGGGGACTTTAGCTGGCGTGGTAGCCTCAATTGCGATCGCACTTTTAGGCTGGGGAGTCGGTTTAATTGATTTATGGGGTGTACTTTGGTGTGTGCTAGCAGCATTTATTGCCACCAATTTAGAAAGTGTAATTGGCGCCACGTTGCAATCTCAATACACTTGGTTAACTAATGAATTGGTAAATATTTGCAACACCTTAATTGGCGCGATCGCTGCTATGCTCATTGCTTGGATCTGGGCAAGTGTCATTACTTATTGAAGTCTAGAATTCATGGAATCTTTATCGTTTCTCAGCATTAATGACCAACCAATTGCTATTGATCAAGCCATAAAATATCTGCAAGCTTCGGGAAAATTGTCTCAATTTATTGGGGAAATTCTCCGACAGTATGTGATTGAGCAAGAGGTAAAAACTCGCGCGGATATTTATATAAATCCGGCAGTCACTGAACAGGCAATTATTGATTTTCGGCTCCAAAATCAACTGACTGATCCCCAAGTTTTTCAAGAATGGCTCAAGAAAAATGGCAATGATTACGCTACCTTTCATGGAGCAGTCGCCTTGAGCTTTCAATTAGAAAAACTCAAAACCGTGCTCACAGAAGCGAAACTTGCAGAATATTTTATTGAACGAAAAATTTATTTAGATCGGGTAGTCATTTCGCGGATTCTTGTAGATAATTTAGAACTCGCAGAAGAACTACAAACCCAAATTGAAGAAGGAGGGAGTTTTGAACAATTAGCGAGAGAGTATTCGCTGACAGACGATCGCCTTGTTAATGGCATGATGGGGCCGATTAGCAGAGGTACAATGCCAGATACACTGAGATCCGCAGTTGATGCGGCTCACCCAGGACAATTAATCGGGCCGATAGAACTTGAAAACCGTTATGGTTTGTTTCGAGTTGAACAATATCTGCCAGCATCTTTAGAAGATACTCAACTAAAGCAAGCATTACAAAATGAGTTATTTGAGAAATGGCTAGCAGAGAAAATTCAAAAGCTGACAGTCAAATTACAGGCGAAATAGAAAATCTGGAACATGAATCTTTAACAGCCAAAGTGCTAGCTTCTTTACCTTGGGAGCAACCACCATTATGTTGGTTGACTGCTGAACAAAAAAACCAATTACAAACGCAATCGGAAATCCGAAAATATCAAATTGGTGAAAAAATTTGGTCAAACGCAGTTGGTGGTTATCAATTTTTCATTGTTTCTGGTAAAGTCCGCTTAAGAGATGACAGTTTAGGGAAGCCATTAGCAGCTTTAAAAGCAGGAGATTGGTTCGGCGATTTGCCAAAAATAGGTGCGGAATGTAAAGCGGTAGCCGCGAGTAAAGAAGTTACTGTAGTGCGTTGGTATACGCCATTGTGGGAGGAAATTTCCACACCGCAAATTGACAGCTTCTGGCAAAATTTTACAGAACAAATGCCAAGAGAATCATTTTCTCAGCTTCCCATTTCTCAACCCCAGTCCCTAGCTTCTAGCCCTTCTGCTCCCACATCTTATCCTTTCGTTTCTAGCTGGAATACCGCTGCTGCTTGTCTGACAATGGTGGCGCAACATCTAGAAAATGGGGTGAAACTGGAATGGGTACAACGTCAACTCCGGGGACAACAGCCGAAACATGTGGTGGAAGCTGCAGAAAAATTGGGTTTGTGGTTACGACACATCCAAACGAGTTGGAGTGAATTAAAGCAGTTGTCATTTCCCGCTTTGCTGTTGTGGAATTCTCAATCTGAGGAAAATCCTAGTTGGGTGGTAGCATATGGGATGAAAGGCGATCGCCTCATCATCGCCAATCCCCAAAATCCCGATCATACTGGCGAAAGTCTACCACAATCGGTGGTTGAGGCTACTTGGGATGGGCAAATGTGGCAAGTTGAAGTCATCTCCCAACAAGAAAAATTTAACCTCAGTTGGTTTACTCCCGCAGTTTGGAAATATCGCAATTTATTAGGGGAAGTTTTATTAGCTTCCTTTACACTCCAGCTTTTGGGTTTAGCCACACCCTTAATTACTCAAGTCATTATTGACAAAGTGATGGTACAGGAGAGTATACCGACTCTCGATGTTATGGCGATCGCTCTTTTATTAGTGGCGATATTTGAGGCTATACTCGGCACTCTACGGTTATACATCTTTACCCACACAGCCAGGCGCTTAGATTTAAGTTTATCAGCCCAGCTATTTCGTCACCTGATGCGCCTACCTCTAGCTTATTTTGAGTCACGGCGCGTCGGAGACACTGTAGCTAGAGTCCAAGAATTAGAACAAATCCGCCAGTTCCTCACAGGTACAGCCTTAACGGTGATTTTGGATAGCATCTTTGCTGTGGTGTACTTAGCACTGATGTTTTATTACAACATCCCTCTTACCTTTGTCGCTTTAGCTGTGTTACCTTTATTCGCTACTTTGACAATTGTTGCTACCCCAATTCTGCGTAACTGGTTGAACGAAACCTTTAACCGCAGCGCCGACAGTCAATCGTTTTTAGTCGAGACAATCACTGGTATACACTCAGTAAAAGCCCACGCCGCCGAACCCGTCGCCCGCGATCGCTGGGAAGGTTTATTTGCTCGCTTTATTCGCACAGGTTTTAAAGCTTCCACCACCTCGAATATTAGTAGTAATATTGGGGATTTTCTCACTAATTTCTCTACCTTACTCATTCTCTGGTTTGGAGCCAAATTAGTGATTGATCAACAACTTACTATTGGTCAACTTGTAGCTTTTCAAATGTTATCAGGTAGAGTCACAGGGCCACTTTTAAGATTAGTTCAATTGTGGCAAAATCTCCAACAAGTATTGTTATCTGTAGACAGAATTGGTGATATTCTCAACGTTGCTCCCGAAGCAGAATCAGGGACAGGTTTAGTTTTACCATCCCTCAAAGGTGAAGTTAGTTTTGAGCAAGTATTTTTCCGCTACCAAGCCAACACAGAACCCATCGTTAAAGGCATTTCTTTTAACGTTGAACCAGGACAATTTATTGGCATTGTTGGGCGTAGTGGTTCTGGAAAAAGTACCCTTTCTAAATTATTACAACGCCTCTATCAAATCGAATCAGGACGCATTTTAATCGATGGATTTGATATCAAAAGCGCCGATTTAGCTTCCCTCAGACAACAAATTGGTGTAGTTCTCCAAGAAGACTTTTTATTCAATGGTTCCATCTTGGAAAATATCACTCTCGGTGATCCTGATATTACCGCCGAACAAGTAGTAGAAGCCGCCAGACTAGCAGTAGCCCACGACTTCATCAGCCAACTACCATACGGTTATGAAACCAATGTCGGTGAACGTGGTACCGCTTTATCTGGTGGACAAAGACAACGCATCGCCCTAGCCAGATTATTTCTCTCCCCAGCCCCAATTTTAATTTTGGACGAAGCCACCAGCGCCCTAGATAGCGAAACAGAACAACAGGTATTGCAAAATCTGCAAACAATTTCCGCTAACCGCACCGTGTTTCTTATCGCTCACCGTTTCGCCCCTCTCAAGCGCGCTGATTTGATTTTGGTATTAGAAAAAGGTGTCATCGCCGAACACGGTACACACTCCCAGTTGTTACAACAAAAGGGATTGTATTGGTCACTATATCAACGACAGCAAGCAAATATTTAGATAATTCATGGCATTATAAAATCTAAATGAAATTGAGGTGATGGTGTGAGTACATTCTTATCCGGTGTATCTGTATTCCTTTCTACCGTGGCTTTAATTTGTGGCGGTTATGCAGCTTATGAAGTTGTTAATTTACGGCAGACTTTAAATAACACTGTCAGTACTAATACGGCTAGTAATGCTACCACAACTCCCGTATCTACAGAAAAAACAATACCCCCAGAACCGCAAGTATCTCCAGAGAAAACAATACCAACGCCTGCGACAGTCTCAGCGTTTCAACCTGGACAATTTGTCCAACCTGCTTTTGGAAATAAAGCAAAAATAGAGTTACTTTCAGCCAAACGGATTAAAGATCCAGAAACCGCAAACCGCGATGTGGTAAATGTGCAAATGCGTATCCGTCGCCAAGCTGCAGACGGAATTGCGGATACAGACACTATCTCAGTTGTCAATACCATAGCCCGTAATCCTGACACCAGTGAAACCTACAAAGGAATTTCTGCGAATCGTTCCACAGGTAGTGTTTCTCTGTCTCAGCTACGCCCTAATGCTTCTGCAGATGCTTATATTTGGATTAGGGTTCCTGATGGTGTAAATAACTTGGATATTTTTGTGCCTGATACAGCGGCATTTAAAAATGTACCAATTTCTAGTTAAAAAAGTCAAAACATCAACTATCAGTTAAGCAATTTTAGATGAAAAATCCTTGTAGAGGCGTAAAATTTTACATCTGTACAAGGATTTATTTCCTGCTCAAGTCAATAAAAATATCTTTCCTTAACCCCTAGTCCCGCATGGCGGAAATAAAGTAACCATTAAAAACTTCCCAAAGGCTTATCATGTAAGCTTCTTCATTTCATACTTGATACTTTATACTTCAGCCTTATTGTACTAGCCCCTTTTTTTAAGCTAGGTCTAATCAAATATTTCCAGTTTTTAAAACTACTTGAAAGGAATTTAAATAGCCTGCAATCGTTTTTGCTAAAGTCTTGTGCTGTTTTTTTGAACTAACAGCCATGACTTGATATAAGCGCCCCTGAGCAAAATACATCCTGGCTTTAGTGATTTTTCCTGCAGAATTGATATACTCAATTTCTTTACCAGGATGACCGTTGGAACTACGAATATTCCCCTGGCTAATTAAGTTACTTTTGGTAGTTTTTAAGGCTAAATCTCTTGCCTGATTAAGTATGTCTTGGGGATTAGCCATCTGACCATAACTATAGGGAAAATCGTTATAAACTACTAGATAAGCTACCTCCTGTTTGGCTGGTTGAGCAACAAATAATTGTAGGTTAATGACTCCCATGTGAGTTTTTTGTGCTTGGGTATTCCTAATCGGAACTCCAGGCATCAAAATAGTAAAGCGCCCATCTGGAGCGGTGAATAATTTCCATTTGGGCTGTAATGGTTGCGTAACTGGTTTATGAGTTGAAGCAGCTTTGGGTTTAGTTGGAGAAACTAAATTTTTGGGTGGGTTAGCTGCAACTAATCCTGTGCTATTAGATAATAAAATTGTCAAAATTAATGGGAACAAACCTTTAATGGTCATATTTTTAGCTTTTCCGGCTGCACATATTACTGTGTTGCAGTTCACTCTAACAGCGCAAACTGCAAATGACCAGTCTATTTGCAAAACTCCCGCACCAATTCACCAAAAAGCAATTTAACCCCTTTGACTGCTGTCCGCGATCGTACCAGTTGCACTGGGATTCCCAAAGCTTTTTGAGAGTCTAAATAATCGCCCAAAAATTTACCAATTTGGTTTTTTGGGCGTTTGGTGCGGGGTTCAATAGCTGTAAAAACCCATTGCCATAAGGCTTTTCGGCATACGCTAGAACCATCGGTGACTTTTTGGCGATGAATATCACCAGATGATTCTGCTGATGGTGCAACTCCCAAGGTTTTTTGAAATTTGCGTAACGACAGGTGGCGCTTTGTGGGTTTTCCTGAAAATCTTCCTCTACGTTCAATAACAATTGGTTGATTGTTTTCAAGAAATGTCTCAAAGGGAAATAATTGTGAAATAAGCCAAGCTTGCAATCGCTGACCGAATTGGAATTGCTCAAACACTGCTAGATACTTAGCAAAATTTGGATGTTGAAGAAGCTGTTTTAGTTGAGCTTCTATCTCGATCTCTTCCTCGTACAAGCTACATAATCGCCGTGCATGGTATCGCACAGTATTTGTAATCCCCAGTCCTGCAGTATTTTTGTAGAGATCATCATATTTCTTACTGATTCTTTGTTCAGCTAACCATCCCCAAAGCAAAGGAATTGTCCCTTGTCTGCCAATAACCGAACGCCTAAGAGCTATTTCAGGAAATTGCCAAGCTAAATCTTGTCGAGTTCTATTCACTATTGGCGATCTTACTCGATTAAGATGGGCTAGCCTTAGTACCATTTCCCTGATTTGAGATGCTAGCGGATCGCGTATTTTTAAAAATCGCCAAGGCGAGTTTTGATAGTCAAAGTAATAACAGGCGAGGGCTAGCGAATCACCGTCATCATCTTTGTCTGGTAAACCTAGTTGATGCATTCGATAGTTTCTTAATTCCTTGTGTCCGACAAAGCGAATCTCTACGCCAATGCGGGTTAAATGATGAATCCAGATTTTTGAGTAATTAACGCCCGTTGGCTCAACCACTGCGATATCTGGTTGAATTGCCAATAAAGCTTTTATTCCTGCAATGTCAGATGAGAAATGGTCAAAGCTACACTGATAGTAACATTCTATTAACTTCATTTCGTTTCATTGCCTCAGCCAATTCTGGGGTATGCAGGCGAGAATCAATATCCTCAATGCTGCTAATCGGCGGCGGGACTTCATCACCCTCAATCCACCGGGCGTGCTGGTCATTATAAAATTCCATCCACGCTGTCTCTGATGGTGGTTGGGGTGCAGTTTCGAGCCAGTCAGCAAGTTCTTTAGTTCGTTGCATTGACTCCGCTCCACACATCATGGATTCTATCCACTGCTGACGCATTGCAAAGCCACCTTTTTCTGCGACTTCTTGTGCAACTTGGCGAAATTCTACTTTGTAGTGATTGGCGAGAAATTGCGTTAGCGCACTAACTTGTAGGCTGTTCAAGCGCTCTAAATCAATCATCCATAAAGCTTCGTTTTGGAATTCCCCCGCGGCTCTTTCTAAAGGGAATGGATCTCGCATGGGTATCATCCCACTTGGGAATAAAACCATGATTTTCTCGTAAGGATTGCCGGGTTTGAGTTTTACCCAGGTGTCGTGTTTAGTCATGATCATTGGTAAAATTTGCATACTGCTTGAATCCACAGCGAATGATTTGAGTGGGCGATCGCCTGCACCGTTCTAGCGATCGCTATTAAATTACCAGCCGTTGCTCGCGCCCTCCTCAAGAATTTGCTGCAAGTATTTTTTTCCCTCAGCCCAGTTCCTACCCCCAAGCTTGAGAATTTGCTCAATTACAAAAGTCTCACCCTTAACTTCCAGTAGTGCTACCACTGCGAAGTAAAAGCCTTTTTTTTGGGAAGTGGAAGTTGTAAGCCCATCATGACGCTCCGCGCTGGGCTCCTTATATAAGTGTTCCAGGCTGGTTTTTAATTCCGTCTCGACTTCCGGCGGGTAAGTTGAAGGAGCGTAAACCTCATAAAGCGCCTCCTCTTGTTGCTGAGTGTGCAACGCAATTTCTAGCTGCTCTAACTCCTGGTTCATTGCAGACAATGCCCCCCGGCGGGCTTCTTGGATCATCAGCCCTTGAGATTCCCTGACGAGTTGCACCCCTGCAACCAGTGCCAAGCTGTAAGAAATTCCCTTACCAATTGCAGGCATAGGGGAAAGTGCAGCGAACCAGAAAGCAGCGGTACTTGCTAACAAGCAATTGGTTTTTATCCAGCGATTAGCCACTGCAGCAACCCTCCCAATACAACAGAACAGGCTACAGCAATCAGCAGCGCGTAGTAGTCAGGTTCGGATATTTTCAAAAACTGACGGGCTGCATCATCGGTGACTAAAGCCATACCCAAGGCAGCTGCACACATGATGTAAATCACCCACATAACCCGGAATAAAGCCGGATGCAACGCCCCTAGCCAAGCCACACAGCTAGAGGCGATACACCCCAACAGGAACCAAGCCCCCAGGTCGTACCGCCTTAGTCATTAGTAGTTATCCTTGATTTTGGCTCTTAACTCTTGAATGCGTTGCTGTGCTTTGTTTTCAGCGCGGTCTAAACCAAAACCCAATTTGGCGTATTCTGGACGCAGTGCGTGGAGGTGTCGCGCCGTGCTTGCGTCGGCGCGTTTTTAGTTAGTTCGGCGTCGGCTGTGCCGCGAATGTAGTTGCGGTGGTGTTTGTGAACTGCGGCGTCAGCGGCTTCAATCTTGCCAAGCGATTTGTAGGCGCGTTGAGATTGCTTTGCACCTTGGGTTTTTTCTGTGGCTAATTCCTTGAGGGCATCAGCTTCTGGCTTGGTAAAATAGCGGGGTACGTCACTGACAGGTGCTGTCCGGACTGACTCCCAGGCGCCCGCGTTCAATGGGTTTATCGCTGTGGGGTCAGTTGGAGCCAGCACACGATTTTTGTCTATGGCGTGACCACCTGTGGCGAGTGAGGATTGACTTTCTTTGTTGCTGGATTTACCAGCAGCGCTGGTGATGCGAGATAGGATACCCATAATCTTTACTCCTTATTGACAAACTTGGGTCTTGACTTGCTGCAGTTGTTCGGACTGCGCTTTCATCTGCCGCAGTTGCACTTGATCTGCACTTTGGTAGGTGAAAATTGCCCCTAGGCTTAAACCAGCAACTAAGGCTGCAGCGAACAGCACGAAATATGCTGGTGTTAAATCTGGTGTCGCCGCTGGTGTTGGGGTGGGTTCTACTTCGGGGTAGAATTCGCCGGTGAATGGTACAACTTTGCTGGTGGGCTGCTGTTTATTCTTCACCGTCTCCCTCCAGCAACATTGGTTGATAGGTGGGTAGCAGTAGGTGAGATGTGCCGGCTGCGAGTGCGGCGCGAAGTGAGGTTTGCATAATTTCCCGGTCTTGGGGTGTGGGATTGTCCCGCATTTGGCGAATGCGGTGAATCACTCTGCCTGGGAATTGTCGCCAGTATTCGTGGGCTAATGCGTTGGCATCATTGGCTAGCAGTGATTCAAGCAGGTCATCTGCACTATTTTCTGCATCGTCATCCGTTGCATTTTCTGGTGCAGTGTTGCGGCTACGCAATAGTTCAATCCCGGCATCAGTCCACATTTTGCGTCCTGATTCTTCAACCACCACATGCACGTCAATCTGAAATACTCCAGGGTGACGGCGTAGCCAAGAGCGAATTGTGCTTTCTGGTATCCCGGTTTCGCGGGATGCTTCAGGCGTGGTGTACAGATTTTGCATTACTGTCACTCGTTGGTAAAATCTCCTTATCAAAATCAAATCCATTACTTGGCGATCGCACTCCTGATAAAAGGCGATCGCCTTTTTAATCGACTAGCCCAAGGACTTCGATCGCGTCTTCCTCCACGAATCCATAAGAGATATTGTTGAGCAGATCGAATTGGTAATCTTCATCAAGCTCATCGATGGCGTCTATCAATTTTTGAGGGATATCTGAAAAATTCAATTCCTCCCACTGGTAAGCGACGCTGGTATTCTCTCTTGATGCAATGCAGATCAGGGCACATAATCCCAAGGCTTGGGAGCGATTAAGTTTGGCTGTGTCTGCGAGAATTTTTTGAATGATAATATGGACTCCTTATAACTTGGTATTTGACTGGCGATCGCTCTGTGCTACTGCTAGGGCGATCGCCTTTTGCATTCAAAGCATCAGGTACAAATCAAAGGGTGTTTCCACGCGGGGCGCGAGGCAGTGCGTGGGTGCTTGCTCCGGTTACAACGCGAAGGGTTAGGCGTTGGGGAGCGGTTTTGTGTTGCAAAAATCGTTGTATGCGTGTACAACTAAATATAGCCTAATACCACGCGCATTAAAAGTCAATTATTCTATGCGTATACAATAAGAGGTAGTGCATGGGTATAACAGATGCGGAAACCGATCCACGGACAAAGGAAGAAAAGCCTGAATTTGACAATATCTCCAGAAGCACATCAGCTATTGGAGGAGAAGTCTCTAGCACTGGGACTCAGCAAGAGCGAATTTATAGAGAGGGTGGCCCGAGATCAAGCATCTTCAATCCCGGAGCAAGAGTTACTGGGAAAATGCTTGACCATCTGATCAATGAATATTTAGATCAGGTGGCCGCCAAGCAAAATGAGATAAATGCAATTCAATCTAGAGTTAAAGAACTTAAGTTAATTAGAGAAGAGCTACAGCAAGAAGATCAAGAATAAAACCGTCCTACCCGCTGGGTGAGGACGGTTTTGTTTTATGAAATGGCAGTGAAGCTTAAAAATGCGAGGTTTTCCCGATGTCTCTATCAGAAAATCCCCGCATTGTGGATGAGTAGCGTTACAACTCAACCTATGGATACTTTAGCCATAATTTTTTACTCTTTCTTGCCTGTGTTCGTCATTATCGGAGTTGCCCTGATTTTTTACTTCATAATGCGGTCACTTCCAGAACCAGTAAGACGATTTCTCAACTTTAGCTTCACTGATCCGTCCGCTAACCGAAAACAACCAAAGCAAAGCGACCACTCCAGGACTACGCAGTTGCAATCCGACTTACTCTCGCTACTCAAGGGCGACAATGCGAAAGCAAGAAAACTTCTAGAGCAAGAACGGAAGATCAGGTCTGGCATGTCTAATGCCTGGTACTTGGAAAAAATTGTTGATGACTTGAGGCGCGATCGCCACTAAAAAAAATCAAAAGCCATCCAATGATTAAACAGATGGCTTTGACTCAACAAATCACTTAAATTATGACAGAAAAAACCCAGAAAAACGCCCTTCCGTGGACAGAAGAACACGAATCATTCTGTTACCAAAACCGAATTCCCAACGCTGCAAAAGTCCTTTGGCAATGGCTAATGAGACAAGGGGAAGTCAGCCTAGAAACAGAACCTGACCTATCAGAATTTAATGCTTGGGTAGAAAAGTCAAGAGGCAAGGGATACAGTCACAATTATTTAAAGAAGATGTTCGAGTTACTTTGCGAACATCGGGTAATTCAAGTGGTAAAGCAGTACAGTTGGAAGATATTTAAGTTACTAGTGAGACCGCTGGAGTGGTTGAAGCCACCGAGAAAGAAGCGAGAAAAAAACTTACAAAACAATAACTCGACTTACAATTCACCTGACTCAAAAGATAAGTCTGCCGTTGAGGAGGATATACAGCAGCAGCATTCTAATCTTATTAGCAATCAAGCCACCCTTGCAGATGAAGGTATACATTTTGACGAAAGCGAGAAAGAGGTTTTAAACCATTCAAATCCTGAAATAAAAGTATCTATTGCTCTATTTAAGATACGTGGTGGATTTGATAAAATTTCCAACCCAGAGGGATTTATTCGCTCTTGTTTACGTCAAAGATGGTGGGAACATCCGACTAATATCAAGCAACTAAACGCAATTCCTGAATACGCTCCTAACTCAACATTTTGGGATGAACTTAAGGGAGTTGAGTTATGAGTCAACAACTCTCCTTGTTCACCCTTGTCCCTGTAAGCCAGATTAAGACAGTACAGGATCCTTACTGGGATGAAATAGTTGCGCCCCAACACATTCAAGAGAAAACTGATACTCAGCAAGCTGGAACTCCGTACAATTGTGTTGGGGCGCAAGTTGCATTAGATACTAAAAAAGTTGCGCCCCAACACGATACCCACTGGGTAGAGAAATATTGGGTCGAACGCTCTGGTAATAAATATTGGTACTATCGCTACTGTTGGATGACTGGCAGGAAGAAAAATCGGATTTATCTTGGCAGTGCAAATAGTGCGATCGCTAAAAATCGAAAGGCAGATGTAGAAGCCGCAATCAACGACGGACAGACACCACAAGAGATTCAACACTTGATTCACTCTTGGCGTCACCATTCGCAACCAAATTCCTAAATCTTTTGAGTTCATCCCACCGGCGGCTTTCTAGTGAAGCAGTACGGCTGTACTGATTGGGGCGAAACTCTGCTTTTCTCCGTTCCGCAAAAGAATCAATAAATTTGAGAATAATCTGCTGTTCCATGTCAATGCCAGAATCCAGTTCCCTGGCATAGTTCAAGATTTGATCAGCTAGTTTGACTGGAACGCGAATTGTTTTAGTCTTGCCATTGTTCCAAGCCGAAGACCAGCTGGTACTGTTAGTTCCTGGTTGCAAAGTCATAATTTTCCTGTAACGCCTGTGTCAAGGCAGGATACAGGGTTTTTCTTGTGATTGCAACCTTGAAAAAATGCGATCGCCCAATGAATAAAGCGATCGCCCAAAAAAAATAACATTAAGTTTGTGTCATTTTTATCACGGGAATGTTGATGGCGGGTAAAGCTCATCTACCTCCTCCCAGGCAAAGTCTGCCAGGGTTTCTAGGGCCTTAGCCAAGTCCACCGGGTGATCGTAATTTCCCTCCTGGAGGCGCTGGAAGAAAATTTCGATTTGCAGGAATAACAGCTTAGTGTTCATAGAGTAGCGATCGCCCCCTTAACACGATCAGCCGAAATTTCTACGTAACGTTCCAACGACTTAAAATCCTTGTGACCAGTGATTTTCTTAATCGTGTACAGGTCAGTTCCATTGCGGTGCAGTTTGGTAATGAAAGTCCGGCGGGTGGAATGAGTGCTGATACCCTTAGCCGTCAAACCCAGTCTTTCTATAGCAGCTCGTAAAATTTTATCTGCCCACCGAATCGTAATTGGCATGTCACCATCACGGCAGGGAAAGAGCCAGCCCGAACTAGAATCTGGAGTGTAATTAGATAAAGATTCAGCCAGTACAGGGTGTACAGGCACTTGTCTTGTCTGGCGCTTACCGTCTGGCGTTGCCTTGCGAGTAATCGCCCGAAAATTAATATATTCCCGTGGCGTGCCGTTGGGATTGTAAACATCCTCTATCCTTAACTTTACCAGTGCCCCCCACCGTTCCCCGGTGTACCAAGCTAAATCTAAAAGTAACTTGTATTTTTGACTTTTAATTTGCTTGCGGATTTTAGAATAGTCCGTGTCAGTTAAAATAGCCGATTGTCCGTTTCGGTTATTTTTCATGAAAATTCTCCTCATGATTGTTCCGGATTAACCAGTTGCAATGGTTAATTCGGAACATTTGCGTTTTTAGATATAGTCAATATCTGCTTAAATACTAATGGTGGTAGGCTTTTCAGCCCTCAGTGATTGTTCTTGATTTACATAAAAGTGGAATATTTACATTGTTTTGATTACTGCTTAAAACGGGTTTATTCACTTCATTAATCTGACATGACCACCATCAACCTTTCAACGGATATCCCCTCAGCCATCAACACCTTAGAAAAACTAAAAATTGGTCGTTCTCGTTGGACATTAATACTTCCGCATTACAGATATGGTTCTCAACATCAACCTAAATTCCCTGATTACGAAAAAGGCGATTATCGAGGAATACAAGTTTTAAACGACAACTCTAAAATTATCGTTTGGTGTAAAACCGAAACTGAATGCTCAAGAGTTATTAACGCATTAAAACAATATGTAGACCCCGACCGATTAAAAGGAATAGAGCCACTACAAGTAACCAATTCTAATCAAGAATACAAAAAAATTTCTGTCACTCCGACACTATGTTAATTCTTTCCCTCCGGACAAAAAGACGTTGTACCTTCATGGAGTAAAAAACTAAGAGAAAAAAAACGTGAAAACAAACTTTGATGAAGTCTACTATATAAACGGAAGACAATCTATTAAATTAACTAGCTTTGCTAAGATAGTTAATTATTCTGATGTTTATTTACTTCAAGTTATTAAAAATTTATTTAAAAAAAGTATTTATATTGCTTACAAATGGAAACGCAATTATTACGTATTTATCCCTAAAAAGCCACTAAAAAGTGAACTAGACAATTTTAGTGATATTCCTGTTGAAACTATAGAAACTCCTAGCGGGGATAATTTAGATATAGATTGGCAAGCAGCTATTAGCTATCTTCCGGTATCTGTAGCTAACAAGCTTTTAGAGTTTCAATTTAATTTTTTGATTCAAGATAAAAAAATTTATTTAGTGAGTGCCTCGCGTGCTGCACTTTCTTCGACATTAACCCCAAAGAAAGTTTCTAGATTTATTCCCCTCAATTCAGCCAATTTTCCAGCTACAACAGATTACAAGTACGGATACTACATTTTTTACAAGGATAAACGAATGAGTACTTTTGCACCTGGAACAAGTGGAACTTTGAAATCAACTCAAATTCCTGCTGCTTTTTTTGAAGTTTGTCGAGCACTAGACGCCGCTGAAAATTTAAGAAATGGATCTAACCCTGGCTTACCACCAAAAAGAAATCTTTCTACAACAATTTCTTTTGACACAGGTACTGTTGCAATAGCTGCTACTCTTCCAGTCACCACAACTATTCAAACAAGCGGTTCAATCGATATAGTTGCGAGCGATTATCTTGGCTCTACATACTCTGCTTTTGTTAACGGCGGTGGAAGTTTAAAATCAGATACTCTTCCAGAAGCATTGTTAGAGATTGCAAGCATTTTAGCTGCTGCTGAAAAAGCTGTAACGCCGGCCGAAAATCAGCCTAACAATGTTCAAATTCAATTTGATATTGAAACTGGTAGTGCTACTATATCAGCCAATCTACCTTTTACTACTTTAGCTGCAGCTAATGGAGATGTGACGATACACGCCATTGATTACCTTTAATTAACACCTGCATAAAATTAATAGGAGTTGATTAAATGGCTAAAACAGAAAGCGTTGACTTGTTTATTGCAATGACAGATTCTTCCGCTGGCGGGGCTGGAAATGGTGCAGTTAAAATTAAATTTGCTTGGAAGGGCAATAAAGTTGCTTATCCAGATGATATTGCAAAGCAAATAGGCGTACAGACAGCTAAAGCTAATGAGCCTGGGTTGATTTATGGCATGAATAAGCCAAGACCTGCTCGCATTTATGTTAATGTCAGCATGGGTCAAGGCAAATCTAGAGCCTTTTTATTGTTTGCTGATCCTGGAAAATTAGGCACTTTATTAATTAAAAATTCCTTGAGAGGTAAAAAGTATCGGGGAGGAACAATAACAAGCGTTTCTCTTCCCAAAACTTCTACTAATCCAACTCGATCTAAAACCAGTAGTACAGCAGGTAAACCAGGAAGTAAGCCAGGAGCTAGACCAACAGCCAAGCCAGGAGCTAGACCAACAGCTAAACCAGGAGCTAGACCAAAACCTAGGAAACCAACAAAATAATAACCAATGATTAACTCTCAATTGGTTTATCGGAGTGAGTACAGATGGGACTTAAAAAAAGTTGATTCTGTAATCATTCCGTACTTATTTGATAATGATGCTAACTTAATTATTTCCTTAGAAGCTAAACCACTAAAAAACTATAAAAGTAGTGGAAGAATTGAGCAAATATTGATTGATTACCCAAATAAATTAGTTGCTAGTTCACAAATTCTGCGTTTTGGTAATCAAGAGTTAACCTTTGCTCAAAGAGGAAGATTTCAGTTAGTTTTCTTTCCAAACGCATATCTTGGTAAAACTAAAATAACAATACATAAAATGTTTTCCCTTTAAGAAAACAACAAACTACACAAGCTCAACCCACTGCTGACATCAATGTTTCTAGTACTGCTAAATCTGTCATTATTTCGGAAAAAAGTGATGCTAGCAGATATTCGTATTTAATTAGCAATACAGGCAGTTCAAGCGTTTATTTTAAATACGTCCCAATTGGCACTAACTCTAATGACGTTACTGTCTCTGCTACTAATTACGATTTTGTATTATCAGCTAATGAGAAATTTTTAGATAGTAACGCTAGCCAAAATGCGATTGTTGGCATTTGTTCGGGATTATTGTCTACTGCTAAGGTTAAAGTGACTGAATACCTGTATATATGAAATTTAATCCTAGTGCCGCTAGTTTTGTATTAGCTTTGATTTGTGCCGCTTCTGGCTGGATTACTTGGTGGTGGAACAAATTAAAATTTGAGAGACAGCGGAGTACTCAAAATGCAGTAGCCGCTGCAGAAAAAGCTCTCAATGAGCAGCGCGATTTTAATCATCTTGTTGGTAATCAAAAGCAGATATCAGATTGTATTGGTTATGGATTAAAAGAAATTGATTTTAGATTTGATAATATTGACAAACAATTATCTGAAATCAAAGCTTATTTAATTCGTAACAAGGATTAACGTCTATCTCTAATTAAGTCGTTAATGGCTTTTTCCCAGCATTCTTGCTCGCTTAACTCAGGATATTTGCTTTTTATTTTGTTGGTTAGCCTTTGACAGGTATCTTTATCTCCGTTTACAAGATTTAGCAGTTTCTTTTTAGTTTCAGGATGAGCAGGAAAGGAAAGCATATTAATTAGGGATTAAACTATTAATCCACTATGCCGACAATTTTTCTAATCAACATCAGAAAATTTTCTGTCAGAAGTTGTCCTTAGCTGCTCCTGTCCTTTGTAAAGTTTTAACTTTCCACAAAACTTGTTTGGGGATTATAACCTAGCAGCACACAAAGCAGCACCAATTAGCCCCACTTGTTGATTGACAATTACGTGTACGGGTATTTCTTCGAGGAGGGGACGCATTCTCCCTTTTTGGCTCAAATGCAAGAGAAAATCGCTCTCTTCAATCAAGGGAAGAATTTTGGGAGCAATGCCGCCAGCGATGTATAATCCGCCATAGGGAAGTAGTTTCAGTGCTAGGTTGCCGGCTTCTGCACCGTAAGCTTCGATAAATAATTGTATGGTTTGTTCTGAGAGGCGATCGCTCTTTTGTAATGCAGCTTTACCAATAGCCGCACCCGGATCAACGCTTTTCTCTGGTTGTCCGGCTTCTTGTTCCCAAGTACGGACGATTTGGGCAATTTCTGGCGATTCTGTGGTGTGTTTGCGATCGCGTAAAAATTGGTAAAGAGAAACAATCCCCTGTCCTGAAACTACACGTTCTACGGAAATGCGTTGGATATCATGTTTATCCAGCAGATATTTTAACAACTGAAATTCTAATTCACTGCGAGGGGCAAAGTCTGCGTGTCCACCTTCTGAAGGAAAAACCTGATAGTAGTTTCCTTGCTTAATCAAAAATCCTTGTCCTAAACCAGTACCAGCGCCAATAATCGCTATCGGCGCATCGACTTGATGTTGACCAGTTTGCAAAGTTAACACATCTTGTTTATTTAAACCGAGAATACCATAACCAACAGCGGCAAAATCGTTAATCAGCGAAACAGAAGCGATACTCAGTTCTTGTTGTAACCGCTCGGTGTCTAAAAACCAAGCCAAATTGGTGAGCTTGGCTGTATTATTGAACACTGGCCCTGCGATCGCAAAACAAGCCTTCTGTGGTATCGGTGCGTTAGTTTTTGCCAAAAACTGCTGTACTATCGGTACTAAATCCGGAAAATCTCCACTATGGTAAATCTCCTGATCAATTGTACGCAAACTTAACGAGTCTGACACCTCCAGCGATCGCAGAATTGTCTTAGTACCGCCAATGTCGCCTGCGAGTAACAAATTATTCACGTGAAATCCCTGCCTCCAGCTAATTTTCTCCGTACAAATACTCAAATAATCAAATTAATTTTTAACAGTGTTTATAAGTAAAATTCAAGTACACCTTTATACAAAGGCTATGCTCAAGCAATGCTTACTCTCTATTATCCCTTTTCCCATTGCTGGAAAGCATCCCATTAGGGATGCCGTATTTTTACCTAGTTAATATTCCTAGTGCATCTTCTAGCCTAACCTTAGCTGTATAGGTGCTGAGTAATTGCTCTTGCTGGAATCTGTCAGGATAGTTCATCCTCCGACCTTCTAGCAGTATTCTAATTAGCGCTATCTGTTCATTTGTTGGTGTACCCATCTCATCAATGGCAATAGTAAGGCATTGAATGCTGCCAAAGCTAGGTATTTTTAACCCTCTACCCTCATTTATCTGCTGCAATGCTAGCTGAGGGAACGCCATCAGAGATGTGATGTAGCTGACTTTATAGCCAGAGTTACCAGTTGGTTTGATACCATAACGCTGACACAGTGTTCTTAACTCAGCTATGGTTTTGATTTCGAGTTCTGACCTTGTGAACATAAAATAGAATTACCATTTTGCAAAAGTGGTATCGGTGATGTACCAGTTTGCGAGACGAATAACATCACCGATTTAAAACTCTATTCGTTTGCGCGCAATTAATTCAATCAATATTTATATTTCTACACAAATGCCTAATCCGAGAGGAACTCCAGAAAATTTAGAGCCAGGTCAAAGGAAAGGTGATGAACCATTAACAGCAAATCTCAGTTTTCGTGTCACTGAAAAAATGAAAGAAGAGGTCAAAGCAAAAGACGACCCAGCAGAATTTTGTAGACGCGCTATTCAAAAAGCAATAGATGAGGAGAATCAGAATACTGAAGTGTGATTGTAAATTAAGCGATCGCCTGAGCCAAAATTAGAACTCACATCTTGACAGAAAATTCCAAACATGCATAGTGTGAAAAACCATATCTATCGTAGGGGCACAGCAGTGCTCATTGGTGTCAACTTAACGCGAAACTCTTGTCCCGCCTCAGAATGAATTCTGAGTCTCATAGCTTAAGTCATCTCAAGATGACTCAAAATTCTCACAAATCCCTAGTCTACTTCAGTAGACTTCAGCTATTAGCCTGGGAATTCATTCCCTGGCGGGTATGAAAGCCAAGCATTTAAGCAATCTGTGGCTTAAGTTGACACCAATGAGCACTGCTGTGCCCCATATAACCAGTGATGCTACTGAGTGCTGAATGGTAAATTATTTGGATCGATACCTTGAGATTGCAGATAAGCGATGAGTCGTTCTTTTTCCTGACTTTCCTGCTCGGCGCGTTGATGTTCCTGCTCGGCGCGTTGATGTTCCTGCTCGGCGCGTTGGCTTTCCTGCTCGGCGCGTTGGCTTTCCCATTCAACCCGCTCAACAGCCCAAGGTAATAAATTACCCGTAGAGTCCCACCAACGCAACCAGTAACCTGTTCTGGCTTCTTTTGCTCCTTGCCAAGTTCCTAAAAATAAGCCCATTGAATCAAGCCAATGGCGACCATTTTCATCAGGTAATTCTAGTTTGTATCGCCCATTTTCCAGTTTATAAAATTCTAACAAACCTCCATCCGGGTCAAAAATTATGTACAGCGGAACTTGCAATATTTGCTCGTAAAAAAACCATCTTCCTGGTGGATAGGTTTGTTTCGATGAATATTCTTCACCCTGGACATATCCTTGCTCCTCGGTGTTTGACAAAAATTCCATCACCACAGCAGGGATTTCTCCTTCTAAATTTGGTGTATAGCTTTTGCGGTTGTTGAGAATTTCTTTAGTTGCACTCACATAAACCCAATCTGGTGCTTTAGCTGTAAATTGCCCATTTAAAGTTGCACAAAGACCAAAATTTGAAGCAATTAACATTTGGGGTTGGATGAATCCAGTTATTTCTAAACTTTCACGCAAAGCACCAGCCAATAACGGCTGACCTGTATTTTCCACTGGCTCATCCTCTAACTTGAAATCATCGGGTAGAGCTTCCCAAGATACTACCATGCCAGTTTTGGATTTGGATTCGCTAAATTGGGTTGCCATTTTTTACCCCATGTTCTGTGAATTTGTTTTTATTTGATCTGTCATTAACAGTATACTAATTCAGGCAAATCGAATGACTTCTTCTATGTGGGTCAAATGAGAAGTATCACCTTTTAGTTCTAACAACCATTTTGGATCTTCACGCACAATTTTGACCAAAGAACATAAAGAAGCTTTAACTTCTGTTTCTGCAATTTCTCCCACTAATCCCATTGCTCCCCCTAACACAGATGCACCATGAGCTACTAACAAGATATGCTCTGGAAAGAATTCAGTAGTTAAACATCTAGCAGTTTGTCCCGAACGTTCTCTGACTTGTTTGCGAGTTTCAGGATATTTAGCGGCTATACGTGGTGTATAGCTAAGATCAATTCTGGGAAATAATTCTACTAACTCTAAAATTGAATGCTTTTCTGGTTCTTCTGTCATCCAAGCAGGATTTAGCCATTCACTCAAACCTGTTTCTAGTTTAATAGGCAAATCTAGCACCTCTGCCACAGCGTTTGCTGTTTGTATTGTTCGCAGAAAAGGCGAGGCAAAAATATGAGTAATTTTCTCTCCTTTTAACCGTCTAGCTAGTTGTTTTGCTTGTATAAAACCATCCTCAGATAAGGGAGGATCGTAGCGTCGTTCTGCAGTTAGAAACCAATCAGGGTTAACAAAATCGAGGCGGTTGGCGTGTCTTGCGATCCAGACTATTTGACTCATGAGTTTAAATACTTAAGCGATAATACTCGCGTTTACACAAAGATAAACACCCAAAAACAAGGGTGCAAATCTAAATATATTACTAAACTTGTAATTTTTTGTAATAATTTTATACCCCGTCACAGTCGGCTGTTGAAGTCCTTACAACTTTAACCATCCAAATAGTTCCCCTACAGTTAGTTGTAAATCTTTAACTAAATCGGGAACTGGTAATATTTGTTGTTCTTCTTCTAAAAATTCTGGCTGCTGGTTTTGAGGATATACTAAAATCGTGCGATCCTCTGGATCAATTAACCAACCTAATTTACTACCATGTTTGAGGCAGTGCAAGATATTTCCGGTTATTTTTGTTGGACTTTGGTCTGGTGATAAAATTTCAATTGTCCAGTCTGGATAGATTGGAAAAACATTCGCCACATCTCCGCATTCATCTATGGGAATGCGTTCCCAAGCAAACACAGCTACGTCTGGAACAATTGAATGTCCGCCAAATGTACATCGCAATTCTGGGAAAGCACGGGCGACTTTCTGAGGCTTGGTTACAGAGTTGATGTTGCTGACTAGTTCACCCTGAAGAGTACTATGTTTTCCTTGCGGCATAGGTTTTTGGATCACTTGACCGTTAATATATTCACTGGCTGGTTTGGTTTCTGGTAGTTTTAAAAACTCTTCTAAGGTTAGGGGTTTAGTTGGAGATTTTACCATTTGCTTGCATTTCCTAAGTTAGAATAATTAACCCAAATAAGCTTTTCTCACTCGCTCATCACTAATTAATTCTGATGCAGCACCTGTCAAAGTTATAGAACCTGCTTCTAAAACATATCCTCTATCAGCAATTTGTAGAGCTAAATTGGCGTTTTGTTCTACTAATAAAATTGTCACACCCGTAGCTCGCAAATTTTCAATAATAGAGAATATTTCTTTGACGATCGCTGGTGCTAAACCTAAACTTGGTTCGTCTAAAAGTAAGAGTTTTGGTCTACTCATTAAAGCGCGGGCGATCGCTAACATTTGTTGTTCACCACCGCTGAGAGTTCCTGCTAGTTGATTGCGTCTTTGTGCTAACCGGGGAAATAGCTCAAATTGGTGCTGAATGTCTGCTTTTATCTCTCCTTGATGAGAGCGAATATAAGCACCTAATAGTAAATTGTCATACACCGTTTGTCTCGCTAATACTCGCCTACCTTCAGGACAATGGGCAATACCAAGTTTGACAACTTCATGGGCTGGGCGACGATTAATATTCCGTCCGCTATAGATTAAATTGCCACTTAGAGAATTCACTATTTTAGAAATAGCTCTGAGTGTGGTAGTTTTACCAGCACCATTAGCGCCGAGTAAGGTAACTACTTCACCTTTTTGAATAGTTAAATTAATATTTTTTAGAGCTTGAATTCCGCCATAATTAACATTAATATCTCGAACTTCTAAAATTGTATGATTTGTCTCAATATCAACTGACATCAGTGATTTACATCCATAAATATTGACTTACATTAATTAATATACAGTCTTTAAAATCGAGCGATCGCTACAAATTAAAACAGCAAAGCAATGGTGTATTCTAAAATACTAATGTTCAGAGTAAAAATTCGGTGGCAAAAGCAGCAGATACAGGCGGTAAGCGACTGATTAGTCTCGCTCCCGACGCCTGGGTACAATGGGTTACGCAGCTTCCTGAAGTTGTGGCGAAAGAGATTTTGGCTTCAGAGTTTCAATGGATTAGCCGAGAAACAGATGTTTTAGTGAAAGCATACAGTGCTATTCACGGCGATTTTCTGGTACTCAACGAACTACAGTTGCGTTACACAAAATACATGCCTCTACGCATGAGAGCTTATGCAGCTTTAGCACAAGAGCGCTATCGGCTGCCAATTTATCCAGTGCTGATCAACATTTTACCGCCTCCGCCTACTTTAACGGTTGCCAGTAGTTACGAGCAAGAATTTTTGGGATTACGCGCTATTCAAGATTATCGCGGGATTAATTTGTGGGAAGTGGATGCAGAAATAGTTTTTCAGCAACCATTACCATCTTTACTCCCATTTGTTCCTGTTTTGCGAGGTGGTGGAGAAGCCGCAGTTGTACAACGCGCCTTACAAATGCTGCGAACGGATGCACAGTTGAATCAGTTAGAGCCTTTGCTAGCTTTTTTTGCTAGCTTTGTGTTAGATAGCCCTTTAGTGCAACAAATCATGAGGTGGGATATGGCTATATTGCGAGAATCACCTTGGTATAACGAAATTTTAGCTGAAGGACTGCAGCAAGGAATTCAGCAGGGTGTTCAGCAAGGAATTCAGCAGGGTGTTCAGCAAGGAATTCAGCAGGGTGTTCAGCAAGGAATTCAGCAGGGTGTTCAGCAAGGAGTAAGAAACCAATTAATCCGAATATTACGACAACGGTTCGGCGAAATTCCCGAGGAGGTAGAAGTAAGCTTTGAGGGTAAGAATGTTGAACAATTAGAAAGTCTGATTGATAGTGCTTTAGCTGCAAATTCTTTAGCAGAATTTATGCAGAATTTGTCTGCTTAAATTTTATAGGTGCGTTGGTATTTTCACCCGCACCTATCGCCAAATTATGAGGTGGGATATGATTGTTTTAAGTGAGTCGTCTTGGTATCAGAAGCAGAATTTTTAAAAACTTTGCCTACACGAATTCACTCATTACCCAAATAAGCCTCAATTACAGCCGGATTATTTCTGACTATAGCTGGTTCACCGAGTGCAATCAATTGTCCAAAATCTAAAACAGCAATGCGATCGCACAAACCCATCACCAATGGTACATGATGCTCTATCAAAATAATCGTCAAATTGAACTGCTCTCGCAAACTCCGGATAAATTCGCTTAATTGCTGCTTCTCACTGGGGTTCATCCCCGCAGCAGGTTCATCGAGGAGTAATATCTGTGGTTTTAAGGCTAAGGCGCGAGCGATTTCTAATCGGCGTTGATCGCCATAAGCAAAGTTTTTCGCTTTTTCGTCACTGCGATCGCCCAATCCTACCAGCCCTAATAATTCTAAAGCCTGACGCTTACTTTTCTTTTCTTCTCTAACCGCTGTTGGCAAACCTAATATACCGTTGATTATACCACTTTTTGTATGTAAATGACTGCCGATAATTACGTTATCTAAAGCTGTTAATTCCCCAAATAAGCGAATATTTTGAAAGGTGCGAGCGATACCTAAACCTGCTATTTGATGAGGAGACAGTTGAGATATTTCTGTGTTTTGATAAACCAAATTTCCGCTAGAAAGCGGTATTAAAGCTGTAATCAAATTAAATAATGTAGTTTTCCCAGCACCATTAGGCCCAATTAGTCCAAAAATTTCGTGTTTTTTTACTTTAAAAGATACACTATTAACCGCCACTAAACCACCAAAGCGGCGAGTCAAGGCTTTTGCTTCTAATATAATATTGTTTTCATCGGCTGAGATAGTATGTGACATATTGATTTCAATCTCTGTGAGCGATTCTGTTCATAAAGTCTCTGAGATAATTTAAATTAATTTTTGCGTTTTTTGATTTTTCTAAAAATATCTGGCGTCACCAAACCTTGAGGAAAAAATATTGTCCCTACCACAATCAATAAACCGAAAATAATTAATCTCCCATCTCGCAAAAACTGGGCTAGCCAAGTGGGTAAACCACCTGTGTCGGCTAGGTTCCTTAAAACTTCTGGTAAGGCTGTAAATAGCATACCTCCAACTATAGAGCCTAAAAAAGTTCTAGAACCGCCTATTAACACAAAGGTTAAGTAAATAATACTAGCATCAAAAGTCCCTTGGCGAGCATTCCAAGTATTTAGAAAATGGGCGCTAATTGCACCAATAAATCCGGCGATAATTGCTCCTAAGGTAAACGCCAATACTTTATAATATGTGGCGTTAATTCCCATCGCCCCTGCAGCTAATTCATCTTCTCTAATAGCTGTGAATGCTCTGCCTACACGAATACGTTCCAGGCGATAAAATAATATCATACTAATTATTAATAATGGTAGAGCAATCCATAAATATTCAATTTGTGTCAGAAAAGGTTGGGGAATATTAGGAATACCAATTGCACCACCAGTAATCTCTAGATTGAGGGAGAGTACCCGGAGAACTTCGACAAAAGCAATAGTAGCGATCGCTAAATATATTCCCCGCAATCTTAACACAGGAATTCCCACAACCACACCTAATAAAGCGCACACAACACCAGCAATGATCATTTCTAATAACAGCAGAGGAACGGGAAATAAATTACTAGCAGGAGTCGCAAAAACTGTCGTCGATAAAATTGCTGCAATATACCCGCCCACAGCATAAAATCCAGGACTAGCTAAAGATAATTGTCCAGCCATTAATGGTAAATATAGCGATAAACCGAGCATCGCTCCTAGCACCATAGATACTATTAAGGAACCATAAGTAGCCAAAAAATCTGCCATTTTCAAATATTTTGATCAAGTTTTAAGCTGTGAGTATTTGCTCTGCTGTCAATACCAGTTCCGGAAAGGTTCTCGACACAATTCGTTCTGAACCTCTAAACTGTGTGCATTGATATTTTCCCTCAGCATCTAATATAAAAATCAACACAGTCGGAACTTTAGGATTTCCCAGATATTGTCTCAATCCAATTGCTAAATAATCGATAATCCAATATTCTGTAATCCCTAAATTTTGATATTCATCCAATTTATCAATATAATCATCTTCCCAATTAGTTGATGTTACCTCCACAGCTAACTGGATAGGTTCCACAAGCGCAGAGTATTCAGCACGATTTGAACGCCACACATCTTTATTAATCACACTAACATCAGGTTTACGCCCCTGTTCTATTCCTTTAGCTGTGATAGTTCTAAACACTGCTGTATTTTTGACGACGTAATTTAGGTTTAGTCGTCTAATTTCATCATTGAAACCAAACAACATAAAATCAGCAACATCATCATGATTTCTGGTTGCGCGTACTTCTACAATTTCTCCGTCAATAAACTCATATAAACCCTCCTCTGGACACTGTTCTAAAAATTGCTCAAAAGTTAATTTTTGTTTAGTGGATGCTTTCATTTAATCCGCTCCTTAAACTTTTTGAATAAATCGCCTTCCTAGCAAACCCTGGGGTCTAACTAACAGCATAATAAATAATATTCCGAAAGCGACTGCATCTTTAAAAGCCGAATATTCACCGGGTACAAATGCTTCTGCGAGTCCAATAACTAACCCTCCCAACACCGCACCGGGAATGCTACCTAAACCACCCAAGACAATCACAGCTAAACCCCTCAAACCGAAAGCAATACCAAAGTAAGGGCCGGCGATACTCACACTAGAAGCAACTAAAGTTCCTGCTAATCCTGCTAAAAAACTACTGAGGAAAAATGTTAAAACAATAAAGCCATCGGTGTTAATTCCTAACAAACTTGCAGTAGTTTGATCTTCGGCGATCGCTTGCATCGCTTTGCCATATTTAGTACGATTAATAAAATAAGTCAAAATAGCAACTATCACCACAGAAACTGCAAATATCACCACCTGTACACTCCGAATCGGAATAGGATTTTCTGCAGTTCCAAAGTTAATCGCAGCGGGTAAATTACCGTAAGTTTCTGCTGGAAATGTGTAACTTTCTGCACCCACCAAATATTGAATCAAGTTAACAATTACCACAGCTACGCCCAAGCTAGAAACCACGGTCAATAAAGAATCAGAGCCTTTTCGACGCAGAGGTTGAAAAGCGATACGTTCCATCCCTACCCCAACCAATCCTGCTAAACTACTTCCTAAAATTAAAGCGATCGCAAATGGTAATTTTATCGGTAGAGTAACATTAGCTAGCAAACCATTAAAGCCAAAAGTACCACCCATGAGTGCATAAGTGAAATATGCACCCAGGGTAAAAATCGCACCGTGAGCTAAATTAATGATGCCCAAAATCGAATAAACTAGAGTATATCCCAAAGCAAAAATTGCATAAACACTGCCAATGGATAACCCATTTAGAAATTGTTGTAAAAATAAACTCAAATTCATCTAAACCCTACTTAAGAAACGTGAATTTGCCTTTACTACCGTCTTTTTCCATTTTAATTTGAGCCACATAAAAATCTTTTTGAATTACCTCACCTATAGGTGTAAATGCCATTTCACCTAGTGGAGTATTGTATTTATTCGTAAGTATTTGCTTATTCAAATCTGTTCGTAACTGCGCTAATTGTAATTGACTAATCTTGCTTTTTTTATCTAAATTCTGAAGCGCTTCTATATATACCTGTACCGCAGCAAAAGCTTGAGCACTAAATTGTGGTGGTTCTTTCTGATATTGCTCAAAATAAGCTTTGCGAAAAGTAGCATTAATCTCACCTGGATGTTCTGGACTGTAAGCTTGAGCAATCAACACACCATCACAAAGCGCTTTACAAACTGGGAACATATTCGAGGTATTCAAACCATTCCCACCCACAATTAAGCCTTTATAACCTAATTCCCGCAGTTGTCTGATCAAATTACCGCCATCAACAGCCAAGCCAGAAATAATAATTAAATCCGGTTTAAGGTTAATAGTATTAGTAGCTTGAGTTTGAAAATCTGTATCGGTAGTTTGAAATTTTTGGACTGTGACTAATTCTAAACCCTGATCCTTAACAGTCTTTTGAAAAATTTCTGTTTCTGATTTGCTATAGGAATCATTTTGAGCAAATAAAACAGCAACTTTTTTAATATTAGGGTTCTGCTTAATTGCTGCTTTCACCGAATTAGGCGCAACCACAGAAGAAGGAGCAGAAACACGAGCTATATAATCACCAATTTCGGGAATTCCTTTCGCAGTGTTTGAAGGAGCGACAACTGCTATTTTCGCTCGTTCAGCAACTGGATCAGCACTAAAAGCTTGTTGTGATAAAGTAGGGCCAACAATCCCTACAACTTTATCTTTATTAATTAAAGTTTGAAAAGCATTAATCGCCCCAGCTTCATCGCCACTAGTGTCTTGAAATACTAATTTAACCGGAGTACCATTGATACCACCTCGGTTATTGAAATATTTTTCCGCAATTTTAGCTCCAGCGACTTGCTCTTGACCAAGTAATGCAACATTGCTAGTCTGTGCTACAGCTACTCCAATGGGAATTGTACCCTTTGTAGCTGATGTTGCTGCAGCATTAGTAGCAGTATTTGTGGGCGAATTATTTACAGAACTTGAACCAGTGTTAGCGCCATTACAGGCTGATAGTAGCAGAGTGCAAGTCACGAAAAATGTTGTTGTCAGTGCAGTGGATTTTTTCATGGATGAATAATAATCTCATTCAAGAACCATATTTATTTGACCATGCAACGGCGCAGGTTTCAAGTATTTTTTAATTTAGAAAATATTTTATTTTTTCTTTTAGTATATTTTCCTTCTGGTTTTGTGATAGCAATGCTACCAGTATCTATCGAATTGAGAAAATTTAAAAACTTTACAACTACAGAATTGCCTCCATTCTATTAGTGTTTATAATGTTAAAATTGTCATATTTACAGCTAAAGTTGATGCTTCTCTAATCCTTCCCTAAATTGTTCCATAAAGCGGCAATCAATCCAATCTTTCAAATACCATAAAAGTTTATGGGGTGGTAAAGTAAAATCACCTTTATTAGCGATCGCTCTCCCATCACCTGTACCAATTAAGCTTAAATATTCTCGCTGTGGTTTATAATCTTCGAGAGGTTTATTCAATACAAATCGCTGCAAATTCTCAAATAAAGGCTTTCCCTGTTTAACAGCAAATACCCCCGCTTTTGGTCGCGGATAATTGAGCATAGCAGCAATATCACCCGCTGCAAAAATGTGAGGATGTGTCAGCGATTGTAATTTGTTATTTACTAAAATAAAACCTTGCTCATCAGTCGCTAATCCTGTTGCTTTTAACCATTGGGGAGCCGAGGCTTGTGTGACCCAAAAAACTCGATCACACTCAACCGTTAAACCAGATTCACATTTAACTGTTAATATTTCCCCGTTTCTGCTGTGTGGCTTGAGAGTAAAATTATTTGGCTCAATTTCACAAACTTTTTCCCCTAAATACAACTTAATACCCCGCTTAGTTAAAATTTTCTTAACTTGATGCTGGGTTGAATCATGATAATTAGTCATCAACTCTTGGTGACGGTGGAATAAATGAATTGCTAAATTCTTTTTTTCCATCATCTTTTGTAAATGTGCTTGCATTGATAGCGCTAATTCTACACCTCCAGCGCCACCACCTACAATCCCAATGCTAATCGATACTTGGGGATTTTCAGCAACACTGATTAATAGCTGATACCAATGTTTCAATAATTGGGAAACTGGTTTAGCCGGAATGGCAAATTCTGCTGCACCTGATACAGATATTATGGCTGGAGTGCTGCCAATATCGATGGACAAGATATCAAATGTCACAGGTGGACTATTAGCACAAATTACTTGGTTCTGTTCTAAATCTAAACCTATAACTTCGTCAATACATAAATTTGCTTGAGCAAAATCAGCTAATTTTTTTAAATTAATATGACATTCATCATAATTATAAAATCCGGCTATGTGTCCTGGTAACATGCCAGAATAAGGTGTATTTGTCTCTTTAGTGATTAAAGTTAAACTCACCCCCTTTAACCGTTGCAATCCAAACATTTTCAGCGCGATCGCATGGCTGTGTCCACCACCAATTAATACTAATTTTTTCCCTATTGTTTGTGAATTTTGTTCCATATAAATATTGGTCTGCCTCATTAATCTTCATGAATTTGCAGTTAGGAATCAACTCCTGAATCCAAGATAATTCTCTTTTTATAATTTCTGAAACGAATTACTCATCATGCTCTAAAATTAACATTAATTATGGTTGCAGTAATCATGAATAATTACCATATAACTAAAAATTTGTTAACTAAAAGCAAAATTTATTTAAAATCGCTATTCTCCCAGGCAAATTCTGTCGAGACAAAAATTAACCTTACTCACAAACAGCCACCTACACAATACCTAAAAATAGCGATTACAAATCTCCAAAATCGCCACATAGAAACTAATCTGGCAACAATTGATAATTTAGAGCAAATTGCTCAGAAATATCCGCAACTACACTGGGAAATCACAGTCATTCTCACGAATTTTGTGCGACGAAGTACACCGTATTTACCTCAAACAGAGAATAAACCGCATCCATCCCCGACTGTTTGTGAAGATATTCAAGCAGCCTTGAGTGTGATTGCGAGAAGAAACGCCAAACAAGACCCGGAAAATGAGCAATTAGATTTAAGTTACACAGATATGACAGATGTAATTTTGTGTGGGGCTAGCTTAGAAAAAGCAAACCTGTACCAAGCGAATCTTGCTGGTGTAGACCTCACAGGTGCTAACCTGCGTGGTGCAATCCTGACTGCGGCTAACCTCCAAGGCGCAAACCTCAAAGGCGCTAACCTAGAACAGGCGATTCTTTCTGCAGCTAACCTAGAAAATGCCAACCTTACTGGCGCTAACTTCCATAGAGCTAACTTATATTTAGCAAAGCTGCATCAAGCGACCCTGAACCATGCCATACTCACTCAGGCGAATCTCAAAGAGGCAGTATTTTTCGATGAATCTTCATAAATTGCTGTGACGATCAGTGGGACGATTGCACAATTGGTCTAACGAAGCATCATAAATTCTAGAAGTAACAGTAGAATCAATTAAGTCTTCTGGCACATATGCAAATTCTAAGCTAAATGCTATACTGTTTTTCCCAAACCTCTAAGTAATAATCCTAGGTTGTGAGGAATATTTCTGCTATGTCTGCTAACAAGACAAGCGTACCTTTGAATTGGTCAATCGCAATAACAGTTATATTTGCTCTCTCATTGACACTCACAGTCTTCGGACTGCCCCAAATCCGGGTATTGTCAATTCAGCAACAAATACAATACGGAATTCAAGCACTAGCAACGGCAGGAATCATTTTCCTAGGATTGGCAGTGATGTTGAATGCCTATTATAGTGCAAAGCATGTCCAAGCTTTATCCAGAAGTGCGATCGCTGCCGAAAAAAACATACACATAGGAGCGCAAAACACAAGGATATCTCAAGACAAATTATTAGCAGAACGCTTTATCGCCGCCATTGCACAACTGGGACATGAAAAAATCGAAACTCGCATCGGCGCAATTTATGCCCTAGAAAGAGTCGCTCAGGATTTTCCTAAAGAACACTGGACAATTATGGAAATCCTTACAGCCTTTATCCGGGAAAATGCTCCCATCCGCCAACCAGTAGCCGCAAAACAAGAAGACTCACCGCCCATCTCCTTCGCCAAGCACAAAGGCGCAGCCCATTCCCCACAACCCTTGGATTTAAACTTTTATGAAGAATCGCCCAAAATTCGTACAGATATCCAAATAGCCCTGACAGTAATCGGTAGACGCAATTCACTCCAAGACCGCGAAAATCAGAAACTAGATTTACGCCACATAGATATTAAGCGAGCAGACTTGCTAGGCGCCAACCTAGAACAAGCAGACCTGAGAGAATCAGACTTGTCTGGGGTGGACTTGCGCGGCTCTAACCTCTGTAAAGCAGACCTCGAAGGCGCCAAACTCTCCGGCTCCATTCTCTATGAAGCCAACTTACTTCACACCAATTTACATGCAGCCAATCTTTGCTGGGCTAACCTGAATCGAGCCAACCTTCAAGGCGCCAACCTCCGCGCAGCTAACCTCTATGGAGCAAGTCTGCGTACAGCCAACCTCCAAGGCGCGAACATGTACAAAACAAACTTGCAACAAGCAACCCTGAAGGTAGCTAATCTATCCGGAGCCAAGTTGTTTTTAGCTAACCTCCAAGGCGCAAAACTAGGTAAAGCCAACCTGCACATGACAGGCTTAATCGGCGCTAACCTCCAAGGAGCAAACCTCAACGGCGCCAACCTTTGTGAAGCCAACCTCAACGCCGCCAAACTCCAGCAAGCAGAAATCTATTTTGCTGACCTATCTGAAGCCAGCTTAACAGAAGCTGACTTGTATCAAGCAATCCTCATCGGCGCCAACCTCTCAAGAGCCATCCTCTACGAAGCCAATCTGCACGAAGCGAACCTCATGGGCGCAAACCTTTCAGGCACAAACCTGAGCGACGTCAAACTAGAAGGAGCAATCCTCACAGGAGCGAAAAACTTAGAATCACAACAGATTACCGCAGCATTAGGCGATCGCACAACCCGTCTACCAGATAACGTAGAAGCTCCTACCCATTGGCGGCAAATGGTTTAAATTAATCTTGTTTGAGTGATTTATCCGGGTGCATCTTGCTATTTTTAAACCAATACTCTACTTTCTACCAAAATTAAGCATCAACCCCCTTATTTCCTAGCTAGTCTCTATTTCCTAGCCCCTGACCTCAACAAAAACTTCATTAAATTAACAACCATACACATCATCACCAATTGTATTGATAATTGGTAACAGTAATTTTGTATAACTAAATACAATCAAACTTAACCATAAATTCCACTACAGACAGACTTCATACCATACTATGTCTGCCTCCAGAACGGTAAAACGTCAATTTTTAATCGTTAAAGTTGGTGTTATGGAGCAAGCAACAGACGAAGGTTAACAAAGGTTAACCAAGGAGATAATTATTATGGTTGAAAGCGGACAGGTTCTAGATGATCAAAGTGGAAACGCTAATCGCTTCACCACAGATCAATCCAACACTAATACAGCAGGAACAAATATCGACCCAGGAACCTTTAGAACCGAAAATACTAATCGCTTCACAACAAATCAACCGAGCAGTGGTACAGCGAGAACCAACACGGGAACTGGCGTATACACAGATGTCAATGCTCCCAGAATGACATCTCAAACTAATAGCAGTATGCCCAGCCCAGAGATGAACTCGGCATTAGTTAGAGTACTATTAGGCGGACTAATTGGAGGCACCCTAGGATCATTAGCTGGTGCTCTGGCTGGCGACAGAATAGGTTCAGGCTTCAACCACACACTCAAAGGTTTGGGAGAAGCAGCCAAGATTATAGGTGAAGGTTTTAGCCAAACCGCACAAGGCGTAGGTCACGCCATTAAAAGCGTCGCCGAAGGCACTAGCTACACCATCATAGGTGGCACGTTAGATACAGCACAAAGTGTTGCTCAGGGAATCCAGCAAACAACAGCAAACACAATAGACGCAGTGCAAAATACATCACACAGTGTTAACCAAGCCGTGCAAGATGTCAGCCAGAGAGCAAAAGCCGCAACAGAAACATTCAACACAGAAAATCGCAACAATCAATATCAAGACAGCACATTTACAACAAACCAGCAAAATCGAAATTATGAAAGTAGCAGAGGTCAACAAGATAACGCTGGAGTTTACATTTCCGACTCTAATTGGACAGATACATCAATCAGTGAACGAACCACCTCCACAGATGAGGGAACTTCCATGGCTTCCCTCGAAGAACAAACAACATGAAAAAAGATGACTCAATAATTGATTAGGTTTGTTGCTTTTATTGAGAAAAAGGATAAGAGTAAAGGAGAAAGTGGCTGATAAAAAACCCTTTCTCCCTCTTGCAAAACTATTTTTGCACCCGTTTTTTCTTCTCGTCTACGGTACTTTTTCATATCAAAAAATATCAATCAAGCAGTTTTTGACATTAAAAAACAGGAGAAAATGACCATGAACGGCAACCAGCAACCTCTGGAGCAGCCTGAAGAAATTATTGATAATAATACAAATCAACCTTACACTTACACAGTCGATGAATCAGCAAATAATGAGATAGCAAAAATAGTATTTGGTACACTCATTGGAGCAACATTAGGCGCAATAGCTGGAGCCTTAGCTATGAGCGGTACGGCTCCCAGGATTAATCAGACTGTCAAAAGTGTAGGTAACGCAGTTAAAAGCGTAGCAGAGAACTTCGACCAGACTATTAAAAGTGTGGGGGAAGCCATTAATACTGTGGCTGGTAGCGTTAACGAAACAGTAAAAGATGTGGGAGATTCAGTCAAAGTCACAGCAGTTGACTTTAACGACACTGTTAAAAATGCAGCAGTCACCGTTAAAAATACAGGAACTGAAATTAAAGACACTGTTACAAATACAGTCGATATTGTTAAGGGCGCAAATGAAGGTGTTAGCGAAACTATTAAAAGCACAGTGACAGACGTCAAGTCTACCACTGGTCAGAATGTGAATGTACCCAATAACCAGACAGCCTACATTTTAGTGCCCCTAGATCAACACAACTGAATTAAAAAATTCCAGTCTCTACCAAGGGCTGCTACACTGGCTCAATATTAGGGTCAGTATAAGGAATCAAATTCGGATCTCCCCCCTCCACCGGATTTGGATTAGTGTAAGGTTCCGTATTTGGGTCGCCATCTTCCACCGGATTTGGGTCAGTATAAGGAATTAAATTTGGGTCGCCACCTTCCACGGGATTTGCGTTAGTGTAAGGTTCTATATTCCGGTCAATCTCAGGCTCAAAGTGAGGATGAGAATTTGTATTAACCATTAGATATCTCTACTTTTTCGTGGAATTGTAAATTAAACACTTCTCTTATTTCTAAGTACAGCACACCATTACTAGAAAGGGAAATTAACCTTGCGGATGAACTAGATATTGGTAACTCTTCTTCCGTTAGGATGAGATTTATGTCTGAAAATAACTTTGGGTAGTACTCAAAACTTTTGTAGAGAAACAAAATTTGGATTCTCTACAATCTTTAATACTCATTGATTAATCTTGAATACTCGCCCATGAGGCCATGATACTCATGAATGAGTTTCCGAACCTCTATTTAAGCTAGACTATCCTCGGAAATCTCAATATTCCAGGGTACGAGCAGATGATTGACCTCTACACCTTCACAACACCAAACGGCCGCAAAGCTTCTATCATGTTAGAGGAAGTCGCACTTCCCTACACCGTCCATAAAATCGACATTACCAAACAAGAGCAATTCACACCAAAATACATTGCCATCAACCCCAACAGCAAAATCCCTGCAATAGTTGACCAAGAAACCGGAATTACAGTTTTTGAATCCGGCGCAATCCTCATTTACTTAGCAGAAAAAACCAGTAAATTACTACCCAAAGAGCCAAAAAATCGCTTTCAAGTAATTGAATGGTTGATGTTCCAAATGGGAGGTGTAGGGCCAATGTTTGGACAACTCAACCATTTTAAAAAATTTGCATCTGAAAAAATCCCCTACGCCATCGAACGCTATGAAAAAGAAACCTTGCGAATTTATAGCGTATTAGATAAACAACTCGCAGACAACGAATTTATCGCTGGTGACTACTCCATCGCTGACATAGCAACCTATCCTTGGGTAGCAATTTATGAGATGCAAGGCTTGACATTAGATAACCACCCAAATCTTCATAGATGGGTAGAAACTCTGCAGCAGCGCCCCGCAGTCCAGCGCGGAATGAATGTGCCTTAAATAAATCCTATAAAAATAGGGAAAAGGTAAATCAACACCCAATCCCTATTCAAAAAATCGAAAATCATTCTAAGTCAATTCTCCATAAAATCCCGCTAACTATTTTGGTGCATAGCGAATTATTTTTATAAAACCTCTGTCTTGAAAAGTTCTGAGCGGAGGAGACCTCCGCTCAGACTTTTCGCTGCGTACCTTAGCGCCAACCTCGGCGTACCTTAGCGTTAAAAAACAGATATTTAAAAAGAAGGTCGCACCTTCCAGTTGAAACCTTCATAGCAGCTTCTTTCGCACTATTAGTTGAGCGGATCGAAATGCTGCAAGATGAGAGCTATGAACACTACTGGCAAACCTATACCCACGCAAATGAAAGCTTGGGTCAATGTTAAAGGTGTTGTGTCAAAAAATTGATTCATGATGCTCCACTGACTGAACAGACATTGTAAAATCACTACAGCCACAATTCCGATCGCTGGTGCATAAGCTATGCGTGTTCGTTTACCTTGAATCCTGGCAACTAGAGATGGTAAAAACTGGGTAATGCTCAACAGGTAAAAGACTTCTGCTACCACCAATCCATTAATCGCCATCGTTCGCGCCAATGCTTCATTACCTGTAGTTTGCAGTACCCATTGAAACATGCCAAAAATCACCAGCCAATTAAAAACGGAAATCGCCAAAATACGCTGAAGTAGACTACCTGATAGCAGCTTTTCGTTGGGGTTACGTGGTGGTTGCTGCATCACCTGTCCAGATTTGGGTTCAAAAGCCAGAGGAGCAATCAATGCTACTGAACTGACCATGTTGAGCCAGAGAATTTGTAGCGGCAAGATGGGAAGAACAGTTGCTAATAGAATGGCAATTAAAATTGTCATCGATTCCCCAACGTTGATTGGTAGCATGAAAGCGATCGCCTTTCTCAAGTTTAAGTAAACGGCGCGCCCTTCTTCTACAGCAGCTTCAATTGAGGCAAAATTGTCATCAGTTAAAAGCATGTCAGCCGATTCTTTAGCAACGTCCGACCCTGCTATACCCATAGCTACACCAATATCTGCTTGCTTGAGAGCCGGAGCATCGTTGACTCCATCTCCAGTCATGGCGACAATTTCACCCTTTGACTGCAAGGCTTTCACCAAACGCAACTTTTGTTCTGGAGCAACTCGTGCAAATACCATGCTTTGTTCAGCGGCTTGTGCTAGTTCCTGCTCATCCATCTGAGCTAATTGCTGTCCAGTAAATACCTTCTCTTGTGCGGAGCAAATTCCAATCTGGCGGGCGATCGCCAATGCTGTTAGTGCATGGTCGCCAGTGATCATCTTCACCTGAACTCCTGCTTCTTGACAAGCACGGATAGCAGCGATCGCTTCAGAGCGTGGTGGATCGATCATCCCTTGGATTCCCAAAAACACCAGTGAATCCTCAATATCAGTGTGAGCCAAAGATTGTTGCTTTGCTGCCACTTCTTTTCTAGCAAATGCCAGTACCCGTAACCCCTGCTGTGCCATGTGTTTAACTTCTTGTTCCACTACAGCAGCATTGAGAGGCGCAAGCTGTCCTTGGGTATCGAGCATTCGATCTGCACGTTGGAGAATTGCCTCCACAGAACCTTTAATATAAATAACATTCAACCTTCGTTTTGCATCCAATTCATGTAAAGTTGCCATGTACTGATGTTGCGACTCAAAGGGAATGGTGTCTATTCTGGGCATCTCCTGCTCAAGGGTAGCTGGCGTTAACCTTGCTTTTTGGGCGACTGCAATCAATGCTCCTTCAGTTGGGGTTCCTACCACGCTCCACTGTTCGTTTTGCCATTCAATGTGAGAATCATTACAGAGCAGTCCCGCTTCTAGGCATTCTCGTAAAGCCGCATGTCCATCGGCATTCAAATCAACGAGCTGTTGACCCATGAGAATTTCACCGTCTGGAGCATAACCAATACCGTTGACAGTATAATTTTGATTACCAGTATATATCGCCTGAACCGTCATCTGATTCTCAGTTAACGTCCCAGTTTTGTCAGAACAGATCACAGTTGTACTTCCCAAGGCTTCAACAGCAGGTAGTTTGCGAATAATCGCGTGTCGCCGTGCCATCCGGGAAACTCCAATTGCCAAAGTGACTGTAACAATCGCAGGCAATCCTTCTGGAATCGCGCTCACAACCAAAGCTACAGCCGCTTTAAAAACATTAATCCAAGAGCCACCCTGTCCTAATCCGACTGCAAATGTCAAAGCTGCCAAACCTAAGACAGCGTAGAGTAGAGTTTTGCTAAACTTGTCAATTTTGCGCGTCAGCGGTGTTTTCAGACCTGTGCTACTTTCAAGTAATTGGGAAATGCGACCAGTCTCAGTAGCATCAGCGATCGCTACTACAATCCCTTCTCCCTGTCCATAAGTGACGAGACTTCCCGCATACGCCATATTGCTTCGTTCAGCTAACGGTGTCTCCATCTCCAACAATAGAGTTGCTTTCTCCACCGCAACAGATTCTCCTGTTAAAGCAGACTCGTCAACTTGCAACTCACGCAAACTTAACAGCCGTAGATCAGCAGGTACTTTATCTCCAGATGCTAGCTGCACCAAATCACCGGGAACTAGCTCAGTTGAAGCTAGACGAGTTTTTTCACCCTCACGAATCACAGTTGCTTCCGTAGTGACAACTGCAGACAAAGCAGAGATCGCATCTTCTGCTTTAGATTCTTGAATATAGCCAATGGTGACGTTAATCAGGATGACAGCAAAAATTACCCCCGCATCTATCCAATCTTGGAGCAGCAGCGTCACCACTCCCGCCGCCAGTAAAATATATAGCAGTGGTTCATTAAATTGTTCTAGAAATCTTAGCCAAGGACTTTTACCACCTTTAGCAGTTAATTGATTCGGTCCCATCTGCTGGTGTCGCATGTCCGCTTCAGCATGAGTCAAGCCAGTTTGGGGATGGCTGGCTAAGATTTGCAAAACCTGTTGTTCAGAGAGAGTATGCCATTGATAACTCTGTAAATCTTTTGTTGTCTCAGGAAAAGTATTTTTAGCGATCGCATTTGCTGTCATCTCTGGCTCCAAATTAAAATAACCGTTTTCTTGAAGGCGTTACGATGAAAATCTTTTTTTCAGTTCGCAAACATGCCACTCTCGCACACCCCGGTGACGTAGAATGTATTCTGCTTGCCGGATTTCATCCCCTGTTCCCTCTAGCGTCACTAAAAATTCTTCTGGAGATGTGGATGGATGATTGAGTCTAACTAGCCTTTCGGGAGCTAACCAACCTTGAAATGCACCATAAAGACCGCCAACCGCTGCACTTGCTCCACTTGCCAACAGGGTAGCTAGCACAGATTCAATTGCCAATGCTGGGCCAACACCAGGAATGATTATTATGCCAAGTCCGCCGATGAGTGCAAGGATACCCCCAGCTGTTCCTCCTGTAATTGCGCCTGCTTTGGCACCTTCTTCTGAAGTGATGGTATGATGACTCGCATCAGCGTCCTTGGGTGACTTTTCGTGTTCAGAGTTCATATTGAACACAAAAATTTTCTGCATGGGAAAGTCAATTGCTCTCAGTTCATCAAGCACCTGTGTTAGAGCCTGACGACTAGAAATGATGCAGGTAGCATGTCTAACTAGACTGAAATTCATCACAACTTCTCCTATAAAAATGTGTAAGTTAAAAACAAAGTATTAATAATCTCGAAATAGTCAGTAACTATGGTTGGCAGTGTGAGCATGAACCTTACCGTTAGAACGGCTTACATAAACAACAGCAATAAAATGCGTCATATTTGTTGCACACAACATAAGTAAAACCACGCTTTTAAAGCCTTGTTGCTTTAGCTCAATACCCTTCTATTCCACGATTGCTTATAAATGTGAACAAAAAGTGAATAAAGAAAGCACAAGGAAAAGTAAAATGTCTAAATGCTTTCTCAAACCCCAGTTTGCTTGCTCATTTCAGTAGATTCAGCAAGCAAAATGCTTAAATGCTTTCTCAAACTCCAGTTTGCTTACTCATTTCGGTAGATTCAGCAAGCAAAATGGCTGATTGCTTACTCATTTCAGTACATCGCGCATTCATTTTGGCGTTTTGGGCAAGCAATGAGGCTGATTGCTGACTCAATTTATCTGTTTGCTTTCTGAGTTGAGTAATTCACGCATTCATTTTGGTGTATCGTTGAGCCGTTAGTAAGCGATGTCTACGACGGGCGTAGCTGCAGCAGTCCGCTTCACTCAGCAAGAATCTTTTAAGGCTTACGATAGACTTTTTAGAAAGTGGAGGTGTATCAAGTGAAGTTAGATCCTAATCAAAATTATACCTTTAGTAAGTATTTTGAAAATGGTTATTATTCAGAAGACTTAGCTGATTATTTCGGATATAAATTAGTCCTAGTTAATTTAGTGTTACCACTATATCAAGGAGAGTTAGATAGATTGGCTGAACTGAGAGATAGAATTACTGAAGTACTGCCCTATGTACCTTTAACGACAGAGTTGGCAAGAAGAGAAGTAATAATATCTAAGGTAGTCTTAGAGTTAATTCATTATACAAATGTTCAGATAAGAATTGAATTTGGCATCAAAGTTTCTAATCTACTTCAGGGGAATTTAGATTATTTAATTAGAACTTATCAACCTTTGCAGTTGTTAGTAGTTGAAGCTAAATATGAGGATTTAACTAGAGGATTCACTCAATTAGTTGCCGAAATGATAGCGCTAGATCAGTGGGAAGAATCTCCTGCAATTACAGAGCAACCTATTTTGATCGGTTCTGTAACTACGGGTAAAATATGGCAATTTGCTAGATTAGATAGAGCGAACAAATATTTTGAATTAGCAATTAATAGTTATAGAGTTCCAGAAGATTTAGAAGAACTAATGCGAATTCTCCTAGCGGTCTTAAAATCAGAATAGGCGTTCTAATCCAAAGAATCTGATTTTTAACCCACATTCCGCTGCGCTCAGAGGATGTTTTAAAAGTCATGATTGATGTATCAAATATTTTTACCCCACCCTAACCCTCCCCTTATAAAGGGGAGGGAACCGGATTTTTCTTGTTTCCCCCCTTTATAAGGGGGGACTAAGGGGGGTAACAACGTAATTAAAATCACAGCCAATCACTTTTAAAACAACCTCTCATTCACACACCTACCACGACAATATCTAAAATCACAATTCAGAAGGCAGGAGGAAACCCACCCTTAAAAGCGCGAAGCGTCCTGTAGCAAGATCCCGCAGGGTACGAAGTGAAAGAACTAGGATTGAAACAATGACGTTTTATACCTCGCTGCAAGCAAATTTGTTGTATAAAAAATAATTATCTAAAAAATCTATAAAAAGCCTAAAATAGCTGGAGGGGAGACGAAACAGCCTAAAAAGCTTGGTGTATAAGATGGGTAGCGTTTTGTGATAGAAAAAGGTAGGTCTAGTTTTGTCAATAAGACCTACTTAATGATAATGTTAGCTATATTGTACCAAAAGCACTTAAAAAGTCAATTGAGTTTAGCAGAATATCTGTTGCTAAAAATTTTGATACATCTGTTGCAGTCAATCAAAGAAGTAACTTTAGAAAAATTAGCGAATGCGCTACCTTTGGGAATTAAATTTGAAAGCAGAAGAAAAAGAATACAAAGATTTTTATCATTACCAAATCTCACAATTGAAAAAGTTTGGTTGCCAATTATTCAAGAACTAATAGCAAACTACTTCCAGAATGAAAAAATTATTTATATAGCAATTGATAGGACTAATTGGAGTCGGATAAACTTATTAATGGTCAGCGTGATTTGGGATAAAAGAGCCATACCAATATATTTTAGTTTGCTGCCCAAATTAGGTAGTAGTAATCTCACGGAACAGCAGAAAATATTATCGCCAGTTATAGCAATATTGAAAGATTATAAAATCTGTGTGTTGGGGGATAGAGAATTTTGCTCGGTAAAACTAGCAAAGTACCTTCAGAGCAAGGATGTATATTTTTGTTTGCGATTGAAAAAGAATGAATTTGTAGAAATTAAACAAGATATGTTTATGGAGTTAAGCAGTTTAGGATTAACTCCTGGAGTATCTTTTTTTATCAAGGGAGTTAAGGTAACAAAGACTCAGGGTTTTATCAGTTTTAATGTGGCTGGTAAGTGGCAACGTAAAATTAACGGAGTAGCACCCAAAGAAGCATGGTTTATTTTAACAAATTTTGACACCCTAGAGTCAGCAATTGCTGCTTACAAAAAGCGATTTGATATTGAAGAAATGTTTAGAGATTTCAAAACAGGTGGCTATAACTTAGAAAACACTAATGTTCAAGGTGAACGTTTTATTTCTCTAGTTTTGTTGATAGCGATCGCTTACACCTCTGCAACAATTAATGGTCAACTTATTAAACGCAAAGGAATCCAAAAATATATAGCTCGGATTAAAGAAAGGAGTCGTTCTCAACGGAGACACAGTAGTTTTTATATCGGCTTATATGGTCAAACATGGGTACATTTCAAGGATAGCTGTATTGATTTAGTCACACAATTAATGAGAATTAATCGTAATAAGTGGAAGCATTATCAACAAGGTTTAAGAGCCATGAAGCTTATTGAATCTATATTGTAGCTTATTTCGTCTCCCCTTCAGCTAAAATAGATGTATCAACTTCTGTATTAACAAATGATGGTTACAAATATACCGTTGATTCCAAGGAAAATATACAAAGTCACCACTACTGAAGGTGAACCATTAGGAGATTGGACATATAGTGAACATACTGGTGATGCCTGGATTTTCTATTTAGCATCTATAGCCGCTACAGCAAAGATAATAGTAGAAAACACATCAATAGAAGGATTGAGATTTAATTAATCATTACCATAGGTTTTTTAATCTATTCTACTAATTCGAGAATATGGTAATCTACTTTTCAACAAAAATGGTAAGTTCTCTTGCTCATTAGCAATTTGGCTAACTAGATAATCAGGAATTGTTAAGTAGAAATTATAAATTTCAGTTCCACCGTTCCAGTTGTCATAATCTATTTGCACAATCTTGGCCGTCGCCTCTGCAAGTACCGCCACCTGTTTTGCAGAGCCAGCGTTTGCAAAAAGATTAGTTAAAGTCGCTAATAAAGGCTCTAAATTATTAAAATCAAATTCCATTGTTATAAAAAGAAAGCAATTAAAGGACAAGCAATCAACGTACAAATTGGGAAGATGTTCAATAGACCTCTTGCAAAAGTCCTAATTTTCGCGTTCTTCTTTGCGTCTTTGCGCCTTTGCGCGAAACAAAAAAAGATTTATGCAAGAAGTCTAATCGCAACTATTATGTTATTCCACAATCTCATACCGTACTAATTTCCTCACATCCTGACGAGGTAGCCCTAGTTCTTGGGCAACTGTCGCTTCTATCTGGCTGAATTCTATTGTTGGCAGTTCTAATTCCAATCGCTTCAGGATGGGGTCTGCTGTTTCGACTTCAACCTGGGTAATTCTCCTAGTTCGGTTAACAGTGGCATTAATCAGCAACACATTGACTGATAGCCGTGCTTCAAGTTGAGTATCTGACTGAAGTTTTTTTTCAGTAGAGTAAGATTGGCTTAACTCTTGAGCAGCCAAGAAACTACAGCCAAACCAAAACACGATCGCTACCAGTGGTAGAGGCAAGCAAAATTCTAATCCCAACCCTTGCAGCCAACGTTTGCTAATATGCCACACACTACACCTGCCTGTGATTTTGCCAAGTTATACTTAATCACACATTAATTCTGACTGATGAAAGACGCTGAAATTGCCTCAATGCATTATTCTGAATAAGTCCGAGCCGCACAAAGGTGATGAAAATCTTACTAGCCGAGGACGATCCAAAGCAATTAATGCCGCTGCAAACGGTTCTTTCCCAGGCTGGACACAACGTTGATGGTGTCAATGATGGAGAAACTGCTCAATGGCTTTTGACCCAAAAAGAATATGACTTGCTGATTTTGGATTGGATGTTACCCAGGATAAGTGGGCTAAGTCTGTGTCAACAGTATCGCGCTGCGGGTAAAACTGCTCCAGTATTAATGATCACAGCTAAAGATACCACACTCGATAAGGTAACAGGATTAGATGCAGGAGCAGATGATTACCTAGTCAAACCAATTGATATTATAGAATTCATGGCACGGGTGCGGGCATTAAGGAGGCGATCGCCCCTCTGGCAAGGAGACACCCTCTGTTTAGCAGACTTGCAACTTCATCTCGATAGACTAATTTTAGAGCGACAAGGGGCGATCGTTTCCCTTTCTAGCCAAGAATTTCAATTACTAGAGTATTTCCTGCGTCATCCTAGACAAGTCCTGTCTCGCCATCAAATAGAGCAAACTGTATGGGAGTGGGGTAGTGAGCCAGAGAGCAATGCAATCACCGTTCTAGTTCGGAAACTTCGCCAACGTTTGCAGACAGTTGGCGCAGCCGATTGGATTGAAACCGTCTATGGTATGGGCTATCGCCTCAGCCCTCCAGAATCATCTTGAGATTTAATTTGTGAGTCTACAATCAAGTAAAACACCTTGAATTCTGAATTCTGACTCCTGAATTCTTCTATTTGTGTTTAACCGCAGTCGTCGTAACTTAGCTGGTTGGTTTACCCTTTCAATGGGGTGCATTCTCGTTCTCTTTGCTGGGGTGATTTATCATCTTGAAGTTAAAGACAAGCTCAAAGCATTAGATCAATTGCTTTATAAAAGAGCAGAGCTAATGGCAGCCAGTTCGCAGTATCGGCTGTATCAAGGACAAAAACAAGTCGATTTAAGCAATATACCGCTATTGGGTAGTGGTTCTCACCCCGCTGATATTGAACTGGTTTATGTTCGCTGGTATGACCCAAATGGCAAACTCAAACGGTTTTTTGGTACTCCACCTCCAGACCAGTTACAAACAGCATCTGGGTTTCTCACTATTAAGTCCGTTGACCCGTTAACAGGTGAGGCGCTTTCGCTTCGTCAAGTCACGCTACCTGTTCAAGGCGGAAATTCGGTCATCGGCTATCTTCAAGTTGCTATCCCGCTGACAGAGACTCAAAACGATCTCAGACAATTTCAGTTAATGTTGACGCTGGCTGTGCCTATAGCACTGGGGTTAATTGGACTTACAGGTTGGGTGCTTGGTGGTATAGCTATGCAGCCCGTTCAGGAAGCTTATAACCAGCTGCAACGCTTTACATCAGATGCTTCTCATGAATTGCGATCGCCTCTGTCTGCCATTTTGACTAATGCCCAAGTTGGGCAGTTAATGGCGGCAGATCGTCCCCAAATCCATCCCTCACTGGAAAACATCATTGATAGCGCCAAGTCGATGAGTACCTTAGTTAATAACCTACTGCTGTTAGCTCGGCATCAGGGAAAATTAACTCCCGAATCTCTCAAAAAAGTTAATCTTAATAGCTTGCTAGAGAATTTAGCTGTTGATTACAATACTCAAGCTGCAAAAGCCTCGCTCAACTTGATCAGCCATTTACCAGAACAACCCATTGAAGTGTGGGCTGACCCTGATTTGCTGCGCCAAGCTGTTGAAAACTTGCTCAACAACGCTTGCAAATACACTTTGTCTGGTGGTAGTGTCTGGTTACGCTTAGAATTTCACCCAGATCGGGCAATAATTCAGGTCATCGATACTGGAATTGGAATTCCACAGGCAGATTTACCTTACATTTTTGATCGCTTTTACCGGGTTGACACAGAACGTGCCAGAGAAAGCGGCGGATTTGGGTTGGGATTGGCGATCGCGCAACAAATTGTCCAAGCTCACGGCGGTAACATTCATGCGATCAGCAATGAGGCTAAAGGCTCGACTTTCCAGATAAAATTACCGCTATTGAGCCATTCCTAAATCACCTTTAATGAAACTGTATCCACATTTCTATTTAGCGATCGCTGTAATTCTGCTTGCGTCTTGTAAATCAACTCAGATGCCATCAAAGTCACAACCGAATACTACTGTGGCAACTCCATCTCAAAAGGCAGTGACTTTGGCTAAAAATTTTCAAGCAGCAGCCGGTCAAACTATCTATGTTCCTGTCTATTCTCATATTTATCATCACAATCGGCAGGAGACTTTTCAACTAGCAGTTACGCTCAGTATTCGTAATACAGATTTAACCAATCCTATGATCATTACTTCTGTGCGTTATTATGACTCAGCAGGAAAATTAGTTAAGCAACATTTAGAGCGCCCTATTCAACTTGATGCCCTAGGTTCGACAGATTTTTTTGTGAATAGAAATGACACCAGCGGCGGTTTAGGAGCAAACTTTATTGTCGAGTGGGTAGCCCAAAAAGAAATCTCTGAACCGATAGTAGAGGCAGTCATGATTGGTACTGACTTTCAGCAAGGAATTTCTTTCACTAGTTCCGGTAGGGTGATTAAAAGTCAAAACAACTACAAACCCTTATCGCCAGGATCTTAAAGAAGCTATGAATTGTCCTCAAGTTGAAGCAATTGTTCATCAATAGTTTTTATGCGCGATCGCACAATTTCTTCTGAAAGAATTTGCTTCCACATTCCCTCATTAACCGCTCTTTTTTCTGCCAGCAGTAAACGGCGGCGAATAACATCGAATTCACTCAAATCGCCATTTTCAACTTTTTAAATAATCGGTATAACACCATTTCACCGCCTCAATTCAAAAACTTTTCCACACAGCGCACAAATATTTCCACACCCATAGGCAAAGCAGTTTCATCAAAATCAAATCGGGGATGATGATGAGGATAATCTAAATTTTTGCTGGGATTAGCAGCACCTAAAAAGAAATAGCAACCGGGCACAGCTTCCAAAAAATATGACATATCTTCTGCTGCCATAGTTTGGCATTCAGGAACAACACCCATCGGAGTTTCTATCACTTCTTGTGCAACTGACCGCACTAATTCAGCCACAGCGCCATCATTAATTACAGGCGGGTATAGTGCCCAATATTCCAAGTCATATTTCGCTCCATAACTCTGACAAATTCCCGCGATTACTTGCTCAATTCGCTGGTGAAAAAAGCCCTTAAAATTGGGATTAAAATAGCGCACTGTACCACTCATTCTGGCTGAATCAGCAATTACATTCCGCTTAGTACCAGCATGAAGTTCACCCACAGTGACTACCGCAGAATCAATTGGATTCACATTACGTGCCACAATACTTTGTAAAGCATTGACAATCTGGGCAGCAACCACAACCGCATCAATAGTTTGATGTGGCATAGCACCATGTCCACCTTTACCTAAAATCTGGCAATTGAAAGACTCGACCGCCGCCATTAAAGCCCCACTCCGGACACCAGCCGTCCCCAGTGGTAAATTGTTCCACAAATGCAAACCGATAATCGCATCAACATCAGGGTTTTTCAGTACCCCAGCTTCAATCATCGGCTTGGCTCCACCAGGCCCTTCTTCCGCTGGCTGGAAAATAATTTTCACAGTACCGCCAAAGTCGTGGCGATGTTGTTGGAGATAGTATGCTGTACCTAAAGCGATCGCTGTATGTCCATCGTGACCACAAGCGTGCATCACTCCATCACGCTGAGAACGATATTCCACCTCATTCAGTTCTTGAATGGGTAAAGCATCCATATCAGCCCGAATCGCCAACACTTTCTCACTGCTGACTTTTGCGCCCTTAATCACAGCCACAATACCAGTCTGGGCGACACCCGTTTGATGCTCAATTCCCCATGCTTGCAACTTCTGGGAAATGAATTCAGCAGTTAGTTTTTCTTGAAAGCCCAACTCTGGTTGTTGATGCAATCGCCGCCGCCATTCTACCAATAGAGGGTGCAATGAACGGATAGAAAGACGAACGCGAGATAAATCAACAGAAGCGGGATGTGGGAAGGTAGATACCATACAGATAGCTAACTGAAGTTATCTTTTCAGTGTGACATCCTCCCCCACTTGCTGCAAGTTTGGGCAGGGGCATTGGGCACGATCAAATCCCCATCTATCGCCTTCATCCTTCATCCTTCACCCTTCATCCTTCATCCTTCACCCTTCATCCTTCACCCTTCACCCTTCATCCTTCACCCTTCATCCTTCCTAAATCCAAGTCTGAGGCTATTTGAGCTAGTGTGTCTAAATCATCGAGTTGATCTAAGTAAGGGAAACAGCCTAAAACAGGAGTATTTGTCAGCGATCGCACTAAGTCTGCGGGCGTCAAATCGGCGATTTCTGTATCTGTACGGGGTTGTGTGCAGTTAAGTACAATGCCCTTGAGATTTACTCGTGCTTGCCTAGCTAAAGCCACATTTGCTACCGCTTGGGCGATCGCACCTAATCTCACAGGCACCACCAAAACTGTGGGTAATCGCCATTCTCCAGCTAAATCTGCTACCGTCAATTCTGCAGTCACTGGTGAGCCTAAACCCCCTAAAGCTTCAATTAAGACAAAATCCCGGCGCGATCGCAATTTAGATAAAGCTTCCCAAACCACAGCCAAATCCACACCGCGATTTTCTTTGGCTGCAGCAATGGGAGGCGCCAGCGGTGCTTGAAAATACAAAGGTGTTATTTCCTCAGCAGTCTGCTCTAAATTAAACAGCCTTTGATACCACTCGCGATCGCCCACCCCCGACTGAATCGGTTTCATAATTCCCCACCTGCAGTGGGAATAATACTTTTGCCAATAAGCCGCTAACGCTGTCGTCAAAACCGTTTTCCCAGCGTCTGTATCAGTTCCAGCAATCAGTAATGTATTCAACAACTTATTTTAATTAAGTAAACAACAATTAATATTACTTAGGCAAATAAAGCATGGGACATGGAGCACAGGGATTAAAGCATCAGCCTTTGAACCTCAAGCATGAGCCTTTAAGCCTCAAGCGTCAGCCTTTGAACCTCAAGCATGAGCCTTTGAACCTCAAGCATGAGCCTTTGAACCTCAAGCGTCAGCCTTTGAACCTCAAGCGTCAGCCTTTGAACCTCAAGCATGAGCCTTTGAACCTCAAGCATGAGCCTTTGAACCTCAAGCGTCAGCCTTTGAACCTCAAGCGTCAGCCTTTGAACCTCAAGCATGAGCCTTTAAGCCTCAAGCGTCAGCCTTTGAACCTCAACTGTGAGCCTTTGAGCCTCAAGCGTCAGCCTTTGAACCTCAACTGTGAGCCTTTGAGCCTCAAGCGTCAGCCTTTGAACCTCAACTGTGAGCCTTTGAACCTCAAGCGTCAGCCTTTGAGCTTCAAGCTTCGCCTACCCGATCCCCTAATTATTAGGAATAGTCACCGGATCGATTTGTTGAGTAGCATTTGGGTCATTTTCCGGCTCAACAGTCGGTGTTTCTACTGGTGTTTCTACTGGTGTTTCTCTTGGTGTTACCCTGGGTGTTGGTGTCAATATTGGTGTAGGAATATTCGGTATTTGTGTAGGTGTGTCCGTCGGTGTTACTGTGAGTGTTGGTACAGGCGACGGTTTAACTAATGTTTCTAAAGACACATTTAGAGAATAGTCAAGTTCTGTAATTCCTGGAGCTAGCGTCAACTCAATAGTATATCTACCATTTGTCGGTAATATACCTTCATAAGAAGATACTTCTTTCGCCTGAGCATCAATAGGTTGTTGATTAGCATCTAAAACTGTTAACAAAATACTGTTACCAGGGTCAACAAATGCATTTAACCTTAACCCCTTGCGTCCAGAAAAAGAGTATTGAATTATTTGATTTTCCTTCAGAGTACTTTCAACTGTAGCAATATTAGATGCTCCCAAATTGAGACGCTTGCTCAATCGAATCGGCTCATTAGCCGTGGGCGTAGATGTGGGCACAGGTGAAAAAGTAGAACCACCAGAAATCACAGGATCGGGAAAATTTTGTGGTGGTGTTTGTGCCGATGGAGCCTGAGATTGAGAGCGAATAGAACTTACCAGCGCCCAAGAACCAACACCCGCCAAAATCACCACAGCCGCACCGATAGCCCCAATCGCCAACGGACTATCTAAAACAGAACTTTGATTGCTAGTTGTAATTACCGGATCAGGTTTTTTAGGTGCTGCAGACGTCGCCAAATCAGGGCGTCCACCAACAGCAATTGTTTGTACTTGAGATAATTCAGGAGCAGAAACACCGGGTTGGTCTACAGATTGTAATGCCTGAGCAACATCAGCAGCACTTTGATAGCGATCGCCCGGCACATAACTTAACATCCGCTGCAAAACTTGAGCAAATCGCGGATTCACTCTCACCCATCTTTGCCAATTCCAAGTTAGTAGAGTTTCATCAAATAAATCCCCAGGTTCTCTCCCAGTCAACAAAACTATCACCGTCACCGCCAGCCCATACAAATCACTACTCGGATAAGCCGACCCTGTTTGCAATTGTTCCGTAGGCGCGTAGCCTAATTTACCCACCGTAGTCACAGGTGCTGTAGTATCGGGAGATTGCAATCGACTCGCCAGTTCTTTCACCACCCCAAAATCAATTAACACCGGTAAACCATCACCATCACGCAAAATAATATTTTCCGGAGAGATATCCCGGTGAATAATCCCCCGACTATGAATATGCTCCAACACAGGTAGCAAACGGCGGATCAACTGCAACCCTTCCACCTCTGTCAAAGATTGACCCACCGCTTGACGTTCCGCAAGTATAGTCCGGTAAGTTTTACCAGCAACATAATCTTCCACTAGAAACAAGCGTTTGTCCTGCTCAAATCTTTCTCGAAATTTCGGCACTTGCGGATGTTCGATTTGATAGAGAGTCGCCGCTTCTCGCTGAAACATTTCCTGTGCTTTTTCCCAGACATCAATCGCCGTCGTTCCCGGAATCAATTCCTTAATCGCACACAGTTCATTAAAGCGTCTGTGATCTTCTGCCAAATAAGTTTTACCAAATCCCCCCTGTCCGAGAATTTGAATTATGCGGTAACGATTTTGTAAAACAGTGCCAACTGTGATGGGTGCTTGCATGATCGATAGATAGGTTTAACGGCAACATCAGAAAAAGTCACCCACAAAGATCAGTCTTAGTGGTGACAAACAGTTATCTACAGCGATACTCTTATACACTAGCCAACGAGTAAATTTCCAGTTGGTAAATTAGATGCAGAAGCACTCCCGACAATTTTGACCCAACTGATGAACCGGAAAACTGTCATCAGCAATCAATCTTCAGACTCATAATCAAAGCTGGCAAAATTTGCCACCCCATGTCTCTAGGGTAAGTATTGTCATCATTACCCAACTCTATTTTCACACTCCATGCTCAGTACCGAAGCACAAAAACAAATAAACATCTCCACAAAACAATCGCCTTTTCCCAGAAACCTTTGTCAAGACGTTGCTTTTGCTTGATCTCTAAATTCATTTTCCGGTCAGTTTCATGAAAACACCCCCCGAATTTCTCAACCCTAGCCCCTATCCCCTAACCCCTAGCCCCTAGCCCCTAGCCCCTATTCTCGTTTTTCATTGAAAACGTCTTAAATTAGGAAATATGCACAATTAACCTCATTATTCAGTTAAGCTATCTATGGTTTGTTAACCAAAAACACTCAAAAATTATCAAACTATAATTTGAACTAGAAATGTTTTAACTTTTACAGATATTTTTTTACACTATTTCGGTTAAATTTGCTAAATTGCTGATGTTAAGATTGCCATGAATGCACATCGAGGATCTGCTGTGCTCAGTTCTGCAACTTTAAAAGTGCAGCCAGCTGCAACAGGACTGACTGAAAATCATCGCCTGCGGCTGTTTTCTGGCTCCGCTAATGTACCACTGTCTCAAGAAGTAGCTCGTTATTTGGGTATGGATTTAGGGCCCATGATCCGCAAACGATTTGCGGACGGAGAACTCTACATCCAAATCCAAGAATCGATCAGGGGTTGTGATGTCTACCTCATCCAACCAACTTGTCAACCCGTCAACGACCATTTAATGGAATTACTGATTATGATTGACGCCTGTCGTCGAGCTTCGGCTCGACAGGTGACAGCAGTAATCCCTTATTATGGTTACGCCCGCGCCGATCGCAAAACTGCCGGTAGAGAGTCAATCACAGCCAAATTGGTTGCTAACCTGATCACTGAAGCAGGCGCTAACCGCGTTTTGGCTATGGATTTACATTCTGCCCAAATTCAAGGTTATTTTGATATCCCCTTTGACCATGTTTATGGTTCACCAGTATTGCTCGATTATCTGGCTAGCAAACAACTACCTGACCTTGTAGTTGTTTCCCCCGATGTCGGCGGTGTCGCCAGAGCAAGAGCTTTTGCTAAAAAACTCAACGACGCACCACTGGCGATTATTGACAAGCGTCGCCACGCTCACAACGTCGCCGAAGTTCTCAATGTCATTGGCGATGTTAAGGGCAAAACAGCAGTGTTAGTAGACGATATTATCGATACTGGCGGTACAATTGCCGCTGGAGCGCGGTTGCTGCGTGAAGAAGGCGCACGTCAAGTGTACGCCTGTGCTACTCATGCAGTATTTTCCCCACCAGCGATAGAGCGGTTGTCTAGCGGTTTGTTTGAAGAGGTGATTGTCACCAACACAATTCCTCTACCAGAAAGCAGTCGCTTTCCCCAGTTAGTAGTGCTTTCAGTGGCTAACATCCTTGGGGAAACCATCTGGCGGATTCATGAAGATAGTTCAGTAAGTAGTATGTTCCGCTAGTAAAACAAGAACTGTCATTTTTGCTACAGTTCTCTATAAACAAATATGAAGAATGAAGGATGAAATCTGTATTGTTTCAGCCTTCAGCCTTCATTTTATTATCGGTGTTAATGTTGTAAATTCTGATACAGACTTTGTTAGCGCGCAATTGAGTAGCATGGCATCCATTGAAATTAGCAGCTAGGCTTGACTTCCTCTAATCTAGAACAACTAGAAATACGTCCATCTCCAGTCCTTAACTTCTATTCAAAATTTCTAACCCCCTAGATAGAATTAAAATCGCCTAAAAATTGTCATAATACATACCACAAGCTTAGTTTTTTCCACTATCCATCCTATGGGCTTTGGTATTGGCGATTTATTCTGGATTTTTCTTCTCCTTTCCTCTCTACAACCGATCTGGCAAAAACGTCAGACAGAATATCAGCGTGTTCGTGCTCTCCAGGAATTTCAGCAGCAACGTGGAAGTCGAGTCATCCTACTGATTCACCGCCAAGAATCCATCAGCTTATTAGGAATTCCCCTATCCCGCTACATCACAATCGAAGACTCAGAACAAATACTGCGAGCCATTCGCCTCACGCCACCAGAAGTCCCCATTGACCTGATTTTGCACACTCCCGGTGGTCTAGTCCTCGCCACAGAACAAATTGCTAGAGCCTTAATTCGTCACCCAGCAAAAGTCACCGTCTTTGTCCCCCACTACGCGATGAGTGGTGGTACTATGCTAGCCCTAGCTGCTGACGAAATTATTATGGATGCTAACGCCGTCCTCGGCCCAGTTGATCCTCAACTGGGTAACTTTCCTGCTGCTAGTATCCTCAAAGTAGTTGAAGATAAACCCGTCAGCGAAGTTGATGACCAAACGCTGATTATGGCTGACCTATCACGCAAAGCTATCCAGCAGGTACAGCGTTTTGTCAGAACTCTGCTCAAAGATAACGTACCCAAGCAAAAAGTGCAGCCGGAAAATATTGAACCGATTATCGAAGCCTTAACCACCGGGCGCGTCACCCATGATTACCCCATTACCGTAGAAGAAGCAACAGAAATCGGATTGCCGGTTAATGTTGGACTACCCCGTTCTATCTATCAACTCATGGATCTTTACCCACAGCCCCAGGGAGGACGCCCCACTGTACAATATATCCCTATGCCCTACGATGACCGTCGGCCAATGTTACCCACTCCCAAGGGTAGACCGTTAGAAGAGCCAAATCAGAGAGCTTAATACTGGTAACTTGGAAGAGAAAAGTATTTAATACTCTCCTCTTCCAAATATAATGAAACGCACCGCTAGGGTGTAGAAGTCGGTGTGGCTGTTGGTGTCGCCGTTGGTTTAGCAGTCGGTGTCGCCGTTGGTTTAGCAGTCGGCGTTGCTGTTGGTTTAGCAGTTGGTGTTGCTGTTGGTTTAGCAGTCGGCGTTGCTGTTGGTTTAGCAGTTGGTGTCGCCGTTGGTTTAGCAGTTGGTGTTGCTGTTGGTTTAGCAGTTGGTGTTGCTGTTGGTGTCGGCTTAGTAGTAGGCTGTTCTATAACCTTCTTAGCCTCTTCATTTAGCTTCTGGCGGAGTGCTAAGTCAGCAATTCCAGTTTCTTGAAGTTGAAGCTTTTTCTGGAATTCCTTTACCGCTGCTTGCGTCTGCGGGCCATAGAATTGGTCGCGGGGTAACGGAGGATAAGGCTTGACGACAGCATTCAAATTTGATTGTAGAATTTGAATGATACTAGCGGCGAGGTCTTGAGTTTTTGGGCCTACTATTCCATCAGCAGATAACTTGTAACCTTTTTGAAACTCACGGATTGCTTTTTTAGTTTCTTCATCCGTCAAGGGAGTATTTGTCAACTTGACTTTATAGCCTAATCCGTTAAGAACAGCACGAAACTGCTGAGGCGTATATTCACGCTGGCGAGCAGCAAAAACTGTATCTGAAACTGCTATGCTGCTAGATATCAAGCAAATAGCAGCTATGGTAACACTTGATTTTTCTAACCCACACCACATACGTAAAACTCCTTTAGATGAAATCAGCAGAATACAGAGATTGACAAATACACTTTCAGTTTTTTGAACATCTTTTTCTCAATCATTAATGATTTTTAAGCCATGAGAGTTTGATTGGTTAACTTAATTAATGTTTTTTAATAATTAAAATCATCCACCCCAAGAAAGATATTTTACTTAACGGTAGCGGTTTGCGGGAAATAGCCAAAAATATATAATCTAAACAATTATATTGAACATCTGTATAATCCAACACTAAAAATGGCTCATTCCCCAACTTCAAAGCGGCTGCAACTTGGTTTTGAAAGATTGATGGCAATCATTGCTACAGTAAATTTATGCTTAGTTTTGTTTAATTTAAGTTACGTACCTTGGCGAGAGTTTTATTGGCGAAGATTTCCCCAAATTACGCAAATTTATGACCCCATCAAAGGCATTGAACCGCACCGAGAAACAAAAAATTATCTAGAAACCGTAGAAAAATTAGAAGAACAGGTTAGCCAAACAGGGTTACAGTCGCCCCTAACAAAAACCCAGCTAGAAGAGCTGGGCCGTTTGAGTGTGGAGATGATTGAAAGCAATCCGTTTGCGGCAGCACAGAAGAGTGGTACTCTAGAAAAGATAAAAAATCGGATGCGCGATCGCATTCGTCAAGAATCTGCCAAGCAAGCCTTTAAAACTTTTTGGAGTCAAGAATATTTAACTAAAAGAGGCTGGACATCAGAAATTAATTTTTTTAATCAGAAAATCAAACCCTTAATCGCTAGTAACTTCTACCGCAAAATTGGTGAAGATGGGGAATTTGTTGATGATTTCTGGTTGATTGATCTGCCCTTTGTAGCTATATTTGCTCTAGAACTACTGGTACGCAGCTTCTATATCAGACGTCGGCATCCAGGCTTTAGCTGGTTAGATGCGGTTTTGTGGCGATGGTATGACTTGTTTTTATTGCTACCATTTTGGCGTTGGTTGCGAGTAGTACCAGTATTAATTCGCCTTGACCAGTCACATCTATTAAACTTGCATCCAGTGTGGCGACAAGCTAATCAAGGTATAGTAGCAAATTTTGCCGAAGATATCACCGAAATTGTTGTGGTGAGAGTGATTAACCAAATTCAAGGATCAATTAAAAGAGGCGAGTTAACGCGCTGGTTGTCGCAACAAGAAAACCTGCGTCCATACATAGATATTAATAATATTAATGAAATGGAAGCGATCGCCAGTCTACTCATGCAAACAGTAGTCTATGAAGTATTTCCCAAAATACAACCAGAAATCACCGCCATTTTACGCCACAACATCAACACAGTCATGCATCAAGTCCCCGTTTACCGCAGCTTACAAGCTTTACCAGGAATAGGACAAGCACAAACTCAACTCAGCGAGCAACTAGCAACCCAAATCACCACAAATCTATACAACGTCCTCGTGAGCGCAGTCGAAGATCCCGTAGGTGCAAAACTTACCAGCCAACTACTACAGCGTTTCACCCAAGCTTTAAGCAGTGAAATCCAGAAACAACACGTCACTTCCGAAATTCAAAGCCTAGTGTTTGATTTTCTAGAAGAAATCAAGCTCAACTACGTCCAGCGCTTATCTCAAGAAGACATCGACCAAATTATCGACCAAACCCGACAACTACGCACACAAGCTTTTGGTGCCATGATCCCCGCTAAAGAGCGAAGATAATCAGCCTTGACCCTTGATCAATCACAAACAACAAATAACCATATATTAATTTATCCCCACTGCCCCCAAAAAAATGCGCTAAACTCAGATTAGAGTCGAACCATTCTGGGTTCGTCACAAGGCTTCTTGGAAGATATCCCTATCGCAGGAAGTGGGTCAACGCCCACTTTTTTTATTGAATTCTCGCATGACCCATCCTTTAGTGCCACAAATTATTGATTTGGCGTCACCAGTAGCAGAAGAACTGGGATTAGAAGTTGTCAGTGTGGTTTTTCACACCAATCAACGTCCACCAATTTTGCGGGTAGACATCCGTAATCCCCAGCAAGATACTGGGTTAAATGATTGCGAGCGGATGAGTCGTGCTTTAGAAGCCTCCTTGGATGCGGCGGAGATCATTCCAGATACCTATGTTTTGGAAGTTTCCAGTCCTGGTATTTCCCGCCAACTTGTGACCGACAGGGAATTTATTTCCTTCAAAGGATTTCCCGTGATCATCTCCACTTCTCCACCCTACGACGGACAACAAGAGTGGACTGGTCAATTGATTCGCCGGGACGAGGACAAAGTTTACCTAAATCAAAAAGGTCGCACAGTCGAAATCCCCCGCAGTCAAATTACCAAGGTGCAACTGGATGAGAGCCGATAGATAAGGGGCTAGGGATTAGAGATTAGGGATCAAAGATTAGGGATGAGGGATTAGAGATTAGTTGCAAGCTATTCTCTAATCCCTGACTTTAATTTGTAGTTTTTTGTCCGGAATTTCTAGCCTCTAGCCTCTAACCCCTAACCCTTAATTTTAAAGGAGAATACTTATGTCAATGGTTAGTTTACCGGGATTAAAAGAATTAATCGAAAGTATCAGCAGAGAACGGAATTTACCTCGGCTCGCAGTGCAATCAGCTATTAGAGAAGCACTACTCAAAGGCTATGAACGTTATCGCCGCGCGCAAAACTTGGAACGCAAGCAATTTGATGAAGAATACTTTGATAACTTTGAAGTAGAACTCGATATTGACAGCGAAGGATTTCGCGTCCTTTCCACCAAAAGCATCGTTGAAGAAGTTAGCAACACCGACCACCAAATTTCCTTAGACGAAGTTCAACAAGTAGCCCCCGAAGCCCAATTAGGTGATTCTGTAGTACTCGATGTTACCCCAGATCAAGGAGACTTTGGGCGCATGGCGGCGATGCAAACCAAGCAAGTTTTGGCGCAAAAGCTGCGGGATCAACAGCGCCAGATGGTACAAGAAGAATTCCAAGACTTAGAAAGTACCGTACTGCAAGCGAGAGTTTTGCGATTTGAAAGACAATCAGTCATCTTGGCAGTCAGCAGCGGCTTTGGTCAACCAGAGGTAGAAGCCGAATTACCAAAGCGGGAACAGCTACCCAACGATAACTATCGAGCCAATGCCACATTTAAGGTATATCTCAAAAAAGTTTCCCAAGGACAGCAACGAGGTCCCCAGCTGCTAGTGTCCCGTGCTGACGCCGGATTAGTAGTTTATCTGTTCGCCAACGAAGTTCCAGAAATAGAAGACGAAGTAGTGCGGATAGTCGCCGTAGCCAGAGAAGCCAATCCCCCCTCGCGCTACGTCGGCCCCCGTACCAAAATTGCCGTTGACACCCTAGATCGTGACGTAGACCCGGTTGGGGCTTGTATTGGTGCACGGGGATCACGAATTCAAGTGGTAGTCAACGAACTGCGTGGAGAAAAAATCGATGTGATTCGTTGGTCGCCAGATCCAGCCACCTACATTGCTAACGCTTTGAGTCCCGCACGAGTAGATGAAGTCCGTCTCATGGATCCCGAAACTCGGCAAACACACGTACTTGTGGCTGAAGACCAATTAAGTCTGGCGATTGGCAAAGAAGGACAAAACGTCCGTTTGGCAGCTCGCTTAACTGGATGGAAAATTGACATCAAAGATAAAGCTAAGTATGACCACGCAGGCGAAGATGCTAAATTTGTTGCAGCCAGAGCAAAATATCAATTAGAGCAAGAAGAAGCCGAAAATAGTCTGGAGGAATTAGAAATAGAAGACGAAAATGATGAAGAACTGACACTAGAAGACGAATCTTTTGAAACCAGTTTTGACACTAGTGACGAAGAATAATTGATGAGTTCAAGGAAATTTTAGTATTTGTTCCTAACATGCTTGTATTAGGGATTACATAGTCCAGAAATTTGGTATAACTCAATATAGGCTAACTGCAACTCATTTTGATAACTAGACTGCATGAGGTAAGGTAGCATAAGACTAAATGAAACCGAATTATCGGCGCTGTATTAGCTGCCGCCAAACAGCACTCAAACAAGAGTTTTGGCGGATTGTCCGCGTCTTTCCGTCTGGAAAGGTACAATTGGATCAGGGCATGGGGCGTTCCGCCTATATTTGTCCGCAAATGAGTTGCCTGCAAGCGGCTCAAAAAAAAAATCGACTAGGGCGATCGCTACATGCAGCAGTGCCAGAAGCACTGTACCAGACATTGTGGCAGCGTCTAGCCCAAAGCAATACCCAAAATCAAATTTAGTTTGCCAAATTTGTAGTGGTAATCAAAAGCAGAATCGTGGTCTCAAAGCCCATCTGTTGATTACCGGGGTTAGTGCCAAAATAGTAAATGGGCGTAGTTGACAAAAGGCTCTTTGACCAACAGAGAGACTAAGCAACACTCCCAACAAGTTTTACTCGATTGTGTTGTGGAAGACTCAGAATCAGCAAAACAAAAAATCACACAATGGCAACCTGGTAGCGCAAGAGCGCAGTTAGGCATCCAGGACATTCAAAAAGATTTTTGCTTAAAAAATTCTTTTTGGATCACCCTCCACCATCATTCTAGGTGGGGATGCCAGCAATAACCCGAAACATCTCTCTTTCCTGATTGGAGGCACCGGCAAAAACTGAACGGCAACCAAAAAACAGTAATCAAAGGATGGAGATGTCGCAAACCAGGCAACCATCCGCTAAAACTGTAAATTAAAGGGGAAGAGTGGATGAACAACGGCAAAGTTAGAATCTACGAATTATCAAAGGAATTGAATTTGGATAACAAAGAGCTATTAGCAATATGCGACCAGCTCAATATCGCGGTCAAAAGCCATAGCAGTACGATTTCAGATTCTGAGGCTGAACATATTCGCGCGGCGGCGGAAAAACTCGCAGCCACCAATGGGACGCCGAAAAGAGAAAACAGTCCACCCAGTCATAAACCAAATTCAGCACAAACTGGCGGACGTAATCGACCAGCACCACCTCACAAACAACAAATTTTGGAAATTCGTAAACCCAAAATATTGAGAAATCCCACCTCCAACGCCCCAGAGGCGTCAGTTGCTAATAATACTCAAGCTGCTGCGTCTGAAGTCAATTCTCCAGCACCTCCACGACCATTCGCTACTCCTGTCTCACCCATGCAGCCGACGGCACCAACTCGACCCGTACCCCGGAATTTATCAGAGACACCACAGCAACCAGCTCCTACAGATGCAGAGCCAACTTTGCATCCCCATACAGAGCCAATAGAAAAAATAGCTGCGGAAAAACCAGAAAAAATAGTCCCGCCCAGACCAAAACCGGAAAAGCCCCAAAAACCTCAACTAGTCGCCCCACCTGCTAGACCAGCGGCAGACGAACCACAGGTTGTAGAGCAACTAGCCCAGTCAGATAAACCGATCCTCAAGCGCGAACGCCCACGGAAAGCCGAAGAAGAACGCGAGTCGATTAAACCAAAAATTGCCAAGGTGCCAACTGACCAAGCTCCCCAGGCTGCACCGCAAAGACAGGCTCGTCCCAACCTCGCACCGCAAAAACCAGAACAAAGGGGCACTCGGCCATCTAGTCCCAGTCCATCGTTTGGCGAACCACAACGACCAAGACCAGTGCGTCCGGGTGAAGCAGTAGCTGCGATGCCAATCGCTACACCACCCAGACCAATGCAAGGTGGGCCAGGCAAAGCAGCAGGAGTCGAGGAAGTAGTACCCGGTGAAATCATTGATTTGAAACGCCCCACACCACCTCGGTTAGCCAAAGGTGGCAAAAAGTGGCAAGAAGAAGAAATAATTGACGAAATCAAAGAAAAAGCTGGTAAGGGAGTAGTCAAAGGTAAACGGGTCAAGCCGATCCTCGATGATGAGTTTGAAGAAGACGATCTACTAGATGAAGATAGCCTGGACGCCCCAGCCACCGTCCAAGTCAGCCTTTCTATTGCTCGTCCCCCCAAACCAAAATCGAGCAAACCAGCACAGCAACCAGCACTAGCTGTTGCGGCCCCAACGGCTAGAGGCAGTAAAAAATCTTCCAGTCGCGATCGCGACCAAAACCGTCGCCCAGAAGAAGAAGCAAAACGCGAGCGTCCAGAAAAAGTAGTAGTGACAGGGCCCCTCACAGTCCAAGAGCTAGCCGATCTCTTGGCTGTAGCCGACACAGAAATTGTGAAAATCCTGTTTATGAAAAGTATGGCGGTGAGTATCACCCAGAATCTAGATATCGCCACCATCACCTTAGTCGGCAAAGAGCTAGAAATAGAAGTCGAAACGGCTGAACCAGAAGCAGAAGCCCGCAAAGTCACAGAAATGCTGGATGTGGCAGACTTGGAAAACCTCCATCGTCGCCCACCAGTAGTAACAATTATGGGTCACGTAGACCACGGAAAAACTACCTTACTCGACTCGATTCGCAAAACCAAAGTCGCAGCTGGAGAAGCTGGGGGTATCACTCAGCACATTGGTGCATACCATGTGGATTTAGAACACGAAGGCAAGCCACAGCAAATCGTCTTCTTGGATACACCCGGTCACGAAGCCTTCACGGCAATGCGGGCGCGGGGTGCAAGGGTGACAGATATTGCCGTATTAGTAGTAGCCGCTGATGACGGTGTACGTCCCCAAACCATTGAAGCTATCAGCCACGCTCAAGCCGCTGAAGTCCCCATTGTCGTCGCTATCAACAAGATTGACAAAGAAGGTGCCCAACCAGAGCGGGTGAAACAAGAACTCACCAACTATGGTTTAACAGCAGAAGACTGGGGTGGCGAAACAATCATGGTTCCCGTCAGCGCCATCAAGGGCGAAAACCTAGATACACTCCTAGAAATGATTCTGTTGGTAGCAGAAGTCGGAGAACTTTCAGCGAACCCAGACCGCTCGGCGAAAGGTACAGTCATCGAAGCCCACCTAGATAAAGCCAAAGGTGCCGTCGCTACCCTGTTGATTCAAAATGGTACTCTCCATGTAGGCGATATGTTAGTCGCGGGATCGGCATTCGGTAAAGTCCGAGCAATGGTAGATGACCGGGGTAGAAGAGTAGATGTGGCGTCTCCTTCCTTCGCAGTGGAAGTACTCGGATTAAGTGATGTCCCCGCCGCAGGTGACGATTTTGAGGTATTCGCCAACGAAAAAGAAGCCCGCGCCTTAGCGAGCGATCGCGCCGACAAGCAACGCCTATCTCGCCTCCTCCAAGGTCGCGTTACTCTCACCACCCTCTCCGCTCAAGCACAAGAAGGCGAGTTGAAAGAACTCAACTTGATCCTGAAAGCAGACGTACAGGGTTCAGTCGAAGCGATCGTGGGATCACTCAGACAAATTCCTCAAAACGAAGTGCAAATTCGCATGTTGCTAGCCACTGCAGGCGAAATCACCGAAACAGATATCGACCTAGCCGCAGCCAGCGGCGCCGTGATCATCGGCTTCAATACCACTTTTGCCAGTGGTGCTCGACAAGCCGCAGACGAATCAGGCGTAGACGTACGAGAATACAACATCATCTACAAACTCCTAGAAGACATCCAAGGTGCTTTGGAAGGTCTATTAGAACCAGAGTTAGTAGAAGAATCCTTGGGTCAAGCCGAAGTCCGCGCTGTCTTCCCCGTCGGTCGGGGTGCAGTTGCAGGTTGTTATGTACAATCAGGCAAACTGCTTCGCAACTGCAAACTGCGAGTACGTCGCGCTGGTAAGTTGATTTATGAAGGCGTCCTCGACTCCCTCAAACGGATGAAAGAAGATGCTAGAGAGGTCAGTACCGGTTTTGAATGCGGTATTGGCGTTGATAAATTCAACGACTGGGTTGAAGGCGACATCATGGAAGCCTATCAAATGGTGACTAAGCGCCGTACCCTCACACTCACAAAATGATCACTCAGGAACCGTGGGGGCGTCTGGCCCCCTTTGGGGTTGGGGGGTACGGAAAAGCAGTTGTGAATTTTGAATGAGTTAATTTTCAATTATCTCTCCTTCCCCCTGTGTGCCCTATGTCCTCATTTCGCTCTGAACCGATTCTGTGGATTCACGTCGCTGGATTAGCGGCGTTGCCGATTTTTTTACTTTTGTGCTTATTATTCCTGGCGGTCGGTGAACCACTGTTACCAGTGTGGATGGAACTTTTTTTAGTCGCCGCCATCGGCGTAGTCCCTCTGTTGTGGATGCAAATTCGCCGCCCATTCTATATATTCGCTATTTTAGGCGTAGCGCTCAATCCAGAAAATTTGACTGAGCAGCAAAGAAAAATTCTTTGTTTAATTAATACAAATTTTAATCGCGTGCTGGCCCTGCTAGCGTCGGTACTGTCAGTAGCAATACTCTGGCAGATATACCAAGCTGCACCCTTAGTCGCTAATATTGCCAGCTTTCTACCCCAATGGCGTAGTGTGGGATTAGTGCTAGCGGCTCTGGCTTTCCTCGCCAGCAATTTGTTTCTCCAAATTCCTGTGAGTATAGTTAGAGTTTTGGTGATGAATGACACAGAATTTGCCGCCGTAGAACCATTATCTTTAGAAAAGATTAAGCAAAACTTCACGATTTTAGGGGTACGGGTGAATCGAATTTTGCCCCAGTTATTTCAATCTGCGATCGGAATCCATCAAGATTCCCAAGAAGCCCTAAAATCAGACTCAGAGCAGCATTAGACACATTATTTGTTCGGTTATAACTTTGGCTTTATCAACTGAGGAATGAGAAACTATGGCTCAAATTCAAGCTTCTAGCGATCGCCCGCTAGCCCACGATAGTGAAATTTGGAGTAGTCTGAAATACGCGATCGCCGCTAGTTCCGGTTTCCAACGCTGGCAACTAGAACATGATACTCAATTACAAGGACTGCGCCTAGAACAGCAGGTACAGCGTTATTTGCGAGAAACTTTAGAAACTTTAGCCTACTAGAAACCAAGCCAGGGATGAGAAAATCGGTCAATCTCACCTCTGGCTTCACCTCTTTTGTTCATAAAAATTAAACAAAGCAGGACAGTAGTCAAACTGTCACAGCTAATAGCTTATACAAGGCAATTTTGTCTTTTTTATTTGAAAATTTAGCTGATTAAGTGCTGATGATCCGGTATAGTTTTGCATAAGTTTGACAGCTAGGTCATTGCTAGCTTCAACTTTGTGGGAAATCATATAATTCAGCATTTCACAGACATAAAAAATGAAATATCGGGGTTTTCACATTTCTGTAGCGAAATCTCTTCGCCTTAGCGCTGGTAACCACCTCAAATCTACTTCAGCTTTACCAGTGGGAGTCATAGCTTTATTATTTGCTGCTAGTGGAGCGATGTTATTGCCCAGTGCAGTCAAAGCTGGTGACACACATCAACGGAGTATCGCCCCAACTCTCATCGCGCAAACTCCTGTGACTGCAGCAGTAGTTTACGTGAACCCAGCAACTGGTGCAGACACAGCTAATGCTGGTGCATCAGCAAATACGCCTTACAAAACCATCACCTTCGCCCTCAGTAAAGCTCAACCAGGTACCTTGATCCAACTGGCCCCTGGTAACTACAGCAAAGAAAGTGGTGAAACCTTCCCACTGCTACTGAAACCAGGAGTGACATTACAAGGTGATGAATCCAACAAAGGCCAAGGGATTTTAATTACAGGCGGAGGCTACTACACCAGTAAGACCTTTGCTAGACAGGATATTACAATTCTGGCAGAAAACGGCACAGCGATCGCCGGACTCACCGTCACCAACCCCAACCAACGGGGTACTGGGGTCTGGGTAGAATCATCTAACCCAATTATTAAAAATAATACCTTCACCAATAGCGTCCGTGAGGGCGTTTTTGTCACAGGTACAGGAAATCCCAAAATTGAAAACAACATCTTTGTGCAAAACAAAGGTAACGGGGTTTCCGTGGCTAAATCTGCCCAAGGAGAGATTCGCAAAAACTTATTTCAAGATACTGGCTTTGGATTAGCGATTGGTGGTACTTCCACACCCCTAATCGTAGAAAACGAAATTGTTCAAAACCAAGATGGACTTTTTATCTCCGAAACAGCCAAGCCAGTATTGCGTAAAAACGTTATCCAAAACAACAAGCGGGATGGAGTCATCGCCACTATCGGTGCTGCGCCAGACTTGGGAACTAATGAAAGCCCTGGTAGCAACTTGATTCGCAATAACATCCGTTACGATTTAAACAACGCGACTAAAACTAATCGCATCCTCGCTATTGGTAATGACATCGACCAAAAGCGGATTTTTGGTCAAGTAGACTTCGTAGCTGCAACCGTGAACCCCCCAGCAGGTGGTGCTGTCGCCTTTAAAGATGTCCCCGCAGGTTACTGGGCAAAAGGTTACATTGAAGCATTAGCCTCCCAAAACATTATTGCAGGTTTCCCCGATGGCAGCTTTAAACCTAATGAACCTGTGACACGCGCCCAATTTGCTACCATCGTCACCAAAGCTTTAACACCCGCTGCTAAACGTACAGCAATCAACTTTAAAGATGTACCCAGCAATTTCTGGGCTTATGCAGCTATTAAGTCTGCTTATCAAAGTCAATTTGTTTCTGGCTATCCAGATGGGAATTTTAAACCACAGCAACAAATTCCTAGAGTACAGGCGTTAGTATCTCTGGCTAATGGTTTGGGATTGACAGCAAATAATCAAAATGTGCTCACTTTTTATAGTGATGCTGCTCAAATTCCTAGCTATGCAACTGCTCCTGTAGCAGCTGCAACAGCAAGACAGTTAGTAATTAACTATCCCACACTTCAACAACTCAGTCCCAATCGTGAAGCCACTAGAGCCGAAGTCGCAGCTTTTGTTTACCAAGCACTGGTGAACGCTGGCCGCGCCCAAGCAATTACCTCTCCTTATGTGGTCAAAGTACCGTAAATTAAGAGGCTAGAGGCTGAAGAAGTTTAATATTTAAACTTCTGGGAAAATCAAAAGATAGAGACGTGAAATTTCACGTCTCTACAACAACAATATATTTCACATCTAAATAAGTATAGCCGTAGCCACATAGGTTAGGACAGTAACTAAAGATAAAACGCTTACACGAAGCGACTTTCAACCCTATTCCCTGTTAAGAGTTCCCTGTTCCCTGTTATACTATATAAATTACTGAAGATATTGCTTTAGACGTTTTTATTTTGATCCCGACCCCAGAAAAAAATCATTATAGCCACGATTCCTAATTGGAGCGCTAGATTAGGTAAAGTGTGCTCAATATCGCGTCCTGCGAGCAGTTTAAAGAAAAAGATGAATGCACCGATAGAGCCAGATGCAGCACAAGCAATGTAGATAAATTTGCGAATACTGCGATAAGGAGCAGCGATTTCTGCCTTGAGACGGGCGTATTGTTCCGGATTAAGGCGATTTTGGGGATTTGGTTCTGCCATGAATAAATGATGTTATACTTTGAGACTGTGTACGCCGATGTGGCTCAGTGGTAGAGCAGCTGATTCGTAATCAGCAGGCCACGGGTTCAAATCCCGTCATCGGCTTTTGGGCACACCTTTGCATTCATGACTACAGTTTCCCATAAATTTAGTCCACAACTCAAAAGTTTTGTGGAGCAAGAGCTTTGAACTATGAATAAGCGATGTCTAGCGACAAGCCGAGGAAGCGTCCACGCTCTTTGCAACCAAACGCGACTCGTCGTTCTCAAAACTAAATGCGATCGCATCACTTCAACAAAGCGATCATGCTATGTTACTCACTAAGTAAATTATTCGGATCAATGCCGATAGAACGCAAATACTGCGCTTATTGTTCAGCCCGAAGTCATTATTGGTGGGCTTTTTTCTGGTATTAAATAGCGATCGCCAATTTTGGCATACCATAATCAGAACATTTGCACAATGCCCGCTACTAAAGCATTATCAGCCTCTGTCTTTTCAGTATAATGTTTGTGTAAAAATTGTCGTTTCAATAGGCAGTAATCAACCTTTTTCTCAGTAGCTTTAGTTTCAGCAATCACATTAGCTGATGTATTTCATTGACAAATTACTACACACTTCATAGTTGACTTTTATTTCTAAAAGCTTTAAATTTTTTGATCGGGATAGTTGCAACTAATTAGCAAAAATATTCAGAATATCCATCTACGGAGAGTGAGAAATGAGTGTGAGAAGAAAGAGCTTGTTGAGTGTCGGCGCTGCATTGGCAACGTCTATTGGTCTAGGGTTAAGTACATTAGGGGGAATGCAGGCGACGATCGCTAACTCTGCACCCAATCAACAAGCACCACGCTTGTTTGCACAACAAAAACTGCAAAATTTAACAATAGTTTTTCCCACTCGCTCTGACTCGACAGACTTGCAAACTAAAGCAAATGCTGTCGCTGCATTTTTATCTAAAGAACTAGGCATACCGGTAACTGCACAGATTGGTGATGATACTGCAGCGGTGGAAGCTTTGAGAGCAAATCGGGCTGATGTCGCCTTTTTAAGTAGCCGTCCCGCCTTAAAAGCAGAACAACTCGCCAATGCTCGCTTATATTTGGCAGAGGTACGAGAAAATTACTCTGGCAAATACACTTATGATTCCGTATTTGTAGTACCCAGCAATAGCTCCCTGACAACGAAAAACTCTGCTAAAGCTACCTTGGAACAACTGCGAGGGAAAAAAATCGCCTTCACTTCTCCCACTTCGGGTTCAGGATTTATTTTCCCCGTTAGTGAGTTAGTTAGACAGGGATTTGTACCCAACCGCGATCGCTTGGATGGATTCTTTGGTCAAGTAAGCTACGGTGGTAATTACAGCAAGGCACTACAAGCAGTGTTGCGTGGTCAAGCAGAAGTAGCCACAGTCTCAGAATACGCTTTATATGCGCCCTACATCACAGCAGAAGAAAAGAGCAAACTACGAGTGCTATATAAAATATCTGGTGTTCCCGCTCACGGTATCGCCATTGACGATGATGTTTCTCCCGCAGACAGAGAAAAAATCATCAACGCCCTGCTGAAATTAAATCAACCGGCAAATAACCAACTACTACGCAACCTATATAACTCCACAGAATTAGTGCGAGTTAATCATAATCGTCATTTGGCACCAGTGCGTGATGCCCTCAAGCGTGTAGGCATAGAGCCATAATATCAAGGGTGTGAGCGCAAATAGGAATGAACGATTACGTGATAGATTGCCAAAACCTAGAGACAGCATACACTGCATCTTTACATCGTCCCATTCTCAATGGGATTAATTGCCAGATTCAGCCTGGTGAATTCGTGGTTTTGCTGGGACTCAACGGTGCTGGTAAATCTACCTTATTGCGATCGCTTGTGGGTCTAGTACCGATTGTGCGGGGAACAATTCAAATCAATGGTGTCACCATGAACCCCCGCACACTCACCACAATTCGGCGCGACATCGGGATGTTGTTTCAAGGTGGTGGGTTGATTCGCCAACTATCAGCCATAGAAAATGTCCTGTGTGGACGCCTGGGAACAAGGACAACTTGGCAAACCTTGTGGGGATTCGGGCAACGCGATCGCCTCTTAGCCCTAAAATTGTTAGAAGAAATGGGCTTAAAAGAGCAAGCCTACCAAAAAACAGCCCAACTCAGCGGTGGACAGCAACAAAGAGTAGCCATCGCCCGTGCTTTAATTCAATCACCCCAAATACTTTTAGCAGACGAACCCATCACAGGCTTAGATATCATCGCCGCTCAACAAGTAATGCAGACTTTAGCAAAACTGCATTCCCAACAAGGAATGACAATTATTAGCGTTTTGCATGATTTGGGGATAGCAGCAGAATATGCCCAAAGGGCGATCGTCCTCGAAGCCGGACGTATAATTTATGACGGCCCTTGTCACAACCTGCAAGACCATTTTTCCCCATCGTAAACAGTATCAATGATTAAATACTTGTCCAAATTTTCCATCACAGGGCGCTATCCTGGAATCAACTCATTAATTATCTTGTTAAGCCTAGTAATAGGCTATGGTTGGGCACTGCAGGGTTTAAAAATTGATTTTGCCACACTCCAGACAAGCTGGCCTTACATCACCGATTTTGTCTCCAGGTTATTTCCGCCCAATTGGACAGTTTTAGACATAGCCATTAAAGGACTGCTAGAAACAGTACAGATGTCATTGTGGGGAACCACCATCGGTGCGATCGCCTCCTTACCAATTGCGATCGCCAGCGCCAGCAATATTGCACCTCAATGGTTGCAATGGTTAGCAAACTTACTGCAAAACGCCGTCCGTTCCGTCCCCTCAATTATTTTAGGATTAATCTTTGTCGCCGCCACAGGCTTAGGAGCACCCGCAGGGACATTAGCTCTGGGAATTTACACCATCGGCTACCTAGCCAAGTTCTATCAACAAGCGATCGAAGCCGTGGATTCCCGTTCCATCGAATCCTTAGAAGTGATTGGCGCATCCAAAATGCAAATTGCTCAATATGGAATCTTGCCCCAAGTTATGCCATTGGCGTTAGGATACACCTTTTGGATGTTTGAATACAATATCCGTGCCGCTTCCGTCTTGGGTGTAGTTGGTGCTGGAGGAATTGGCTTTCAGTTGAAAAGTTACATTGACGGCTTTGAATATACCAAAGCCACCACCATGATGTTAGTACTGTTGGTAGTCGTCACAGTTATTGATGCCGTTAGTAGTCAATTACGCCGGCGCCTTGATGCAATGTAGTTTGCTGAATTTTATCCTTGATGTGGGAGAATTAATCATTTGGTTATGATTCGTTTGGGTCGATTCCCAAGCTTCTGAGCCGCGCTTCTAATTGTTCAGCCCGTTGTCTTTCTTGTTCAGCTCGTTGTCTTTCCTGTTCAGCCCGCTGTCTTTCCTGTTCAAGCTGCTGCTGCGCTTGTGTAGCTGCTTCTTCAGGAGAGAGAACTAACTCCCCATCAGAAGTAAAATAGCGCAATTGTCGTTGATGAATTCCCAAATATAATCCCAATTGCTGACTCCACAACCAGCCTTGCTCATTAGGTGTGATGGGTTCATAAGTTCCTCGAATCAAAGTAAACCCCTGAAATTCTAAACTATCAGGGTCAAACCAAAAATAATCTGGTGTCCGAAAAACATCTTGATAGATTTCCTTCTTCTCTCCCCTGTCTATTTTCGCAGTGCTATCAGAGAGAATTTCGATAATCACATTAGGATATTTTCCCCCCTCTTGCCAAACAACCCAACTTCTGCGTTCTTGATTGCGGGTTGTTCCCAAAACAACAAAAAAATCGGGGCCGCGAAAGTCTTCTGATTTTTTTTGATTAGGGCTATAGTAAACAGTCAAGTTCCCCGTAGCAAAATAATCGTCTTTATTCTGCCACGCCCATTCTAGACATTGAATGAGGATTAAAATTTGCCGTAGATGTAGATTGGTTTCCAACGGAGGCTCATCACTCCAAAATTCCCCTTGAGGGAAAATTATCTCATCTTTGTGGTCTGTTGGCGAAATCGCTACGGGTGGGGAAGAAGTCATGGTTGCTGAGTTAAATTTGATTAACCATTGTTTGACAGACGGTTATGTATATAAAATTGTAGCGATTTAATGGCGATCGCAACATCCCAGGTAATTGTCCTTCTGCATCAGCATCGTTCCATGTAAGACCTTATTGTTAAACCTTCACTAAAAGTGAAACGGTATTAGCATTTAGCTCCCAAACCTACGCATCCTGGGGAGGAAACTCCAAAAACTGAGGGGCTTGTCCGCCAATGTGATCCCAAGTTGCTTTGGAGCCAACGAAAATGTGCATCTCGATTTGAACACCTGGATCTCCATCAACGCTTCCGAGAGTCATACCATTTCACTTCAATCATGATACAAATACGGGTGTAAGGGCGAACGGCCGTTCGCCCCTACGATACGTTGACACAGCGCTAAATCTGAATATAGGGGGTTAGACACCTTATTCTGTAATCACCGACACGAATTTTATATTTATCATCGTAGCCTTTCATTTTTTGCAAATAGCCCAAATCAAAGGGGTTTTCTGATTCTAGTTCTTGAAAGACGATTGGTTCAATGCGAGCTTGCACATCTTGTGGTAAATCTGCTAATTCTTTTAAGAATTTTTTAGTATATTCAATTTTCCACATTCTTTTGCTTTAATGATTGATAATATTTCCATGCTTCATCCTTAGCGAGACGTTCATCGTCTTCTGATTCCGCCATTAGCTTGATTAAGCCGTAATTTTCTAAGATTTCTTCAATTTTCTCAAAGTCAGCTATAGGAATTTGTACAGCAATAGGTTGCTGATTTTCGTCCATGAGGTAATTTTTGGTTATTTCTAGCATTTGATTGATTGTTGGCAGTTTCTATTTACTATTTTGACGCTGTTATTGGACAACTAGCTGCGATCGCCAAATTTTAATATTTCCGCTACTATCTCCTGCAGCCAGCCAATCTCCGTCAGGGCTAAAGGCGACAGACTCAACTCCACTAAAATGATTCAGGCTATGAATTTCTTTACCTGTCGATATTTCCCACACTTTGATAGTGTTGTCATGACTACCACTAGCGAGGATTTGCCCATCACTACTGATGGCAACAGATTTAACTAAGTCGGAATGACCACTGAGGGTGCGAATTTCCCTTCCTGTGCTCACCGACCACAGTTTGATAGTGTTGTCATGACTACCACTAGCGAGGATTTGCCCATCACTACTGATGGCAACAGATTTAACTAAGTCGGAATGACCACTGAGGGTGCGAATTTCCCTTCCTGTGCTCACCGACCACAGTTTGATAGTGGTGTCTCGACTACCACTAGCGAGAATTTGCCCATCGCTGCTGATGGCTAAGGAATAAAGCGAGTCGAAATGACCACTGAGGGTGCGAATTTCTCTGCCTGTTGCTACATCCCAAAGTTTGATAGTGGTGTCTCCACCACCACTAACCAAGATTTGCCCATCGCTACTGATGGTTACAGATTGAACCGATTCGGAATGACCACTCAGAGTGCGAATTTCTCTGCCTGTTGTCATTGACCACAGTTTGATATTCTTGTCAAAACTACCACTAGCCAGGATTTGCCCATCATTACTGATGGCTATGGAATTAACCCAAAAGGAATGACCATTCAGAGTGCGAATTTCTCTGCCTGTTGTCACTGACCACAGTTTGATAGTCTCGCCCCCACTAGCCAGTATTTGCCCATTATTACTGATGGCGACACAATAAACAAAATGGGAATGACCAGTCAAGGTGCGAATTTCTCTGCCTGTTGTCACTGACCACAGTTTGATGCCGTCCCGACTACTGCTAACCAGAATTTGCCCATCACTACTGATAGCTACGGATTGAACCGATTCGGAACGACCAGTCAGAGTGTGAATTTCTCTGCCTGTTGCCACTTCCCACAGTCTGATAGTATCGTCATTACCTCCACTAGCCAAAATTTGCCCATCGCGACTGATGACTACGGATTGAACACCATAAAAATGACCAGTCAAGGTGCGAATTTCTCTGCCTGTTGCCATTGACCACAATTTGATAGTCTTGTCGCTACTACCGCTAGCAAGAATTTGCCCATCACTACTGATGGCAACAGATTTAACTAAGTCGGAATGACCACTGAGGGTGCAAATTTTCCTTCCTGTGCTCACTGACCACAGTCTGATAGTGTAGTCTTCACTACCACTAGCGAGAATTTGCCCATCACTACTGATGGCGACGGAATTAACCCGCTTGGAATGACCACTGAGAGTGCGAATTTCCCTTCCTGTGCTCACTGACCACAGTCTGATAGTGTAGTCTTCACTACCACTAGCGAGAATTTGCCCATCACTACTAATGGCGACGGAATTAACCCGCTTGGAATGACCACTGAGGGTGTGAATTTCCCTTCCTGTGCTCACTGACCACAGTTTGATAGTGTAGTCTTCACTACTACTGGCGAGAATTTGCCCATCACTACTGATGGCGACTGATTTAACCGAGTCAGAATGACCACTCAGAGTGCGGATAAGTTGACCTGTAGTTGATGAAAACAAGTGAATAACTGAACCTGCCACACTTGCTAAAATATCTTCCTTGGGGCTAAGGGTTACTATTCCAGAAATCCCGGGGATGATGTGGACGCATTCCCAAAATGCAGGTGTGTAGACAGGAGGTATGACTGGTTGTGTTGGCGGTACGGAACTTGCACCCAACAAATCTAACCACTCCTGCACCGACTGGGGACGAAACTTGTAATTTAACGCCATCCCCCTCATAATTGCGTTATTCACCCGATCGCTCACATTGGCATTTAATTCTTTTGGCGATCGCATGGTAAGATTTTGCAGTCTAGCTGGTGCCGGCATCGGCAACTGTCCAGTCAGCAAAGCATACAATGTGGCAGCTAAGGCGTAAACATCTATATATTCTCCCCGTTCTGCATTAGGTACATACTGTTCTGGAGGCGCATAACCATGAGTCACGCTCTCTGTATGCTGTAAAACTGCACCCGGAATAAATTGTCTAGCAAGACCAAAGTCAATTAGCACGGCTTCTTGTTTACCCGCACGCATCATAATATTACTCGGCTTTAAATCTCGATGCAGCAAGCCGCGTTCGTGAACTACAGTTAAAGCTTCGCCAATTTGCTGGATATATAGCAGTGCATCTGCTTCTGGTAAAGCCCCTTTTGCGGTTATCTGCTTACCTAAATCTTCGCCTTCGATGTATTCCATCGCCATGCACGGCAAATCAACCTCATCAAAGACATTTTCTACCTGCACAATATGAGGATGGCGACACAAAGACAGTCGCAATGCTTCATCCCGAAAGTCATGCCGTAATTTATCTTGATGTGGTATCCATTGGGGATGGTTGAGGATTTGTTCTCTGAGGGTTTTAATGACTCGCAATTCACCGCGTCGATTTTTCGCAAGATAGGTGATACCCACTCCACCTTCACCTAATTTTCTCTCGATGATGTAGCGTCCACCAAATAACTGCTGCCCTGGATTCCACACCATAGGTCAAGACTGTAGTTTTACTGATATTTTATTTTGGCACATCATATATATCAGTTTTTGGTATCTTTACTCAACTTTGCTCATAGGCTGTTAAGAATTCGTCCCGCGAGATACTTACTTGAGTGCAAATTGCTCTTAATGTACCTGATTTAATTTGAGATTGATTAGGCATTACTAATGGTGTCTGTGAGCCATCTTCATTTTCTCGCGCCATGACAATATGTTCACGTTCTCGAACAATGCGAAATCCCAATAACTCAAATGCTTTGATAACTCTCGTTTTAGGCGCATCGACAGGAAATTTGGACATTAAATAGCCACCTCTGCCTCTGTCAGAAATGCCTCGATTACTGGTAATTCATCTTCGAGCATTTCTTTACCAAATATCTCAATGTAGCAGTGAATAGCTGACTTGACATCTGCTAAGGCTTCTTCATAAGTGTCACCTTGACCAACTATTGCCCCTTGTATACCAAGAGGATAGGCAACATAACCGTCAGAATGCTTTTCGACAATAATTTTGATCTGTTTCATTACTAGTGTGTTTAATCAGGGAAATTTTAGGGAACGCCTATCTAGCTTACAATAAAGCAGCATATTCAATTGTAATAAACTTATGGTAATCGTCGTATTTAAACCCTCATCCTGGCTAACGACTGGTATTAGAGTCGAAAAAGTTAATAATCTTAATCTGTTTAAATTTACAGACGAATTGGGTTTGCGGATGCAAGAACTCTTAGATAGAAAAAAAGCTGATTCTCTGACAACGGAAGAAGCAGCAGAATTAGAAGCAATTGGAGAATTAGATGTCATTTTTAGCTACATTAATGCGACAATTGCTTCCTAGAAACGACGATTCGTAATAATATGGGAAAAATATATGCGAACAATACCAATCCAATTACCCGAAACAGTATTTTCAGCAATTCGGAAAAATCCTGAAGAATTTATCCAAGAAATGCGAATTGCCGCAGCAGTTAAATGGTATGAATTAGGCGAAATATCACAAGCTAAAGCAGCAGAAATTGCTGGGCTAAGTCGTGCTGAGTTTATTCAGGCTTTATCACGCTACAAAGTAGATTTTATGCAATATACTGCCCAAGAGTTAGCTGACGAATTGGCAGGTTTAAATTCACAGCAATAAGGGCACAACTGCAGTTGTGCCCATACAAAATGCTGATGAAATTTTCTCATTAAAGCAATTAGCTACTAAGGGCTAAATTTGCTAAGGGTATCGGTAATTCCTTGGTGTTTTCTGGTCTATTAGTAATATGTTTTTCTATAATTGCTGGAATTTGTGCAGCTTGAATGCGAGTGTAGCGGGTTTTGTCTGGCATGACTACGTTAGGCCCGGCTTTGCAGTTTTTCATACAACCAGTACCCCTGATTGTAACTTGGTCTGCTAAAGAGCGATCGCGCAACGCCATTTCTAAAGCTTGACAAACTGCTTTACCACCACGGTTCATGCAATCAGACTTTTGACAGACCAAAATTGTCGCCTTATTCTTGGGTGATTGCACCTTGGTGTTACTATCAAGCTGGCTAGTCCGACCGACTCCCTCCACTTCAGGACGGGCCGCCATCACACTCTCAGCCTTCAGTTTAAACTCCCCCGTCTTGCCATCATATTTCTTCGTCCCCGCAGCTTGTAGCCAAGTCCCCCGTGGTAAGCGCCAGTCAAAAGCTACCCGTAAATGTTTAGCGAGTTTGACATAGCATTCACCCTCAGCAGTCGCAAGCAACAAACCCTTAAGCTTGTAACCATCCTTCACCACAAAATCCAGTAGTCTACCTTCCAGACAAAATTCTGATACTTCGGTGATGTGGGATTGATTCATATTTTTTAACCTCCTTTGCAGTTAAACAAACTTTTTCGGTAGCCAAATCTAGAATGGCCCCTGTCGATTAAGATTTGCGATAACGAAGTTGCCAATTTTGTTTAAGAATCCAAATCAAATCATCACGGGAAGCAGTGCACTGCTGCGCTACGCTCCACAGCTGAACTGCTGCTGTGGGAGTGTTGATTTCCACCCGCAATGGCTGATTAGCCGCACACCAACAGGGAATTTCTAGTTCCTGTAAGCGGTGATAAACTCGCCAACGGTCTACCCAATCCACCTCAACCACGTGGTTGTGTTCAATTTTTGCAGTATGTGATTTCAAAAGACTAGCCCTCAATGTGCGACCAACTTGCAGTAACTACCGGGCTGCTACTTTCTAATATTTTTCATATTGGAGAGTTCAGCTTCTTAGAACCAGCATAACCTAAGTGCAAACTCTTCTCAATTATTTTGCATAACAGTAGAAAATTAACTCTCCTTTACAGTCGCTCTCCAAAGTAGAGAAGTTGCACGGTAACGCTTATTGTCTGCACATCAGCGAGGACTGTAATATTTACCCCACACGATACATGCATATTTATTTATTGATGTCAATAATAAAAACAGGAATCAAATCAGCAAAAACTTAAATAGCAATTTTTACTAGCAAAAAACTTGACAAATTACAACATTGATTCAACATACTTTAATTTTTAGAGTGTTAATATGTAGAGACTAAGCAGTTAAAAACCATAACTGCTGAAAAGCGAGGAGAACGATGTCAGAAACGCAAACTGTGTTACGAGATTTTGGTCGTATCTACGACAATCCTGTCTTACTGGATCACAGCGTCACTGCTCCAGTGACAGAAGGATTGAATGTTTTATTAGCTAGCTTCCAGGCACTGTACTTGCAGTACCAAAAACATCATTTTGTAGTGGAAGGCTCAGAATTCTATTCACTACATCAGTTTTTTAACGAGAACTACGAAGAAGTGCAAGAGCACGCCCATGAAATCGGAGAACGCTTAGATGGATTAGGTGGTGTGCCAGCGGCTACCTTCAGCAAATTAGCAGAATTGACTTGTTTTGAACAAGAAGCCGATGGTGTATTTTCTGTCCGCAAAATGTTAGAAAATGACCTAGCTGCTGAACAGGCGGTAATTGGTGTGATTCGCCGTCAAGCCGCTCAGGCAGAGAGTTTAGGCGACAGAGCTACACGCTATTTGTATGAAAAAATTCTCTTAAAAACTGAAGAAAGAGCCTTCCATATCTCTCACTTCCTAGCTAAAGACAGCTTGACCTTGGGTTTTGTTCAACCTGCACAAAACTAATTTCTCATCATTTAGATAAGTCTACTTCAGACTAGATAAATAGTTGGAAAATCCGGGTCGGAAAAAATTATAAAAATAAGGCAGAAGGTGGATAATATCCCCTCTGCCTTTTTTAGTACGAGTAAATAAAATAACATCGTCAAACCGTACTAAAAATTAATCGCATTTAGCTTATTAGTAAATATTCCTACCCGTTAAATATCTGCACACATAATAGTGCCGTTGCATGTGGCGTTAGTAATTTCAAAAAACCCTGACTTAAAATACAAAAATTTGCAAAAAATTTAAATAAATCAGTGAGAATTATATATAAAGTTTCTCGTTTTAGTGAAGTACATTTCGTTGAATTTAGGGGTGAGGAACTAGGGACTAGAGAGTAGCTAGGGAAGTGCTAGAGAATTTTTCTGAGCCTTTTAGCCAATTTTGTTAGCTGTCCCCCGTAGAGAGCAGCGTCAGCCCAACCTGGAAAACTTGATAACAAAGCGGCTGACCAGGGGTAAACAATCTTAAAATAATCAGGATTTGTAATCTCTTACTCCAAAGCAACAACTATGCCCCGCCGCCAAGATCTCAGGAAGATTCTGCTGTTAGGCTCAGGCCCTATTGTGATTGGACAAGCTTGCGAGTTTGACTACTCTGGAACCCAAGCCTGTAAAGCCCTGCGAGAAGAAGGCTATGAAGTTGTGCTGGTTAATTCCAACCCAGCAACAATTATGACTGACCCAGACACAGCCGATCGCACCTACATTGAACCGCTGACACCGGAACTCGTCGCCAAAGTCATCGCCAAGGAACGTCCTGACGCCCTACTACCGACGATGGGTGGTCAAACTGCTCTCAATCTCGCCGTCGCTTTAGCTAAGAATGGTGTTTTAGATGAATATAACGTCGAATTAATCGGCGCTAAACTCCCAGCCATCGAAAAAGCCGAAGACAGAAAACTGTTTAATGACGCCATGGCCAAAATTGGCGTGGCTGTCTGTCCCAGCGGTACTGCTTCCACATTAGAAGAAGCAAAAGCGATCGCCCGTCGCATCGGCACCTACCCCTTAATCATTCGTCCCGCCTTTACAATGGGTGGTACTGGCGGCGGAATTGCCTATAACCAAGAAGAATTTGAAGAAATGGCCCAGGTAGGTATCGACGCTAGCCCCGTTTCCCAAATTCTCATCGACCAATCCCTACTCGGTTGGAAAGAATATGAATTAGAGGTGATGCGCGACTTAGCAGATAACGTAGTCATCATCTGTTCCATCGAAAACCTCGACCCGATGGGTATCCACACTGGTGACTCGATCACCGTCGCCCCCGCCCAAACTCTTACCGATAAGGAATACCAGCGGTTGCGGGATATGGCAATTAAAATTATCCGCGAAATTGGTGTGGAAACTGGCGGTTCTAACATCCAATTTGCTGTTAATCCGGTGAATGGGGATGTGGTGGTGATTGAGATGAATCCCCGCGTCTCCCGCAGTTCTGCTTTATCTTCCAAAGCTACCGGCTTTCCCATCGCCAAAATGGCGGCTAAGTTAGCAGTCGGCTACACCCTGGATGAAATTAAAAACGACATCACCAAGCAAACCCCAGCTTCGTTTGAACCCACAATTGACTATGTAGTCACCAAGATTCCCCGTTTCGCTTTTGAAAAGTTTCCTGGTGCAGATCCAGTGCTGACAACACAGATGAAGTCAGTCGGTGAAGCAATGGCGATCGGACGCACATTTAATGAATCCTTTCAAAAAGCCCTGCGTTCTCTAGAAACCGGGCGGGCTGGTTGGGGTTGCGACAAAGCAGAAAAATTACCCAGCGGCGAACAAATCCGCGCTCTGTTGCGGACACCAAACCCCGATCGCATTTTTGCTGTCCGTCACGCTTTGCAGCTAGGTATCACTAATGAGGAAATTTATGAACTCACGGGAATTGACCCTTGGTTCTTAGATAAAATGCAGCAACTCCTAGAGGTGGAAAAATTCCTCAAGCGCACACCTTTAAAACAATTGACAAAAGAGCAGTTGTATGCAGTCAAGAGAGACGGCTTTAGCGATCGCCAAATTGCCTTTGCGACCAAAACCAGCGAAGATGAAGTCCGCACTTACCGCCAACAATTAGGAGTTATCCCAGTTTACAAAACTGTGGATACTTGCGCGGCGGAGTTTGAGGCCTTCACTCCCTATTACTACTCTACCTATGAAGAAGAGACGGAGGTTTTGCCTAGCACCAAGCCCAAGGTGATGATTTTGGGTGGCGGCCCTAACCGCATTGGGCAAGGAATTGAGTTTGACTATTGCTGTTGTCACGCCGCCTATGCTTTGAAGGGAGCGGGTTATGAGACAATTATGGTCAACTCTAATCCAGAGACAGTCTCTACAGATTATGACACAAGCGATCGCCTTTATTTTGAGCCGTTAACTAAAGAAGACGTCCTCAACGTCATTGAAGCTGAGAATCCCGCAGGAATAATTGTCCAATTTGGCGGACAGACACCGTTAAAGTTAGCTGTCCCGTTACAGCAGTATTTGCAGAGACTAGAAGCTACCGATTCGCCATTACCGCAAATTTGGGGCACATCACCAGATTCTATCGACGCTGCAGAAAATCGAGAGCGGTTTGAAAAGATTCTCCAAGATTTAAATATCGCCCAACCGCCTAATGGAACTGCGCGCAGTTATGAAGACGCTTTAATTGTCGCCAAGCGGATCGGCTATCCAGTGGTGGTACGTCCCAGTTATGTGTTGGGAGGACGAGCGATGGAAATTGTCTACTCAGATACTGAGTTAGAACGTTACATGACCTTTGCCGTCCAGGTAGAACCAGAGCATCCCATTTTAATTGATAAATTTTTGGAAAATGCCATCGAAGTTGATGTAGATGCGATCGCTGACCATACTGGAAGAGTCGTAATTGGTGGTATTATGGAACACATAGAACAAGCGGGGATTCATTCTGGAGACTCCGCTTGCTCTTTACCTTCCATTTCCTTGTCACCAGCGGTTCTCAATCAAATTCGTACTTGGACAGTGCAACTAGCACAGGCGCTTTCTGTAGTGGGGCTGATGAATATCCAATTCGCCGTAGTCGGTGCTGGGAGCTATTCTCCCCAAGTTTACATCTTGGAAGCTAACCCCCGTGCCTCACGTACAGTACCGTTTGTATCTAAAGCAACTGGTATACCACTGGCAAAATTAGCTTCCCTAATTATGTCAGGTCAAACCCTAGAGGAACTCAACTTCACCCAAGAAGTGATTCCTGCCCACATCGCCGTTAAAGAAGCAGTTTTACCGTTTAATAAATTCCCCGGAACTGATACAATATTAGGCCCGGAAATGCGCTCGACTGGTGAGGTGATGGGGATTGACAGCGACTTCGGGCGGGCTTTTGCCAAAGCGGAAATCGGCGCAGGAGAGCGTTTACCTCTCACAGGAACCGTATTCGTTTCTATGAGCGATCGCGATAAAGCCGCCGCTGTCACTGTAGTCAAGGAATTTATCGACCTAGGCTTTACTGTCATGGCAACATTAGGTACACGCCGAGTCCTCCAAGAAAACGGCTTAGATGTCGAATTAGTGCTGAAACTTCATGAAGGTCGCCCCCACGTCCTAGATGCTATCAAAAACCAAAAAATCCAACTAATTATCAATACTCCTTCTGGGGAAGAAGCCCAAACTGATGCGAGGTTAATTCGCCGCACCGCTTTAGGTTACAAAATCCCCATCATCACCACCATAGCTGGAGCTAAAGCCACGGTCGCCGCTATCCACTCTCTGCAAACCACAACCTTGGATGTTAAAAGTGTCCAAGATTACTCAGTAGGTCGTTAGCTGAGGGGTTAGGGATGAGAGAGTGTGAGAGGTGTGGGGTGATGGGGTGATGGGGTGATGGGGTGATGGGGTGAAAAAGAATTTGTGCTTTCGCTTCCTATATTCTCCTTCCTCCCACACCTCCCACACCTCCCACACCCCCCACACTCCCCACACTCCCTATTCCCTATTCCCTGCTATATCCGCCGATAACTACAAGAAGAATACAGCAAATGTTACAAAAGAATGATTATGCTTATCGTTGAGTTAATTAGAGAAATATGAGAAAACTATCTCTATCCAGAGATAGATTGATGTCAACCTCTAATCAAGGCAAGTTTAGGTAATAGCAGCCTAAAATCAGCGCTAACAGTCCCGAAATTCTAGTATGGAAGATGATCAAACTCTTCTCATAAATGTTACAATTATTAATAATGAGAGATCTAGAAAATGTTCGACTCGCTACCTGATATCTAACCGTAGATACTTGTAAGACAAGGTAACTAGCTGTAAATTCAATCAGTTAGGAGCCTAAATTGAATAACTATGAGCGACAGAATTTTTCAGTCGCGTAAATTACAAAATGCGGCATCAGTTCCCAGGCAAACTGGGTAACACTAGTGCACAGCAGCTATTAGTGAGTTAATGCCCCTCGTCAAATTTATAATTACCTAATGAGTAGCGCCATGAAGACCGCCCAGACAGCCACAGACCTCGTGCGGACTTACCTGCGTGAGATTGGCCGTGTGCCACTCTTAACCCACGAAGAGGAGATTTTTTATGGCAAACAGGTACAACGTGTCACAGCCTTGTACGAGGTGAGGGAGTTTCTTGCCAACCAGTTAGGTCATCAACCAACCTTAGAACAGTGGGCAAAAGCTGCCAACCTAGAATTGGCAGAATTAAACCGAGCGATCGCCGAAGGTGAAATTGCCAAGCGCAAAATGGTAGAAGCCAACTTGCGACTAGTAGTATCCGTTGCCAAAAAGTATATTAAGCGCAACGTTGATTTACTAGACTTGATTCAAGAAGGTAGTATCGGGATGCAGCGGGGTGTAGAAAAGTTTGACCCCACCAAAGGCTATAGATTTTCTACCTATGCTTATTGGTGGATTAGACAAGCAATCACACGGGCGATCGCTGAAAAAGCGCGCACCATTCGCCTACCCATACACATCACCGAAAAACTCAACAAAATTAAAAAAGCCCAGCGCCAATTATCCCAAAAACTAGGACGCGCCCCCAGCGCCGCCGAACTAGCTCAAGAACTCGAACTGACTCCCAAACAAGTGCGAGAATATCTAGAAAAAGCGCGTCTACCCCTATCTTTAGACTTACGACTAGGAGACAACTACGACACCGAACTCGGCGAAATGTTGGAAGATCCGGGAGTATCTCCCGAAGAATTTGTGATGCAATCTTCCCTTTCCTACGACTTAGAGCGCTTAATGGCAGAACTTACCCCACAACAAAAGGAAGTAATCACCCTCCGCTTTGGGTTAATGGATGGACAAGCTCTCACGCTAGCGAGGATTGGTGAAATCCTCAACATTAGCCGCGAACGAGTCCGACAAATCGAACGAGAAGCCCTCACAAAACTCCGTAAATCCAAAGCCAACATAGATGAATATTTGGCAAGTTAGTTTGATTGACATATCCGCAAATGAACGTAGAGACGAAGCAAAAGCAACGTCTCTACAATCGTCTTCAGCAGCGCACTATTAAGCTCTGGATATGTCTTTTGTTGACGAAGAACTAACCAACCAACCAACTGGTGAGAAAATACGCTGCTGTGAGTACGGTTACACTCACTCCTGATGAAGGATTGGCTTGTTAGATTATTGAGTAGGAAAGCAAATAACAAGCTAACTCTTATCTAAAACTGGAATTTGTCAACACCGTCGGTAATAGTAGTACAAGAGGCAGACATGAATAATCCATCTAACAAAGTCTCAGAATTTTTTAATGGTGAGTCAGAAACCAGCAACTTACTCTGGCAATATGTGAAATCTTTAAGTCCAGAGACTGTCACTCACTTGTCTAAACCTGCTTCAGCCGAAGTTTTCCAAGTCATGGAGCGCAACATTGTCGGACTTTTGGGAAATTTACCATCTGAACACTTCGGCGTCACCGTCACCACCAGCAGAGAAAGTTTGGGTAGACTCCTAGCTTCAGCGATGATTAGCGGTTATTTCTTGCGGAATGCTGAACAAAGAATGGATTTTGAAATAGCTCTGCAAGGAACAGAAACCCACACCGAAGAAACCGAGTAGAGACGAGAAAAGTTGGAATTGGAGATTTAATCTGCGAAAGCTGATGCTTGTTAACATTCACAGTTGAACTCCTGCGAAATCCTGAAAATCTCCTTCCCCTTACCTAAAATTAGCAAATTTCTTATATTTAATTGCGTTCATCTCCTGATAAGTTAAGAATATAGCGGTCTTATGATCAGCATTAACATACCCGACCTCTTCAAGGAAGTCGGGTATTTGATTAACGAGAGGTACAAAAATAATAAACCTCTTGCAAAAGTACCTTTTCTGCTCTCTGTTCCCCGTTCTCTGTTCCCCGTTCCCTGTTCCCGACTTCTGCAAGAAGTCTAATGTTTTTCAACCAGCAATCATGAGTGAAATTAATTCTTTGATTCCCCATAAAATTATTGGTGTGGCTGTGATTTGGAATGAACAACAGCAAATATTAATTGATCGGCGTCTCCCACAAGGAACAATGGGCGGTTTGTGGGAGTTTCCCGGAGGTAAAATCGAGCTTGGTGAAACCATCGAGGAGTGTATTCAGCGGGAGATTTATGAAGAATTGGGAATAGGAATCGAAGTGGGAAAACATCTGATCACTATTGACCACACCTATACTCATTTGCGAGTTACCTTGACAGTCCATCACTGTCGTCACCTTACAGGTATTCCCCAAGCAATAGAATGTGATGAAATTCGCTGGGTACACTTGACTGAATTAGAAAAATATGCATTTCCAGAAGCCAATGTGGAAATTATCGCCGCTTTGAAGGAGACGGAGAAAATAACAAATAACTAGCGCCCAAGTAACAATGTATGAACTGTGTCAAGTTATGACTGGCAATTTTCTACAATAATTTCAGGGACTTTGATTCAGAGGTGTCAGTAAGCAAATGCCTAAAACTGTTGCCGATGTGATGAGCCATGAGCCAGTTGTTGTCCAAGCGCAAACGCCTTTGAAAACAGCTATCCAGATTTTGGCTGAACGACGGATTAGTGGGCTACCTGTTGTGGATGAGAACGGGCAACTGGTAGGTATTATCTCAGAAACTGACTTGATGTGGCAACAAACGGGTGTGACTCCGCCTGCATACATCATGTTTCTCGATAGCGTCATCTATTTACAAAATCCGGCTGATTACGATCGCGATCTGCATAAGGCGCTAGGACAAACGGTCGGAGAGGTGATGAGCAAAAATCCTATCACCATTTCTCCCAATAAAAGTATTAGGGAAGCTGCCAAAATTATGCACGATCGCAGTGTTCATCGTCTACCAGTACTTGACAGCGCGGGTCAGGTAATTGGTATCCTCACTCGTGGTGATATTGTACGTGCAATGGCTGCGGAGCAAGATTAGTCATTTGTCAGTTTCATAACTCACTGTTTTTCACACCTTTGAAAATATAGGATTAGTAAATGAGCATTACTCCTGAGTCTGTTAAGCAATTGCTGAGTTCAGAGGATTTAGGCGATCGCTTGCGGGCGGTGAATCAAATTCGTCAATTAGACCCGGCTATTGGCTTTGAACTGATTCAAAGTGCTATTGGTGATAGTAATTCCCGCGTCCGTTACTCAGCGGTAAGTCAGCTTGATATACTGGGCACACAAGATTTACAATTATCTTTAGATATGCTGCGGGATTCTTTGAGCGATCCTGAGCCTGACGTCCAAGCAGCAGCAGCAGACTGTATCGGCGCCCTCAAATTACACACAGCTTTTGAGGATTTGCAGCAGCTTTATGAAACCACCCCAGAATGGTTAGTAAAATTCAGTATTATTGCTACCCTGGGGGAATTGGGTGATCCGCGAGGCTTTGAATTGCTCCGTGAGGCTCTTAGTTCTGATAATGAGTTAATCCAAACTGCAGCGATTAGTTCTTTGGGAGATTTAGGCGATTTACAGGCTGTACCGCTACTATCTTCCTATGCTACTAATTCTGATTGGCAAGTCCGCTATCGAGTTGTTCAAGCTTTGAGCCGTTTGGGTGGTGTGGATGCTCAGTCCATATTACAAACTTTGGTTGATGATGAAGTAGAAGCGATCGCTAGGGAAGCTCAACAAGCTCTGCAATCAGTATAAGGCTACTCTTTCCCAAAGAATAACCAGAGCTAGTGTGTTTGGCTGGCGTCAACGTCAAAAAGCCTCACACCAGCTTAATTTTTTTATTTAATGAATGGCCCATATACTTGTGGCCAAGTTGTGAGGATAAAAACTGCAACTGCTGAGATAGCGAATAAACCCTGAATTAAATTTCCAATTAAGGTACCAACTACAATTCCAATACCCGCCTTCACTGCTAATTGTATTTGCTTTTGGTAGAGGTACTCACCTATAATTGCTCCTAAAAGCGGCCCTAATAAAATGCCTAGTAAAGGCCCGCCAAAAGGTAAAGCTGGTAATAACCCGAAAAATCCTAACACCAACCCCACAACAGCACCTATTTGTCCCCATTTGCTAGCACCGGCTTGTTTTGCTCCCAAATAGCCGGCTAAAAAATCGACTCCAATACTCAAAAGTAAAACTATAACTGTGACTATTAGTGGTGTTTTGATAGCTGCGAAAGAACCGCTAACAACTCCCCAAATAATCACGCCAATTAAAATTAAACTGGTTCCAGGGATAGCTGGAACCACAGCCCCAATAATACCTACAATCATGAGGGCGATGATTAACAAATAGAGAATTTGCATAATTCGTAATTCGTAATTTTTAATTTTCCGACTCCAAATTTTGGAGTGTAACTGCTAATTTATCAGCTATCCCCGCAATCCAATTTTCATCCTGTTTGGTGTAACTGCGGGGAGCATTGGCGCCTAAAATCAGAACTCCTTTGTCGCCAATTGGTTGACAAATCACACCTTGAGTGTTCTCTGGTAAATAATCAAATTCAATTCGTCCTGGATATACTTTCAGCGCTACTAAATAAATTGCTTGTTGTTTTTCTAGGACTCTTTTTAAGATTGCTCCTGGTGTAACTTCAGATTTACCACCCAGAATACCGCGACGCAACAAAACTTTACCTTGATAAAAAACTACAAGCGATCGCGTGACTGTATTAGTCAATAATAAATGAGATGCCCAGGCTAATTCTGTTTTCACGGCTGCTGGTAAATCTGCGGCTAAGACAAAACCTTCTTCTCCAATTAGTTGCACAACGTCAGGCGATCGCGGCTGTACTTGCTGCCAAATTAAACCTGTTAAAATGAGCACCGCGCTTAAAATTACGCCCACCACATCCCCTCGCGCTTGGGATTCTGTAAGTTCTGGTGTCAAAAAGCGGTTAATTAACAGCAGTACAGCGCCCAAAGAGCCAACAACAATCGGCAGACGCCGTAAAACTACATTAGAATCAGATTTTGTCATTGCTTATTTGTTACTCCTGCATCTATTCACTCCTCCCCAGGCTCAATTATCCGTTGAAACAAATAACCAGTACCCCGCGCTGTCAAGATTAATTCTGGATTACTAGGGTCGTCTTCCAACTTGGCGCGTAAGCGGGAGATATGAACATCGACTACGCGAGTATCGACATGGCGTTCTGGTGTATAACCCCAGACTTCTTGTAAAATTTCTGAACGGGAAAAAGCTTCTCCAGAGCGACTTACCAGTAACTCTAGCAGGCTAAATTCCATACCCGTGAGGCGAATGCGCTCGTCACCTTTGTAGACTTGGCGCTTATTCGTGTCAATTTTGATATTCCCGACATGAATCACTCCGGAACTGGGAATACCAGAAGCGCCGATTTTATCAACTCGGCGTAATACCGAACGAATGCGGGCTTCTAGCTCTTTGGGGGAGAACGGCTTGACTACATAGTCATCAGCGCCCAATTCTAATCCGGTGATGCGATCAGCTACATCCCCTAAGGCTGTTAGCATAATAATTGGGACATCAGACTCTTTACGTAACTCTTGACACACACCGTAACCATCCAGCTTTGGCATCATGACATCCAAAACTACAAGGTCAGGATCAGCTTTGCGAAAAGTTTCTAAAGCTTCTTCACCATCGCCAGCAGTCACAACATCATAGCCAATCATGGAAAGGCGCGTTTCCAAAATCCGGCGAATGCTGGCTTCGTCGTCTACTACCAGGATTTTTTCTTTATGACTTTCCAAGTTTTTCTATGCTCCTTAACTAAAATTTCTCTTAAAGAGGGAACTCTCAACGGGTAACTAACAACAGGGTCTTGGCAAAGGGGATTATTTATACCCCACCCAAAACCTGCTACTTATAGAATTAGGGGTCTGTGACTCCCGGCTCTAACTCGAAGTTGCCAAAACTGTTTCCTTTTCCCTATTCTCTGTTTCCTTTTTTTGATGATTAATTTTTAATACCATAATATTAAGATATCATTCCATCAACTTATTGGAAAAAGCTGTAACTATTACTATTATTAGACTTTAGGTTTCTGCAAAAATTAAGTAAAAATTAAAATTATTTAATAAGATTTAAGAATGGCAAAGTCGAAAACCTTTTATATTTGTAACGAATGTGGCGCCGAATCTCCCCAATGGTTCGGTAAATGCCCCGCTTGTGGTACCTACAATTCATTAGAGGAACAATTTTCCATTCAATCTGCGGTAGATATACCTAGTCGAGGAGGTGTCAGTGGTTGGCAATCAGCACCTACCAATGGTAAATCTCATCATAAACCAGCAAAAGCCAGAGCTTCCTTAACATTTGAACAAATTACCGAGCGTCAAGTCACACGCTGGGAGTCTGGTTATGGAGAATTAGACAGGGTGTTGGGTGGTGGTGTGGTTCCTGGCTCGATGGTATTAATTGGTGGCGATCCAGGTATCGGTAAATCTACGCTGCTGCTACAAGTATCAAATCAGTTAGCACAAAGATATCGTATCCTCTACATATCAGGGGAAGAATCGGGACAACAAATTAAGTTGCGAGCATCCCGCTTGGGAGTATCTGATCCGGTGGGTGCTGTTGAGCAAGTGGAACAGTTAGTCGCTGCAGAGACTCCTCAAGAAATTGACCCTGATAGCGTTGGTGCTGACTTGTATGTTTTACCAGAAACAGATTTAGAAGAGATTCTGCGAGAAATAGACTCTCTCAGACCAAATGTGGCGGTGATTGATAGTATTCAAACCGTGTTTTTCCCTGGACTTACTTCTGCACCAGGTTCTGTGGCTCAGGTGCGGGAATGCACAGCGGCGCTGATGAAGGTGGCAAAGCATGAAGACATCACTATGTTAATAGTAGGACATGTTACCAAAGAAGGCGCGATCGCTGGGCCGAAAGTTTTAGAGCATTTAGTTGATACGGTGTTGTATTTTGAAGGCGATCGCTTTGCTTCTCATCGGTTATTACGGACGGTAAAAAACCGCTTTGGCGCCACCCACGAAATTGGAATTTTTGAAATGGTGTCCAATGGATTACGTGAAGTTCCCAATCCTTCAGAGTTATTTTTGGGGAATCGTGATGATCCGGCTCCGGGAACAGCAATTGTCGTTGCTTGTGAGGGAACTCGTCCCATTGTGGTTGAGTTACAAGCCTTAGTCAGTCCTACCAGTTACCCTTCTCCCCGTCGCGCGGGAACAGGTATAGATTATAACCGCTTGGTGCAGATTCTCGCCGTGTTAGAAAAGCGGGTGGGAATTCCCATGTCTAAGTTGGATTCTTATGTCGCTTCTGCTGGGGGGTTGAATGTTGCTGAACCAGCGGTAGACTTAGGAATTGCCATCGCTATCGTCGCCAGTTTCCGCGATCGCATTGTTGACCCAGGTACGGTGTTGATTGGGGAAGTTGGGTTGGGAGGACAGGTGCGATCAGTTTCCCAGATGGAACTGCGATTGAAGGAAGCAGCTAAACTGGGATTTAAAAGAGCGATCGTCCCCAAAGGACAAAAATTCCCCGATCTTAATATTGAGATTTTACCAGTATCGAAGGTCATAGACGCAATTATTGCCGCCATACCTCATCAAGAACTAACAGCCGAAGATTTAGCACCAGACGAAGATGAGTAATTTTCCCCTCGTAAATCAAGGAGAAGCGCCATGATTGCCCTCACCCAAGACTACCAAATCACTTGGGAAAAACTCCCCGATGATTACAAATTACCAGATGACCCAGTGGACAACATCAACCAACCAGCCTTAGCGGCAGCACTCACAGAAACCTTACAATTAGCTGGTAAAGTTACGGCAAATAGTCTCACACCCACCAATTATGGGATTTGTGCCACACTCAACGGCAAAATGGTCATCAAAGCTCCAGATTGGGCGTATATTCCAGAAATTAAAGTTGAGAGAGCAGAAGTAACACGTAGTTATACCCCGCAACTACAAGGCGATATTCCCGTAATTGTGATGGAATTCGTTTCTGATCAAGAAGGTTCTGAATATTCGGTTAAACCCACATACCCCCCCGGTAAATGGTTTTTCTACGAGCGCATCCTCAAAATACCAAACTACATCATCTTTGAACCTGATAGCGGCAATTGCGAGATGTATTGCTTACAAGAAACAGAAAGATACGCATTGACCCAGCCAGATGCAAACCAGCTTTATTGGATACCCCAGATCAATCTTCACCTAGGAGTATGGCATGGTAGCCGCGAAAACCGCACAGGAAACTGGTTGCGGTGGTGGGATGAACAAGGAAACCTGTTACTGTGGGGTGCGGAACTAGCAGCGCAGGAACGACAACGCGCTGAACAGGAGCGACAACGCGCTGAACGACTAGCCGCACAATTACGAGCGCTGGGGATTGAGCCAGAAGCCTAGTAGAAAAAGGCTGAAGTATCAAGTCTCAAGTATGAAATAAACAAACCTTTATAGTCAGCTTTTCACCGATTTTGAATGGGTGGTTGATTTACGCCACAGTGTACTAGCACAGCATGGTTCAAATAAAGTACCCATGACAAATAGCCCAAAGGCTGACTATACAAGTCTCTTAATTTCATACTTGCTACTTTAGCCTTTGTATACTAGTTCTGATTAGGAGGGAGCTATCAAGTCAATGAACTTTTATAACAGTTAGTGAAGATATACCCCCCACAACCCAACAAATGTGTAATCATGGTAAGTGAGAATTAATTCGGCGAAAGCGTTTGTTTTTAGCATTGATAGGCCTTTTCCTTTTGGTATTTACAGACTCTCTCCGGAATCTAAATCTCTACACTCTCACGATTTTGGAGACATTCCATGTCAGTTTACGTTGGCAACCTTTCTTACGAAGTTACGCAAGATGCACTGAGCGCTGTTTTCGCAGAATATGGTACTGTGAAACGCGTTCAACTGCCCACTGACCGCGAAACAGGCCGCCTACGCGGCTTTGGTTTTGTGGAAATGGGTTCTGAAGCTGAAGAAGCTGCAGCAATCGAAGCACTTGATGGCGCTGAGTGGATGGGACGCGACCTCAAAGTTAACAAAGCCAAACCCAAAGAAGACAGAGGTGGGTCTTTTGGTGGTAATCGCGGTGGCGGCGGTTACAATCGCAACCGTTACTAAGCTAATAAAATTTTACCCGGTTAGTTTTGTAATAACAGTAATTTAACCACATCCAATCAAGGCTTAAGCAAAAATGCTTGAGCCTTTTTGATTTTCTGGTTCGGATATATCTAGCGAATCGTCTGAGCTAAATTTACATTTGTAACTCAAACCCTGGTAAAACTGCTTCTCGAGAAAGTAGTGCGGGAAGATTAACTATCTCCACAGACTGTCCGATACGGTAAATCTCCACTTGCTGGGACTGGGGATTAATCAGCCAACCCAAGCGTAAACCATTCTCTAAATACTCCTGCATTTTATCTTGCAAAGGTTTGAGACTGTCGCTTTTAGACCTGAGTTCAATCACAAAGTCTGGTGTCAGTGGCGGGAATTTTTCCCGTTCAGCTGTAGTTAGCGCTTCCCATCGTTCTAATTTTACCCATGCAGCGTCAGGCGATCGCTTTGCACCATTTGGTAATCTAAAAATCGTCGAGTAACTAAAAACTTTGCCTAATTTGGTTTGGCGATTCCAAATTTCCAAATCTGTTATTAAACCTGCTTCCCGATTCCCGCTTTCTCCTCCCACTGGTGGCGTAATTATCAGTGCTCCCTCTGCACTCTGTTCTAAATTCAATTCCCGATTCGCCATGCAGAGTTGATAAAATAGTTCATCGGTGAGGTGAAAGACTGGCTCTAGATTTAGTACAACTCTGTTCATAATCTATTTAGTTTATGTCCTCACCCATATGATTGCTGCTATGAGTCTACAACAACGAAATTAGTAATGGCTGCCAGATTTACGATGATGTACTGCTGTCACACCATCTTGATTTAATACTTTACCATTTTTAATAGTTGCATAGACTAACCAGTGGTCGCCTGATTCTAGCCGATTTTGTACTGAACACTCTAAGTATGCTAGAGCATCATTCAGAACAGGAATGCCAGCTTCGGTTTCTTCCGCAATAGCAACACCAGCGAATCGGTCTTGTCCGGGGCCGAAGGGTTTGAGGAAATGTTTCATCAACCCTAAATGATTACCTTCTTGAAGGATATTCAGGACAAATTCATTTCCTACGTGTGTCAGAGCTTCTACAGCCCTTTCCTTCGCAACGGCGATCGTCAAGCCAGGGGGATTAAAGCTAGCCTGGGCTACCCAAGAAGCTAACATGGCACTGGATATATCGTCTTGTTTGGCTGTGAGTACGCACAAAGAACCGACAATCCTACCCACAGCTTGCTCAACATTGGTAGCGGGTACACTTTGCGATCGCACTTTTCTGGCTTTTTTCAGTGCTTGAGCAAAATCAGTTCCCGCTTCTTCGCAAAGTTGTAAAGTGACGTCATTCGGTTTAAATTTCACCCGGATGGTGTCCAAACCAAACCGATAACCAGCGTCTTTCAGTTTCCCCTCAATTAAATCAACCGCTTCCCCACTCCAGCCAAAGGAGCCAAATACACCCGCTAGTTTATTATTAGTAGCGGTCGCCAGCACAATTCCTAAAGCTGTTTGCACGGGGGTGGGCGCGTGACCGCCGAGGGTGGGAGAGCCGATAATGAAGCCAGAGGCTTGATCTACAGCCGCACGGATCTCTTCTGGCTCAGTAAACTCGCAGTTAATTGATTCTACAGCTACACCAGCTTTGGTGATACCACGAGCGATCGCCTGCGCTAAAGTCGCTGTATTGCCATAAGCTGATGCATAAATCAAAGCCACTGTCAAGTCAGCAGATGTTTGCTGTTGGCTCCAATCTCGATAAGCCTTGGTTAGTTCGATTAAGCCATAGCGCACCAAAGGGCCATGACCTGTAGCGTAAAGCCTCACAGATAAATCAGCAATTTTGTCTAAAGCTGTTTCTACTTGTCGAGCATGGGGAGCCATCAAGCAGTCAAAATAATAGCGACGGTCTTCGTTAATCGCTTCCCAACCTTCATCAAATACCTGATCGCCGCAAATATGCGCCCCAAATAACTTATCTGTGTAGAGAATTTCTGTTTGTGAATCGTAGGTACACAATTCATCAGCATAGCGGGGATTGGGCGTGGGGATAAATTGCAAAACATGGCCTTTGCCTAAATCTAAGCTTTCTTCCCCCCGCATCACCAGAATTTTTAAATCAGGATTTTCCAGCACTCCCCGCAAATTTTTCGCCCCAGGATTAGAAGCCACAAAAGTAATTTGCGGTGCGAGTTCTAGCAAAACTTTTAAAGTTGCGGCGCGGTTAGGATTGACATGACCGACAATTACATAATCAATCGCTTTCACATCAAATCGCGCCTGTAAAGCTTGCAGATAAATTTCTGTGAAAGTTTCCCCTGGCGGATCAATGAGAGCTAGTTTATCGCCTTGAATTAAATAAGAATTAGCAGTGGTTCCCTTCGCCAAAGCATATTCAATTTCAAATCTTAATCTTGACCAACTGCGCGATCGCAATACTGTTGTATCCGTGGCTATGGGGTAAACTTGAACATCGCGGGGTTTATTTGTAGACATAGCTGTGAAAGGATGAAGTCTGAAGTCTGAAGTTTGTTGTACTAGCCCCTAGTAATGATTTCCCACCTTGCGGTGATGGACTGCTGTCAGAGCTTCTGGCTTACTGACTCGTCCGGCGTAGACGGTGCTGTATACTGCCCAATGATCACCACAGTCCATGCGGCTAGCGACTTCGCATTCCATGTAAGCCAGGGCGTCATTCAAGATGGGGGCTCCATTTTCGGCTGGTTGGGTTCTGACGCCTTGAAAACGATCCGCACCAGGAGCGAACCGCTTTAAGAAGTGCTTCATCAGTGTTTGGTAACTACTTTCTTCTAAAACATTGAGCACAAACCGATCGCCTACTTGCATCAATGATTCAATCGCCCGGTCTTTCGCTACTGCAATCGAGAATCCTAGGGGTTTAAAACTAGCTTGGCTTACCCATGAGGCTAGCATGGCGCTGGAAACATCACCTTTTTTTGCGGTAATTATATACAATCCGCCGCTGAGTCTACCCAAGGCTTTGTCTAAGTCTACGCCCAGGGATTTCATGGTTTTGATGCTGCGATCGCGTGTCACCCACTGTCCTAAGTCTGTACCTGCTTCTTCACACAGTTTGTAGGTGTTTTCTGTGGGGATTTCTCGAATCTTGATGGCGGGGAAAACAACACTCAAGCCCAAGTTGCGGAATTTACTGAGTAAAGGATCTACTGGTTCGTCGTCACCACCGCCAGTTTCAAATACGCCTATGGCTTGCTTTTCCTTCGCCGAGCCTAAAACTGTACTCAAAGCCGCTTGGATGCTAGCATTACCACTCGCTGGTGGTAGACCGATGACTACACCGACACAGCGGCTGACTAGTTCTCGCAACTCTTGTAAATCGACTTCTGCCCCCAAGTCTACCATTTCCACAGCCACGCCAGTTTTACTGATACCGTTGACGACTGCTTGGGCTAGGCGATCGCTATACCCATATCCAGAAACGTGAAATACCCCCACTGTCGTTTCTGCTTTGGTTTGTTTTTGGCTCCAAGTGCGGTAGCGTCCTGTTAATTCATCAACATTATGGTATAATAGCGGCCCGTGTCCAGTAGCGATCATTTTAATAGCTGGTAGTTCCCCCATCCGCTTCAAAGCCGACAACACTGAGCGCGCATTCGGCCCCATCAGGCAGTCGTAGTAATATTTAAAATCCGGTTCAATAGTCTTTAAATCTGCGTCGAAAGTGCTATCTGAGCAATAGTGCAACCCAAAAGCATCGCAGGTGTAGAGAACTTGAGTTTGATGGTCGAAGCTAAAGATAGTATCCGGCCAGTGTAAATTTGGTGCAATCACAAATTCAAATTCATGACCATTACCTAAATCTAGGCGATCGCCATTTTTGACAATTCGCCGTTTGAATGGCTGGTGTACCAAATTTTCTAGAAACTGAATTGCTACCTTCGAGCCAACAACTGTAATTTGTGGAGCCAGTTGTAATAAATCTTTCACTAAACCGCTGTGGTCTGGCTCGGTGTGGCTGATAATTAGATAATCAATCTCAGATAAATTAATTAATCCGGTGAGGGTGTCAAAATACAACTGGCGAAACTTTTCATGGGAAGTATCAACCAAAGCCGTCTGCTCACCGCGAATCAGAAATGAGTTGTAGGTTGTACCATTCTGCAAACCAAATTCAATATCAAACCGATCGCGCTCCCAATCCAAAGAGCGAATTGCTGTCGTCCCTTCAGCAATTTCTCCAGTCTGGATGGTGAGCCTCTTTTCAATTCTTTCGGTGAGCAATACCATAACTCCCCTCCTTGACGACTAAGTATTTTTTCCTTTTACTTTATTGTGCCACGGGTTGTTTGTTAAGTTTTATTAAAAAATCTATATATATCTTAAGAAATTTAAAATAGTCAGCATGACCACTCAGCTAGCGTTAATGGTGGGAAATTCCCGGCTACATTGGGCGTTATTGATCAACAACACCCTTGACTCAACCTGGGATACCGATTATCAGCCAGAGTCAGTCATCCAACGAATAGCCGAGAGTTCCACAGTAGACGATTTACCGCCAGAAATTTTCCCACCCCATCACAAACGAGAAAAACAACAACAAATCATCAAAAAAAACTCTTCCCCTCTCCCCCTGCTTCTCGCTTCAGTAGTTCCCACACAAACCGCTCTGTGGCAAACTTACCCTCATATTCGCCTGATTACCTTAGACCAAATACCCCTCAAAAGACTGTATCCCACATTAGGAATCGACCGCGCCCTAGCCTTGTGGGGTGCGGGGAAACAGTGGGGTTTTCCCATACTAGTAATTGATGCGGGAACCGCGCTCACTTTTACCGGCGCAGACGCTAACCAATGTTTAGTTGGTGGTGCAATTCTACCCGGATTAGGTTTGCAGTTCGCCACTCTGGGACAAAAAACAGGACAACTACCGCAGATTGAGACACACAGCGTTTCTCTACCCCCACGCTTTGCACTCAACACATCACAAGCAATCCAAAGCGGAGTGATTTATACGCTAGTTGCGGGAATCAAAGACTTTATGACGGCGTGGTGGGAATTGTTTCCTGAAAGTAATATTGCCATAACAGGGGGCGATCGCCACTTAATAGTTAATTATCTTCAAGAATGGGATAGTGCGATCGCCACAAAATTAATCATCGAACCAAACTTGATTTTTTGGGGAATGCAAAAAATCGCCATAGATGACAAATCACAACTCACCAATTCCCCATGACAAAATCCTGAATATCTGCAGCCACAACCACAGCCACAGACTCAGGTAAATCATTTCCCCCATGAGCAATAATTTTAAAATTAGCTTTATTGCATAATTGAGTGTAAGTCTGACTCTTCGCTAAAGCATTTGGCGCATCTTTGCCACCTTGCAAAACTAAAACTGCCACTTCCATCAAATACAATCTGTTTTGTAATAATTCAGCAGCAATTTCTGGTTGTTGTCTTTGAAATAGCAAATGGCTAGCTATAGGATATTCTAAAAGAACTTGACGCAACTGCAAATCTTGGGTAATTTGTTCGTCCCAACCAAAAATTTTAGTCACAGGACGAAGCCACTCGAATATCTTCACAACCAGCGGTGACAAATTAAATAAGCGCCGCAATTTCTGCGAATACTTATCTTGTCCTTCTACCTCCACACCTTCTGGAGACAACAGCACTAAACCAAAAACTTGCTCTGGATACTTTAAAGCATAGCTAGCCGCAATCCAGCCACCCAAAGAATGTCCTACAAAATATACTTTTTCCAGCTTCAAAGCCTGCAAAAATTCAGCCAAACACTCCACTTGCAAATCAATTGAATGGTGGATATTAGGATTTTCCGATTCGCCAAATCCTAATAAATCTGGTGCAAAACAATGAAATGTTGCAGATAGACATTCTATTACCGATACCCACTGACTGCTGTCGTTCCAAGAACCATGTAGGAAAATCACAGGAGTTCCCGCACCAGCTTCCCGCCAGAATAGTAGCCCTTGAGATAGTTTTCTCCGGGAGTTATGAAATACCGTATCCATCTGAATTTTATAATTAATTTTTAGCAGATATTAGATTTTAGATAAAAATCTCACTAATTTCTACTGCCAATAAATATTGATCATCTACTCAAAAATTTTGAGCACAGACAGCAACTAATAATCCCATCTGCGGTTTCCAATCCGCAAACAACATACTATCATGCCAAGGTTGTCAAACCATTTAAATAATCTTGCAATTGCCGATAATGGTCATGAGACATTGGCTCTAACGGTAGGGAACTGGGAGTAAAAGCCTGAATTTCCATAACTTCTAAAGCATCTTGCACTTCCATTGTCCCCGCCACATCTGCTTCTACAACAACGCAAATGGAGTGGATTCTCGGATCACGATCTGGTGAAGAATAAACCCCAACCAAGCGGCGGATTTTCACCAAATCTAGCCCAGTTTCTTCATGCAATTCTCGGTTGACCGTGGTAGGAATGTCTTCCCCCCAGTCTACCATGCCTCCAGGTAGTGCCCACTGACCATCGTCGCGCCGTCGAATCAGCACAATCCGACCATCGGGCAAAATGGGGATAACACTAGTACCAGTAATGGGATGGCGAAAGATTATACCCAATACTGTTTGTCCAATGCGCCACACACTACGTGTAGACTGGACAGCAGCCGCAAAAAAAGCAAAAACGTTCAATCTTTAAAAATTATGGGTTGTATGCAGTGTTTCCCTCAATACAGCATTGAGTTGTGTCTCCCACAAAAATGCTTGTGTTGAGGAATTTTATTCTAGCGCTTCCGTAGAATACCTTCATCTTACCATTTGTCAAGAAAATAAGCTCGTATATTTTTATACGCCAAATTTCTTTAACCAATTTTACCGCCAGTATTTTGCATTTTGGTGGCGGGTAATTGGTAATTGAGGATTGGAGATTGAAAGTTTAACTATTTTTTATTACCAAATTTCTATAAAAAGTCTAACTTGGATTGACATAACACAATTTAATGCGGTAGAATTATATGCTGTCTAAAGCATTTGAATGCTTGACTAGGCTAAAACTATATCAATAGCATCGGTAGCTGATATTGCCTATGTAATGCCTAGTTGCCGTTTTTTTTTGTTGTTTATTTAATGAGGTGAACATGGCTAAGCGCCGCAACCCGAAAAAAGAAAAGGCGCTACGGAACCAGGCATATGCCAGAAAGTTTCGTAAACGGACGACTACAGGAAGAATGCAAAGAAGGTTCCAACAAAGACCACCGAAGAGTGAAGAAGATGAAGGAGCAGCAGTAATGGATGCTGAATAAGGCATCTAAGATTCCGGCTTTTTCGGTCTTCTAGTTTTTAGGGTGTACATGATATGTGTACGCCCTTATTTGTTTTGAGTATGTGACGCGGGATATAGGGAAGGGTGGGGAGTGTGGGGAGTGTGGGGAGTGTGGGGAGAAAAAGAATTGAAGAATTTATGCTTACGCTTGTAATCTTCTCCGTCTTCCCAAGCTTCCCACACCTCCCACACCTCCCACACCTCCCACCCTTCTCCTTCCTCCCCACCTCCCCATCACCCCACCTCCCCATCCCTCAATACTCGACGAGCGCTGAGAAGTTGTTCTTTGACTTGTGCAAAACCGGTACCACCGTAGCTGTTACGTGCGGCTACAACTTGGCGCGGGGATATAGCCTCATAAATATCTGCAGCAAATGCTGGATGTAGTTGTTGCCATTCTTCTAGGCTCAAATCTTTGAGGAGTTTACCTGCAGCAATGCTAGTTTTGACTACTTTTCCTACAAGGTTGTAGGCTTCTCGGAAAGGAACACCCCGTGCTGCTAAATAATCGGCAACATCGGTAGCATTAGAAAAGTCTTCGGCTACAGCCTGCGCTAACCGCTCTGGACGAAATTTTAAACCTTCTCGCAACAAAATTGCGATCGCTTCTAAGCAAGCTTTAACGGTGTTGACGCTATCAAATAAACCTTCTTTGTCTTCTTGCAAATCTTTGTTATATGCCAGGGGTAATCCTTTCATGATCACCAACATTGCTTGGAGATGACCAAAAACACGCCCCGTTTTCCCCCTCACCAATTCTGGCACGTCGGGGTTTTTCTTTTGGGGCATGATGCTAGAACCTGTGGCACAGCTATCTTTGAGGGTGACAAAACGGAATTCTTCTGATGACCAAAGAATAATTTCTTCCGAAAGGCGGCTGAGGTGAACCATAATCAAGCTAGCTGCACAGAGAAATTCGATCGCAAAATCGCGATCGCTCACTCCATCCAAGCTGTTAGCATAAATTTTGTCAAATTGCAATACTTTGGCTGCATAATGGCGGTCTATAGGAAAAGTGGTTCCAGCCAAAGCACCGCATCCCAAAGGTGAGATATTTACCCGCTTTTCCACATCTGTCAGCCGTTCCCAGTCCCGTTGCATCATGTGAAAGTACGCTAAGAGGTGATGAGCTAAACTCAGGGGTTGGGCACGTTGCAGGTGAGTGTAGCCAGGAATGAGGGTTTCAACATTGTTGTCGGCTATGTCTAATAAAACAGTTTGAAATTCCCTAACTTTGTCTTTGATTTGTTGGATTTGGTCGCGGAGGTAGAGTCTGGTGTCAGTTCCTACCTGGTCATTGCGCGATCGCGCTGTGTGCAATTTCTTACCTACATCACCGACAATTTCTGTCAGTCGCCGTTCTACCGCAAAATGCACATCTTCAGCATCCACACCAGGGAGAAATTTTCCTTGGCGATATTCTTGGCGAATTTGTTCTAAACCTGTAAATAATTGCTCTCCCTCTTCCGGGGAAATAATACCCGTGTGAGCCAACATTTTCGCATGAGCTTGCGAACCCGTTAGGTCATATTCAATTAACTCTATATCAAAATTTATACTGGCATTAAAACGAGCGATCGCCGGATGCAATGCTGATTCAAATCGCTGACTCCAAGTTTGTTCTTTAGTCATAAGTGTAGAGGGGAAGGTGTGGGAGGTGTGGGAGGTGTGGGAGGTGTGGGAGATGGGGTGATGGGGTGGTGGGGAGATGGGGTGATGGGGAGTGTGGGGAGTGTGGGGAGACTTGTACTGAGCGACTTGTACTAAGCGAAGTCGAAGTAAGCCGAAGTATGAGAGAAAAAAAGAATTTATGCTGACGCTTGCTATCTTCTCCTTCCTCCCACACCTCCCACACTTCCCACACCTCCCACACCCCCCACACCTCCCACACCTCCCACACTTCCCACACCTTCCCCTCCCTATGCGCCATGCCCTAAAAGTATCAACCGTAGCTAGTTAGATTCCGAATCATATAACCAATGATCAAACCAATCAACAGTGCCCAGACTTGGCCTGTCTGGATAAAGTGATTCCAGGCTTTCTGCATTTGACCGACAACGTTAGGGTCAGTGACGTTTTGGGCTAATAGAGAAGCGTTGGGCAAATGCCAAAATAATTGAGATATGGAATCGCTGAGGTAGTGCATATTTAGTTATTTGTGAAGAATTAAGGGTCAAGGAGCAGTGTTCAATCTGTTCCCAGTTCCCCTTTTTGACCTTAATGTCATAACCTCAAGATGTAGGTGATGCCAACCGCAATTTCTCGGCTGTTCGCAAAATTTGCCCCGCCAACACTGCAGCCCCAAAGCCATTATCAATGTTCACCACACCCACTCCTGGAGCACATGAGTTCAGCATTGTCAATAGGGGAGCTAGTCCACCAAAACTGGCGCCATAACCGATGCTAGTGGGTACTGCAATTACCGGACAATCTGCCAAACCGGCGACAACGCTGGGTAATGCACCTTCCATCCCGGCTACGACAATCAACACCGAGGCGGAATCAATCACGTGGCGGTTATTTAGCAGGCGGTGAATCCCTGCGACGCCGACGTCCCAGAGGCGCTGGACACGGAACCCAGAAAGTTCAGCGGTGACAGCAGCTTCTTCTGCAACTGGTAAATCAGCGGTACCAGCCGAAAGAATGGCGATTTCACCCGAAAATTGTGGTTCGATATCAGGGGGAGCGATCGCACAAATTCGCGCTAAATCGTAATATCGCAAACCTCTCACCTGAGATTGCAAAGCTTTGTAAACGCCCGGTTCAATTCTAGTAGCCATTACCACTGAATGGCGATCGCGCATCACCTGCATAATTTGAGCGATTTGCTCAGGAGTTTTACCAAGCCCCCAAATCACCTCTGGGAAACCAGTCCTCAACTGACGGTGGTGGTCGATTTTGGCAAACTCACCAACTTTTTCATAAGCTAGGTCTTTGAGTGAGTCGAAGGCATTATCTGGGGATAATTTACCACTGGCAACCGCTTCTAAGAGCGATCGCAAAGCTTCGGTTTGAGTCACGGCAATTTTAGGGGGTGGGAAGGGTGGGAGGTGTGGGAAGGGTGGGAAGTGTGGGAAGTGTGGGAAGTGTGGGAGGTGTGGGAAGTGTGGGAAGTGTGGGAAGTGTGGGAGGTGTGGGAAGTGTGGGAGGTGTGGGAAGTGTGGGAGGTGTGGGACGAAGGAGAAGATTGTTGCGTCAGCATAAATTCTTTTTCTCCCCATCCCCCCACCTCCCCACCTCCCCACACTCCCTCATCCCCAATCCCTAGCCCCTAGCCCCTAGCCCCTAATCCTTCGTCACTTTAATTTCATGAAGGTTCCAGAATGCACCACCCAGGGCAGAGAATTTAATACCTTCAAAGCGATCGCGTACTGCTGACATTGAATACGGGTTTATCAAATAAATCAATGGCAAATTTTCTTGCGTAATCTGTTGAGTTTTCGCATAAATTGCTTTGCGTTTGGCTTCGTCTAACTCTCTGGCTGCTTGAATATAAAGTTTACCGATTTCCGCTTCCCAAGGAGCTACTTCCCTACCTTGAATTGGCTTTTGTCCTGCTTGCGGTTGCTGGTTGAACATGTGCGAACCACCTTCAGGAGACCAAAGATTAGCGCCATCATTTGGTTCTAAACCACCTGTAAATCCTATCAGTCCAGCCTCCCATTCTAGGGTGTTAGAAAGCTTATCGGTGTAAGTATTCCATGCCAGGGGAGTAAAATCAACTTGGATACCGATTTTGCTCAAGTCTTGTTTAATTTGTGAACCTAGAGCTTCTCGAATTTTGTTCCCAGCATTTGTTAGCAAAGTGAACCTGACTTGATTTCCTGAAGCATCTTTTAACTGATTTCTTTGGTTATATTTAAAGCCTGCTTTAATTAATAATTGCCTAGCTTTTTCTAGATTGTATTCGTAGACTTTTAATCCTTCTTCTGCTGAAAGATAATAGGGACTTTGTACAGATATTGGTGAATTTTGCGGTTGACCTAAGCCGCGAAATGTGTTGTTAATCATTGTTTTTCGGTCAATAGCATAAGCGACTGCTTGCCGAAATTCTACAGTATTAAACCAGCGTGATTTAATGGGATCAACTAAGGGTTTACCGTCTCTTTTCCCTTTGTTTAAATTGAAGAATACAAAAGTTGTGCCGGAGCCGGGACCACCATTATAAATCTTAAAGCCACCCTGTTTTTCCTGCACTTTTAACAAAGAAAAATAGTCTGGTGACACCGCTACAGTATCTAATCCACCAGAACGAAATTGCAGCAAGGCTGTATCTGTTGATTCGACAATTTGCCAAATTATTCTTTCAATATAAGGTTGGGGATTTCCTTGAGCATCTTTACGCCAAAAGTGGGGATTACGACGGAAAATTATCCGTTGGCTAGTATCGTAGCGCTCTAGTTTATAAGGCCCATTCACAATCAATTGATCTGGTGGTGTATCGACACCCCATTTCTGTAAGAAATTTGGTTTCCCATCACCATCTTTTGTAGTTACTGATTCTCGCAGTGCATGGGCTGGCAAAATTGGCGCACCTGTGGTGGTTCTCAAAAATGGTGCAAATGGTTCAGGAATAGTAAATTCAACCCGGCGATTATCGACTTTTTTCACAGTAGGCAGTTTTTTACTTTCACCAATCCTCATTACATCTCTAACATCTGTAGGAATTGCTTCATTGAGGTAGATATCATTGTAAGTAAAGACCACATCATCTACTGTTAATGGTTGACCATCAGACCATTTCAAATTTTCTCGCAGTGTAAAAACAATTTTTAATTTATCGTCGGAAATTTGCCACGATTCTGCTAAAGCAGGTTCAACTTTACCAGTTTCGTAGTTTTCAGTGATTAATCCTTCATAAGTCAGACCAAAAATGTTAGGAAATTCTGAACTCAGAGGGTAATTAAAGGTTTTGGGATCGCTAAGAATACTAGTAACTAATTGTGGTACTTGCGCGGCTGTACTTTTATAGTTAGCTGGATTGCAAGCTGCAACTGTTATTGCCGTTATTAAACTCACAATTATTAGTAACCAAAACCGCTTAATTATGGAAGAGAAACTAGAAATTTTCATATTGGAAATTTACCAAAAATCGGACTAATTTGCTGGTGGTTTTATCAGATTAAAATCCTGATTCAAAAGTTTGTTGTGCTGTAAAATTTCATTCAGTCTTGTATTAGAGGTTTTTCATCTAAAATCCACTTATTGCTATCAGTCATTGTCCTCAATTTTCCAGAATCTAAAATATCTTGATGGACGCAGCCAAAAAAGTTAATCAGCAGCTACCAATAAGACAACAGCGTAAGCACATATACCTTCTTCTCGCCCGACTGGGCCTAATTTTTCATTAGTAGTCGCTTTGATGCCGATTTGATCGGGTTGTAGTGCCAAAACAGCGGCTAGCTTATCGCGCATATTCTGAATGTGGGGTTTCAATTTTGGGCGTTCTGCTACCACTACAGAATCAATATTGCCTATTTGCCACCCGCGATCGCAGATCAACTCATTTACTTGATTTAATAGCACTAGACTATCCGCCCCTGCCCACTGGGGGTCACTAGGAGGAAAATAATGACCAATATCGCCCAGGGATAATGCCCCTAACATGGCATCCATAATCGCGTGGGTGAGCACATCAGCGTCACTATGCCCCAATAAACCTAGTTCATGGGCAATTTTAACTCCTCCTAAAATTAAAGGGCGATCGCTCACCAGTTGATGAATATCGTAGCCGTTACCAATACGAATTTTTATCATTTGTCATTTGTCATTTGTGAAGGGGTATGGGGGAATTATTCTTGTCACCCCATCTCCCCATCTTTTCCATGTTCCTGCTTCCATTTTTCCAGGAGATCGGGACGGCGATCGCTTGTTTTTTGAATTTGTTGTTCATAACGCCAACGAGCAATAGCAGCGTGATTCCCAGAAAGCAAAACATCAGGGACTTTCCAGCCCCGAAAATTCGCAGGACGGGTGTATTGGGGATAGTCCAACAACCCTTCTTCAAAACTTTCCGCTGTCAGCGACTCCTTTTTGCTGACAGTTCCTGGGATCAGTCTGACTATGCCATTAATCAGCGCCATTGCTGGAATTTCTCCCCCAGTCAGAATAAAATCTCCTAAGGACACCTCACGAGTCACCAGATGTAGCACTCGCTCGTCTACCCCCTCGTAATGCCCACAAATCACCACCAATTGGTCGTAATTGCTGGCTAATTCCCGCAATAAAGGCTGATTTATGGTTTGACCTTGAGGACTCATTAAAATAATCTCTCGTCGAGGTAAAGTTGGCAGCGACTCTACAGCCGAGAAAATGGGGTCTGGCTTCATCAGCATCCCCACACCGCCCCCATAAGGTTCGTCATCTACTTTCCGGTGCTTATCAGTCGTAAAGTTCCGGGGATTAACCAGATTGACTTGGGCAATTTGTTTTGCAAGGGCTTTGCCCAATAGTCCGGAACTCAAAACAGAAGTAAAACAGTCAGGAAAAAGTGTAACTATATCAAAGCGCACAGTTATTCGTATTCAGGAACACTAATCTTAAAATTGAATGTCTAGCAAAGACAATGAGCCAATGTCAGGTAAAACTACAGTCAAACTAGGTCAGTCGTATCTAAAAGTACCAGAAAACTGAGATTCCCATCGGATCAAAAGTTTTTCTAATTACTTAATTTATGTTTAAATATTGTCACAAGTACATTTAAATTAATAATCTGATTGAGTTAACAACTTCCAGGATGCATCGAGCCAGCCTCAGAACCAAGCGAGTCCAGACCTACTACTGCCCCCCCTCCAGGGCAGAGCCTACCTTCTCAACCAAGCAGGCAATTCCAGCCCCCCAAGCACTATTTTGTCAGTCTGGCATAAAGTGGACAGGTGAAAAACAAGGTATTGCCTTTGAGCGTAATGGACAGATGATGACTGAGGCTGCATGTGGATCAAAGGAGAAGTTGGAGTGGTGATGAGACAGGTCAGGAGGAGGGTAGCTGAGGAATTAAAGGCGATACTGCCTGATTTTGAGGCAGTTATTGGAGAATCACTAGACGCCCAAACAGTAATTGGACAACGCTAAATTTGAGTTGGCAATGTTAAGTAGCGTTTTTCCGAGGTGACTGCATTACCCAGAGATTCCCGCCCAGGCACATTTGAGTGCCAAAGCCTCTCCCCGCTCTCAGGTGAAAACTTCTACCGATCCCAACTTCACAAAAGTGTCCTCCAAAAGATGCAAAGCACGAAAAGACTCAGGCTGCTGAACCTTGTTAAATTCACCTGAAGTTGTTGACAGGAGAAACACAATGCCGCAATTAGAAGTTAAATCCCAGGAAATGAGGACACCCCAAGCAACTAAAACCGCCGTTCTGGTGATCGGAGGCGCAGAAGACAAAGTTCATGGACGCGATATCCTCAGAACTTTTTTTGGTCGCGCTGGTGCTAGTAAGGCCTATATTACAATTATTCCATCTGCCTCACGCGAACCTGCCATTATCGGTGGTCGGTACATTCGCATTTTTGAAGAAATGGGTGCTAACAAGGTTGAAATCTTAGACATCCGCGAACGGGAACAGTGCGAAGCCTCGCAAGTAAAAGCATCTTTAGAAGCTTGCACTGGGGTATTTTTGACAGGAGGGGATCAATTGCGCCTCTGTGGAGTCTTGGCAGATACGGCGGCGATGGAAATTATCCGTCACCGAGTCAGAGCCGGGCAATTGACATTAGCAGGTACCAGCGCGGGTGCAGCAGTAATGGGACACCACATGATCGCTGGTGGCGGTAGTGGCGAAACCCCTAATCGCTCCTTAGTAGATATGGCAACAGGTTTAGGATTTATTCCCGAAGTGATTGTAGACCAACATTTCCACAATCGGAATCGCATGGGAAGATTAATAAGTGCGATCGCTGCACATCCCGATCGTCTGGGTATTGGTATTGACGAGGACACCTGTGCTGTGTTTGAGCGGGATGGTTGGTTACAAGTCATGGGCAAAGGTAGTGTCACTATCGTTGATCCCACGGAATTAACCCATACCAATGAACCCCACGTCGGTGCTAATGAACCTTTGACAGTGCATAATTTGCGTTTACATATCCTTAGCTATGGCGATCGCTTTCACCTGTACCAGCGTACCGTCCTACCCGCTGTACACCGCATTTCCAGCTGACGGAATAAAGTATCTGAGGTTACACTGATCATTGATGGTCTATTTATTTCTTGCTGTAGAAAAATCCGACAAATACCATGTAAAAAGAATGAAAAAACTGTTTGCAGTAAACAGTTTAGCGGCCAATCACAGTAAGAAACTAGAATTTTGGTTCCGAATCTCCATCTACCTATTCCCATGAGAATCCTCAAGATCCAGACATTACGCGGCCCAAACTACTGGAGCATTCGACGCCACAAGCTGATCGTCATGCGCCTCGATTTAGAAACCCTTGCCGAGACGCCCTCGAATGAAATCCCTGGCTTATATGAAGGATTGGTTGAGGCCTTGCCAAGTCTGGAGAGCCACTATTGCTCACCAGGCTGTCGTGGCGGTTTCTTAATGCGAGTGCGAGAAGGCACCATGATGGGCCATATCGTGGAACATGTAGCTTTAGAACTCCAGGAACTAGCTGGAATGCATGTAGGCTTCGGTCGCACCCGTGAAACCGCCACACCCGGAGTGTATCAGGTAGTAATTGAGTACTTAAATGAGGAAGCGGGACGATACGCCGGGCGAGCAGCAGTGCGGTTGTGCCAAAGCATTGTTGATCGAGGTCGTTATCCCAAACCTGAACTAGAGCAAGATATTCAAGACCTGAAAGACTTCTGGCGCGATTCTTCCCTAGGCCCTTCCACCGAAGCAATTGTCAAGGAAGCAGAAAAAAGAGGTATTCCCTGGATGCAGCTAGGGGCGCGCTTTTTGATTCAGCTAGGTTATGGCGTCAACCAAAAACGGATGCAAGCCACAATGACCGATAAAACGGGCATTCTGGGAGTAGAGTTAGCTTGCGACAAAGAAGCCACCAAACGTATCTTGGCAGCAGCTGGCGTACCAGTGCCGAGAGGCACAGTAATTAACTTCCTAGACGACTTGCAAGAAGCGATCGAATATGTTGGCGGCTATCCCATCGTCATCAAACCATTAGATGGCAATCATGGACGGGGTATCACCATCGATATTAGAACCTGGGAAGAAGCAGAAGCAGGCTACGAAGCCGCTAGACAGGTTTCGCGGTCAATTATCGTCGAGCGCTATTACGTCGGACGCGACCATAGGGTATTAGTGGTAGATGGTAAAGTCGTAGCAGTAGCCGAACGAGTGCCAGCTCACGTGATCGGTAATGGTAGATCCAGCATTGCCGAACTGATTGAGGAAACCAACCTTGACCCAAATCGTGGTGATGGGCACGATAACATCCTCACCAAAATAGAACTAGACCGCACCAGCTATCAGTTGCTAGAAAGGCAAGGCTACACGCTTAACAGTGTCTTACCCAAAGAAACAATTTGTTATCTGCGCGCCACAGCTAACCTCAGTACCGGCGGAATCGCCGTAGACCGCACCGACGAAATCCATCCAGAAAACCTGTGGTTAGCACAGAGAGTAGTCAAAATTATCGGTTTAGATATTGCGGGATTAGATATTGTTACCACCGACATTAGCCGCCCCTTAAGAGATGTAGACGGCGTGATTGTGGAAGTTAACGCCGCCCCTGGCTTCAGAATGCACGTCGCCCCCAGTCAAGGTATTCCCCGCAACGTCGCTGGCGCAGTCATGGATATGCTGTTTCCTAGCGAGCAAGCTAGCACTATTCCCATCTTGAGCGTCACGGGTACTAATGGTAAAACCACCACCACTCGATTACTGGCACACATTTATAAAGAAACAGGTAAAGTAGTAGGTTATACGACAACAGACGGAACTTATATCGGAGAATACTTAGTAGAAGCCGGAGACAACACAGGGCCGCAAAGCGCCCAATTGATTTTGCAAGACCCCACAGTGGAAGTAGCAGTACTAGAAACCGCTCGTGGTGGGATTCTGCGCTCTGGCTTAGGCTTTGAAGCTACAAATGTAGGCGTAGTATTAAATGTTGCCGCCGACCATTTAGGAATTGGTGATATAGATACCATAGAACAGTTAGCTAATCTCAAGAGTGTAGTTGCAGAAGCCGTACTCCCTGATGGATATGCGGTGCTGAACGCCGACGATCGCCGAGTCGCCGCTATGGCCGAAAAAACCAAAGCGAACGTTGCTTACTTCACCATGAACCCAGACTCAGAATTAGTGCGAAAGCATATCCAAAAAGGGGGAGTAGCAGCGGTGTATGAAAACGGCTATCTGTCAATTGTCAAAGGTGATTGGACACATCGCATTGAAAAAGCAGAACAGATACCTTTGACAATGGGTGGACGAGCACCATTCATGATTGCTAACGCTTTGGCAGCAAGTTTAGCCGCCTTCGTGCAAAACGTCACCATTGAGCAGATTCGGGCTGGTTTGAAGACATTCCGCGCTTCAGTCAGTCAAACGCCGGGAAGGATGAATTTGTTTAATTTAGGCAAATACCATGCCTTAATTGACTATGCTCATAACCCAGCCAGTTACGAAGCCTTGGGCGCCTTTGTTCGCAACTGGACCACAGGACAGCGGATTGGTGTAGTTGGGGGGCCGGGCGATCGCCGTGACGAAGATTTTGTCACCTTGGGCAAACTAGCTGCAGAAATATTTGACTACATTATTGTTAAAGAAGACGATGATACTCGCGGGCGTCCCAGGGGATCAGCCGCCGATTTAATTACTAGAGGCATCACCCAAATTAAACCCAATGCTAGTTTTGAGTCAATTCTAGATGAAACCCAAGCAATTAATAAAGGCTTGGATATGGCCCCTGATAACGGTTTGGTGGTGATTTTACCAGAAAGTGTCAGCCGCGCCATTAAATTAATTAGGGGGCGTGGTGTAGTCAAAGAAGAATCACATCAACAAAATGGGCCGGCGGCAATTATCGATTCCCAAAATGGGGCGACGCCTTCTTCGGTAATTAACACGCTACTGTAGTCAATTATCAGATTCAGTAAAATTTGCTGGTCACGAGACTTATCTAATATATGAATCTAGAGACGCGGCAATGCAACGTCTCTACAAAGGTTGGATATAATACATGATTAATTTTAGGAGCACTATTTTTCTGATTCGGAAGTGTGATCATCACTAGAACTTTTTAGCCCTTGTTGAAAACTTTTGAGAGTTTTGCCCAGTGCATTACCAAGTTCAGGAATCTTTTTCGGGCCGAAAATTAAAATAGCTACTACAGCAATTACCGTAACTTCCGGCCATCCTAATCCAAACAACATATATAATTCCTCTGTTGTGTCTTAATTAACTATAAATAATCGGGCGACGCTAAAGATGGTGGCGCTGAGGATGGCGCTGAGGGGAACAGTAATTAACCAAGCGGCGGCGATGTTCTGCAAAGTTGAAAATTTAATCGAATTGATGTTTTGTACTAGTCCGATGCCGACGACACCGCCGACGAGGGCGTGGGAGGTGGAGACTGGTAAACCTAGGCGGGAGGCTAAAAGAATAGTGGTGGCGGTAGCGAGTTCAGCGCAGAATCCACTACTCGGTTGGAGGGAAATAATATTTTCGCCAATGGTCGCGATGACTTTTTTTCCCCAGATGGCTAAACCACTGACTATACCGACGCCACCTAAGATTAAAATCCAGATGGGGATGGTAATACCTTGTGTGGGTACGCTACCAGTTTGATTGATATAAATGATCGCTGCTAAAGGTGCGATCGCATTTCCTACATCATTAGAGCCATGAGCAAAGGCGACAAAGCAAGCACTCAATAGCTGGAAGCGTGCGAATATAGGTTCTATGGTAACAGAAGATGGCGCATGTTCGGTTTTGCTCTTTGTTTCTCCCCCATTTCCTTGATGAGCTAATTGTCGCCAACTGTAAACCGTTAGTCCGATGGCTGCGACTGCACCTGTAAATAGAGGAATGTCGTAGGCTGGGATGTTTAAACCAGTTTGATGAATGAAAAAAGTTGTCAGCGGTTGCGTCAGGGAAGGGAGAACAATCACACCAAATACTCCCAACAGCAGCACACTTAACCAGGGAATCCACTCTTGTAACTGCGCTACTGGATTTGGTTGTTCTAAAATCCAGCGTTTGATTTGACTGTAGAATAAAGCAGCGATCGCTCCACTAATTAATGGTGTTAAAACCCAGCCAATGGTGATTGCACCAATTGATGACCAATCAATGGCATTCACTCCTAAAGCTACCCAACTAAAACCAGCGATCGCTCCTACTACGGCATGAGATGAGGATACAGGCAAACCCCGTGAGGTGGCAATCTGTAGCCAAATTCCAGACGCCAGTAAAACTGTCACCATTCCCAAGACTAACAGTTGCGGTGTCGCCGCGAATAAGACAGGATTAGCTACTTTTGTGGCCAGGGTTTCCGTTACTTGATGACCGAATAATACAGCGCCTGCAAACTCTAATACACCAGCAATAATTAAAGCTTGTTTGAGGGTGACAGCCTGAGAACCGACAGAAGTCCCCATCGCGTTAGCAACATCGTTAGCACCGAGGTTGAAAGCGACGTAGAAAGCCAAGAGGGCGACTAAGGCGAGAATTAAAAGCATTTTCTGAAGGGGATGTGGAAATTTTAGCTTCGGAAATCGACAGATGAGCTGCAAAACTTCAGTCTATGGCGAAGATACACAATTTTTGATAGTAGTCTACTCCAAAAAATAAAACTTAATCTTCTTCCCACCTTCCCATCCTTTGGTTAGGGATAAATTAAGATTTTGTAAGTTTCGGGAGTAGGAGCGATCGCTTGATCCACAGCTGCTGATAAATTTTGTAGAGGATAGCGATCGCTAATTAATGCCTGTACATCAATCCGGCGATTAAACACAATCTCAGCCGAGAGACTCTGCAGGCGATAGGACGAGCTATAGCTGCCCATTAAGTCAATTTCCCGACGATAGAGAATATTAGGATTGATGGGAATTTCTAACTCATCAGGAAATTCGGCAAAAAACAAAATTTTTCCACCTTTACGAGTACAGTCAAGCGCAGAGAAGAAAGCTTTCTCACTGGGAACAGCCAACAGGGTAACATCAACACCCATTCCCCCTGTGAGGGCGTGAATTTTTGCGGCTAAATCGGGGTCACGGGCGTCAAAAGCTGCTTGGGCGCCCACATTTAAAGCTTTTTCAATTCTAGAAGGCAAAAGGTCAGTAGCGATCGCCGTCGCCCCGAAATATTTCACCAACATCACAAACATTAACCCAATCGGCCCCGCACCAGTCACCAAAACAGTTTGTCCAGGAGCAATTTGCGCTTTTTTCACCGCTTTTAAACAGCAGTTAGTCGGCTCCACAAAACTTGCTTCTTCAAAACTGATCTCATCGGGAATGGGAATTAACCCGCCATTTTGCACAATATGACCGGGTACTTTCACATACTCAGCAAAACCGCCACCGCTAGCGTTAAACCCGGCTGTGGTAGAAATATTTTTATAGACATTACACATCGAATAATTTTCATTTAGGCAATAAGCACAACGCATACAAGGGATGTGGTGCATTACCGCTACCCGTTGTCCTATCTCCCAACCGCTGACTTCACTTCCCACTGCGGCGATAATTCCCGCCGTCTCATGACCAAAAATGCGCGGTGGTTCATACAGCGGATAACGAATTTTTTTAATATCCGATTGACACAATCCTACCACCTGCACTTGTACCAATACTTCATCGGCTTCCAGTGCTGGGACTGGAATTTCTTCGTATGACAGTTGATTGACGCCTCTAAATACCTGTGCTTTCACGTTGGTTTCTCACCGCTCAACGTTATTAGATGTAGCATTTACTGGTTAAGGTTGAGCTATTCTTTTGCTGAGATTTATTCTGTGCAATAAACAAAACAAGTTAATTCTCTCAATCAACCGTGACTTTATAAAATAAATTTTCTTGTCTGATGTCAACTTCACTGGCGACAATATGTCGGAACAACCATGAGGTGAAGAATGGCTTATCAGACTTATACAACCGATGTGTTAGTTGTTGGTGGTGGAGTTGGCGGAACGGCTGCAGCTATCCAAGCGGCGCGACGGGGCGTCAAAACTATTTTGGTCAGTGAATTTCTTTGGTTGGGAGGAATGCTGACCTCTGCAGGCGTTTCTGTACCCGATGGTAATGAATTAGCAGCTTGGCAAACTGGGTTATGGGGTGCGTTTTTGCGAGAATTACAGCACCGTCAGCCTGGAGGTTTAGATCACAGTTGGGTCAGCTTTTTTAGTTTTGATCCGCGAATTGGGGCGCAAATTTTTGCAGATTGGGTGGGAGAGTTATCAAATCTGCAATGGATTTCGGGACAAGTACCTTTGGAGGTGTGGCGTCAAGGAAATTCTGTGACTGGTGTGCGATTTGCCGATTTCGTTGTTAATGCCAAGATCATTCTTGATGGTACGGAATTAGGCGATTTATTGGCTTTGGGTGATATACCTTACCGTTGGGGCTGGGAGTTGCAGTCTGAGTGGGGAGAACCCAGCGCCCCAGCAGATTTTAATTTGCTGACTCAAAGATATCCTGTACAAGCACCAACTGCGGTGGTGATGATGCAAGATTTTGGTGCAGATGTCGCCCCAGAAATTCCGCCAGCTTCTAATTACAATCCTTCTGTGTTTGCTGGGGCTTGGGACGGCTACGGGGGAGAGACATTTTTGAATTATGGACGCCTACCTGGGGGTTTATTGATGATTAATTGGCCTATCTGTGGTAATGACTACGGTGAAGGATTAGGACGCTTAATCGAGTCAGAATCTTCCAGATGGGAGTTTATTCAAGAATGCCGCTGTCACAGTCAAAATTTTGCTTATTTTATCCAAAATCAGCTTGGTCGTCGCTACGGTTTGGCTGCTGGGGTGTTTCCTGGTGAACCTACGGCGTTCGGGTTGCATCCTTATTATCGGGAAAGTCGTCGGTTGGTGGGGTTAACAACTGTCCGAGAGCAGGATATTTTGCCTGTGATGGGGGGTAAGGTTGCACCTTTACATCTCGACGCTATTGCTATTGGTAATTACGCCAACGACCACCATTATCCTGGTGAAGATTTCCCTTTACAACCTAAATCTATCCGTTGGGGAGGGCGTTGGACTGGTATTCCTTTTACTATTCCCTACAGTTGCCTTGTACCAAAATTGATAGATAATTTTTTAGTCTGTGAAAAAAATATTTCTGTTTCTCATATTGCCAATGGAGCAACCAGATTACAACCTGTGGTTATGGGTATTGGTCAAGCGGCGGGAATGGCTGCAGCTATGTGCGTTGAGTTTAACTGTCAACCAAGGGATTTATCTATTAGGAAATTGCAAACAGCTTTATTAGAAGATGAGCGATCGCCTACTGCAATTATTCCCTTGTTTAATTTATCACCTGACCACCCCCAATGGCTGCAACAACAAACCTATTATTTACATCATCCACAAGCTTATCCAATCAATGGCTATAGCCCCTCTTTATCAGAGTCTCAGTGCTATTACTTAACTGCAAATCAAGTGTTAATACGGACTAGTAATTACTTCACAGGAATTTTTCACCATCAGGATCAGCAGAATTACAGTTTGACGATTACTGCACCAAAAATACATCAAAATCAAACTTGGCAACTGGTAACTTTGCGATCGCACATTGATGAAAAACTACAAGCTTTATCCCACAAGCAATTGCTCAAAATTTGGGGACGCTTGAATCCTTCTGGAAACTGGTTATTAGTTGAAAATCTCGACGAATAATTAAGGTATTTGATATTTTGTAAAAAACAATACTTTTTAAGAAAATATCCGGATGCACTAATAAAAACTCAGTAGTAGTGAAATGGATAGTTTCAAAATAGACATTTGCTATGCGTGCTGCCATTTCACTTCTAGTATCGAGTCTGGTGTTCGGTTCCCTAGCTTCTAACCACCAAGCCATGATGAATCACTCGTCCTATCAAGCCCTGACTCCCGTTGAGTCAGAACAATTACTCTCAGTTAGACCTAAACCCAAGCCCAATCAACCTGAAAAGCCTGCACCCCATCGTGGAAGCGGACGCCGGGAGTTGATGGAATATTACGGGAATATCCATCCTGCTGTTTAAAAACCCCACGATCAAGTCTCTTGGGGAGATCAAGACTACCTAGTCACAAGAAAATCAATGTACAGTCAGTAAAGGTGTTATAATTAACATCTGTTTCATAGATTATCTAGTAGATATATAACAGTTGGCACATAACTTATCTCAGCATTTGCCCCGTATTTTATCCGTAAGCTCTGTATACATAGTCCACGTCAACTGTTGTGTTGGAAATCTTCAGCCCACGAACTGTCTGTATGGACTGCATCACCAAGTTTCAAGTAATCACTGCACTTGCTTTTAGTTCTGCCTACATTTCAAATTGTGATTACAGCTATCAATTTCAGGGGATCTGCTGATAATTTGCATATTTTCCCGACTGGGTAAGCAGCCTGAAGGTAACTCAAATTTATTGCCATCAAGGCTATCTCAACAGAAGTAGTATGGTCATTCTCGATGAAAAACCCCCTGTTTCAGGGGGGTTACAAAACAATCAAGACTTAACATCTCTTGTCTACTGATAATAGACCAGTAGCAATCACTTGATAGCTACAACAGGCTATCTCTCATCTTTTGACACCGTGGTTTTTTGAGTGTTGTCTTTACCTTTAACACCGTTCAGGAACATCGGTACAAACTTTTCCATAAATAATTGTGGATCACGCCGCCATGCTCTTTGTGCAGCCTGAATTCTGGTAAACTGCAAATCAGGTGCCAGTAAAGTTTGCGGTAGACGTTCCATCAAATATTGGGGACGCTGCCATAAAGGCATGTTATTTGTGACTTCAACCAAATTAGCAACACGGCGTAATTCGGCTCCCAAGGTGATATCCATCCCGGCTTCAAAGGCTGCTTGCTCAATGGCTGCGTACTTACTTTTAGCTTGGGCTACTTTTTGCTGGTGTTCTAGGCTTTTAGCGGCTAACTGTGCGAGCCAACGGTTTCCCCAGCGTACGTGTCCAGCTTCTTCTGGTAAAATTCGCGCAATTGTTTCTTGAATCTTAATATTTTCTTCTGTTTGTGGTGCTTGTTTAAGTGCATGGATGTGGGCTGAAAAATACTCACAGCCTCGTTTTTCGGTGATGTTAATGGCAGCGAGAACGGAAATCACAAAGTCATCAAGATTTGTGGACGGATCTTGGTGTTCATGATCAAGTAGGCGTTCAAATTCGTCGATATATGATGAACCGGGGGGCTTACCGACGTCAGCGCCCAATTCTACCAACAAATCGGTTAGCCACATCGCATGACGTGCTTCATCCGAGATGTGGTGGGATAATTCTCGCACTAGTTGCGGTGGTTGTCCATCTAATTGTTCAATTAGGTCGGTGAGGTCTTTGCAACTACGCTGCTCACTATAACGATAGCGGTTTAGGGTGATCAGATGAATTTCGCGATCGCGGACTACCTGTTTGAGAATGTCTCTTGCGCTCAAAGCATCCTGAAACTTTCTGGGATAAGTAACCGACATAGTTTGTTAAGTTTTGTAAAATTTATGCTTAGATTTTAACGTAACTGACTGTTAGTGTTATCTTTACGCTCTCTCAATTAATAAGTCGGCGAGATATTGCTGCTGCTTCCCATAAATCGTAGAACTAACCAGGGTTTTGTGACTCTGGCTTTTTAATGTAAAAAAATATCACAAATAAAATATCAACCCTAAGATAGGTCTGAATGTCGCAAATATAAATTTTTATTAAAATATTCTAATCGGTAGCTTATGTTACAGAATTCTGTTATATTAGTAATTGTCAGGAAAAAACCATATATAGGAAAAATACTGTTATGTCTATTCAAGAAAAATCTCGTGCCATCATGGTGCGCCAATATCAGCAAGTGAAGAATCGCCAACAATCAATGCTGATGCGTGCGGCACAAGAACTCGGTCTTCCCGAAGAAATATCCCACTACTGGAACCCCATTCAAGGGAAGATTGACCCGACAACTCGCACGATTTATGAACACAGTTGCGCCACCATGAGTTAATCTGCAATAATTCTTAAACCTATTGCTCAGGTGTTAAGTATTAATAAGCAGCAATCATCATGGAGTCTAAGCTGAATAAGTCTCAAAAAAAAGCCACCCTGAAGGGTGGCTAAAAATTACTCGTTAATTTAAATTAACAGTCGTAATAGAGAGCAAATTCGTAAGGATGAGGACGCAACTGCAACTGCTTCACTTCGTTAGCTAGTTTGTAGTCAATCCAGTTTTGGATAAAGTCTTCGGTGAACACACCTGTTTGTGTCAAGAAAGCGTGATCCTTTTCTAAGGCTGACAAAGCTAAATCCAAAGAACCAGGAGTTGAAGGAATCTTCGCTAATTCTTCTGGAGAGAGTTCATAGATATTTCTATCTAGAGGTTCACCAGGGTCTATTTCGTTCTTAATTCCGTCGATACCAGCGCAAAGCATGGCGGCGAATGCTAAATATGGGTTAGAAGTAGCATCGGGACAACGGAACTCTAAACGCTTGGCTTTCGGGTTCTCACCAGATAGAGGAATCCGAACGGAAGCGGAACGATTACCTTGGGAGTAAGCCAAGTTTACAGGTGCTTCATAACCAGGTACGAGGCGTTTGTAAGAATTGGTGGTGGGGTTAGTGATTGCTAATAAAGCTGGGGCGTGCTTGAGGATACCGCCAATATAATGCAACGCCATTTTGCTTAATTTAGCGTACTCATTACCTGCAAATAAAGGCTTACCATCTTTCCAAATGGATTGGTGACAGTGCATCCCAGAACCGTTATCACCAAAAATTGGTTTTGGCATGAAGGTAACGGTTTTGCCGTATTTTCTAGCGACGTTTTTGATGACATACTTGTAAGTCATCAACCAGTCAGCCGCTTCAATTAACTTACCAAATCTGAAACCTAGTTCGCACTGACCACCGGTAGCAACTTCATGGTGTTGTTTTTCAATGGGTACGCCACAAGCAGCCATTGTGAGTAGCATTTCTGTGCGGATATCTTGAAAACTATCCGTAGGGGGAACTGGGAAGTAACCTTCTTTGAAGCGTGTTTTGTAACCGAGGTTGGGGCTTTCTTTTCTACCTGTGTTCCAACGGCCTTCTACGGAGTCTACATGGTAGTAGCCTTCGTTAGCTGTTTGGTCGTAGCGGACATCATCAAAAATGAAAAATTCAGCTTCAGGGCCAAAGAAGGCGGTGTCACCAAGTCCTGTGGAGGCTAAATATTCTACTGCTTTTTGGGCGATAACGCGGGGGCAACGGTTATACCATTCACCCGTGCGAGGTTCCTTAATACTACAAATTATACTTAGAGTTGGCTCTTGCATGAATGGGTCGATCCAGGCAGTATTTGGATCGAGAACCATTGTCATGTCTGATTCTTCGATGCCTTTCCAACCCCGAATACTAGAACCGTCGAAGGGTACACCATCAGAGAATGAACTTTCATCGATTTGGTTGTGGAACACGGTGAGGTGTTGCCATGTTCCTGGTGTATCGATGAATTTCAGATCAATCATCTGAATTTTTTGGTCTTGAATCAACTTCAAGACTTCTTGTGGGGTTGTCATTGTTACTCCTTACTCTGCCAATTAAATAAAATCAAACTAGAGTCTTCAAAGTCCGCTTTGTTGAACCCAATTGTGACACACCTGGAATATCCTAAGGATAGGAGATTAGGTTATTTTGTAGTCTTTGCTACAGATTTTCTAGTTTACAGGTTATGTTAACCTTTCTGGGCTATCTGTATAAAACTCGTAAGATCGTCTCACAGGGGGCAACTTTGGCATAAAATCCTTAAAGTAGCGGATAGATTGTTTTTGTGCAAACGCTAATTTTATGTGGCACAAAAAATAGCTGTGCATGAAAACAGTCAAATAAATATCAAACCACAGATAGTAATGTTTGGGAGAAAAAGGGATGCGCGATGCAGTCACAAGTTTAATTAAGAATTATGACGTAGCCGGTCGGTATTTTGACCGGAATGCGCTTGATAGCCTCAAGTCTTATTTTGAAAGTGGTACAGCTCGAGTGCAAGCAGCAGCAGCGATTAATGCTAATGCGGCTGCACTTGTCAAGCAGGCTGGTTCTCAGTTATTTGCAGAACTACCTGAGTTGATTCGCCCCGGTGGGAATGCTTATACTACCCGTCGTTATGCAGCTTGTCTGCGCGATATGGATTATTACTTGCGCTATGCTACTTATGCGCTGGTAGCTGGTAACACAAATGTTTTGGATGAGCGTGTGTTGCAAGGGTTGCGGGAAACTTACAATTCTTTAGGTGTACCCATTGGGCCGACAGTCCGTGGTGTTCAGATTATTAAGGATTTGGTTAAGGAAAAAGTTGCAGCCGCAGGTGTGGTTAACACTGCTTTTGTGGATGAACCTTTTGACCATATCACCCGCGAATTGAGCGAGACAGATATTTAGTGGTAGAAAACAGCAGACAAAAGTTTGTGTAGTTTTCACTGTCTAGTGATTTCTGCCATGTTGCATTAGTTGATTCTCAATATAGGAAACATGATGAGCGCACTTTGGCTTTATTGGCAAGGTGCGTTTACTTTTTTTAAAACTAAGAGCGATGTTCTCTTTTTGCCCGTATGGATATTTAACGTCTAATAGTATAAGGGGTAGACTTCAGTACAACCAACTACGATCGCTCTAGATTCGCCACATATAGAATTTACCGATATTTGAGGCGTTGTTTATGGAAGAATTATTAAATTTGAAAGACTTGCTTGTTAAAGGTGATGTTCAAGGAGCATTAATTATAGTTGAAGAATTAACAGAAATGAGCCGAAATGACATCATCAAAACGATTCGTAGCTATGCAGTGATTATGTTATTACATTTAATTAAACAACAAGCTGAAAATCGCACGACTCGCTCTTGGGAAGTCTCAATTCGGAATTCAGTTCGGGAAATTCAACGAGAAAATAAGCGGCGTCAATTTGGAGATTATTACCTGACGCGAGCAGAATTATGGGAAGTCTTGGAGGAAGCTTATTTAAACGCTATTGATGAAGCTTCTCTGGAAGTAGAAGAGGGTCGTTATGAACCAGAAGAATTAGAAAAGCTGGTTAATAGTCAAGATATCATCAATCGTGGTATGGCTTTAATTTCGCCAGGAGAATCGATTTAATTGCCTAAACAACGACTGGATACGCTATTAGTAGAGTTAAATTTGTGTGCTTCTCGCGCTTTAGCACAGCGGTTAATTCAAGCGGGGGAAGTAACTGTGAATCAACAGGTGGTTGATAAGCCAGGGACAGAAATTGATATTTCTGCACAAATTCAGATTAAAGAGCGATCGCGCTTTGTTTCTCGTGGTGGTGAAAAACTTGCCAAAGCTTTAGAAATATTTACAATTTCGGTTACAGAACGTATTTGTCTTGATGGGGGAATTTCTACAGGTGGCTTTACTGATTGCTTGCTGCAAGCTGGTGCTAAACAAGTTTATGGTATCGATGTTGGTTATGGACAAGTTGACTGGCGGTTGCGAAATGATCCGCGAGTGATTTTGCGAGAACGGACTAATTTACGACAGTTAAAACCAGAGGAATTATATAGTGAAAACGACTCTGTTCCTGACTTGGCAGTGGTAGATGTATCTTTCATTTCTTTAACTAAGATTTTACCAGCTTTGTGGCAATTAACTCAACCACCGCGAGAAGCAATTTTATTAGTTAAGCCACAGTTTGAAGTGGGAAAATCGCGTGTGGGAAAAAAAGGTGTGGTACGCGACCCTAATGACCATGCAGATGCAATTTTCCAAGTTTTGCAAGCGGCTCAAGCATTAGGATGGAAATATCAAGGTTTAACTTGGTCGCCGATAACTGGCCCTGCGGGAAATATTGAATATCTCTTGTGGTTAGCAATGGAAAGTGAAACGTCACCATTAGATTTAGCAGCGATTTTGCAACTAACTAAACAGGTAGTTCAGTTGTTGTCGAAAAATTAATTTGAATTGATAGGAGACTTGAAAGCAAATGAGTAACCAAGTTGATTTATCGTCTCTTCATGCACAAGATTATGACTTATGGTTACAATCAACAATTAGCCTGTTGCGAGAACGGAATTTTGATAATTTGGACATTGATTTGTTAATAGCAGAAATAGAGGAAATGGGTGGTAGTTTAAAAGATGCTTTGGAAAATAATTTAATTGTGGTGTTAGCTCATTTGCTCAAGTGGAAATATCAACCTGATTATCGTTCAGGAAGTTGGCGAGCCAGTATTAAAGAACATCGTCGCCGTATTCATAAATCTCTGCAAAAACACCCTAGTTTGAGAAAACATTATGAGAATATTTGGGAAGAATGTTATCTTCCTGCTTTAGATTGGGCGATTGCAGAAACTGGTTTATCACCTGATAATTTTCCGCAACAATGTCCATTTACTGCACAACAGCTAATAGATAGTGAATTTTTACCTGATTAAAAGTGCATAACAACCGCACTAAATCGGCGGTTGTCTATTTAGGAAATAGCTAAACGTCGTAGATTAAACACTCTACTGCTCCTGGATGTTCTTCGCAGTAGATTTCTAAAAAGGTTTTGCGTATTTTCGCTGGCTGTTGATGCGCTTTCTCGGATTGCAATTTTTCTATAATATCCCAAGCTGCAGCACAATCAGCAGAATTGTTACCGTTGACGTCGCAAGTGGTGCGGGCTTCTGCAATAGCTGCTAAAATTGCTTGCTCAAGGGTTTGTGTGCCGTTTTGGTAGGCGGTAATGGCGGTTTGGACTGCTGCTAAATTTGTGGACATCATACTTTACCTCTGCATATTGAAATAGGAAAACACTATAGCTTAGGGCGAACAACTGTGATAGCTTAGGGCGAACAACCGTGATAGCTTAGGGCGAACAACTGTGATAGCTGAGGGCGAACAACCGTGATAGCTGAGGGCGAACAACCGTGATAGCTGAGGGCGAACAACTGTGATAGCTGAGGGCGAACAACCGTGATAGCTGAGGGCGAACAACCGTTCGCCCCTACTCGCCGAATTTGATTCCTAATTCTTGGCGCAAACGATACACAATTGTATTTGGTTCTACTTGAGAGAGGATTTCTTGTATCACTGTGCTAGCGCCAAATTGTCCCCAGGTACAGCCTTTTTCGAGATAGATTTGGGCGGCTTTTCCTACGGCGTAGGCGCCATAACCGGCGATTCCTGCTTGGGCGATCGCACTGCCGGCATAGGCGGTAATATTAGTGGGATTGTCACCACTGGCGATCGCTGCGGTACTCTTACCTAATCCTAATAGCAAGCTACTACCTAATTCACTCAGCAATAAACCACCAGAACTGAAGAAAATTGTTTTTAAAATCTTACCGGCTTCATAACTGGTGATGGGTAAACCATACAACCGAGCTAAAGCGCGAATTAATGCTAAATCGGCAACAGTTCCGCCTAAAATATCTAAAAAGGCGATGGGATTTAACCCGACTGCTAAGGCTTTATATTTGGTAAATTGCCAAATAATTTCTTCTGCTTCTTGTTCGCGTAAATCGAGAGTTTTTTGAGCTATCTTTGCTTCTGCGTCTCTTGCTTGTCTGAGTGCATTTAATGCTAAGAGCGATCGCCCTTCACGATTGAGAATATTCAGAATTGTTTGTTTGAGTTCGTCTACTTCTGGTGGTGGTGTCTCCCATTCATAACTCACACGTCCATCTGGCCATTCCACTCTCACTTCCATTGGTGCTGGTTCTGCGGCTACCATGACAATCTCATCGGGTAATAACGGTTGGGCTTGGGGAGCCGCTGCACCTAATTGTTGTAAATTTTCATAAATGGCCGCTCTATCTGTGTCTGGGTAGAGGTCAATTTTGTTAAACACCAAAATCAGCGGTTTCTGCGATTGTCGCATTTCTTGCAGCGCTTGATACTCTGTGCGGGTGATATCACCAGATACCACAAACAAAATTAAATCTGCCTGCAGCACTACTTCCCGCGCCATCTGCGCTCGTGATTCCCCAGCAATTTCATCTAAACCAGGTGTATCGATTAATTCTATCAGTACTTTGTTTCCTGGTTGCCAACGGACAGAGCGAGGCCATTGAGTTACACCATGTAACGGCCCCGTTTGCAAAACTTTATCTCCTAACAATGCATTCAGCACCGCCGATTTACCACGACTCACCAAACCGAAAACCGCAATTTTAATTACATTAGAGTCTAGCTTTTGCAGTGCAGAATTTAACGTTTCCAATTCTGGTTTTACCAAACCCGCTAATTCCGGGTTAGATGACATCTGTCCTGACTTGCGGAGATATCCATACCAAGACAACGCTTGTCGCAGACTAGCACGAGCGCGGTTTAAATGAGTTTCTTGCAAATTACGCACTGAGTTCGCTTCGGTCAAGGTGAGATAAGGAACGGCTGACATTTCTATTTTCGTCTATATTTTCTTTTTCGAGGGAAGAGGGAACAGGGAACAGGGAATAGGGGTTTTTGTCTTCTTCAGCGCTTAAGCGCTGACTACAACCCGGACAATTTAAATAAACCCAATTCTATCAAGAGGCCAAAAGCGAAATGTCGCACGACCAATGATATGTTTTCTAGGTAAAAAACCCCAGTAACGAGAGTCATTACTATCGTTGCGGTTATCTCCCATGACAAAAAACTCATCTTCAGGGACTTTCACGGGCGGATAAGGATTATTTGGTGGTTCAGCAATGTAGTTTTCTTTTAATGCTTGACCATTGAGATAAACTTTGCCATTACTAACATTAATTACTTCCCCTGGTTCACCAATCACTCGTTTAATAAAAGCTTGGTCTTGAGGATATCCCCGACGCTGTAATTCTGCAGGAGGCTGGAAAACAATAATATCTCCAGTTGTGGGGGGATGAAAACGGTAAGAGATTTTTTCCACTACTAAGCGATCGCCTGTGTGTAAAGTGGGTACCATCGATTCAGAAGGGATGTAGCGCGGTTCAGCAATAAAAGTCCGGATCAAAAATGCTAAACATAAAGCGATCGCCACCAGAATTAAATTTTCTCGCCAACTGCGCCATACTTTCGACGATGCAGAAGTTGCTTTCAGGTCACTTTCGTGAGGAGTCATAGAGATTTTTAGCCAGTTAACAAAGTGGAACAAATGCCTTGAGAATTTTGGCACTCAAGCTATACTTGTAAGCAAGTTAGGTTCAACACTAACCTACACAAATATCAATCATACGGCTATCGCATCTACCAATTATAGGCAAAAGTTGAAAGAATCAAGCATGGCTTGTCTGAAGACGGTGCACGCTTGAGATTTGGTTTTCAGACAAGGCTTTGTCAGTTTCTTAACTCCAATGCCGCATTAAAAAATCATCACCGACTGGTAGCGCGATACAGCCAGTCGGTTTTTTATGGCTGTGGGGAACACAGAATGATGAATTACACTCCGAGCGATCGCCTAATCTGGGTAAAATTTGAGAGCGATCGCTAACCTAAAAATCTCTTTCATGAGCAACATTCCCCAAGCTGGACAAACAGCACCTAATTTTTCTACTCCTGACCACAACGGAAATCCTCTGAGCTTGAGTGATTTCCGCCAAGAGTGGGTGATTCTCTATTTTTACCCCAAAGATGACACCCCAGGTTGTACCACCGAAGCAAAAGACTTTAGCGAGTTATATCCACAATTCAACGAACTAAAAGCAAAAATCTTAGGTGTGAGTCCAGACTCTGGTAAATCCCATTGCAAATTTATCAGCAAACATAACTTATCAATCACTCTCTTAAGCGATCCAGAACATACACTTACAGAGGCTTATGGTGCTTGGCGATTAAAAAAATTCATGGGGAAAGAATATATGGGTGTTGCTCGGTCAACTTTTCTGATTTCACCTGATGGCATAATTGCTTACACTTGGCCGAATGTCAAAGCCAAAGGTCATGCTCAACAAGTCTTAACTAAACTACAAGAATTAGTAGCCACATCAACTAATTCATAATTCGCACAAATACAGTTCTGGCTGACTCTCGAAGAGGATTTTTAATACAAACTTCATTAGTCAAATACAACACTAACGTTAAACTATGAGATAAATATTTTACTTTCTAAAGCAATGAGCTTGTGCATAAATCCTCTTTGTTCCCAGCCCAAAAATCCTGACAACATCCTGTTTTGTCAAGCTTGTGGCTCAGAATTACTATTGGAAGGTCGTTATCGAGCCATGCAAACACTAGGTGAAGGCGGCTTTGGTAAAACTTATGAAGTCACAGACGCCCGCAACAACACCCTAAAAGTCCTCAAAATACTGATTAATAATCAACAAAAAGCAGTTGAATTATTTCAACGAGAAGCAGAAGTTTTGAGCTTTTTAAATCATCCAGGAATCCCCAAAGTGGAAGCGAATGCTTACTTTGTCTATTTTCCTCGAAATCAAGCAGAGCCGCTACACTGCTTGGTGATGGAGAAGATTGAAGGACTAGATTTACAAGAATATATTAGACAACGCCAGCATCGCCCCATAGATCAAAAATTGGCTATTCAATGGTTAACAGAAATAGTCAATATTCTGCAACAAGTACATAGCCAAAACTTTTTTCACCGCGATATCAAACCTTCTAATATCATGCTCAGAGCCACAGGAGGTTTAGCATTAATTGATTTTGGTACAGCGCGACAAGTTTCTGGAACTTATATGGTTAAACAGCCCCAAGGTCAGGTAACAGGAATTATTTCCGTCGGTTATACTCCCCAAGAGCAATTGAATGGACAAGCAATACCACAATCTGATTTTTTTGCCTTGGGACGGACATTTGTTTATTTACTCACCGGCAAAGAACCCAATGATTCAGCAATTTATAACTCATATACTGATGAAATAACTTGGCGCAACTACGCTCCACAAATTTCGCCACCGCTTGCAGATTTAATTGACCAAATGATGGCACGGTTCGCTGGTAACAGACCAATAAATACTCAAGCCATTTTACAGCAATTGTCAGCAATTGATCGCCCTACTCCTTTATATCAACAACCTCTTAGTGTTTCTCAAAATCAACAATTAGCAATTCATGAGTATGCAGGTTTTTGGACGAGAGTTTTAGCAGCCTTCATTGATGGCATTATTTTATATATTGTTGTGGCGCTCATTGGCTTTGTTTTTGGGTTTATTTATGCTGCAGTTTTACAAACTGCTCAGGGAGTTGAAGGTATTGCTGCTATTTTAGGAGTCATCATCGGCTGGCTTTATTATGCTTTGATGGAGAGTTCAGAGCAACAGGCTACTCTTGGTAAGCAAGCTTTGGGGATTATTGTGACTGACATAGATGGTAAAAAAATATCTTTTGGTAGGGCGACAGGTAGACATGTTGCTAAATGGATTTCTGCCATTATTTTACTGATTGGCTATATATCGGCAGCATTTACTGAAAAAAAGCAAGCGTTGCACGATATGATTGCTGGTACTTTAGTAATTAAGAAATAGCCATTTATCAACATTTTTGCCAAAATAATAATTATTTAGGCTGGGTATTTCTCAGCCTATATTTTTTTTATTACAATATATATATGTATCTGGTCAATCGAGTATGGTTCAAGTTATCCAAGCGCAAAATGTCGGACTGGCTGATTTAGAAGCAAGATTTGGTATAGAAGAGACTGACACTGCAAGTTTTTTCACAGAATGGTTAGAAAATCTCCCAGAAATTACAGATTTAGAAAAGCAATATCTAGACAGAGTGAAATCTCATTTTCTACGTTTAGTTAAGCGTCCTCCTTTGCTAGAAGATGCAGTGAAGTTAGTGGTTTTGTCTCCCTTGCTTAGTTTGGCTGGATTCTATGATGAACCTTTCTTTATCAAAAGTGAGCAATCTATAGAAATTTCGGCAGATGATGAAGATGAAATTATTAGAGGTAGAATGGATTTTCTGGTTATTCAAGAACAATTATGGCTTTTAATAATTGAATCAAAAAAATCTAGTTGGTCTCTCTTGGAGGGGATACCTCAAGCGCTGACTTATATGATAGCTAATCCTAATCAGGAGAAACCTATTTTTGGATTAGTCATGAATGGTAGCGACTTTATTTTTCTAAAATTAACTAAAAACTCTAAAATAAAGTATGCATTATCAGATCAATTTACGCTTTTGAAGCGAGAAAATGAATTATATCAAGTCTTGAAAATCTTAAAAAACCTCAGTCAAATTTTGAGCTAATTATGTCTATTCGCCCTATTTATCTTGATAATCACGCTACTACTCCTGTTGATGAACGGGTATTAGCGGCTATGCTGCCTTATTTTACAGAAAATTTTGGAAATCCATCTAGTAATAGTCATGTTTATGGTTGGGAAGCAGCAGCGGCTGTTCAGCAAGCCAGAGAAATTTTAGCAGCAGCAATTAATGCTACACCAGAAGAAATTATTTTTACTAGTGGAGCGACGGAAGCTAATAATTTAGCGATTAAAGGTGTGGCTGAAGCTTATTTTTCCCAAGGACAACATATAATTACACTGGCAACTGAGCATAAAGCAGTTTTAGACCCTTACCAATATTTAAAAACTCTTGGCTTTGCAGTGACAATTTTGCCGGTGCAAAAAGATGGATTAATTGATTTAACCGAGTTGGAAAAAGCTTTTCGTCCTGATACAATTTTGGTGTCGGTGATGGCGGCAAATAACGAAATTGGCGTATTGCAACCATTAACAGAAATTGGGGAAATGTGCCGCGATCGCCAGATAATTTTTCATACAGATGCAGCTCAAGCTATTGGTAAAATTCCCTTGGATGTGCAAGCATCGCAGATCAATTTAATGTCGCTGACAGCACATAAAGTCTACGGGCCCAAAGGAATCGGGGCGCTATATGTGCAAAGGCGTAACCCCAGAGTGCAACTGGCTCCCCAGCAACACGGGGGGGGACACGAACGGGGAATGCGTAGTGGTACTTTATATACACCGCAGATTGTCGGTTTCAGTAAAGCTGTGGAAATCGCTTTAGCTGAACAAGCCACCGAAACCCAACGCCTGACACAACTTAGGCAAAGATTATGGGAATCACTCTCACATCTGCAAGGAATTCACCTCAACGGACATCCAACACAGCGACTAGCGGGAAATTTAAATATCAGCGTCGAGGGGGTAGATGGAGCAGCGCTTTCTTTGGGGTTACAGCCGGTAGCAGCGGTGTCTTCCGGTTCTGCTTGTACATCCACAACGATTGCACCAACTCATGTATTGATGGCGTTGGGACACGCAGAGCAGTTGGCTTATGCATCTGTGCGGTTTGGTATTGGACGGTTTAATACCTTAGCAGAGATGGATATTGTGGCGAAACATGCGATCGCTACCATTGAGAGTTTACGTCAGCAGTTTTCCTATCTCTGATTTTGGCAGGAGAAGAATCAGCATGTGTACTGTAATTACAGCCTCCGATGGGGTTTTATCTAAAGCCAGCAGTCGGATTTGAACCGACGACCTTCCGATTACAAGTCGGATGCACTACCACTGTGCTATGCTGGCAGGTCGAGGTTGCAAATTGCAAACCCGTTTCTTATTGTACCATAAATAATTTACTTGTCTAGCATCAAAAACAATTTCGACTTTTTCACAGCTAATTGAGAATCTTGCGCGGGGCAGAAAAATATCTGGTAAATTTTTAAAGTGGTGTTTTTTTGGTAAGGCTGGCTAATCACGAGACATAATCGCCCTTTACAGATCGCAAGCATGGCAGCATTGAACGGTAGAGATTTATTAGGTTTAGCAGACCTCAACCCTACGGAACTGCGAGAACTTTTGGAATTGGCAACTCAACTCAAATCACAACAGTTGCAGTTGCAGTGTCATAAGGTATTGGGATTATTATTTTCCAAAGCTTCCACTCGGACGCGGGTAAGTTTTACAGTCGCAATGTATCAGTTGGGTGGACAGGTGATTGATCTCAATCCTCATGTTACTCAAGTGAGTCGCGGGGAACCTGTACAAGATACAGCGCGGGTGTTGGATCGATATTTAGATATTTTGGCAATTCGCACTTTCGCTCAACAAGAGTTAGAAACTTTTGCTGACTACGCTAAAATCCCAGTTATTAATGCACTGACGGATTTAGAGCATCCTTGTCAGGTGTTAGCTGATTTATTGACAATTCAAGAATGCTTTGGTGAGTTGCAAGGGTTAACTTTGACTTACGTCGGTGATGGTAATAATGTCGCTAATTCTCTGATGTTGGGTTGCGCTTTAGCGGGGATGAATGTCAGAGTCGCTACTCCCAAGGGTTATGAACCAGATACAGCGATTGTTGAACAAGCAAGAGCGATCGCTAACAATCAAACTGAAGTTCTCCTCACCCACGATCCGGAATTAGCCGCGAAAGATTCCACAGTATTATACACCGATGTTTGGGCAAGTATGGGGCAAGAATCAGAAGCAGGCGATCGCCTACCAATTTTCCAACCATACCAAATTTCCCCACAATTATTAAGCCTTGCTGATTCTCAAGCCATAGTTCTACACTGCTTACCAGCCCATCGTGGTGAAGAAATTACCGCAGAAGTAATCGAAGGTTCTCAATCACGAGTTTGGGATCAAGCGGAAAATCGTCTCCACGCGCAAAAAGCATTGCTTGTGAGTATTTTAGGCGCCCAATGAACGATAAACAGTAAAATATCTAAATATCAAAGGCAAAAGAGAATTATCTTTCTTTTGCCTTTAATATTTTTAGTTTTATCTTGCCTATATCTAGTTTTTTGTAGTACTAATGTTCTAAAGAGAGTTGTATTTATTTCCTGGTAAATTTATGGAACGTCTAACAGAAGCTCAAGAAGAATTGTACCAATGGTTAGCAGATTACATTCGCGCTCATCAACATTCACCTTCAATTAGGCAAATGATGCAAGCGATGAATCTCAAATCACCAGCACCAATTCAAAGTCGTTTAGAACATTTACGCACCAAAGGATATATCGAATGGACTGAAGGAAAAGCGCGGACAATTCGGGTGTTGCGTCCTGTGGCGGCTGGGGTACCAATTTTGGGTACAATTGCTGCAGGTGGTTTAATTGAACCTTTCACCGATGCAGTGGATCATTTGGACGTTTCTAATTTAGCCTTACCTCCCCAAACTTATGCTTTACGGGTAGCGGGTGACAGCATGATTGAAGATTTAATTGCTGACGGAGATTTAGTATTTCTGCGTCCCGTTGCGGAACCAGAACATTTAAAAAACGGTACCATCGTCGCTGCGAGAGTTGATGGACATGGTACAACATTAAAGCGTTTTTATCGCAGCGGCGATCGCGTCACTCTCAAACCCGCCAATCGCAAATACAATCCCATTGAAATTAATGCTGTTCAAGTCCAGGTACAGGGTTCTTTAATCGCCGTTTGGCGTGACTACATATAACTGAGTCGGTGAACAGTTATCAGTTATCGGTTAGCAATCTGTTAACTGATAACTGTCTCTTGAGCTATTTTTCATCCTTCATCCTTCATCCTTCAGTTTATGTACCTGACCCGAAATTCAGTGCAGCAACTACCCACCTTCCGATTGCATCTACCATTATTAAGGGAAGGTAAGGGTAGTTATCACGTTCAGCAACCATTCCCAGGATGTCCAAAAATTCCCTCATCTGTTATCTTGCGCCCATATCAGCGACAAGCTATTCATAACTGGTTTGCTAACAATGGCAGAGGGACATTAAAAATGGCTACTGGTAGTGGGAAGACGATCACAGCATTAGCGATCGCTTGTGAATTATACCAGCAGATTAACTTACAAGTTTTATTAGTCGTCTGTCCCTATCGTCATCTTGTCACTCAATGGGCGCGAGAATGTGAAAAATTTAATTTACAGCCCATTTTAGCCTTCGAGAATTTACGGAATTGGCAGAGTCAGCTTTCGAGCCAAATTTATAATCTGCGTTCTGGTGCTCAAAAGTTTGTCACAGTAATTACTACCAACTCTACTTTAGTAGGAGATGGCTTGCAATCTCAACTCAAATATTTTCCCGACAAAACTTTAATTATTGGTGACGAAGCCCATAATTTAGGCGCGCCCAAATTAGAAGAAAGCCTACCTCGTCGCGTGGGGTTGCGATTAGCTTTGTCCGCAACACCAGAAAGATATTTTGACGACGATGGTACTCAATCTTTGTTTGATTATTTCGGCCCTGTGCTGCAGCCAGAATTTAGATTGCGGGATGCGATCGCTCAAGGCGCTTTAGTACACTATTTATATCATCCTGTTTTAGTGGAATTAACAGAAGCCGAAAGCATTGCTTATTTAAAATTAACTAAAAGAATTGGACGAGCGCTACTATATCAGGAACGAGAAAATGGTGATTTAGAAAATCATGAAGATTTAAAACCATTATTGATGCAACGAGCGCGGTTAATTGGCACTGCACAGAACAAATTAACCGCTTTGCGAGAATTAATGACAACTCGCCATCAAACCACCCATACTCTTTTTTATTGCAGTGATGGTTCCCAAGAAGAAAGACAACGTTCATCTAGTCGCCAACTCCAAGCCGTAGCAAAAATTCTCGGTGTAGAACTGGGTTTAAGAATCAGCACCTACACCGCCCAAACTCCCCTCAATCAACGAGAAATCTTACGGCGTCAATTTGAAAGTGGAGAATTGCAAGGTTTAGTAGCCATTCGCTGTTTAGATGAAGGTGTCGATATCCCCGCCATTCAAACAGCAGTAATTCTCGCCAGTTCCGGAAACCCCCGCCAATTTATTCAGCGTCGGGGAAGAGTTTTGCGTCCCCACCCCGGAAAAGAACGCGCCACCATTTTCGACATGATTGTCCTCCCACCAGATTTAGATAGAAACGCACTAGAAATTGAGCGCAACCTCCTCAAAAAAGAATTGCGCCGCTTCGTCGAATTTGCCGATTTAGCTGACAACGCTGGAGAAGCAAGAATAAAATTACTCGATTTGCAAAAACGATATGGACTATTAGATATATGAACCAAAATATTTAGTTTTTTTTGTAAAAATTTTTGTAATTTAGAGGAACCGGGGACAATAGTATGAGATTATTAAAGAGTATTGATCATAATAGAGTGTAAGCAAAATTTTTAACGCAAGCTACACTCGATTATAAAGAATTTCACCTAACAATAATAGTATCAGATATCGCCCTAAAAATAAACAAATTTTTTCAAAATAAATTTAAAGATATCTAGGAAGAATTAGTAGAAAAACAAGATAGTGATAATCATGGTAGTAAAAGAGCGATCGCCAGAGTAAATCCGGATAAAATAGAGAAAAAATCTCTTAAAAACCGATAATGTCAGCAGAGTCAAATATTGATGATGTGCAAGAGCCGATTATTAGCGCTCCACCGGAAGTAAAACAGATAATCGAGCGGGTATGGAAGCTAGAAAAAAATCGACTAGATAGGAAAATCAACAGCCATATCAACGAAGAGATATTAGATATCGTCAAGGAAGAGGTGCGATGAAGCTAACCTCAATTAAACTGTGCAATTTTCGCTCTTTTTACGGTGCGACACCAGAGATGAGTCTAGCCTGGGGAGATATCCAGAACACAACAATTATTCATGGTAATAATGGTGCGGGAAAAACCAGTCTATTGAATGCATTTACCTGGGTATTATATGAAAAATTTACAGCAGCCTTTGCCTCAATTGAACAACTAGTTAATAAAAGAGCGATCGCCGAAGCAAAAATCGGACAAACTGTAGAATGTTGGGTAGAAATTGGCTGGGAACATGAAAGTAATCGTTATCGAGTAAAACGCACCTGTCGAGTTTATAAAAATGATCATGACCTCGAACCGGGGAAAACGCAATTAACCATGTGGGTAGGTGGAGATGACGGTAAATGGCATATCCCCAATCAGCAACCAGAAGACATCATCAATCAAATTTTACCTGCTAGCTTACATCAATATTTCTTTTTTGACGGCGAACGCATCGAAGCGATCGTTCGTTCGGATAAAAAAACCGAAATCGCCGAAGCCACAAAAATTTTCTTGGGCGTAGAAGTCATCAACCGTTCCATCAGACACCTAGGAGAAGCTAAAAAAACCTTAGAGAGCGAACTAAAAGCCATTGGTGACTCAGAAACTAAAAAGCTTTTGCGTCAGCAAGAAAAATTAGACCGAGAAATTGCAACTTATACTCAAAGACAGCAAGAAATTCAACAAGAATTAGCATCTCAACAAACATTAAAAAAAGAAATTAGCAACCGCTTGCGAGAACTCAGCGCCGATCAAGTATTTCAAAAGAGATGGCAAAACTTAGAATCACAGAAAGAAATTAACAAAGCAGAATATCTCAAAACTAAAGACAAACTCAAAAAGATTATTTCCGCGCGGGGTTATACAGTTTTACTAGGGGAAACCACAACCAAATTCAGAGAAATAGTCACAGATTTAAAACAGCGAGGCGAATTAACGTCTGGAATTTCGCGGGAGTTTGTCAATGAATTACTCCAATCCCGACACTGCATTTGTGGAACCGAATTAACCGCAGGTAATCCCTGTCACCAAAACGTACAATCTTGGCTAGATAAAGTAGGTTCTTCCACAATCCAAGAAACAGCAATTCACATCAGTGCTCAAGTAGATGAAATCGATAGACAAGCCATCACCTTTTGGGAAGAAGTAGACACAGAACAAGCCAGAAGCAATCAATTAAGAGAGACAATATCCCAAATTGAGCAGGAATTAGATAGCATTCAAGAACGATTGCGAAAAGATGCTAATGAAGAAATTAGTAGCTTGCAAAAAAGGTTAGATGGAATAGAGGCGAAAATAGATGACTTGAATCGAGAACAGGGTGCAAATCAACAGCAAATATCTCACCTACAAACTGAAACCGAGGTATTAGGGAAACAAATCGCCAAACAGAAATTAAACGAATCACGGCAAATCATCGCACAACGACGCATCAACGCCACCCAAGATGCTGTAGAACGATTAATAGAAGTCAGAAACCGTCAAGAAAAACAATTTCGCCTGCAACTAGAACAGCGAGTACAAGAAATTTTTAGTGAGATTTCCGTCGCTCCATATATTCCCAAAATCAGCGATAAATATGAATTAACCTTGATAGAAAATACAGCAGGAATTGAAGCCCCAGTTGCAGCTTCCACAGGTGAAAATCAAATTCTTAGCTTATCGTTTATTGCCAGTATCATTGACAGAGTGCGGGAATGGAGTGAAAAGCGAAAAATGTTAATGATTCCCGACAGCAGCACCTTTCCTATAGTTATGGATTCACCATTTGGTAGTCTAGATGAAATTTCTCGCCGACGCATCGCGAAAACAATACCCAAATTAGCAAATCAGTTAATTGTGTTAGTGACAAAAACTCAATGGCGAGGTGAAGTTGAAGAAGAAATCGCCGACAGAATTGGTAGAGAATATGTACTTACCTACTATTCTTCCAAGCCAGATTGTGAACAAGACTATATTGAGTTAAGCGGGGAAAGATATCCTTTAGTGAGGCAAAGTCCCAATGAATTTGAATATACTGAAGTTACGGTAATTGAACGTCATGTTTAAAAAATAGAGTTATGGTTGCAAATCCAAACGGAAATTATATGTCTCCCCAAGAATACTGGGAATGGGAAGAACGCCAAGAAATTAAATACGAATATATCAATGGTGAAGTCTTTTCCATGACTGGGGAAATTATCCCCCACACTACTATTGCTCTCAACTTAGCTTCAGCATTAAAAAGTCACCTCCGGGGTGGTTCTTGTCGCGCTTTTATGGCTGATGCAAAAGTAGGAATATCGGAAAATGGGCCTTTTCATTATCCAGATGTTGTGGTGAGTTGTGATGAAAGAGACAAACAAGCGATTAAATTTCTTCAATATCCTTGTTTAATTGTAGAAGTTCTTTCTCCCAGCACTGCAGCTTATGACCGAGGAGAGAAATTTACCCACTATCGCCGCATCAAAACTTTGCGAGAATACGTCATCATTGATGCAGAAAAAATTGGTTTAGATTGTTTTCGATTGAATGACAGAGGATTTTGGGAATTACATCCCTATGAACAAGGAAATGAAGTTAATTTAACCAGTGTTGATTTTCACTTTTCCATATCTTTAGTTTATGAGGATGTGCAGTTGACTCTAGAGCAAATGAATTCGTAATTAAAGTATCATCAAAAAGATTAGATATGGCAGAAACTGGCAGAATTAGGGTTGCGAAAGATAAAGCAGATTTAGTTAAAGCTTTAACCTCTACAGATGGTGGGACAGGGCCTTTTCAAACTTTTGCTGATGTGATCGTCTTCGCTGCTGCGTTGGGTGCGAAGCATAAAAAGCGCGTACCTCTGGGGGAAATTTCTAAAAGGGAACCATCACCAATTAGAATAGAATATTTCGCCTCAATGGGAAATGATATTTTCATAAAATTATTAGCAATTAATGAAACACAAGATATCAAAACACTCTCTCTTCATGAAGAAGAATATGAAAGACAACGCAATCATATTTTTGAAGAGTATGCGAATGGTGGATTGGAAATCTTGCGAAATGAGTTGCGCGGGTCTGTCGATTATGCAGAACGAATTTTGTTATTTCTCAGTTATGAGAGAAATAATACAGAGCAAAAAGATGAGGAATTTGATCTGACCAAATTCCTATCTTGATTTTTATATAGCAGGGAACACTTCGACAAGCTCAGTGCATCGCAGGGAATAGGGTTGAAAGTCGCTGTCTTGAAAAGTGACGCTCCTCTGTTGGAAAATTCTGATTGGAGGAAGTCTCCGTTCAGACTTTCCGCTGCGTCGCTCTTTGAAAAGTTAGTGAGATGGTACAGCCTTTGAGCCACTTTTTGCAAAATCCTTGCATCCAAAAAGTATGACTTTGCTAATTCAAAATTGGTGGAAGTCCCACTGCTTTCGGTTCCACAAAGTTCCCATCAAAACCAATAGTTTGATCTTCCATAGTCCTCGCATCCGCTAAAGCTTTACGCAGTTCAGCACGTTCCATTGGTTCTTGAATTCCACCCAAAATATAAACCAATAATTTCGCCGCTAAATCTCTTCCCGCAACCTGTACCCGCTTCTTATTTGGATCATATAAAACCCCATACCAAAGAGATTGAGGATATTCCATCCCACTAAAACCACCTTGCTGATCAAACTTCCGCAACTTCTTAAAAATATCTGCCAAAGAAAAGCCTTTTTTAAATACTAAAATTCCTAGAGCTTGCGCTAATGCAACTTGAGCAACTGGACGAAAAAGCATATTTCCTTCACCACCGTCTTTCTCAAAACTGAACCGCCGCAAAGCTGGTGTATCCTCATGTTCTAAAATTTGATAACTGGGAAGATTCGCTAAATAATCAAATAGGTTTCTAAATTCTGCAATTCCCTGTTGCAGTTCTTCATCCTCTGGACGCATGGGAATTAGCCCTTTTTCTAAAGGTTTCCAGTGAGGGAATTTTTGACCCAGATATCGCTCAGACATATCTTGCAGCGCTTGCAAGGTCGTTAAAACTGTAGAATTGGCAGCTACTGTTGCACTATTCCAATTCACACGAGGATTGCGCTCTTTTCGTTGTTCTAATAGTGGATGGGTAACGGCAATTTTTCTTGCAGCGATCGCAAAACCATCATCCTCATTCAACTGCGCTAACTGACCTTTTGTCAACGGTGCAGCCATCAAGTTGACGTGAACAAAAATCGATCTCACCCTGCGTCTGGCTTGAGTGCGAGTTTCCCCAGCCGCAACCGCACAAATAAACTCGATCCCGATTTTTTCCTGGGGTAAATTTTGCAGATAAGCCAGGTCTACTTGATACTTGTCTATCAAATCATTGACTGTAATAAAACTCTCATCAGCAACTTTCTCTTTTTTATAACGTTGGAGTTTGTGAGTTTTAATTAACTCCATCAATCCCTGTACACCCATCAACCGATGTTGACCATCCAATGCATAAATGGTGACATCAGCTTCAGAAATATTCAACAGACCAACTTTACCATCTTGATCAAGAGGAACAAAATCAGTGGTAGACTTAGTGGCGCGTCCTTCCCCATCCCACTCAGTCGCTTGGGGATTATCCACCCACGGTTGATTAATTACTACCAGCACCGGCGGGAATTTATGATTTTGTCGCGCTGCTAAATACTGTACCAACGGTGCTTGACGTGACCAATCCAAAGGACGTTGCTGAATTTCGTCAATGCTATCTGCGTCAATCTCGATATTATCAGTCGCTGAATTATACTTCTTGTCAAACAGAGGTAAACCAGAGGCGAATTTAACCCGACCTGCGAACCATTCTAAAGTCACAGAACCAACATAAGCCTCAGTAGATCCCATCTCTGTTTTTTGAACGAGAATCTGGTCTTTTCTCCCCAAAAACTTCTCCAAGAGCAAAGCGAGAACTTGTTGTTCCGTGTCTTCTCGGTTTATGTACTCTTGAGCGATTTCCGCAGTTCGGTCAGATGTTGTGTCTTTCATACCAAATAATTTTACCAATGTGATTTGTGTTGCGGATTGACAGAGTTTGATGTTTTTTAAAAACTTGCCTCTGAGTCTGTACAATACAAGGGCTACCCTGAGACTAGTTTCAACAAGGGTGAAGAAAAACCATGTTTCAGTAAAGGAAGGACAATGGCTACAGCACAACAACCAGAAAACAAGGGTCAGCGATCGCGTACTGTAGCAGATTTAGTAGCAGATATCCAAGCGCTCACTACTGAAATTCAACAACTATACTGTCTCGATGACATCCCTTGGGTGGTGGGTTACTCAGGAGGAAAAGATAGTACTGCGACTTTACAGCTGGTGTGGAATGCGATCGCCGCACTTCCACCATCCCAGCGAACGAAAACAATATACGTGATCACCACAGACACACTTGTCGAAAATCCCATCGTTGCTGCTTGGGTACGCAATTCGCTCAAACAGATGAAATCTCAAACTCAAGAGCAAAAATTACCATTTGAACCCCATTTGCTACAACCAGATTTTAAAGAAACATTTTGGGTAGGTTTGATTGGTAAAGGTTATCCAGCACCAAAAGGAAAATTTCGCTGGTGTACAGAACGACTGAAAATCAACCCCTCGAATCGGTTTATTCGAGATGTCATTCGAGCTAGTGGAGAAGCGATCGTCGTTTTGGGGACTCGCAAAGCCGAAAGCACAAAACGCGCTAACAGAATGAAAAAATTAGAAATTTTTAGAGTGCGCGATCGCCTTAGTCCCAACATGAATTTACCTAACTCCCTAGTTTACAGCCCCATTGAAGACTGGGAAAATGATGAAGTCTGGATTTATCTAATGCAGTGGAAAAACCCTTGGGGGTACAGCAATCAAGATTTATTTACTATGTACAGAGGTGCTTCTGCAGATAATGAGTGTCCCTTAGTTGTTGACACCACCACTCCTAGCTGCGGTAGTTCTCGGTTTGGTTGCTGGGTCTGTACATTAGTTAGTCAAGATAAATCATTGGCGGCTATGATTCAGAATGACGAAGAAAAAGAGTGGATGCAACCTCTACTTGATTTTCGTAAAGAATTAGATGCTGAAGAAACCCGTGATAAAAGAGATTTTCGCCGGAGAAATGGTGATGTCCAACTATACGAACGTAACTTAGAAGATAGAACATCTATTGAACCTATTCCTGGCCCGTTTATTAAAGAAGCGCGAGAAGATTGGCTCAGAAAGTTACTGACAGTTGAAAAACAACTTCGTCAAAAAGCACCAGAAAACATGCGAGATATAACCTTACTAACTCTAGAAGAAATGAGCGAAATTCGCCGCATTTGGTTAGAAGAACGCCACGAATTTGACGACAGCTTACCTAGGATTTATCAAGAAGTAACGGGCGTTGAATTTCAAGACCCCCGTCCCGGTGCTGACTATAGCCTATTAGGTCGTGATGAATGGATAGTATTAGAAGAAATTTGCCAAGGCGATGCAATGCACTTAGAATTGATGGCAAAATTATTAGACACAGAACGCCAGTATCGCAAAAAAACTCGCCGTGTAGGAATATATGACAGCCTAGAAAAATGTTTTCATACAAGTTCCCGCTCTCCAGAAGAAGCAATTAAAAATGCTCGCCTCAAACGTGAATTAAGCGAAGCCGTCAATCAAGGTGATGTCGCCAAAGTCAAGCAAATGACCTTAGGTGACGTCACACCAATAATAGATGAAAATAAAAGCGAAACTGAGCAAAAAGTAACTTGGGCAAAAATGAAATTTGCTCAAGAAAATTCATAATCATAAAATAATGATATTTCTGGAACTTATATTACAGAACTTTGGCCCTTACCGAGGAAAACAGGTAATCAATCTTAACCCAAAAATTGACGAAGAAAATTCGCATCCAATTGTCCTCTTGGGTGGGATGAATGGTGGTGGAAAAACCACCCTCATGGATGCAATTCGCCTCGCTCTTTATGGACAACGTGCTCAATGTTCCACCCGTGGTAATTTAAGTTATAGCGATTTTCTCAATCAATGCGTTAACTCTCAAATAGACCCAGTTCAAGATACTCGAATTGAATTACTTTTTGAACACATCGAAAATGACAAGCCAATCAAATACCGTGTTGTGCGTAGTTGGACAAAAAATCCCAAAGATAATAAAGATACATTAGGCATTTTAGGCGACAGTGACACCTGGCCTGATGCTTTAGTGAATATCTGGGATGAATATATAGAAAATATCCTACCATTAGGGATTTCAAATTTATTTCTATTTGATGGAGAACAAGTTAAAGAACTCGCAGAACAGGAAACACCACCACCAATAGTAGTTGAAGCTATTCGCGGACTTTTAGGACTAGAATTAGCAGACCGTTTAGCAGTTGATTTAGATATTTTAGTTAACCGTAAACTTAAAGAAGTTAGTAATAACAAAGATTTAGCGAACATAGAAGAAATTGAAACTAGATTAACTCAACAGCAAGAAGATTATCAAACCACAATCGAGAAATTAGCAACCATTCAAAACCAGTTAGAAGAATTAGAAACTCGCCAAAACGAAGCTTTTGATAGATTTGTGTCTGAAGGGGGGAAAATTGCAGCCGAACGCAATCAGCTAGAACTCAAACAGCAAGCGAAAACACAACAAGCAGAACAACTGCGTCAGTCAATGTCTGAATTAGCATCTGGTATTTTACCCCTAGCATTAATTCCTAATTTACTGACTCAGGTACAATCACAAGGAGAAAAAGAATTTCGCTATCAACAAATCCAACTTTCTCAAGATTTGCTACTAGAGCGAGACGAACGCCTACTTAGTTGGCTCAATCAAGAAGATATTTCCCCTCAACAAGTTGCAAAAATTCAAGCATTTCTCCTTCAAGACGCAGATAAATTATATGCAAAAAATATCCAAATAACAGCACCTTGGCTATTAGCTACTGATCAAGCATTAAGCCAACTAGATAATCTGATTTATCACTTACACAACGCCCAAAAACATGCACAACAACAATTAAAAACTCTCGAAAATCAAGAAGAAGAAATTCACAGTCTAGAAAGACAAGTGCAGACAGCAGCATCACCAGAAGATTACACAAAACTGCGTCAAGCATTAGCAACAGCACAAAATCAAGTAGTGGAAGCTAAAGCTAACCACGAAACAACCCGTCGCCAATTAGGGGAATTGGAAACTATTATTAGCAAATCAAAAAAAGAATTAAGCGAATATACCGTAGAAAATATTAAACATAAAAATAGCGAACATATTATTACCTCAGCCGCAAAAGTTCAAGAAACACTGAAGATTTTTAGAGAAAAATTAACCCTGAGAAAACTGAATAAATTAGAAGAAGAAGTAAAAAACTGCTTCCTCTATTTGCTGCACAAAACAGATTTAGTGTATCGCATTGCCATTGATACCAACACTTTTGGGCTTTCACTGTACGATTTAAATGGTAAACCAGTACCCAAACATCGCCTCTCCGCTGGCGAAAAACAACTACTAGCCATCGCTTTTCTCTGGGGACTAGCCAAAGTCTCCGGACGCCGCTTACCAGTAGCCATAGATACACCACTTGGTAGACTCGACTCCTCCCACCGCCATAACCTAGTAGAACGTTACTTCCCATTCGCTAGCCATCAAGTCATTTTACTTTCTACCGACACCGAAATCGGTAAACAAGAAGTAGAAACCTTAAGAGATAATCGAGCCATCGCCCACGAATATCTCCTCAAATACGACTCATCCACTCGGCAAACTACTATAGAAAAGGGATATTTTTGGTAATTTGTGATTTGTTATTTGTGCTCCAATTCTCAAGATTATGGAATCACCAATAGAACGTATTCGCCTTTCCCAAACAGCCAAAGACCAACTACTCAAACTCAGGCGCACCACCAAAATCGACCAATGGAACATCCTCTGTCGCTGGGCGTTTTGTCGTTCCCTCGCCGAACCAACTCCACCCTCGCCCGTACCAATACCCCAAGATAGCAATGTAGAAATGACATGGCATGTCTTTAGTGGTGAAATATCTGATATACTCATTCTCGCCCTCAAACAACGCTGTCACAATGATGGATATCCTCTTGACAAAGAAACTCTTGTAACTCAATTTCGTCTGCATTTGCATCGCGGTATCGGTTACTTAGCAGGCGATCCAAATATCAAGAAAATTGAAGATTTAATTGCACTAACAGTGAAAGATTGAAAGCATATGAGTTAACCGTTAACTGTTAACTCTTCTCTTGAAAAATTGCTCCATCCGCTCTACGAAGAATTTGCTAAACTCACCCAACAGGAACAGCAACTACGACTGCTCGCACATAAAAACAAGTTAGCACTCGTGAAGGTTGGGAAAAATGCCTAGCAGCAAATAAAGTAGAAATCAGAGGTCACACAATCTCTCAAGTTAGGAAAAATTAAAGATAAACAGTTATGCAATGTTCTTATTCGCTGCATAGATAATAGTAACTTGCCAATAAACCATCAACCAAGAGATATTTTTGTTTCTAGCATCACCCAATTAAAACTGTGAGCCAAAAGAAAACAATTTAGTACCTTACCTGTCTAAAATTACCGATAATTTTCCTTTTTAGCTTCTTAGCACTAGCCAAAAATTATTTCGGTAATTTGCCAACTATGGCAAGATAACTGCAATTCATCAAAAGCGAGAAAGTTGAAAACATGAATCCAGTGAGATCGCTGTTACAAGTTTTCGGTAGCCGCAAAATGGCGGCTTTATTATTTTTAGGGTTTTCATCCGGTTTACCATTGCTATTAATCGGAAATACATTAAAAGCTTGGATGACCTTAGAAAAGGTAGATTTGGCAGCTATTGGCTGGTTCAGCCTTGCTAGTTTACCCTACTCCTTGAAGTTTCTCTGGTCGCCGTTCCTCGATAGATTCACTCTGCCATTTCTAGGACGGCGACGGGGTTGGTTAATCCTCATGCAATTGGCTTTGACGGTAGCGATCGCCTTCATGGCTTTTCAACAACCCAAACAAGCCCTACAACTGCTAGCCATTAACGCCATCGTCATCGCCTTTTTCAGTGCGACTCAAGATATCGCTGTAGACGCCTACCGCACCGACATCTTAGACAAACTAGAAATGGGCGCAGGGGCCGCAGTTTTTATCTTGGGTTATCGCCTCGCCCTCCTATTCGCAGGCGCCTTGGCGTTGATACTGGCCGATATTATGCCTTGGTCATCAGTTTATTTGCTCATGTCAGGCACAATGTTACTAGGGATTTTTGCCACCCTCTTCGCACCAGAACCAGCAGGAATTAGCCCCCCCGCCTCCCTAGCCGACGCCGTGATCCTCCCCTTTGGGGAATTCTTCCAGCGTCGTGGAGTCATCTCAGCTTTGTTAATTCTCGTGTTTATTACTCTCTACAAGCTTGGTGATGCCTTATTGAGTAACATGACCACACCATTTTTACTGCAGATCGGATTCACCAAAACCGATATTGGCGCAATTCAGGTAGGAATGGGGTTAATTGCCACCATTGTCGGCGCCTTAGCAGGTGGTTCAATTTTAAGTAAAATAGGCATCAATCGTTCACTCTGGTTATTTGGCATCCTCCAAGCCGTGAGTAATTTTGCTTACTTGTTTCTAGCTTATGCAGGTAAAAACTACCAAGCTATGGTCATCGCCATCAATATAGAACAGTTCTGTGGTGGGTTAGGGACAGCAGCATTTGTAGCCTTTTTGATGAGTTTGTGTAATCAAAAGTTCTCCGCCACTCAATATGCTTTGCTCTCCAGTTTAATGGCCGTCAGCCGCGATCTGCTCGCCGCCCCCGGTGGTGCGATCGCCCAAAGCACAGGTTGGCCCCTATTCTTCCTCATCACCATCCTCGCCGCTATCCCAGGACTACTTTTATTACCAGTGTTTGCTCCTTGGAATCCTCAAATTGCTGACCTACCCAGACCAGGACTTGAAGAAGAAGAGGATGTATGGGGAACCAAGTAGTCTTATTCATCGGCACCTTTATTCTCTTACTTACAGGTTTATTACTCGGCTACGTCCTCTCACAATTAGTTCTGGGATATCTCACCTTTAATCTCCTCACACTTCTCGGCACACTTAGCCTGATTTTAATTTTTGGCACACTCTATTACGTTTTATTTTGGCAATTGCGAAGAGAGCAATCCCGCCCCTTCGAGAGAGGAATCGCCACCCCCATCGAAGAATTTAGTGCCGATAGCTATCTCAAAAACACCCTCATTTCCCGATTAGATGGTGATATCGCCACCGCCGAACGCTTAATAGACCAAGCCAAACAGAACTATCCAGGAATGCCAGAAAATTGGTACTGTGAAAGAGTGCTAGATGACCTAGAACGCGATCGCCGTTAATCCCCGCTAAAATAAATCCAGCAAACTTAACAAATCTTTAGCTAGTCGCTCATCCCAGCTCCTAGCAACCAAAACTTAGATATGGCTATATTTCGTCAGTACATCGCCCCCCTACTCGTCGTCCTCGTCTTCCTCTTCGCCCTAGTCGCAGTCAGCGCCCGCATCTTTCTCCCCGCCGACATGGCAGCACCAGCACCAATTGAAAATGTCACTATCGAAAAAGGCGCATAGGAAAATTACGCATTACCCTCAATGCCGCACAACTTACCACCAGGGTATAGTCTCAGTCTTGGCTCACCAGCAGACCGGGCGTTGTTGCTCAAGTTTATGCAGCAAAGTTATCAAGAAAACTTTCCCCACCAGGACTTTTCCCACCTAGCCCAAACCGTCCAACAATACCTTTCCCCAGACACCCCCTTGTGGTGGGTAGCAGAAGATGGGGAAGCAGAACTCGCCCCCCATCTCCCCATCGCTTGTCTCTGGGTGGGAAACGCCATAGACCAAGTAGAAGGAAGTCGCCACGCCCACATATTTTTGCTTTATGTCACCAGCGGCCATCGACGCCGGGGAATAGGTACAGCCCTGATGCAGCATATAGAAAATTGGGCCCAGCAAAGAGGCGATCGCCAAATCGGCCTACAAGTATTTTCATCCAACTCAGCTGCATTAAATCTTTACAACCAGCTCGGCTATCAAACTCAATCCCTGTGGATGATAAAATCACTGCAGAAGGGATTTTGAATTGTCAATTTAGCGAAGCGGTGATGTGTTAATCCCTCATCGGGATGGAAATAAAATATGTATGACGAATATGACCTAAGCCTACTCGATGTTGAGGAAGAGTTAGAAAGCCCCCTAGATAAAATAGAGCCGCTGAGTGCAGAGTCTGAAGCCGCAAAACCAGACCCAGAAGTCATGCTACGCCTGCTGGAAAATTCAGCAGCCCAGCAACGAATGCTAGCAGCGCGAGCTTTTTGCGACATTGAAGATGCACGCGCCACACCCCATTTAATTCGCCTGTTAACAGATACCTGTCCCCTCGTGCGGGTGAGTGCAGCTTATGGTATCGGACGTAACCCCAGCCCTGAAGCAGTAGAACCCTTAATCACCCAACTCCACCGCGATTGGAACGGCTATGTCCGCAAAGGCGTAGTTTGGGCTTTAGGAAACTGCCGCGATCGCCGTTCCCTCTCACCCCTCGCCGACGCCCTCAAAACCGACATCTCCGCAGTCCGGTTATGGGCAGCTAGCGCCCTAGTGCAGATGGCAGAAGTCAATTACGAAGCCATAGTCGGCGCTATCCCCCCATTAATTGCTGCCCTCGTTCAAGATCCTGTTGCCGCAGTCCGCAGTAACTGCGCTTGGGCAATTGGGCAACTATGCCGCGAACTGCCATCCAATGTAGTATACGCCACAGCCATCGACGCCCTGATTCAATCTTTCGCCGAAGACCAAGATTTGGGAGTGCGAGAAGACGCCAAAGCCTCACTATTAGGAGTGGGCGATCCTCGTGGCTTACAGCTAATAGAAACTCTAGAGCAAGAAGGCTGGTTTTAATCAAAATCTACCCAAAACAGCCCTAAAATAAGATTTATCTAATACCAATTCCTCATGGCTGTCAAACTTTTCACCGCCCACCTTGGCGTTAAAAAAATTTATAGCAATCACCAATTACACAGGCTACACCACAGCTAGCCTCTAGTTCCTAGTTCCTAGCCCCTAACCGTCTGCTACCACTCAAGTTTTTAATCACTATGCGAGTGTAAAAATTACCACAATTTACCTATTTACGTCTTATATCTAAAGGTAGAGAATAATATTTAACTCAAATTTGGGAAACCTTGTCAACAGGTATCCCGAAAAATCTGCCTATTTATTTTTAGTGCCCCAGAGGTGAGATGACGCAACCTTCTAATCAAGTCAAAGAGTGGGAAAAACGTCGAAATGAAGCGAGTCGCTACTATAAACAGGGTAAATTTCAAGAATATCTCAATTTTGCCAGCGAGAATTTACAGTTAGCTAGAGCAATTCCCGACCGAGCCAGAGAAGGTCATACCTTAAACGATATTGGTCTAGCGCACCTTAGTTGCTCCCAACCGCAAAGAGCATTAGAGTGTTTTCATCAAGCCTTAGCGGTAGCTCAAGAACTAGGAAAAGCGCAAGCCCAAGCAACTGCATACAGCAACCTAGGCGCTACCCACAGCCGTTTAGGACAGTTTTCCGTAGCATTGGCATATTTTGAGCAAGCCCTGCAAATCTTCAGAAAACTGCAAGATACTCAAGGCGAAGTTTCTACCCTCAACGATGTGGCACTAGTTTACACAAGTTTGGGAGAACCGAAGCGAGCGTTGTTACTACAACACCAAATTTTGGCAATGCGTCGCGCCATGGGAGATTTTTCCGGTGAAGCGACAACGTTAAACGGCATTGGCTATGCTTACAGCGCCTTGGGTGAATTTGAGCAAGCCTTAGAATTTCTGCAAGCAGCATTGCCAATTCAAAGAGCGGTGAAAAACTTAGTTGGTGAAGCGACTACACTAAATAATATAGCTTCCGTCTACACTGATTTAGGAAAACCCAAAGAAGCGCTACTGCTCCATTATCAAGTATTGTTGACACGTCGAGCCATAGGCGATCGCTCCGGAGAAGCCACAACCTTGAATAACATCGGCTTTACCTACAGCATCTTGTTGAATAACCGACAAGCGCTCAAATCCTATAAACTAGCACTGGAGATTTATCAACAACTCAGTGACTACCCCCAAGAAATTTCCACACTCATTAATATGGGTAGCCTTTACGCTGCAACCAAACGCAAAAGCCTAGCCTTATGGTGCTTTAACAAAGCCAAAAATTTAGGCGAGCAAATCGCATCTCCGCCACTCATTGATAAAGCCCAGCGGTTTATAGATTCGCTATGAAATAACGGTGAGCTACTAAAAGCCTGCACTGTAAGCGAAGCGTCAGTGTAGGTAGTTTACCTCTTCAAAAACCGCTGGCGCATCCGCACCACAAAGCTATTCACCTCAGGTATTTTCATCCACGCCGCCAAAACCCCAAACACAGCAATTCCCACCAAACTAGCAACAGATAACTGAATCAGCAAAATCAATAAACCCGTCTTACCCAACACCTGTTGAGAAGCAATCAATGTCCCATAGCTAGCCACCCCAGCTATGACACTACCCGCAGTTAAACCCATAATCGGTAAACTCCACTCCCGCCAAGGTAAACCATGAAGTTTACGATCCAGCAACCACAACAGCATCAACATCGAACTACAATTGACACCCACCGTTGCTAACACCAAACCAGGAGCACCAAAAGGTTTAACCAAAATCCAATCAAGAGCAGCATTGAGAAAAATATTAAAAGTGCTGATGCGAAAAGGTGTTTGTCCATCACCCAAAGCATAAAACACCCGCACCAAAACATCACGCCCCAAATAAACAAACATGCCGATACCGTAGCAAATTAGCAGGGATGACACCAACTGCGTCGCATCTTGTTTGAAAGCCCCACGCTCATATACTACCTGCACAATCGGTACAGATAATGCCACCATCAGCGCTCCCAGAGGAAGCATGGTAACAGCACTCAGTAGCAATCCCTGACGAATGCGTAATTTCAAATCAGGCCAGTCTTCTGGTTGTGCAAGTCTAGCGAATATTGGTAATAAAGGCAGCAAAATAATATTAGAAATAATACCCAGAGGAGTCTGCACTAACAAATTAGCGTAGTTAAAACCAGCCGCCGCACCAGGAATCGGACTAGCGAAGTAAAGAACAGTGGCAAAATTAATTGGCATCATTCCAGAAGAAATCGTCGCCGGCGTCATGACTTTAATCACTTCTTGGACACTCGGTGATTGAAAATCAAACCGTAGGCGTAATGTGCCCAATCCCAATCGCCACTGCACAATTAACTGTACTAACCATTGGAGAATCGCCCCCGCCAAGGTTCCCCAAGCTAAAACCATCCCACCAATGAAAGCATATTCGGGCTTGATGATGTCTTTACCTAGTTGCAAAGCCATAATAGCAATGCCTACAATCACGGTAATACTAGATAACAGCGGGCTGATGGAGAGTAACCAATATTGATTCGCTGCATTGAGAGTCCCGAAGCCAATGCCAATTAAACCAGAAAATAGAGCCATCGGTGCCATAATCTGGATTTGTTGGATGGCGATCGCTCTGGTTTTTCCATCCAAACCATAACCCACGACATCAACCAATTCATCAGCCAAGAAAATCTGAGCAACTGTTACCAACAGCAGCACTCCCCCCACCAGCGTTGTCACGGTTTCTACCAAAGGCGCCGCTTCTTCTCGTCGGCGTTTGGCTAAAACGCTAACAACCGCGCTGTGTAAAGGCCCATTCACTCCACCGAGTAATATTAAGAGAAAACCAGGAATCACATAAGCATAACTATAAGCAGTCGCCGCCGCACCCACACCAAAAGCTGCAGCGATCGCCAACTGGCGCACCAATCCCACAACTTTACTAATTAATGTCGCTATAGCAACAATGCCAGCAATACCTGCAAAAGATTGAGAAGATTTTTCGTCTTTTTGTGTCACGAATAATACCCGACGACTGTCTGAAAAATCGAGGCTAGACCGTAGCAATTATCAACATTTAAAGGTTTAAAAGTCAACTAAAGGCTGAAGTCTGAAATTACCCCACCCAAACTAATGACACCCCAAACTTTCTCGTGTTGCAACCCCCGTCACCGGATTAGTACCATCAGCGCGATCGCACATTAGCGCCACTTGATAGCGATCAATCAACGCATCTGTAAAATCAGCGCCGGTGATTTGTGCATCATAAAAACGGCTGCGGGTTAAAGTTGCGCCCGTGAAAATAGCATTTCTTAAATTTGCGCCATCCAGAGTTACCCGATCAACCAAAGCATCCGTGAGATTTGCATCTGATAAATCGGCTTTTAATAAAACTCCTTTGGTGAGAATAGCGTTAACTAAATTTGCGCCATGAAAATTAGCTTTCCGCATTTCCGCCGCCACAAAAGTTGCACCAGTTAAATCTTGGTGTGAAAAATCACGATTTTCTAAATTGATATTGTTGTAATTAATCGCATTTGCCAACGAAAAAGCTGGTTTGGGATTAATCACTACCCACAAACCAGCCAGAATTAAAATCACAATCAAACTCAACAATTTTAGCAAAATCTTTTTCATAATTTTATTATTAGTCATTTATTATTTGTCATTTGACCAATAATTTCTTAATGGTACAGAGCAAGCATATTTTTCTGACTAATTAATCCAAAATTGTTTGACCAATGACTTTTGACACAAAAACTTTGATAAACAAAGCGAGGAATTACTACAAAGCAACTCCCCTAACTAAAGTAGAAAATAGAGTGTGAGATACTTTCACCGTTCATTTGACTACTTCCAATCTTTCCCAATCCTAATTGTCAATTCCGATTCCAAATCCCCAGTTCCCGATACTTCAATTTGACCCAAGCCGATGACTTTTTGCAAATCAATACCCACTTCTCTAGTCCCTTTCTGGACAATAATTTGAGTTTGGCGTTGAGTATCAGGCCAATCAGCTACAGCATAAACATTTTTAAAACCTTTCTGTTTAAGATATTGGATAACCTTTTCTGTTAACTGTGGTTGATTAGCAGCGTTTTGAATAGCAATTTTGAGGTTATAAACAGGTCGGATATCTGACTTTAATCCAGGAACATTCACCCCAACATAGTCATTCAACAAGCTCTGTTGTCCCGTCATATTCAACCAATAGCTATTAGGGTCTTGGCTAAAACGGCTGAACCCACCGGGTAACACTGTCATTTGGAAATTATCCCGCTCAACACTGAGGGAAAAATTCACCAAAGCCATCATTTCCTCTATTTTCAGGTTGGTATCAAAATATCTCCGCATAATGCGGGTCAATTGCGGCAATCTGGGCAAAACCGTCGGACTATTGAGACGAGCCAACAAAGCTTTCATCAGCGCTTGTTGACGCTGCACTCTTGGTAAATCGCCTAATCCTGGTTCGCGGAACCGGGCAAACATTTCTGCTTGTTCACCGTTGAGTGTTTGCCAACCGCTGACCAAACTTAATGTTTGTCCGGAGGGGTCTTTATATTCCATTGACTGCGGCACAAAGATTTCCACTCCCCCCAACTGGTCTACTAATTGACGTAGACCGTTAGTAGAAATACGGATATACCGATCAATTGGTGCATTACTCAAAGTCCGGCTGACTACCCGCGCTGCTAAGACTGGCCCACCTTGGGCGTTAGCATCAGAAACCTTAGTTAAACCCTTTTCCGGGATCGCAATCATTGTGTCCCTGGGAATGGAAAGCACCTTGATGGATTTTTCACTGGAATTAAGCCGCACCATCAGCATGGCGTCACTTTTACCAGCAAAACTTTCTGGTGAGCCATCAACAGTACCGCTAACTGGTTCAATCCCCATAATCAAAATATTCATGGGTTTGGATAGCTGATACTGTGAGATTTTACCCCATAGCTCCCCTGGCAGTGGCATTTTTTGCTGCTCTTTACCAGCCACTCCTAAGTCTTCGTCTGTTTGGTCGAGATTGCTCCATAGGGGAGTCCACAGCGCCAAAGTCGATGCTAACAGTCCTGAGAGAATGATTCCTATAACAAGTGTCAAGATCCACAGTAGCCAGCGAGGCATACTTAAGCCCAACCTTTCGTAAAGCTGGTTGGGAATCTCGCCTACAGACTCAACGACGCCACGGGAGATATTCGCAGGTTGTTTTGGGCTAATCTCCAGGTCTGTGGCTGGTACTTGTTGTAGCGTTCCTTGGTTTTCTGTCAGTTGTAACTGTTGTAACTGCTGAGGTTGAGCCTCATCTAATTCTAAAGCTGGTACTTGTTGAGGCGTTACCTGATTCTCTGTCCATTGAATTTGTTTAATCACAATTATCTCCCCACTCAACCACTCCCTAAAAGTATGTTAATGCAAGCTACAAATCTTGCCAGTGGAAAAGCCCACTGTACACTTGTAGTATCCTCCCGTAGGTGTGTATGACAAAATGACTAGTCCATTGTTCCCCGTAATTCTTGCTGGTGGTAAAGGCGAGCGTTTTTGGCCTTTGAGTCGCTCTGGACGACCCAAGCAATTTTTAAGTCTTGATGGTAGCTCTAGAAGCCTACTACAAGCAACAGCTGATCGATTGCTAGAAATAGCTGGTGGTTGGGATTGTGTGTTTGTGGTCACTTCTAGTCAGCTAGCTGAAGGAGTACGACAACAATTGCCTGAACTGCCGTCACAAAACTTATTAATTGAGTCTGAAGGAAGAGACACGGCTGCAGCCGTGGCCTGGACTAGTTTGGAAATTAAACAACGTTATGGCGAGGACGCTGTTATTGGCTTTTTTCCCGCTGACCATTGGATTGCTGACCAAAATGTGTTTGCACAAACTTTAGGTGCAGCTACGGAACTGGCTGCAAGCACAGAAGCGATCGTCACCTTGGGGATCAAGCCAACTTTTCCATCAACTGGTTACGGCTACATCGAGCAAGGGGAAAAACTTGGTGACTTTAGCGAGTTGCCAGCTTATCACGTCAACCGCTTTACTGAAAAGCCTAACCGGGAAACCGCTGAAGCTTTTCTGTCAACGGGGCGTTTTAGCTGGAATAGTGGCATGTTCATTTTTCGGGCTGGGGTGGTTCTCAAGGAGCTTTACACCCACGCTCCGGAAATTATCGAGCCTCTAGCACAAAAGGGCCCAGGTGTCTACCCAGAATTACCTAAAAAGAGCGTAGACTATGCGCTCATGGAAAAGACCACTTTAGCATATGTCTTGCCGGTGTCATTCGGTTGGGATGATTTAGGGGATTGGAATGCGATCGAGCGTTTACTGAAAACCGAAGAGACTCCCAATGTGGAACTCGCAACCCATGTGGGACTGGATACGCAGGGGACGATCATTTATGCCTCTGACCCAGAGGATGTAGTTGTTACCATAGGATTGGAGGATGTGGTGATTGTGCGCGATCGCCATGTCACGCTGGTGGTCAAAAAAGACCGCACTCAGGAAATTAAGCAAATTCTTAAAATCCTTAAAAGTGATCCCCAATTCACTCACCTACTGTAAAAGTTAAAACCCTTGGCAGAGGCTGAAAAGCCGATTCTTCTATTATAACTTGAGAGGTAGGGACTAGAGATTAGAGACTGGGGATTAGGGGTGAGAAATTAGCAAATAATTTCTGTGGGTTGATTCCCTATCGCCCCTAATCTCAATTGCTAGCCTCTACCATCTAGCCCCTAGCCCTCTTTCCTAACCACACAATGTTCCTCACTCAAACAGTCCCTCGTCAGCGAGAAATTATTGAAGTAGTCCTCCGCAATGGCTGGGACTATATGCGTAGGTTGCTCACAGGTGGAAAAACTGATGAACCGCAATTACCTACACCTGCAGTTTTAAAAAATATCTTGGTGGATTTGGGGCCAGTTTATGTGAAGCTCGGTCAATTACTTTCCACCCGTCCAGATTTACTCAGTGGCGCCTACATTGAGGAACTGTCAACTTTGCAAGATGAAGTCCCTCAAGTTTCCTGGTCGGAAATTGAAGTAGTCATCCGCAAACAGCTAAAAAAACCTCTAGAGGAAACCTTCACGACGATTAATCCAGTTCCTGTCGCGGCGGGATCAATTGCACAGACCCATCGAGCTACACTAATCGACGGTAGAGAAGTAGCTCTCAAAGTCCAGCGTCCAGGGATAGATATCACAATTGCCCAAGATATTGCTTTAATTCAAGGGATTGCTGATTTAGTGGCGCGGACTGAATTTGGGCAAACTTATGAAATCAAAGCGATCGCAGAAGAATTCACCAAAGCTTTAGAGGCTGAATTAGATTTTACCCTAGAAGCTGGTTTCACAGATCAATTACGGCGCAATTTATCCAGTAGTCGCTGGTTTGATCCGCAGCAAATTGTGGTGGCGGAAATTTATTGGGATTTGACCACAGAAAAATTAATGGTGATGGAATGGCTGAATGGTGTACCCATTTTGTCAGCAAAATTGAGTCATCAAAATGGCACTGAAGACACGGTTGTAGAACGTAATGCCATTACCACATTACTATTTCGAGTATTTTTTCAACAACTATATATAGATGGCTTCTTTCATGCTGATCCCCACCCAGGAAATTTGTTTTATCTGCAAGACGGTCGGATTGCCCTGTTAGATTGTGGTATGGTGGGAAGGCTTGATCCCCGTACCCAGCAGATATTAACAGAAATGTTGCTGGCAATTATTGATTTAGACGCGGGACGGTGTGCTCAGTTAACATTGCAACTAGCAGATTCTAATCAACCAGTGATTTTATCTCGGTTGGAAAATGATTATGATCGGATGCTGCGAAAATATCATAACGTCAGCTTGACAGATATTAATTTTAGTCATGTAATTTACGAAATTTTGCAAGTTGCTCGCAATAATAAAATTCGCCTCCCCAGCAACATGGGTTTATATGCAAAAACCCTGGCAAATTTAGAAGGAGTAGCGCGGACATTTAACCCAGATGTAAACTTATTTGACGAAATTAAACCATTAATTACAGACTTGTTTCGGCGTCAGCTTTTAGGAGATAATCCAGTGCGATCGCTCTTACGCACAGCACTCGATATCAAAAGTCTTTCCTTACAATCTCCCCGTCAAATTGAACTCCTTCTAGACCGAGTTACTTCCGAAACCTTACAGTGGAATTTGTCCCTACGAGGTTTAGATGGTGTGCGACGGACTATGGATGATGCTGCTAACCGCCTATCTTTCAGTATACTCGTCGGCTCACTGATTATGGGTGCAGCAATTATTTCTCATAACGCACAAACTACGCAACTATCTTTTATTAGTAGCGTATTATTTACCGCTGCTAGTTTATTAGGTCTGTGGTTAATTATTAGTATTTTGCGTTCTGGGCGGTTACGTTAAAGTCTCTGTTGCTAAAAATCATCAGCATTCTTTGATTGCCAATCGGGCATCAACGCAGATGATACATCTATGTTAATGTGATTTTTATCTACCTTTTCATAGCCAAAAAATTATGTCGATCATCGTGGCGGAAAATTTGAGTAAATTTTATCCAGTAGCGGTGAAAGAACCCGGATTTAAAGGGACAATTACCCATTTTTTTCGCCGCACTTATCGTTCAATCACAGCAGTTAAAGATGTTTCTTTTGAAATTGCTCCTGGCGAAGTTGTAGGATTTTTAGGCCCTAATGGAGCCGGGAAAACCACTACACTAAAAATGCTAACTGGATTGATTCATCCCTCTGCTGGTTTAGTGAAAGTAGCTGGACAAATTCCTTTCCGTCGTCAAGAAGCATTTTTACAAAAAATTACTTTGGTGATGGGACAAAAACAGCAGTTGATTTGGGATTTACCCGCTTGGGATTCTTTAAAAATTAATGCTGCTGTATACAACATTTCTAATAAAGAATTTCAGCGACGAGTGGGAGAATTAACAGAAATGCTAGCCCTAGAAGGTAAACTTACCCAACCAGTGCGGAAGTTGTCTTTAGGCGAACGAATGAAAGCTGAACTGTTAGCAGCACTTTTGCATCGTCCGCAAGTATTATTTCTCGATGAACCAACTTTAGGCTTAGATGTCAACGCTCAAGTAAGTGTACGGGATTTTTTACGCGATTACAATCAGCGTTACCAAGCGACAGTGCTATTGACTAGCCATTACATGGCTGATATCACCGCTTTGTGTCAACGGGTGCTGTTGATTCATCAAGGAAAGCTGGTGTACGATGGCAGCTTGAATGACTTGTTGGAACGCTTCGCCCCTTATCGAGAAATTCGTGTAGAGCTAGCTCAATGTATACCCGCGGAAAAGCTCAACTCTTATGGTGATGTGCAACATTGGGAAGGGCGAACAGTCAGCTTTCTGGTGCCTCAAGAAGCCCTGACACATAAAGTATCTCAAATTTTGGCTGATTTAGAGGTAATTGATTTAACAGTGACAGAGCCGCCTGTGGAAGAAGTGATTGGTAAGGTTTTTCAGGCGGGGGTTGTATCTTGAACATAACCGCAGAGATTTTTTAAAAATAATTTCCTATGTCCCAAAGTAATTAGTAGTACAGCACGACGGAAATAAACTACTCATTAAAAATTGCCTAAAGGCTGATAATATAAGGTTCTTCATTTCAGAGTTCATACTTTATACTTCAGATTTCAGCTTTGTTCTACTAGTTAAAGGTTCGTATTTTCAAGGTGGCTTAAATGCGGCGAATTATTAGAAAAACTTTAACTTTGCTTTCGGTTTATTATGCGTATACCCTGGAATATCGGGCAGAAATGATTTTATGGGTTTTATCTGGCTCTATCCCAATTATCTTTATGGGGATTTGGATGGAAGCGTCTCAAGGGGGAAATTTTGGTTTAAAACCTGTAGACTTTGCTCGTTATTTTCTCGCTGTTTTTTTGGTTCGACAATTAACTACTGTTTGGGTAATTTGGGAATTTGAAACTGAGGTGATAGAAGGTAAACTTTCACCTCGATTGTTACAACCTCTTGATCCTATATGGCATCATATAGCCTTTCATATCGCTGATAGATTCGCTCGCATCCAGTTTGCATTGTTATTGATTGGGTTATTTTTTGCTCTTTATCCTCAAGCTTTTTGGTTGCCGAAATTGGGTGATTTTTTCTGGTTTATGTTGGCGGTATTCATGGCTTTTACTCTCCGGTTCATTATTCAATATACCTTTGCCATGTTAGCTTTTTGGACGGAACGGGCTGCGGCTTTAGAAAATCTGTGGTTTTTGTTTTATTTATTTTTATCTGGATTAATTGCACCTTTAGAAGTATTTCCCGAATCTTTACGGGCGATAGTCATGTTGACACCTTTTCCTTATTTAGTTAATTTCCCTGTCAGCATTTTAGTGGGGATACCTGTAGATTTAGGGCGGGGTTTTTGGTCAATGTTGGGTTGGATATTATTATTTTTAGGTGCTAATCGTTGGTTGTGGCGTGTGGGATTGAAGCGTTATTCTGGTATGGGGGCGTGATTAATTTTGGTTGGTGTTACCGAATCTGTAGATACTAGCTTATTTCATATAATTGTTTATGCTTCGCTAAAAGTTGCAGATATTTATCGTTTGTTTTGGCTTGTATCCACTTGGCTTTAAATATTGCTGCTGACTCGGCTTTAATTGGATCTACATCATAAGGCAGAATTTCTTTTTTGCTGTCTGATTTTTGAGAATTTTGTTGATATTTTCTGCCACTTTTATGATTAGCATAACGTCGGGAGCGCGTATAACCCATTTGGATAAATTTTCTAGCCATATCCGCGCCGACAAAATCATCTTTATCTAAGTAATCCAGAAAAATCTCGTAGATTTTCTCACTGGATTCTTTAGCAATATCAGGAGTTTTAAATCGCCAGTAAGGCAGAATTTCTGATTTATATGGTTCCACTAAAAGCACTCCCTGCTCACCTTTTCCAACGCGATATAATTCTGGGTGCTGGCGAAAGTTGATGTTTTTAAAATCTAAAGAATAATCAAAAGCCATATCGTGTTTTAGATATATCAGCTCTAAAAAAATTAACTAGTGAAGGTTGTTATTTGTAGATGTTTTGCAAGTAATTACTTTTCGTAACATAGTTTGATTTGTTTCTACCAGCTTGTTATTCATACTAGACTGGAAGAAATGAACTAGGCTTCTATCTTTGTAAGGAAAATTAGTTGATTATGTTATCTAATCCCAAGTCTGTAAATAGTGTTTTAGCTCCCGGTTATCTGCGACGAGTGCATCACATTGCTCTGAATGTCAAAGATATGCAAGCTTCCCGATACTTTTATGGTACTATTCTGGGTCTGCATGAATTAATTGGTGATGAAGTACCAGCAACTTTGGTGGAGCTTGTCGCTGCTGGAAAGGTGGCTAACTTCATTACTCCGGATGGTACAATTTTAGACTTATTTGGAGAACCGGAATTATCACCACCTGATCCTAACCCAGATAAGACTTTTACTAGAGCTTATCATCTAGCTTTTGATATAGATCCACAGTTTTTTGATGCAGCGGTGGCGGTAATCAGAGATAATCAAATAGCGATCGCTCATGGCCCAGTCACTCGTCCTACAGGTCGAGGTGTGTATTTCTATGATCCTGATGGCTTTATGATTGAGATTCGTTGTGATCCTGTTTCTTAATTACCAATAAAGCTGTAAAAAAATAGGAAAATAACTCAAAATTATTACTGATTAACAAATAACCAATGACAAACACAATATCTATTCAAATGTTGAGAGTGCTAGAAGAAGCTGTGACCAAACCACCAATTCCCTACGAACCTCATAAACATTCTTTGAAAGCTTGGGTAATGTATTGTTTGCGTGAAAGAGGTTTTAAGGTAGTTTACGCTCAAAATGCTGACTTTGCTATTGAATCTAAAGGCAAAGATAAAGTGTATTTTAAAGTTTCAACTAACAAAGAAGATGTGAACAATTCTTGTAGTTGGATTGTTTGGGATAGTATCGAGCAAATCGCTAGTGTTATTCCTTAGGTAATAGCCGCTGCTTTAAAAATAGGGTATTGAGCATTAAGTATCGGAACCTGAAGTTTTGACTTCAGAACTCCCCATCTCCCCATCTCCCCACCTCCCCATCTCCCCACCTCCCCACCTTCAACCCATACCTATTCTTCAGTTGACATTATTTATGGTAAGTTTTACCATAAATGAAATCAGCGTTCCTGTAAGGACACTCTTACGTGAAAAGTTCCGTAGCATTGGAGACACATGCGAATCAGCAGCCGCACTCAGAAATGAGGCTAGCGGTTGAAGATTATAGCCTATTAACTGACCTTTACCAGTTGACAATGGCGGCTTGTTATGCAGGTGAGGGGATAGAACAAAAAAGAGCTAGTTTTGAGTTATTTTCCCGGCGCTTACCGACGGATTTTGGTTATTTAATTGCGATGGGGTTAGCCCAGGCGCTGGAATATTTAGAGAAATTCCGGTTTAGCGCCAAGCAGATAGAGGCTTTGCAGGAGACGGGGATTTTTACCAATGTGAGCGATCGCTTTTGGTCAATACTCGCCCAAGGAGGTTTCACCGGGGATGTGTGGGCTGTGCCAGAAGGTACAGCGGTATTCGCCAATCAGCCCTTGTTGCGAATAGAAGCGCCCTTATGGCAAGCGCAATTAGTCGAAACCTACCTGTTGAATACACTTAATTATCAAACATTAATTGCTACTAAAGCAGCCAGATTGAGGGATGTCGCCGGACAAGAGGCTACACTCCTAGAATTTGGCACCAGGAGAGCATTTAGCCCCCAAGGTTCATTGTGGGCGGCGCGGGCGGCTTTAGCGGGGGGATTAGACGCCACCTCGAATGTGTTAGCAGCGCTACAACTGGGAGAAACGCCAAGTGGTACGATGGCTCACGCCTTGGTAATGGCACTGTCAGCATTAGAAGGCAGTGAAGAACAAGCTTTTACGGCGTTTCATCGATATTTTCCGGGTGCGCCCTTGTTGATTGATACTTATGATACAGTCGCGGCTGCCGAGCAGTTAGCCCAAAAAGTAAATTCCGGAGAAATGAAATTGACAGGGGTGAGGTTAGACTCTGGAGATTTAGTAACTTTGTCCCAACAAGTGCGATCGCTACTTCCAGGAGTGCCAATTTTCGCTAGTGGTGACTTAGATGAGTGGGAAATTACTAGACTCAAAGCCGCCGGCGCCGAGATTGACGGCTATGGTTTAGGGACGCGATTAGTTACAGGTAAGCCGGTAAATGGAGTTTATAAACTCGTAGAAATTGACGGTATCCCAGTCATGAAAGAATCAAGTGGAAAGACAACTTATCCCGGACGTAAACAGATTTTCCGCTCGTTTGTAGGAGATAAATTAAAGGTTGATCGCCTGGGTTTAATGACAGAAACTCCCGCTTTAGAAACACCTTTATTAGAATTAGTCATGCAGCAAGGTAAACGACTGCAACCACCAGAAACCTTGTCAACAATTCGCCGTCGCACCGCCGCTGAAGTTGCTAGTTTACCTCCAGAAACTCGACGCTTAGATCATCCTGTATCTGTGCAGGTAAAAATTTCTAATTCTCTGCAAAATTTAGTTGAGCAAACTCAGAAACAACCGACACAGGTACAGTAAAAATCAGACACCTCTCAGCTTTTGCAGTATTTATTAATTACGAATTAGTATGAGAATAGCTTTATTTGGTACTAGTGCCGATCCACCAACCGCCGGACATCAAAAGATTTTAAATTGGTTATCTGAGCGCTATGATTGGGTAGCAGTTTGGGCAGCAGATAACCCTTTTAAATCTCATCAAGCACCTCTAGAACATCGGGCGGCGATGTTGCGTTTGTTAATTGCGGATATCAAAACACCGCGCAATAACATCGCTGTCGAGCAAGATTTGAGCAGCTTCAGAACATTAGAAACAATCGAAAAAGCTCAACTGCGCTGGGGCGAAAATATTGAGTATACCTTAGTAATTGGTTCCGATTTATTGAGTCAGTTACCGCGTTGGTATCAAATTGAAGATTTGTTAAGACAGGTGCAATTATTAGTAGTACCGCGACCGGGATATGAGATAGATGAATTTAGCTTGGCAAAAGTGCAACACCTAGGAGGAAAAATAGCGATCGCTACCTTAATTGGTCTGGATATTTCTTCCACCGCATATCGTGAACATGGAAATTTAGAAGCTCTCACCCCCCCAATTGTTGCCTATATTCATCAACAGCATTTGTACAAATGCCAGGACGATACCACAAAAAGACTCCAACTCCGCTAGATCAACAACCTTTGGCCGATTTTAAGGTAGGGGTTGATAATGTAATTTTTTCTGTAGATACAGCTCAAAATCGACTGCTAGTTCTTTTGGTGATGCGACAGCAAGAACCATATTTGAATTACTTGAGTCTTCCCGGTACCCTAGTCCGTCAAGGAGAGTCTTTAGAAGACGCCGCCTATCGGATTATGGCGGAGAAAATTCGCGTCAAAAACCTTTATTTAGAGCAACTGTATACCTTTGGCGGCCCTAAACGTGACCCTAGGGAAGCAACCGCAAGTTATGGCGTGCGCTATTTATCTGTCAGTTATTTTGCTCTTGTCAGATTTGAAGAAGCAGAATTAATTACTGATGGCGTCACGGGTATAGCTTGGTATCCCATCAAAGAAGTACCCCAATTGGCTTTTGATCACCAAGAAATTTTAGCTTATGGACATAGGCGATTGCGAAATAAATTAGAGTATAGTCCTGTGGCTTTTGAAGTTTTGCCAGAAACATTTACCTTAAACGATTTATATCAGTTATACACCACAGTTTTAGGAGAGAATTTCTCCGATTATTCTAACTTTCGAGCGCGTCTATTAAAACTGGGTTTTTTATTAGACACCAGCATTAAAGTATCTAGAGGTGCAGGTCGTCCAGCTAGTCTATATAAATTTGATGCAGAGGCATTTGCTCAATTTAAAGATAAGCCTCTAGTATTTATTTAACAGCTAATGTCTTAATAGCAGAGGCAATGATGTATGTAGATGTACTAACGACAGATTACCAGAGGCTGTGTTAAATCATAAATATGCTCCATTACTAATTAGACCTCGGTCATATCTCCAATTCATAGACATTTGCTAGTAGTTATTACACTTTTTGTTCCCTAGCTCAAACACAAAAATAACATCCGACATGAAGATAGCGTCAACAAAGTTTGCCATCGGCATTGCTCAACTTAATCCCACCATTGGTGACTTAGTAGGTAATAGCCAAAAAATCCTAGAAGCTGCTAAAAAAGCTTATGCAGCAGGTGTTCGCTTGTTGTTAACACCAGAACTTTCTTTGTGTGGTTATCCACCAAGAGATTTATTATTAAATCCTAGTTTTGTTGTCGCCATTGATGATACCCTGCAAAAATTAGCTAGAGAATTACCGCCAAATTTAGCGGTTTTGGTAGGAACTGTGACACAGAATTTAAAAGCGCAGGTCACAGGTGGTAAACCGTTATTTAATAGTATGGCTTTGGTAGAAAAAGGGCAAATCAAGCAAGTTTTTCATAAACGACTATTACCCACCTACGATGTTTTTGACGAACGGCGCTATTTTGAACCAGGGCTACAAGCTAACTATTTCACCTTAGATAATCTGCATATTGGCGTCACTATTTGCGAAGATTTATGGAATGATGAAGAATTTTGGGGAAAACGCAGTTATGCAGTCAACCCAATTGCAGACTTGGCAATTCTTGGTGTGGATTTAATTGTTAATTTATCGGCTTCACCATACAGTGTCGGTAAACAAAATTCCCGAGAAGCCATGCTCAAACACAGTGCAGTGCGGTTTCAGCAACCAATTATTTATGTTAACCAAGCGGGAGGAAACGATGATTTAATCTTTGATGGTGGCAGTTTTGCGCTGAATCGTCAAGGAAAAATTGTCAGCCGTACTCGTGGTTTTGCGGCAGATTTAGTAGTAGTTGAATTTGTCGAATCCCAGCGAGATTTTGCATCAGGTAGCATCTCGCCTCTACCTTTTTCCGAAGATGCAGAAATTTTGCAGGCGTTGGTTTTAGGTGTGCGAGATTATGCGCGCAAGTGTCGCTTTTCTAAAGTAGTATTGGGTTTGAGTGGGGGAATTGACTCTTCATTAGTAGCAGCGATCGCTGTAGCTGCACTGGGCAAAGAAAACGTCCTCGGAGTTTTAATGCCCTCTCCTTACAGTTCCGAACATTCTATCAGCGATGCTTTAGCATTGAGTGAAAATTTGGGAATTAAAGCGAATATTTTACCCATTGGTAACTTAATGCAATCCTTTGATCGCTCCCTCGCCGACATGTTTGCAGGTACAGAATTTGGCATAGCCGAAGAAAATCTGCAATCCCGAATTCGCGGGAATTTATTAATGGCGATCGCTAATAAATTTGGTTATCTCCTACTCTCCACCGGTAACAAATCCGAAATGGCCGTTGGTTATTGCACCCTCTACGGAGACATGAACGGCGGTTTAGCAGTAATTGCAGACGTTCCCAAAACCCGCGTGTACTCACTTTGCCATTATTTAAATAGCGATCGCTCAATCATCCCCCAAAACGTCCTCACCAAACCACCAAGCGCCGAACTCAAACCCGGTCAAGTTGACCAAGACTCCCTACCACCATACGAAATTCTCGACGACATCTTACAGCGCCTGATTCACGACTACCAATCAGCAGCGCAAATCATCGCCGCTGGTCACGACCCCATGATCGTAGACCGAGTAATCCAAATGGTAGCCCGCGCCGAATTCAAGCGGCGACAAGCGCCCCCAGGCTTAAAAATCACCGATCGCGCCTTCGGTACAGGCTGGAGAATGCCGATCGCTAGTAACTGGTTCGCCGTCAAAAATGCCCACCAAACACAACCCATCGCGTCTTTAGTAGGTGGAGATGGACAAGATACCCATAATTCGTAATTGGTAGGGGCGAACGGTTGTTCATACGTGTCAACTTAACGCAAAACCCTTGTCCCGCCTCAGAATGAATTCTGAGTCTCATAGCAAAAGTCATCTCAAGATGACTACAAATTCTCACAGATCCCTAGTCTACTTCAGTAGACTTAAGCTATTAGCCTGGGAATTCATTCCCAGGCGGGTATGAAAGCCAAGCATTTAAGCAATCTGTGGCTTAAGTTGACACCAATGACGGTTGTTCGCCCTTAATTAAACGGTTGTTCACCCTTTCTTCTTTACAAACACCATTAAATGCTGCTGAGGTAACAAGTTTTTGGTTTCTCGCCACACCAAACCCACCGCTTGCATTTCTCGACGCACTTGCTTTTGATTCATTTTATGCAGGCGTTTAATCATAATAAAAGGATTTTCTCCCCGATATTCAACTAACACTACCCGACCACCAGGTTTTAACGCTTTCACAATCCCTTGCATCACTTCTTGGGGATACTCTAATTCATGGTAAGCATCAACCATCAGCGCTAAATCAATGCTTGCATCTGGGAGGTTGGGATGAGTTGGGGAAGCCAAAACAGTTTCAATGTTAGTAATCTGTTTCTCTTGTTTAAAAAATTCCATAATCTCCAACATTTCCGGCTGAATATCCACAGCCAGCACCTTACCTTTTGTTAATAACTGTGCCATGGGGAAACTGAGATAACCCGTCCCTGCACCAATATCTGCTACCACATCATCAGGTTTCAAGTTCAAAACACTGATGATTTTACTCGGCTGTTCCTCCGCTTCACGGCTTGGTCTTTCCAGCCAACCAGCGCCCGTGTGTCCCATAACTTGGGCAATTTCTCGCCCCATGTAAAATTTACCAATACCATCTGGACTGTGAATTAGCCGCTGTTCATAGACAGTAGCAGCCTGTGCTGTGGAAGTTAAGCAACCCAGGATTACGAGAAGAATTACGATGAGAGAGAGAAAATTTGGCTTACTTTTATGGCACATCTGGATGAATATAAGCAACAAATGAAAGGGAATAGGGAAAATGAACCGTGGGCGGGAAAACCCCGCCCGTACGAGTTATTTAAATCACGAAAGGTTCACTATGGCGGTTGTACCATTTTTCCCCTACACGTTCGGCGATTAAAGGTCTGACAATAAATTTGAGTGGACTACCATCTTGAACATCAATTCGCACCGCAGAGTAAGGTAGTTGCTTTTGAAAAAGATAGTCACTGCGACCGACAAAAAGATGAGAATCTGCAACCTTGCGAATAGAAGTATTGCCCAATTCGCTGAAAGTTTCCATCAATTCTGTCCCCTCTGGACGCTGACGGCGCGGACGGCGACCACTCCCACCTGAGATAATGCAGTTGATGTGAGAGTCGGCGTAACCTGTATTAGTTGTGCGGAGATATTCTAAACAGTGGGCGTGACCATTTAAAATTAAATCGACTACAGGGCGTTCTTTCACCAGAGAGCCGAGAGTTTCCGCTACTTGTTCCAAAACCCAGCGTAGACGATGGCGAACTGCTAAAGTTTGGGCTTGATCCCATTTCGTCGCTTCAGTCACGTAAGGTGGGTGGTGAAAATAGATGATGCGTCCACGGACTGCGGAAGTGTGCCAAGATGCAATTAATCTGTTGCGTAACCAGTCTAGTTGTTCAAAATCGATATCGGTGGTGTTGTGGGATGCTAGCTGTTTTTCAATATCTATTTTAATTTCATTAATTTGGTCTAATTTGGCGCTCAATTCATCGAGTTGTTCAGCTTCGGCGGGAATGTTGGCGTTAAGTTTATCGCATGTGGCTAGAATTTGTAATTCTTCTTGTTCTATTTGTTGACGCCGTTTTTCTAGTTCACGGCGGTTGATGTCTCCAGCTTGAGTTGCAGGTATGGGTGATGGTGTATTGAAGGTATTAGAATCAAGGGCGAAAAAATCGATACCGCCGTAACGAAAGGTGTAATAGCGGTTGGGTAAACGGGTAAATTTTCCTGGTTCATAACGCAGACATCGCCCCGTGTCTGTTTTCGCTGTGTATTGGGAATCTAAATGACGTGGGAATTCTTCTGGAAATTTGAGTGCTGCCGTATAATCTAGAAACGCTCGTGCATAAGCATCGCCTTGATTAGAACCGTGCCAGCCAATTTCAAAATCTTTGTAGCGGAAAAGACGACGCAGTTGCAGAGTGCTACCTGTAATTACACGATACATCAACGGCACATCATAATAATCATGATTGCCTAAGACTGGTAGAAAGGGTAGGTTGAAGACCATGCGGTCATAGGTGAGGCGCTTGGGGTTGTCACCACCGACAAGAAATTCTCGGTAAGGTTTGATAAAGTTATCTGAGTAATATTCCTTGGAACCAACGGTGTAAATCACATCTCCAGTGTGCAACACAAACCGACACTCATCTTTGTGGGGAAGCATCAGTTCCGTCACTTGTCGTTGCGGGTGGTGTCCGTAATGGGTTTTTGTCCCAGTGTCACCAATCACCAGAAAGGAAAATTCGGGGTTGTCATCTTGGCGATCGCTGATCACCATACTAGTTTGGTCAATTCCGCGTTCTACAATACTTGGGTGCTTCCACCGTACCCGTTCTCGCATCTTTTGAATTTTGACAGGAATTGTTGGCTCGGTGATTAAATTCATTGGTGATTACTCCTGGTTTAAAAATGGGGGATTGGGGAGATGGGGTGATGGGGTGATGGGGTGGTGGGGTGGTGGGGTGATGGGGTGATGGGGTGATGGGGTGATAGGGTGATGGGGTGGTGGGGAGGTGTGAGGATTAAAGCGTTAGGCTCAAAGGCTCACGCTTGAGGCTCAAAGGCTGACGCTTGAGGCTCAAAGGCTCACACTTGAGGCTCAAAGGCTCACACTTGAGGTTCAAAGGCTCACACTTGAGGTTCAAAGGCTCACACTTCACCCTCAAAGGCTCACGCTTCACCCTCAAAGGCTCACGCTTGAGGCTCAAAGGCTCACACTTGAGGCTCAAAGGCTCACGCTTCACCCTCAAAGGCTCACACTTTAATCCCCATCTCCCCATCTCCCCACCTCCCCATCTCCCCACCTCCCCACCTCCCACACCCCCCACACCTCCCACACCTCCCCATCTCCCCATCTCCCCACACACCACCTTTCACTGATAACCAGTCGCTTGTAACCAGAAAAGTTCGGCATAACGTCCTTCCTGTGCTAACAATTCTTCATGGGTTCCCTGTTCTACAACTTCACCTCTTTCTATAACCGTGATTTTGTCAGCCATGCGTACTGTAGAAAAGCGGTGGGAAATCAAGAATACCATCTGATTTTGAGTTAGAGTGCGGAAATGGTTAAAAATATCAAACTCAGCTTGAGCATCCATTGCTGATGTGGGTTCATCGAGGACTAAAATATCTGCTTGAGTTCGCATAAAAGCACGAGCGAGGGCTATTTTTTGCCATTGTCCCCCGGATAGTTCTTGTCCACCTTTGAACCAGCGACCAAGTTGAGTAGTGAAACTTTGGGGTAATTGGTGAATGAAAGCTTGGGCGTTACCTTTTTTGGCTGCGGTTAACCAGCGGTTTTCATCTTCTAAATGTTCAACATCACCGACACCGATATTTTCCCCAACGGTGAACTGGTAGCGGACAAAGTTTTGAAAAATCACTCCTATGCGCCGGCGCAACACATCTACATCCCATGCTTGCAAATCTAAACCGTCGAGGAAAATTCTCCCAGATTCGGGTGTGTAGAGTCTGGTGAGGAGTTTAATTAAAGTGGTTTTACCAGAACCATTTTCCCCGACAATCGCTAACTTTTCTCCTGGTTTTAAATGTAGGGAAATGTTTTTCAATGCAGGTTGGGAACTCCCTGGATAGGTAAACCAGACATTCTCAAACCGAATTCCGTCTTGGGGATTTAAACCTGTGGTGGCTTTACCCCAAGGTTGGGGTACTTTCTCTTCTAGAAAATCATAAAGATTGGCAAGATATAAGTTATCTTCATACATCCCACCGATAGAAGTCAGGGCGCTGGAGAAAGTAGATTGTCCTTGGCGAAACACTGTGAGATACATTGTCATCTCTCCTAGGGAAATTTTCCCTACCACGGTTTCTATGACAATCCAACCATAGGCAATGTAAAAAGCACCAGTACTCACTAAACTTAAAACATATCCCCACCATCCCCGGCGCAGTGTCAAGTCTCTATCTTCACCATAAAGTCGGTGAAAAAGCTGACGGTAACGCCCCAGTAGCATTTCTCCCAACTGGTAGAGTTTGACTTCTGTGACAAAATCTTCCCTAGCTATCAGATTCTCTAAATAGTGCTGTTGGCGAGTTTCTGGAGCGCGCCAACTAAACAAGCGAAAAGCTTCCCCAGCAAACTTGGTTTCAGCAATAAATGCGGGCATTGCTGCTAAAATCAGCACTAATACCGCCCAAATGGAAAAATTAACTAACAAAACGCCGAAGGTAATCAGCGAAAGGGCGCTTTGTATTAAACCAAAAATGCGCGTGACTAAAGAGAGGGGACGAACTGAAGCTTCTCGCCGCGCATTCGCTAGTTTGTCATAAAATTCCGCATCTTCAAACTGAGTCAGGTCGAGGGTGAGGGCTTTTTCCAAAATCAATACATTCACCCGTTGACCAAGTAGCGCCCGCAACAAAGATTGACAGATAGTGATTCCTCGTTGACTAGCCGCTAATAAAACTACAGCGATCGCTTCCAAACCAACATACAATAAAGGATGATTCCTGTTGCTTTCTACTCCCAATTGGTTCGCAAAAACCACCGCATCTACAATTAATTTACCAATGTAAGCGATCGCTGCTGGTAATAAACCAGCCAATAAAGTTAAAGTAGCAAGAATAATCGTCAGTCTGCGGCTTGTCGTCCATACCAAATTGATAGCCCGTCCGCTATAACGGAACACTGACAGTGATTGACGCAGAGTATAGCGTTGCTTTTTAATCTTCATTATTCTTTTTATAACGCATAGTGAGAAGAGCTAGGGACTAGGAACTGGGGACTAAGGGCTAGGTAAGAATTTTCTCAGTGTCTCGCCTCAACTTCTAACCCCTAACCTCTAACCCCTAAATAAAATCGTCATGTTATCTGTCAACGATACTCAAACAATTATTTTCAATTTGGTACAACCGCTGGCTAGTCAGCGGGATCAAGAAGTTGTAGATTTATTCGCAGCCACAGGAAGGATTTTAGCCGCCCCTGTGGTTAGTCAACGAGATTTTCCCCACTGGGATAATTCAGCAATGGACGGTTATGCAGTCCGTTATGAAGATGTGCAGCACTGTAATGTCGAATCTCCGACTATTTTAGAGATTGTGACAGAAATTCCTGCCGGATACCAGCCCCAATGTGCAGTGCAATCCGGACAAGCAGCACGGATTTTTACCGGTGCGGTGATGCCTCAAGGGGCCGATACTGTAGTCATGCAGGAAAATACCCACACAGAAGGAAATCGGGTTTTTATTCTCACAGCGCCAAAACCCCAAGCATTCGTCAGACACAAAGGCTCATTTTCTCAAACAGGGGCACAATTACTACCAGCGGGAATTGTGTTAAATGCTCCAGAAATCGCTATTTTAGCCGCTGCATCCTGTGCCTGCGTTAGTGTTTACCGCCGCCCCCGTGTAGCAATTTTTTCCACAGGCGACGAATTGGTCACACCTGAACAACCATTACAACCAGGACAAATCGTCGATTCTAATCAGTATGCTTTAGCAGCCTTAGTCAGACAAAGTGGAGGAGAACCCTTAATTTTAGGGATTGTCAAAGATGACCCGATAATTTTAGCCGCAACCATCAGCCAAGCTTTGAGCAATGCTGATATGGTGATTTCTTCCGGTGGAGTTTCCGTCGGAGATTATGACTATATCGACAAAATTTTAGAGTCATTGGGTGCAACCATTCATGGACGCGCCGTAGCGATGCGACCGGGTAAACCCCTCACCGTGGCGAGTTTTGTCAATCATGGAGACAATTTATCTCCTCAACCCCAAAAACTCTATTTGGGATTACCGGGAAATCCCGTAGCAGTGTTAGTGACTTTTTGGCGATTTGTGCAACCAGCAATCAAAAAACTGGCGGGAATGAGTGACGGTTGGGAGGTAAAATTTTTACAAGTGCGATCGCATGACGAACTGCGATCAGATGGTAACAGAGAAACATACATTTGCGGTAAATTACAAATAATCGCCGGCGTTTATCACTTTTACAAAGCAGGCGGTACCCACAGTTCTGGTAATTTGATTAATCTGGCCGAGACTAACGCCTTAGCTATCTTACCTGTGGGTACCACATTAATTTCTGCCAATACAGAAGTAGAAGTTTTGCTAATTAGCAACAATGAGGGATGAGGGATAGACTGGCTTTAAAAAAAGGGGTTAGGGACTAGGGACTAGGAGTTAAAGAAAGAGGTTTTTATTGTTCCTTAGCCCTTGTTGCGTTACAGTTATTTACCCTCTTGCTGACGATTAATCCAAATACCTCTTAAACCTGCGGCTTTTGCACCTTGATAGTCCTCTTTAACACTATCGCCGATGTGCCAAGCTGCTGTTGGTGGACAGTTATGTTTTTCCAAAGCTACTGCAAAAATTTGGGGGTCTGGTTTAGCTGCGCGTGCTTGGGTAGAAATCGTAATCGAAGTAAAAAAGTCTCTCAATCCCAAACTTTGCAACACAGAATAAATTCGAGAATCGAAATTAGACACCACTCCTAATTCAATTCCTAAGCGTCGCCAGTTTGCTAAAGCGGGAAGCACATCAGGATAAACGAACCAGGGTTCAGCAGTACCGAAGTGGATATAAAGTTCACTAAAAAAAGCCGGAAAATCAGAAAATTCTTGCATAGCACCGACGCTTTCAAAAGTATTGATAGCTATTTTTTGCCACCAATCAAACTCACACTGGAGAATATCTTGATTATCGGCGTCGGGAAATATTGGGGGTGGTGCGGCTTTAAAGCTGTGGATAAATTTTGTGTTTAATATATCAGCGGAAATTGTGACGCCAAATTCTTGAGCTATTTGACTATAAACTTCGCCGACACTACCTTTAACCCCGATGATTGTGCCTACAGCATCTAAAAAAATAACTTGCGGTCGTTCCATCAAACTTTTATGATTTTGAATCTTAGAAAATAGATTTTGCCTGATTCAAGCTGCAACGAATGCTAACGAGAAAGTGTTTCTATGATAGGACGAACTAGCCAATTAAAACCAACTTTTAATTGATGGTCTAAAGTAGGCATTCTATACAAATAAGCCAAGCGACGGCCGATATATGCTAAAGGCCCTTCAAGTTTAATTCCTAAACCTGTGAGAGTAGCATTATCTATTCCCAGGGCTAACATTTCGCCTAACTTTTGATAACGGAAGGGTAATAAAGGACGATTTGTGAGTGTTGCCCAAATGTTCCAAGCGGTATAATCAGCTTGTTGAAAAGCAGCTTGGGCGGTAGCGGGGACTTGCTGTCCTTCTGCATCTGTACAGTCGGCTAAATCTCCCAAAGCGAAAATTTCTGGATGGTCGAAAACTTGTAGAGTCGGTGTGGTGCTGATTTGTCCCCGCTGGTTTTGTTTCAGGGGTAAAGATTTCACTACGGGAGTCACTCTGGTTCCCACAGTCCAAATTACCAAATCTACAGGAATTGTGTCTATCTGATTTTTGTATTCCAGAGAAATGGTATCAGTCCCAATGGATTCGATTGTGGTTTCCAAATCAATAAATATACCCCTCGCATCCAAAGCTTTTTTCGCAGCTTCGCGGTTAAATTCTGGGGAAGTCCGCAGAATTTGCTCTGCAATGTCAATGAGTCGAAAGCGTCCTCTTTCGCCGAGTCTGTCGGCTAACTTACAAGCTAATTCAACGCCACTATAACCAGCGCCAACGATCGCCACCCGGATTTTATCACTATCTGATGCTTCTAACACTCGCAACCGTTCTTCCAGGCGATAGGCGTCGGTAACAGTGCGGAAGGGATAAGCAAAGGAAGCCGCACCAGGAACCAAATCTAATGGAGTTTCTCCACCCAAAGCTAATACTAAGCGGTCATAGGCGAGTTCCGGCCCATCTTGTAACTGTACCCGCTGCTGGCTGGTATCAATCCCAGACACCACTGCTTGATAAAAACGCACACCTGTGCTGGCTAAAAGTTCTGTGAAAGGTGGGGCGATTTCCCAAGTTTGCAATTCACCAGTCAGTAATTCATATAGTAGAGGAGAAAAGAGAAAGCGATCGCTTTGATCCACCAGCACAATTTCGGGTTTTTGTCCAGATTCCCAATGTAACTGGCTCAAACGCAGGGCTGTGTAGAGGCCGCCAAAACCCCCACCTAAAATCACAATTTTACTAGTTTGTTGAGTCATCATTTCTCAGGGACAGTCAATCCCAACAAGGCAACTAACTTCAGTGTAATGATTTCTTGTGGTCTATGTTTAGTGTGGGGCGTGGGGCGTGTGGGAGGTGTGGGGAGTGTGGGAGGTGTGGGGAGTGTGGGAGGTGTGGGAGGTGTGGGAGGTGTGGGGGGTGTGGGAGGTGTGGGAGGTGGGGAGATGGGGAGTGTGGGGAGTGTGGGAGGTGTGGGAGGTGTGGGAGGTGGGGAGATGGGGAGATGGGGAGATGGGGAGATGGGGAGATGGGGATTAAAGTGTGAGCCTTTGAGGGTGAAGCGTGAGCCTTTGAGGGTGAAGTGTGAGCCTTTGAGCCTCAAGTGTGAGCCTTTGAGCCTCAAGTGTGAGCCTTTGAGCCTGAAGCGTCAGCCTCTGAGCCTGAAGCGTCAGCCTTTGAACCTGAAGCGTCAGCCTCTGAACCTCAAGCGTCAGCCTCTGAACCTCAAGCGTCAGCCTTTGAGCCTCAAGCGTCAGCCTTTGAGCCTCAAGCGTCAGCCTCTGAACCTCAAGCGTCAGGCTCAAAGGCTGACGCTTTAACCCCCATCACCCCACCTCCCCACCTCCCCACCTCCCCACCTCCCCACCTCCCCACCTCCCCACCTCCCCACCTCCCCATCCCCCCATCCCCAATCCCAGCCATCACACCGTAATCACCGCTCCCGCACTCTCATTTGCTAATCTATCCACTGCACACACTGCATAAGTTCCCGGTTCAACGGTCGCAAAGGTTGTCCCTGCAGATAAAATGCGCTGCAGTGTCCAAGTATTGGCAATTTGGCGATAAACTGTCCAAGAGCGCACCTGTTGATTGTCTTGGGGTTGCCAATTTAGTCTGTTGTTACTAAATTGCAGTTTTGTGGGTGGTAGCGGTGCGACTATATTTAGCCATGACATAGTAGGCGCTAATGCAGGTCTAGCGTAGAGTGCAGATTTGAATTCATCAGCAATGCCTTGGCGATTTTCGCTGATGGAACTCATGCTGAAAAAGATATTTCCTAAAGAGAATTGTCCCCCATTGCGGGAAATTACTAACTGTTTAGCAATCTCTTCATTTTTCCAAGTTTTACCATCTAACTGTCCGATATTGTTACCTGCATAGATGTGTCGTTGTTTGGTGTTCACTTGTGTCCACCATTCCAACAATGCAGCATAACCTTGTTTTGTTTGATCAGTGCGCCAGTAGAGTTGAGGTACTAAATAATCAACCCAACCTTGCTCTAACCATTTCTTAGAGTCAGCATACAACACGGCATATGCATCTAAACCAGTGATTCCGGCTGGTTGTCCGGGACGATAAATACCGAAAGGACTAATGCCAAATTTTACATGGGGCTTGGTGGCTTTAATTCCTTGAGACAACCGCAGCACCATTTGGTTGACATTTTCTCGCCGCCAGTCATCTAAGCTGAGTTTACCACCGCTGGATTGGTAAGCTGCATAGGTTTTGCTGTCGGGGAAGGATTGGTTAGCAATGGGATAAGGATAAAAATAGTCATCAAGGTGAATTCCATCCAAGTTATAACGCCGCAGAACATCGATAATGACGTTATAAGCTCTGTCTTGAACGATTTTTGCACCGGGATCCATCCACAACTGATTTCCCCACTGATAAACTACTTCGGGATTAGTTACTGCTATGTGAGGGGCGACATTGGGACTACCCTTGGTGCTGGTTTTGGCTCGGTAGGGGTTGAACCAAGCGTGTAATTCAATATTGCGTTTATGACATTCTGCGATCGCAAATTCTAAAGGATCATAAAATGGTGTAGGCGCTTGACCTTGAGTTCCTGTAATCCAAGCACTCCAAGGCTCTAATTGAGAATTATATAAGGCGTCTCCCTCTGGTCGCACCTGCAAAATCAGGGCATTAAAATTCAAGTCTTGTAATTTTTTAATAATTTCGATCAATTCTGCTTGCTGTTGTGCAACAGGTAGTCCCCCTTTGGAAGGCCAATCGCTATTCCACACGGTTGTTACCCACGCACCCCGAAATTCCCGGCGATGAAATGGTTGCGTAGCCCCTGGTGGTACTGGTTGTGGTGTGGGAATGGGTGTGGGAATTGGTGTCGGTGTGGGAATTGGTGTGGGTGTGGGTGTGGGAATTGATGTCGGTGTGGAATATACCACCAAAAAAGGAGAGGAAATCTTGGGTACCGCACCTAGATAGACTAAAGCTTGATAAACAAACACCACAATATCGGCGCGGGTGGCTGCCAAGCTAGGATTTAGTAGCTTGATATTGGGGAAACTATTGACTATTCCTGAACTGGTCGCAATGGCTACGTGGTTTCTTCCGTAACCGGGAATTTGCGCGGCGTCCTGATAAATTTGTGGCAAACTTGATACCAAGTCTGGCTTGATTTTTGTAGCCAATTCCAGACCTGTGACCAGAGAAAGTATAACTTCTAACCTAGTAATGCGGTTGTCGGGACGGAAACGATTATCCCCAAAACCACTAATAAATCCATTTTCATAAGCTGTTGTAATAGCCGTATTTGCCCAATGATTAGCAGGTACATCTGCAAAAGCCGCATACTGTCGCTTCTTGGTGACATTGGGAAAAGCTTTAGTAATCACCACTGCAAACTCAGCGCGGGTGAGTGAGTTATCGGGACGGAATGTCGCATTAGGTAAACCACTGACAATCCCACGTTGGGCTAAAGCTGTAATAAATAAGCGCGCCCAATGGTTTTGAATATCCGAAAAGGGAGTAGAGATAGATACCATTGTTGATTGCAGCTAGCTTGGCTTGATCGTAATTTCCTTTGTTAATTTAGCAACAATTAGGGCGATCGCTGCGGCATGTGTCAAATTTGTATTGCTCGCTGCAAATCAGATGAGGGAAAATCTATAGGACTCATATTTGATTTTTGAAAAAAAGTCCGTATACCTCACGGAGTCTTCTCCCCTATTCCCTGTTCCCTGTTCCCTGTTCCCTGTTTTCTACCTACACGAATAATTTTAGAAAGCAAATTGGATTCCCATATGATACCTACGTGTATAATAGGTATGTCCACGACAAATAGTCCAAGTTTCAGGGGGCGATGTTTAAGGACAAACCGTTGCGCGTCTACGCAGTTTTTTTGCCTGAACGATAGGCAACATTTATGTATAACCAAAAAGAGGGATTTTTGGAGTTAAATTGTGCGAAGACATCGACTTATTATTTATATTTTATTAGTAATTAGTTCAATTAGTATAGCTGGTGCCGGTTGGGCTTGGAAGCGATCGCCCAGAGTTAGTTGTCACCCTTTCGGGTTTATCGCCTCATCCACCGGAGAAAAACATTATATTTCTCCTGAAAAAATCGTAGTTAAACCTTGGCGCGGTCGCCATCATGTTTATGGCGTATTTATGGTTCCTAAAGGATACGAAAACGACCGATTACTAACAATAAAAATCTCAGAAAATAAAACTTATTGTGGTTTAATCACAGAAACTGAATATGCATCCTATGAAGATATCGATGCTAAACCAGGATATCACTTAATTAAAGGATATTTAAATACGCGATTGGTAGTTTTCTTGATGGCTCAAGGCAAAATAGAGCAATTAAAACAACCAAGCAACTGGAAATTAGGTTATGTAAATAAGAAATAAACGCATAGATACAAACCCATTGTGATACCTTTAAGGATAAATTACGAAAAAGCCAAGGCCAGCAACATGTCACAAATATTCCCCAGTGAAGTATTCGCCCAAACTGCTGACTTTGATAGCGGGATTCGTCAGCTATTACCCCGGTATGATGAAATGTTGGAAGTTATCACCCGTTGTCTTCCTTCCACAACCGGTCGGATTTTAGATTTAGGTTGTGGTACGGGGGAATTGAGTCTCAAGCTTCTCAACCGTTATCCACAAGCGCAAGTTATCGCTTTGGATTATTCACCGCGAATGCTGGAGTTTGCTCAAGCTAAAATTACCAATGCTGGATATGAGCAAAGATGGAGAGGAATAGAAGCAGATTTTGGCGAGTGGGCGAATTATCCGGAAAAGTTTGATTTTGGGAGAGAGTTTGACGCAGCTGTGTCATCTTTGGCAATTCACCATCTCGAAGATGAGATGAAGTTTAAGCTATTTCAACAAATCGCCGATAGCCTCACTCACAATGGCTGTTTTTGGAATGCTGACCCTATCCTACCAGAATTACCTGTGCTGGCAGAAGTTTACAAAACTGCACGGGAAGAATGGATAGACCAACAGGGAATAGAATTGGCTGCGGTTCGCGCTAAGGTTGGCACTAGCGATACTCAAGGTTATTCTAGTCAAGACCAATTAGCTACTTTAGATACTCAAGTGCAAATGCTAGCCATCGCTGGATTTGAAACAGTAGCAGTACCTTGGAAATACTATGGCTTTGCTGTGTTCGGCGGTTGGGTCTAAGCATGAGAGCAAAAATTTCTATTAAAAAAATAGTCATAAATTACACATTCCTCGGCAACAGGGACTATCATATAAACCCGTTGGGTCTGTAGAGGGGTTAATCTCAAATCAAGACAAAGATTTCCATGAGAATTTGCGAAATCACAATTTCTCTTGTGTTTTTATGTCATGTCCCCACAACTGACTACTGCTTTGTTTCATTAATGCTGAAATTCCTGACTACGAACTGAAGACAAACCAAGGACACACGGTTTGCATTGGTTTCTTTGCGTCTTTTAACTGTGGAGTTTCAGCCAATGTTTGCCATCACTTAGTTGCAAAAGGAGAATATGTCGGATGGCTCGAAATCCCCAAAAATCATCTAGATTTACATGCGGACATCAATCTTATCATAGATGCCCTATCTGCTGTATCGTTCCACCGCATATGCTAGAACATGTGGCTGTGAATGGCAATCCGGAACAGCGTCGCTGGGCTTTTCAGACTCTCAATGTTTCCGCCCAACTGCGAGGACGACGAGATGTAGTCGGGCCGATTTCTTTTGCACCTTCCCCTGGTGTGAAGCGCCGGACAATTTATGATGCGAAAAATAGTCAACAACTTCCTGGTACACTAGTACGTACTGAGGGTAGCCCTCCCAGCGGAGATGTGTCTGTGAATGAAGCCTACGACGCCACCGGCGCTACCTATGATTTCTTCTATGAAGTTTTTGAACGCAATTCTATAGATGATAAAGGTTTGCGTTTAGATTCGACTGTGCATTATGGCGTCAAGTACGATAACGCTTTCTGGAACGGCGACCAAATGGTTTATGGTGATGGGGATGGACAACTGTTTCAACGCTTCACCAAATCTATTGATGTTATCGCCCATGAATTAACCCACGGCATCACCCAGTATGAAGCCAGTTTACTATATTATGGTGAATCTGGTGCATTAAATGAATCCATGTCTGATGTTTTCGGTTCTTTAGTCAAACAAAAAGTCAAAAATCAGACAGCAGCTGAAGCCGATTGGATTATCGGTGAAGGTCTTTTAGCTCCAGGAGTCAAAGGTATTGGTATCCGCTCGATGAAAGCACCGGGGACAGCATACAACGACCCGGTGTTAGGCAAAGACCCGCAACCAGCGTATATGAAGGATAAGTATACAGGCTTTGAGGATAATGCTGGAGTACATATCAACTCCGGCATTCCCAATTATGCATTTTATCTAGCCGCCGTAGAAATCGGTGGTTATGCTTGGGAGAAAGCTGGTAAAGTTTGGTATATAGCCTTGCGCGATCGCTTACGTCCCAAATCTGAGTTTAGACACGCTGCTGATATCACCGTGAAAGTAGCCGGCGAACTCTACGGCGTTGATAGCAAAGAACAAAAAGCCATCAAAAATGCTTGGCAAAAGGTAGGCGTGATGGCAAAACTGTAATTAGATGTGAAGTAGGAAGATTACTTAGCGCAGTGCTGATAATCTTCGCAGAGATAATCGCCAGGGGACAATTGCAGTTCCCTCGCAAATATTAAATTAAACCCGTAACGTGGATTCAACGCTGACCTACTTAATGCTAAACTTAAGAATAATGATACTAGTCTGGCAATCTTTGTACTTCTCCCCTTAAACAACACGACGGAGAACAAAAAATGCGGATATCGTTTCAACGCACAGGCGGCTTTGCTGGAATTACCAAGACCACAACCTTGGATACAGCTACTTTGCCACCAAATGAAGCCGAAGTGCTACCACGACTAGTAGAAGCCGCAGATTTATTTAAATTACCCGCACAAATTACCTCCGCTCAACCCCAGAGCGATCGCTTTCAGTATAAATTAACAGTAGAAGACCAAGGTAAACAGCATACCGTAACCGTCAGTGAAGCTGCAATGCCAGGAACCTTAAGACCTTTGATTGAATGGCTCAATCAAGCTGCACAGAAAAGTTAATGGCAATACATAGGGTTGAGGTTAGGAGCTAGAAACTGGGGGCTAGCTCAAATTTATATTAGACATCTCCAGAAATGATGTAAGGGGGTACGGCCGTTCGCCCTTACTACTGCTCTTTCTCCCGTTTGAAAATGGCCATAGCATATAGAGACATGATTTAAGTTGATCTTAAAAGAGCAATTTTCAAATGACTATTTACTTTTACAAAGTTTGGCAGCCTTACGGCTGTTTTTCTAACTTTTCTTTGCATGGAATCCAAATCCACGGGACTTATTGGTCAACAGTTGAGCATTATTATCAAGCGCAAAAATTTGTTGGTAGCACCGATGCAGTAATTATACCTGTGATTCATAGTGCCCAAACACCAGAAGAAGCTGCTGCGTTGGGGCGTTGTCCCGCCCGAAGACTCCGTTGCGATTGGGATGCGGTGAAAACGGAAGTAATGCGAACTGCTGTGCTCAAAAAGTTTCTGACTCACAGCGAGATTCGAGAAATCCTGTTGAGTACAGGTAATGAGATAATAGTAGAAAACTCTGCTATTGATTATTTTTGGGGTTGCGGAGCAGATAAAACTGGACAAAATTATCTCGGTAAAATCTTAATGAGTGTCCGGGCCGAGATTCGTCAGTTAGTTTCTCTAACAGCAATTTCTGATAAATATTTGTAAATTAATTGTATCAAATATTGAGGAATTCTTGCGAGAGGGTGACGGTAACGTTTCCCTCACTCAAGGCTTTAAATTGCTAAAAAAATCCGAAATGTTGATGATTTTGTTTTGGTTATTTTTATTAGTAAACAAAAAATACGTTAGAAAAATTAATTTATTTTCTCAAAATTAATGATTCTCATCAAAAGAATTTACCGGAGATAATCTGGGTAATTTTACCGAATACGCCATAAAGATAAAGTATTAAAATTTAGTTTTAATTAAGCTTTTTATGGGCAACATAGACGCAAAAACATTACTATCAACCATGGAAAAATTTATTTATCTTTATATTTAGGTGTAACTAGGTAATGATACTAACTGATAGACACAATAGATGGCGACAGGCATCAGACCAGGAAAGTTTATTATATGAAATGACGAGCCGAATTAGGCGATCGTTAGAACTTCCAGAAATATTATCAGCGACAGTTGCGGAAGTTCGTTCATTTTTAGAAACTGACCGGTTGATGGTTTATCGGTTTAATGCTGATGCAAGTGGAGAGGTGATTGCAGAATCAATTGATGAACAGCGTTTACCATCTTTAATCGGGTTGCGTTTCCCCGCTGACGATATTCCCCAAATAGCGAGAGAAATGTTTTTACAAGTTCGTCAGCGCTCAATTGTAGATGTCAGTAATGGTAAAATTGGAGTCTCACCATTATATTCTTTAAAAACAGGCAAATCATACAAAAATCGCCAGATTAACTATCGTCAAGTAGACTCTTGCCACATAGAATATTTAACCTCAATGGGAGTGCAATCTTCCCTGGTTATTCCCATTTTACTTTGCAACCTCAAACAGCAATCAGCTAAACCGGAACTGTGGGGATTATTAGTCTCACATCATAGTCAACCGCGCAGAATTTTGAAGCGAGAAATCAGAATTGTTCAGCAAGTTGTTGACCAATTAGAAATTGCGATCGCCCAAAGTAATCTTCTCAATGAAACCCGCATTCAGCAGCAGCGCGAAGCCACAATTAACCGCGTCACCACCCTATTACATAAATTACCTACTATCCAATTACAAGCGGCGTTAGAAACAACAATTTCTGCTTTTAATGGTGTAGGTGGTAGACTTTACATTCAGCATAGTCAAGATTTATATACTTGGGGTAAGCAACCAATATTACCCACCAATTTACACAAAAATAATCATATCATTGAACAGCATCCAATTTGGCAAAACTGGATCGCGGAACGAAAACCAGGAGGCGTTTGGGCAATTACAGACATCTATAAAGAAACGCAATTGCGGGTTTTAGCGATCGCCTTTCAGCCTACACAAATTCGCGGACTGTTATTAATTCCCCTATATTATCGCCAAAGCTTTATTGGTGTTATCAGCATTTTTCGTGCCGAATTTGATACCGAAATTTTGTGGGCTGGACGCTGTGAACACAATCAGCGACAAAAACTACCACAGCTTTCTTTTGAAGTTTGGCGAGAGCAAAAAAGAGGACAAGCACCAGAATGGCAGCCTGAAGATATATCTTTAGCAAAAGCTTTGTGTTACCATTTTTCCATGGCAATTCAGCAGCAGCAAATGTATCAACAAGTGCAGATGCTAAATTTAAATTTAGAAAATCAGGTACATGAACAAACTGCTGAATTAGAAAAATCATTGCTAATTGCTAGAGTCCTCAAACAAGTTACAGAACAGATTCGCAGCACCTTAAATTTAAACACAACTCTGCAAACAATTGTCCAGGAAGTCCGCCCTTTACTTAATTCAGATCGAGTGCTGATTTACCGCTCGATAGGTGAAGCCGACGGTGGAGTAATTGTTGAGGAAATTAACGGTGATTATGTGTCAGTTTTAGGGGTGAAAATACCACCAGAATGCTTTCCTGGAGAATATGCTCACCTTTACGCTAAAGGTAGAATACGAGTCATTAGAAATGTGTTAACTGATGAATTGAGTGACTGTCATCGAGAATTTTTGCAGCATCTGCAAGTCAAAGCCAACTTAATTATTCCCATCAACATAGGGTTACAATTATGGGGATTACTCATCGCCCATCAATGTGATGCTCCTAGAGATTGGCAAGATGTAGAAATAGATTTATTACAACAGTTAGCAGATCAAGCGGCGATCGCTATTCAACAAGCCCAACTCTACGAACAAAGCCATGCTGCAGAAACAGAAGCTAAAGCTAAGGCGATGCAACTAGAGCATATCTTATCCGAGCTACAAGAAACGCAAACACAGTTGATTCAAACTGAAAAAATGTCTAGCTTGGGACAGTTAGTAGCAGGTGTAGCTCATGAAATTAATAATCCCGTCAGCTTTATCTATGGTAACTTGGGTTACGCCAAAGAATATACCCAACAATTACTCAAGCTTTTAGACCTTTACCGACTACACTATCCCCAACCTGATAATGAAATCTGCGACCTCGAAAAAGCGATCGATTTAGATTTTCTAGTAGAAGACTTGCCAAAAATCATCTCCTCAATGCAAGTGGGCGCTGATCGCATTCATTCGATCGTACTATCACTACGCAATTTCTCCCGTTTAGATGAAGCTGAATATAAATTTGTTAACCTCCATGAAGGGATTGATAATACATTATTAATTTTGCAACATCGACTCACTGCAAATGGTAATCAACCTGAAATTGAAATCATCAAAGATTATGGTGAATTACCCTCAGTCAAGTGCTACGCTGGGCAGATGAATCAAGTATTTATGAATGTGCTCAGTAATGCCATTGATGCTTTAGAAAAAGATTCTAAAAATCTGCAATTTTCTCAGCCTAAAATCATAATTTCTACTAAAATTTCATCTGATAATTCCTCCATGCTGGTTCGCATTGCCGATAATGGTAAAGGCATGAATGAATGCGTAAAAAAACGAATTTTTGACCCATTTTTTACAACTAAACCAGTAGGAAAAGGTACAGGATTAGGACTGGCTATCAGCTACCAAATTGTTGTCAAAAAACATGGTGGCGTGATTGACTGCATTTCTCAACCTGGTAAAGGCACAGAGTTCTGGATTGAGATTCCCTTTAACCCTCCGCCAGCAATGCATCGAGTTAATATTTATAGTATTGCTGATTGAAAATTAGGAATTCTATATTTCAATTAACATACAACATAACCGTAAGATGCTAGCCAATCCTGTTATTTGCAATTAACGATCGCCCGCAGCTTCTTTACAAACCCCTGTCGGTCGCTAACTTGCGGAGTTTCTCTACCAATACTTGACCAATTCCCAAACGATATTTATTCTCTAAATCCAGCAATTCTCGTTCAATTTGCTGTCTGTCAATGATGTCGCCATCTAAATAAAACCCCAGTACCATATCCACCAGTGCATCCGTGTTTTTGTTCGTCATTTGTATCAAGCTTTCAATCATGGCGAAAACTCCAAAATTCTCAGTTACTACTTAGAAATAAGTAAAAAGACTTAATTGACCGTACAACCTGACTCAATCCGATCTGATTATTCCCGTATTTTTACCATAAATCACAGAAATAATGTAAAAATTGCATATGAAAGGGAACAGAGGAAATCAGCTACCACAAGGGAGAGCCACGCACGGGGTTATCTCCACAATTCCCTTCGTCAAACAACTTCTAAAGTATGAAATTACCTCAGCGAGCAAGCAACCGACGTTGCGCGACCGAGTAACACAAACACAAATCTGTTGAAAATAGCAAAAAATTAAACAAAGCTACACAAATCACAATCCCTGTCAGTTATCTTTAATTCTGCCGACGAACTTACTACGAATTAGTATTACCTACCGACATAAAAATTCCCCTCCATCCAGCGACAGAGAGGAAGAGACACTTGATTAGCTGATTAACAGCTTGACCGACATTGATTTTAAAAGCAAATTCTCAAATCTATTGTAGTAAACACTACTTAGGGCTTGGTGAAAAAGTCTTTTAGTGGAGGTAGGGAACTCTTAACAGCGGGGTCTTGGGGTCTTACGCCAATGCAACTAGCTTCTGGCTCAACTCCCACAGGCGTTTAGCTTTGTCGTCGTTGCTGGCTTCTGGTGAAACCTCTTTAATAAACGACTTACCATTTTTCTTTTGTCTATTTCCCCAACTCCAATAAACACCGGATTGATTGTATTCGGGATCTGCAACTACCTCTGCAACTCGGTTTCCTGATTCTTCTTCCGACACAAACCCACCAGTGATATATCTTTGGAAGAGGGGAAAAAGTTTCTGAAATAAAGGATAGTGATCTCTAAATAATGCTGTGGTGGCAACACATCCGGGGTAAAGTGAACTAAAGGTGATACCGTGAGACTCATGATAACGGCGATGCAGTTCTTTCATGGTCAGCACATTGCAGACTTTACTGTCTTTATATGCTTTGACAGGTTCAAATTTTTTGCCGTCAATCATCGAGTGGGGTGCTTTAAATCCCTCCTCTAAACCTTGAAGATCGCCTAAATCTGGGCGCGGGGGAATTTTTCCGCCTAACTCTTTGGGGTTGTGGGTGACGGTTCCTAAAATCACTAACCTGGGTTCGGAAGCTGATGAGTTCCGCAAATCCTCTAAAAGCAGGTTGCACAAGAGAAAGTGTCCGAGGTGATTAGTCGCTACACTTAATTCATACCCTTCTGGGCTGCGTAATGGTTCTTTTAATAAAGGCGTGTAGATAGCGGCGTTACACACCAAGGCGTCTAGTGATTTACCACTTTCTCGAAAATTTTTCACAAACTGTCGCACACTATCTAGAGAGGCTAAATCCAGGTGCATGATTGTGTAGCTGTCTTTAGGTATTCCCACAGATTGGGCAGCATTTTCGGCTTTCTCTAAATTGCGACAAGCCATGACTACATGCCAATTTCCCCTCTGGGCTAGCGCTCTGGCCGCTTGCAAACCGACTCCCGAAGATGCACCCGTAATCACAACTGTTGATTTGTGTTGTTCTGCCATTCTTTCTAGACTCCCTTAACCCTTATTGATTGTTACTAAAATCTGATACCACCGCAAAGTTACTAGCTGCAAATTTGTTTGACCTTTAGCTTGTAAATATTTTCGGGAATTGTGTTACATGTCTCAAGGTATTGAGGGTTTAGTACCAAAAAATATAACTTTTGCTTACATTTCTTTACAAAAAGGGGCATTAGACCTGACACTTTAATCCCCATCTCCCCATCTCCCCACCTCCCCATCTCCCCATCTCCCCACCTCCCCATCTCCCCATCTCCCCACCTCCCCACACTGCCCACACCCCCCACACCCCCCACACCGATCAAGTAATGGTGTCAGCATGGCTGGTAGAATGATTTATTGCAGAAGGTTTAATGTATTTATAGCGAATTGCCATGACTGTTGAAAGTAATCAAGTAGATTCCACGACCACGGGTGCTGATGCGATTGATCTAGCGATCGCCCAGGGAATTGATTTCGACGGTTCCCCGATTCCGGCTGCCAAACTAGAACTATACACTAAAGTCATGGCGCTAGAGGCAAATAGACAGCGTAGCGGTGTCTCCAACACGATGCGATCGCGCATTGTCCGCATTGGTGCTAAACACATTCCCCAAGCAGAACTTGACCAACTGCTGACAGACGCTGGGTTTGCTCCTCTCAAAGAGAAAGAGATTGCCTTTTTTTACAGCGGTAAGTAGTTAAAAATCTCCAACATTTAACCGACCTGATACCAATTCTAAATTTACAATTCAAAATTAACAAAGCTGATTATATCTAGGCTTGGGGGTTTGAATCTGTGCCAGGATTTTAGAGAATTGGTATAACTGCAAATCAAAACACATGCCGATGGTGGGTTATCATAACTCACCTGTAGGCAAGATTAACTACGAATTTGTATTATGATTAGTTAAAAAAAAACTGGCTATAAGCCAGCTGATAATTCCAAAACGATACCAACCAATGTTATTTTTAATTTCATTGGAGTTACCAAACATTATATAAGGTAAAAGTACGCTATTGTAGCCACCTTGGCACATATTTACATTTTTACAACGTCCTGATGGTCAACACTTGCGGTGGTGTGGAATCGGGGGGATAAATTAAATCTACCTGCACCATGTGTTTAGTGGAAGGCGGTAGCACCACCTGCAACAATGGTTCTAAAACTTGACCTGTTCTGTGCCACAAATGCACATAGCGCGTCTTGTTTTGTCCTTGCTCATCGACATAGCGCAGCCGCACTGTACCACGGAAAAAGGGAAAATCTAGCGATGGCTTACGGAAGCGCAGATTACTTTGAGATAACTTGTCTTCCTTCAAAGGTGTCTCTAGGGTAATAGCAACTTTTTGCGATCGCTTGGTATTGTTACTTAAGGGTAAGCTGAGATTATATTCCACTCCATAATTACCATGCGCTTCGTAGGCTGTATCCGGATAGCGTACCAGCATCTTAGCCGTTTGGATTTGTCCGCTACCCAAGCGCCCACCTTTGAGGGTATTCAAAGCATAGGAAATTCCTTGACCGGGCTGGGGAATCGTGAGAACTTTAGTATTAGCATCATCCACCAGCTTTGCTTGCCATTGGGAACCCTGAGATACACCAGCTACGCGACCATAAATCAACGCTCCACTGGTCGCATTGGGAGGGGTAGGAATCTTATCTCTCGGCCCAGCAAAGTTACCATTATTCAGTAAAGCTTGCCATTCTGCAAGAGTAGGAGCCCGCTCCCCACCATCAGCATTTTTCCGAGCAAACATTGCTAAACTCGCTGTATAAACTTTGCCACTACTACGCAGCCGCAGCAAGCTAGAACGACCATTTACAGGCTTTTCGAGATTTTTGACTGGTATAGGATGATTCAATAGTAATCGGCTTTGTCCTGGAGGAATGAGCAACTGTGCGGGGATATCGACTTGGCGAATACCTCGAATAACATCACTCACCGCGCGATCGCCAGGGCCAGAAAAAGCTTTATTATCATTATTATCAATGTACGGCGCTAGAGTCACAAAAGGCGCATCTTGCATTAAATAACTCGCCCCTTGTAACACATCCACTGTCACAGATTTTTTCCCTGGATTATGCACAATTACACCCAAATAAAGTGTTTGTAAATCTTTAGGAGTATGGGTGTAGTGATGAGCAAATATATCAAAGCGTCCCTGAAAGGGAAAATTGAGATGCGCTGCTGTAGTTTTTTTACCATCAGGAGGAAAGGTAGAAAGCAAAATGCCTTCAGTTTTAATCCATTCTGGACTATTACTATTAAAAACAGGTATGGTATCTAGCTTTCCAGGTAAAGCTCTGATTTCTCCAGGTTGAATAATTTCTTGAGGACTTGATTTAGGCGAAGTTTGAGCAACAACTGTAGAATTATTGCTATCACCAATTGCTTGAAAATTTGTATATCCCAAATTTTGAGAAATCGCTAGTCCCAATAGAAATAGACATAAAGGTGTAATTATTTTGTTGGTAAATTGATTCAGCGACATGAAAAATTCTGCTTCAGGAATTTATACTATCAAAGATGACTGATAGTAGTTACAAGTTCCTAGAAGCTAATTTCTGAATAGTTGGATTTTTCAGGTATATTCTATATGATGAACCTTATAAATAATTAAAAAATACCTCTGGAACTAACCTGAGTTCGCCTGATTGAAACCGACTAATATCAATCCATAACGCTCGATGTTTGTGAGTAGGCGATTCTGAAAACGTTAAACTTTCCAGTTGATAAAATTTAGGATCAACAAAGTCACAGCTATAAAGTTGAATAATTTCGTGTCCCTGTCTACCATTAAATGTAAACAAGTTTTCGATACAACCCAGATAGTGAATATTCGTTAAATCGGCTTGAATTTCTTCTTGAAATTCCCGTTGCAAAGCCACAAGACTAGTTTCACCAAAATCAACTCCACCACCCAAAGCGCGATAAAATGTTTCTTGTTTAACAGGGTCATATCCTTCAGAAACAAAGATGCGTTCGCTCTTAGCGTTGGCGGAGCAATCGCCATCACGAATTAGCCCCAAAACTATGACCCGAATTTCACCTGGATTGTTCATTGTTGTGATTAATTGTCGTATAAAGAAGCCGCGTGATTGTCGCTATCTTCGATAGGCCAATCTGCATTTTCACCACCGATATATAACTCCTCAATGGTGACATATTCTTCACTTAGCTGAGTCAGTCCATTAATTAAAATATCTAGAGCGATCGCATCACTCGTTCCCAAATCAAACCAACACCGTCCCCAGTCGCCTTCATATTCAAATTCACCCATATTGTGCATCAAAGCCAGCAGACTTTTGTCATATCCTTGCGGGTCATAATTCAAATAGCTAATATCCAATCCTGTGTCCTGTACCTGTAAATTTTCGGCATTAAATGCACCCAATTTACCCAGATAAAACCAGGAATTGAAAACCTCTTCTACATATTGCTTTTCCCGTTCAGAAGGAATAGTGCTGAACTTCAGCCAAATCCACACATCAAAAGGATTAATTTCCCGAAACTGAATGTTCATAATTGGCGAAATTGAGAGTAGGGGAAGATGACAAATTACCCAGGATTATTCAAGCTACTAGCAGCGCGATTGCGTTCGTTTTCAATTTGCTTGACTAAATCGGCTGGTAGCTGGGATTTTTTAGTCAGAGCTTGATCAAAATTAGCGATCGCTTCCTTAATTAACTGTGGGTTTTTCTCTTTTTTACCCAGTTCTTGCAAGATTTGGGCTTTGAGATAATATAACTCTGGGTTATCAGCAGTCGCTTTGAGAGCGCGGTTAGCGTAATCTAAAGCTTGGGAGTATTTTTTTAAATCTCGATATGCAAGAGCGATACCACGATCAGCCAAATACCGGGGAGCTGCATTTTTTTCTAACTTATCAATAGCCTGATCTGGGCTAGAAAAAGGAAGATTAACAGCTAACAACAAATCCATATAGCCCTTAAGCAAGTTCAGTTCTGGATCATTAGCCGAAATCGCCTCAGCTTTATCTAAATATTCATAAACTTGGCGCAACTTACCTAAAGCTTTAGGCGCGCCATTTGCACCCTCACGAGTGATAATCACCGCTCCTTCTAAAAAATTACCAATAGCAGTGTATAGATTACCGCGTAATGGGTCACTAGAAATTAATTTTTGTCCGGTTTCTAGAGTTTTTTTGCTGTATGTGTCTAGGGCGGCTATGTCTCGATTAGTGTAGGCTAGGGAGGCACGCATAGCGTAGGCTAGAGGTTCATTTGGCTCACTGGATAATGCTTGTTTTAAGTAACTTTCTGCCTGTGGATAGTTACCTTGTTGGAAAATCGCCCTAAAAGCAGCCTCTGTTTTGTCGCCAATTTTACGAGGTTCGCTGCTGCGGAAAGGATCGCCAGCTAGGGAGGGGCTAGTAAACAAATTAAATGCGATCGCCCCTACCAAAGTCACCTGAGCCAAGATTGCGTTTGCTCTGAAAAAAAGTTTAGTCATTGTCAGCACCAGAATAATTGCGGTTGCAAAAGTGATATATGTTACTTAAAATACTGAAATGAGATTTCAAAAGCCTAATTTTTCCCCCACCAAAGACTAAATATGTGCTGGATTTTTTATCCTTGAGACTTCATACCTCTTGAGTCAAAATTTTCTACACAACTTGACTAGGGTAATTCTCACAGGTTCCCGTATTGGCTGTAGCGATTGTTCAGGGAGGAAGTCTGCCACAATGTAGAGAAGTCACTGCACTCACATCAACTTCCCATGTAGTTAATCAAGTTATTCGCTAACTGGTAATCTTCACAAATGCTCTATCTCAGAAACCTCACTTATCACCCCACATCTTGTCCCACAGCGATCCTCAAATCAATTAACTTAGAATTAGCGCCCCAACAGCTAGGTTTAATTATCGGCCCCAGCGGTTCTGGCAAAAGTACATTGTTAGAGATTCTCTCAGGACTAGCCGAACCTACCTCTGGTGGCGTTTTCTGGCGTGAACAACCACTGATTGCTGAACAGTTACAACAATTAGCCGGGATTGTGTTTCAGTTTCCAGAGCGGCACTTTTGCGGTGGTACGATTTTAGAAGAATTGCGTTTGGGACATCCAGAAATCAGTTCAGAACGAGTCAGAAATGCACTCAGCGAAGTGGGGTTAGAGCATTTATCACTTTCCGCTGCTCCCTGTGCTTTAAGCGGCGGTCAACAGAGGCGTTTAGCTTTAGCAGTACAATTAATTCGCCAACCCAATTTGTTGCTTTTGGATGAACCGACAGCCGGTTTAGACTGGTCAATGCGCCGGCAATTAGTCAATTTATTAGCCAAACTCAAACAAGATTGGACGCTATTAATTGTGACACACGATGCAGGAGATTTGTTAGCGATCGCCGATGGTTGTTGGACACTCAACCACGGAGAACTAGCAGCCATCGACCCAGGAACACTGAGCGCTAAAGTCAAAGAACCGCTACCAATTGTTTAATTAAGTGGTTGCACAAAATTAAATTCATTCGTGAAGGAGTTGGTGAGAGTATTGATTTAGTGCTCAAATTGTGGTACTAGGTAGGGTAAGAAATCATTTGAGCTAAAACAGCGCGATCGCGTCCCTGTCTTTTAGCTTGACCCAGAGCTTGCTGTGCAGCATCCGTTAACATATTAGGCTCCACTGCTGCATCCGGAATGCAACTAGCAACGCCTAAGCTGACGGTGAGGACCGTTGCGGGGAGTCCACCAATACCTGGATAATCGCAGGTAATGGCTAGATCTTTGATTTGGGTGCGAATTTTTTCCGCAATGTCCATAGATGTGTCACTATCAGCTTGGCAAAGAATAGCAAATTCCTCACCACCATAACGAGCTACGAGCACTGAGCTATCATCACAAAGATGTATCATCGGTGCAGTTTCCCAAATATTATGCGATGAGTTATTCTTATTGCTACTGGCGTAGGTAAGCTTGGCAGTCTGTAGCTGACATTTTACAAAGTTTTGGATGGTCTGAGCGATTCTTTGCAGACATTGATCACCGCTGCTAGTGCCGTAGATTTTATTATAAATTTTGAAGTAGTCAATATCGCATAAAATTAAAGATAAAGGGGAACCTTCCCGCTGTTGAATAGCTTTTTGCCATTGGGCTTGTAAATAAGCCTGAAAATAGCGGTAGTTGGGCAACTGAGTTAATTCGTCTAAACTAGAGAGCACACGCAACTGTTGATTTTCTTTTTCTAGCTGTGCCATCCGCACATGATTTAAATCGTCGCTCATGTTGAATTGTTGTCGAAAGTATAAACGATATAATTCACACATGGGAGTACAGCGATCGCCCTCTAGGTTAACTAACCCCATATTCTTTAATTTATAAGCTAGTACGGGCGGTAATTTCACTGGTGTGGAGGAATTTACCACTTCAAAAAAAGCCTCGCTTAATTCTGGTTCCTGTCTAAGCGTTAATATATATTGGCTTAAATATTCATGATAAATGCCCGTGGCGGTCGGTGCTTGTTGCAATAATTGCCGTAAATTCGTTTCCAAACCGCTCTTACCCACAAGATGGTATAGTGCCAGTCTGACTAGATAAGGATGTCCCCCCACCATAGCCATTAAATTTTCAGCATCTTTGCCATCTGTCCAATCTAGCCCGTGACGCTGGGCTAAATCCTGTACCTGTTGTTTGCTAAAATCTGGTAACTGGATTGTCAAGCCTACATTAAACGGAAATTGAGACAGTTTCAAGGGTACGATAATTTCTGTAGAGTAAACCAGAACTAGGCGGAGTTTTTGCCAAATCTCCAGGCTTTTAGCTTGTTCATACCACGAGCGCACTAGGGGAAGAAATTCTTCAGCAATTTCTGGATATTCAAACACCCAATCCACTTCGTTTAATACCAACACCAAGGGAGTGTCTGCTGCACAGAGCAAATATTTCTGGAAATAGACACAGCAGCTGACCTTGCTACCCATTTCTTCGTTCCAGTAATCATTGAGTTTTGGTTCTAGCTGCAACTCACGGGAAATATTAGCACATAACCAGCGCAAAAATTTATCTAAATTGCTAAATATGGCTTTATCGGCTTGTTGAAAGTCTAAATTGACTGTGCGCCAGCCTTTTTGCGCCCCATGGGTCAGCAGACGTAACACCAAAGAGCTTTTACCCATCTTTTTACTAGCTCGAATACAGATGACACTCCCTGGTTCTGCTATTTCTGCATAGACATTTTCCTCAATTGGCGATCGCGGAATGTAAAATTTGGAATTAAGAGATACAGGCCCACTAGGAAATTCTAAGCTAATAGCCGTAGCTGCGCGGTTGAATTCTTGAATTAGCTGCTGCTGCGCTTTACTCAACCGCCGAGATTCTAGAGTTTGGCGAAAGTTAAATTTATTAATTGGTTCTCGCCAAACATCGCTCAACAATTGCCATAAATGAGAAGCAACTTTCCGCACCCGCTCCTCTCCGTAGTGGGCTGCCAATGCTATACTTGTATAAGTTTTACCTTCCCACGATGCGCGCAACACCATCTCTTGGAGCGTCGTCAAACCATTACCCTGACTAGCTTTTAATAGCAATACGACTTCATCTATTGTCATTCGTCATCAGCTCTTCTTCTGTGTGAATTGTCCTCGATTTATTTTTCTTTGTAAAAGTTTAGATGGAGAGGCTAAATCTCTATGTATCTTCTCTGATTGTAGTAAAATCTGCTTTTACAAAAAGAAAGCTACAAATAAATCTTGACAATCGTCTTTTTGTCTGAAATATTTGACCTGATTTGATCGTAGACTTCAATTACATAAATAATTAAGTATGATTTTTTATGTATTACGCAAATTCACATACTTGTAACATCAAAATATTGAGGCTAGATGTGGAAATAATGTAGCTAGTTTTTGGCAAAATCTCATCAATTAGCGTTACGGAGGTTACATTTTTCCGTTTACCTTTTTCTAGCTTCCATCCAACATTAGTAACTGTGGCTTGACATATGTCCGGATGAGTAGCCCTGTAAACCAGCTAAGGTTGACTTTTATTGCAACTTTGGTGGTAAAAAGACGAAACAGTTTGTAGTCAAGACTTGATTTCTGGACTTTTATAGCAGTCGCAGCATAGCTGAGGTCATTTCCGTGTTTCCCATTCCCGGTTTGATGACCTAACTAATATGTCCGTTGCTATAAGTAATTAAATGCTGAGTGCGAACTCACCAACATTAGTTACACAGGCTACTAATTGCTAAGGCTAACCCGGTTTATTCACAGCCTTGTTAACGAAGTTAATAATTTGTTAGCATATTCGCACTTTGGCGTCCCTGGATTGTCAAAGTGCAAAAGACAGCGTAGACAGAGACGCTCAGGATATTTTCCTCATCGTACCAGCAGCTATGCATATCCAAGAACCCACTACTCAACAGACGGAAGCTCAATTCTCAGCACAAAGCTTTCAAACTGTCGCAGATCAAATGTGGAACCCAGAAGTTTTACAGCAGCACCAACAGCGGGAACAACTACTGCAATTCGTTCGTGAGCTTGTGTATTCTCATGCTCAACTAGAGCCGATGCTGCAGACTGCTTTAGCGCAAATACAGCAAGTTTTGCAAATTGAGCAAATAGCAATTTATCGTTTCCATCCCGATAGCAGGGGTGAGATAGCCTTTGAGTCGGTAGCGCTAGCTTCAACCTCAGCCCATGATTGGGATATTCCTGATATTATCGCTATCTGGAGACAAATTCCCGGAATGCGGGCTTTTGAGGTAAAAACTAATTTAGTCATCCCGATTCTTTTGCCAAATCTGGACAATCACCAAAAATTCTTGTGGGGATTGTTGATTGCTCACAACTCTGAGCCATCTTATCAGTGGCAAGATTGGAAGTTAGAGTCTTTAAAACAATTAAGTACAGAAATAGCGATCGCTATCCAACAATTCCAACTTTGGGAGCAACTCCAATTAGCCGAAGCTCAAGCCAGGGAAGCATCACAGCAATTACAAATTACCACAGAAGAATTGCAATATACCCAAAGGCAGTTATTACAGACGGAAAAAATGGCTAACATTGGTCGGTTAGTGGCTGATATGGCTAACGAAACTCATAGTTCTGTTAATTTTATTAACAAAAATCTCCAACCCGTCAGTCAATATGCAGAAGACCTAATTAAGCTCATTGAACTTTACCAACATCACCACCCCAAGCCTCATCCCACAGTCGCCGCATATCTGCGAAATCTTGATCTGGCTTTTGTCAAGACAGACTTCTTACAACTGCTATGGTCAATTCGCGCCGGCTCAGAGCGCCTTCAAGAAATTGTCTTCGCTTGGCAAAACTTTCTTGGGCTAGAAGAAAGTTGCTTGACAAAAGTTAACATCCATGATGGTCTAGAGAGTGTATTGAGAATTTTGCAACCTCGTCTTAAAGAAAAGCCTGAGAGAACGGGAATTGAGGTGATTAAAAATTTTGGCGAATTACCTTTAGTTGAGTGTTATGCTGGCGAGTTAAATCAGGTGTTCATGAATATCTTAACTAATGCCGTTGATGCCTTAGAAGAAAGGATGAATCATGATTCCTCATGGATTCCGAGGATTTGGATTCGCACAGAAATCATCAAAAGCCATTTATCACTAGCTAATACCCATGATTCTAGAGTCATTAATCAGCAAATAGCTAAAAAAACCAAAGTACTCGTACGTATAGCAGACAATGGTAAAGGGATATTACCCCATATTCAAAGGAAAATATTTGACCCCTTTTTTACCACCAAGCCATTAGGAAAAGCTCAGGGTTTGGGACTATCAATTAGTCAACAAATTATTGTAGACAAACATCAAGGTAAACTCAAGTGCAATTCCCAACTAGGACAAGGTACAGAATTTGTAATTGAAATCAATTCTACAGCTAAACACTATATTGATAAAGCCAAACAGGCTAGTTTTTAACGAACGGGAACATAGATATATCTATTCTCCATCTCCAGCCTTCCAGGCGATCGCTTTGCTTGGTTGGGGGTTCGGTAATTTCAGTGTAACTACTGCGGCTGCAAGTACAAAAAACATCGATGTCCACAAACAACCCACCAAACCAAAAAGCTGGTAAACCAAACCAGATAATACAGTACCAACCAAACGACCACCAGAGTTAGCCATGTAATAAAAGCCAACATTCAGCGCCACTTTATCGTCATCGGTAAAAGCCAAGACCAAGTAGGAATGAACCGCTGAGTTAAAAGCGAACACCACACCAAAAATCATCAATCCACCCACGATCGCTATATTTGCAGGCATACCAAATTGGAGAGCCAGAGCGATCGCTGCAGGTACAGCTGTCAGCGCAAATGTCCAAAATTGAATAGTTTTGGCTTGTGGTGGACGCCCAGAACCAAATCGCTGAATTAACGCTGGTGCAGAGGATTGAATTATACCATAACCAATCACCCAACAAGCCAAGAAACCCCCGACCTGATAAAAAGACCAACCCAACACACTACGTAAAAATACTGGCAAACCTACCACAAACCAGACATCACGAGAACCAAACAAAAAAAATCGCGCCGCCGAAAGAACATTAATTTCTTGGCTCTTAGAAAACAATTGACTAAACTTGATTTTCTTCTTAATTTTGCCCATTCCTCGCGGTAACATCAGCCCGGTGAACATAATCAAGCTTAGTCCCCCAGCCATAATCCAGAGGGAATTGATGAAACCAACCGCAGCCAAAAGGGCGCTACCGATAAAGAAACCAACGCCCTTGAGAGCATTCTTAGAACCCGTCAACACTGCTACCCACTTAAACAAAGATGACTGAGCCTCTTGAGGTACCACCAAGCGAATAGCACTCTTAGAACTCATCTTCGTTAAATCTTTAGCAATCCCAGAAAAAGCCTGAGCCACCATCACATAAAGGACTGCAAACCACTGTACCCAACTGGGATTAAGGAACGACAGCATCACCAAAGAAAAAATCTGTAGTCCAATACCAGTGTAAAGCGTCACCTTCAGTCCCAATTGAGAACCAATCCAACCGCCTAAAAAGTTGGTGACAACACCAAACACTTCATAAAACAGAAACAAAAACGCGATTTGCAGCGGCGTATAACCGATTTTGTTGAAATAGAGCAACACCAGCATTCGCAGCGCCCCATCAGTTAGGGTGAAGCCCCAATAAGCCAGCGTTACCAGAATATAGTTCTTGAAATTAGCGCGAGAAGCTGTAGAGGAAGCCATAAGGTGATGGGGTGGTGAAGAAAATCAGGATTTATACTCAATGCACACTAATTCTGGAGACTCAAAGCCACTTTACGAGCGAGTTCCACCATGCGGTTGGCGTAACCCCACTCGTTGTCATACCAAGCCAGTATTTTCACTTGCGTCTCATCCACCACCATTGTGGAGAGAGCATCAATGATGGAGGAGCGAGGATCGTCTTTATAATCGATAGATACTAAAGGGCGTTCTTCATAACCCAAAATCCCCTTGAGTGGTGCTTGCTCAGAAGCCGCTTTCAACAGGCTATTAATCTCTTCTACCGTCGTTGGGCGCACAACCTCAAACACACAGTCTGTCAAAGAAGCATTGAGTAGTGGGACTCGCACCGCTAAACCATTCAGCTTCCCGTTGAGTTCTGGATATATCAACCCGATTGCTGTGGCTGAACCGGTGGATGTGGGAATCAGAGATAAACCAGTCGCCCGCGCCCGACGCAAATCTTTGTGCGGCGCATCAACAATGGTTTGAGTATTGGTGTGGTCATGAATAGTGGTAATAATTCCATGCTTAATACCCAGGCCTTCATGAATCACCTTGACGACTGGCGCTAGACAGTTGGTGGTACAGGATGCTGCTGTCAATAGATGATGGGTATCAGGTTGATATAGATGGTCATTAACTCCCATGACGATATTTAGCGCTCCTTCCTTCACCGGAGCAGCCACGATTAGCTTCTGTACTCCCCGCTTGAAATAAGGATCAAGGGTTGCAGTTGTGCGAAATTTACCGGAGGATTCCAGCACCAAATCCACGCCTATTTCTTCCCAAGGAACATCACCCGGTTGGGAATATTCGCTAAAACTGAGGGGTTGACCATCAATCAGAACACGTTCACCCTCAGCTACTACCTCTGGTGTCCAACGCCCGTGGACAGAATCGAACTTCAATAGATGAGCGGCTGTAACAGCCCCGCCTTTGATCTCATTAATATGGACAAACTCTAATTCTGGCCAGCCCCAAGCAGCCCGCAAAGCTAGTCGTCCGATGCGACCAAATCCGTTGATACCAACGCGAATTTTCATCAGTTTTTTACACCGGGGTATAAATGGTTTATTTGATTGAAGAAGGGAATAGGGAACAGGGAACAGGGAAGAGTTACCTATTGCTGACTACAAACTCGTCCCTGTCAGAATTTATGACTACGATTAAAACTCTTTTTGTTTGCGTAATAATTCGCCGATTGTCAAATCAAATTGGGGTTTTCCCGCAAATACTGTGCCGGCTTTACCTGTGTTTAAATGAACATAACCAATTTGGTAAGCTTCTGCTGGTAGAGGTACATAACCCACCGAATTAGCGGTTTTTGATGCATTCCGCACATAGTAATCTACAAACTTGTATACTGCACCATTTTGTTGAGCAGACCAAGGATTGACGTAAATTAATAAGGGTCGAGAAAGTGGTTGATATTGGGCTTTTTCTACTGTTGCTCTTGATGGTAAAACGGCACCTTTACCGCTGTTAACTGCCAGCACTTTTAATTTATTTTGGTTGGCTTCATAATAAGCAAAGCCAAAGTAACCTAAAGCATTAGGGTCTTTACTGATACCGTCAACTAAGACGTTATCATCTTCACTGGCGGTGTAGTCTTTGCGGCTGGCTTTGGCTTTACCTACGGTGGCTTGGGTGAAGTAGTCAAAGGTACCAGATTTGTCACCAGCACCGTACAAGGTCAGTGGACGGTCAGGCCAGGATGGGCGTACTTGGTTCCAACGGGTGATTTTTCCTTCAGCTGCTGGTTCCCAGATTTTTTTCAATTCGGCGATGGTGATGTCTTTTGCCCAGTCGTTTTGAGGATTAACCGCAATTGTCAGGGCGTCAAATGCTACGGGTATTTCTATAAACCTGATGCTATTTTTATTACAAACGGCCATCTCTTCTTGAGAAATTGGTCGGGAAGCGTTGCTGATATCTATTTCTCCCGCACAAAATTTCTCAAACCCGCCGCTAGTACCGGATATCTTCACTTCGATTGGCGGGCTATTTTTGGCGGTGGTTTGATATTCTTTGGCGATCGCCTCTGTAATTGGATATACAGTACTAGAACCATCGATTCTAATTGCTGCTACTTTTGGGGAATCAGCAACTTCTGTCGCTGTTTGTGTCTGCTGAGTTGGATTTGATGAATTGGATGTATTAGATGTGCAACTGGATACTAATGCTAACATCCCTAACGCGAGAGCCAATTTTGTTGCTACTGCGTTCATTGACCTCACCTATGTGACTGAGATTAAAGGTACATCTCTATCATTTCAAAAAAACTTGATATGTCAATTACGAGTGAGGCAATATACACAAAAATTAATCAAAAAAAATTGATGGGTTAGGAAGGCTTGTGACAAGGATTAGCGGGTAAAATCTGACTCAGGCGCAGATATTCAGCTAAATACTGTTCTAAAGCTGTAAATTGCGGTAAATTCAGACTGTAGTAAATCCAACGTCCTTCTTGGCGAGAGTTAACTAAGCTAGCTTCCTTGAGGGTTTTGAGGTGAAAAGATAATTTTGATTGACTGACATCCAAAACATCGCACAAGTCACACACGCAGAGTTCTCGCTGTCGTAGCAGTTCTATCACCCCGATTCTGAGCGGGTCAGAAAGGGCATGGAAACCGGCAACAATTGAATGAGGGACGGTAGTTGAAGAGGTGGGCATCAATTCAGGTTTGATAAAGGTATGCTTTCTCTATTCTGAACCAGAGATCACAGCTTCGGGTTGATAGCAGATACCGGCTTGTTTAAAAGGGAACTCTTAACAGACTGTTTGAGATGAAAAGCGTCTAACACACTGCTAAATATGATGGTGCGTTAGGACTAAACCATAACGCACCCTTGGCGCTATGCTCCTGACTACTCAATCATAGGAGTGCGGAGATTTTCCACCAGGGATTGAATTTCTGGTGGGGGGGGTGGTGTTAAGCGAGACACTACCAAGGTGACGATTAGGTTGATCACCATACCCAAAGTACCAATTCCCTCTGCAGAAACGCCAAAAAACCATGGTTGCATACCTGCGAATTTGACGCCAATGATGTAGATGATGGTGAAAATTAAGCCTGTAATCATCCCAGCGATCGCACCTTCAGCATTGGTACGCTTGTCGAATATTCCGAGGAATATCGCTGGAAAAAAGCTAGCAGCCGCTAAACCAAAAGCAAAAGCCACCACCTCACTGACAAATCCCGGCGGATTCACCCCAAAGTATCCTGCTAAGACGAGAGAAAAACCTACCATAATTCGCCCCACAAATATTCGTTTTTGTTCTGAGGCGCTGGAATCGATGATGCGGTAGTAGACATCATGAGCAATCGAACTAGAAATTACTAGCAACAAACCGGATGCTGTTGATAAAGCCGCTGCTAACCCGCCCGCAGCTACTAAACCAATTACCCAAGGAGGAAGTTTCGCTACCTCTGGGGTGGAAAGTACGATAATATCTCGGTCAATCTTAATTTCATTGGTGTCTTTATTGGGGGTTAACTGCAGCCGCCCATCTTGATTTTTGTCTTCAAAAGCCAAGAGTTTAGTTTTTTCCCACTTATTCGCCCAATCTAGCTGCTGTACTTGGGTGATGGTTTGATTGTGCAAAGAATCGATCAAGTTATAGCGAGCAAACATCGAGAGCGCAGGGGCGGTGGTATAAAGAATGGCAATAAATAACAGTGCCCAACCCGCAGAAAACCGCGCTGCACGGACACTAGGAACAGTGTAAAACCTGACGATAATGTGAGGTAAACCCGCAGTCCCGACCATCAAAGCAATAGTTGTGAACAAGACATCTAACATTGACTTGTTCACAAATGGCTGAGTGTACTCTTTAAAACCCAAGTCCAACTGGACTTTGTTGAGCTTGTCAGCAACATCACTAAAAGAAAATGCTAATTGAGGAAAAGGATTACCAGTAAGTAACCAAGCGATCGCGATCGCGGGAATCAAGTAAGCCACAATCAAAACTAAATACTGGGCTACTTGCGTCCAGGTGATTCCTTTCATTCCACCCAACACTGCAAAAAAGCCGACAATCACCATCCCGATGATCACGCCTGTATTAATGTCTACTTGCAAGAATCGACTAAAAACAATCCCCACACCCCGCATTTGTCCAGCTACATAGGTAAGAGAGATGAAAATAGCCGCTACCACTGCAACCAAACGGGCAATATTGGAATTATAGCGATCGCCCACAAAATCTGGCACTGTATACTTACCAAACTTCCGCAGGTAGGGCGCCAGCAGCAACGCTAACAATACATAACCACCAGTCCAACCCATCAAATAAATAGAACCGTCATAACCCAAAAAAGAAATCAGCCCCGCCATAGAAATAAACGAAGCCGCAGACATCCAATCAGCCGCAGTCGCTGCACCATTTGCAATTGAAGGTATCCCCTGACCGGCGACAAAAAAGTCTTTAGTATTTTCAACTCGTGATTGCCAACCGATGTAAATATAGACCAGGAAAGAAAGCCCGACCAATACAATAGTCCAAATTTCAACTGACACAGATTTTCCTCACTTCCTGATGTTATGTTTGCGGTCTAATTTGTCCATTTGAAAGGCATAAATAAAAATTAATGCCACAAATACTAAAATTGATCCTTGTTGCGCCATCCAAAAACCAAAAGGCACACCAAAAAAACGGATAGCATTCAATGGTTGAACCAACAAAATACTAAAAACGAGCGAAACCAATGCCCAGATAATTAAAAGATTGCGAATCAAAGCGGTATTAGCACGCCAATAAGAACGCTGCTGATTTTCGTCCATATTTATTATTCATCAGTGTTTCAAAGATAATATCAAGAACCTGAGTTTATACTGTTGAGTTCTTGTGACATTTTTATTAATTTTTGAGCAAAATTCATGTAACAAAAAATAATATCAATAATCGAGAAAACGTGCATTTAAAAATAGGAATCAACAAAAAATATCTTTGAATTACAAGTATAATCCATTACATGTACCGCTTGCCCAAAAAAAAACACTCAGCGTTCCTCCGCGCCCCCACCGAAGTTCAGAGACGCTCGCGGACTCGCTACCGCTGCGCTGACGGCGGAAGCCGCCGCTCCGACTTCTCTGTGCGTTAAAAAAACTCCTCTTTGATCCAAAACAGCATCGAGACTACCGACTCAAACCAGCAAAAATAAAGAAACTTTAAACAACAGTATCCTTGAGTTCATCAACTCCTAGGGAAAATCTCAGAATTTTGGCAAATAATAAATTAAGTTGAGTATGACAAAACTCACGTAACTTCTTGATTTTTTCTAGAAAATATGACTCATTCTTTCCTCGAACGTCTGCGTAGTCCAGAACTCCCAGTTATCGTCTTTGATGGGGCGATGGGAACCAACCTGCAAACGCAAAATCTCACCGCCGACGATTTCGGTGGCCCGCAGTATGAAGGTTGCAACGAATACCTAGTCCACACCAAACCCGAAGCTGTCGCCAAAGTTCACCGTGACTTCCTCGCTGCTGGCGCGGATGTGATTGAAACCGATACCTTTGGCGCTACCTCAATTGTGCTAGCAGAATATGACTTAGCAGACCAAGCGTATTATCTCAGTAAAACAGCCGCCGAATTAGCCAAGCGCGTAGCTGCCGAATTTTCCACCCCAGACAAACCCCGGTTTGTCGCCGGTTCCATCGGCCCGACAACCAAACTCCCCACTTTGGGACACATCGATTTTGATACCATGAAAGCGTCGTTTGCTGAACAAGCAGCAGCGCTGTGGGATGGGGGCGTCGATTTATTTTTGGTGGAAACTTGCCAAGATGTGCTACAGATTAAAGCGGCGCTGAATGGGATTGAAGAAGTGTTTGCGAAAAAAGGCGATCGCAAACCGTTGATGGTATCTGTGACAATGGAAAGCATGGGTACAATGTTGGTGGGCACAGAAATCAGCGCCGTCCTGACAATTCTAGAACCTTACCCCATCGATATTTTGGGGTTAAACTGTGCCACAGGCCCAGACTTGATGAAACCACATATCAAGTATCTAGCAGAACATTCACCTTTTATTGTTTCTTGTATTCCCAACGCCGGCTTACCAGAGAACGTTGGTGGTCAAGCACACTACCGCCTCACACCGTTAGAATTACGGATGGCGTTGACGCATTTTGTTGAAGATTTAGGTGTCCAAGTGATCGGGGGTTGCTGTGGGACACGTCCAGAACACATTCAACAACTTGCAGAAATTACCAAAGATCTGAAGCCAAAACTAAGACAGCCTAGCTTAGAACCAGCAGCCGCATCAATTTATACTACTCAGCCATACGAACAAGACAACTCTTTCCTCATTGTCGGTGAACGACTCAACGCCAGTGGTTCTAAAAAATGCCGCGATTTATTAAATGCGGAAGATTGGGACGGGCTGGTATCAATGGCGAGATCCCAAGTCAAAGAAGGCGCTCACATTCTTGATGTCAACGTTGATTATGTAGGACGTGACGGCGTGCGAGATATGCACGAATTAGTCTCGCGCATTGTCAACAATGTTACTCTCCCCTTGATGCTCGACTCCACCGAATGGGAAAAAATGGAAGCGGGTTTAAAGGTGGCTGGTGGTAAGTGTTTACTCAACTCCACCAACTACGAAGATGGAGAACCGCGATTTTTAAAGGTGTTGGAGTTAGCGAAAAAATACGGCGCTGGCATCGTGATTGGTACAATCGATGAAGACGGGATGGCGCGGACAGCCGAGAAAAAGTTTCAAATTGCTCAACGCGCTTACCGCCAAGCTGTAGAATATGGCATCTCGCCTACAGAGATATTTTTTGATACTCTAGCTCTACCGATTTCCACGGGGATTGAAGAAGATAGAGAAAACGGTAAAGCCACCATTGAATCGATTCGCCGCATTCGTCAAGAATTACCGGGATGTCATGTGATTTTGGGTGTATCTAATATATCCTTTGGTTTGAACCCGGCGGCGCGAATTGTCCTCAATTCCATGTTTTTGAGTGAAGCGATGGCAGCAGGAATGGATGCAGCCATTGTCAGCGCCAGTAAAATTTTACCATTATCGAAGATTGAGGCTGGCCATCAAGAGATTTGTCGTCAGCTGATTTATGACCAGCGGCGATTTGAGGGTGATGTCTGCGTTTATGATCCCCTGGCGGAGCTTACCACAGTTTTTGCTGGAGTCACGACTAAACGCGATCGCTCCTTGGACGCAAGTCTCCCCATCCCGGAACGTCTCAAGCGCCACATCATCGATGGTGAACGCATCGGTTTAGAAGCCCAACTCACAAAAGCCTTAGAACAATATCCCCCCTTGGAAATTATTAACACCTTCTTGCTGGATGGGATGAAAGTTGTGGGTGAGTTGTTCGGTTCCGGACAAATGCAGTTACCTTTTGTCTTACAATCTGCAGAAACCATGAAAGCGGCGGTTGCTTATTTAGAACCGTTCATGGAAAAATCAGAATCGGGAAATAATGCCAAAGGCACCTTTATCATTGCCACCGTTAAGGGCGATGTCCATGACATTGGTAAAAACTTAGTGGATATCATCTTATCTAACAATGGTTACAAGGTGATTAACCTAGGAATTAAGCAGCCAGTAGAAAACATCATCCAAGCCTATGAACAGCATCAAGCTGATTGTATTGCTATGAGTGGTTTGTTGGTAAAATCTACTGCTTTCATGAAAGAAAACTTGGAAATATTCAACGAAAAAGGTATTACTGTTCCGGTAATTTTAGGTGGTGCAGCTTTGACTCCTAAATTTGTCCATGAAGATTGCCAAAACACTTACAAAGGTAAAGTTGTATATGGCAAAGATGCTTTTTCTGATTTGCATTTCATGGATAAACTTATGCCAGCAAAATATGGCGGAAATTGGGATGATTTGCAAGGATTTTTAGATGAATTAACAGCAACATCTGTAGAACCAAAAAATGGTCATCAAGAAGCTGTAGAAACTGCAGTTGCCCAAAAAACTGCGGAATTTAAAGTAATTGATACCAAGCGTTCAGAAGCTGTGGCGCTAGATATTCCACGTCCCACACCGCCTTTTTGGGGCACAAAATTACTGCAGCCTGGAGATATTCCCCTTGAAGAGGTATTCTGGCATTTAGATTTGCAAGCTTTGATTGCTGGACAATGGCAATTCCGCAAGCCCAAGGAGCAATCTAAAGAAGAATATCAAGCTTTTTTAACTGAGAAAGTTTATCCAACTCTCGAAAGTTGGAAGCAGCGAATTGTTGAAGAGAATTTGTTGCATCCCCAAGTGGTTTATGGGTATTTTCCTTGTCAAGCTGAGGGTAATACTTTGTATGTCTATGACACTAACAGCCCAGATGCACAAATCAAAGCTTCCTTTGAGTTTCCCAGACAAAAATCTTTGCGGAGATTGTGCATTGCAGATTTCTTTGCCACCAAAGAATCAGGTATTATTGATGTGTTCCCAATGCAAGCGGTGACTGTGGGAGAAATTGCCACGGAATTTGCTCAAAAGCTGTTTGCTGATAATCAATACACAGATTATCTGTATTTCCACGGTTTAGCAGTGCAGGTAGCTGAGGCGCTAGCTGAGTGGACGCACACCAGAATCCGCTGCGAATTGGGCTTTGAAGCTGAGGAACCAGATAATATTCGGGATATTTTGGCACAGCGCTATCGCGGTTCGCGGTATAGTTTTGGGTATCCGGCTTGTCCGAATATTCAGGATCAGTATAAGCAATTGGATTTGTTGGGGACTGACAGGATTAACCTGTATATGGATGAAAGTGAGCAACTTTATCCAGAACAATCGACAACGGCGATTATTACCTATCACCCAATAGCGAAGTACTTTAGCGCGTAACTTTTAATAACACTGTGGAGACGTTGCACTGCAACGCCTCTACGCTTTTCATTAAGGTGCTAATCTCGCTCTACCCAGACGCTGCTTTTCATACCAAAAAGCGATCGCTGGAGCCCATTCTACAAAATGAGGCCACATCAGTTCGCACAGCTTTTGAATTTCTAATTGTGCATCTTTCTTATTTCTTAAGTCGCAAAAATGCAAGAAGGATCTGAGATTGAAGCTGACGACAAAATGTTGGCGATAATCAAAGGGTACTTTTCCTCTGGCGTGTTCTTCAGACATTCCCCCGACAAAATCAGCTTTATATCGCTTCGCTGCTTCTAAACACCATTGTAAATCAGCGGCTCTTTGTTCTGGTGAATAGTAATATTTTTTGCCTTGTCTATCTGTGTAATAACCTACAGGACGCAGATAGAAAACATCCTCTATTTCTTTTTTACCATCGACTACATCGATAAATTGATTGCCTGTGTAACGAAAAGATTGTACATCAAATGATACAGAAATTCTGTGTGTACGAGCTTGCTGCATGACACTGTGGGGAAAATAGCCGCAGTTGAAGACAATCTGGGGATGTTCTAGGGGCCCGTAGTGTCCTCTCTCACCTGCGAGCAATCGGTTCACAATAATTTCGCCACATTGTGATTCCGAAGGCCACGAATCTTTCTCATCGTACACGAAGGCGTCAGTATAGTCTTGGTGCATTGCAGCATATATTACTTGCTGCGGGTTTGGGGTTTTGGCGATAACCTCTACTCGAAATCGATTCATGGGTTTGGTGAAAAACTCCATCGTTGATCATATATCTTTGGGTAGACTCAGATACTTTACAAAAATTAATTTATTCGTTACACTTTGTTACATAACCATAAAAAACAAAAAAAGCTATGCGTACAAGATCAGCCGTTGTTGACGAAAGAGGTCTATTAAACAACTTTGCGATTGAGCCTAAGGTATATGTAGATGAGCAAGGCGATCGCACAGGCTTTACTCCCTATGCAGAACTTCTTAACGGTCGTTTAGCAATGATTGGTTTTGTATCTTTGATTGTTCTAGAAGTTGTTACAGGACACGGTGTTATCGGTCTTTTAGCAAATCTGTAGAGACTGAAGTCTAAATTTTTAATACCGCAATTTTTAACAAATCTGGAGACGAGGTAGACATATCTCGTCTCTAATTTATTGTTATGTTGACAATGGTTGATCACCAAAATCTTTTTTTCTGCTACACCAGGTAATCTATGGCTTTAACTGCTTCAACAATGTTGCCCTTAGGCACTTTAGCACCAGATTTTCATCTACCAGAGGTAGTATCTGGAAAGACAATTTCCTTGTCTACTTTTGCAGATAAAAAAGCACTGCTAGTGATGTTTATTTGTCGTCATTGCCCATTTGTCAAGCATATTCAAGAACAATTAGCGCTGTTAGGACAAGATTATTTAGACAGCGAGTTGGGAATTGTGGCTATCAGCGCCAATGATGCGAAAAACTACCCAGATGATGCACCAGAATCTTTGCAGGTAATGGTAGCAGAACAGAAGTTGACATTTCCCTTGTGTTATGACGAAACCCAAGAAACAGCAAAAGCTTATACAGCAGCTTGTACACCCGACTTTTTTGTATTTAATAGGGAACGTCAACTCGTCTATCGGGGACAATTGGATGATAGCCGTCCGAGTAACGGCAAACCTGTTACTGGTGAAGATTTACGTGGGGCGATCGCTTCAATACTAGCAGATCAACCAGTCACAGAGGATCAAAAGCCGAGTGTTGGTTGCAATATTAAATGGAAACCAGGAAACCAACCGAGTTATTGAATTTTTAATTAGATATCTGGCGACATCATGGGGTATGGGAGAGCAAAGCCAGTTTCACGCACCGAGAAAATCTTTACTCAGCACCCAACCCCTATTCCTTCATCAATGCTTAATTTCCAAATTGAGAATGTAGCGTCCTAGTTGGACTTTTTCTGCCCATAATTCATATTCCAGCCGTAAATGCTCTGGTAAAGGGTGTCCAGTGAGCTTCATAGCTGTAGTAAAATTACGTAAGCGAATAGGATAATTTGGTGGCAATGATTCAGTTGGCAACCAATAACGGCTAATACCATAAACGCCCTGTTCCCAAAAGTGTCGGTAACTTACTTGACCATTACCTTGCATGGTCATAATTACTCGATAAGGGGAAATCTCCAACCATAAAACTCTGGGACTGGTGGGCGCATGAGCTTTGCTAGTTTTGTGAGTCTGCGTATCCTCTAAACTAAGAGAACTGCCGATTTCGCAGGTAATTAGAGGCGGTGCAGTCATTAGTAAATGGAATCTGTCAGTATCTTTTTGATATAATGTTCCGGCAGTTTCCACAACAGACCAAACTGGTAAGTCAGTAGAAATTAGAGATAAGCACACGGGCTTGCGGTGATGGGTCAGCATGGGAGCGATAAGGGCTAAAAGCTATTGAACAAAGAGAAATCAACACTAAAGTATCTAGCAGGTCAGGGTCAGCAATAAAATGGTAAAACATGCTTAGATATTAACTGAGTCTGCTTATGGGGTACGCTCGGCAAATAGGGATGAAAGCAATAATAATGCTAATTTAGAAAGCAGAAAGCTATGCTTTTTGTTGGTCAAGGTAATCTAAAACTCAAGTGGGCAAATGTTTTATGGATACTCTCAGTTAATGAAATTAGTAGCGTGAGAGTCTTTGTAAATGCACTAAACACCAGTCCTTCCTAACTTATAAAAGCTTAACTGCTCAATAACTCAACATCAAAATTTACTTTTGGTAGATTTGAGATAAGATTCATCAAGTACAAAGATGGTCTGATTTTGGGAAGCTTGTCAACAGCAGCAGCACGTGAGGTCACTAAAGCACTTTCAGTGTACACAAAAACCAGTGTATCTTAAATGTCGGTTTCTGTGATTTTAGCAGTTGTGGGGCCAGGGGTTGACTGCCTTGATGGGAGGGGACAGGCGATATAGTTTCATGACTCCAGCAGATGATGAATAAAGTTGGTGCTATTACTTTGAGATATGTTTGCAGCACCAACCTTGAAAATAATCAATAAATCAATTTTTTAAATACATAAAAATGCACAACAACAGTATTTTTATGGAAAAATAACAAGACTAATAGATAAGATTTGAACAAATAAAGTAATACCTGTTAGACTCTAGGATTGCTTATATTGCTATCTCTGTGCTCTAGTTCACTATATATTCTCCAACCAGCCACGGTAAACTACTCGTGTCATTTCCAGATTTCCTATTGGAGAATTTACTGTTATGGGTTGGTTACAAAGACTCTTTGGACAGGAAAAGCCTGCGGATGCTGAAGTTAATCCTACTGCAACTGTAGTTGCACAAACATCACCTGAAGGTGAAACCATTCCTCCTGAGCGAGTCGGGTTGAGTGGAGAATATGATCAAAGTGGTTTAGCAAAGAGAGTTGCTCTCGCTTTCGATGAAGACTCTCGTGTAACAAATCTTGATTCTGTGTATGTTGCTCAGTTGGGAACTACTGTAGTTTTGAAAGGACAAGTCCCCAGTCAAGAAACGTTAGACCAACTAGTGGAAATTGCTCAAGGGGTTAATGGTGCGAGTGCTGTCACCACCGACCAAGTTACAGTTGGTTAGCAGCACGACGAGTTGCTCAGTTTAACTAGAAATAGTTTCAAGAGGGAGCGAGGAACTCTTAACTGTTAAGAGTTCCCTTCTTCAATAAATTACTGAAATTAGAAATCAATTTACCTTTTTGCTGACGGAAAAAATCAAAATGCTTGCTGAATATACGGAAATTAGTTAACAAACCGCAGTTTGAGAAAGCAATCTGTCAAAATGCTTGCTGAATATACGGAAATTAGTTAACAAACCGCAGTTTGAGAAAGCAATCTGTCAAAATGTTTGCTGAATATACGGAAATTAGTTAACAAACCGCAGTTTGAGAAAGCAATCTGTCAAAATGCTTGCTGAATTTACTCAAATGAGCAAGCATTTTGGCAAAATGACTTATGGCTTACTCAACATTGAGGATTTTGGGTACTTTGAAAAATTCACCTTCTTGTTCAGGTGCACTGTTAAGGATAGCTTCTCGCTCTGGATAAGGTTGTAGCTTGTCTTCTCGTGTGACGTTGCTGACATCAATCGCCCTTGTTGTTGGGGGGACATTGCTGACATCTAACTCACTGAGCTGCTCAACATAATTGAGAATACTGTCTAGCTGGGTGGTGAATTGTTCTTCTTCTTGGGGTGTGAGTTCTAGACGAGCCAGCAGGGCTACTTTGCGGACTTGTTCACGGTCAATCATGGTTAGTCAAGGGTGAAGGGCTGAGGATGAAGATTTTTAGCTAAAAGAATACGTCAATTTGTACTCTGCCGGTAGTTTTCAGCCAGTTTTGGGCTTCAATGTAGTTATTGGGAGCCATGCGAATTGCTCTGACCCAGTAGTCTGCTGCTTGGTCAAATAAAGCTTCGCCGCCATCATTATCGCCATTTTCTTTAGCTTTTTCACCTTTGTAGTGATAAATTACGGCGATATTGTTTAAGGCTTGGGGTAAACGGGGGTTTAATTCCAGTGCTTGGTGATAAAGCTCTAAAGCTTTGTCATGGTCGCCGTTGCTGGCATATATTAGCCCCATGTTGTAGATTATATAACCGCGATCGTTGGCGTCTTCTTCTAAAGTGAGAGCCTCTTCGTAATACTCCAAAGCTTCGGCGTATTCACCTTCAGCTTGTGCTGACATCCCATCTCGGTAATAAACAAAGGCTTCCTTGGCTTTTTTATTAGTTGGGAGTATCTTTAGGATGATATCCGCCATCACCGTGAAAGATTTGTCGATAAAGTTGTCGTTTTTCTGTGTTCTTGGCATATTTGCTTCTGTAGTGTTACAGCTATTTAGGGACTGGGTGTTGGTGAAGACTTAACAGACTCTATGAGAGAAAGCTTATCAGCAAAGATGAAAATTTTTTTCCCAGTCCCTATTCCCCAATAATTACACTCAATAGTTAATTTAACTGATTTCTGGGTTCGTCTTTTCGCTGAGTGGGAGGATGCAGTCTGGGGTGTTGTGTTGAGAATTGTTGACTAAAGTGCTGACTGGGTATGCAGTCATGGCTGCGACTGGATAAGGTATTAGTAGTTGCTGTAGTGATTCTGGCGTTTGCTCTTGGGGATCTAACCAAAAATCGTAATCTTGGGGAGCTATAATCACTGGCATCCGATCGTGAATTGGTTGTAATAATTCGTTAGCTGTTGTTGTCAAAATTGTGCAAGATAATATCTCCTCTCCAGATGGAGATAGCCATTGCTCCCATAACCCTGCGAAGCCGAAAGGTTGTTTATCTTGGAGCTGAAAATAAAATGGTTGCTTTTTCCCTGGTTGTTTTTTCCATTCATAGAAGCCATCAGCTACCACTAAACAACGCCGACGTTTAAAAGCTGAACGAAACGAGGGTTTTTGAGCAACAGTCTCAGACCTAGCGTTAATTAGCTTTGCTCCTATTGCTGGGTCTTTAGCCCAGGAGGGAATCAACCCCCAGCGTAACTGCTGAAATTCACGGTTATTGTTTGCTCCATTATGTAACACTGTTGTCACCATTTGCGTAGGTGCAATGTTGTATTGCGCGGATAAATGAGGTGATGATTGAAGATGGAAAGCCTCGACTAGGGCTGATGCTGGCTGTTTTAAGGTAAATCTTCCACACATATGTTTATTCTCCGCCACGGATTTAAATTAAACATCTAAATGCAAAAAAAATTATGTTTTTGTTTTTTTATTTTTTTAAATAATTCTTTTTGTCGTGGAAATAATGAACATAAATAAAAAAATATCCGGTTTCAAGCAAATCATTTAGTAAGATAATGTATTTTGAACTCTTAATTTTCAACAGATTCCTCACTACTTTTTTAGCATGGAAACGCTGCGCTTGTACGATTTTTTACCTTCAGGGAATGGTTATAAGTTAAGACTTTTATTGACACAACTGGGTGTGCCTTTTGAAAGAGTAGAAATTAACATCTTAAAGGGTGAGACTCGCACACCAGAATTTTTAAGTAAAAATCCTAACGGGAAGATTCCGGTGTTGGAAATTGAACCTGGGAAATACTTAACAGAATCAAATGCAATATTGGTTTATTTGAGCGAAGGCACAGAATTTCTTCCTTATGACCGATTTTTACGAGCGCAAGTATTGCAATGGTTATTTTTTGAGCAATATAGCCATGAACCTTTTATCGCCAAATCAAGATTTTTGATCTCTATTTTAGGTAAGGCGAAGGAACATGATGAAGCTATCAAACAAAAACATGAATTAGGTTATGCTGCTTTGAGGTTGATGGAAAATTATTTAACCACCCATACATTTTTTGTTGGGGAGCGTTATACCATCGCTGATATTTGTTTGTTTGCTTACACTCATGTAGCTGGTGAAGGCGGATTCGATTTGACGCAATTTCCGTGTATTCAAGCTTGGATAGAGAAGGTTAAATCTCAACCTGGATATATCAATATCAATCAAGTGTAGAGTTGTGTGAAGAAGGGATTAGGAGTAGGGGCTAGGGAAGGATGTTAATTAGTGGTGACTTAATTATTTGATTGAGTGATATGGAATTAGTTACCGGGATTTATCTGGTAACTGATTAAATATCAATGGCAATTTCTACTAATTTTTGTCGAGAGGTTGCACCAGATTTAATGGTGATTTGAGATTTTGGTACATGAAATTTCTGGGCTAGGATTTTGATTAATTCTTCATTTGCTTTACCATCTATTGGTGGAGATTTTAGATGTACGTTTAGACTACCATCAGATTGTTCGATAATTTTTTGCTGTTTGGCATTGGGTTTGACTTTAACTTTTTTTTGCATTACTTAATCCTTGTAATTGTCGCAGCCACAACCAACCTAAAATACAACCTAACGCATAATATAAAAAATCCCACCAAACAAAGGTTGTTCCTAATAATAATTTACCGATTAATGTAGCGCGCATGTTTTCTAAAAGCGGAGGATGCCAAAGTTGCAAGACTTCTAATATACAAGTAATGATAAAAACCCAGAAAGGTATTTGCTTGATGGCGGTACGGGTGGGGAAGAACCAAAATGCAAATAGACACCAAAATATTTCATAAAAGACGGCGGCTCCGTAATCATTAAACCACTGATGGGCAGGGCCTGTGTAGTATTTAAATAAAAAACCCATCGCCACAACGATGAGCAATGAGAGAATTAAATATATCGATTGGCGAGGATTCGGACGCATAATTTCACGCACAACAGGGTAAAGGCATTAATCATCTTTTGATGTATAATATAGTCTTACCGATGCCTTTCCCTGATTAGTGGTTCATCGTATTAATTTTGATGATGTAGTCAGTGCTGAAGTCCTCACTGCGAGATGAAACGTAGCATTCGCTTTCGCACTCAGAAGTTAAGAATTTTTAAGGATATCTTTTGCTTCCAGCACCTACCACACCAATTTTATGGCGATAGGAAAGCTCTGCACCGAACCAGCCAGAAGCGCTAGTGAGTGTGCCCACAACTAGAGAGATTAAAAGTCCTAGAGGTATGATTCGGGATTCAGGATCTCCAAGGCGGAGGATGAAGTTGACGGCAGTTAATACTAGAATAGCAATGTTGAGGATGAGATGTGTCCAGCCTGCGGCGCGCTTACGGACTCGTTCAATTTTGAGAAAGTCGCTCATCCCGATGATAGCAGCGATCGCACCGCCTGCTAATCCGAGTCCAATTAACCATAGTGAAGCTCTAGCCCAGAAGAAATCACGGGTGAGCCAGTAGCCGAAATCACTACCCAAAGCTGCGGCTAAGAAGGCGATAGGGAAGATGACGCTTAGGGGATGTAGAGGATGACCAGCGATCGCTACTGTACTCGGAACTCCTGTATCATGGTATTCTCTGTCATCACTTTCAATGATGGGGGGAATATTAGGAAAGGGTGTGGAGTTGGTTTCTGTAGTTTCCATGTTGAGTATCCTAATTTTTAAACAGTGGGGATTTGTTCGACATCAGCTTCAGCTTGTAGCGTTAGCTGACCAGATCCAATTTCTAAACTATTAACTCTTAGCGTCATTCCTTCTAAATCAAAGTTGCTCAAATTGAGAATTTCGCTAGTTTCATCTATTAAAGCTTTGGTCAATTCTGGAGAAATTTCTTTACCTTCTCCATATTCAACATTTTCTAAATAAACAGATTTACCATCAGGACTAATGCTAGGAGTAGCTGAAAAAGCAACTTGGTGAATTTCGCCTGTTTCTACTAATTTCACTTCAGCTTTGAGCGCCACTTTTCCTTGACCAGGTAGGCGAAAGTCTATGTACTGGGGTGCAATTGTCATCACCTGTTCATCAACTTTGATTTTCTGGCTTTGGAGTTTATCACGGATATATTCAGAGTTGAAAGCGCGATTAATATCATCTGCTTTTAAAACAACTCTCGCTTTCCCCGTTGTTGGTTTTGTCAGTTCGATTTTGCCAAATGCAGCACTGAGAGGATTGATAGCAACGCTAGTTATATGCATTTGCATTTCTTCGATGCGGAGGTTTTTTTGCATCACTAAACCTTCGCCCTCAATGGTGACTTGATCAACTTGTCCTTGAACCAGTTTGAGCGGATCTGTTTTGACACTTACATCCAAATTTTCTACTGCATCTAATTGGCTAGATAATCCTATTTCTGCTGCTTTATTAAGGGCTTGTTCTCCTAGTCCAGGATTTTCTGGCATTATGAGGAAATCTCCTATTTGAGTATCCTGGAGCTAAGATAGAGAATTAGTCACAAAAAGTTATCTATCTGCCGATTGAGGTAAATTATATTATTTGTCTATCTAAAAGTAGAAGCAATAATTAATTGAGAAAAAAGTGATTTTTCTATCTAGAGTGGCGTAGGCGATCGCTCAAAAGAAAGATGAAGTTATGGTGGCGAAGATGTCACTATTAAATGGTTACAAATGCTTTTCCGAGGAGAACTAAGAATGGTAGCCAGTTTAGACGATACTAAACGCAATGCAATTGCGGTGAAATTGGCAAGCTTAAAATCAATGCAGCAGTTGTTGATCGAAAATGAGCAACTATTTTTGAGAGAATCAACAGATAGCGAAATCTCGGATCGCATCCGCAAAATGCTAGAAGATGATCAAAAGAATCTAGGTATTCTCGAAACTATTATCGTGCAGTATGGCGTTCATGGAGAGCCAAAATCAACTGTCCGAGAATTTATAGACAAGATTCGCCAATTAATGAAAGGCTCAGATTTGACTTTCTTTGAAAAAGTATTCCAGCATGAATTGTTAAAGCATCAGCAAGTAATGACTGGTTTAATCATTCACAAAGCATCTCAAAAAGTTGGTGCTGACGTGATGGCGGCTATTGGGCCTTTGAATACAGTTAACTTTGAAAACCGTGCTCACCAAGAGCAACTCAAAGGTATTTTAGAAGTCTTGGGTGTTCGGGAACTAACAGGACAAGACGCAGACCAAGGTATTTGGGCTAGAGTACAAGACGCGCTCGCTGCATTTAGCGGTGTTGTTGGTAGTGCTGTCACCCAAACCACTGACAAACAGGATATGAATATTCAAGATGTGATCCGCATGGATCATAACAAAGTCAATATCCTCTTCACCGAACTGCAACAAACCAACGATCCTCAAAAGATCCAAGAATACTTCGGTCAAATTTATAAAGATTTGACAGCCCACGCGGAAGCTGAAGAAGAAGTGGTTTACCCCAGAGTCCGCAGCTTCTACGGCGAAAGAGACACCCGCGAATTGTATGACGAACAAGCTGACATGAAGCGGCGCTTAGATGAAATCAAGGCGATGAACGTTTCTAGCCCTGAATTCAAGAATAAAGTCAAACAACTCCAAGATGTTGTTATGGATCACGTTCGTCAAGAAGAAAGCACAATGTTTGCTGCTATTCGTAACAACTTGAGTTCAGACCAAACTGAACAATTAGCTACTCAGTTTAAAGCTGCTAAGAGCAAAATTCAAGAGAGATTAGCAAGCAATAAATCAGGGATGAGAGGCTAATATCAATTCCCGAAAAGGAAACAACACATAAACTCGTAGGGGCGAACGGCTGTTCGCCCTCAGAGGATATCGGCGGTCATTGGTGTCAACTTAAGCCACAGATGGCTGATTGCAGGGCTTACTACCCACCTGGGAATGAATTCCCTCTCTTATAGCTGAAGTCTACTGAAGTAGACTAGGAATTTGTGAGAATTTTGAGTCATCTTGAGATGACTTTTGCTATGAGACTCAGAATTCATTCTGAGGCGGGACAAGGGTTTCACGTTAAGTTGACACCACTGATCGGCTGTTCGCCCCTACAAGCGATTAGACCTCTTGCATAAATATTTTCGCGTTGTTGCATAATCATATATAAAGCTCACGCAAAGGCGCAAAGGCGCAGAGAAGATCGCGAAAATTAGGACTTTTGCAAGAGGTGTATTGTATATGTATCAAAATTATGCAGAACTAACCCCTAGCCCCTCATCCCTAACCCCTTTTCCATCACACTAACCAATATTTATAAGCGGCGTAAGCCATAGTTACAACCCCAGTAATAATTGCAGATTCATCAACCTCAAATTCTGGATGATGTAATGGGTGGTTAATGATTCTATCTGCATAACCCACGCCCAAACGAAACATAGAACCAGGAGCGTGATCTAAATAAATAGAAAAATCTTCTGCACCGAGGGAGGGTTCTGGTAGGACTTGGACGCGATCGCTACTCCACGCATCCTCAGCAGCTGATTGTAATAATTGTGTCAAAGAATAGTCATTTTGCACACTGGGTACACCTTGGTGGTAATTAACTTGATAACGCGCCCCGTAAGCATTGCAAACATTAGCGACAATATTTTCAATCCAATTAGGGAGATTAGCACGAGTTTCCGGATGGAGCGATCGTACTGTTCCCAATAATTGCACTCGATCAGCAATTACATTCGGCGCTCTACCACCACCAATTTTCCCAATACTCAACACCACAGGGCGTAAAGGATTTTGCGTCCGGCTAATCGCTTGTTGCAAAGCACTAATTACCTGCGCCGCAATCCAAATTGCATCAATCGCCTCATGGGGACGCGCTCCATGGCCAGATTCCCCCATAATGATAATCTCTAAATCATCAGCCGCCGCTGTCAACGCACCATAACGCACACCAATAGAACCAGCAGGAATCGAAGGGAAAACATGCACCCCTAAAACTGCTGAAACATCTGCCATTGCTCCATCTTTCACCATCCAACTCGCCCCTTGGGCGATTTCTTCCGCTGGTTGAAACAAAAATCGCACCTTACCGCCTAAATCCTCGGTCATTTGCGACAGCACCATCGCTGTTCCCAAACCCACCGTAGTGTGGACATCATGACCACAAGCGTGCATCACTCCTTGATTACGCGAGGTATATTCTAAATCGGTGCGTTCTTGAATCGGTAAAGCATCCATATCTGTGCGAATAGCCAACAACCGCTCATCTTCACTAGCGACTAGCAATTCTCCCGTCACACCCGTTTTACCCACACCTTCTTGGACATGAAGACCACAAGAAGACAACACACCAGCCACAAATGCAGCCGTTTGGTACTCCTGACCACTCAATTCTGGGTGAGAGTGGATATGACGACGAATTTCAATTAAACGCGGCGCTAATTTAGTGGTCAGGTCTTTAATCCGAGTTAGCATGAATCGATTACAGTTTACAAGCTTTGTTCCCATGATAGGGTCAACTGCTGATGAGGGCATGGGAGATTCTGAAGTATGAAGGATGAAGTCTGAAGTATGAAGGATGAAGTCTGTAGACGCGGAGCGGTGAGCCAGTCCGGTGGACGGGTTCCCCGGCATAAAGGAACTGGCGTTAGCGCAGCGTTAGCGAGCTTGCGAGCGTCACCCGAAGGGCTTGCCGCAGGCTAGGATGAAGAAAAGAGGTTGGGTTAAGCGGAGCGCAACCCAACGAAGCCACGAAAATGTTGGATTTCCCAGCGGGTCTACGTTCCTCAACCCAACCTACAACTACTGAACTCTAACCCCTAGTTCCCAGCCCCTAACTGCTAACTTACTGACCGTAACAAGTTGTCCCTGGTGTTTGTTCAGGTTTAAACTTGTCACAATCTCTAGTAGCTGTCCGCTCTAAAGACCACCAATAAGGTTTGTCAGAAGTCACAACACCAGTAGGCATAATTGTTAACCGGAAATGTGCCCCCCGGAAATTAGTAAACTGGAACTTGGCACCCTTAAAGTTAGCAGCTTCTAAATTGGCACTAATCAGACCAGCAGAAGATAAATCAGCATTTTCTAGAGATGCAGATTTCAAATTTGTCCCGGTGAGGGAAGTACGAGAAAGATTAGCAGAATTGAGAATTGCACCTTCTAAATTTGCACCCGTGAGGTCTGCACTTGACAGATTAACATTAGATAATTTGGCTCCTTTTAAATTAGCGTCGCGTAAATTGACACCAGATAAATTAAGTCCAGTGAGGTCTGCACCGCTAAAATCACACCGGGGACAATTTCCCGTTGTTTTCAATTGATCTAAGTCTCGCGGATTTAATGATAAAGCTTGTTCCGCAAATCCAAAACAAACCAGCAGGGCAACAGTGGTGACAAACTTGAGTTGCATATTTTTTACAGATATTTACAGAAAAGACGACCAATAACATGTTTAATTGAATACTAGTAATATCATTCAAACCTCAACCTGCTCCTCAAACATGAACAAGTCATATCTTGGGGAAATACAGATAGGCAGATTTTGATTACAAGTAATTCAACTGATGACATGGTAAGAGGCCCGTGCATATAGCCATACTTAACATATACGAGTTTTCCAGCCAATAACAGGCATGAAGTGGCAATGAAGAACTGATAAAAATAATATAAACTCTGGTAGTAACACTACTCAAAACCAAAAATAGGATTTAGAATCGAGTCGTTACGAACTATACTGAACCATTTATAGACTACCAAATATTTGATCCCCCTAGCTTTGCGAAGATAAAGAGCTAGGGGGATCAAATATTTGGGTGTTTTCAGGAAAATTGCGTGTTATTTGTTACACATATATTTGTTTTTGTCATGGCGAAAGCCTTTCCACAGATACAGGTAAAATAAGGCTGTTGAAAGCAAATTGATCTATGACTGCTGTTGTAAACACTGCTCCTGGTTTAGCTTCTCGCCTAGTCAATGGCGTCCTCGCAATCAAGCCTCTAGCTAACTTCGCCAAGCATCAAGCTAGGCAAATGATGATTAAGCGTGCTCAAAAAATGGGCGTCTTTTGGACTCAAGAAGTCGAAAAATTACAAGCTCGTGATTGGACAACCGATTTAGCGACAGTAGAAAACCCTCACCTCAAATACCCAGATTATTATCTCACCTCATTCCACGCCTACGAAACGGGAAATCTGAGTTGGCAAGCGGCTTTTGAGGTCGAGCCGGCGGCCTATACTGTCCATGCTAAGATTTGGCCAGGCGCTGAGATCCAAGGTGACGCTAAACTGCGCCAAAGTTACCACGATATTCTCAAAAACCACATTCTCCAGCCACCCCAAGACATTCTTGATGTGGGGTGTAGCGTGGGTATGAGTACTTTAGCTTTGCAAGAAATTTATCCCCAAGCTAGGTTAACAGGTCTAGATTTATCTCCGTATTTCTTAGCTGTTGCTCAATACCGCGCACAGTTACATCAAGCACAAGCTAATCAAGGACAAATTAACTGGGTTCATGCTGCGGCTGAATCTACCGGGCTACCAAATGCCTCGTTTGATTTGGTTTCCATTTTTTTAGTCTGCCACGAGTTACCCCAGTCAGCAACCAGACAAATTTTTGCCGAAGCGCGACGTTTATTGCGTCCGGGTGGTTACTTGGCAATGATGGATATGAATCCCCAATCGGAAATTTACCAGCAAATGCCACCATATATTTTGACTTTACTCAAAAGTACTGAACCATATTTAGATCAATATTTCACTTTGGATATTGAGCAAACTATGGTTGATGCTGGTTTTCAAACTCCCTCTATCACCCGCAACAGTCCCCGTCACCGCACCATAATTGCTCAAGTGCGTGACTGAGTTATCTTTATTATTCTGGGCAGCAGTCCCACCACTGGTATTGTTGGTGTACTACTATTACCGTGTATACGCTGCCCCATCGCTGTTAAAATTGCTGTGGTTATTTGTTCTGGGGGCGATATCTGGTTTTGCAGCCCTCAATTTAGAACTGATTTTAGCGACTGTAACTAACTTAATTGTAGATTGGCAGAGGTGGCAGCGATCGCTACTGGGTGTGGCGCTGCGACAATTGGTGGAAATCGGCCCAATTGAAGAAGGTTGCAAATTAATCATGGTTGTGATTGCAACTTGCTATTTTCAACGCAGGTATCGATTACGCCCCACTACTGTTTTTCTCTTCACTATCGCCGTGGCGCTAGGATTCACCGCTCAAGAAAACTGGATTTATCTTTCTTACAATACTTCCTCAATTCTTGAGAGGATCATCGGTACGCCGGTTCATGCGATGTTCTCTGCTCCTTGGGGCTATGCTTTAGGAATATACCTCTGTTCTCGTCCTCAACTAAACCAATACAGACAATTAGTAGTCATAGCTTGGCTAAATTCTGTGGTCTGTCATGCTTTGGTGAATGTATTATCTATTGCATGGCGTTATCCACTACCGCTAAGTTTTCTCAGCTATGGTTTATTTCCCTTTTTGTTGTGGCTATTTTGGCGATTGGAACAATTATTGCGGCGAGTGCAAGGTAAATCTCCCATTAATCTCATTTCTGGGTTTACCAAACAGCACCGTTATTGGCGAAGAGGGTTAGTGTTGTTGGCGCTGATGTTGGGAGGAAACGCGCTGTTTGGGCTTTTGCTCTTAGCCAGAAAACTTAGCCCGTTGAGATGGGCACAACTTTTTTATCCTGATATTCTACAGTTTACATTAAAGCATATCTTGCTAAATCTCATATTTGCAGTTGTGGCGTGGTTAATTTATTTTTATTTGCGCCGTTCAGCACAACGACAATTTTTTAAAATAAAGAAAGCAAAATCCTAGGGGGTTTTATGGCAATATCTCCAGTCCGTTGGACAAGTGCTGATTTAGAACTGTTCGCAGGCGATCGCAAAAATCGTTATGAAATTATTGATGGAGAATTATTTGTGACAAAATCGCCTCACTGGGGTCATCAATCAAGTTGCGCCAAAATTGTTACAGTTCTGAACAATTGGTCAGATACGACAGGTTTGGGTACAGCAGCGATCGCCCCAGGAATTATTTTCTCAGATGCTGATAATGTGATTCCTGATGTTGTCTGGGCAAGTAATGAAAATTTAGAAATCTTATTAGATGAGGCTGGACACCTCACCGGCTCACCAGAGTTAGTGGTTGAGGTGTTATCTCCTGGTGAAAAAAACGAAAAACGCGATCGAGAAACTAAGTTGAAATTGTATTCAGTGCAAGGTGTACAAGAATATTGGATTTGTGATTATATTCACAAAAAAGTAGAGGTTTATCGTCGTCAACAGGCTACTTTAAAGTTAGTAGCTACTTTATTTCATCAGGATGAATTGACCACGCCTTTACTACCCGGTTTTAGCTGTTTAGTCAGTCAGCTTTTTTAGTTATTTTTGACAGGAAATAGGGGTTAGGGATTAGGGGAAAGAGCAATTATTAAAAATAATAGACTCTTGCAAAAGCGGACTGCAGAATCAAAACTTTCAAGCGTGTTCTGTGCTATTAATTGGTGTTACTTGCCTTTTAAAAATCACCATTTTCGTACCGACAACGGGACTGCGGGCGATCAACTGTTCCTGGGAATCGAGAATTTCTAGGTGGCTAAAATCCAGTTGTTGCGATCGCTGTTGAATTTCTGCTGCTAGTTTATCTTGTTGAGATGGTTCTAGTGTGTACCAATTGTCACTTATTTTTACAGTGAGATTACTAGTTAAAAAGTTGGCTTGAATTGATTTTATGAGTTTATCGGCAAAGCGATCGCTAATTTCTGCTACTTGATTTTCGATTGCTGCTATCAAGGTTTGTTCTGGTGTCAACTCGACTGCTGGGGTGGGAGTCGGTTCTGGTGATGGTTCTGCTTCCGGTTCTGGTTCTGGCGTAACTTCTGGTGATGGTTGGGGTTCTGGCGTTACAGTGACTATCTCTGGGGTAATAGTTACGGTTGGGGTGGGTGCGGGTACAGGAACCTCTTCAACCGGGGGAACCGTCGCTATCTCAGTTGGTTTACTACTAAAAACTGTTGTGGTTGTCCAAACTAAAATCACCGCAATTCCTGCAATTATTCCTGTCAAAGCTGTATCAGACAACTTTGCTGACAAATTTGCTGGTAACACAGCGCGAATTTTGGTTAACAGTCCACTCCAGAAACCAGGAGTTGCTTCCCCATCCGCTGGTGTTGTCTCTAATTTCACCACCGCTGTTTCTAAAATTCCGATCGTTCCTCGCAGAATTTGGATAATTTTAACCTTCCAAATTGGCTGGTTTCTCTGATAGGGTTTTGGGGAAGTTGGTTCGGGAGAGAATGGTGGTTGTAAATTTTGATTGTCCTGTGACATGGAAGTTTCACCAACAACAAATTGCAGCCGCTTTTGCCTTAATGTATCACTTCGTTGCTCATTATTTAGATCAAGGTAATTTATGAGCTGGAAACGTCGTCAATTTTTATTTTTAAGTGGACTCGGTACACTTGCTACCGGATTTCTTGGCTGGAAATCTTTTCGTCAAGACGCCCACCGCGCTAATATCCATACACCAGATACGGCTATAGCTGCTAATCCACCTCAAAAAGATTTGTTATTACGTTTTGTGTCTGTAGCAGATACAGGAACTGGAGCTAAGGGACAGTATGATGTTGCTAAGGCAATGACTAATTATTATCAGCGAAATCCTTATAATTTAGTGATTTTAGCTGGTGATAACATTTACAACAATGGTGAAATTGAGAAAATTAATGCTGTTTTTGAGCGTCCATATCGAACTTTACTCAAGGAAGGTGTGAAGTTTCAAGCTTGTTTAGGTAATCATGATATTCGCACTGCCAATGGCGATCCACAAGTGCGTTATGCTGGTTTTAATATGACGGGAAGGTACTATACTTTTAGTCGTGATTCTGTACAATTTTTCGCACTAGATACTAATGGTAATGCTGATTGGCAAAATCAATTACTTTGGCTAGAAACGGAATTAAGCGCTAGTAAAGCTGCTTGGAAAATAGTATTTGGTCATCATCCAATTTATGCATCTGGTCATTATGGAAGTAATCCAAATTTCATTAAAACTTTCACACCTCTGTTTAAAAAATATGGTGTGCAACTCTACATCAATGGTCATGAACACCATTATGAACGCACCCGTGGTATTGATGGTACTACTTACTTAATTTGTGGTGCGGGTGCGGGTAATCGTTCTGTAGGTAAAAATGAATGGACGGAATATTCTACTAGTAATTTGAGTTTTGCTACCTATGAAATTTATCCAGATAGAATAGAGTTAAATGGTATTGGGACTGATAACTTGGTTTTTGACCGGGGAATTATTCCCTTAAAATCGGTTTAATTTCGTCTATCAATAAAAGCCAGAGACGCAAAATTTTGCGTCTCTACATTTAAATTCTGCAGCAAGGTGAAAAAATTTCAAATACTATGTCTCAGCTAAATTTTCCTCCAGCGATCACTAACATTTTAGAATCCGATTTACCAGCAGATATTTTCTTTCCTAAACTGCTACAAGCTGTGGGTGAATTTTTGCAGTGCGATCGCTGTTTTCTCTACCTACACAACCCCAATTTATATCTCGGTAAAGTCGCTTTTTGTTGGGTTCGTACTCCAAATTTACCCAGTATCCATAACGAGGAATGGGTATCGCAACCCTCATCTTTAGTAGATGAAGATCCGATGTTTGCGGCCGCGCTGCGTACTCAACCATCAATATTTGTTGAAGACGTGGAAACTGCTGATTCTCAAATTTTAAATCGGCAATTTGAACAGGAAAATTTTGGACATCGTGCTCTCATTCATGCTCATATTTGTGATGATGGTCAACTTTGGGGTGTATTGCAACCATGCATTTTTAATCATCCCAGAATTTGGACTGAATATGAACGAGAGGTGATTAATAATATTGTAGAAAAAATCGCCCCTTTGACAGTTGCTTATATCAAGTCTGATTTTCATTAAATATTCCCATTCACAGCATTTATGATTCTAGAAGCAGTAATTCTCAATATTAAATCTGGGCAGGAATATGAGTTTGAATCTGTTTTTAAAAATGCTTCTATAATTATCTCATCTATGCCAGGATATTTATCCCATGAATTGCATAGATGTATAGAAGTTCGGGGTAAATATTTATTACTTGTTAAATGGGAAACTTTAGCAGATCATACTGTAGGATTTAGAGGCTCTACTGAATATCAAGAGTGGAAAAAAATGCTGCACCATTTTTATGATCCTTTTCCTACAGTTGAGCATTTTGAGCAGGTGTAAACATATAGCATTTCTCGTTTTATGATGGCATACCTCGTTGAGGTTAGGGATTAGGAATTAGGGGCTAGAGACTAACTAAGGTGTACTTCTAGAAAACAAGAAATATCATTCCACTCTTTGCAATTGCGCTACTCTCGGATCAATGATTTTTTGTCCCAAATTCGCAAATTTTATCGCTACAGAAATTTTATTCCCTGCTCCAAATACATGCGTAATTTCACCTAAACCAAAGGTTTTGTGTAAGACACGATCGCCTACTTGCCAATTCTCTGGGTTACTAGGCTTAACACCTCTCACCGCACTACTTTTAGTATAAGTCTGTCGGCTTCTATGTTGAGTAGCTAATAGTTCTTCTGGTAATTCGTCGAGAAATTGCGATCGCACTGCAGGTTCCCGCGAACCATATAAGCGGCGTTCACGGGCGTGTGATAAATATAACCTTTCCTGAGCACGAGTAATCCCCACATAACAAAGGCGGCGTTCTTCTTCTAAGGCTGCAGGATCACTCAGTGAACGATAATTAGGAAATAAACCTTGTTCTAACCCCACCAAATAAACTACGGGAAATTCCAGACCTTTGGAAGCGTGCAATGTCATTAAAGATACTGCTGTTTTTCCTTCTTTTAAATTATCTAAATCAGAACTGAGGGCGGTACTTTGCAAAAATGCTTGTAGGGTGACATCTTCATTTTCTTCTTGAAATTGTAACACCGCGTTGTAAAGTTCCTGGACGTTTTGGATGCGGTCTTCTGATTCATCTGTACCCTGACTTTGCAAATCTTGAATATAACCAGAATCTTCTAGCACTCCTTGCAAAACTTCAGTTACAGGCATTGTAGCCATTTTTGTTTGCCAAGTGCCAATCATTTTCGCAAAGCTATTCACCGCTTTTGTAGCGCGTCCAGCTAAAGTATTAACTGAGGTTTCATCGCTGAGAATTTCCCACAAAGTTGTACCTAATTGTTGGGAAGCATTGACTAAACCATCAATGGTAGTTTTGCCAATCCCGCGTCGGGGAGTGTTAATAACTCTTAACAAACTCACTGTATCAGCCGGGTTAGCGATCGCTCTCAAGTAGGCTATCACATCTTTAATTTCTTTGCGATCGTAAAATCGCATCCCCCCCACCACAGTATAAGGAATTTGATTCCTCACCAATAATTCTTCAAAAGGGCGGGATTGAGCATTTGTGCGGTAGAGAATCGCAAAACTTCCCCAATTCAACTCTGGGTTTTGATGTTCTAAAGTTCGGATCTGATTAATTACAAAATCGGCTTCCGCGAGTTCATCATCTGCTTTATAACAATAAATATCCTCACCTGCGCCCCGCGTCGGTTTGAGAATTTTATCAATCCGCTGGGTATTATTTTCAATCAACTCATTAGCAGCTTGTAAAATGTTCTCACAAGAGCGATAGTTTTCCTCTAATTTAACCATCGTCCGCGTATCATCATCTGGTAAACCATCACCAAAATCTTCTTGAAATTCCAGCAAAATGGTGAAGTCAGCCATTCTAAAGCTGTAAATTGATTGATCTGCATCACCTACCACAAAAACCGAGCGATTCCGCCATTCCCATTCGCTTTTGTTCTCTTCTCCATTTGTCACCAACAAGCGAATCAAATCATATTGCGTGCGGTTAGTATCCTGATATTCATCTACTAGAATATGACAGAATTTGCGATGCCAATAACCTAATACTTGTTCATTTTGTTGAAATAATCTTGTCGGAATCAAGATTAAATCGTCAAAATCTAAAGCATTATTTTCCGCTAACTTATCTTGATAACAACTATAAACTTGAGCAATCACCCTTCCGCGATAGTTTGGCTGTTCTCGCTCAAACTCCTGGGGTGAAAAACCTTGATTTTTGGCATTACTAATAGCGTAGCGGACAGAACGATGGTCAAATTTCTTATCGTCTAAGTTTAGCTGTTTATTGACGATTTCTTTAATCAGACTTTGCACATCTGATTCGTCAAAAATTGAGAAATTTCTATTCCACCGTCGCCCTTTTTCATCTTGATATTTTTCAATATCAAAACGCAGAATCCGCGAAAACAAACTATGAAAAGTACCACACCACAAATCTTTAATTGTGGTACGATAAACCTGCGATCGCAGTTTGACTTGTTCATATTCAGGTAACAAATCAAAACGCTGACCATACTCAGACATCGCCAACTGTTCAGCGAATAGTTTTTGAACCCGCTCCTTCATTTCCCGCGCGGCTTTATTAGTAAAAGTCACCGCCAAGATATTATCAGGCGCGACGCGGTGTTTAAGAATTAAATTAGCAATCCGATAAGTCAGCGCTCGTGTTTTACCAGAACCTGCGCCAGCGACGACTAACAAAGGGCCGCAGTAATGTTCTACGGCTTGACGTTGACTGGGATTGAGATGACTGAGAAAGTCAATACTTGTAGTCATGGATAACCAAGGCGACTAAAAACAAGAATTGCCGTTTTTGACAATATGGCGATGAACACACATTATTCTAGTACGCCACGACGCAAATAAACCACCAATATTAAAACTCTTAAAAGCTGACACCAATTATTTTGATATATATTGAGCCGGGTGTTGGGTCTCATGCTTATAACAATTCCCAATTACATGAAGTACACCTTAGCTAGTCTCTAACCCCTAATTCCTAGCTCCTGACTTCAATGAAATGTACCATCATAAAATGAGAAACGCTATAACTTATTCTTGCACTGTTAGTGGTAGACGGACAGTAAAAATGGAGCCGACTCCAGGCTGACTTTTAACAGTAATTTCGCCACCCATCATCTGACAAAAATGGCGACTAATTGCTAATCCTAATCCCGTACCACCATACTTTTTCGTAGTCGAAGTATCTCCTTGAATAAAAGGTTGAAATAATTGCTGCTGTTGACCGGGAGTCATCCCAATTCCTGTATCAGTCACAGTGAAAGTAATCACACCAAAAGGTGCATTAATTAATGCATCTTTTTTTTCACATTTCACTGTCAGAGTCACTTTTCCGTTAGTAGTAAACTTAGCAGCATTGCTCAATAAATTTAACAATACTTGCCGCATTCTTGTTTGATCAGCATACATTGTTCCCAGTTCACGCTCGCAATCGACTTCGAGAACATTGCCATTTTTTTCTATTGCTGGCTTCACGGTGAGCACGAGATTGTGAATTAATGTAGTAATCTCAAATGTCTCTGGGTAGAGAGTCATTTTCCCCGCTTCAATTTTTGATAAATCGAGGATATCGTTAATTAATTCTAGTAAATGTCTACCAGCAGAGTTGATTGTTTCTAAATCTGTGATGAAATCTCCTGACAAATTCAGATCCGTCGCATCGTCTTGAAGTAATTGGCTCAAACCAATCACAGCATTTAAAGGTGTGCGTAACTCATGACTAACATTGGCGAGAAACACACTTTTGGCTTTGCTAGCAGCTTCTGCTAATTCCTTTGCTTGCTGTAACTCTTTAGTGCGTTCTGATACCCGCTCAATTAAACGATTGAGAGATTTAGCTAATAAACCAATTTCATCTTCGGTGGTGACGGGAGCGCGCAAATCAAAATTAGACTTTCGCGCTACCTGTTCTGCGACTTGGGTGACAGTAATCACTGGTTCTGCGATCGCTCGACTAGTCCGCCAAGCTACAATAGCAGCGACCGCTACCGACACCAGCATACTCATCATCACAATTAATCTCTCTACCCCCTTTGCTTGCTCAACTCCTCTGGTTTGTTCTATTTCTTGTTCTTGTGCATTTTGCAAATATCTGCTCAATGTCTGCGAAAGCTGATCTAAGCGCATTGCAGTTTCTCCTCGCATAATCCTCAGCAACTGCTCCTGCGCTGTAGAAATCTGCTGTGGTTGTTTTGGTTGGCTATCAATTGACTGCAATACAGACTCTATTTGCTCCACATAAGACTTTAAATTAGTCTCATATTCCTGTAACAAAGTCTCTAAATTAGCACTGGCTGCAGCTAAATTTCTAGGATTACTGTTGACAAAATCAGTAATTCGTGACTCTAATATCTTTGCTTTCTCAACGCTCATCAAAAATTCAGCTTTTTTCATCTGTAGGCGCTGCGCGTCTACCAAAGTCGCAGCCAAGCTAAAGCTGTGCAGTTGTGCTCCCATCACTGCATCCTTATAATCACTCAATAATTGTGCTTGCTGATTGACTTCGTATAGCTGTTTAACTGCTCTCCCACGCCAGTAGTTAGCAACTACCAAGCCGGTGAGTGAGCCAAAGAAGCCAATCCCAATCGCCACAAAATATCCGTAGCCAATTTTTTGATGTATGCGCCAAGAACTAGCTTTGAGTTTCCCTCTTGAGGGGAATTCTATGGTAGGGAGTTCGTCTATAAATGGCTCTTCCTCTAGCACTGTTTTGCTTTCTGAACTGCTGTTAACAGGAGTTGGCTTTTGAGTTTGCATACCTCAAATTTTTTCACTCTCCCGTAAAAATCACCACACTAGCTGTGTCCGTGTAATCACTACAATTGCTGATTGACACTCACATTCTCTTCTTTTATAGCAAGAGCGAATCACTACTCACCAGATGATTGGCGCGACTTTTCTCGTATTGGAGACGAATATTGAGCCAAAAACTAGAGGTAATTAAACTGACTCTATAGATATAAATCTATCGAATTTTGTCTTGACCGTTTTTCCAGTCAGCAAACTTCCACAAGTGTGTCTTTCTACTTTAACCGAAGCGTAGTCAATTGCGGCGAATTTTTCATGATTGAGATCAGCATATGAATCTAAGACAAAACCCTCTATGTCTAAGTAGAGGGTTTTGGTAATCAAAGGTGAAGACAAGAACAAACAAGTTGTCTATCTTATTTTCCTCACCATTTGCGAGTTTTTAACTTATTGTAATGTTTGCGCGATCGCAGCCGAAAGTGACTCGTTAAGTGCTTGCTTCAACAGTTCCGCCTTATCGGTGCGCTCCCAAGGCAAGTCTAAATCACTCCGCCCAAAATGTCCGTAAGCCGCGACGTCCTGATAAAAACGTCCGCCTCTTTCATTGGGTAAGTTGCGTAAGTTGAAACTATGGATGATTCCCGCCGGTCTTAATTCAAAGTGCTTTTTCACCAGTTCCAACAAGGTTTCTTCGTCCACCTTGCCAGTACCGAAGGTTTCCACCAAAATACTAGTGGGTCGCGCTACACCAATGGCATAGCTTAACTGCACCTCACATTTTTCTGCCAAACCAGCAGCTACAACGTTTTTCGCTACATAGCGCGCCGCATAAGCCGCCGAACGGTCTACCTTGGTGGGGTCTTTCCCAGAAAAAGCACCGCCGCCATGACGAGAATAACCGCCGTAGGTATCAACAATGATTTTCCGTCCAGTTAAACCAGAGTCGCCCTGGGGGCCGCCAACAACAAATTTTCCTGTAGGATTGACTAAAAAGCGTGTTTCTGCATCAGGCTTGACATCAATATCGCCAAATACAGGTTCAACTACCGCCGACCACAGGTCTGCTTTAATCTTGGCTTGTACTGCTGCCTCGTCTGTAATTTCTCCAATAGAGGCTGTATGCTGGGTAGAAATCAGAATTGTATCGATACCTACGGGGCGTCCATCTTCATAGACTACAGTTACTTGAGTTTTGCCATCTGGACGCAGATAGGACAAATCTCCTGTCTTTCTCACCGCTGCTAGTCGGCGAGCAATCCGATGGGCGAGACTGATAGGTAAAGGCATTAATTCCGGTGTTTCGTTGCTAGCAAAGCCGAACATAATACCTTGATCACCCGCACCGATTTTGTCGAATAGTTCATCACTATCCTGCTCACGGGTTTCTTGGGCGGTGTTCACGCCTTGAGCAATATCCGGTGATTGTTCGTCTAAAGCTATCAGCACACTGGTGCTATTGGCAGAAAAGCCGTTATCAGCATCAGTGTAGCCAATTTCGGCGATTTTTTTGCGGGCGAGATGCACATAGTTAACATTCGCTTTGGTGGTAATTTCCCCGGTAATTAGCACCAACCCTGTATTAACTACTACTTCTGCTGCTACACGGCTAGTAGGATCTTGTGTCAGTAAGGCATCGATAATCGTATCAGAAATCTGATCGCATATCTTATCTGGATGACCTTCGGTAACTGACTCTGAGGTAAATAAATATCGACGAGACAAAGGCAGTTCCTCCTTTTAAAGCGTTTTCGCTGACTAAATCTAGTGATTTAGTTCAGTTACTCCAATTTATGAAATCATAACAATAATTACACAATCATTAGTTAGTGTGGTTCGTATCTTCTCAAAAACCACTAACAATTCATAAATATATGTAGGAGAAATAATATTTACTTTGAATAAATGTTTTGACAAACACAAAAAAGGGGATACCCCAAAGCATCCCCCGAAGATTTGACACAAACACTGCTGTTTTAAACTTGAACTGCTAACTTGGCTTCTGTTGCTGTTAACCGTTCATATGCATCACGCATTTTCAAACCTGTCAGTACTTGGAATAAACCAGTTCCGTTATTGGAACCAGGATATTCGCGGTGTTTGAGTAACAAATGAGTCAACTCACCTTGGTATTTCGTGGACGTGTTACTCAGATGAGTTTCGATGTAAATTACCTCTTCGAGATTGTCAAACTGACCATCCACCTCTAGTACTGTTACGTAACGGCCGTAGTACACATCTGAACCATAGTATAATTGCATACCAGGATAGGAACAGGTAAGCTTACGTCCGCAAGGAGTCCAGTTAATTGTTGACCCTTCATCAAAGAGGTAAGCCGGCGCAAAACCTTCTTTACCTTCTCTTTGCAACATCCGTACCCGCAGTACTTTGCGCTCTGTATCGTCTTTGATTAAGTTAGTAGGTAATACTTGCAAAACCACATCAGCAAATTCTCTTTGTGGTTCGATATACTTTTCAAAATCAGGCTTGCGGGAATTGATTTGAGCTAAAACATCTTCATAACGATGACCGCGCTCTGCCATATCTCGCTGAATTTTCCAGGCAATTTTGACTTCATCGCTGATGTCGAAATAAACACTGAAATCGATTAGTTCTCGGACTCGCTCGTCATATAAAGGATGCAATCCTTCCACAACAACAATATGATTTGGCTTGATCACTTCTGGCGGATCAATCATGCCAGTTTCGTGATTATAAATCGGTTTATTAATCTGTTGACCACTCTTGAGCGCTTTAATTTGCTCATACATCAGGTCAAAATTGTTCGCTCTGGGGTCAAGTGCAGTAATTCCAGTTTCTTTGCGCTGTTTGCGATCCAAAGAATGGTAGTCATCCAAGCAGATGACAGTCATTAAATCTTCACCAAACAAATCGATCAAACGACGCAAAAACGTAGATTTACCGCAACCTGAGTCTCCGGCTACGCCAATCAGTACCACGCGTTCTGGCTTACTTGTCATAAATCTCCTCTAAATACTAAAAAAGATGTGTCAATCAATAATTTTTCACACAGCAGATTAAGCCAGGAAGCCAACCTCATTGGTTTGTCCTGCGTTCTCGCTACCCACAGCGCCGTGAGAAGTCAAACGAGTATACAACAAGGTAATAGTTACTACTCGTTAGCCTAGCCTGAATTCGTTGTTGGTAAGTATTTAATCCTAGTGGTATACTCGATCTTAACAGAAGGCGGTATTCTATACAAGATTTACTGTCAGGAAGAATCCGGTGGTTCGCTGATCATTATTAATCATTTGCTGACTAATTTTTAAAGACATCACACAAGTACGTATCCGCACTCTAGTTACGGCAGACAAGCGATCGCATCTGTATTAACCAAGTCTATAATGTATCATTTTCCCTAAGAGCAAATTTTTCCACCTTCAGGAATTTTCATTAGCTCTAGCACTATCCTCTCCACATTTCCCGGCAAAATCTATCCAACGAATGAGTCAGCGACTCACCACCATTTATTCTCTAGAGTACAACTACTTTGTGCCGCTAGCTAGACCTCACTCCCGCGCCCCCCGACACACAATGCACCCTGTGATCACTGAGAACTCTCATGCTAGAGGTTGACAGATGTTTCACATCAAGTAAAACTTATTATAGTTGCTGTTGGCATGTATTTATGTATCATTCTGGATAACAGATTGAGCAAATATTAGCCCCAAAAATCAGCCCTGACTAGGTGGTGGCAGCGGCTAAACACGCCCTCAAAGCAACTCAAAAAAGTTTTCTCCCCAGTGAGCCGGGTAGAATCAGGGAAATCAAGCCAATGGCAAGTTAGCCATTGGTAGTTGAAGTTTTCCTAAATTGCCTAAAAAAAGGCACATACATGAGTGGTAGCTATGGCTACTCAAAAATACTTGAGCACATAGCTAAAGTTACCAGCTATTCTTCTACAAGTGAAGAATATGTCATGTTTTGAATAAATCAACTACACGTGTATCAGTATGTGTAGACAGGTATCTGTGAGTGGTGGTAGTTAACGAAAAAAAGATTAAATTGACTCATTATTAACATTCTCCAACAGACTTATCCTCTAACTTAGAAGGTGAACAGGTGTGTTTTGACGCTACCTGCACGTCTTTGGTGAGTGTACTTAAGCATTGCATTAGCTAATAATGCCCCTTTCCCAAAGCGTCAGTTTTGTGAAACGAAAATCCGCTAAACTAAAGCTGGCTTGTGATGGGAAGAGTTTTTTTCAAAAACGGTTAAGTAAACATCGGAGTGGTAGAACGAATGTCTAATCAAGGTACTGTTGAAAGTGCTGCCAACACAGAATCAGGTAGCCGAATCTTCGTTTACGAAGTGGTGGGTCTGCGTCAGAACGAAGAAATTGATCAAACTAACTACCCAATTCGTCAAAGTGGCAGTGTGTTCATCAGAGTGCCTTACAACCGCATGAACCAAGAAATGCGACGGATCACTCGCCTAGGCGGCAAAATTGTAAGTATTCAACCCACAAGTCCCCTAGCACAAATTGATGCTGGGGAAATTGCTAACGGCAAAACTGCCCAGTTGGCAACATCTGAGCAGAATACTGGCAACGAAGGGAACGGTCAAGCCACACCTGTGAGTGCGAAAAGTGAAGTCAAAGGCTTCGCTAAATCACCAGCGGAAGACCAGCATAAGAAGAAGGACACAAAAGGCAACACCATGTCTCAAGCGAAAGCCAAAAAAGACGCCCATGCTGACGTTCCTGTCAACATTTACCGCCCCAATGCGCCGTTTATTGGTAAGTGTATATCTAATGACCCGTTAGTCCAAGAAGGCGGGATTGGTATTGTTCAGCACATCAAGTTTGACCTTTCTGGTAGTAATTTAAGATACATAGAAGGTCAGAGTATCGGCATTATTCCGCCCGGTTTGGACAAAAACGGCAAGCCTGAAAAACTCAGACTGTACTCAATTGCTTCCACCCGTCATGGTGACGATGTTAATGACAAGACAGTCTCGTTGTGCGTCCGCCAGCTAGAGTATAAGCATCCCGAAACAAGCGAAACAGTTTATGGTGTTTGCTCTACTCACCTCTGTTTCCTAGAACCAGGAGCAGATGTCAAAATTACAGGGCCTGTGGGTAAAGAAATGTTGTTACCCGAAGACCCAGAAGCCAAAGTGATTATGATGGCGACAGGGACAGGTATCGCGCCGATGCGGGCTTACTTATGGCGCATGTTTAAGGACGCAGAAAGAGCGGCTAACCCAGACTACAAGTTTAATGGTTTAGCTTGGCTGATATTTGGTGTACCAACAACTCCAAATATCCTCTACAAAGAAGAACTCGAAGAAATCCAAAACAAATATCCTGATAACTTCCGCCTCACCTACGCCATCAGCCGGGAACAAAAAAATCCCCAAGGTGGTAGAATGTACATCCAAGACCGAGTAGCAGAACACGCAGATGAACTGTGGCAGTTGATTAAACAAGAAAAAACCCACACCTACATCTGCGGTTTGCGTGGTATGGAAGGCGGTATTGATGAGGCGCTATCCGCTGCTGCTGCTAAAGATGGTGTCACCTGGAGTGATTACCAGAAGGAACTCAAAAAAGCTGGTCGCTGGCACGTAGAAACCTACTAATTATTGAGTTTCATATTTACTTAAGTAGGGTGGGCGTTGCTCACCCTACAATTGTTTAGGCAGTGTTGCTAAATTAATGGGCACTGCTTACCCTACAATTGTTTTGTTATAAATATTGTGAACATCTGAGAACAGAGTTATGAGTGCTGAGTATAAAAATACTAAGTACTTGTAACTACTAGACACTCAGCAATAAATTTGGTGAAAAGTTTGTGGGCGTAAAGCTGGGAATCTTAGGATTAGGCACTGTAGGAACGGGAACAGTACAGTTACTACAAGACGCGGTTGGGCGTCACCCGTTGTTGCCGGAAATTGAAATATATCGCGTGGGAGTAAGATCGCACAATAAGCCTCGTGCAGTAGAACTTCCAGAAGGGACAATCACAACAGATTTAGAGGCAATTGTCAACGACCCATTGGTAGATATAGTCGTAGAGGTAATGGGAGGACTAGAACCGGCGCGATCGCTCATCCTCCAAGCCTTACGCAACGGGAAACACGTAGTCACGGCAAATAAAGCCGCGATCGCCCGTTTTGGTGATGAAATCTTTACCACAGCAAATGCATCTGGGGTATACGTACTGCTAGAAGCGGCGGTGGGTGGCGGTATCCCCGTCATTCAACCCCTCAAGCAATCCTTAAGCGTCAACCGCATTCATACCGTCACGGGTATAGTCAACGGTACCACTAACTACATCCTCACCCGGATGCAAAATGAAGGCGGTAACTTTGATGATGTATTAGCTGATGCTCAAAGATTGGGTTATGCGGAAGCCGATCCCACCGCCGATGTGGATGGCTTAGACGCTGCAGATAAAATAGCCATCCTAGCGTCATTAGCCTTTAACGGACGCATCGACCTCCAAGATGTTTACTGTGAAGGGATTCGGCAAGTGAGCAAAACAGATATTGCCTATGCCGAGAAATTAGGGTTTGTGATTAAATTGCTGGCGATCGCCAAAAAAATCACCCCATCATCTTCCCTCTCCGTCCGTGTCCATCCTACCTTAGTACCAAAAGTACATCCCTTAGCCAGTATTAATGGCGTGTATAATGCGATTCTGGTAGAAGGAGAACCCATCGGTCAAGTGATGTTCTTCGGCCCTGGTGCGGGCGCGGGTGCAACTGCTAGCGCTGTCTCATCGGATATCTTAAATTTAGTTGCTACCCTCAAAACCAGTACAACTAGCCCCAATCCGTTATTGAGTTGTGGACATCAAGACTATTGTCAAATTGCACCCACAGCAGAACTCGTCACCCGCTTTTACACGCGCTTCCTGACTGGCGATCACCCAGGTGTTATCGGCAAAATCGGTACTTGCTTCGGTAATCACGGTGTCAGCTTGGAGTCAATTGTGCAAACTGGTTTTCAGGGAGAACTAGCAGAAATTGTCGTTGTGACTCACGACGTTACAGAAGGGGATTTCCATCAAGCCTTAGCAGAAATTCGCACCTTGGAAGCAATAGTTAGCATTCCTAGTTTATTACGCGTGCTTTAGGGTTACGCACGTGGTTGATCAGTTTTTTTTGTCTCACGTAAAGAAGACCACAAAAATATGACAAATTCCCCAAAACCAGTTTATCCAGTGATTTGGCACAACGACGCCGCATCATTAATTGACCAAACCCGCTTACCTAATGAGTATTCTTTTGTAGAAATCAGCCGCAGTGAAGATATGGCGCGGGCGATTAAAACTATGATTGTCCGGGGAGCGCCAGCAATTGGTGTCGCTGCGGCTTATGGAATGTATCTGGGAGCGAGGGAAATTGAGACAAGCAATCGTGATGAATTTTTGCAACAGTTAGAAAAAGTTGCTCAGTTGTTGCGTTCAACTCGTCCCACAGCAGTAAATTTGTTTTGGGCGATCAACCGGATGATGAGAACCGCCTATGAAAGTATCGGGACGGTAGCAGAAATTAGACAAACCCTGTTGCAAACAGCCCAAGCCCTCAACGCCGAAGATTTACAAACCTGTCAGGCGATTGGCGATCGCGGCTTGACAGCTTTACCCTCAACCCCTGATAAACTGACACTGCTGACCCATTGCAATGCTGGGGCCTTAGCTACCGCGGGTTACGGTACTGCTTTAGGCGTGGTGCGTTCCGCTTGGCGAGAAGGACGTTTAGAAAAGGTATTCGCCGACGAAACCCGTCCCCGCTTACAAGGAGCAAAACTCACTGCTTGGGAGTGTGTTCAAGAAGGAATTCCCGTTACATTAATTACCGATAACATGGCAGCCCATTGTATGCAACAGGGCTTGATTCATGCGGTGGTTGTCGGTGCGGATCGAATTGCTGCTAACGGTGATACAGCCAATAAAATCGGTACGTATAGTTTAGCAATTGTCGCCAAAGCACATCAAGTTCCTTTCTTTGTAGCTGCGCCCCTTTCCACCATTGATTTTGAGTTGTCTGATGGTAGTCAAATTCCCATCGAGGAAAGAAATCCAGAGGAAATATACCAAGTAGGTGAAACTATTCTCACACCTACAGGCGTAGAGTTTTATAATCCAGCTTTTGATGTGACTCCCGCTGAGTTGATTACAGGAATTATTACAGAGAATGGTGTCTTTGCTCCTGGGGAGTTGGCGAAGTCTCAAAAAATTGTTTCTTGACAGAATTAGCTCAAATAACAACAGTTGTATATTTTAACACTACTTAAAATTTATATGGTGTAATTATTACAATATTATAAAGAACAAACACATAAATCTGTACGCAGCGTATAAGTTTAGTGTGTGGTCAATTCTGATACAAATGTAAAGCCTGAAAGCTTTGCTGCATCTAAGTTTTTTAATTGCGATCTTCGCAGCGTAAAGCCTGCGGCATGGCTTCGCTTAGAGACGCTACGCGTAGCTTGCTTCCCCGTAGGGGTACGCTTAGAGCGAGTCCGCGAGCGTCATTGTGAATTGGTACGACTCCACCTCTAAAAAAAGACCGACTTTTGATCCTGACACAATTGGCAAAAATCCATCATTTTAAGGATGAACATGAATCTTACATCTTGGTTTCGTAGACTCTCTACTATTTCCCTCTCGATTTTCCTTAGCTTAACGATCTTTAGTTTGCCCGCTAACGCTTTCGTTCCGAAAGATTACGATAAGTTGCTGCTGACAAACGCCTGTGTTTACTGCGATCTATCGGAAGCAGATCTATCGAATAGAGATTTATATGGTAGCGCCCTTGATGGTGCAAATCTATCAAAAGCCAATCTCTCAGGTGTCCTACTCAATGATGCAAGGCTTCAAGGAGCTAATCTAACGGGAGCCAATTTATCAGGTGCTATCGCGATGGGGACCAATTTGTCGGATGCTAACTTAACGGGGGCTAATCTTTCTCAGGCAGATTTGTATAATGCCCTCCTGAATAAAACAAAGTTGTTAAACGCGAATTTAACCGATGCAGATCTAACAGAGGCGGTTATCTCTGATGCAGATTTGTCTAATGCTTTGGCGAAAAATGCAAAATTAAGGTCAGCGATTCTTTCTCGATCCAATTTATCAGGTGCAGATTTTTCCAATAGCTACTTGAGAAATGCAAAGTTACGAGAAGCCATTCTTAAACAAACTAAGTTATCTGGAGCTGATCTGTTCCAATCGCTTATGCCTGACGGGACTACTTATAACGGAGATGCCTCAAAGTTTGGGGCTAATCAGTAAAACCTGAATCTTTGTTCATTAGTATCACAAAAGTTTCAGCGTTAGCGCTAGCCTTATACCAATTCAAATAATGTTTGCGACACATGGATTATTGTGGAGAGCGGGAAAACCCGTCCCCTTTTATCTACTGTCGCATTCTTTTTACAAATTGGTATTACGAATAAATAAGATATTGTTTTTAATTGTTAGTTCCTAATTTGGACATTTTCGGGAATATTCTCTCGCCAGTATTAGGATCAAACACAAACAACTGATGCAAATCTAGTTGTAAAGAAAGGCGATCGCCTGGACGCAAACGCACATCTCCACCCACTTGGACGTTGATTACAGAAGTAGCACCGGGTAAAGCAACACGAATCAGTGTTTCTCTACCCAGAGGTTCTACTAACTTCACCTCGACCGATAATTCTCCCCTGACATCTTCTTGGTTTCTTTGTTGTTCGTGAATATAAATATGTTCTGGACGAATCCCTAAATCAACACTTTGACCTTGGCGTAATTGGATATTTTTCAGGATATCTGGGGGAACTGTTAATAATTGTCCACCAACATCAAAACCATCATCTTGATAAATTGCTGGCAAAATATTCATCGGGGGACTACCTAAAAAAGTTGCTACCATTTGGTTAGCAGGACTTTGATAAACAGTTTGAGGATCGCCAATTTGTTGAATTCGTCCCCGATTTAACACCACAATTTGATCAGCCAAAGTCATCGCCTCGACTTGATCATGAGTGACATAAACAGTGGTAATTCCCAAATTTTGATGTAGCTGTTTTAATTCTGCCCTTGTATCATCTCGCAACTGAGCATCTAAATTCGATAAAGGTTCATCGAGTAAAAATACTTGGGGTTGACGAGCGATCGCTCTCCCTAATGCTACCCGTTGTTGCTGTCCTCCTGAAAGTTGTTTGGGTTTGCGATCTAACAGATGATCTAAAGAAAGCGATCGCGCCACATCTACCACCCGTTCTTGAATGATTTTCGCGTCAATCTTCCGCATTTGCAAACCAAAAGCGATATTTTGTGCCACCGTCATATGGGGATAAAGGGCGTAGTTTTGGAACACCATTGCTACATCCCGTTGTCGAGCGGGGACATGATTGACTAAGCGATCGCCAATGAAAAGTTTACCTGATGTAGCGGTTTCCAAACCTGCGATCGTCCGCAAAATTGTAGACTTACCGCAACCAGAAGGCCCAACCAAAACCCAAAACTCACCATCAGGAATTGTAAATGAAATATCTTCAATAGCGGTGACGTTGTTGAATCTACGCTTAATATCTTCTAAACGAACATTTGCCATAATCAGATTGGGAATTTCAGTTTTTTTCTCGTTATGCTTGGAGGATTTACCATCAATTCATTGATTAGACGTGCCTTATTGTTGTTCGGGATTTTTTGACCAAGCAGAATGAGCAAATAAAGAAGCAATCACGCGGACTCCACGCAGTTGGTTTGAGAGAGGTAAATGACCTCTAGGAGCGCTTAAATCCCAAGTAAACTCATGGGGATATCGTGTCCAATTATTGCCATTTTTCCAGCCGATTTTTGACCAGAAATTATCCCAATTTTTACCTAAACTCAACCAAATTTCTCGCTGTACTGAGAAACCAAATTTGCCTTCTGAGTGGACTAACCACAAAGTATTAATGGTTTGGAGATCGATAGCAGAAAAGTTATCTACTTCTGTAAAATACAACCATTTTCTTTGTAATGCCATTGGCCCCGCTAATTCACACATTTTTTGGATGGTTAAGCGATCGGCTGCTTGAAAGTCTTGGATGGCGAGTAACTGTTGCAAGGGATTGTAATTAATCTCTGACGCTGATTTTAGAGGTACAATGCCCTCAGGAAAGTTATTTTGTAGGAATTCTTGGACTTTGAGTACATCAGAGTTATAAAGGACTTGATAGGCTTTGCCATCAACCCAATTCGCCGGGGTGTCACGACGTTTGAGTAAAAATTCCATCAACACATCTAAGCCCTCATTACCCAATTCAGCTAACTGGGAAATTATTTGTTGTTGGACTCGAAAAGACCCAGCGATTAACTGGAGGCGAAGGGAGTCGATGTCACTAGCAGGGCCTGATACAATCATTGGGTCTGTCATGCCATTACTCATGTTAACGGAAGCGTGAAAAGCGATCGGCTATGGGTTGTTCTGTAAAGTGAACAATGATAGCGAAAAGTAGTTTACTATTTTTGATCGTACAAAATAGCAATGGTTTCACTCAATCCCACACTTTAGTCTTAAATACTGTAGAAGGGAAAATCTGCGCCTCAGGAGAATAGGAGTTAGAGGTTAGGGACTGGAAAAAGAGAGGAGGTGAGGAGGAATCATAAATTTGGTAATTGCTTCCTCATCTGTTCCATCTCACTTCCATGACCCAGGCCCCCACTTGTTTCACTAGTGGCTCTCCTATTCCCCGTTCCCAACCCTAGCAGCGTATCAATTAGGAGCATGTGAAGTATGTACGAAAAAATTACTCCTCCCACAACCGGAGCAAAAATCACCTTTAAAAATGGTGAACCAGTTGTGCCAGACAACCCCATTATCCCTTTTATTCGGGGTGATGGCACAGGTATAGATATCTGGCCTGCTGCCCAAAAAGTACTGGATGCGGCGGTAGCTAAAGCATATCAAGGCCAGAAGGAAATTAGTTGGTTTAAAGTTTATGCTGGAGATGAAGCTTGTGATTTATACGGTACTTATCAGTATTTACCACAAGACACATTAACAGCAATTAAAGAATATGGTGTAGCGATTAAAGGCCCGCTGACTACTCCTGTGGGTGGTGGGATTCGTTCCTTAAATGTGGCGCTGCGACAAATTTTTGACCTTTACGCCTGCGTACGTCCTTGTCGCTACTATCCAGGTACGCCCTCACCACACAAAAGCCCGGAAAAACTGGATGTAATTGTTTATCGGGAAAATACGGAAGATATTTATTTGGGGATTGAGTGGCGACAAGGTAGCGAAATAGGCGATCGCCTGATTAAAATCCTCAACGAAGAACTCATTCCCGCTACCCCAGAACACGGTAAAAAACAAATTCCCCTAGATGCTGGTATTGGTATCAAACCCATCAGCAAAAAGGGTTCCCAACGCCTGATCCGTCGTGCTATTAAACACGCCCTCCTACTCCCCAAACACAAGCAACAAGTAACTTTGGTGCATAAGGGGAACATCATGAAGTACACCGAAGGTGCTTTCCGCGACTGGGGTTATGAGTTAGCCACGAAGGAATTCCGCCAAGAAACCGTTACAGAACGGGAATCTTGGATTTTGAGTAACAAGGAAAAAAACCCCAATCTTTCCTTAGAAGACAACGCCCGTCAGATTGATCCTGGATTTGATGCCCTCACACCAGAGAAGAAAGCACAAATTGTCGAAGAAGTCAAAGAGGTGCTGGAATCAATTTGGGAAACTCACGGTAATGGTCAATGGAAAGATAAAGTTTTAGTGAATGACCGGATTGCTGACAGTATTTTTCAACAAATCCAAACCAGACCAGATGAATATTCGATTCTGGCGACCATGAACTTGAATGGTGATTACTTGTCAGATGCAGCGGCGGCGATCGTTGGTGGACTGGGGATGGGGCCAGGGGCGAATATTGGCGATACCAGCGCCATCTTTGAAGCCACCCACGGTACAGCCCCCAAACACGCCGGTTTAGATCGGATTAATCCCGGTTCAGTGATTTTATCTGGTGTGATGATGCTGGAGTATCTGGGATGGGAGGAAGCCGCAGATTTGATCAAAAAAGGATTAGGAGCAGCTATAGCTAACCGTCAAGTCACCTACGACTTAGCTCGGCTACTAGAACCAGCTGTAGAACCACTCAAATGCTCTGAATTTGCTGAGGCGATCATTCAGCATTTTGGGTGATGGGGTGATGGGGTGATGGGGTGATGGGGTGATGGGGTGATGGGGTGATGGGGTGATGGGGTGATGGGGTGATGGGGTGATGGGGTGATGGGGTGATGGGGAGAAAAAGAATTGAAGAATTTATGCTGACGCAAGAATCTTCTCCTTCCTCCCACACCTCCCACACCTCCCACACCTCCCCATCTCCCCACACTCCCCACCTCCCAATTCCTCAATCAATCCTTAACTTTTTATAGCCATAATCGTACGAAAATAATAACTGCTGACAGTTTTAATCGATTAGGCTACAAAATTTTTATGACTATTAATCGGCGCCATTTTCTGTTTTTACTCGCAGCAGGTACAAGTAGTTTTGCGTTAGATGCTTGTGCTTTGGCTCAGACTTCTCCTGCTGGAAACTCAAGCAGTCCCAGTACAACGCCAGAAGCAGCAGGGGTGATTAAACTACCGCCGTTACCCTACCCATACGAAGCGCTAGAACCACACATCGATGCGAAAACGATGCAATTTCACCATGATAAGCATCATGCAGCTTACATCAAAAATCTGAATGCAGCCTTAGATAAACACCCAGAATTGAAAAATCGCAGTGTGGAAGAACTGTTACGCAAACTTGACAGAGTACCGGAAGATATTCGCAAAACAGTACGCAACAATGGCGGTGGACACGTCAATCACACAATGTTTTGGGAAATCATGAAGCCCAATGGTGGTGGAGAGCCGACTGGTGAAATTGCTAATGCAATCAATCAAAATTTTGGCAGTTTCGCAGCTTTCAAAAAACAATTCAATGAAGCTGGCGCTAGTCGTTTTGGTAGTGGTTGGGTTTGGCTGGTTCGTAATAAAAATGGCAAGCTAGAAGTCACATCTACAGCTAACCAAGATAGTCCTTTGACTGAAGGAAAATACCCCATTTTAGGCAATGATGTATGGGAACACGCCTACTACCTCAACTACCAAAATCGCCGCGCTGATTACTTAGATGCTTGGTGGAATGTGGTGAATTGGGAGGAGATTAATAAGCGGTTGGCTGCAGCTAGTAAATTTGCTTAAAGGGTGCTGACGCATTATTAATGTTTGGATGTGTATATTATTCAAGCTGAATAGTATGACATAGTTAATCTGAGTTGCCTGAAAACAACTTTACTGATCTGGGAACACTAAATCCAGAAATTATCAGGATTTAGCAATATGGTTACTACTCTGGTGAGGATTTCTGGTTATCAAATCAGCGAAGAACTCTACAACGGTTCCAGAGCCATTGTTTATCGCGGTTATCGAGAAACTGACTCCTTACCAGTGGTAATCAAATTGCTGAAAAATCCTTATCCCAGTTTCAGTGAATTGGTGCAGTTTCGCAATCAGTATACGATCGCTAAAAATCTCGACTCATCTCTAATCATCGCCACCTACAGTCTAGAACCTTATGAAAATGGCTATCTGTTGGTGATGGAAGATTTCGGAGGAATTTCTCTTAAGGAATATTTTCTGGCGATGGAGACATTAGATTTAACGTCTCTGCAAGAGTTTTTGAAAATAGCGATCGCACTTTGCAATATCCTAGACATACTATACCGCGATCGCATTCTGCACAAAGATATTAAACCTAGCAATATTTTAATTAATCCCGAAACTAAACAAATTAAATTAATTGATTTTAGTATTGCATCTTTACTGCCACGGGAAACGCAAACTCTCATCAATCCTCATGTTTTAGAAGGAACACTTAGCTACATTTCCCCAGAACAAACAGGGAGAATGAATCGGGGAATTGATTATCGTACAGACTTCTATTCTTTAGGTGTAACTTTTTATGAATTCCTGACAAAAAAGTTACCTTTTCCATCTAATGATGCGATGGAGTTAATCCATTGTCACATTGCTAAATTAGCGCCTTTAGTACACATAATTAATCCAGAAATTCCCCCTGTCATCTCCAGCATTGTCAACAAATTGATGGCAAAAAATACTGAAGATAGATATCAAAGTGCGTTGGGCATAAAATTTGATTTAGAAAAATGTTTAACGCAACTTCTGCAAACAGGTACAATTGAAAGCTTTCCAATTGCTCAACGAGATGTGAGCGATCGCTTTATTATTCCTGACAAACTTTATGGACGAGAAACAGAAATTGACACTCTACTCCAAGCATTCGCCAGAGTCAGCAAAGGTACAACAGAAATGATGTTAGTAGCGGGCTTTTCTGGAATTGGCAAAACTGCAGTTGTCAAAGAAATTCATAAACCAATTGTCAGACAACGCGGTTATTTTATCAAAGGTAAATATGACCAATTCCAGCGGAATATTCCCTTTTTTGCTTTTGTACAAGCTTACCGCGATTTAATGGGGCAATTGTTAACAGAAAGTGATGCACAAATCCAAAAATGGAAAAATTCTATTTTAGAAGCTGTCGGGGAAAATGGACAAATAATTATTGAAGTTATCCCCGAACTAGAAAGAATTATTGGTCAACAAGCACCAGCACCAAAATTATCAGTAACTGCAGACCAAAATAGATTTAATTTAGTATTTCAAAAGTTCACCCAAGTTTTTACTAATCAAGAACATCCATTAGTAATATTTTTAGACGACTTACAATGGGCAGATTCAGCATCACTGAAGTTACTGCAACTATTAATGCGTGATACCAAATATCTTTTTTTAATTGGTGCATACCGTAATAACGAAGTCAGTCCAGCCCATCCTTTAATGTTGGCTTTAGGTGAAATTAAAAAAGCACAAGGAAAGATTAATACGATTACTTTAGCACCATTAAACCAAGAGCAAGTCAATCAGTTAATCGCTGACACACTCAAATGTACTGAAAAATTAGCCTTACCGCTTTCTCTATTAGTATCTCGAAAAACTCAAGGTAATCCCTTTTTCGCTACTCAGCTTCTCAAAGCATTATATCAAGATCAACTGATTCAATTTGATTCCAAGTTAGGGTGTTGGCAATGTGACTCTGTACAAGTGAATCAACAAACAGTTACAGATGATATTGTAGACTTTATGGCGCTGCAATTACGCAGATTGCCACAATCAACCCAAAATTTATTACAGTTAGCTGCTTGTATTGGCAATCAATTTGATTTAGCAACTTTAACAATTGTTGCAGAAAAATCGGCAATTGAGACAGCATCTGATTTGTGGAAAGCCTTACAAGAAGAATTAATTTTACCAATTACTGATGTTTATAAATTTTATCAGGGAGAGCAAGCAGCAGAATTAACCCTGACACATAAAGATAAAAATAAACAATTAGTTAAATACAAATTTCTTCATGACCGAATACAGCAAGCCGCCTATTCACTAGTTACCAATGAACAAACACAAATAAATCATTTGAAAATTGGTCAACTGTTATTACAGAAAACCCCAATTCAACAACAGGATGAAAAACTCTTTGATATTGTCGGTCAATTAAATATGGGACATGAATTGATCAAAAAATTAGGCGATCGCCAGCAATTAGTTGAACTCAATCTCCAAGCCGGACGTAAAGCAAAACTATCAACAGCATATACGGATGCTAGTCATTACTTAGCAATGGGAGTGCAATTATTAACAAAAAATGGTTGGGAACAAAACTACGATTTGATGTTTACCTTGCATCGAGAACGTGCGGAAGTGGAGTATCTCAACGGCGATTTTGAACAATCAAAAGCTTTAATTGATCTAGCCTTGACTAAAACTAAATCTACATTAGAAAAAGTAGAATTATATTATCTTTTAATAATCCAATATTCCACCATAGGTAAATATAATACAGCAATTCAGACGGGGCTGAATGCACTAGCTTTGTTAGGAATTAATATTCATCGAGAAACACTCAAAGATGCTATTGCTCAAGAATTTGCAGATATTAAACAACATTTAACAGAACACTCCATATCTTCCTTACTGGAACTGTCAGAAATAGACGCACTAGAACAGCGAATAACTATACAATTATTAATCAGTCTTGACCCACCCACATACATTACATCCGATATAGATTTATATGTTTTTGTGAGTATCAAAGCTGCTCATCTGTCGATGAAATATGGTAATGTGCCCGTGTCCGCTAAAGCTTATGCAAACTACGGTTTTATCATAGGCTCGCTGTTAGGAGATTACAAATCTGGATATGAATTTGGACTGCTAGCATTCAACCTCAGTCAAAAATTCAATCACTTGGGTCAGAAATCTCAAGCTAGTATGTTGCTGGGTAGTTTTATATCTGTTTGGTGTAAACCTATTGCTGATGCTGTAGCGATGAATGCAGAAGGTTATGAAGTCGGTTTAGCTGGAGGAGAACTACAATTTGCTGCATATAACTTGTTAGGTTATGTTTGTAATCAAGTGTTTCAAGGGGTATGTCTTAATCAGATTTGGGCAGATATTCAAACCTATTTACCATTTGCAAAAAAAACTCAAAACCAACTATTAATCCAGACCCTCACCGGGGTACAATTATTCATTTCAGCCCTCTCATCGACTACCGAACAATCTGAAAATAAACAAACATTATCTATTAGTAATTATCAATTCATTGCCGCTTGTCAAGTCTCTCAGACATTCTTGGCATTGAGTGTTTATTATATTTACCAAATGCAGTTATCTTGCGTCTATCAGGACTTTATTCCAGGATTAAAAGCTAAACTAGCAGTAGAACCTATCCTCAATAGTATTGTGGGCTTTACGACTTACTCGGATTATTATTTTTATAGCTTGCTGATAGGATTAAATTGCGGTTTAGAAATTGATTGGCAACAGATAGAGTTTCATCAAGCAAAACTTAAAATTTGGGCAGATAATTGTCCGGAAAATTTTCTACATAAATATCTATTAGTGCAAGCCGAAATAGATCGCATTCAGGGCCAAACTTTAGCAGCAATTGATAATTACGATCGCGCTATTTACCTGGCTAAAATTAATAGTTATATCCCAGAACTGGGTTTAGCTAATGAACTCGCCGCTAAATTTTACCTCAACTGGGGTAAAGAAAAAATAGCCCAAGTATATCTGCAAGAAGCTTATTACTCCTATGCTCGGTGGGGTGCTAAAGCTAAAATTAATGACTTAGAGAAATGTTATCCCCAACAACTCCAACCCATTCTTCAACAGCAACGAATCAATCTCAATCCCCAGGAAACTATTGCAATACGTACGACTTCCACATCTACTATTAATTCTAGTACTAGAAGCAGCAATATTTCCGAACTTATTGATTTTACTTCTGTTATGAAAGCGGCTCAAGTCATTTCTATTTCTCTAGAATTAGATGAACTAATTACCCGCCTTACTGAGATTATTTTAGAAAACTCTGGTGCGGAAAAATCTGTACTTATCCTTTCCCAAGATGATACTTGGCAAGTGAGAGCAATTGCTAAACTTGATCAAGATAAAATCCAAACTACTCTCAACTCACAATCGTTAGATAATTGTGAAGACGTTCCTGTAAAACTGATCTATTACGTTAAAAACACTCAACAAACAGTTGTAATCAATAATTGCAAAACCGATATTCCTGGGGTAATTGGGCAATATATGTTAAAGTATCAACCCCAGAGTGTATTGTGTACTCCTATTATTAATCAAGGACATTTGGTAGGTATTCTTTACCTGGAAAATCAACTCACAAGTGAGGTATTTACTTGTAATCAGCTGTTGGTGACGAATTTTTTATGTGCCCAAGCTGCGACTTCTCTAGAAAATGCTAGACTTTATCAACTTGAAAAAGAGAGATTTAAAATTTTAGAGATAAAGACAAAAATTTTATCATTTCGAGGAGAAATTGATTCTTCATTAATTCGGAGCGCGACTCTGCGAGAGATGTTACAAACTTGCACAGAAATAATTATGAAACATCTTGATGCTGCTTTTGCACGAATTTGGACAGTTAATCCTGCAGAAAATATGCTTGAATTGCAAGCTAGCGCAGGGTTATATACACATATTGATGGGCCCCATAGTCGAGTCCCCATCGGTAAATTTAAGATTGGTTTAATTGCTGAACAATGTCTTCCACATTTAACCAATGATGTCATGAACGATCCGCGTGTTGGTGACAAAGAATGGGCGAAACGCGAAGGAATGCGAGCATTTGCAGGCTATCCATTAATGTTTAATAATCAATTGCTAGGGGTAGTCGCCATGTTTTCTCGACAGCGTTTAACAAGCGACTCCTTAGACGCGCTAGCAGCAGTTGCTAGCGAAATTGGTATTTGGATTGCTCGCAATCAATCAGAATATCAACTCAGCCAACGTTCACAAGAATTAGAACAAGCTTTACAAGATTTACAACATGCACAATTAAAAATTATCCAAAGTGAAAAAATGTCAGCACTGGGTAATTTAGTTGCTGGGGTAGCCCATGAAATGAATAATCCTTTGAGCTTTATTGCTGCTAGTCTTAAACATCTTAAACCGACTGTTGCTGATATTTCTGCACACTTGAAACTATATCAAGATAGTCTACCTAATCCTGGTGAAGAAATTCTCAATCATGCTGAAGCTATTGACTTAGAGTATAGCTTAGAAGATTTACCGAAGATAATTGATTCGATGGTAATGGCCAGCGATAGGTTAAAAACAATTAGCACTAGTCTTCGCATATTTTCTCGTGCAGATAAAGATTATAAAGTGCCATTTAATATCCATGAAGGTATTAATAGTACTATCTTAATTCTCAAACACCGCCTCAAAGCCAACGCACAACGTCCAGAAATTGAGGTGATAACTGAGTATGGAGATTTACCTTTGATTGAATGTTTTCCTGGTCAAATTAACCAGGTATTTATGAACATTTTAGCCAATGCTATTGATGCTCTGGATGAATCAAGTAACGGACGGAGTTTCGCCGAAAATAAAGATAAACACCACAGGATTATCATCCAAATTTTAGTAAAAGACGAACGAATACAAATCAAGATTGTTGATAACGGCTTGGGAATATCTGAGGATATCAAAGCCAAGATATTTGACCACCTGTTTACTACTAAAGAGGTAGGGAAAGGTACAGGATTAGGATTAGCGATCGCTCGTCAAATCGTCGAAGAAAAACATGCAGGTACAATTAGAGTTAATTCAGTGTTAAACCAGGGTACTGAATTCATTATTACCCTACCTATAAAACTTCCCTCCTAACTCCTAAAACCGATTCTCATACTCAATCACAGCGCGACTATCATCATCTAAATTGGTGGAAGCACGCACACGAAATTTATCGTTAATGCGGTAATTAATACCCCATTGAAAAGGGTCATTTGTAGTTAAAATTTTGATACCAGAAACAGAAAACTTATTAGAAATATCAACTCCTGCTTCCACAGCTAATTCTAAACTCGAATTGCTCCTACCGGCTTCAGGTTTCTCAGAAATTACAGTCGGAAATAAACGCAATTCACTCAACCCAAAAGCATCACCAATCTGGTTAAAAGCTCCTTGAAAATTGTTGAATACTGCAGAACCGGCGATGTTAATCAATCCTAAAGTACTGTCACCCCGTCCCTGAGTCCCCACAAACCCACCTCCCAGCAAAGCAATTATTTCGGTTTCACCCCGCGCTGGACTGCTTTTTAGTTCCAGATTTTCGTTGAGTTTGCTGGCTAATCCTTGGATGGTGGCCTCAACGCGAATAGTCTCTAACCCCGCTAATCCGGTAGTATTTAACCTGTTGATATCATTGGTTTGAATTCCATCTAGCACCTTAGCAAATAGTCGAATATGCAAGTCAGGGTCGCGCGGTTGGCTAGGTCTAAAGGTCGCAGTATGCGTATAACCACTAGCAAGATTAAATTGCGTAGTAAATAAATTTACACCACCTTTTGTGAGCCTAATTTCGCCTTCAGGGATGGGATTAGTAAAAGAACCATTCACAGTCAGGCCACCAGTAGCGACGAAACTAAGAATAGGTGGACGAGTAATTTGCACATTTTTATCTAGCACTAACTTCAAATCATTAAACCTACCCACCGCACTGCTCACATCGGCTTTATTTTGCTTATCTGCTTTGAGAAAAGATAAGTTCAAGTTGTCATTAGCAGTTTGATTAGTGTTAGTAGATTCTGCTAGCAATACCTGTCCATCAAATAAATTTACCTGACCACCAATAATCGGATTAAGAGCGCTACCAGTAATTTGTAAATTACCACCTGCACCACCTTGATAAAGTCCCTTGAGGTTCAACGCTAGTTGTTCAAGATTTACAGTCAAGGGAATATTAATATTCTCCTCTTCATTTTCATCGTTAAATATCGGAATTTCTCCCGCTACTTCTACCTTACCTCTGCTAAATTTACCTGCAAGTTTTTCTACTACTGAAATGCGGTTTTTATTAAACTGCACTTTACCTGTAACTTCTCTGAGCTTTCCTGGTAAAGCCTGAGCTGCAAAGGTGGCATTATTGACACTAGCAGTTCCCACCAACAATGGCTTCTCTAATGTCCCCTGCACCTTCAGATCAACTTCACCTTCTCCCTCTTCAAAGGCTACTTGATTAGTCAACAGATTTAATAGTGCTAATCCCTCATTTTTTACTTTGATATCAAGGTTAATTGGTTCTTTGTTTGCTGTCTCTGTCCCAATAGCCACGCTACCAGTAATATTCACAGGTTCTGGCCCTGCGGCTGTGACTTGACTACTAAAATTTAAACGTCGATTGTCATAACTAAAAGAGGCGTTAGCTGATTCTAATTTTTTGCGATTAATTGTACCGTCTGTGATTTGCAATTCTCCCTTGGCTCTGGGATTGTCGATGCTACCTGCTAAAGCGGCTTTTCCGTTGACATTACCTGTGACATAAACTGGTAATTTCACAAAGTTATTCAATGCTTCAATGGGGAAATTTACAACTTGTAAATTTCCGTTTTGCTCACCACTACCAACGTTACCTTGGAAAGCAATTAAGCTTGTTGGTGTCTCAATTCGTAAAGGTAGTAACTGTAAAACACCTTTAGAAAAACTACCTTCAGCAATAACTTGATTGGCTTGATAAAAACGTCCGGGTTCATTTTTTTCTTGCTCTTTACCCCAACGCCAATTTTGACCATTTAATTTAAAATTCACCGCCAATCCTTCAGGTGTCGCAGTATTTAATGCTACTTCACCGTTAAAAGTGCCTTGTAGGTCTACTAACTCTGGAACTGGATTGGATTCGCGCCGCTGTTGTTCTTGTGCGGTTATGAGTGTATCAATTTGATAAAAGCGCTCGACTTGGGTTAATAAAGAAGATTCATTTGCTAAACCTTGCGGATTAGTGGTTAAATCTGCGGCTCTACCATAGGTTGGCGCTGTCAATCCCTGTTGGGTATCTCGTAATTCAAATATTTGTAATGTTGTCAAGACATCTTGAATTTGCCCTTGGGTGACGCTAAGTTTGCCTTGTAGTTGCGGCTGTTGAGCAAATAACCGAGCTTCGCCTGTAAAAGCGTAGCGACTTTGATTTTTGATAAATTCGCTATTGGCGAGGGTGACGACACCATCGCGGTATCGGAATTGCGCTGCTAACCGATCGCCTTTTATCCGACCAATTTCTGGTTGAGCGATCGCTAATTCTCCCGCTGCGGCGAATGTTTTTTGGTTAACTTGCAAATTCCCGGTTAAGTCTCCAGCTAACGCCCCACTACCCAGGCGCGTATTCGCAGGCAAAGTTAAATTTAATACTTTTATGGGGAAGTTTTTTAAACTCATTGCCAAGTTATCACCTTGGGCTTGACCAACGGCTGTAGCTTGTTGCCATTTGGCCAGGAAGGATTGGGGGCGATTATTGGCGTCTAAATTTACCACCAGGCGATCGCTATTTCCTGCCAAGTTTAAATTAACACCCTTACCCTGCACTGCCTGGATATTTCCACTGAGGACTGGTTCAAAGGCAAAATCCTTCACAGTTAAATCCCGTAACCTCAGTTGCCCTTGTATATTGGGTACAGGCAGTTGACCAGAAATTTGACCATCAAAATCAGCCTTACCCGCGATCTTGATATTATTCGGCAGTTTTATGGGCAATTGTTGCAGACTGTAACCTTGGGCTTGGACGTTGAGATTTAAACCCGTAATTTGTGGTACACCTGCTTGCTGGGCATTCACAGCAATTTCACCACTCGCGTTTAAATTATTGCCAGTCGCCCGCTCTACAATCAACTTTTCACCATTCCAGGCGATCGCTGCAGTCAGGGGCTGCTCAATCGCCGCTATCCCTTGAGAAAACTGCACCTGACCAGCAGCGCGCACATCTGCTAACTTCGCACTCGCCACATTACCAGCTACCTGCAGCTTCCCAGCGAAAGCGCCCCGCAATTGTGGATTCAGGCGATTTAATTGCACACCACTCGCATCAACGACAGCTTGATAACGACCATTAGCCAGTTGGATATTCGAGGCAGCGATCGCACCACCTGCCACATTCAATCGCGCTGCACCGGTAGCTTGGATCGTCTCTGGTTGAAAGGATTCCGCCGAACCCGCCACATCAAAATTACCAGCTAAAGCACCACGAAATTGTGGGGGTACTGCTGCCAATTGCCCCAAGGGGACATTACTAGCTTGGACTTGTGCTCGATAACGACCATCAACTAATTGAATATTACTTGCAGTAATTCTCCCATTACCAATCGCTAACCGCCCCTCACCAGTACCACGGAGAGTTTTCAAGCTGAAATTATCTCTGTTACCTGCGATTTGGAACGTCCCCGATAATGGCTGATTCAAAATCGCCGGCGACTTAGACAAGATCCGCCCCAACCGGACATCATTAGCGACTAACTGCGCTGCAAAGCTTTGGTCTTGCAATTGCAGATTAGAAACTCCTACCGTCCCGCCGGCAATTTGCACAGCTGCCCCTTCAGTGCGAATATTAGCTAATTTAAAAGGGGCCGTAGTCCCAGACAAAAGTAGGCGACCATTAAATTCTGCCCCCGCCAAAGACACATTTTGCAGTTTATTTTTGTCAACAAAAGGCGCCAACTGCACACCAGCCGCTTGAGCTACAGCTTGCCAACCTTGATTAGTATAAGTACCAGAACCTCGCACCACACCGCCAGCGACATTCAGCGCCACATCGCGGAAAGTCAAAGAGCGGTCAGGAGCGATCGCCACTGTCCCCTTAGCTGGGTATAATGCTCCTGGTGCTTGCCATTGCACCACCGTTTGAATGTCTCCAGGAGCGCCCGCGATTTGCCCTTGAGCAGAGACAGTACCAACTCTAATTGTGGATGTGGGATTATAAATTTGGGCGATCGCATCCCCAGGAACATTATTCGCCCTGACATTAAAATTTAATTGAGCAGACTTATCCAATTTAATTGTCCCACCACCCACCACCTCACCGCCGACTGTGGGTGTGCCTTGAATATCTTTGAAGGTAATTAAAGAATTACTCGTAGACAACTCAAACTTGCTACTGACGCTTTTAAAATCAACCTTGTCAATCTGAGCAGTTTTAATAGTCGTCACCGAACCTGACAGCGTTGGTTTAGCTATAGGGCCGACAATCTGTAAATCAGCTTTCACCTCCCCAGTCGTGGGTACAGGTAAACTTACCTTGAGAGTCTCCAACGCCGCAGGTACACTCACCCCATTCACACGCCCCGCCAACTTAAAGCCAGTGTTTCTGTCGATAATCCCTTGAGCTACCACCGGGATTTTGCCATAGTTAGTAGCAACATTCTCCAACTTGATTTCCATTCCCTGGAAACCAAGATTTCCTTGGGTATTGGTTAACAGTTGTGGTGCAAGGGGAATCTGTAGCGTCGCCCCTTGCAAACTAGCGTTACCATACAACAAAGGTTGCTGCTGTGGAATCAATTGCACCTGTAAATCACCATTGACTCGACCCGTCGGCAAATTCAACGGTAATTTAATCAAACTGGTGATATCTGCAGCTAATAAATCTTGCCCACGGATCTGTAAATTAGCGGCTTGCGTCTTCAAGACCGCCTCACCCCGCACCGCCACATTACCGCCACTATTATCAGCGCGCCCCCCCACATCAAACCGAACTAATTGGTTGTTATCTCGCAGTTCGGCGGTGCCATTTAGTTGAGAAAATGCTACAGCGGATGGCGGGGATTTGACTTGCTGATTTTCCCCTACTTCCGGCTGGGGAACCAAAACCAGCTTGGCGTTCCGCAACCGGAGTTTATCCAAATCAGTTTTAATCGGGCCGTCTTTACCTGCTGGCGCGATGGTAGTACTGACCCAACGCCCTTGGTCATCTTTCTCAAGATAAATTTCTGGGTTGACTAAAGTGACATCTAGCTTTAGCCTACGATTAAAAATTAACTGCGAAGGGTCAAAACCAACTTCCACCGACTCAATCGCCACTCGGTCTGGGTCTGTAGCTGTTGCGGGAATCGCCGACGCCCCAAACCGCACCCCCGTCAGCGAGAAATCTGTTACCTTTCCCAAGGTGACGGGACGATTGAGAGTACTAGTGAGATTTTTTTGAGCTAATGGCGCTAAATCTTTCTGCACAAAAGTCCACAAGCGCCAAACACCCAGAAAACCTCCTAGTAGTAACACTCCACCCAATACAAGGCCGCCGCGACTAAATAACAGTAACCATAACCGTTTGTAGAGAGGGGGATTTGAGCGTTTATCTTGATTGGGGGACTCGATCATTATGCTTTCACCCTTGAATTGGAGAATGTAGCTGGTTCACTGCTAGCATCGACTGGCACATAATTTACCTTGCCATATCCAGAATACGTCACCGCAGATGCAGGGAATAGGAGGTGAGAGAGATCACAAAACCAAATCCTCCTCGTTTTCCTCATCCCTAATTTTGTTGGTCAACTTATACTAAGACCTCAATGCTTGAGTGAAGGTTTCAATTTTGCCCCACACATATATGCTGAATCATGATGGCAGTGTCAGGAAAATCTCAATTAAGGAAAATTGTGACAGTAGCTTTCCTGGAAGCGCACCATAGAACTTTAATATGAATAGGCCATAAAAAAAAAGATAGATGATCACACCTATGCGGGTTTTTGTATTAGTTTTTAACGCTCGTACAGAAAATGAGGGAATCCACACAATTAGAGTGGGCGATCGCAATAAAATTCTGATGTTCGAGTCAGAGGACGATGCTACCCGCTTTGCTCTGATGTTGGAAGCTCAGGATTTCCCCTCACCTACAGTCGAAGCAATTGATGCTGAGGAAATCAAGGAATTTTGCTCCAGTGCTGGTTATGAATGGGAACTTGTCTTGGAAAATGGTGATTTAGTCGTTCCTCCAGACTTGAATGTTGAACAAACTGATTGGGAATTAGACGCCGAAACTGTTGCAGAAACTAGCTATCCCGACCAAACAGCCGCAACCGAATCAGATTTGTCTAATTCGGAACTGGAAAACATTCGGCGCAAACTCGAAGGACTATTGTAATTAGTCATTGGTCATTAGTCATTGGTCATTGGTCATTAGTCACTGGTCAGCGGTTAATGGTGATCAACAAAACATGACAAATGACGAATGGCACTGAACAAATGACACGGGACAAAAGACAAATGACAAATTTGCAAGAACGCGGCCATCTCCTAACTGAGCAAGTAAATCCTCACAGTCTCAATTTAGACCAACTCAGTTCTTTAGAGTTAGTGGATTTGTTTAATAATGAAGACCTCAAAGCTGTAGCGGCGGTAGCTGGGGCCAAAAATCAGCTAGCTCAAGCCATTGAATATACAGCAGAGCGTTTGCGCCACGGAGGACGCCTGTTTTATGTCGGTGCGGGGACAAGTGGGAGGTTAGGGGTATTAGATGCAGCTGAGTGTCCACCCACCTTTTGTACACCCCCAGAGTTGGTACAGGGGATTATTGCTGGGGGTGCTGGTGCTTTGCTACGCAGTTCTGAAGATTTAGAAGACCGCGCCCAAGATGGAGAAGCAGCGATCGCTCAACGACAAGTGACAAAATTAGATGTGGTAGTTGGTATCACTGCTGGGGGAACAACACCTTTTGTTCAAGGCGCCCTCAACGCCGCCCGTCAGCGAGGCGCAATCACGGTTTTTATTGCTTGTGTCCCCGCTGAACAAGTCAGCTTTGAGGCTGATGTTGACATTCGCTTATTGACTGGGCCAGAAATTGTTGCTGGTTCTACTCGTTTGAAAGCCGGTACAGCTACCAAGCTAGCTTTAAATATTCTTTCTACTGGGGTGATGGTCAAGCTGGGCAAAGTTTACGGTAATCGCATGGTAGATGTGGCTGTCACCAATCAAAAATTACGCGATCGCGCCCTCCGCATTTTACAAGACCTCACAGGTTTAAGTCGAGAAACTGCTAGCGTCTTATTAGAACAAAGTGGTAACTGGGTTAAACTCGCCTTATTAATGCATTGGACTGGTTTAGAAAAATCTGCAGCCGATCAACTGCTATCAGAGCATCAAGGTAATCTCCGAGCATCTGTGGCTAGTCATAACAGTAGTCAAGCAGATTAAGACAAAAAACTTGACCCACGGCTGGAAATTGCTGCTGCTCGCTAGATCAATTGTTGCCAAATCTCAAAACATCACCTATCAATAAAATCCATAGAGGCATTGCAATGCAACGCCTCTAATTTATTAGATGATTGCCTAGTTAACGAAGAAGTACTATCAAATTTCTATACTTGATTATATAGATTTGTGAATAACAATATCAAAAATCAACATTTCAATCAAATCCAACAGTTGCAGATAAAAGTTATTCATAGCCGTAGCTATTCCGGTTAAAAAATCAGAATTAATACGGATTTTAAACCGTATATAAAATGTTTAATATAAGATGTAAATAAATATGCAAAATAAAAAATTGCCTAAATTCAATTTGACTGGGAATTTTCAAAAATAACAAAAAATTAGAGTTGCTAAATATAGCAATCTTTTAACTCTCCTCATCCTGTCAGCTTCAATTTAATATCATCCCATCACGATTTTGACAAAACCAAATACAGCCATCTAAATTAATTCTCTAGATATATCTGCAATTAATCAGGTATATGCTGACGAATGGATATGCATTGTAAATTTACAAATATCTGACCTCTTAATTCAAGGAATTAAAGCATGACGCCCCAAGATTTAATGGTATCAAAAGATTTACTGAATGAATTTAAAATTTGCACTCAATTACAATACAACGGACAGTTAAAAGTTCAAAGTTCCAAAGGACAGCAATGGACTTTCTACTATCGCCTAGGACGAATAGTTTGGGCAACAGGCGGAAAACATCCTTTTCGACGCTGGCGAAGACAGATGGCTCAAAATTGTTCCCAGATTGATTTAGATAAATTGCGGTTTCGCGTTGAAGATATATCAATGGAATACTGGGATTATTACTTACTAGAATTATTGTATAAACGACAAAAAATTCAACGAGATCAAATTCATATCATTGTCGAAAATACAATCGCAGAACTATTTTTTGATCTAGCTTTTGAAACTAACTTTACTACTGTAACTTACGAGCGCAACCAAGTAGTGATATTGGATACGCCAATGAGCTTTACAAGTGCAGATATTTCTCTCAAACAGATGCAAGGCTCATGGAAAACTTGGTCTGAAGCTGGTTTAGCGAATTTTTCTCCTGACTTAGCACCAGTGCTCCGAAAACCAGAACAACTCCAACAATTAGTGAGTTCATCTGTCTACAATAATTTTGTCAATTTCATTAACGGCAAATACACTTTGCGAGATTTAGCAATAAAAATGAAGCAGAGTGTACTGTTAGTTTCTCGTTCTTTACTTCCTTATATCCTCAAAGGAATTATCGAGCTTGTAGAAGTACCTGACTTACCCTTAGTCATCAATGAAACGAAAAACCATCCTGATAATACATCAGGAAAAGATGCCAAAACTCCATTAGTAGCCTGTGTGGATGATAGCGCACAAGTTTGTAAAATGTTAGAGCAGATTATCACCAGTAATGGCATGAGATTTATCAAAATTCAAGATCCTGTGCAAGCACTACCAACTCTCATCCAAGAGAAACCAGATTTAATTTTTTTAGATTTAACAATGCCGGTTGCTAGTGGTTATGAAATCTGCACTCAACTGCGACGAATTTCTAGCTTTGCCGACACACCAATTATTATTCTCACAGGTAATGATGGTCTTTTAGATAGAGTTAGAGCTAAAGTAGTCGGTTCCACAGATTTTCTGACCAAACCTGTAGTTGCAGATAGGGTTACAGGCATAACACGGAAGTATTTACCTGTACAAGCTCCAGCAAAAATTAAGAGTGCATCTCACTCTTTAGCTAACAAAGTATCTAATCTAGAAGCCTGCCATTAAAAATAGTTAAGCTATAACTATTATTTCTTGGTAATGAATTGTTACCTAATTGCACAAAGTTCAATATAAAATTTTGCATTTAGCAAATAATATCCCTGGTTTCTTTCAGAAGTCAGGGATATTGATTTTTATATAGCTTTATTTACGCACGTTCAAGCATATACTTATGCATTTTTACGTACTTTTTCCGAGGTGATTAGATTAATCTTAAACCAAAATTAAAAAACAGCAAACATTGTAAAAAAATAACTGTGTTATGCAGTTATTTTTTTGTTGCCTTCCCATAATATTTTTACAGGTATCTGCCATGAGTACTGTTTTAGTTGTTGAAGACGGGCTGACTGATATGAAAATTATCAGCAGTTACTTGAAACAGGCAGGTTATTCGGTAATTATGGCTACGAGTAGTGAAGAAGTCCAAGTCAAAATAGATAGAAATAAGCCTGATATAATTTTTCTCGATGTAATTTTACCAGGTAAAAGTGGCTTTGAAATATGCAGAGAACTAAAAAATAATCCCAGTACCAGTAAAATACCTATAGTTTTTTGCTCTACAAAACATAGCGATGTTGATAAGATTTGGGGGACAATGTTGGGTGCTGAAGGTTATCTCGCCAAACCAATCAATAAAGAAGAATTAGTAATAACGCTGAGGCGGTTAATTAGTAAATAAAGATTTAATGAAGAAGTAATATTGTTCGGTTATTTTTATAAGTAACTCGTGAAAATAACTGCTGAAAATTTATATAAAAATAAACATATTTAACTTAATTTTTTACTCTAAAAAGGAATCATCAAGTTGAAAAATTTAGAAACTCAGCAAAAATTTTTAAGCTTTAAATTAGGAGCTAAGGAAACTGCTGTTATTTCATTACAGTACATCACTGAAGTTTTACAAATATCATTGACAGAAATATGTGGTGTTCCGCAGATGCCCAATTGCGTTTTAGGTATCTATAACTGGCGTGGTGAAATGCTTTGGTTAGTTGATTTAGAAGAAATTCTAGGTTATTCTTCACTGTTTTCTGATTTGGACTCTGCTACCAAAATGATGGCAATTATCTTAAAACATGATGATAAATATTTAGGTTTATTGGTACGTCAATTAAACGATATTGAGTGGCTGGATACAGAAGAAATGAAGAAGCCATCAACTGAATTGTTTTACCCATCAATGTTGCCTTTTCTGCACGGTTATTTTATTAAGTCTGCAGAGGAAGTGATTTTCCATTTAGATGCTCTATCTATTCTTCAAGCTTCCTTATGGAGAATTCATAACTAATTTTAGAAATTGCCAAGCAGAATTTCAGTAAATTATCATTAATTAAAGAGAGAGCTAACCATGACTGAGTTATATAACAACAATCAAGAAAACGGTAATTTTGTAGTTGATAATGAACATTTAAAAAACCAGAATGGTGCTATTGATATTGCCAGCATTGCTAGAGATGAGTTATCTACATTAAATGCGATCGCTCATGAATTTAAAAATTGGCGACGACAACTGCAAAGCGTTGTAGCTGAGATGCGCCAATCTCCGGATATTAATACCCTATTTAAAACAACGGTAGCGCAAGTTAGGGAAACAATTAACTGCGATCGCGTATTAATTTATCAGTTTACTTCTGCCGTGGCTGGCACCGTTTTAGCAGAATCAAAAAAACTTGGTTGGACACCTACTGTCGGTGAAAATATTCCCCCAACTATGTTTGGTCTACATAATAATCAAGACCATGTAGAATCAATTGCTATCGAAGATCTCAATCAGACACAACTGACACCATATCAAAAGCAACTATTAGAAAAATTTCAAATTAGAGCTAGCTTAAGTTTACCAATTATCTTAGAAAGTCAAGTTTGGGGTTTATTAGTAATGAATAATTGTACTGCTTCGCGGCAGTGGCAAGAAGGAGAAATTACTCTTCTATCTCAAATTACAGCGGAATTAGGCTATAGATTGCGAAACTTTGAATTTCAAAAAGATTTGCAACAGGAAACACTAGTAAAACAATCGGTAGCTAAGGTTGTTAGCAAGATTTTACAGCTACCAGATGTGGAGCAGATATTTAAAACAACAACTCAAGAAATTCGCCAATTACTCAAATGCGATCGCGTCAGTGTTTATCGTTTTCAATCTAACTGGAATGGTGAGTTTGTTGCTGAGTCAGTGGGTAATGGTTGGGTAAAATTGGTTGGGACAGATTGGAAAACAGTGTGGGAAGATACTCACCTACAAGAAACAAAAGGTGGACGTTATGCTCAAGGTAAAACGCTGGCAGTTAATGACATTTATCAAGTAGGTCATTCTCAATGTCATATTGATATTTTAGAACAGTTTGAAATTAAAGCATATATAATTGCTCCCATATTTTCGGGAGAGCAATTATGGGGCTTATTAGCAGCTTATCAAAACTCTGGTTCGCGTGGATGGCAACCTTGGGAAATTAGCTTTTTAACTCAAATGGGTTTGCAATTTGGTGTAGCTATTTCCCAAGGAGAATATCTCGAACAATTGCGAATCCAATCCGAGCAATTAATGCAGATAACACAACAGGAGAAAGCTTTTACAAAGATAGTTAACCGTATTCGCCAATCTGTAGATGTAGACAGTGTTTTCAAAACAACTACTCAAGAAGTCCGCCAATCACTCAGATGCGATCGCGTTGCTGTTTATCGTTTTAACCCTGACTGGGGTGGTGAGTTTGTTGCGGAGTCAGTTAGTCATGGCTGGACGAAATTAGTAGGCCCTGACATTAAAACCGTCCTCAATGATACCTACTTACAAGAAACGCAAGGCGGTCGATATACTAAAGGCGAAAATTTTGCTGTTAATGACATTTACAAAATAGATCTTGCTCTTTGTCACATTGAAATTTTAGAACAATTTGAAGCTAAAGCTTATATAGTTGTACCTATATTTTTTGGAGAAAAATTGTGGGGTTTACTCGCAGCTTATCAAAATTCTGGAACTCGTGAATGGCAAAGTTGGGAAGTTAACTTTTTAGCTCAAATTGGCTTACAATTTAGCCTATCTAAATCCCAAGTAGAATATCTAGAACAAGTCAGATTAAAATCTGAAAAACTAGCTCAAATTGCTGAACAAGAAAAAGCCTTCACCAAAATAGTTAACCGCATCCGCCAATCTTTAGAAGTAGCAGAAATTTTCAAAACAGCTACGCAAGAAATCCGGAAATTATTAAAGTGCGATCGCGTCGCTATCTATCGCTTTAATTCTGATTGGAGCGGTGAATTTATCGCTGAATCGGTGGGTAATATTTGGATCAAACTAGTAGGGACTAATATCACAACAGCTTGGGAAGATACTCACTTACAAGAAACTCAAGGTGGTCGATATGCTAAGGGTGAAAGTTTTGCCGTTAATAATATTTATCAGGTGTGTCATGCATCTTGTCATATTGATATGTTAGAGCAATTTGAAGCCAAAGCTTACATAATTGCCCCTGTATTTTTTGGAGAAAAATTGTGGGGTTTACTCGCAGCTTATCAAAATTCTAGTCCTCGTGATTGGGAAGAATCGCAAGTCAATTTGTTAACTCGTATTGGTGATCAGTTAGGATTAGCACTCAAACAAACTGAATATTTGCAAAAACTAGAAGCACAATCAAGCCAATTAGCAGCAGCAGCGGCGCGAGAAAAAGCAGCTAAAGAGTTATTACAACAACGTTCAATTCAACTATTAACAACCCTCAGACCTGCTCTCAACGGCGATTTAACGGTGCGTGCCGTGGTTACAGAAGATGAACTAGGCACGATCGCCGATGCCTACAATAACACCTTGCAAGCTCTCAAGCAAATTGTGCTGCAAGTGCAAACAGCAGCCCAGCAAGTCGCCCAAACCTCCGGTGACAGCAACGTTTCGCTGGCTGGATTGACCAACTTAGCACAGGAACAGTCTCAAGAAGTTACCGTCGCCTTAAGTGATATTCAGCACATGGCGGACTCCACCCAAGCTGTGGTCACTAACGCCGAGTTGGTGAAAGTCGCGGTCGAACAAGCTAACCAAACTGTTGAGTCTGGCGAAGCAGCAATGAACTTGATTGTCAAAGCAATTCAAGCCATTCGGGAAACTGTCGCCCAAACTAGTAGAAAGATTAAACGTCTCAGTGAATCTTCGCAAAAAATCTCGAAAGTAGTGAATTTGATTAGTAATTTTGCTACACAAACTAATGTATTAGCACTGAATGCAGCTATCGAAGCCACTCGCGCCGGTGAATATGGTAAAGGCTTCGCAGTCGTAGCTGATGAAGTTCGTTCTTTGTCTCGCCAGTCAGCCGCAGCGACTATTGAAATTGAAAAACTAGTCCAAGAAATTCAAGCAGAAACTGGTGAAGTAGCGGTGGCGATGGAAACAGGAATTCAGCAGGTGGTAGAGGGTACAAATCTTGTCGGTGATGCACGACAAAATTTGAATGCAATTGTTATGGCTACTGCAGAAATTAGTCAGCTAATCCAACAAATTACCACAGCTACGCAACAACAAATGATGCAATCTGTAACTGTTACCACTAGTATGAAAGACGTAGCCGAAATCTCTCACAAAACTGTTGATAAATCTGAAGAACTTACTGAAGTTTTTCAAGAGTTATCGGTTATGGCACAAGAATTATTGACAACGGCTAGTAAATTTAAAATTGACTAGTAATCGGCCGTTTTGAGCAGAAGTTACAATTTTTAATTGGCAGGTTAAATACCTGCCATATAAATTTTTAACTGGAATTTTTACTAAAAATTTAGTTGATTTGGCTACAAAAATAACTTAATTCAACAAAAAATTTATGACTATAGATGATGAAATTCGCCAGCAGGTATATGTTTATTTTCTAGCTGAAGCACCAGAATTATTAGAAACAATTGAACAAGAATTATTGAGCTTACCAGAAAAGTTTAGTATTGCTAAAGTGCATAACTTAATGCGAGCAACTCATACACTAAAAGGAGGAGCCGCAAATGTTGGACTAGAGGTAATTAACACAATATCTCATTCGTTAGAAGATGTATTTAAGTCTCTATATAATCCAGATGTAGTCATTGATGATGAATTACAAACTCTCATATTACAAGCTTATGAATGCTTGCGGCTAGCAATAACTGCAGAATTAACGGGAAGTAGTATTAATGGACAAGAAGTTATCCGGCGAGCAACTTCAGTATTTGCACAACTACGAGAAAAGCTTGGTGATGCATTTGGTGGCGATGCTCATATTCCCACTTCTGAAGAGTTAGGTTTTGACATAATTCAATCTATTTTTGAAGTGGGAGTTCAACAACGTCTAGATAATATTTATGCAGCTATTAATAGTTCTCTAGAACATACTGAACTAGCTAGTTTATTAAACTCTCAAGCTGAGGTGTTTTTAGGTTTATCAGCATCTTTAAATTTACCAGGATTGGGAGCGATCGCCCAATTAATTTTAGATGCACTCACAATTAACCCGGAACAAGTAAAACAGATTGCTGAAGCGGCGCTAGCTAATTTGCAACAAGCAAAAGCAGCGGTAATGTCAGGCGATCGCATTTCTGGCGGAGAGCCTTCTGCAGATTTAATCGCCTTATCAATTGTGAACACAAAAAATAATTCTCGCTCATTCAGTAAAAACTCTTCCATATCATTAAAAACTGAAATTCAGGAATTATATAAATTTTTAACGACAACTGGTAACACTAGAAATCAGCCCCTTAAGCCTGCGAAAGCAAAATATTATTTAAAGGTAATTCTCTATATTTTTGGTTGGTTTCATCACCATCTACAAATACCAGAATCAGAGTTAAATTTGGCGCTATTAATATCCTCAAAAGCAGAGAAACCAATAAATTATATTGAAACTTGGTTGGCAAAATTTCTGGCTTTTGTCCAAGAACCAGCCGATAGTCAAAGCTTTCGGATCTATCGCCGAGGGATTATATTAACAATTCTCCTCACCATTCTTAAATTTAATTTTTTAATTAACAAAGATGATAGCGACGATTTAGTCATTAAAGAATTACAAAACTGCATCATTGAACTAGCAAAAGAATATAAAAAATCTCCCCCAGTCACAAACAAAGAGAAAAATTGGATTGACAATCCAAAATTACAAAGTTTACTTTTTTGGAAAAAAATATCAATTGATACAAATTTTTCCACTAATGACAACTTGTTACAGATAGTTTGGAGACAAGAAACTAATATAAATTCTGATAATGAATTTGTGAATCCACAAATTATCAAAGCAGTTGAAACTAACAATTCTGCAAATACTATTGAATTATCAATAACCAGCAACCAAGTAATTGCAGATATTCCTACAACTATCATTAATGATATTACTAATTCAGAAGATAAACCATGCAATAATTTTCCAGTAAAAAACTCTCGTCAACCTTCTTTTATTCGAGTCGATGTCGAAGGACTACAACGCCTCAATTATTTGTCAGGAGAATTACTAATTTACCAAAAACGGCGAACTTTACACGATGACAAAATCAAGAAACTAATAGAACAGTTAACCCAACAAATTATCAGACAACAAGCAACTTTAAATAAATTAAGCGATTTACCACAACAAATTCAAAACAATAGCCCACACAACATACAAAAATTTGAGGCTGTGAAATTTGATGCTCTAGAAATGGATGTTTATACAGATTTTCACATGACTTTGCACGAAGCAATAGAAGAGACGCTACAACTACAAGAAACCACAGAATCTCTTGATTTATTATTAACGCAAGCAACTCAAATTTCTGAGAAAAAACAAAAATTGATTCTCAATATTATAGATGATTTAGTAGAAGCCCGGATGTTACCTTTAGGAAATATCCTCAATCGCTTTTCCCAGATGGTAACAAAACTGGGAAATATTTATGCCAAGCATGTAGAAATAAAACTTAATGGTGCTGAAGTATTAGTAGATAAAGTGATCGCTGAAAAACTTTACGAACCTTTATTACACTTGGTGCGTAATGCTTTTGACCACGGAATTGAACCGCCGCAAATACGCCGTGAACTTGGTAAATCGGAACATGGTTTAATTGAAATTTGCGCCTATCATCAGGGTAATCAAACAATCATTGAAGTTCGAGACGACGGTCAGGGGTTAAATTTTGAGACAATTCGCAAAAAAGCGATAGAATCGCGGCTGATAGCTGCTCATGACGAAGCTAGAGGCTATTTTTCTCAACCGACAGAAACTGAACTTTTAAATTTAATGTTTTCTGCGGGATTTTCCACTACCGATCAGGTCAATGAAATTTCTGGACGCGGTATGGGTTTAGAAATTGTGCGATCGCAATTACAAGCGCTTAACGGTTCTATTTCCGTCCAATCTTCACCCAAAAAAGGAACAAAATTTTTACTGAAAATACCCTTTTCCATGACTACAGATAAATTAATGCTAGTTCAAGCGGGTGGTGTTGTCTATGCCTTGTTATTAGACAGCATCGAAAGAATTTTGATTCCGACTACTCAACAAATCAAAGAATTTGAAGCCAAAAAAGTGTTGCATTGGAGCACAGACCAAGCAGAAAGTATGATCATTATCCGTCAACTTTCAGAATTGATGTCTTACAATGGCGGATTTCCTATTTATACTGCTTTACCAAATACAGCACCTCCAACCGAAGCCGGTATGATGAAGTCTCCTATACTTTTATTACGTCGAAATCAAGGAAAATTTTGTTTGGAAGTAGATCAAATTATTGGGGAACAAGAACTTGTTATCAGACCTTTAGGTAATAGTATTACTCCACCAAAATATATTTATGGTTGTAGCAGTTTAGCCAATGGCACACTCATTTTAGTCCTTGATCCATCTCTATTAATAGAGTCAAATGAGATGCAAACAACATTAGAATTAAGGGAACCATTAACAGGTGACTCCACAGACCTTTCTTAATGTATATACCTCGGATATTAGATACAATACAACTTACGCTCTCGAACTGTTATTCGAGTCAACACCTGCGTTTAACGCTTCTTTTGGTTACGGTTTGGTGAATGCAGCAGCAGTAGCAAAAGCGATCGCACTATCGCCCTTTACAAACGTAGCCAACTTGAGGGGTGAGAATTGGGGAGGAGTTGATATTTTGTCTACTGTTCCTAATAATAAATATGACTACAAACCGGGTACATCTATGGCGTCACCTCATGTGGCTGGTGTTGTAGCTCTAATGCTGAGTGCTAACCCGAACTTAACAGCGGCTCAAATACGGCAAATTCTGACTGAAACAGCTACGCAACTTGCATGAAATTCTACTGCTATCGCTGGGGTGTACCTTCACCAAACTTAATCAAAAGAGCGATCGCTATACTAATCACCAAAATTAATGTCATACTCAAAGCCGAACCAAACCCCCAGTTTTGAGTAGCTCCGAGAAACTGGTTATAAACTAACCGCGCCGCTGTCATACTAGAAGCACCGCCTAATAATTCGGGGTTAGTAAAATCTCCTAATCCTGAGATAAATACCAGCATGGAACTAGCAGTAATTCCTGGTAAAGCTTGCGGTATTGTGACTTTCCAAAAAGCTTGTATGGGACTCGCACCTAAATCTGCGGCTGCTTCTAGTAATCGCTTATCTAATTTTTCTAGAGAGGCGTATAAAATTAAAATCATGTAAGGCAATAAGCTATAACTCATACCAATTAATACAGATGGAGTTTGGTTAAGTAATTCCAAAGTAGGTAAGCCCAATTGAGTTAATATACTGTTTAATAAACCAGTGGGACGCAGAATGGTAATCCAAGCGTAGGAACGAAGTAAGGAAGAAGTCCACAGAGGTAACACAAAGCCTAATAAAAGTAAGTTTTGCCAGCGTTTTGGTGCTATTTGAGCAATCCAATAAGCAACGGGAAAACTCATAATTAAACAAATTATCGTGGTGCAAACTGCTAAAATTAGCGATCGCACAATTACTTGTAGATAAAGAGGGTCAATTATTCGCAGATAATTCTCAAATCCACTAGGATTAACTACATCTCCTGGGCGAATATTCGGTACTAAACTCAACTCAAAAATTATTAAAGTTGGTAGCACTAATAATAGCAATAACCAAATACCAGATGGTATCAACATTACCAAAGGTTGCAGCCAATCTGAATTTAAACGATGGGATTTTTGCATTTTGTTATTTGTTATTGGTTACTTATTATTCATCTCCCATTAACTGCTAGTTAATTGAGTCCAATAACGCTCATAAATTTCCTCAAATTTTCCCACAGGGGTGAGGCGTTCACATTTTTCTAAAATTGACTCTGGAGGAAACAAATTAGTATTAGTTTGGATCTGTTGGGGTAATTGCTCGAAACCTGAACGGTTAGGAGTAGCAATATTTAGACGTTGACTGATTTTGGCTGCTATTTCTGGTTGTAAAACAAAATTAATCCAGGTATATGCACCTTCTAAATTTGGGGCTGTTTGGGGAATGACAATAGTATCAGTCCACAATGAAGAACCACTGCGTGGAATCACATATTTCAGCTTGGGGTTTTCTTTACTAACGCGGATAGCATCAGCAGAATAACACATTGCTAATACTAAATCTCCTGCAAGAATTTGGTTTTGCCAAGCATCAGTATCAAAAGCAGCGATCGCTGGTTTTAGTTCCTGCAATTTTTCATAAGCTTGTTTAATTTCATTTTCGTTTTGAGAGTTATAAGAATAACCCAGCATCCGCAACACCGCACCCATCACTTCTCGCACATCATTAAGCAGAGTCATTCGCCTAGAAAGTTGCTGCTGATTTTTCCATAAATAATCCCAATCTGTAGGCGGATTTTGCAGGATTTCGGAATTATAAAGTAAACCCGTGGTACCCCAATTAAAAGGAATACTGTAGCGGTTGTTAGCATCGTAACTAGGATTTTGAAATCTGGGAAATAAATTATCTATACCAATTAAGCGATCGCGGTTTATTTCTGTTAATAAATTTTTCTTAACCATCTTCTGTACCATATAGTCAGATGGGTAGATAATGCTATAGTTTCGTCCACCACCAGCTTGGAATTTAGCTAACATCACATCATTAGAATCATAGACATCAGCACGCACTTTCATTCCCGTTTGACTGCTGAATGTTGTTAATAGTTGTTTATCTGTATATTGCGTCCAAGTATACAGAGATAGTTGGTCACTCTGACTGGAAATTTTAGCATTAGCCCGCACATTACCCAGCCTCCAACCACACCCAGTTAAAGATAAGCTAGAAAGTGCGGCGATAGATTTTAAAAATTTTCTTCTATTGGTCATTTGCGATTGATTATGTTGCTGATTCAGTGGAAATAAAATTTTAGTTTTGCTTCTAGTTCATTAACTATTGACTGAAGAAAGGATGAAGTACGAATTTTTGCTTTATGGGTGAGGTAATTTCAGACTTCAGACTTCAGACTTCAGACTTCAGACTTCAGACTTCAGACTTCAGACTTCATACTTCAGCCTTCAGTTGACCAATCGCCAAACAATCACTCTCCGCCCACCAAGCATAAATGGGTGTATCGCAGTTTGGTAAACTGCCAAAGGTATTAGGTTGTAAAACATTAATGCTAACGCCGTTCATTAATTCCACGACATAATTAACATGAGTACCCAAATACATAACGTTAATCAGTCGCCCTTCAAAGCAGTTATGCGGTAAATTTGGCGAATAAAGTGAGAGTTGAATTTTTTCTGGACGCACACTAACTACAACTGCTTGTGATAATTCATTGGGTGTATTATCATTGCGGTTAACAACAATTTTCAGTCCGGTTTTTGTCTCAATTTGCATGTTAGTAGCGTCTATATTCATGATTTCACCGCTGAATAAATTGGTGTCACCGATAAAATCAGCCACAAAAGGTGTGCGGGGAGATTCGTAAATTTGACTGGGAGTCCCGACTTGTTCAATTTTGCCTTGATTGATGACAGCAATGCGATCAGATAAAGACAACGCTTCCTCTTGGTCGTGTGTCACCATGATGAAGGTGAATTTTAAATTTTTGTGCAAATTTAATAACTCGACCTGCATTTCCTTACGCAATTTTAAATCTAATGCGCCTAGGGGTTCATCTAGCAGCAGGACGGATGGGCGGTTGACGAGGGCCCTAGCTAAAGCGACTCGTTGCTGTTGACCACCAGAAAGTTGACGGGGAAAGCGCGATCGCAAACTTTCCATCTTCACTAACTTTAATGCTTCCTGAACTCTGTGATCAATTTCTGACTTACGGCATTTTTGCAAATGCAGTCCAAAAGCAATGTTATCCCACACATTCAAGTGGTTGAACAGTGCATAACTTTGAAATACTGTATTGACAGGACGGCGGTAAGGAGGGACATTATTCATAGACTGACCTTGAATTAATACCTTACCCCCATCGACCTTTTCAAAACCAGCAATTAAGCGCAGTATCGTTGTCTTGCCACAACCAGAGGGCCCTAAGATACTAAAAAACTCTCCCTGTCGGACATCCAAGTCTACGCCATTGACTGCTGGTTCCTGGTTAAAAAACTTGAACACGTTACGCAGCTCAACATCAAGCGGCTGCAAAGCCATTATCCCCTTTTGATTCTGCGTCACAGTTTGAGCCATATTCCTTAGTAGAATGCCGTGATCCTAGGTGATTGTGATCAATTGATGTAGTCTTTGGCGGCGACTACAGTTTACACTTTGGTTTATTGTATCCGGCAAAAACAATTGATCAGGAATATCTGTTCCCAATTGTTACTGACTTATTACTGAGTATTGATTTAGACTTTTTTAAATCATATGATACTAGTATCAGCATCTTTTTTTATCTTATGGCTTTATTACCACCATTGCCACTTGGTAGCAAAAAAGATATACGTACAGTAGGACGCGGTTGTCAGCCTCTAGTTCTCATCGGATTTACCTTAATAATGACGGCTGTAATTGAGGCTCGTCTAGTATATTTGCAAATTATTGAGGGTGCAAAATTCCGACACAAAGCAGCGACGAGTTGGACGCGAGTAATTGCCAAACCACCACAGCGAGGTAATATTTTTGACCGCAACGGCAAAGTATTAGCTAGTACTCGCTACTCCCGTTCTCTATATTTATGGCCGATGGCACACACCAAGCCATCATGGTCTGTTTTAGCACCTCTTCTAGAAAAGATTCTCCACATTCCCCAAAGGCAAATAGAACAGCAGCTAGAACAAGTGGGCGCCAATTCTCCTTCATTAGTCAGGATTGCGCGGGATCTCAACCCGATGCAAATCACCGCGCTGCAAAAGTATGTAGACCAACTCCCAGAGGTAGAAATTCATACGGAACCTGTCCGCTACTATCTCTACGGTGAAAAATTATCGCATGTGCTTGGTTATACCCAAGAATTCACCCATGAGCAGGGACTGCTCACCAAGCAAGCTGGTGATGTGATTGGTCAGATGGGAGTGGAAAAAGCTTACGACCACTTACTAAGGGGTGAATGGGGTGTTGAGCGAGTGGAAGTAGATGATGCGGGACGCCCACAGCGAGTGTGGACACAAAAGCAGGCGAAAGCTGGTAAAGATTTACACTTAACTATAGATTTAGCTTTGCAAACAGCCGCAGATCAAGCTTTGGGTAAATATCGCGGGGCGATCGTCGTCATTGACCCGAAAAACGGTGCTGTTTTAGCGATGACTTCACGTCCCACCTTTGACCCCAATATTTTCTCTCAACAAAAGCTGTCTGCAAAAGATTGGGAAACCTTGAAAAGTCAAGACCGGCCTTTGGTCAATCGCGCTCTCAAAGCTTTCCCACCCGCCAGTATTTTCAAAATTGTCACCACGACAGCGGCGTTAGAATCGGGAAAGTTTACGCCTGATACAGTGCTACCAACATCGGGATCTCTGAGAGTGGATGGGGTGAGTGTGAGGGAATTGAATCGAGCGGGATTCGGCCCTTTGGAATTTCCTAGAGCGATCGCTGTTAATAGTGATACTTTTTTCTTTCAAGTCGCCAGAAAAATCGGTGATTCTACCTTAATCACTTGGAGTCACAAATTTGGATTTGGTCAAAAAACTGGTATTGAGTTGGCTGATGAAGAGTCTACAGGTCTAGTTCCCCACGCTATTTGGAAGCAACAAATTTTACAGACGCCGGGAACTGTAGACCAAAGCATTAATATGTCCATTGGTCAAGGTACTTTGCAAATTACGCCATTACAATCAGCAATTATGTTTGCTATTCCTGCAAATGGCGGGTATCGAGTACAGCCACAGTTACTGAAAAACCAGACAGCAGCCACACGGCGATCGCCTTTAAATATGAAACCGGATACAGTGGGGGTTTTGCGTGAAGGATTGCGGAGAGTAGTCAGTGAGGGTACTGGTCAGAGTTTGAATTTACCAGCGATCGCTCCCGCATCTGGACAAAGTGGGACAGCACAAGCTCTTAACGGTCGCCCTCATCACACCTGGTTCGGTGCTTACGCTCCCAGCTATAAACCAGAGATTGTGGTTGTCGCATTTAGTGAAAATTCCGGCGCTGACGGTAGCACTATTTGCGCGCCAATGGTTCTACAAGTATTAAAAGCTTATTTTCAGCATAAATACTCAAGTAATTATGCAAAAGTTTACCCGCGAGCAACAGTTACTCAAGCTCAAGATTCAGCGTCTAAAGTTGACCAAATAGGAGGTATAAATGGAGAATAACTTAAAATTTACTTTGTATAAATTTCTCAAACATCAAAAATTACATTTTCAACTTTTAAAGATACCTTAGTCCTGACTTTGCAACCTTGGAAGTACCATTCCATATACATAAATACCGCCAGCTTTAACATTTTTATCGGTAAATTTTTTAATTAATTACACCTCATTACATTCAACTATGAAGCATTTCAAATGATACATTAGTGATTATCGCCTCTAGGAAAAAAATTAGAATAAATTCTCTTTCCTTATATTCTGTGCTAAACATCCGCTAGGAGTCTAGCACCATTGCATACATACAATATTAATTGTGGCATCCCCTTTGTCCTATGGCTTTATTGCAACCATCTCCACTTGGTCAGAAAAAAGATACACGCACGGTAGGACGAAGCTACCAACCGACATTTGTCATCCTCTTTACCCTATTGATGATGACTGGGATCGGTGCACGTTTAGCATATTTACAAATTGTCCAAGGCGCAAACCATCGCCAGCGAGCAGAAGCCAACCGAATTCGGATGATTCCCAAGCAGCCGGAACGGGGGAGCATTTTTGATCGCAATGGCAAACTTTTAGCCAGCACTCGCCATCCCCGTTCTGTGTATTTATGGCCGATGGCTCACACCAAGCCTTCATGGTCAGTTGTCGGTTCGCGCCTATCCCAAATTCTGCAAATTCCTCAAGAAGAAATTGAAAAAAAACTAGAAGATGCAGGTGCTAACTCTTCTACTCTCATTCGCATTGCTCGTGACCTGACTGAAGCTCAAATCACTGCATTGAAGGAGTATGAAACTGAACTCAAAGATGTAGAAGTCCACACAGAAGCTGTTCGTTACTATCCCCACGGTCGGGAATTAGCCCATGTCATCGGCTACACCCGCGAACTCACCGCCGAGCAGTTACAAAAGAAAAGGCATGAAGGCTATCGATTGGGAGACGTGATTGGTCAGATGGGGATCGAAAAAGCCTACGAAAAAACACTCAGAGGAGAATGGGGTGGTCAGCAAGTAGAAGTTGATGGTGCGGGTCGCCCACTGCGGGTGTTGGGAGAGAAAGACGCCAAACCCGGTAATGACCTGCACTTAACCATTGATTTGGATGTGCAAAAAGCTGCTGAAAAAGCTTTGAAGAATCGCAACGGCGCAATTATCGCTCTTAATCCTAAAAATGGCTCTGTTTTAGCAATGGTGTCTCATCCCACTTTTGATCCCAATATTTTTTCCAAGCAGAAATTGAGTAAAAAAGATTGGGAAACTGTCCAAGGTGTAGAACATCCCTTGGTTAACCGTGCGCTGAGTGCTTTTCCCCCTGCGAGTACTTTTAAAATTGTCACCACCACCGCTGGGTTGGAGTCGGGTAAATTCTCTCCCAAGACGGTGTTACAAACTTATGGTTCTTTAACCATCGGTGGTACCCGTTTTGGGGAATGGAACCACGCGGGATTTGGGCCTCTGGGTTTTGTCGGGGCGATGCAGTGGAGTAGTGATACGTTCTTTTATCAAATTGGTCGGGGAATCGGCGGCCCGACTTTAATTGAATGGACGCGCAAATATGGATTTGGTAAAAAGACTGGGTTTGAATTTACCTCAGAAGAGGTGAAAGGCTTGGTTCCAGATCAAGCATGGAAAAAGAGAGCTTGGAAGACCGATTGGACTATAGGCGACACTATTAATATGACTATCGGTCAAGGTGCTTTACAAACTACACCGCTACAAGTGGCGGTGATGTTTGCAGTTCCAGCTAATGGTGGCTACCGAGTCCAACCGCATTTGCTCAAAGACAATGAAGACGCTAAAAGCTGGCGCTCAAATTTAAATATGAAGCCGGAAACGATTAAAATTCTCCGTGAGGGACTGCGGAAGGTGGTATCAGAGGGTACGGGTAAGGTTTTAAATCAGCCAACAGTCCCGCCGGTAGCCGGGAAGAGTGGTACCGCCGAGGCTTGGAACCGGGGAGTGAAGCAAAATCATGCTTGGTTTGGTGCTTATGCACCTGCTGATAAACCGGAAATATTGATAGTCGCTTTTGCAGAACATTCTGGCGGTGGCGGCGGTAGTGTGGCGGCGCCGATGATTTTAGAGATTATGGAAGGGTATTTCCAACGGAAGTATCCTCTTAGATATCAAAAGCCAGCTACGGAAGTATCACAATCGCAAAATACTAACTCGGTGAATAGGCGTCGCAATTAATGCTAAAAAGTTGACAATCCCACGGCTATGTGCTGTGGGATGGGGCAACAGTAGTTAGGGTTTTTGGGTAGCGATCGCTAATTTTGCTCCCTCTACCTGACGAACTTTATCCATGACAGCCACTACTCGGCCATGTCCAACTTTTTCATCAGCATTAATCACCACTAATGCTTCTTTATTAGCACCAACCAAAGCACGTAATTTTTCTGTCAAACCATCAACAGCTACTGGTTGACGGTTAAGGTTAACGTCACCTTTTTCGTCTACTGTGATGGTAATTTTCGTCGGGACTTGCTGTTGTTTGGCTGTCGCTGCTTTCGGTAAATTGACTGGTAATCCTTCCGATCTGGTTAAAAATAACGTTGACATAATGAAGAATGTCAAAATCGCAAAGATCACATCAATCATCGGCACAATGTTGATTTGTGGTGGTAACTCTGGTTCATCTGGTAGGCGCATAGCTTCTTTCTCCTCTTTCGTAGCGACGACGATATAGTAACTCTAGTTGTCCCCCATATTCTTGAATCAGCGCTATTTGCCGGATGTAGAGTCCCCGGAAGGAGTTAGCAAATAACAGCACGAATATCGCAACAATGAGTCCTGTTGCTGTTGACACCAAAGCTTCACTGATCCCCGCTGTCACATTTGCTGTTTTTGTACCTCCCACATCACCAAGATTCAAGGACGCGAAGGAAGCTATCAGTCCCAATACTGTACCCAGTAGGCCTAGTAAAGGTGCAAGACCAATGATAGTATCAAAAATATTTTGGAAGCGTTTGAGCAAGGGTATCTCTGCTTGGGCTTCACTTTCTAAAGCTAGCCGAAATTCTTCTGGATTTGGTTCTTCTAATTCTAAAGCTGCCAGAAAAATCCGTGCCAGTGGTAAGTCTGCGTTTTGTTTGAGTTTATCGATCGCACCCACCACATTATCTAGCCGATAAAGGTTCAAAACGTCTCGGACTACGCGGCTTTGACGATTATTAACTTGCAGCCAAAATCTTATCCGCTCAATAATTAGCGCCACCGCTAACACCGAAAACGCCAACAGCGGCCACATCACCACACCGCCTGCCGTAAACAGATCTTTAATTCCCATGTAGAGCCTCGTAATGAATCAACAGTATACAGTCAGATTTGCATAATCCTGATATAACTTGCAAGTCTTTCTCAAAAGAGTAGTAAGATATTTTGCTCAAATTTTCATGCTAATGTTATTGTTATTCACATAAAGTTACAAGTATCAGCTAGTAAATTTTTGTAGAAAAAATATTAAAATGTTTTTTTCATGTGTCAGTGTTTTCTGACAACTGTTGCATAAACAGTTTCACACATTTACTTGATATTTGTACTTAAGTATTTTAAGATATTCACACAAATGAAAATAGGTGGCAGTAAGCTATGGGCTTTTCAGGCATTGCTGTTGAGCAGCGTTCTCAAGAAGCTGTGGCTCTTAGGTCTTTTCTAGTTTATAGTTTGATGGGTTCACTGGCGCTACATGCGGGTGTCCTAGCCTCAGGTGTAGGTAATTTTTTATCGAGAGTTCCAGAGACAAAAGACGAACCGATAGAAGTGGCAATTATTGAAACCCCACAACCGCAGGTTACACAAACCCCCCAAGTGGAGGAGAAAGAGGAAAAACCCAAAATAATTGAAAAAAGTGTTTTTACTCCTCCTGTAGAGCCAAAGCCAGTCAAAGTTGAGGAACCAAGACCGGAACCTAAAAACGCACCAGTACAAAAAATTATTCCACAAGCTGAAAATAGAGAACCAACTAGACAGAACTCTCCAAAGATTACTTCTGCAGTGGCAAATCAAACAAGTAAGCTGAGTTCATCGGCGAGAACTGAGGAGAGAGCACCTAGCGGCGGTGGCGGCGGCGGTGGTTCCTCTGTCTTAACTGGCAGCACTGGAAGTGGCTTTGCTAGTGGTACTGGTAGAGGTACTGGTATTGGTACTGGTGTAGGCTCTGGTATAGGTAGCGGCTCCGGTAGTGGAGTCGGCTCTGGTAATGGTACTGGCAGTACCAATAGTAATTTAATCGGGCAATTACGGGGGATTAGAGATTCTCCAGCAGTGAGCCGTGGTGGTAATGAAGTCGCTGTGGCACCGAAAAATCCTGTAATTGAAGCTCCAGCTGCGCCAGTAAATCGGAGCAGTGGGAATGGTCGTGCAGCTTGTCGTGAGTGTAATGCTAAATATCCAGAGGCGGCAAGAAGGCGAGGAATTGAAGGCAGAGTAGAAGTAGCTGTTGATACAGATGACCAAGGGAATGTGACTAATGTGCGGGTGGCTCGTTCTAGCGGGAACCGCGAATTAGATGAAGAAACTCTCAGACAAGCGCGGGATTGGAAATTAAAACCCGCAGCTGGTGGTAGACGAGGCGTATCTATAGGAACAGAATTTGCGATTCAAGGTTCACGGCGTCACAGCGAAGTTCAACAACGCAGACAACAAAGAGAAGCAGAAGAAAGAAACCAACAGGTAGCAGAAGAAACCCCCAGACTGAGAAGGCGGTTACAAGCATCTAGTAATACAGATGATTCTGGTGAAAGGATTAGAGAACCGCAAACTAGACGCAGGCGATCGCTCGATGCTGTATCATCAGACACAGAATCTAGAATCAGCCGTCGCTTAATATCTCGCAGATCAGAAACTACATCACAAAGTGCAGCATCTAGTGGTGGCGGAAGCCTGAGAGACTCGCTGCGTCGGTCACGGCGTGAGCGTGTCGTCAGTGATGCATCACCCGCCCAACCAACAAGAAAAAGACGGCGGCGTGCAGACCAAGCCAGACCAGCAAGTCAGACTCGGTTGATTGAATCTTTGCGTCGTTCTCGTCCAGAAGCGCCAGCCGCAGCACCAGAAGCTCCCGCTGCTTCTGAATAATCGGGTGATTAAATCTGGCGTTGGCAAAAAAGTTGTATGCAAATAATTTTGCACTCTCACACAACCTTTGTAGAGACGTAAAATCTTACGTCTCTATAATGAATTTTTGGTGACATCGCCTGAAGTCTCTTGTAGAAAAAGAGGCTATTTTATGGTGTTGATTGCGGTGTGGGAGTTGGTTGTAAATTTTTAGCTTTATAGAAAGTTTCTAGACTATCGCTATCACCAACAAATCGCCAGTGCCAAGGCTCATAACTTACTCCTTGGGAATTATCCTTGGGAAAAGACATTTCAAAACTAAAACGGGCGGCGTTGGCTGCTAGCCACTCATATGCTTTGGTGTTGTCAAAATTAGCTTGGAGATTAGTTGCGGGGACTGCACCATCACCGATGTCTACAGCATAACCTGTGTGATGTTCGCTATGTCCTGGTGGGGCGCTGAGAGCAGCTCTTTGGGAGGGGGTTTGATTGCGTTCGGCGCCGACGCTAAAAAATAACTGCTCCTGGTCTTTCACTGAGCGGAAGCCAGAAATGGGTACTAAATTTACACCAGCGCTGCGTGCGGCTTGAACCATTGCTTGAAACTTTTCTGCTGCGCTTTTTCGCATCCGGATGCGTCCGTCTCTGGAAATGGCAATTAACTCTGACTCTGGTACTTCTGGATAGGCTAAATGTCCTAACAGAACATCATTATTATTGCCAGAGTTGGAGGGGGAGGGAGAAGCAGATGGCGAAGGTTGAGAATCGGCGGTTTTTTGGGGTGAAGTGATGAAAAATAAAAAACCACTAATCCCAGCCAGCAAGATAAAACCAACAATTCCTCCAATTAACAAAACCAGAGGTCGCACGCGCACCTTGGGTGCTGCATCTGGAGTATCACGCAAAGCTGCTGGAATATCATCACCAGAGGAAGCTGATGAGTTTTCCGGTTTTCCAGGAAATCCAGCTTTATTCAAGAGTCAACTCCTGCTTTTATTTGCATAACCATAACAGATTGTAGACTGGAAAAAAATAAACGCAACAGCTATCATCTTACATCTGTGATTATCGGGCGCAATCTTGACAAACCTATCGGAACTATACCTGAAGCTAATAGGATTAGCTGTTTTAGGATTCATTTTGGGACGCAAGCTACCTAGTATGGTTCCCACTCGTTTAGGTCAATTGCTGTTTTGGGTGGGAGCACCGCTGAGTGTTGTTGCTTTTTTGCGACAAACTGATTTATCTAGACAGATTTGGATTGCACCAGCGATCGCTTATTTGGCTATTTTTCTGGGAGCAATTTTGGCTTGGGTAGGGATGAAAGGGCAAGCATATTTTACAAAAAGTATTCCTCAACAACCAACTCAAGGTAGTCTACTGTTAGCTGCAATGCTAGGAAACACAGGTTATTTGGGCTTTCCTGTTACCTTAGCGATGGTTGGAAAAGAATATTTTGCGTGGGCTTTATTCTACGATTTGTTGGGATCACTGCTGGGATCTTATGGTTTAGGAGTTGTATTAGCGAGTCATTTTGGCAGCAGCGCCAGTAATTATTGGCAGATGACTCAAGCGATATTAATTAATCCTACTCTGTGGGGTTTCGGCTTTGGCTTAGTATTTCGCCAAGTGCAGTTACCAGATGTAGTTGAATTTGGCTTAGATAAATTGGCTTGGACTGCTATTGCCTTATCTCTAGTATTAATTGGGATGCGACTGGCTCAAGTTACTTCTTGGCACAGCTTACCACAAGCAGCCATGAGTTTGACAATTAAAATGCTGCTAGTTCCTTTGGTGCTCGGTAGTGCTTTACCTCTATTTGGTGTGACTGGTGCTGCTGCACAGGTAATGATTTTACAAATGGCAATGCCCCCGGCTTTTGCTACATTAGTCATTGCCGAAACCTTCGACCTTGATCGTGATTTAGCTGTCACAGCTTTAGCTGCAGGGGCGATAATATTGCTGCTGACTCTTCCTGTTTGGTTGTGGGTGTTTTGATTTTGTGATTAATCGTTGCTGATTTCAGTCAAGAGTTAAGTTGCGACTTTTCAACTAGTCCAGCAGGGGTGATGTATTCGTAATGTTCAAAGGGTTGGTGAATCCAGGGGTTATCTAGTAGGTAATCGATGTAGTAATCTGGTTTGACAACGGAACAGGCTTTATACCAAAGTACAGCGGTGCGAATTTCGGCGATGGGGGAATCACTATGTTCTTTGAGCCAAGGAATTGTTTCTTGGAGGGTGATTCCAGAATCTACAAGGTCATCAACTAAAAGGATATGGGATCCTAGGGTGGCGGTGGTCATTGTTAGGTGACGGGAGACAGTTAAATTACCTCTTGCTTGTTGACCGGCGCCAGTGTAAGAGGATGTTGCTAAGATTGCTAGCGGTTGTTGGTAGATGCGGGAGAGAATATCGCCAATGCGTAGTCCACCTCTAGCAAGACAGACTATTTGATTGAATTCCCAACCTGAGTGATAAATCTGAACTGCTAAGTGTTCAATCTTTTGGTGATAATCTGACCAAGAAACGTAAAGGTCTGACATAAAAGCGTAGTGTTTAGGTGATACTGGAGGCAAACTTTTGATCTTAGTATGAGCATAAATAACTATGAATGATGCTGCTAGCGAAAAACTAGACTTGAAAACTAAGTTGGCTTATGGCGCGGGAGATTTAGGGCCGGCGATTACGGGAAATATTTCGACATTTTTTCTGTTGGTGTTTTTTACTAACGTCGCGGGGATTCCCCCTGGGTTAGCTGGGAGTATTTTGATGGTGGGGAAGATTTGGGATGCAGTTAATGATCCGTTTGTGGGGATGTTGACTGATAAAACTCAATCACGTCGCTGGGGAAGACGTCTACCTTGGTTACTTTATGGGGCGATTCCTTTTGGAGTTTTCTTTTTTTTGCAGTGGATTGTACCGCGATTTAGTGTTTGGGGGCTATTTTGGTATTATGTGGTGATTGGGTTGTTATCGCAGGTGTTTTTCACTGTGGTGAATTTGCCTTATACTGCCATGACTCCCGAACTGACTCAGGATTATGATGAACGGACTAGCCTGAATAGTTTTCGGTTTACATTTTCTATTGGTGGTAGTATTTTTTCTTTGATTTTAGCTCGGATAGTGTTTTTGCAAATTAGCGATCGCTCACAACAGTATCTTGTTTTAGCAGCTATATGTACAGTTATTGCGATCGCATCATTATATTGGTGTGTTTATGGTACACGCGCTCGTGCTCTGGCTTTTGAAGCTAAACGTATCCAAGCTGAAGCTGCTCCGGATATCCCTTTTGTTGAACAATTAAAAATTGTCTTCAGCAACCGACCTTTTTTATTCGTGATTGGAATATATTTATTTTCTTGGCTAGGTGTGCAAATTACAGCGAACATTATTCCCTATTTTGTCGTTGATTGTATGCGCCTCCAAGAAGCTGATGTACCTACGGTGATGATTGCTGTCCAAGGAACGGCTTTATTAATGTTATTTGTTTGGGGTGCTCTGTGTAAAAAAGTGGGCAGAAAAGTTGTTTATTTTTTGGGAATGAGTTTGTGGATTATCGCTGGTGCTGGACTATATTTCTTACAGCCTGGACAAATAGTTTTGATGTATGTGATGGCGGTGATGGCTGGTTTTGGAGTTTCCACAGCTTATTTAATTCCTTGGGCGATGATTCCAGATGTGATTGAATTAGATGAGCTACAAACTGGACAACGCCGGGAAGGAATTTTTTATGGTTTTATGGTGTTGTTGCAAAAGTTTGGTTTAGCTTTTGGTTTATTTATAGTAGGAAATGCTTTAGAAGCAGCCGGTTTTAAAGCTAATGTACCAGGACAAGCTACACTACCAATTCAACCAGAATCAGCAATACAAGCTATCCGGCTTGCTGTCGGCCCTTTACCAACAATTTGTTTGATTTTAGGGTTATTTTTAACGTTTTTTTATCCTATCACCCGCGAAATGCACGCGGAAATTATGCTGAAACTCAAACAGCGACGGGAAAAGGTTGATTGATATGGGACTAATATTTGATTTCTGAAAAAGCTGCGTACATTTGAAGAGTGGCAAAATCACTCGATGTGAAGGGATATGTTGTCTTTGCCCTAGTCTTCGTCAAAATGAGACTCTAGATCCATACTGTCGTGCAAAATGCGAATAATATCAATATATTCATCAGTAGTTTCTCGATAGAATATTAAATGTCGTCCGATATGGTACTTTCGGTATCCTGGGCGAATTTCGTCACAAGTACGCCCTTTTTGTGGCTCTCGTGCCAAAAAATCAAAGCAGTCATTCAACATAGCAAGATAACGGTTTCTCTGCTCAGTTCCCCATGTTTTTTGGGTGTAGCGACCGATTGATAGCAAGTCCTGTTTGGCTAATTCAGTAAGGCGAAATGGTGACATCAGCTATTCACGGTCAAGTTCTGCAAGCAGTCCTGAGAGAGAATAGTCAGTAAATCCGCTATTCTCTCCTTCTACTAATGCCCGTTGCAAAGCCACAAGCTTTATTTCCCGCTCTTCTAACAGGCGTAGGCCTGCTCGAATTGCTTCACTGGCATTGTTGAAACGTCCGCTTTTGATTTGACTGGCGATAAATGCCTCAAAATGCTCACCCAAAGTAACACTTGTATTTTTTTGCATATGATTTCTCGTGTATAGTACCAATATATAATATTTCTTGGTATTATTCCAGCAGTGAAAAATATGTTTTGTGAGGGGGCACGGCATCCAAAATCTTTTATCATATCAAATTATCTTACTAGTGCCGTGCCCCTACAAAGAATTTATGTATAACAAATATCATTTGAACTAGTATTAATTTAACTATTGCTTGCACTTTTCTTGTCGCGGAGTAACCAAACTAATACTACTCCTGACGTAATACCAAGTAATATTCCTAATAAAATGAATAATTGAATACCAAACCTACCAATACTATCATCTACCATTTCCGATATCATAAAACTCAACCCAGCACCCAAAGCATTCGCTAAAATCCACCAGCCAGCTTTGTTAACTAGTTGCCGCAATACTAACCATTGCCCGATACCAACTATTAATCCGTAGAAAGCACCGAGTGTAAGCATCTGATAAATATAAAATTTTGTAGCGAATAAGTAAGTCGAGGGGGCAGCTAAAGTAGTAGGTAATACCCACCACAGAGATACAGAAACTTGTCGTCGCAGTACTATCCATTGCAATATTCCTACAAGTAATCCGCAAAAGGCAAGTCCTGGGATAGGATCTCCTGCAATATCGGAGATGAGTGACAACAAATGGGCTCCTCCGAAGTAACCAAAAATATTCGCTAACACCCACTGAATATAGAGGCCCCAGTCTTTTTGTGTGAATTTCATTGAGACTTTTGGGGGAGTGTCAGGTAGAGGAGGTGGGGGCGTGGGCTGAGGATTGCTTGGCTGCGGTGATGGGCTGTAACCTGGAGTCTGGGGAATTTCTTGGCGATACTGGGGTGGAACTGAAGGTGGTGGGGAGTATAGCGGTGGTTGAGAATTGCTTGGTGGCGGTGTCGGCCTGTAGCCTAGAGGCGGTGAGTATTGAGTCGGTGGAATATGAGGATTGCTTAATTGTTGCACCGCCGCTAAAGCGTCTGTGGCTGATTGGTAGCGCTGGCGAAAGTCATAGCGTACCATCATATCTAAAACCTCTGCAAACTGGAGGCTAACGGGTACTAGGTGACGCCAGATAATTTCGGCTGTTTGCACATCTTCTTGTAACTGATCTGGCATTAACCCTGTCAAGGCTTGAATACCAATCATACCCACAGCGTAAATGTCACTGCTTAATCTAGGGCTACCACGACTCTGTTCGCTGGGCATGTATCCAGGAGTACCGATACTCACGGTCATTTTTGTTTGCCCTTGGGCATTGACTACTTGAGTACCTATCTGTTTCACTGCCCCAAAGTCAATCAATACAATTTTGCCATCACTTTGGCGACGAATTAAGTTTGGGGGTTTAATATCGCGGTGGACGACGTTATTTTGATGGACAAAGGATAAAGGTTGCAGGATATTCTGTAAGAGGGCGATCGCATAAGCTTCACTTAGCCGTTTTCCTGGGGTGAGTTCCTCGCTTAACGGATGACCATCAATAAATTGCTGTACTAAATAAAATTCCTTATTTTCTTCAAAATGCGCCAGTAATTGGGGAATTTGGTCATGAGTACCCAATTTGTGTAATAGTTGCGCTTCTGACTCAAATAACCGCCTAGCTACTTGCAAAGTCATGGGGTCAGATGCCATTGGCTTTAGTAGCTTGACGACGCACTGATTATTGTAAAGTTTAATGTCTTCAGCGACATAGGTTTGACCGAAGCCACCAGCACCTAACTCGCGGATAATTTTGTAACGTCCATCTAGTATCTGACCCAACATAAAAGCGATCGCTTACACAGAAATAGTCTCTGTATTGTAACCTCCCACTCGTAGAGATTAATGTTCGGTATGTAACATGATGGTTACAATTTGCGTAGTTGACTGCTGGAGACAACTTGCTCAACAGTCAGGGTGAGTTCGGGAAAAATCTGGCTGACAATGCGATCGCTAAGAGTGTATCTTTGCGATTGGTATTGACCATCAATTAAGTTATAAACAAAAACTGCGGGAATTTTGGGATTACCAAGGTAAGCTCTAGATGCGATCGCTAAATAATCAACAATCCAATACTCATTAATTCCTAATCTTTGGTATTCATCCAATTTGTCCACATAATCATCTTCCCAATTAGTAGAAATAACTTCTACAGCTAACGAGATAGGTTCGGTGACGGCGCCGTAATCAAAAACATTGGCGTTCCACAAACTACCGCTAACCACACTCACATCTGGTCTTCTTCCTTGTTCTTGTCCATTTTTGTTGACAGTTCTGACAACTATATCTTTGTCAACAATGTAATCCAGTCCTAAACGTTCAGTTTCCCTGTTAAAACTTTTGACTAAAAACCGAGCTACATTTTTATGCGCTCTCGTTGCATCCACCTGGACAATTTCTCCATCAACTAATTCATAAATTCCAGCATCATCTGGAGATTGAGCTAAAAATTCTGTAAAAGTTAGTTGTTTAACTTGAGTTGGGGTCATAGTAATTAATTCCTTTTGCAGCTTACTATATTTTCGCGCCAAAACGCAAAGCAATACTTTGCGTCTTGGCGTCTTAGCGCGAAACGAACCGAATTAACTGCTAAACACCTCTACAGGTAAGCGACTAAAAGACAGACGCTCATTTTGGACATCAACAAAAATCGTATCTCCGTCGTTAAATTCACCGCGTAAAATCGCTTTTGCAATTTGAGTTTCTAACTCGCGCTGAATTGCTCGTTTCAATGGACGCGCTCCAAACACTGGGTCATATCCTACCTCTGCTAAAAAGTCAAGCGCCGCATCAGAAAGCCGCAATGACATTTTGCGATCGCTTAATCTTTCTCTGAGTCGATCCAATTGCAATAACACAATCCGCCGCAGTTCTTGTTTTTGCAGAGTATGGAAGATAATAATCTCATCGATGCGGTTGAGAAATTCGGGACGGAAACTGTTCCGCATTGCTTCCATGACGCGATGTTGCATTTCATCATAGCGGGAGTCGTCGCCGGCTATATCCAGAATATACTGGGAGCCGATGTTACTGGTCATGATGATAATTGCGTTTTTGAAGTCTACGGTATGACCTTGAGCATCGGTGACACGTCCATCATCAAGAATTTGCAGGAAAATATTGAAGACATCCGGGTGAGCTTTCTCGATTTCATCGAAGAGAATGACTGCGTAAGGACGACGACGAATCGCTTCTGTGAGTTGTCCTCCTTCTTCATAACCAACGTATCCTGGAGGAGCACCAATTAACCGAGAAACAGCATGTTTCTCCATATATTCTGACATATCGATTCGCACTAAAGCTTCTTCAGTGTCGAACATATACGCCGCTAGTGCTTTTGCTAATTCAGTTTTACCTACACCCGTAGGGCCGAGGAAAATAAAACTAGCAATGGGACGATTGGGATCAGCAAGTCCTGCGCGCGATCGCTGAATTGCATCTGCGACTGCTGTCACTGCTTCTTGTTGTCCCACGACGCGGTGATGCAGTTCGTCTTCTAAATGCAATAGCTTTTCTTTTTCTGATTCTACCAGTTTACTGATAGGAATTCCCGTCCATTTAGAAATAACTTCAGCAATATCAGCTTCGGTTACTTCTTCTCGCAGTAAAGATTTACCTGATCTTTGAGCATTTGCTAATTCTGTTTCAGCGGTTTCTAATCGCCGATGTAAATCAGTTAATTTGCCGTATTTCAACTCAGCGGCTCGATTTAAATCATAATCTCTTTCTGCTTGCTGAATCTCTAAATTCACTCTGTCAATTTCTTCTTTGACAGCTTGAATTTTGTTAATGATATCTTTTTCTGATTGCCATTGAGCATTGAGAGTTCTTTGTTCTTCTTTGAGGTCAGCTAGTTCTTTTTCAATTCTTTCTAACCGTTCCCTGGAAGCAGCATCACTATCTTTTTGTAAAGATAACCGCTCCATTTCTAATTGTAAAATCTTGCGGTCAATTTCATCAAGTTCCTCTGGCTTCGAGGTAATCTCCATTTTCAATTTAGCAGCAGCTTCATCTACTAAGTCGATGGCTTTATCTGGTAAAAAGCGATCGCTAATATAACGACTAGATAAAGTTGCGGCTGCGACTAGAGAACTATCGGAAATTTTTACCCCGTGATGCACTTCATAGCGTTCCTTCAAACCTCTAAGGATAGAAATAGTATCTTCCACGCTTGGTTGATCAACATAAACTTGTTGAAAACGCCTTTCTAAAGCCGCATCTTTTTCGATATATTTGCGGTATTCATCTAAAGTTGTCGCTCCAATACAGCGCAGTTCACCCCGCGCTAACATTGGCTTTAATAAATTTCCCGCATCCATCGCCCCTTGAGTTGCGCCAGCGCCGACAACGGTATGAATTTCATCAATAAATAAAACTATATTCCCGCCAGATTCGGTCACTTCTTTTAATACTGCTTTCAGGCGTTCTTCAAATTCTCCTCGAAATTTTGCCCCAGCGATTAAAGCACCCATATCTAAAGATATCAACTTGCGGTCTTTGAGAGATTGGGGTACATCACCAGCGACAATCCGCTGGGCTAATCCTTCAGCGATCGCTGTTTTTCCCACACCCGGTTCACCAATTAACACCGGATTATTCTTAGTGCGACGAGAAAGAATTTGGATGGTGCGACGAATTTCGTCATCGCGTCCAATTACTGGATCAAGTTGTCCTTTGCGAGCTGCTTCTGTGAGGTCGCGCCCATATTTTTCTAGCGATTGATATTTACCTTCTGGATTTTGATCCGTCACTTTCTGACTCCCACGAATTTCTTTAATAATATTTTTTAGCTTGCTTTCGTCTAAACCAAATTCGCGCAGTAGACTTTTACCAAAGCGGTCATCTTTAGCATAAGCCAGCAATAAATGTTCAATAGAAATATATTCGTCTTGAAATTCTTGACGATAGCTATCCGCTCGGTCTAAAAGTGTATCTAAACTGCGTCCCAAATAAACAGAACTGCTGCTACCTGAAACTTTTGGTTGACGCTGGAAAAATTGTTCAGTGCGATCGCGCAATTTTTGGATATCCGCTCCTGCTTTGCTGAGAATAGCACTAGCTAAACCATCTTGCTCTAACAGCGCCTTCATCAGGTGTTCGCTTTCTATCTGCTGTTGTTGATATTGCTTAACAATATCCGGCGTGTGGGCGATCGCTTCCCACGCTTTTTCTGTAAATTGGTTAGGATTAGTAGGTTGCATAGGCTTGTGGAGAAACCACTCCAGACACAGAGGTCATGTTTGTGCTGATAAAGCCATTGTAAAGAGCGCCGCGAATCTAGCTGGATCGGTCTTCACGTCTTTGTCAGGTAGTAGTATTACCTGTGCTAAATGGAAATTGGGTATATCTCCTTCACCATACCCTGGTTTTGACCGCCGCCATATGCCAGCAGCGTGTTACAGTCTAGCTGATTCTTCCCTTGACAACCAAAAAGCAGATTATTGATAAGTCGGTAAAAATCAACCAAATTATGCTGCAAAACTGAAATACACTCAAGACTCTTACCAATAACCAATAACAAAGAACAAATAGCGAGCTTCACCAGTTATCTAGAATGCTGCTGACCTGCCAAGATGCCATGATATAAGCAGCAAATCAAAAGCAAAAAATATCTAAAAGCAGCATCATCTCTTTCATAATTATTCAGGACTAACAACCATGATCAATGGTAAAGCTATTTCTATTTCTTTATTTACAGGTGCATTTGGTCTAGATTTGGGTCTAGAAAAAGCAGGATTTCAAACAGTAAGTGTAGTAGAAAAAGATTATGACGCTACAAAGACGATTGTGATTAATCGACCATCGCTAAAAGAAAGTGCTGTTCCTAGAGAAATAGAAAAAGTCAGTTCCCAGGAACTACTTGAGGAAGGAGGAAGAGTTTTAGGTTTAAATAGAGCTTTACGCCCAGGAGAAGTAGACTTAGTAACAGGTGGACCACCTTGTCAGCCATTTAGCACCGCCGGCAAAAGAGGCTCAGTTATGGATCCTCGCGGTAGTTTATTTATGGATTTTATCCGTATTGTCAAAGAAATCCAACCGCGATTTTTTTTGATGGAAAACGTCAGGGGTTTACTTTCAGCTCCGATTCTTCATAGGCCAATCAACCAACGAGGAAAAGATTACCCACCTCTAGTAGCTGATGAAATAGCTGGTGCTGCATTAGCAGTAGTATTAGCAGAAATGAAAGCAATAGGCTACAACGTTATTTATAATCTTTTAGAAGCAGCAGATTATGGAGTACCTCAAAACAGAGAGCGCGTAGTATTTATTGGTTCTAGAGATGGAGAAACTGTGACATTTCCTTTAGCTAAATATAGTAAAGACGGTCAAAATTTACCAAAATGGTTAACTTTAAAACATGCTTTAACAGATTTAGTTGAGCCAGAGCCAGAGTTTATAGCTTATTCTGAAAGTCGGCTCAAATTTTTAAGACTTTTGCAAGCAGGACAAAACTGGAGACACTTACCAGAAGAATTAAAAAAAGAAGCTATGGGAGGTGCTTATAATTCAGGAGGTGGAAAAGTAGGTTTTTATAGAAGATTATCTTGGGATAAACCTTCACCAACAATTACCACCAGTCCACACCAAAAGGCTACAGATATGTGTCATCCTCTAGCTTTGCGTTCTTTAAGTGTACGCGAATCTGCCAGAATTCAGACTTTTCCAGATGATTGGGTTTTTTATGGTTCAGTGACTTCTAAATATAAGCAAATTGGTAATGCAGTACCAGTATTACTTGCTAAAGAAATTGGTAGTTATCTTTTTGAATTAATTCAAGGAAATAAACCAAAAGGTAAAGAAATAGCTGAACAACTTTCGCTGTTTTATCTATAAAAATTACCTTGCAGCCAACTCAGCAAAAGCCTGATCAATTGTCTGCAACATATTTCTTACATGGTTCTCAATAATGTCATAATTCATGTGAATTTTGTCCCAAAATGTTCTACCAGCAATACGAGGGATTTTAGCACAATTAAATGTCCAATTACCTAAATTAAAAGCAGCTATAAATAACGAATCATCGTGAATACCTAATTCTTTTTTAGCTCTAATTGCTTGTGAACCAGTTAACGTACCTTTTAAAGTTTTTAATTGTGCAAACTTAATAGATGCTTCTGTGAGCAAAATAATATCCACTCCCTTAATTTTCATACCAAATTCTAATTCAGGGATAATTACATAAGGGCTAATATAAGTTATTTCCTCCCATAGTGCTCCCATTTTAGTGCTAAGACTTCTTGTCACTGAGTTGCTAGTAACTAGTAATTTTGCTCCACATAATTCAAAAAGATTTCGTGGATGGGGATGATGCTCAAGCATTTTACTTTTATTTTCAAAGTCTACCGTTAGCCAGTCAATGAAATTATCTGCAAATTTAACAGTTTTACTACTAATTAATTGTGATTGTATATTAAATTCTAAAACAGAGCTATTCTGCTGGTCTTGTGCAATTTTATATTGAAAGTAAGCAGGTGCAATTGAGGAAATAACTTTGCCGTACTTATATGCTGTGTGCAAATCTTCATCAGCGATGTGAATCGCATCAATTAATGAAGCATGATGTAAAATTAATGCTTTCCGTTCTTTAACAGATAGTGGGATCAGAGTTTCAGCAGTTAACGCAATAGACATATAAGGGATATTTAATTTATTAGACTTTTTTAGTATTCCCTAAAATTATGTTCATCGCTCATTCTTTCACCACAAGTGTTCGCATTTGCCATTTCGACAGTCGCATTTGCCATTTCGACAGTCGACAGTCGCATTTGCCATTTCGACAGTCGCATTTGCCATTTCGGCGATCGCATTTGCCATTTCGGCGATCGCATTTGCCATTTCGGCGATCGCATTTGCCATTTCGGCGATCGCATTTGCCATTTCGGCGATCGCATTTGCCATTTCGGCGATCGCATTTGCCATTTCGGCGATCGCATTTGCCATTTCGACTGAGTAAAAACACAGGTAGAGCAGCAAATTATTTAATTACTTAAATCCACAAAACTACTCATCTCACATCACAGGATATACCACTATTTTAAAAAAGAATAATTTTCTAAAAACCTCCTATGTCTTTAAAAACTCGCGGTTCTGCTGCTGTGGACAAAGCCCAACGTCGTCTTGCTCTGCTAAAATCTATTGATGAAAATCTAGATTTAAAACATGGCTTAACTATCGAAGCCTACGCCCGTTTAATTGATAATACCCGTACTACCGTAGAAGCGCACAACACACTTTTATCTAATTTAGAAGAATCTCGCAAAAAGTTGTCACAGATGGACAAAGCACTCTCAGAAATGTCAGAGAGAATGCTCAGTGGAATTGCAACCGTCTACGGTAAAAATAGCATAGAATATTCCAAAGCCGGCGGCTCTAATCGCAAGCGAGGTAAGCAATCTACTTCAGAAGTTCCCCCAGTGGTAGCGGCTTCCTCCACCCCACCTGCTCCAGCTAAAACTGTCAGCGAGTCAACTAATAGCAACGGTAAAACTCCTGTGGTGTAATCATCTACAGGAATTTATCTCATATTTCTTGATTATGTAGAGACGTAAAATTTTACGTCTCTAAACCATCGTGTTTTCATCCCACCATCAGCAACGCTGAAAAATTTCCTGTATTTCTCTATTTAATTAAATTTCCTCACAAATACTTTTTAAAATCTGTCGTAACCAAATACTTGATTGCTCCTGATTTGTGAGCTTACTCCACAAAACAGAAATCATCCACGAGTCAGTTTTGACGGGAAGTTCAAAAATTTCTAATGTATCTTGACATGCAAAAGGTTTCACCAATCTTGACGGAATAGCACTCACTAAATCACTTGATGAAATGATTGCTGGTAATATCAAGATATGGGGAGTTGTCAGCATTACCCGTCGCTGAAGATTGTATTCAGCTAGCACCTTATCAATTTCACCGACGTCATCTCGACGCAGAGTGAAAAGAGCATGGGGAAGATTGGCGAAGGTTTCTGGTGTAATTGTCTCCTGGCTCATTATCGGATGTCCACGACGACAAACCCCGACAAAATTTTCTGTAAATAATGGTATCTGCATTGTTTGTCTGGGTGGTTCCTGGAAAAGACCAAGCGCAAAATCAATCTCCCGTTGCTCTAAAAGTTCTCCCACACAGCTTTTATCAAAACCAATTAGTCGAAAATCAATTCCCGGCGCAATTTGGCGACAAACTTCCAGCAGCTTCGGCATAATTACATAGCTGGTGTAGTCTGAACTGCCAATGGTGAAAGTATTTTTAGCAGTAGCTGGGTCAAAATTTTGACTTGACTCTAACATCTGCCGAATCTGCTTCAAAGCTGCAGAAATACTAGGAGCAATTTCTAGCGCTTTTGCAGTTGGCTGCATTTCTCTACCAATCCGAATAAATAACTCATCTTCAAATAGAGTACGTAATCTTCCCAGCGTTGCACTCATTGCTGGTTGTCCTAGATACAACCTTTGAGCAGCTACGGTGACGCTTCTTTCTTCAAATAGCACCTCAAAAGCTACGAGGAGGTTTAAATCAACTCCAGACAAATCTATTAAACCCATCGATTCAATATATTATTTTAATCAATTTGATTAATTTACAGCACCTCAGTAAAGTAAAACTAAAATCTCTAGAAAAGTTACAAACATGACGACTGAGAAACAGATAGCTGTGGTTACAGGTAGTAATCGCGGTTTAGGTTATGCGATTTCTCGTAAATTGGCACAGATTGGTGTTCATGTTATTCTTACAAGTCGTAATCAAGCAGATGGTATTGCAGCTAAGGAGCAGTTAGCCAGTGAAGGGCTAATTGTGGACTATCACCCACTTGATGTGACTAATGATGCTAGTGTACAAAAGTTGACTGCGTGGCTGGGGGAAACCTACGGCAAAGTTGATATTTTGGTGAACAATGCAGGTATCAATCCGACACCAGACCCGGAGAAATCTAGTTTATTAACGATGGAATTAGAAACAATCCGCTCTACTTTTGAAACAAATGTGCTGTCAGTACTGAGAATCCTTCAAGCATTAATCCCGTTGATGAAGGCGAATAACTACGGGCGTATCGTCAATGTTTCCACGGAAATGGCCTCTCTAGCTGCGATTAAAACTGATTATTATCCTTTATCTCCTGCTTATCGACTTTCTAAAGTAGGAGTAAATGCACTCACAGTTCTGCTGGCTAAGGAACTACAAGGTGATAATATTCTCGTTAATACCTATTCTCCAGGTTGGATGAAAACCGATATGGGGGGCGAAAATGCTCCATTTACAGCCGAAGAAGGTGCCGAAACTGCTGTCTATTTGGCAACTCTGCCAGATGGAAGCGCCCAAGGACAGTTTTTCGCAGAGATGCGAAAGTTTGGTGGCCCAATTCAATTACAATGGTAGGTGATGATGGCAAATTCAGCAGGATTACCCCCTATTTATGCGGATACGCCGATTGCATTAGCACCAGCTAAGGTGATTGCTTCGTTTCCCGTCAATACTTTTTTAGAAAATATTGCGATCGCTCCTGATGGTACAATTTTTGTCACTAATCATGAAGTAGGCGAAATTGTTCGCCTCACTCCAGATGGTCATCAAGCGACTCACGCCAAGGTTGAGGGGAAAGTCAGTGGTATAGCCATAACTCCCAATAATGATTTAGTTGTCCCTGGATGGAATGCTGATTCTCTACCAGTAGTTTCGTTAATCACCGCAGATGGAACTGTGGAAACCCTCCTCACATTACCAGACGCCATATTTCTTAACGGCATCACCCCACTTGCTGACACTCAATATTTAATCGCCGACTCCTATCGGGGAGCGATTTGGTCAATAGATATTGCCCAAAAACTAGTATCAATTTGGCTAGAGCATCCTTTATTAGCTCGCAGCAGCGCTGAGAGTATTATTCCTGCTGCTAACGGTTTGAAGCGGTTCGGTGATTTCTTTTATGTTTCCAACACCGAAAAAATGCTGTTATTGAAAGTGCCAATTACCACAGATAATACACCCGGTGAACCAGAGATATTTGTTGAACAAACTAACATTGATGATTTTGCTTTCGATGTGGAAGGGAACTTGTATGGAGCAACGCATATTTATAATAGCGTTGTACAAATTACACCCAACGGCACTACAACCGTTATCGCTCAAGCCGAACAGGGTGTAATTGGTAGCACAGCAGTAGCTTTTGGTCAAACAGATAGCGATCGCACTGCAATTTATGTTGTGATGAATGGGGGAATGTTTTTACCCCCAGCTACAGGTGTAGTTCCCGCTAACGTCGTGCGACTAGAAGTAGGTAAAGCCGGATATCCCTTATTTAACAAATAACCAACAACTAAGTGACCAATGACAAATGAAATGGAACAGGAAGACCAATACATCACTGTGGTCATTTCACAACTAGTTAAACCAGGGAGTGAGAGTGATTACGAGATTTGGTTAAAAAATATTACCAGTGTTGCGAGAACTTATCTTGGTCACTTAGGTACAAATGTAATTCGCCCACAACCAGGTTTGCGGCGAGAATATGTAATTATCTTCCGGTTTGACGGCTATAATAACTTGAAAGCTTGGATGACATCGAGCGATCGCGAATATTGGCTCAATCAAGGTAAACATTTAATTGAATCCGAGCCTCATGTCCAGCAGCTTAGTGGATTAGAAGCTTGGTTTTCTCTTCCCGGACAACCATTAAAAACTCCCCCACGCTACAAAACAGCATTGCTGACTTGGATATCTGTATTTGTCTTGATTAATTTGTTAACTACCTTCTTAGTTCCCCTGCTCCGTGGTTTACCTCCCCTAATTATTTCACTAATTCTCACCATGACGATGGTTGCACTGCTAACCTATGTCGTCATGCCAAGAGTCAGCCGCTTATTTAGCAAATGGCTATATGCTAAATAAATGTGCATGATTGTAGATTAGGCAATTTGGGCAAAGCCTGGAGATAGAGTATTTACAAAATTAACCGCTGAGGTGCAGATTTCACACACGGAAACTTGGGAATTGATTTCCTACCAAATTTGACTTAAATCCAAAATAAACCTAGGTAGTAACGGTTCACCAGAAAGCGTCTGCGGATTATCTAATACCTCAACCGCAACATCAGGACGATAAATAAAAACTCGGCGTTGCTTTCTATCAAGTAGCCAACCCAGTTGTGAGCCATTATCAATATACTCTTGCATCTTGTCTTGCAAAATCCGCAAGTTATCAGTCTCAGAGCGCAGTTCAATCACAAAATCTGGACAAATCGGAGCAAACTTTTTTCGCAATTCTGGTGATATTGCTTCCCATCGACTGCGTTTAATCCACGCTGCGTCGGGAGAACGCACCGCACCATTGGGTAAAGTAAACCCACCACTAGAACCAAACCCTACACCTGTACCATCTTGCTTTGTCCATACCCATAACTGCCCAGTTACGTTAAAATTGCGCTCATCAGTTTCGGAACCAGTAGGGGACATAACGACTAATTCTCCATAAGTACTGCGTTCAATGCGAAAATCGCGGTTAAGTTGACAAAATTCAAAAAACTGGTCATCGGTCATGGCGATCGCAGGTTGCAGTTGCAAGACCATTGGTAAAATTTCTGTGGCTACTGGTAAATTGGCGGTCATAGTTGCTTGGGGAAGACTTCACCTGTCTCCAGGATATCTTTTGTCTGCTGCAGAAAAGAGGATAAGTTAGTGCGATCACTGTGGAATATAATTACAAAATATTAAATTTAGGTATATTAGAATACTGTCGCCTAGAATAGCACTGGTTCGCTAGACCAAATGTATATCTTAGGAGAGATGACAAATGTTGAAAGTTTGTGCAACTTTTTTCTGCGCGATTTTTCTCACCTTTAACTTACTCATTGGTAATGCTTGGGCAGCTGGTGGCTTTTCTCAAACCTGCAGCAATGTTAGTGTTAACGGTTCAGCTCTGTCAGCCAATTGTCAAAGAGCCAATGGATATACTACGTCTAAAACTTCCATCGACTTAAATCGGTACGTTGGCAATATTGATGGCACCTTAAAGTGGGGAGATAGTAGATTTTCCCTAACCTGCCAACAAGTTGGTTTAGCCGGTAAAAACAGACTCCGTGCTGAGTGCGAAAGATCTGACCAAAGATCATATCTAGGCTCATACATCAATCTTGATGAGCATATTGCCAATATTGACGGCTCGCTGAAATTTGAATAGATAGATGTTGCGTACAACATCTATCTAAAAATTTAAGGGATGGTTACAAAACCATCCCTTTATTCCCCTCATATTTAAAATTTACTTACAGCACCCTTAATGGGAAGTTAATTTACTCAGAAATATTAATTGCACTTTCAACTTGAGAATTAGCTATGGTCGGAGTTGTAAATAGGCTGGAATACAGACTTGATGGTTGTTGATGGGCGACAACTGGTAGCACCTGACGCGCATGGGCGGCTAGTTCTACTGTCTTGACATCATATGTCTGCGTTGCCAATTTGGGATAAAGACCGATACCGATGATGGGAACTATTAAACAAGCGGTGATAAATAATTCGCGGGGTTTAACATCCACCACTACAGCATCCAAATGTAACTCTTCATTTTGATTACCGTAGAATACTTGGCGGAGCATGGAGAGTAAATAAATCGGAGTCAAAATCACGCCCACTGCTGAGAGCAACACAACTACAACTTTGAAGCTGGAACTATAAACGTCGCTGGATGTCAGGCCTAAAAATACCATCAACTCACCAGCAAAGCCGCTCATTCCTGGTAAAGCCAGAGAAGCCATGGAACCGATGGTGAATAGTGCGAAAGTTTTGGGCATGACTTTAGCAATTCCACCCATTTTATCCATTGCTAGGGTGTGAGTGCGATCGTATGTGACGCCAGACAAGAAGAACAAGCTAGCAGCAATCAAACCGTGGGAAACCATTTGTAGCACCGCGCCGCTGATGCCGATTTCTGTAAAGGAAGCAATCCCAATCAACACAAACCCCATGTGAGCAACGGAAGAATAAGCCAAGCGGCGTTTGAGATTGGTTTGGGCGAAGGCGCAGCAAGCACCGTAGACAATGTTAACTACACCCAAAATTGCCAGCACTGGGGCAAAAGTTACATGGGCGCTGGGCAACATTTCCACGTTGAAGCGAATCAGAGCATAACCACCCATTTTCAACAACACACCAGCCAAAATCATCGAACCGGGTGCAGATGCTTCACCGTGAGCATCAGGTAACCAAGTATGTAAAGGAAAGATTGGTAGTTTGACACCGAAAGCAATCAAGAAACCTGCATAAACTAGCAATTCAAAAGCTTGGGAATATTCTTTCATTCCCAGTGCTGCCATATTAAAGGTGACAGTATCTCCAGAGAATGCCATTGCAAAGCCGGCAATGAGAATAAATATTGATGCAGCAGCAGTGTAGATGATGAATTTAGTAGCTGCATAGCGGCGGTTTGGCCCGCCCCAGATGGAAATCAGCAGGTACACAGGTACTAACTCGATTTCCCACATCAAGAAAAATAGCAGTAAATCTTGAGCAAGAAATACGCCTAACTGGGCACTATACATTACCAGCATCAACCCATAAAACAAACGCGGCTTGGTGGTAACTTTCCAAGCCGCGAAGATTGCGAGGGTATTGATTAAGCCGGTGAGTAAGACTAGAGGCATTGACAAACCGTCAACTGCTAGTGACCAATTCAAACCTATTTGCGGTATCCAAGCATAGTTTTCTACTAGTTGGAATGTGGAGGTTTGGAAGTCGTAGTGTTGCCAAAAGGCGTAAATCATTAAGGCAAAGTCTACGAAAGCAACTCCTAAACCATACCAGCGGACTGTTTTTCCTTCTTTATCTGGGATGAGGGGGATGGCTAGGGATGCCACCAGGGGTAAGAGAATTATGGCCGTTAGCCAAGGAAATTCCATAGCATTCATTACTTCTGACAATTGATTTTTGTTTTCGCTTTTAATTACATTATATTAAGCAATTCATACTTTTGTAAATTTTCTTGACCTTTGAAACATTAAATTTTCGGCATAGACAAGAATAAATACTCAGCGGTTTCTGCCGCCAACCATTCTATTTGTAAAGTTTTGCAACGTCAACAAAAAAGGGCGACTCACGCCACCGTTACAAGATATCGCAGGGAACTATTAACAGATAACAGAGTTGAAAGTTGCTTTGCGGTTTCCCCTACACCCCTTTATTGACAGATGATTCATCCTTCGTGAAAGCTGGTTGCACCTTGGTGGTCTAGAGATAGAGCTCGCCCAACAGCGATTATTCCGGTTGTCTTCCAAGCTGTGGTCATCGCTGCCTCTACCTGGGGTGCAGATTCTGCATTTGTCAAAGCTAATAGTGTGGGCCCAGCACCACTAATCACCATACCATAAGCACCAGCCGCTACCGCCGCCCGATTCACCGCATCGTAACCAGGAATTAAAGCTTGGCGATAGGGCTGATGCAATTTATCTTGCAGCGCTGCTGTTAACCATTCTCGCTTACCAGTTTCTAAACCACGCAACAATAAACCCAAATGGGCCGTATTGAAAATCGCATCTGCACGACTAAACTCGGTTGGTAAGACGCGCCGCGCCTCGGAAGTTGACAACTCAAAATTAGGAATCGCCAATACTGTGACTATATCTTGATGCCAGGGCACATCACAAATTTCCCAACCAACTGCAGCAGTAGCCGCAAGACGACATCCGCCCAACAATGCTGGTACAACATTATCGGGGTGTCCTTCCATGGCGATCGCTAATTCCATCACCTGCGACACAGACAAAGGCTCTCCCGCTAATTGATTCGCTCCCACTAACCCACCGACAATTGCTGTGGCTGAACTACCCAAACCCCGCGCCAGGGGTACATCTAAACCAATTTCTATTTTTACCGACGGCGGTGTTTGATCTATATATTGATATAACTTTGAAAATGCTTGATAGAGTAAGTTACTCTCATCAGTCTGTACTTGTTCCGCCTCAGCACCTGTGACTTGAATAATTAACCCACCTTGATCGAGGCGAGTGAATTTAACTTGATTGTAAAGCGTTAAAGCTGCACCAATGCAGTCAAAACCGGGCCCCAAATTCGCAGTGGTGGCGGGAACGGTAACAGTGACACTAGAAATAACAGACATTTGTGAAATACTTAGCGATCGCTCAACCAGCATCTCATGTATTGGGAGCACTTTGAGCTATTTTTAATTTTGCTGCTAAGGTCAACAAGAAGTCGTAATGACTAAAAAGCGATCGCCCTTGACTCGAAAAAGCGATCGCTTAATTTCCCACACAAATAGATTTCTAGGAATTTATTTCAAAGTTCCCAAAATTGGTGCTGTTTCCGGCTCTGTAATTTTAGGAATTAACAAGCCTTGAGCATAAATACGGGGGTTAGCTTGAGCAATCACTGTGTAAGATTGACGGACTTGGGCATTTACAGCTACAGTCTTCACATCATACATCTGCATTGCGGCTTTGGGATAGAAGCCGATGCCGATAATGAACACCAAGAAACAAGCAGCGATAAACACTTCACGGGGAGTTGCATCTCTGTAAATTGACTGATTAGGTAAGACGCAATCTGTACCGAAACAAACTACATCATCATCTTCTTCTTGATTCTGCGATTTGGAATCTTCGATATTACATGTGAGATTTGCACCAGTACCGTAGAATACCTGACGCAGCATGGACAGCAGATAAATTGGTGTCAGAATCACTCCCACTGCAGCGAGGAAAACTGTGACTGTGCAGAAGGCGGAACTGTAAATATCGCTGGTGGTAATTCCCACGAAGACTGCAAGTTCGCCCGCAAAACCGCTCATTCCTGGGAGAGCGAGAGAAGCCATAGCACTGATTGTGAACAAAGCAAAGACTTTGGGCATTACTTGACCGATACCACCCATTTCGTCCATTGCCATTGTATGAGTGCGATCGTAAGTTACACCAGCTAAGAAGAATAACACCGAGGCAATCAAACCGTGGGAAAGCATTTGCAACATTGCACCGTTGATGCCTAAATCGGTGAAGGAAGCAATACCCACCAGTACAAATCCCATGTGGGAAATTGATGAATACGCCAGACGACGCTTCATATTAGTCTGAGCAAAGGAATTCAGTGCGCCATAAATAATGTTGACAACACCTAAAACAGCGATGACTGGGGCAAAGTAGATATGTGCATTCGGCAACATTTCCAAATTCAGGCGAATCAATCCGTAGCCGCCCATCTTCAACAACACACCAGCGAGAATCATCGATACAGGTGCAGAGGCTTCACCGTGGGCATCAGGTAGCCATGTATGCAAGGGGAAAATTGCTAACTTCACACCAAAAGCAATCAGCAAGCCTGCATATAACAGTAGTTCCAAACCCAGAGGATAATCCTTCATTCCCAGCACCGCCATATCAAAGGTGATATCGCCACCACCAGAAAGGGCCATTGCCAGAGCTGCTACTAAAATAAATATTGAAGCTGCTGCGGTGTAGATTAAGAACTTCGTCGCTGCATAGCGGCGCTTTTTCCCGCCCCAAATGCAGACAAGTAGATAGACGGGAATCAGTTCAACTTCCCACATGATGAAAAATAGCAGCAAGTCCTTAGCGACAAACACCCCTACCTGTGCAGAATACAGCACCAGCATGAGAAAATAGAACAGACGGGGGCGGCGATCAACTTGCCAAGCTGAGAACATCGAGAGTGTGGTAACAAATCCTGCTAGCAGTACGAGCGGAGCTGACAATCCATCAACAGAAACTGCCCAGTTAAAACCGATTTGTGGCATCCAGGCATAACTTTCTACGAGTTGAAAAGTCGCGCTACTGGCGTCGTAATGTTGCCAAAAGGCGTAGCACATCAAAACAAAATCTGCGATACCCACACCTAATGCATACCACCGCACGCGCTTACCGTCTTTGTCGGGTAGCACCGGAATCAGCAATGATGCAATGAGCGGCAGCAAAACGATTGCTGTCAGCCAGGGAAATTGATCCACTATCATGTCAATAAGAAGAAATACTTATTTGTGTAATGAAGCAATTCTACTTCTTTTTTTAACAATCTGTTTATAAAACTTTACCCCAGGTAAGCATAGAGAGATATATGGTGCAGAGATTGGGGCTTCAGAAAATAAAAAACACCCACTGCTTAGGTAGTTACAGCAGGGAGAGTCGTATGTCACGGCTATTGCTGCACATTCCCGCAATTTTATATTACTCATGATTTTTGATTTACGTAAGTACTAAAAAATTAGTGGTATAATGGACACATATATATACTAAATTTTTATATTAAATTTAACATGGATGATTTGCGACGCTGGGAGCAGTATGCTCCAGAAGCATACGATGCTATTCGCAGCAATGCTGATGACATAGCTATGATTACGCGCATTACAGGTTGGCCAGAATTTCGTATTAAAAGGATAAAAGACCACATCTTTTATCGTCAGCACCAACTGGATGACAGATTTGCGTGCTTTGACCCAGATCCTGATATAGCTGATGCCTGGGTCAGGTTACAGCAAAGTAATTTTGAGCCAGAAGATTTGCGACTACTTGAACATGAATACTTTGAATCTCGGTTTGAGGGCATATTTCAAACTAACTACCGTACTGCTCATAAGGCAACTGAAAGCTCTGGTCGTTTATGGAATCCGCCTTTAGCGAAGTCATAGCTCAAATAAGTTAAAACTAAAGTATCTAGTATTTACATACCACATCTTGTTTTATGGCTTTTTATGTAGTTATTTTAAAGGACAAGGAGGATGACATCGGCGTTACTTACCGCTTCGGTCCTCATGAAGATCATCTCGGCTCTTTGTGGATAGATAAATCTAGTGGAGAAGTCAAGGAACTTCAAGAAATACCTGCTCAAAACTCGCAGGCATTTTTCCAAAGAGCAGCGGTAAAGGTTCGGCAACATTGGAAAAAAGGATTGTTTCCTGAAAAAACTTGCTGGGCATCCTAGGGATAGTTAAGCATTGATAGCCTATTCTTTCATAAACTATCAATGCTCGGCGCTTTTTGATCTAGATGCCTAGAAGTTCTCGAAGTTGGAGATAGCCGTCTTGAGCTGATCCAAAACTTGAGCTACAGGTATACTCCCTAACTCACCAGAGGCACGGGTACGGATACTCAAGCTATTAGTTTCAACTTCCTTAGCGCCTACGACTGCCATCACGGGTATCTTTTCTTTCTCTGCATTGCGGATTTGTTTACCCAAGCGATCGCCACTATAATCGACTTCGGCGCGGATACCCAAAGCTAACATTTTCGCTACGACATCTTTAGCAAAATCCAGTTGTGTGTCACCCACCGGCAGTAATCTAATTTGTACTGGTGCCAACCACAACGGAAAATCTCCCGCGTATTCTTCAATCAAAATCCCGATTAACCTCTCCAGAGAACCGAAGGGCGCACGGTGAATCATCACTGGGCGTTTGCGGACACCATCTTCAGCAACATATTCTAAATCAAAACGTTCTGGCAAGTTGTAATCTACTTGCACAGTTCCTAACTGCCATTCCCGCTCTAGGGCATCACTAAAGATAAAATCGAGTTTAGGCCCATAAAATGCGGCTTCCCCAATTCCCTCGAAGTGATCCATCCCCAGTTGTTCAACTGCACGGCGGATTGCCCCCTCGGCTTTGTCCCAAACTTCATCGGAACCGATATACTTATCACTGGCTGGATCGCGGAAACTGAGTCTGGCTTTAAAGTTTTTCAGTTGTAGTTTTTGGAACACCGATAAAATCAAATCCACTACACTGAGGAATTCGCTGTCTAATTGTTCTGGAGTGACAAATAGGTGCGAATCATCGACAGTGAAACCGCGCACCCTAGTTAAACCGCCCAATTCCCCCGATTGTTCATAGCGGTAAACAGTACCGAATTCTGCCAGCCGCATCGGTAATTCCCGATAGGAACGCAACTCGCTCTTGTATATTTGGATATGAAAAGGGCAATTCATCGGCTTCATGACGAAGCCTTGTTCTAGGGCTGCGGCTTCTCCATTATCTGCCATCAGCGGGAACATATCTTCTTTGTATTTTTGCCAGTGTCCAGAGGTTTTGAATAAATCTACTCTGGCAATGTGGGGTGTGACTACGGGTAAATAACCCCGTTTTAGCTGTTCTTGCTTGAGGAAGTCTTCTAAAATAGTCCGCAACAAAGTTCCTTTGGGTGTCCACAAGGGTAAACCAGGCCCGACTAAATCAGAAAAGATGAATAATCCTAGTTCCTTACCGAGTTTGCGGTGGTCTCGGCGTAAGGCTTCTTCTTTGCGGCGCTTGTATTCAGCTAATTGTTCTGGGGTTTCCCAAGCAGTAGCATAAATGCGTTGTAGCTGGGCTTTGGTTTCATCTCCTCGCCAATAAGCGCCAGCAACGCTTTCTAATTCGATAGCTTTGGGGTTGATTTCGCTGGTGTTTTCTAGATGGGGTCCCGCGCACAAATCCCACCAGTCGTTCCCTAGATGGTAGATGGTGATTGGTTCTTGTTTAATATCTGCGAGGATTTCTAATTTGTATGGTTCTTGGATTTGCTGAATCCGGTTTTGGGCTTCTTCTGTGCTAACTTCTTCTCGAATGACTGGTAATTTGCGGTTGATAATCTTGACCATCTCTTTCTGGATGGCTTTAAGATCTTTGTCGGTGAAAGGTTCTGGATTATCAAAATCGTAATAAAAGCCGTTTTCAATCCAGGGGCCGATTGTGACTTGCGCCTTGGGAAACAGCTTTTGTACCGCCATAGCCATGACATGAGAAGCGGTGTGGCGAATCTTTTTTAATGTTTCTGATTCGCTGGTACGGGGTAAATAAATTTTTTCAGGCTGTTCTGGCTGAGTTGGAGCTTGATTAGGCGACATCGGCTGTTGAACCATGAGCAAATCGGGGGTTAGGGGTTAGGGGAGAGAGGCAATTATCACTTGGTGAGAAAATTTTATCGTGATTAACTATTTTGCAGCCGAGTTAGGGGAGAAAACAATTAATCCCTAGCTACTCATCCATAGTACGAGCTGATTCAAATATAGCGAGGGTGATTCCTATTGTTAGTTAGCTATACCGTCGCTGTACTTTATTTTCATAGATTAATAATTGTAAAGTTAGTTGTCTAACAAAAATCTGTATTTAGGATGATCTGTGTTCAGTGAGGGGTGAGGGATGAGGGACTAGGGAAAGAACTTTTGATTGTTCTTTGTGAGTGCGGCTAATTGATTTTTTGGCGATTTTAGCGTAATTTTCTGCTTTGAAGAGGCTTTGATGGTGATCAACTGTTCTGGAGCATAACTCTTGTCCCCGTCAGCTTTGATCTGCCATCCATAAACTTTCTGTTGAGATTTGTCAGGAAAATGTATTTGCTGATACATATTTCTGGCTTCATCTATCTTGTGAGGGAAAATATAGAAATGTTAAGAATCGTAAATAGCGTTAATATTAGTGAGAAAGTTAAAAGCAATCTTTTTATTTATGCCAGAATCAGATGTACCAGGGCCTGAGTTGCTTAAAACAGTTTTGGAACCGCTGTTAGAAGATTTCCAGTATTGGTTCACAAGATCGCGCCATTTCCTGGAAACTGAGCGGCTCTCATTTATGAGTGAGCAAGAGCAATCTGATTTGCTTTTGCGTGTCCAGCAAGCACAAGACGAACTCAACACAGCGAAGATGCTGTTTGCTCTAACTGGTGAAAAAGTTGGTCTTGATATGGCAATCATCACACCTTGGCATCAATTGGTGACGGAGTGTTGGAATGTGGCGATGCGTTTTCATCAAGCGCGAGGGGTCTGAGGTTTGGTGTTGTTGCCTAGGAATCACTGTAGACTACCTAGCGATCGCCAAGCAGGATCTAGATTCAAAACAAGGTACAAAACTCTTAAAAAATCCTTAATAAACTTTGAATTTACAAAAAAATGAATGTGTCCTCTGCTACCTTAATTTGAATAACAGTTGATATATCTCTCCATAAAAAAATAGGCGCATCTTAGATGCGTCAATTATTCGTTTCAGCCACAACTCATGATATCGGCGAGGCGAATAATCCCATAACAAAGTTTTAAAACTCGCTTTCTCTGGAGGAAACCCCGATGCTACACTTACTTTACATTTTGGCTTTTACTATTCTGGCTTTTATCGCTGTTGGTAACTTAATTCGCAACTTGATTATGTTCAGTTTTGAACGAGAGCGGAGTTACCCAACGAACTACTCGTCAAAAAATCAATTTATTCCCCATCCAGAATTATTAGATAATGCCGGAAATTTAATCAAAGAGCCATTGTTGGTGATGCGTTCTATTAATGTTGAAGATGCGCGCCAACACCTTGACGCTCTTTATGAAGCTTCTTCAGCCCAGAAAGTGGAAAATCAAGAAGAAGGCTAAACCTGAGAAGTCCAAAGTTATCGCCGACGCAACCAATAGATAATATTCGGTTCTGGAGTCAAGAGTCAAAAGTTAAGAATCAAGGTTTTTTCAGCTTTTAACGATTCAACTAGCTACAGGTTGATTTTGGACGATTGTTGCCAAAAAACTTGACACTCGCGTAAGTATAAAATTAAAAATCTATAATTAAGGCAGGTAAACTAAAAAAATCCTGCCTTATCTTTTTCGTCGTACCAGTTGGAAAAAAAGAATGCGTTGGATAAACGGTAGAGACGAAGCAAAAGCAACGTCTCCAAAAGAGAATTAATTGTAACCTTCTGCTATGTCCAGCTTCCTTAAGCTTCAATCACTACTCTGAGATTTCCCCGTTTTTTCGCAACACGACAAGCAGTAGTGCTACCGGAACGCTCGAAATCTAAATCAAGGATGGTAGCACCAACTCGCAAATTATGGAATGACAGACGATTAATTGACTCTGGTAAAGCTGGATCAATGATGCGTAAGCAGTTATTCTGTGCATCAGGTACTAAATTCACAATCATTTGTAGCAGTTGGAAAATGCTACCAGTCGCCCAAGCTTGAGGACTACAAGCAACAGGATATTGTACAGGAGCTTGATCACCGTTGCGTTCATAGCCGCACAAAAGTTCTGGTGGACGTTGATATGGTTGCTGACCTGTCATATCAAATAACCCTTGGAATAATTCTAGGGCTTGATCGATTAAACCCAGCGATCGCAAACCCATGGCAATGATTGCGTTATCATGAGGCCAAACTGAGCCGATGTGATAACCCATAGGATTATAAGCTGGTGACAAACTACTCAGAGTGCGAATTCCCCAACCATTAAACATATCTGGTGCTCGCAACCGCTCTGCAACACTATAGGCTCTTTCGGATGTAAAGATACCCAACTGTAGACAATGACCAGGATTTGATGTTATGCTATTCACCTGATTTCCTTCACCGTCTAAAGCTAAAGCGCAAAAATCCTGGTCTTCCATCCAGAAGTCTTTGTTAAAGCGCACCTTTAAATTTCTTGCTTCTTCTTGCCAACGGTCTGCTAAATCCAGCCGCTTCTTCATTTTCGCAATTTCCGCCAAGCGTGTTTTCGCTGCGTAGACATAAGCTTGCACTTCACAAAGAGCGATCGCACCGTTAGCCAATTCTCCCTTACGATCTACAATACAATCACCGGAATCTTTCCAGCCTTGATTAGTTAAACCGCGTTTAGATCTCCGAGAATAGCTGAGGTAGCCATTTTGTGGAGTATTGCGATCAATCCACTCCATTGCGGCTAGAGCATTTGACCAAAGTTGCTCTAAAGTTTCTAGATCGTTAGTCCAGACATAATACTCAGCATACAGCATCAGCCATAGCGGAGTTGCATCGATAGTACCATAATAAGGTGTGTGAGGAATTTCGTGACAACGAGCCATTTCCCCCAAGCGCAATTCGTGTAAAATCTTACCTGGTTCCTCCTCGCGCCATTCATCGTCAGTTTGACCTTGATATTTTGCTAATAAAATCAAAGTTTCTTTGGCGATTTGCGGGTTTAGCATTAAACATTGGGAAGCCGTAATCAGGGAATCTCGCCCAAATAGCGTTGAAAACCAGGGAACACCTGCAGAAACTGTCTGATTTTTCCCGAAAGATTGGCGTAACAAATACATATCTTGCTCGGCCCGCTCAATCACTCGATTGAAAATAGTTTTATCTGAGCTAATGCGTGTAATTTGTTGTACCCATTGCTGCTCTTCCATTAACTCAGCAGCTTTAGCCTGTGCTAAGGTAACAGCTGCACTGACTGTGGAACTAGATTGATTATTTCTCAACAAATTGACTCGATAACCCAACTTTTGGGTGGCGTGAGAAGCTAATTCTAGCTGCCAAACTGCAGTGTAACCTTTAAAATAATCTGGTGGTCGATGTTGGAACTGAATGCGAGATTCCATTAATAAACCATCCAAGCCTTGATAAGCGAGTGTCAAAGCTTCTTGAGTTTGCACAGTGAAAACACTTTCATCACCAGTCGATTCAACTAGGCGTAGTATTTTACCACGTTTTTCTCTGTCGTAGCCTCGGACTTCAAATAAATCCCAAAAATCAGCGTCAAAACTGACACTAAGTTCAAAGCTAGCGGTGGTGGTGCTGTAGTTAGATATTTCTAATTCTTCAAAAAATGCGCCATTGAGGACAATTTCTCGGCGAATTCCGATGGTTTCGGCTTTCAGCCCTTCTTCAATGGTGGGGTTAGTGCACAAAACTGAGAGTGAAAACCCTTTTTCTGCCGTACTGTTGAGTAGGATAGGCGATCGCCCGGCAATTTGCAATTCCAAACGGCTTAAGAATCGCGTATCGCAGCAAAATAGCCCCATGCTCGGGTTCCCATCTTTGAGAGAACAACCGGAAATATTCCCAATCGTATCTGTTACCAAAAACAAATCATCATCTTTGAGAGTCAGAGTCGGTTGTGGTCTTTCACTGACAACACAAGGCCACTCTGGGATAGGTAATTGTTCTGCAGGAATAAAAGTTTTTCCTTCCAGGAAAATTGTTTCTGTGTGCTTGAGTGTATCCAATGTCATTAGCTAATTTCCGTGTATTGTTCTAAATTTTTGCACTCTCGTCAGCCACCAACAGACCAAGACGCTCACTAAAGCTACTTTGATCCGTTTACGCCAAAAATCATCCTGACATACTGCTAGCAAAAAGGCAGCTATCAAAATTCGTATAAAAAAATGTATGTAAATGTATATAAAGTTATATTTTTTTAATTTTTTTTAAGCATAACAAAAGAAAATAGTTAAAAAATATAGTGCTTAAGTTTGTGTAAAACTCGACTTCATGATAGTTAATAAAATATCCAATACCATTTCACGTTAATGATCATACACATAAATCCTGTAGGAACTAAGCAAAACTAACGTTTCTACAACAAAAATGTGTGTCACGTGTAAACAGAATTGGTATCGCCAATAACACTGAGAATATTTACATAAAAATTACTGACATTACGTTATCAGTCCTAAAACGCATCTGAGGAAAATAATTCATGACACTCAATGTGCTGAATGTACAAAATGCAAATGTTACTGTTGAAGCAGGGCGTGGTCAAAGAGAAATAATTAGATTTCAAATAACTCTATCACAACCTAGCGACATCGAAACCACAGTTAAATATACAACATTAGCTGGCACTGCTGTTGATGGATTTACTGGTAGTGACAAAAGAGATTATAAACCTATAACGGGCACTGTAACTTTTGCTCCTGGGGAAACATCAAAAGAAATTGCAGTAACAGTTTTTGGTGATAGACCAGTTAATTTGAGAACCGATAAAAATTTTGAAATTTTTGCCAGAGACATAGCCTATAGAAATTGGGGAGTCGGGGAAGATGTTGACCAAATTAATGGTAATTCACCTTACGGAGATTTAGGCTATCGAGTTGACACCTTTTTCAACGACACCACTACAGGTTTTCAAGCTGTGGGATTGACTTCTGATGAAAAATTCTTTTTACTAATTTCTGACCCAACTAATGCGGAAATTGTCACAGAAAGTCAAGCAGAAAAAACACGTTTACTCAAAGAATTAGAAACAGCTTTTGGTGGTAAAAATTCTTCAGCTTATCGTCAAGCAGAAGCAGTTATTGATGGATTAGAAGATACAGCTTGGACTTTTGCCACAGGAACTATTTACGATCAAGGAAAAGCTCCCATTCTTGCTGTTAGAGGAACAGATAGTAGTCAAGATATTCAGGATAACTTTAATCCCTTTGGTATTGGTTTCGCTCAATTTAGCAATAACCAAGCAGCTTTAACAGCATGGCTACAAAAAATTAGTCAACCATCAGACGCAAACGTTTCTTTTAAACCTCACATAACTGGTGCAAGTTTGGGTGGTGCTTTAACTCAATGGGTTGCTTCTGCTTACTCCTCAGTTGGTAAATTAGGAGATATTGTGACTTTCAATGCTCCAGGAATTTCTAGAGCAGGGGCTGATAGTTTTAATTTTGAGCAAGTAGAAAGAGTAACTCATTACATTAGTGCAATTGATGTTGTCAGTTTATCAGGAGAAAAATTCATTGCAGGCGAATATATTTTATCTGACTATCTGTCAGGGCCAAATATTAATTTTGAGCATTTACACCCAGTAATAATTCCGGAAATAGCAGGGAGCGGTCTGTTTAAACCAGAATCTTTATCACAAAGTTCGCCGTTATCAGTTGATCAATTAAATGATCCAAGATTTACATATCTTCCCGACCCAGATTATTTTGTCTTTTTGTTAATAGTCGCCAATAATGTCAGTCCAGTTTCGGCGGAGCAGTTAAAATTTCGAGGTACGGTAGAATCACTGCGACAAAATCCCCTAACAATCCCGCAATTAATCGCTATTAATAACGTTAATTATGGCGTTGAATTTGCTAAGGAAAATATTCAAGCTGCTTATAGCGCTGCTCAACATTGGTCAGATGCGGCTTGGGATGCTATTAAAAACTGGAAAGCAGATGCTTGGGCTGTTGCTAGTAAGTGGACACCAGAAATTTGGCAAACTACAACTTACTGGACGCCGGAGATTTGGCAAGGGACAATTCTATTAGGTGCAACTACTCGCACCACAGATATATTGTTGGGAAATACTAATGATTACCCCTTGGTGGGGGAATTGAGCAACTATACAACAGATAGTCTGGTTAGTAGTAGTGTTAGTGACCAATTTACTTATGCCGACAACGGTGATAGTAATGTGATTGTGTTGGCTCCACAACAGAATGATCTTGTGATCGTACAGGGTAGTTTTAACAATAACTTCCAGGTGGGAACAGACACAAATGCTATCGTTGCTCAAAACATTGTTGTCAATGGGGGCAATATGTTTTTAGAAACTGGCAATATAATTCTTAATACGGAAATGTCGTACACATAGCATCGAGTTAAAGCAAAGGAAATTTTGTCAACAGTAATCAAGCCCTGAATCAGGGGCTAATTGAGTATCAAATTTAGCAATATGTCTTCAGGGCACGGCGATCGCCAGATGATTTGCCCTCATCTACTGATTTATGATCATGGGGGCTTTTTTAATTGTTTAATCAAGTTATTAATTTTTATTAATTAAAATAATTTTATTTGTAGATTAATTTCACGTATACCATACAAATTGTAATTAATTTAGGGTGTGAACGCGGACAACTTTGTCACTAAACTTAAGTACTGAATTGTGCCTGATCTAGGCAAAAATGTATATTGGGCGTAGTAGCCTATTAAGTGAAACATTAATCTGCCAGGAAATGGATCAAAAAGACTTGGGTGAAGCACAGAGTGGCTGTGGCGAATGGCTATGCTATGTGTATGCTGATGACAAAGACATTGCTGTTTTTTGTGGTGGATTCGTCACTCAAGGCTTTTAAATTTGTCAAATAAGCTGTGTCAGCGCCTCCTATTTGCGAGTAAAACGCTGTATCTGCTTTTGCAGAAAGTCCTAGTCATGACTCTTTACATATCGCAACTGTCTGTTTAACTTGAGAGTCGGTTGTAATTTGTAAAATGCAAATGTGACGTGGATCTTGTCCAGATTGTGGCTCCTTTAACGATATTCATGAGCATTGCTACTTCCGTTCTGAGCGATCTGCTACAGTCCCTACCCTACCTGCGACCGCAGCTATATTTTAAAGCTTCACTAACAGCCCTCTCCCATGCGATGGAAGATCAGGTTTTGGCGGCAACTTTATTTGAGCCCCTAATCATCGCTAGCTTTCAACGAGAGCGATTTTATCGTCAAGAAGCTCACCGATACCAGCGGTTGGCAGAGCGAAGTAATCAAATATACGTGCTGTCGGCACCGGAAACAGATTTTACTAATAGTTCGGAATACTACGAGAAAGTGGCTTTCGAGCATGATGACGGTTTAACTCAAGAATGGCATTTGGTGGTGATTGCTGAGAATTATGCTACTTGCTTGGTTTGTCGAGAAAACCTGGGTTCCATTGCCAAAAATAAGCCATTCCCGGATGTTAACCCTGGGCTGGATATCGACACAGCACGGAGATTTGAGGGGATTTGGACTTCGGAGCGGGGGGTGAGCCTGAAAGCAGCGCAATTGCTTTTAGACAGAATTGAGATTTACAGACCTGATTTGGTGGGTAAAATTGGTGATGCTCGTCGGCGGTTTGGCTTGGGGGAACCGAGAAATTCTGGAGCCAAGCTGAACAGCGAATATGCTTGCGACATTGATACAGACCCGTTTGTGCAGCGCTTGGTAACTTATTTGCAAGCTAGTCAGTATAAATTACACAAGGCTTACCGTTCCATCGCCGCCCAAGCACGGAAAGAACGCTTAATTAATTCAATTAGTACCGCAATTCGTCGCTCGCTCGATCCTCATGAAGTGCTACAAGTCGCCGCCGAGGAACTAGGACAGCACATGGGCGCTGGTCGTTGTTTAATTTATCGCGCTCAGGCGACACAAGCCAAGGCGATTATTGAACATGAATTTTTGATGCCGGGTATTGTCTCAGTGTTTGGGCAAACTTGGGAGTTAGAAAACAATCCTTTATTTCGACAAATAGTCACCCAGGAAGAGGGAATTTGTGTTGCGAATACTTTGCTTGACCCGTTGATTAAGAATTCGGTAGCGCTGTCAGCGATCGCTAAAAAATTGGCGATTCGTTCTTGGGTGATGGAACCAGTTTTGTATCAAGGCAGACTGCTAGGAATAGTAGAATTACACTATTGCAATTTGCCTCCTCATGAATGCCAACCAGGAGAATTAGATTTAGTTAAAGCGATCGCTACTCAAGTAGGCGCAGCTTTTATTCAAGCAGAAGCTTACGCCAACCTAGAAGAACTAAACAAGCAGCTAGAAGCCCTAGACCGCACCCGCAGTAATCTCATAGCCATCACCGGACATGAACTGCGTACCCCCCTATCTACGATCCAAGTGTGCTTGGAGAGCCTCGCCAGTGAACCAGATATGCCCCAGGAATTGCAACAGGTAATGTTGGAAACGGCGCTTTCTGACTCGGAACGGATGCGGAAATTAGTGCAGGATTTTCTCACTCTTTCTAACTTAGAAAGTGGGCGGGTGGAATGGCACCCAGAATCTCTCGCTTTGGAAGAGTGTGTAGAACTTTCTCTGAGCCGACTCCGCACCCGCCCCACCATGGAAAAACCCCCCCAAATCAAAACTCAAATTGACCAGAATTTACCCTTGGTGAAAGCTGATGGTGATTGGTTAGTAGAAGTTTTAGCAAAATTGATTGACAACGCCTGTAAATTTACACCACCACAAGGCGAGATTAACATTCAAGCCCACCGCAACGGTAAACAGATGGTAGAAGTGACGGTGGCTGATACGGGACGGGGAATAGAACCGAATCGTCTAGAAATAGTTTTCGATCGCTTTTATCAAGAAGAAGGAGCCTTGCGACGCACCACCAGCGGTACTGGTTTAGGGCTAGCAATTTGTCGCCAAATTGTCAACGGTTGGGGCGGCGAAATTTGGGCAGAATCTACAGGCAAAGACCAAGGTAGTCAGTTTCACTTTACCATTCCCATTGTTTAAAGCAGTTTGATCGGGAGGTGGGGAGTGTGGGGAGTGTGGGGAGTGTGGGGTGATGGGGAGGTGGGGTGATGGGGAGTGTGGGGAGTGTGGGGAGTGTGGGGAGTGTGGGGAGTGTGGGGAGTGTGGGGAGTGTGGGGAGTGTGGGGAGTGTGGGGAGTGTGGGGAGTGTGGGGAGTGTGGGGAGTGTGGGGAGTGTGGGGTGATGGGGAGGTGGGGAGGTGGGGAGAAAAAGAATTGAAGAATTGATGCTGACGCTTGCTATCTTCTCCTTCCTCCCACACCTCCCACCCTTCCCACACCTCCCACACTTCCCCCTCCTCCCACACCTCCCACACTTCCCCCTCCTCCCACACCTCCCACACTTCCCCCTCCTCCCACACCTCCCACACTTCCCCCTCCTCCCACACTTCCCCCTCCTCCCACACCTCCCACACCTCCCACACTTCCCCCTAACCCCTTCTTCAATGACTAAAAACTGTTACAGTCTATGACGCGATCGCAATATGATCCTGGCGACGGTGTTACGATGCCCTAAAAACGTTGAGAGACTTCTTTATGGCAGACACACTCTCTGGACAAACTCCACTATTCGCAGGCAGCACTGGCGGCTTGCTCACTAAGGCTATAGAAGAGGAAAAGTACGCTATCACTTGGACTAGCCCTAAAGAGCAAGTGTTTGAATTGCCTACAGGTGGCGCGGCTACTATGCGCCAAGGCGAAAACCTCTTGTACATTGCTCGTAAAGAATACGGCATTGCATTAGGTGGTCAACTCCGGAAATTCAAAATCACAGACTACAAAGTTTACCGGATTTTGCCAAGCGGTGAAACAACTGCTATTCACCCAGCTGATGGTGTCTTCCCTGAAAAGGTAAATCAAGGTCGGGAAACAGTCCGCTTTGTACCCCGCAGAATCGGTCAAAATCCTAGCCCAGCACAACTCAAGTTTAGTGGTAAAGCTACTCATGATGCTTAGGGGCTAGAAATTAGGGTTGAGGGAGTAGGGAGTGTGGGGAGGTGTGGGAGGTGTGGGAGGTGTGGGAGGTGTGGGAGGTGTGGGAGGAAGGAGAAGACGGGGAAGATTACAAGCGTAAGCATAAATTCTTTTTCTCCCCATCTCCCCATCTCCCCATCTCCCCATCTCCCCACCCTCCCCACACTCCCCACACCTCCCACACCTTCCCCTCTTCCCTCTTCCCTAACCCCTAACTCCTCCTCCCTATTCCCAAATTTTTCTATGATATTTCCCGATTTTGACCAGTTTCAAGAATTAGCTAAACAAGGTAACTTTGTTCCGGTTTATCAGGAATGGGTAGCAGACTTAGATACGCCTGTATCTGCTTGGTATAAAGTCTGTGCTGGTCAACCTTATAGCTTTTTGTTGGAATCGGTGGAAGGTGGAGAAAAGTTGGGACGTTATAGTTTACTCGGTTGTGACCCGTTGTGGGTGTTGGCAGCTAGGGGAGACAATACAACCCAGACACACCGCGACGGTTCTCAAGTAGTTTTTGCGGGCGACCCTTTTACAGCTTTGGCTGCTTGTTTAGCACCTTATCATCCAGTCAAGTTACCACAATTGCCACCGGGAATAGGTGGTTTATTTGGGTTTTGGGGCTATGAATTGATTCACTGGATTGAACCGCGGGTGCCAATTCATGCTCAGGATGAACGTAATATCCCGGATGGGCTGTGGATGCAGGTAGACCACTTGTTAATTTTTGATCAAGTGAAGCGCAAAATTTGGGCGATCGCTTATGCTGATTTACGTGAGGCAGAAGCATCTGTAGCTTATCAACAAGCGTGCTCCCGCGTCAGTCAAATGGTGGACAAGCTATCTTTACCTCTGTCACCAGAAAAAACTATCTTTTCTTGGACTCCTCCCTCTGGGTCTATCTCGACCACAACAACAGCAGAATATACCAGCAATTTCACTCGTCCTGAATTCTGTGCCAGTGTACAAAAAGCGAAGGAATATATTATAGCTGGGGATATTTTTCAAGTTGTCATCTCCCAACGATTATCTACAGCATATACAGGCGACCCCTTCGCCCTTTATCGTTCTCTACGTCAGATTAATCCTTCGCCGTACATGGCGTACTTTAATTTTCAAGATTGGCAAATTATCGGTTCTAGTCCGGAAGTGATGGTGAAAGCTGAACGAGATGTAGATGGTGACGTCATCGCTACAGTCCGCCCAATTGCGGGGACACGTCCACGAGGTAAAACTAGCAAAGAAGATGCAGCTTTTGCTGAGGATTTACTCCAAGACCCCAAGGAAATCGCTGAACATGTGATGTTAGTTGATTTAGGGCGAAATGATTTAGGGCGGGTTTGCGAAAGCGGTAGCGTCAAAGTTGATGAATTAATGGTGGTGGAGCGCTATTCCCATGTGATGCATATTGTTAGCAATGTGGTGGGTGAATTAGCAAAGCATAAAACTGCTTGGGATTTATTAAAAGCTTGCTTTCCCGCAGGAACTGTGAGCGGCGCACCTAAGATTCGGGCGATGGAAATTATCAACGAATTAGAACCTAGTCGGCGGGGTGTGTATTCTGGTGTGTATGGATATTACGATTTTGAGGGACAATTAAATAGTGCGATCGCTATTCGCACAATGGTAGTACAAGATCAAACTGTCAGTGTCCAAGCTGGTGCAGGTTTAGTAGCTGATTCTGACCCAGAGAAAGAGTTTGAAGAAACTCTCAATAAAGCTAGGGGTTTGTTAGAAGCCATTCGCTGTCTACGTTAAATTTCTCTAGCGTGAACAGTTTTAACCATTAGAAAATTTTTCGCAAATTGAACGTGAGCAATTGATTGCAAACAAGCCGGGATTGTCAAGCTGTATTCGCATGTTCTCGGTTTCACATTCACACTAAATCTACTGAAAGCAGAAAGCATTTCTTGCAAATGAGAAAGCAAACTCCGCTTTGCTTGCTAAATCTACTGAAAACAAAAAGCAAACTCCAGTTTACTTGCTAAATCTACTGAAAACAGAAAGCATTTTTCGCAAATGAGAAAGCAAACTCCGGTTTGCTTGCTAAATCTACTGAAATGAGAAAGCATTTTTAGCAAAAGAGAAAGTAAACTCCGGTTTGCTGATTGTAGAAAGCTATTCTATGAGAAACTATTTATAAAATAAATCTTAAGTAGGGTGTGTTAGGCGCATATTTTATGCTAATTTTTGACGCGAGCAGTTATCAAAGCGTCTAACGCACCATTATATCCGGCGGTGCGTTAGGCTGAAGCCATAACACACCCTACACTAATTTTATTTTTACTATGGCGCTCGCTCAACTTCTCGCTTTATGGGTGGGGTAATTTCATACTTCATACTTCATACTTCATACTTCAGACTAGCCTGCGGCAAGCCGCCTTTCAGGCGTCTACATACTTTATACTTCAGCCTTTAGTTGACCGAGGAAGAATATCATCTAGGTACAATTGAAGACGAGGCAAAAGTGGTGATTTTATTAATTGATTTAATCGATATTGTTGTTGAGTATAAGTGTCTTCAACCAATTGACAGACAGTGAAGGTAGGTTGTTTAGGTTTACCAATAAATGCGACTCCACCTAATCCACGATAATCGACAATCCAATATTCAGGAATACCCAACAATGCATACTCTTCCACTTTGCGAGCATAATCAGTTTCCCAATTAGTACTAACAACTTCCACCACCAGTTTAATTGAGCGCCCCAGCGTAATTACAGGTTCTCGCTCCCAAAGAGGTTCACGGTCAAGAACGGTTTCATCAAGAACGATAACATCAGGACGACGAACCGTAGCTGCATCCGCGAAAGGATAAATTAAACAAGTGCGAGGAATAAACCAAGAAAGTTGTTCAGCAACAAGATGTATTTCAATTTGAGTTGCAAGTTTACCACTCACCGTTTCGTGAGGGCCAGTGGGTTCCATGTCAATTAGTTCTCCATCTGCTAATTCATAGCGGGGATGCTCTCGATATTGCGAGATAAAATCTTCTTTAGTGAGGGTTTTTTGGGAGATATATGTCATTGAGTCAATCTCCTGAAAGTATATTGTTTTGATTATAAAAGGGAAATCTTAACAGTTCCTGAGTTGTTGCCTGTTCCCTGTTCCCTACCCTTACGAGAGGACTTTTTCAGCAAGCCCTAGTTACTTTGAACTATGAAGATAAACATAGCGCATTTCAAAACGACTTTGTTCCCATAGTGGTAATAAAGCTTGCTTGGCTAAATTAATTTGTGCTTGCGAGAAATTGATATTACCATTTTCGATGATCCAGATAAATATCCGAGTGATTGCATTAGCGTTGTGACTACTTTCAACTTCACAGTTATTGATTCTGTCTACTTGTTCATCTAAATAACTCAAAACTGTTTTCAAATTTCTGGTTGTTCTTTGTTCTGTTGCGAGACTTTTTCGAGCAACGTGACGTAAGTTTCCCAAAATATATTCTATACCTGCGATCGCTGAATCAGTGTGCCGAATTAAATCTGTAAATGCTTGATAATATGGATGTAATAATACAGTAGATATAGTTTCTTGATGAATATTGAGCCAAACTTGAATATCCCGTAAATAAGGTAATAAATCTGGGATATCATTAATATCTTGTATTGTTAAATGTGCAAATTTAAAATTGATGATTTCTTGTTGTAATTCATCAATCATTGATTGATTTTGTGGTGCATAATATTCAATTACTGTAGGAATATATTTATTTAGTAACCACTCTTTAGTATATTTAGCTGTCCAAGTTCCTCTTGTACCAATACTTTGTGACCATAGAGAGTTTTTTGCTTTAGTTAATGATTGAAAATGCACTTCATTGATTACATATAATATATTTATTTTAATTTTTTCTCCTAAAGCGCAGAAGCTATCAATTTGCGGACAAATGAATGCATGATCGCGGATACCTCGACTGATACGAATTGATGCATCTTCTTGATGAAAGATATGCCATGCTGATTTTCCTTGAATATAATCAAATTCATTAGCAAACTTATACATTAGCTCCCACAATGGTTGTTCAACTGCAAATAAATGAAAGCCGCGAACACATCCAAATTCAATAAACTTTAACTCCCAAGTTTCCAGATTATTCTCGAATTCAACAATGGCGGTTTTATATGCTTGACAAATGATATCAATGCAAGAACATAAATCTGTGGTTTCAATTGCCGATAAAATAACTGTTGTTTGACCTAAAGATACTTCAAAACTATTTGCAGTTAATTGCTGGATAAAAGGGCGACATCTAGCATTTGGTTGAGTATTTAGCCCTATCATTAATTGAGTTAAAATATTGTGATGATTAAGGCTAATTTTTAGCCCTCTAAAAAATAGATTGCTAAACTCAATTTGACAATCACCTTGTTTGAGAAACTGGGGTAAATTGCAGGCGATCGCTACTTTGGGTTGGACAACAATTAAGCGGTCATCTTCTTTGATAATGGCTGGTTGAAAATCATATTTTGCTAACAAGTCTTGCCAACCTGGATAAATATCATCTAAATTGGGAAAAAAGCGATAATCAAAATTTTGTATCCATTTGACCAATTCTGCAATTGATTCTGGCGTTGACATTTGATAATTAACCTATGGATATAAATTTCTAGCAATTTATATTGCTTGTCTCATAGGTAATTTATCAAGCCGATTTATATATTGGAGTGATGGTAAATACTTTTGCTGAGTAGCAATGTATATTAGATTTAAAAGCAGAAAATTAAAAGTGTAAATTTTATGTCAAATTATCAAGAAATACTACAGCAAGCTAAAAACTTAACTCCTGAAGAACAAATACGCTTAATTGAAGACTTGTCAAGATTAATTCGTCAACAGGTGACTATCGCATCTAAACCAAAGCGTAGCATTCTAGAATTACGCGGGTTGGGTAAAGAAATTTGGAATGGTATTGATGCTCAAGAATACGTCAATCAGGAACGTGATTCATGGAATGGCTAATCCAGCTACAGGGGAAAATTGTCGGATTAGATACTGCACCACTAATTTACTTTATTGAAGAAAATCCTAATTATTTGCATGTTACAGATGCTTTCTTTGAAGCGATGTTTAGTGGTGACTTTAGTGTTGTAACAAGGGATAAGTGACTAAGTACTATATTTACTCAATATTAATTAGGTATTGATTATTTTATCCGCAGCCTTAGTTAAGATTTCATCCATCCAAGCATTTATACTTTTTCCAGCCTTTTTAGCAGCAATAAATATTTTGCGGTGATGTTCTGGAGTTGTGCGAAATGGAAGTTTACCAGAGAATGGTTTATCAGGTTCCTCTCCTAGTTCTTCACAAAAAGCTAGATAATCATCAACAGAATTTTGGAATTCTTGACGCGCTTCATCTACAGTTTTTGCTTTAAAGGTAATCACGTCATTAATATCTAGAACTTGACCAAAAAGTATTCCGGCTTCTACATCTACTTCTAGGCTAGCTGTGTATCCTTTATAAGTAATCATATTTCAATTCCTGCCTTAATCAAAAATTCTCTAACAGATTTAACTGCTCCTTTATCTGTCTCATTTTGCGGATGCGGTTCATGAAAAACAGCTTTCATATCATTTAATTTCACTCGAACCCGCGAACCTCTACCTTGAGTAATATCAGCACCTAGAGCGATAAACAAACTTTCGATATCTTTCCAAAGAATATTAGATGGTAGAGGATTTGTAAAAATTAACTCTAAAATCTGACGTTGTTTGTTATTGAGATCCATTTAATCAATACAATTACAGCCATCTGACGTTAAGTTGAGCATAGTCCTTATTTTAAGGATATCATAATATGATATCGTTAGAATGATAAGGATAATCGCTTTGCCTCTTTGGGGTTCTTTGGATTTAGTAAGTGATCAAGCGGAAATGATATGATACGTTGGATGATTACAGCACGGGATAAGTTGCTATACTAGGCGGATATCAAACGCTGTCTCGGTTCAGGAATTTTACGTCCTAACTCTTGAGCAGTTTCTATCCATTCCTGCATAATAATTTCTACATTTTGCAGTGCTTGTTGATAAGTTTCGCCATCAGCAGCGCATCCAGGTAATTCTGGAACCTCGGCGATAAATGCTTGGTCTTCTTCACTCCAGTAGAGAATAATTTCATAATGAAGCGTCATCTTGCTCTCCTAGCTGGTACTTGAGAATTACTGCACGGACTTGTTTAACTTGATATGCTTTGGCTTGAGAACCTTGAGGTTGTAGGTTCAGAATTTCTGCGATTCCCTCTTGAGTAAAAATATGGTGACTTCCGCGAATACGTTCATCAAATCCTAAACTGCATAAAAGTTCACATAGTTGCGTAAATGGAATGTTTGCATCAGATGTACCCAATAAAATTTTAGCCAGGAGCTTGTCTTTTTGACTCGCAATTTATGATCTTATTCACTTAAGTATTGATAATAACCGAAAGCGATGTCTATGACGGGCGTAGCTACAGCCTTGCAGAACACCTCAAAAAAAGCGATCGCCTGCTGTGGAAGAGTGAGTGCAATCGCCTTACAGAAAATCTCAAAAATAAAGCGAGCGATTAGTAAAATTTCAGACAAAATAGGCAATAAAGCCCTGAGAATCATCTCAAGGGCTTTGTTGTGACTTAAATTTGAACGAATTGCATTGCCACCATGTTAGTTAATGTTGACCAAGTGGATTTTGAACGAGCAAAAGCAGACGCGCTGCTACGACCCTCACTTCTGTATGTATCCCATAAGCGATCAACCAACTGAGGTCCCCACTCTTCCCACAATTCTTCTACAGGTTTAGTCCATTCCCCATCCCTAAGCAGGACACGGAATGCAGCAAGAACCGGCATATAAAATATTTCACCAATAGTTAGAGAAATTTCAGCACCTGTTATCAGCTTCATTGGCTTTTGACTACAGCCACTAACCTTAGAAATGACAATCTTTTTGCCATTTGCTCCAGTGGAGTTAACCTTGCCGTTCACCTTAACATGCTGTTCCATAATTTTCTGCTCTAACCAGAGAATATCTTTGAGCAGTGGAATTACTTCCTTATAATCCTCTTGTTTCCACCCTTGTACAAGGCTTCCAGGTGAAGAATATGCTTTGAGCGGATGTTTATCCAGGCGAAAATCAAAAAGTTTATTATTAACAAGAGACAAACGCCGAACTAAATCTGTGACATCGTAACTAGCTTTTTCATCAATATCAGAATCTTCATTTGGTTTAAACAAAACGTTATTACGATACTGTTCAGGCAAAGCTTCCTCAATTGGCTTCCAGTCGTGAGCTAAATTTTTCAAAGCATAGAGAGGAACAGAAAGACTCAAGTTACGAGAACGACTGATATTTTTGATCTCATCTTCATCAATACCAACTGCCACACAAACCTGTACATATGCACTAGTAATCTTCGGATATGATTCACCGCGCTTATGCTTCCCATGCATTGCGTGCATCAAAGACTTGTAAGTATGACCTCCATTTAAGACACCATGGCCAAGAAAATCACCCTCATCATCACTGCTGGGTGCGTTAAGTTTCATCTTTACCGTAAAGTCCCCACCTTCGCCCCTCGTTGCCTTTATATGATCTGCGATCAGCATGATGCCGCTGTTATAAAGAACGAATTTCTCTGGCTCACTTGAAAGAGTCTTTAACATTGCCTTAGCTGGCTTTGCATCTAAGCTAGCGTTTCTGGCATTGGGGCCAAATGGTAAGCCTTGTGGAAGTTCTGATACAGGTAGAGTTATATTCCAAATTTCAGTCTCATCAGCTACGAAGGCACGACAAGCAGCCTTAGCTACAACAGAAAGTTCTAAGATTTGCATTTAAGATTCTTCATTTCGTTCAACAGAACACAGGTTCAACAGAACCACTCGTAAAACATATCACAGAATTAGCTCTTGTGCAAAAAGAGACGCGAAATTTCGCGTCTCTACATTCGGTATATCTACACAGTTATAACCTACTCTATCCCTTCAATCCGGTCTTCAACTTCTTGGTACAACTCGCGCAGCAAGTCTAAATTACTCTCGCTAGTCTCCCAATAACCGCGTCCATTCACTTCCAACAAAGTTGATACAATCTTATTTCTTCTAAACCAATGTTATGACTTGCTCATATTCTTCTTTATGGCTTTGCAAAGCATCCCAAAGGTCAACTTTTTGCTGAAGATTAAGCCACAGTCGTGGCCCATTTCCTAAAGCTTTACCAAGACGTATTGCTATATCTACTGTAACTGCTCTTTGACCATTAATAATTTCTTGAATTGTTTGATTAGATATTCCTAAAATTTCTGCAAAATTGGCGGTATTAATATCTAAATAATCTAAAATATCTGCAATTACTTCGCCAGGATGTATTGGCCTTACTAATCTATCATCAGTAATATCTTGCAAATTATCCATAATTAATACTCCTTAATCCCCAGGACTTGATATCTCAAAAGTCTGGTGATCATTACCAAATTGCTTCTAACTTCAAAACAAAACCTGGCAATACATCTTCCCCTGATAACGTCGCAGGTGAATTCAACACCTCAACTTCTTGACCTGGACGATAAATCTCTACTTGCCGAGATTTGCGATTAATTAATAAACCTAAACGCACACCATTATCTAAATATTCTCTCATCTTTTCCTGTGCAGCTTTCAAACTATCGCTCGGCGAAAGTAACTCAACTACAAAATCAGGACACAGTGGGAGAAATTTTATTTTTTCTTCTTGAGTTAGTGCATTCCAGCGTTCCAGTGGTAACCAAGAAGCATCGGGTGAACGGTCTGCACCATTGGGAAGTTTAAAACCTGTAGAAGAATCAAAGGCGATACCAGTGCCATCTTGATCTGACCAATTAAATAATTGTTGATTTAGTCTACCATTGCGATTTCCTGTTTCTCCCCCAGTGGGTGACATGATAATTAATTCTCCCGTCGCTGTGCGTTCAAACCTCAAATCACGGTTTGCCTGACATAGATTAAAAAATTGCTCATCTGTCAGTTCCAATACTGATTTAAAGTCTACTTTTAAAGCATTCATAATTGTACTGAGTACTCTGGATTGAAAAGTTAAGGCAGGCTGAAAGCCTGCCCAGTTAATCCTATTCTATCCCTTCAATCCGGTCTTCAACCTCTTGATACAACTCGCGCAGCAAGTCTAAATTACTCTCGCTAGTCTCCCAATAACCGCGTCCATTCACTTCTAACAAAGTAGAAACGACCTTGCGGAAAGAATGCGGATTGAGATTTAACAATCGATTCCGCATCGCTTCATCTTTGATGAAGGTTTCGTTAGTATCCTCATAAATCCAGTTATCCACCGCGCCGGCTGTCGCACTCCAACCCATTGTATTTACCAACCGCTTGGAGAGTTCGCGCACACCTTCATAACCGTGATTTAGCATCCCTTCGTACCATTTGGGATTTAATAATTTAGTACGGGCGTCTAAACGCACAGTTTCCGATAATGTCCGCACCTGTGCATTAGCTGTGGTGGTGTCTGCAATGTAAGATGCTGGTTTTTTTCCATCTCCACGCAGACTTGCAACTAACTTAGTGGGGTCAGAGTCGAAGTAGTGGGAAACGTCGGTTAAGCTAATCTCGGAAGAATCGAGATTTTGGAAAGTTGCATCTGCGGTTTTGAGAGTAGTTTCAAAAATCTGCCGGGATTCATCCATGATTCCGGGGTTATCGGAATTGAAAGCGAAGGATTTACGGTTGAGGTACATTTCCTGTAACTCGGCTTCGCTATCCCAAGTGCTGTTTTCTACAGCCAAGTTGATGTTGGATGAGTAGGAACCGGAAGCATTGGAGAAGACGCGAGTGGCTGCTTGACGCAGATTTATTCCCATGTCTTGGGCTTGTTGCAAAGCATGTTTGCGAACAAAGTTGAATTCTAAAGGTTCGTCTGCTTCTGCTGCCATCTTTACGCCTTGGTCTAACAGGTTCATTTGATTGATGAACAAGTCGCGGAAAACACCAGAACAGTTGATAACTACATCGATTCTGGGGCGTCCCAACTCGGCTAAAGGTATCAATTCCAACTTATTTACTCTTCCCAAGGCATCGGGAACTGGTCGCACACCAACCATCCACATGATTTGAGCTAGTGATTCCCCGTAGGTTTTAATGTTATCTGTGCCCCAAAGTACGCAGGCGATGGTTTCTGGCCATTTGCCGTCATTTTCGGCTTTATTCCTTGCCAATAACCGATCCACAACAATTTTCGCTGATTGGACAGCGGCGGTAGTGGGGATGGATTGGGGATCGAGGGCGTGGATATTTTTACCTGTGGGTAATACATCGGGGTTGCGGATGGGGTCGCCACCAGGGCCGGGGAGGATATATTCGCCTTCCAAACCTTGGAGAAGTCCGCCGAGTTCGTTATCTGCACAAACTTGTTTTAAGCAGAATTCTAAATATTCAAATACGGGTTTTAACGCAGAGGTGTCAACTTTGGTATAACCCAATTGATGTAATGCTTCTACCCAAGGTTCTTTTTTGCCCATATTGAAGAAATTCAACCGGGAAACGAGGGAAACTCGTCCTTCAGCGTCGGTTTGTTCTTTAACTAAGGCGCTAACTGCGGCGCGGGTGGCTAGGGTGATGTCTTGCAGTAGTTGGACATCTTCTAATATGCCTTTGTCGCTGTTTTGGTAAATTTCGTCTATGTTGCGACCGATGCTGTTGGCGATAATTCGCGGTAAGCTGATGATCTCTTCTTCTTGACGATCTAAGCTGGCGATGTTGACCAAAGTAGCGATCGCTTCTTCTGCAGTTGGCGGTTTACCAATAATATGCAATCCACAAGGTAACAGCCGCGATTCGATTTCCATTAACTTGCGGTAGACGCTGCCGACAATATTATCCCGCTCCTCAGCGTTCATATCTTTGGCGTCGGTTTGGGGCAAGTCGATATCTTTATCCAGGTTCACCATCCGACATTTGTCCATGATGGAGTTGACGATGGGGATACCGCGTCCACTATCTTTCAAGGTTTGGTAAGAAGCGATTAATTCGCTGAGTTCTTTTAGACCTTTGTATAAACCAGCATTCTCAGCGGGTGGGGTGAGGTAGGAAATTGTCTCGGCATAACTGCGGCGCTTGGCGATTGTTGCTTCGCTGGGATTATTGGCTGCGTAATAATACAGATTAGGAATTGTGCCAATTAAGTTATCAGGGTAACATTCCCCAGACATGCCCATTTGTTTACCGGGCATGAATTCCAAGGAACCGTGTGTACCGAAGTGTAGCACGGCGTCGGCTTGCCAAATCCGTTCTAGGTAGGTGTAATATGCTGCAAAACCGTGATGGGGACTGGCGGAACGGGAGAACAATAGCCGCATGGGGTCGCCTTCATAACCGAAGGTGGGCTGGACACCAATGAAGACATTTCCGAAGTGCTTACCATAAACCAGGAGGTTTTGTCCGTCGCTGTTGAGATGTCCTGGTGGTGGTCCCCAGTTTTCCTCTAGGCGTTGGGAGTAGGGGGTGAATTCCTCGTACTCTGGGACGGACATTTTATAGGCGATGTTTAATTCTGGGCTGGCGTACTGAGCTTGGGCGTCGTGGATGACTTCTTGCATCAAGGCTGCGGCTGATTCAGGTAATTCTGGTAAGTCGTAGCCGTTGTTTTTTAGCGCCTTCATCACCTCGAAAATGGAACCGAACACATCTAGGTATGCAGCAGTACCGACGTTACCTTTATCTGGTGGGAAGCTGAAAACGGTGATAGCAACTTTTTTGTCCAGCTTGGGTTTACGGCGGAGATTAGCCCATTTTAAAGCGCGTTGGGCGACTGCTTCGATGCGGTCTTGCAGGGCGATCGCTCTTCCTGTTGCACCATCTCTACCCGACATGATAATCGGTTCAATGGCTCCATCCAATTCGGGAATAGCAATTTGCAGCGCTACTTGAATGGGATGTAAACCCAAATCGCTATCCATCCACTCCTCTGTGGTTTGAAAAACTAGAGGTAACGCCACCATGTAAGGGCGATTTAACCGTTTGAGGGAGTCAATAGCTTTGGGATGGTCTTGTCTGGCTGGCCCACCCACCAAAGCAAACCCAGTTAAAGAAATTACCGCATCTACTATGGGTGTTTTGGTAGTCGGTTCATAGAAATAAGCATCCACTGGCTTGGAAAAATCCAGACCACCAGCGAACACTGACAATACTCGCGCCCCAAGTGATTCTAACTCCTGCACCATTGCGACGTAGTGGGCATCATCACCCGTGACTAAGTGGGTGCGTTGCAGGACTAAGCCAATACAAGGAGCTAAGGGGTCTTTGAGATCCGCAGGGATATCTTTACGACTGTTATACCAATTGAGGTACTCTCTCACATCCTCGAACATGTTCGGCGCTAGTGGATGCCAAATCCCTAAATCGGGATAAACGACGGGCGCTTGATATTCAACGGATGCAGAATTTTGTTTTTCTACATCTTTTAATACATATTTATCAGCCAGCATCAGCAAGAAGTTTTCCAGGTTTTCTGGCGAACCTCCCAGCCAATACTGAAAACTGAGCATAAAATTTCTCGCATCCTGTGCTTTGTCCATGGGTAGAAACTTCAGCACTTGCGGCAATGTCCGCAGTAACTTGAGCATTCCATCTTGGAATCCCGCACCGGATTTTTCTTTGCGTTTCCGCATGAATTGAGCGATCGCACTTTTGGACTGTCCCAACTGTGCTAAAGAAAAGCTGCCCATTTTGTTTAGGCGCATCACTTCTGGCATCGAAGGGAAGACAACCGATACATCCAAGCGATCGCGGTATGGTTCTACTGCTGCTACTACTTTCTGCGCTAAGTCTTCGATGAAAATCAGCGATGCAATGAAGATATTAGCACTCTCCATGTCCCGTTTGAACTCCGCGTAGTTCTCTGGGTCTCGGAGTTCTTCAATTAAATATCCGCTGATTTCAATCGCCAGGTTAGGGTGGCTCGCATTAATCGTGCTCACTGCTTGCGACAACGCACTCTGGTACTGGGACTCAAGCACGACATAGACCACCTTGATTAAATTACGTCCGCGTAAGTCATCAGGCGCAATATGTCTAATGGTGGACTTGACGTGGGTGAACATGCTTTCTTAGGCTCCTTTGATGCGCGTTCTCTAACAGAATCCCTAAACGACATCAGCCGTTTCAGGTGGTTTATGGTGTTCGGCAATAAGAGTTTTTTATCAGAAAATGCTTACACAATTGGCATTTTGTGGCTTATCTGACACAATTCGATATAAAAAACGCAATATTTCTTTGTACTTGTTGACTTTTTATCAAAGTACTTACTCACATCTATGTAAACAATTTGTAATATTTAGGACTTACGCATTGACACTACATCTTAAAAATGAATGGCCGCTCAAACCACATATTCCGTAGGGGCACAGCATTGCTGTGCCCTCTGTGCCTCTGTGCCCTCAAGAGCACAAGTCTGTTGACGATCAAAGTCATAGAACAATTCCCATTGAGAATGGTACAGCATGATATCGCCCTGGTTTAAGGGCACGGCAGTGCCGTGCCCCTACGGTTGCACTTGGCGGCGTCAACGAGAATCGCCATCAAACCTTGGCAATGACCGATTGTTGTTAAGGCATATCATGATTAATTTGTACAGTGCGTAAGTCCTATGGGCTTTAAACCCACTCCTGAAGGACTCTTGCATTCCCGACGCCCGACACCCCATTTTTTGTAAATTTAGGCGGGATTGAGAAATTTGGCTACTGTTTGTACGTCTTTGTCGCCACGTCCAGAGCAGTTGATGACAATGCGGGGACTTTGTGTGAGTTGGGGACAGAGAGTTTCTAAATAAGCGATCGCATGGGCTGTTTCTAGGGCGGGGATAATTCCTTCGAGGCGAGATAAGCGCTGGAATGCTTGTAGCGCTTGGGCATCGGTTACACTGTAATATTCAGCGCGGGCTGTATCTTTTAAATAGCTGTGTTCTGGCCCCACTCCCGGATAATCTAACCCTGCACTAATTGAGTGGGCTTCAATCACTTGTCCGTCGTCATCTTGCAACAGATAGCTCATGGCTCCGTGCAATACACCAATTTGTCCTTTTGTCAAGGTTGCCGCATGTTTATCTGTATTCACGCCTTCGCCAGCGGCTTCAATCCCAATCATCCGCACCGCTGGCTCGTGGACAAACTCATGAAATAATCCCATGGCGTTAGAGCCACCACCCACGCAAGCCATGAGAATATCTGGTAAACCACCCCATTTTTCCATTGCTTGGGCGCGGGTTTCTTGTCCAATCACGGCGTGGAAATCTCTCACCATCATCGGGTATGGGTGGGGCCCGGCTACTGAACCAAGGATGTAGTGGGTGGTTTCCACATTTGTCACCCAATCGCGGATGGCTTCCGAGGTCGCATCCTTGAGAGTTCCTGTTCCCGCTACCACTGGTCTAACTTCTGCTCCCATCAGCTTCATGCGGAACACATTCAAGGCTTGGCGTTCCATATCATGAACACCCATGTAAATGATGCATTGCAGTCCAAATCGAGCACAGACTGTAGCCGTTGCTACGCCATGCTGTCCCGCGCCAGTTTCGGCAATAATTCGCTGTTTACCCATGCGCTTTGCCAATAATACCTGACCCAAGGCGTTATTGATTTTGTGCGCTCCGGTATGATTTAAATCTTCTCGTTTTAAGTATATTTGCGGCCCAGTGCCATCAGGTCGAGCGTAATTAGCAGTTAATCGCTCGGCAAAATACAATGGGGTGGCGCGTCCTACATAGTCACGGAGCAGCTGTTCTAATTCGGCGGTGAAATTAGGATCTTGGCGATATTGCTGGTAGGCTGTTTCTAGTTCCGCCAAAGCAGGCATTAAGGTTTCTGGAACATACTTACCCCCAAAGCGTCCAAAACGTCCTTGGGTATCGGGAAATTGAGCAGTTGATGGGGAACTGGGAGATATGGGGGTGGTAGTCACAGACTGAATTTCTCTGACGGGACGAACTTTATTATAGAAAAGTCTGAGGCACATTGAAGAGCGATCGCATATTCTCCACTGTTAAGAAAAAAGATCAATTTATCTTCACTAAATCAAAGTAATTTGACTGTTAGCCTCGCAATTGAGCGAAAAATTAAACTATGACAAAACTTTTTCCTCACCCCTAATCGGCAAATTTTTATAAAATAGTTTATAAGCAAGGCTAATTAATCAATGACAAACACAAAGATTGGTGCAGTGGATCGTGACAGCTCCGTTGATAAGGTGGAACAAATTCTCAAAGGAGCGATGTGCGAGTTTCTCAAACATGGCTATGCTGGAACAAGCATGGACAAGGTAGCTGTGGCTGCGGGTGTTTCTAAAGCCACTGTTTACAGCCATTTTCAAGATAAGGAAGGACTTTTTAAAGTCTTGATTGAGAAATTAGCCCGCAAAAAGTTTAACTTAATCTTTGGTACGGAACCGATTGTCGGGGAACCCATCACCGTACTCAAAGATTTAGGTACTAGAGCATTAGAGACAATGAATAACGATCAGGAACATCGTGCATTTATGCGGGTGTTAATTGGCGAATCTGGTCGTTTTCCTGAGTTAGCACAGATTTGCGTCCGGTCGATGATTAAACCGACGCTGGAAGCTTTAAGTCAGTATTTGAAGGCTTATCCGGAACTGAATATCCCAGACCCAGAAGCGACAGCGAGAATTCTTTTGGGGACGCTGGTTTATTTTCATATCACTCAGGAAGTGATGCATGGTAAGGATATTTTACCAATGGCTGGCGATCGCGTAATTGATGCCATAACACATCTGATCATCAGTAGCGCCAAGTCATCAGAACTGTAAATGCAACTAGCGCCTTTATTTCCCATTGTTTACAAAATTCTGCAACCGAGGTTCCCTGATTGTCTTTGGTGTGGTAGTAATCATCGTAGAGCGATCGCCCTCACGTTTGACGATGGCCCCCACCCCCAATACACACGCCAAGTGTTACAAGTTTTAGAACGTTACCAGATTCAGGCGAGTTTTTTTTGGTTGGGTGTTTGTGTTCAGCGCACGCCAGAAGTAGCTCAGGAAATATGCGCTCGCGGACACTGGATCGGATTACATGGTTATGATCATCGCTCTTTTCCTCTGCTCTCGACAAATCAACTCCGAGAAAGTTTAGAAAAAACTCAAGTTGCTATCTACAATGCTTGTGGTTTATTACCTGAACAAGTCCGCGATGTCAGACCGCCAAATGGTTTATTTACACCCAAAACTTTAGAATTATTTCAACAGTGGAATTATCGCTCGGTGATGTGGAGTGTGGTTCCTGAAGATTGGGCGCTTCCAGGAATTAATTCGGTGGTTAAACGAGTCCTTCAACAAGTAGAAAACGGCTCATTGATTGTCTTACATGATGGTTTGTTTGGTGGACAAGATGTGGCTGCTACCATCGAAATCTTGATATCTGAATTAATCCAAAGGGGTTATGAATTTGTTACGGTTGATGCTTTGTGGAAAAATAGGAAATAGAGCGATATATTTACCTCTATTAATCTAGCTATCTACAATTTTACCTGCTAGAAAAATTTGCTGTGCTGTCAAAGTCAAATTGGGAAATGTAGGAGACTGGATGGGTTCTGTACCTCTAAATTGGGTCAGTTGGTACTCTTCTTCAATTAAGGTATAAATAGAGATAGTAGGTTGTTTGGGACTACCAATAAATTTACGACCACCGAGTGCGAGATAATCTACAATCCAATATTCAGGTATACCCATTTCTTCATATTTACCTAGTTTGGTGAAATAATCATCGCGCCAGTTGGTACTGACTACTTCAACTATTAAAGGAATTGATTTTCCATACATGACAGTAGATTCTTTGCTCCAAAATGGTTCATTATTAAGATTAGTTTGATCTACTATCAACACGTCTGGTGAATAACCGGATTCATGTCCGTGAGGCTTAACTAGCGCTGTTTTTGGTATGAAATGAGAGAGATTTAATTTGTCTAATTCCACACTGAGTTTTTTGACTAAAAATCCTATAACTTCTTCATGTTCTCCTAACGGTTGTGGCATTTTAACGATGACTCCATCATGTAATTCATAGCGTTCTCCTTCAGGTTTCCAATTGACAAATTCGGCAAATGATACTAGTTTTTGTAAGGGTATAGTCATTGTTTTATAAGTTAAATATGGGTGCAATCAAGACTTAAGTAATAAATAAAATAATTGTCCGTTACCAACAGTAACACCAGCGCGATCGCCTGCTAATTTACCAGTCCCTAAAAAATAATCTACCCTCCCTGGGCCTTTAATTGCGCCACCGGTATCTTGATCAAGTACATAACGACTAACTATGCGATGTTCCAATTTACCTGTATCATTAGCGAAGGGAAAATCGGCGCGAATTAATGCTAAAGCACCAGGAGGCATGAGAGATTTATCAGTGGCGATGGAACGTTCTGCTGTGAGTGGTACACTGATTGAACCTTGGGCTGGCGCACCTTTATTTTCTTGAAAAAATACAAAACTGCGATCGCGGGGAATATAAACGTTTAATTCTTGGGGATATTTTTGAAAATAGTCCAGAATAATGGGCATGGTCATACCTTCTAAAGGTAGTTTGCCATCATTCGCCAATTCCCGCCCAATACTTTTGTAATCGTACGCAGTGTTTCCCGCATAACCGATGGTGGTGGTAGTACCGTCGGTGAGTTGAATCCTCGCAGAACCTTGAATTTGTACCATGTACGGTTCTAAGCGATCGCGGAACCACAACAATTCTAATCCCCGCAGCTTCCCTTTTGCTGCTTGTAAACCGTCTGCGCCTTCGAGTTCTAAACGTGTAGGATGAGGGCGAGGCCAAGAGCCTAAATCTGGTGGTAATTTATAAGCTGGATAACGATACTCTGGTGTGGGGGTGCGGCTGGCGGTATATAAAGGCTCATAATAAGCGGTAAACAACACTGAACCTTTGCTGTCTCTACCGATGGATTGGTAGAGGACAAATTCATTTTCAATGGCTTTGTGTAATTCGGTTGGGGAATTAGTTGTGAGTAATAATTGACGGAATCTGGTGAGGCTTTTAAAAACGCGATCGCGGGTAATTCCGGAAACTGGATATTTTTTATAAGCTTCCTCAGCCCTGGTAGTCTTGAGGTATTGTAAACTGCGATCAAGAGAAGTTAATAATGCTTTTTTATCTGCTTGATTTTGATAAAGCGCTTCATCCAAACAAGAGCCGTCATTCAGACAACAAGTAACTGGTACTCTGGGGATTAATACTGCTGGCGTTGGCTGTTTTCCATTAGTGACAACTTGGGGTTTATTATTAGCTGATTCTGGTAAACGCCACTTTTTAATTTGACACTCAGCCGCAGTCAATTTTCCCGGCGTCAAGGATGGTATACTTGCTATAAAAATCAACAAAATTACAGGTAAACTCATTGTGAGTATTACCAGTGTTTTTTTCAGCCAAAAATCAACTCTTATTTGCTCCTTCATTGTCTAAAATCAGATAATTATTCTACTCATTCATATTATGATAAGTAGCCACCGCCGAAGGTGAAATACGATTGAGGTAGCGGAAAATCCAGTATTTAAAAATTGTATCTAAAATCACTGGAAATGTGGCAATAAAAAGGAAGATAAAATCTCGATTTGCTGGGAATCCCCAATGGCGTGACATTCCTTCGAGAATTACTTCCCAGCCGTGGGGGGAGTGGAATCCCACAAATACATCAGTAAATAAAATGATGATAAATGCTTTAGCGCTATCACTTAAACCATAAACAACATGGTCAATAAAGTCTTTCAACACAGCAATCGAAGACTTACTAACTAGCAGCAACCAGATGAAAGCTGCTACCGAAAAAATATCAGCAAAAACATTTTTAATTGCATTAGCGCTTTCTTGGCGAAACGACTCCGCAACTTCGCTAGCTTTCTCTTTGACACGAGATTCTATTTCTTCTGTAGAAATTGCAGGTGCGCTGCTAATTAAATTTTCAAACCTGATTCTTTCTTCAAATCTTTGCATTTCTGACAGCGCTGCTTCTTCCATCTCTTCATTGAGAAATATTTGTGCTGTTTCTGTGCTTCTAAAATGTTCAATTATGGGTGTTACTACTAGCGCTTTTGTAATTTGATGAGTTAATAAGGGGATAATAATTAATAGCAATACAAATCTAATAGATATAATAGTTCTTTTTTGAGCTTGGCGGAAATTTTTGACAACATCCTGCTCAGAATTGGGATCTAATTCAACTTGTAACCGAGTAATCGTGCTTAAAATTGATCTAGGCAATATACCTGTTGTGTTAGCTTTACCCTGCTTTTTTGGATTCAGGTTTCGATTTGGTAATTTAGCTGCTGTTGGCGCAGTAATTGGCGCACTAGGTTGATTAACTAAATTTTGTGCAGATGTTTTGTTATCTACGTTAATATATTTTGATATAACTTGATCAATAAATCTTAACTTTTCTAAAATTACTGTATGGCTGAGATATTCAATACCTGCTTTATGAGCAGCTTTTTGATTTTCTTCGTTTAAAAACCAACGCCCTGCTTTGAATTCTGTCAACCGCATTCGCGCAATTTTTAATTGTTTTTTCAGGTCTACGTGAAAATAATCTAGAACATTACTACTGTAAGTTGCTGAGTCATAGTCTATTTTATTACCATTAAAGTACTCATCTTCTATTTGCTTAATCTTGGATACTGCTTTGTAAGCTTCATCTAAAGAACGCTCTGGTGTTTGTAAATACCAACGGTAAGTAGCCAGTAAGAAAGGATATATTTTTTGGCTATAAATATTTTTCATCGTAGACAATAATCCAGGATAGTTTGGTTATTTTAACCTTAATTTAACGCACGAGGTACGGTAACGAATCTAGAAGGAGATGGTTTATGGTTGCTGATTCTATTTGGATTGTGGGCGCTAGTCGTAGTGGTAAGACTACTCGTTTAGTCGAGCATTTTTGTCGGTGGTTAAATGGTGAAAATGATGTTATTGGATCATTTTATACTAAAAAAACGACGCGAGTAAAAAGTGCGGGTACAGCTAAATTTACGGAGCTTCGTCAAACTGATCCAGGAGTTTTGCTTTTAGCTGCTAATGACGATAATCGTCGTGACTTGGGTAATATAATTGTTACTAAAACATTAGGTAAATATCCAGTCCGTGCTAAGACACCGCTGGGTTTTTTTCAGGATGAAGTAACTTTATTTTGGCCGTTGTTAATTGAGTCGTTGCAATTAAAAGCACAATTTCCTGTAAGATTACGCCCAGAAACTGAGCAGGAATTAGCGACAAAATTGTGGCGATCGCATTTAGATCCAGAAACTTTAAGTCGTGCTGGTATCAATGAGTACCGCTTAGTGCGGCGTATCCTGGATTTATTACAGTTAGCGGCTTATAGTGGTGTATCCTGTACAGAGATTGGCTCTATTTTAGAGCAGGGCTTAGATGAAAATACCATTAATTTACAGCCACAATTCCTCGCATCTTTACTCCTAGACTGGCGTGATTGGTGTCTTGAGCGGGGATTTCTCACTTATGGAATTATCACTGAGTTGTATGGTCAGCATTTGTTGACAAATAGTAATTATCAACAGCATTTAGCTAAACGGTATCAAGCAGTACTCGCAGATGATGTGGATGATTACCCTGGTGTAGCACGCCATCTATTTGATTTCTTGCTAGATCAAGGTGCGGTGGGGGCGTTTAGCTATAATCCCGATGGCGCAATTAGACTGGGATTAGGGGCTGATCCGCACTACATAGAAGGGTTAGCAGGGCGGTGTCGGATAGAGACTTGCATGAGTTCATCTACAGATTCCCTCGTGGATAGCCTAGGAAAGCAAATGGTGGAATTAGTGAGAGAACCGACGGTAATGCTCAGTTTACCAGAAACAGTGCGATCAATTCAAACGACTTCTCGCGCGCAATTGTTGCGACAAACAGCAGAAGCGATCGCAGACACCATCAAATCTGGAGAAGTGGAACCAGAAGAAGTAGCAGTGATTGCGCCGGGTTTAGATGCGATCGCCCGCTATACTCTTATAGAAATTCTCAATAAACAAAGCATCCAGGTAGAACCACTCAACGATCAACGCCCCTTGCTTAGTTCACCCGCGATCCGGGCTTTACTCACCATCTTGACTTTAGTTTATCCAGGCTTGGGACGCTTAGTAGACCGGGACGCCATAGCAGAGATGCTAGTTATTTTCAGTAGCAGCGAAATTTCTGAGGAAAACGTCTCTTCCGCACCCCAAATCGATCCTGTACGCGCCGGTTTGATTGCTGATTACTGTTTTGAACCCCATCCCGATCGCCCTAATTTGTTACCAGTCACGACCTTCGAGCGGTGGGATCGCATCGGCTACGCAGCCACCGCAGCCTATAACGATATCTTAAAGTGGATAGAGCAGCAGCGCCAGCAACAAGCACAACGCCTCATCCCCAGTCCGATATCTCTCCTGTATTTAGCAATACAAAACTTTTTCTGTAAAGATACTAACCCCCCTTATGAAGAACTAGCAGCACTGAGGGAATTACTAGAAACCGCTCAACATTACTGGGAAATTAATACCAGAATCCGCCAAATTTCCCCATCACCCACCACACCAGAAACGACTTTGACAGAATTTATTCAACTGCTGCGACGGGGTACGATCACCGCTAACCCCTATCCTTTACATCGTATTGGTTCCGCTAGAAAGGCTGTCACCTTAGCTACTATTTTTCAATACCGCTCCAGTCGGAGATTTCATCGCCTACAATTCTGGCTAGACGCTGGTTCTCCTTTATGGGCGAAAGGTGGTGCGGCTACTTTATTTGGCGCACCCCTATTTTTGCACGCCAGATTAGGTACACCCTGGACAGCGGAAGATGAACAATTAGCAGAAACACAAAGATTAGAAAAGATTTTAAAAGATTTATTAGCTCGCGTATCTAAAAAAGTTTATTTGTGTCATAGCGATTTAGCCGTTAATGGACAAGAGCAATTAGGGCCGTTACTACCATTGCTGAATGCTTATGTACCAGTTAAGTAGGTGGTGTTGCTGAATGTAAATATGAATTTGTTTCACGCATAGACGCGGAGCGGCTTCCCGCAGGGTAGGCGCAAAGACGCAAAGGAACCAAGAAAGAGAAAGGTATTTTTGGTATTTCATATTCTGATTCAGCAACGCCAAGTAGGAGATTGGTTATTTGTTATTTCCTCCCCACCTCCCCATCACCCCACCTCCCCACACTCCCCACACTCCCCACACTCCCCACCTCCCCACACCTCCCCACACCAGTAAATTACGGGTTTCACCCAACACAACTGCACTCAGAGCGATCGCTTGAGTCGTTAAAATATTAAGTAAAGTTGTGTATCAGAAATTAGAGTAATATTCAATGGGACTATTTGGTTTTGGTAAAAAAACGGTTCTACCTACCCCAGAAGAAGCTTTACCAGGAAGAGCGGATTCTATGCGGGTACCGGCTAATCATTATGTCAACAACAACCCCCTCAAACCCCCCTTTCCAGACAAATTAGAAAAAGCCATTTTTGGTTTAGGCTGTTTTTGGGGTGCGGAACGCAAATTTTGGCAATTAGAAGGTGTTTACACTACCGCAGTTGGTTATGCTGCTGGTTTCACGCCAAATCCTACCTATGAAGAAGTATGTTCTGGTAAAACTGGTCACAACGAAGTGGTATTAGTTGTCTTTGATCCAAATGTGATTAGTTATTCCCAACTACTCAAAACTTTCTGGGAAAGCCATAACCCCACCCAAGGAATGCGCCAAGGTAACGATGTCGGAACTCAATATCGTTCAGGAATTTATGTTTATTCTGAAAGCCAAAGAAAGCTAGCAGAAGCATCACGCGCAGCTTATCAACAATCTCTCAATCAAGCAGGTTACGGTCAGATTACCACAGAAATTTTGGACGCGCCTGAATTCTATTACGCAGAAAGTTACCATCAACAATACCTCGCTAAAAACCCCAATGGCTATTGTGGTTTAGGTGGTACAAATGTCGCTTGTCCTGTGGGAGTTATTGAATCTCAGGTCAGCGGTTAAGAAGATTAAACTTTTTGCATAAGTGGGGAAAAGGGTTAGGAGAAAGTGTCCGAGAAAAACCCTTTATCCCCTCTTTTAAAAAGAATTATGCAAGAGATTCATGAACTGCGATCGCCGCAAACAACAAAAATATTTTTCCCTAGTATCTAGTACGCTACGGCTTAAATAAAGCAACCATTACAAATCTATGAAAAGCTTAGTGTACAAGCTTCTTGATTTCAGACTTCAGACTTCAGACTTCATACTTCATACTTCATACTTCAGCCTTACTGCAAATATTTCTTTTTCAGCTTTTGATATTTGTTTTGGATGAGCAGTTTTGTTATCTGCATCCTTGTCAAACTTTTGATAGAAGATGGATGATGCATCTTATGGTCAAAAAATGCGTTTAATTCATCTAATATCACTTGTAAGCGCTGGATAATATTTTCATAGCGATATTCGGCGAAAAATTCTGGATTCAATTTTGGTGCTGCTGAAGTTTTTAAAAACTGCAAAATCCTTTGAGTATCATATTCTTGAGAATATCCAGCAATTTTATAGCAATTAAATCCAGGATCTAAATAGTCAGAAAGTCCACCGTTGATGCTAGAAAAAACCTGACATCCACAAGCTAAAGCTTCTAGAGGCTGTAGTCCAAATCCTTCACTGACTCCTTGTTGCGCCCAGTATTCAGCAGAGTCATAAAGATAAATTTTGGCGCGGTTGAATAGTCCTGGTAAGTCTTCTATGTAGGAATCAACAACTAAAACTTTGCATTGTTTCTGTAATGTGGGAATCAAGTTTTTGATTAAATATTCAGAAGATTTACGCGCTTGGACTAAAACATCAATATCTCGCTCTAAATGTAAATTTTTAAATTCGTCACTAATTTGATTCGGTAAATAATAAATAAGCGCATGGGGAGAAATTTGTCCCCAATATCCCATTGTATTTCGGCTCACGGTGATGATGGGTACACTTGCAGGTAGACGAAATTTGTAACCTGCACTATGAGCATGATAAACCACATTGTATGGCTGGAGTTTATTGACAAGTTGAGGAATATCAAATCCCCAACTTAACATAAAAATCACATCATCTAAATTTTGATTGGCGAGTAAATCATCAATAAAAAGCTTTCCTTCTTCTCGCTGACGATAAGTGACGATATCCGCACTACAAATTTCTTGCGCTAGCTTAATTGTTTTTAATTCTGCCCACAAACCACCACAAGCAAATTTACCATCTGTTCCTGGGAGTAAGAAGTAAAGCTTTCTCATGAGAAGACTGCGTTAAATATAAGTAGAAAGATGATTACTCTCGCCAGCATAACTTGACAAAATGTCCATGTCGTCCCCATGCGTCTCGTGTGAGTGTAATATTTTCTACTGCTAGGTTGAAGGGAATAGCGGTTGTGAGATATCGTTGAGCAACTGCACCTAAATCTGGTGCAATTTCTGCTGCTGTTGTCGCTGCTAGTCCTAAACCAATCAGTTGTTCTACTGGTCGAAATGGTAGCAAAAGATGCACGCCTACAGCTAACCCAGCTGTCAACAACATCGCCACTGATAAGTTAGTTCCACAACGCGGATGCACTGCTAGCTCTGTTTCTCCGTCGATGAGACGATGTAAAGCGAGGGAAACTGCGCGTCGCAAATCACTGATATTCACTTCCCCGTAGAGGTAAAATCCTTGTTCTGTGGACAAACCACTCAGTAACTCGTGATCAATTTGCGTGTTGCTGACATTTCCTGGGGAGGTGCGAGCATTTTTTGACTCACCAAGTACCCAAACGGTAGCGTGTTCTAAAGCGTGAACCTGACGCACCATGAGGATTTCTTTTAATCCTGGAATAAACGGTAGCTGTTTGAGTAAGTCAGCATCTTGGGACGGTTGGGGAAAGTTTGCGGATTTTTCTCCTCCGCTGAAAATTTTTTCAGCAGCAGAGGAAATAAAATCAAAGTTAAACAAATCAACGGAAGATGAGCCACCTGGAAAAGAAGCAGAATTATTCATTGTTACACTGCTACCTGAGCTGATGGAGCAATATAGATTCTTTCAAATGTAGCGCTTGTGGCTGGAAATTATTGCTAATTTTTATTGATGTTTTCCATTAGTTAAGAGGATATTTCCCGTTGGCGAAATTGTTATAAAACTTAACCAACGGGGAATGATCATCTTTGATTTGGAGTAGATTTCGACGCTGATGAAGATTTGTGGTAGAGATTCACACTGAAAAAGGCTTGAAGCGGAAAACCATCAGCGAATCGTCAATATTGGCTTGACTTCAGACCAAGAGCAATTGAACACTACTGGAAACGCTCAATGGTGTCCTCACTAGACGCCATTGATGGCATTTTTATGAGTAACTTGTTTAATCGTTCTGGTTGGGCAGAAGACAACAATTAACATCATTTAAACAAACTTTGCCCCATTGTAAAGCCCAGCGCACGAGAGCTACTCGATTTTCTGTCTGGGTTTTGGTGAGAATGTTGCTGATATGGTTATCAACTGTACGTTTGCTAATTTCCAGTTTACCTGCAATTTCTTGGTTAGTTAAGCCAGCAGCCACTAAGTCGATAATTTGCAGTTCTCTGTCTGACAGACTAACGGGGGTCTGAGACTCGCTACCAGCCATGACTAATTTTTTCCTCCGGTATATGTACTCAATCGCTCTTTCTAATTCTAGAAGATTCTTCTGTGGGTCGGAGTTGTGGCTGTTAGTTGCAAGGCGATCGTTTGGTATTGTAATTTTTTGTATATTGTTTTACTTTTTTACTTAAAACAATACTTAAATACAGAGAAACACAAACAGTTATCTAGGCTATTTGTAGCAAACATTGCTAGTTTTTTGTCTCCAAGACTGGCGACAAATGAGCCAGGATTGTTATAGATTTTATACTGGTTAATCTAAATCCGTCTTGAAAAGTTAGGCGGGACGGTACAGGCTTGCAGCCACTTTTCGCAAAATCAAAAATTTAAAATGAGATGAGCAATCCCCGTGTTTTGTGTCTCGGTGAAGTTTTGTTTGATTGTTTAGCCGATCAATTGGGGCTAAAGCTGGATGAGGTTCAATCTTGGACTCCTTACCCAGGGGGTGCGCCGGCTAATGTGGCTTGTGCTTTAGTGAAGCTAGGAACGCCAACGGGATTTATTGGTGCTGTTGGTGAAGATGAACCGGGAAACGCCCTGGTTAAGGTTTTGGAAGATGTGGGTGTTGATACAACGGGAGTCCAACGCCATGCTACAGCACCAACGCGACAGGTTTATGTGGTGAGGGATTTAGCAGGCGATCGCACTTTTGCAGGTTTTGGTGAATATGATACCTCAGAATTTGCTGATACTCGCTTGCAAGCCAAGCAACTACCACATGCGCTATTTCAAGAAGCAGATTTTTTGGTTTTGGGAACTTTGGAGTTAGCTTATCCTGAAAGTGAAAAAGCTGTTAATCGTGCTCTTGATTTAGCAGAACATTATGACCTGAAAATATTGCTAGATGTTAACTGGCGTCCTGTATTTTGGCAAGATGCGGATATTGCTCGCCACAAGATTCAGGAAATATTTAAGCGGGTTGATTTTCTCAAACTCGCTAAGGAAGAAGCAGAATGGTTATTTGATACTACAGACCCTGGTGCAATTACTTATCGTTTAAATTCCCTCGAAGGGGTACTAGTTACAGACGGGGAAAAGGGTTGTGCCTATTGTTTAGCGGAAAATGAAGATAAATTACCTGCATTCTATGTTCCCGTTGTCGATACAACTGGCGCAGGGGATAGCTTTTTAGCTGGGTTTATCCACCAACTGCTGCTGAACGGGATTCAGGGCTTGAGTGACGCACAAACAACCAAACGCATTGTTACCTATGCTAGTGCTGTTGGAGCACTGACTACTATTAAACCAGGTGCGATCGCTTCTCAACCCACTGCAGAGGAAGTTACAGCTTTTCTGGCTGCTAATCGACTCGCTTAAATTCCCAAAGCCGCTCTAATGGTCTGCACAATCATCTCTGGTGGTTGAGAAATGTCCACTCCTATGGCGTTATCAGGCTCCTCAAGTGCATTGAACTGGCTATTGAGGAGTTTTTCGGTCATAAAATGATTTTGACGCTTTTGCAGACGTTGTTGAATCAGCGCCAACGAGCCATAAAGATAAACTAGCCGAATGCGTTCTTGATCAAATAATAAGAATTGCCGATAACTCGCTTTCAGCGCCGAACAAGCCAGAACTACATTGTGGTCATTTTCTAACCAATGTTGAATCGCTGTTTGCAAACTCAGCAACCAAGGCATTCTATCACCATCATCTAAGGGAATACCCTGACGCATTTTTTCAATATTTTCCACTGAATGAAAAGCGTCAGCGTCGCTAAATTCCCAGTGTAATGAATCTGCAAGTATTTGTCCGATAGTACTTTTACCAGAACCAGACACACCCATAATCAAAATAATCATCGTTAATTTAGCGGAAAATATACTGAAGATTAAGATTTTAAAGTCAAATAAGCTACATTTAATTTGTTAAATACCGTTAGTCATCGCATTTAAAAATGATTACGATCCGCAACTGGAACAGCACGAAAGTATACTACGTCAAAAACCCATCAGACTACAACCATAGCACTTTCCCACTACATGAGGTCTACACCATAACCCCATACAAATAACTTGGCGAGAATCAACCGAACTATATTACGAAATGTAAAGGTAATTAAACCCCTCACAAATAACGAATAACAAAAATTATGATAAATCATGAACTAGCAGCTGATAATTTTATCAATGATTTAGAGCGGATAGCGCAAGTAAGAGCAGATATCTCTGCATCCTTGAACAAACTAGCAGAAAAAATCAGTCAAGCTGAATTAGCTGGTGATTCTTCTTCAGGTAAACTCAGTTTAGAACGCGATATTGAAGATATTACTGCTGCTAGCAAAAACCTCAAACAAGGGGTATTTCGCCTCTTAGTTTTAGGTGATATGAAACGGGGAAAAAGTACATTTTTAAATGCTTTAATTGGTGAAAATCTATTACCAAGTGACGTTAATCCCTGTACTGCAGTGCTGACAGTGTTGCGCTACGGCCCAGAAAAACAGGTAACAATTCATTTTAATGATGGAAAAAAACCAGAACAGCTAGATTTTTCTAGTTTTAAATATAAATATACCATTGATCCAGCCGAGGCAAAAAAATTAGAACAAGAGAAAAAATCGGCATTTCCTGATGTTGATTATGCAGTTGTGGAATATCCTTTGACGCTGCTGGAAAAGGGAATCGAAATTGTTGATAGTCCAGGATTGAATGATACGGAAGCCCGGAACGAATTATCTTTGGGTTATGTGAATAATTGTCACGCAATTCTGTTTGTGATGAGAGCTTCGCAACCCTGTACTTTGGGTGAGCGTCGTTATCTGGAAAACTATATTAAAGGTAGGGGATTGACGGTTTTCTTTTTAATTAACGCTTGGGATCAGGTGCGAGAGTCATTAATAGATCCAGAAGATATCGAAGAATTAAACGCAGCCGAAAACCGCTTAAGACAAGTCTTTCAAGCAAATTTGGCTGAATATTGTCACGTAGATGGACAGAATATTTATCATGAGCGTGTGTTTGAAATATCCTCAATTCAAGCACTCAGAAAACGGCTGAAAAACCCGCAAGCCAATTTAGAGGGAACTGGGTTTTCAGAGTTTATGGGAGCGCTAAATACTTTCTTAACTAGAGAAAGAGCGATCGCCGAATTGCGTCAAGTCAGAACCTTAGCGAGACAAGCCTGCAATCATACCCGTGAAGCTATAAATAGAAGACTACCATTACTGGATCAAGATGTAAATGAATTGAAAAAACGGATTGATTCTGTAGAACCTGAATTCCAAAAACTTACCCATATCCGCGATCAATTCCAAAAAGAAATTATCACCACCAGGGACACCCAAGCCAGAGCAACTTCCGAATCATTTCGCAGCTACATTTTAAACTTAGGTAACACCTTTGAAACCGATTTTCTCCGCTATCAACCAGAGTTAAATATTCTGGATTTCCTCAGCAGCGGTAAGCGAGAAGCATTCAATATTGCACTACAAAAAGCTTTTGAACAATACATCACCGATAAATTTTCTGCTTGGACTTTAACTGCTGAAAAAGATATCAACACAGCTTTTAAAGAACTTTCTCACAGTGCTGCACAATATGGTGCATCTTATAGTCAAGTCACAGACCAAATTACCGAAAAATTAACCGGAAAAAAAGTCCAAGTTAATCCTACCACTACCAGTGGAGATGATAACTCACCTGGATGGGCAAAATGGGCAATGGGATTATTATCTTTATCCAGAGGAAATTTAGCTGGTGTCGCACTAGCCGGCGCGGGTTTTGATTGGAAAAATATTTTATTAAATTACTTCACTGTCATCGGTATTGGTGGGATAATTACTGCAGTTACAGGTGTTTTTCTCGGACCTATCGGATTTGCATTATTAGGTTTAGGAGTCGGTTTCTTACAAGCAGACCAAGCGCGTCAGGAGTTAGTTAAAACCGCTAAAAAAGAACTTGTCAAACATCTACCACAAGTAGCCCATGAGCAATCCCAGATAGTTTATGATGCAGTCAAAGAATGTTTTGATGTTTATGAGAGAGAGGTAAGTAAACGCATCAACGATGATATTACATCTCGCAAGTCTGAATTAGATAATCTTCTCCAGCAAAAAGAAACACGATTAATTAATCGTGAGAGTGAATTACAACGATTTAAAACTTTGCAAGAAGATGTGATTTATAACTTGCAAAAAATTGAAGCAGCTTATAGCAATTTGTTAGCTGAATATAGCTGATATTTCCCGTTCCCAGTTTCTCCCTGGGAACAACAAATAATATAAAAATTAGCCTGAATCATCTACATTCCCAAGTCGAATTTGGGAAACAGGAAATATGCGACAATATGAAAATTATCAAGATTTAATCAGTGCATTCAAATCAGCTTGTAATTTACTCAATTTAGATCACACGTCCCAACTGCATCAAGATATCATTGCTATTTTCCATCATCTGACTAATCCTAACTTACGGATTGCAGTATTTGGGCCTTTTAATCATGGTAAATCAACGCTGTTGAATGCCATACTGGGTAATCGTACCTTACCCATTGATTTAATTCCCACCACAGGTGCGGCGATTACTATTAAGTATGGCGCCGATGTACACACTCGCATCATATTCATAGATGGTACAGAAATATATCGCAGTGGTACAGAAATTTTACAACAATTTGCGGTGCTTGATGGTGATAGACAGATGCGAAAAGATGTGGCGTCTGTAGAAATTTTTTGTCCCCATCCTTTGTTAGCAACAGGTGTGGAATTTGTCGATTTACCCGGTACTAATGACCGAGAAGCCCAAGACAATTTAGTCAAAGAACAATTATTAGGAGCCGATATAGTTATCCAATTACTGGATGCGCGCAAATTAATGACTTTGGGTGAGCGAGAAAACCTGCGAGATTGGCTATTAGACCGGGGAATTACAACAGTTATCTTTGTGGCTAATTTTATCAATTTATTAGAACCACACGACCAATTACAAGTGCAAAATCGCCTGCGGTTTGTAGCTGAAAGTTTTCGCGCCGAATTACCTACAGGTTTTAGCAATTTATATCGAGTTGATGCTTTACCTGCTTTAAGAGCGAGGTTAAAAGGTGACGTTGCGGCTGCTACTAGTAGCGGATTAGTGGCTTTTGAAGCTGCTTTGCAGAATATTGTGACTATTTTACAACAAAATCGCCAAGATGTGAGGCTGCCGAGAGTGCAGGCGATCGCTTCTCAAATCCAACTATTATTAAAAGCTAAAATCGACCCAATTCTTAATGAAATTCAAGCTTTTAATCATAAACAAAAAGCTAAAATAGAAATTAAACAAAAAGCTCAAAACTTAATTCAAACAGGCTTCACTTCTAGTGTTTCTGAGTTACGCGATTGGTTAGCCTTACCCAATCTTCTCAACAAATATCAACCTGAAGCTACAGTAGCACTAGCGGAGAATAATTTTAAAACTTGGCAAACAGATGTTTTTAAAAAAGACTTGATGCAATTACAACTAGCCGTAGTCAAATGGTTGTATCAAGCTTATGATTTTTTTCAAGGAGAACGCCCTGAAGATTTATTAATTCCTTTACCTCAAGCACCGCAAATCACTCTTCCTCCAAAACTAAGTAATATTCATGATTTAAGCGAACCCGGTGCTATCGCTATGGGTGGAGGAATTGGTTGGTTATTGGCTGGCCCTGTAGGCGCCGCTGTCGTGGGGAGTATTTCCTATTTATTAAACAAAAATCTCCAAAATTCCGAAGAAAAAATAAATCAAGAATCATATGATCAACAAGTTGCTAAAATTTGTATCACCGCCACAAAAGAGTATTTTACTAGTTTCAGCAACCAAGGTTTATCAATATTAAATGAATATGTAGAGAAAGCAGAAAAAGTAATTCACTTTGAAATTAGCCAAGAGCCATTAGAAATTACCCAGCGCCGAGAAAATTTACAACAATTACAAAATAGTTTTAACCAGTTATTGCGCGAATTGGAAAAAGCGAAAATACCAGCAAATTATCCCCCTGAGCAAGTCACACAAAAATACACGTATTCCCAGACAAAAACTTCACCACCAAAAGAACAAAACTCTAGAGATAAATCAACAGCAGCAAACAACCCTTCCTCATCATCTCCACCGCTCAAGCCAGAAGAATTAACAGCAAAATTCCGCAACTGGGAACTAGATGAAGAAATAGCACAAATGAAAGCCCAAATGCACTCTCCTGGTGCTAGTACACAGCAGCAAACTCCGCCAAATAACCAAGCACAAAACCCACTAAAAACAATAGTAGATAAAGATAAAATTGCTCACGCTTATAGTATTTTGGGTTTACAACCAGGAGTTTCCTTTGCAGAAGTGAAACAGGCTTATAAAATTTTAGTAAAAAAATGGCATCCAGATTTATTTATTAATCAACCACAAATGCAACAACAAGCGCAAGAGAAAATGCGGTTAATTAATGAAGCTTATAGGATATTATCTACTAAAAAGGATGAAGTCTGAAGTCTGAAGTCTGAAGTATGAATTATGAAAGGTAAATGCTATAAACTATACAAAAACCTTGTCCTGACTGATGACAACTTATGGAAAATCTGCTAAACAATCGCTATCGAGTGATTCAGACTTTGGGTAGTGGTGGATTTGGGGAAACTTTCCTCGCGGAAGATACCCAAATGCCTTCTAATCGACGCTGTGTAATTAAACAACTTAAACCGATTCAAAACAACCCCCAAATTTACCAACTAGTACAGGAACGGTTTCAGCGAGAAGCAGCCTTGTTAGAAGATTTAGGCGGCGCAACTAACCAAATTCCGTCACTATATGCTTATTTTCAGTCAGAAGGTCAATTTTATGTAGTGCAGGAGTGGATTGAAGGTGAGACGTTAACCGCAAAAGTCCAGCAGCAAGGGTTATTGAGTGAAAGTGCAGTCAGAGAAATCTTAATTAATCTATTACCAGTTCTAGAATATATCCACTCCCAGCGCATAGTTCACCGCGATATCAAGCCTGATAATATTATTTTGCGGCATCGCGATCAAAAACCCGTACTAATTGATTTTGGTGCAGTGCGGGAATCTATGGGAACAGTGATAAATTCCCAAGGTAATCCCACCAGTTCAATTGTCATCGGTACTCCAGGATATATGGCCAGTGAACAAGCTGCAGGCAGACCAGTATATTCTAGTGATTTATATAGTTTAGGTTTAACGGCGATTTATTTGCTAACTGGTAGACAACCGCAACACCTGGATACAGACCCACACACCGCCGAGATTATGTGGCGCCATTATGCGGGCAATGTCAATTGTAACATGGCAGAGGTAATTGATCGGGCGATCGCCTATCATCCGCGCGATCGCTACCCCACAGCTAAAGCCATGCTAGATAGTTTAAAAAACATCACAAATACAATTCCACCCACACAACTAGATTTTACTCAACCGACAGTAGTCTCACCACTACCGACCCCCGCAACTGTTGCTGTTGCTCCCCATGGAAGCAATCAAACTAATTTTAAAAGTAATCCTAAAAATAGTTCTAATAGTATTATTCTCGGCAGTTTGATTGTAGGGGGATTAATCAGTGCATCTGTAATTATCAGCCAAGTCTTATTAAAACCTTTCCCATCTACAGTAGAAATCCCCCCAGTTAAAGAAACTCCTGCTGTTTCGTCCTCTGGAGAAACGCCATCAAATATTACACCTCAAATCAATAAAATACCAGTTAATTCCGCAACTCAAATTCAAAAAACGATTACCCAAGCCGTCGCTACTCCCGAATCTACGCCAGCAGCAAATAATCAATCTCTGTCTACATCTTCTGATTATTCTTGGCTCTCCGCAAGACCAGTCACCGATGCAGATTTGGATGGTAAAGATGGACTGCAATTAGATATTATGCGAAATGCAATTTTTGCTCGTTACGGCCGCAAGTTTGAAACTCCAGGTTTACAAGATTATTTTAATAAACAATCTTGGTATCGGCCTCTATATTCGCCCAAAGAATTTTCCTCAAAATTGCTATCTAAATTAGAACAGCGAAATGTAGATTACATAACTAAATACCAAGATAAATATAATATCAGACACTTTAAAAAATAGGAACTTCTGGGATAATTTATAATACATTGACCCAAAAATCAGCCGTATTAATTTTACCATTGCGATTAAACTGCAACCATAGCTTATATTTTCCCGGTTGAGGAAAACTTGTGGCAAAATCAATTTCACCAGTAGGGCTATTTTTCAAAGCATGAGCATGAATGTAATCAGATTTAGTCAACTTCTGTGAATTCTTGATAATTACTAAATGACCTTTTTCACCAAGATAGGGTTGTAAATCTTTAATGTGCATCACCAGATTTTATTACCGTAGAGCAACCAGCAGCTAACAACAGGTTAGTCGCTACAAAAATTCCAGTTAAACAACGTTTTATCTTGCTATTAACTCCCTAAATAAGTTGATCTTTTAAATGAAAATCTACTATTGATTTCTTCATCTTGACACACAAAAATGAAATAGAGATGAAATCTATACGTTGAAAATCCTTGATAGATTGTTACAAATATTACATGTATCGCCATCTGGGATTTTTTTCAACCAAAAGATTAGTGTTTAAATTATTTTTTTACACACATAACACTGACAAATCCTCAAAAAGGAGGATATTTAGACATTACTTTATGCAAAAATAGAAAAACAAAGTATGAATTTTAACTTTTTTGCAGGTGGAAAGTTTCAACTTTCACTCTGCATCTATCCTCAAAAATTGAAAACATTAGTCGCTATCAGATTAAGGAAAAATTGGACACATCCTATGGGAAGATGGCCTACATTAACGCTAAGTTTAAATTAGTTTTGGTGTGTCGAATAACTGCTTTCTATGGAGGTTTAGCATTTAGCTAAACCTCTTTTGTTATTACCATCTAACTAAAAACCAAGCTTTTCTCTAGTTGAATAGTCAGCACTCATCAATTTTGTATCTCGACAAAGTTTTCAACTGATGCAAGCCATGAAAAACCCATACAGCTACGCTGCTTATCTCAACTATCAGCTTTCATTCTATTTGACCACATACCATAGATAGATGCACTATAGTAATACTAAATCTAAATTATCTAGATATGGTAAACACTTGGTATATCTGTAGGCTTGGCTAACCACCAAGCCTTTTTCATATTTTATTCCTGCCTAAAAAGCCTTACCATAGATTCCCAATATTTATATCATACGATAGATAGGGGAAAGAATTTTTTTCTACCTTTAATATGCGATGTATAAATGCCTGAGAAACATATATACACCCTAGGGTAAAACCTAGGGTTTTATTTTTTAAAAAATATAATATTTGGTCTTTGGTTCAAAAAATTATAAAAATTACTTATTAGCCGTCACATTTGCTCTACTTTAACCAGCAAAAATGTTGATTCATGAAACTTTTGTGAAACAGTTACTTTAATATCAGCTTTAAGGATATTTGTATACACCTAATAGAAAGATGACTAATAAACAGAAAAATTCTAAATTATTTATATATGGTAAACACCTGGTATATCTGGAGGCTTGGTTAAAGTCCAAGCCTTTTATATAAGAATTTGCACATTGTCATAGTGCTAGTTTTCAAACTAGTACGCCACGGCGTAAATAAAGCAACCGTTGCAAATCTATGAAAGGCTGAATATACAAGTTTATTGGTTTGATACTTTATACTTCATACTTCATACTTCAGCCTTTTTGTGCTAGGTAGTCTTTTAATCAAAAAATTTCTAACAATTTCTGGACTATCTGTACACAACCTCTGGGAAGATGATTTGTCATATAAGTGGAGATAAATTAATCTTGTACGTTGTTAAGCACAGCAATGATTGAGGTTTGGTCGTAAACCAAACCTTTTTTTAATGAATACTTGCACGACGAAGGATTTAAGAAAAGAAAAAATACATGACTTGACAGCAGAATTTCCAGTACAGCCAATTATTCAAGTGCAGCGTCTTGGCCTTAATCCGGGTAATTTTCCGCTTCAATTGCATAATTTCCATCAAAGTTATGCACTAATTGCATATGATCGGATTACATACGCCTTCACAAGTGCGATTCTCGTATGTGGGAATAAAGATGAATACCCCTGGCACAAACCAGGGGTTTTTGTTTGGAGTTGAAAATTTCTCTTATTGAGAGGAACCCAGCTCAGAGAACAGACTGTTCCAATCAATCACGGATGGTCTTATACCTTGATTGATAATTTCAAAAATTTGCTCTGCGCTTGCTGGGTGAGAAAGAGACTCTACAGCCGCCGTCGCTACATCAATGCGGCTAGTATCGCCTTGGAGTGTATCCCCTGTTCCCAACACCACACCAAACTTACCCCCAGTTGTAGCTTTGAGTAGAGTATTGAGGTCATATGAAGTGTAAGGGCCGTCAATCAAGCGTCCGGGACGGATAATAGTGTAGGGTAATCCCGAACTGATGATAGCTTGCTCACCTTGTTGTTTAGCATCCAGTACGCCATAAGCATTCAGAACACTCCAAGGAAATTTGTCCTGACGCAGAATTCCGCAAGATGAGATAAAAACAAACCGCTTCAAACTTTGAGGCGCAGCTGCTACCAAGTTGCTGACACCTTGGGCGTCAACTTTGGCGGGACTATTTTTTGCCCTACTATTACTATATTTGGAGTCAGCAAACAACTGTATCCATTCAATCCAGCTAGGTTGTGGGTCAAACTCCCAGCGTTGGGAAGGAAAAGCAGTAGTCCCAGTGCAACAAATTATATACGCCACATTCGCCATCGCGGCTGGAAGCGTATTTGCATTACGGATGTCGCCTACAGCAACTTCCACTTTGTCATTAAACATATTGGTAGCTTTCGCCACATTGCGTGTGAGAATCCGCACCGGAAAGCCTTTTTCTAAAAGCTTTCCTACCACTAGCTGTCCTACTCCACCAGTTGCACCAGCAACTAACACTAAATCCTCAAGTGTAGAAGTCATAACGGCCTCTGATGATCATCTATTGCTAATTTACTCAAAAATGCGATCGCTCACAGCGCGCTACAGATAGACATGACTGATTATTTCACTAGCAACCACTAATCAAAAACCCAGTCATCATGACTGGGCTTTTGCTGAAAGATTTAGGGATATATTCCCCGAAAGGTTTAGATATAAGTGGTTAGCATAGTGTTTGTATCTGAATAAGAACTACCACACTGAGATTACTAGTTCCGGAAAATTAGACAGATATTTCAAACTAGTTATAATCCCTGACGTTTTGGGAGAAATTGCCTAGCGGCTTCATACTGTCAACACGTACTATTGAGGTATGTTTCTCGCTAATGCTGATGAACAATATACTATTGAGTAGCTGGCAAGAGTGGCTGACTGTATTTGGCTATCTAAGTTTCACAGTCATGATCATCTGGTGCGTGTTTGCGGCTCAGAAGAACTAAAAAATAGATAACTACAGATTAGACAACCGTATTTTTCTTCAATCTCCCCCCTACCTCGGATGGTGGGGAAAACAGGGATTTCCTAAACAAACTTGTCCTGATGGCATATCATCAAATACACTACTGCGCGCACCAATCACAGCGTTAGCGCCGATTTGTACCCCAGGCCCAACAAAACAATCTGCTGCTATCCAGACTCCATTACCAATGGTGATGGTTGCGGTTTTTAAACCAAACGCTGGGTCTTTGATATCATGGCTACCAGTACAGAGATAGCTTTTATGGGAAATTACGCAATGTTGTCCGATGTGGATCTCATCTAAACTATATAAAACTACATCATCTCCAATCCAACTGTAATCGCCAATTGTCACCTTCCAGGGATAGGTGAAACGGGCTGTAGGTCTAATGAATACGCCTTTGCCAATATGGGCACCAAATAGCCGCAGCAGGGCGCAGCGGAGATGATTGAAGGGTTGGGGAGTTAAAGGAAAAGCGATCGCCTGTATAAACCACCAAAATAAAATATACCAACTCGCACGCCCGCGTTTAAACCAAGACTGATCATACTTGCGTAAATTCACGAAAGGTTCTGCATCAACTAGCGATCGCTCGGTACTTATTTCTAAATTAGAATTTGTCATTGTGTCAGTTATTTCCCTTAGATACAAAATTCTCTTTTTGAATTTTGTATTTTGAATTAATTTGCTGCTGTCTGTCCCATCTCCTGAGTCAACAACGGCGTCACCGATTTAGAAGTATTGACAGTATTTAGCTGGCCGTTACAGTTACGCAATTCGTACAATTTAGCCCCAATTTGATATTCATATTGACTCAATAGGCGTGCATAAACATATCCGGCTCGCCCATCCAAAAAACCACGCTGAATAATGTAGAACAGCACAAATCTTAAAAATGGTTTAAATGGTAAGCGTACCCAAACTTTTTTCAAAAAACGCTTGCGTTGTACCGCATCACCAAATAAATTTGCACCAATAGTTCCGCTATCATCTAGATTTGTCAGCAGATTAAAATAGACCCGCGCTTCCCAATTAGAATAGCGGTTGTGTCGTTCTAACCAGTGATAAAGGTCGCGGAAGTCTTCATGCAGCATATCATTTTTCAGATAACCGACTTTTCCCTGCAAAATCACATGTTCGTGAACTTCGTTATCACCAGTGTTTGGAATATCTTCGGTGTGGAGATTTTCATATCTGCCATTTTGATGTTTAAACAAACGCAAATTCCAATCAGGATATTTACCACCGTGACGAATCCAAGTTTTTAAGAAAAACACCCGCCGATTCAGATAATAACCGTCATATTCATTATTAGTAATTACTAGAGCAATTTCCTCCCAAAGTTCCGGTGTAATCCGCTCATCACAATCAACAATTAGTACCCATTCATTGCGGAAGGGGAGGTGATCTAAAGACCAGTTTTTCTTTTTTGGCCAACTGCCATTAAAGTGAAATTGCACAACATTCGCGCCGTAGCTTTTAGCAATTTCTCCGCTGTTATCACTACTTTGAGAATCAACAACAAAAACTTCATCTGCTCTTTGAAGACTAGTGAGACAAGCAGGTAAATTAGCTTGTTCATTTTTGGCGGGAATCAGTACAGAAACTGGTATTTTAGTTAGCATATTATTTATAAATGTTTAAGATTTGATATTGATAAAAGTCCTTGAATAGCGGCATTTAAATAACCAATTTGTCCGTAGGCATATACTAAATTATCAAAGCTGGCTGCTGGATCAAGAAAGTATTGTAATGCTTTATATAAACCACGGAAAAATCGTTCGCTACCCCGTTGCAACTGCCCAATTCCAGCTTTACCACTCAGTTGTTCTCGATAACATTCACTAATACCTTGCCACCAACCACGACTGAGAAACCAAGAACGTTGGAGTCGTTCTGGTGATACATTGTGAGCCACTAAAGCATCGGGAAGATAAGCAACTTGCCAACCCCGTTGCAAGGCCAATTCGGTCATTTGTAGTTCTTCATTAGATAAGAGGTTTTTGCCAACTCGTCCTAGATGAAGATCAAAACCGCCAATTTCTTCGAGAAAGGAGCGGCGTAAGGAGTAATTCAAACCTCTTGGAGTTAAGCCTGGTTGATTAATGTAAACTATGCTCTCACCCAAGTCATAGGCGCCTAAATTCCCGGCTAATCCAGCAGACAGCCACCGTGGTTGTTGAATTCCTTCCGGCCATAACAGCGTGACTTTACCGCCAGCGATCGCTAGTTGTGAATTATTTTGGTAGGCTGAATATAAAGTTTGCAACCACCGTTCGCTCGCCACTGCATCATCATCTAAATACGCCAAAATTTCCCCACTAGCTACCTTTGCGCCTGTGTTGCGAGCTACAGATAAACCAATGACAGGTTCAAAGATATATTTTAGGCGGTAATTTGAGGATCTTTGGGCGACAACTTCAACGGTGCGATCGCTAGAACCATTATCCACCACCACAACTTCAAATTCAGCCGCAAAATCCTGTGCCAACAGGCTATCAATCGCCGCACCTAAATAAATATCTCGATTGTGAGTACAGATAATGGCAGAAATTTCAGTGTCTGGCATAGGGTTGGAGTCGATTTGGCAGTTTTTTTAGTTGTCAGTTTTGAGTAGTTTCTTTTCTATTGACAACTAACTAGCAACTGATGACCAAAAGAAAAAGGGAAGCAAGGGTCAAAGGTTTTTAATTCCCGTACACAAAGTTTTTATCTCAACTTTATTTCCGGGGTTTATTCCCTAGCCCCTCTCCTCTTCTTTGACAAGATCCAACAGTCACCGGCTGAGAGCTAATCTATACCAAAAATTCCACACCCACCAACCGCGTTTCTTCGGAATTAATCTTAAAAACTTTAAGCTTGTTGTATGTGACTGTGTAAAATCACTAGCGTTTCGGCTAATTGACTCAGGCGGGTTTCTAGGTATTGCTTACGTCCTAAAAGTTGGCGTAACTTTTGATAGCGAGCGATCGCTAAACTCACCGCTGGTAGCTGATCTGGTGGACATGGACGCGACCAAACTTTACCCGCAGCATCCAAACCACAGAGGCGATAGCCCGTCACAGAAGATTGATATGATACCTTTCCACCAGCTGCACAAATTTCTTCCACATAATCCATCAGCCTTTCCACTTCCCCATGTCGCAGCGTCGCTGTTCCTCCCTGGTCTGTGTCGCGGGGATTTGATTCTAGCCAGCCATTCACAATTGGCCCTTCTAAGTAAATATCTTGAATCTGTTGGAGAATTTTTTGTAGTTCTTTCTGCCAACCGATGACATTTTCCTGAATTTCTTGTAACAAATTTACTGCTAATCCAGGGTTAGCTCCGTGACGATGGTTACTGAAACTAGGAGTTTTGAATTTTGGTAGATTGGGCGCTTTCCCGCCGATATCTTGGACGGTAAAAGTCTTTACAGATTGATGCTGGGAAAATAAATTTTCGTCGTTGAGAAAATCACTGTCATCATCTGTTTTTGTGCCTAATTTTGATTCTTGTATCTTTTGATTCTCTTCGACTTTGGCATCTTCATCGGCGATGGATTCAGTTGCTCCCATGCTGATCCTAAAAGAGAAAGGACGCTTTGTTGAATCAACTGTTTCGGTTGAGTCGGCTGTGTTGCGAGATCCTAAATCGTGTAGAGTAGCCTCAATGCGTTTCAAGCCTGCTTTCATAAAAATATCCTGAAATTTGCTGTCCCCAATTATGTGGAATAATTCCCAGTGGGGTTATTGGGATTTTGAGCCTTTACTAATCTTGGCATCATATTGCTGTTGGTGCTAATTTTATCCCTTAAAAGATTTTTAGGAACCAACAATTTCTTCTGTTCAGTGAAAAACTATGCTTAGGTATTGCCACCCCGATTAATTAAAGATACTCAGGAAAAAGCTTTGAGTAAAGTCATCTTAGTTACAGGGCCAGCTAGATCTGGCAAAAGTGAATGGGCGGAAACTCTAGCCGTACAATCAGGAAAAACAGTTGTCTATGTAGCCACAGCTACCGAAAATCCAGATGATCAAGAATGGCACAAGCGCATTCAAGAACACCAAAAACGTCGTCCGCAAGACTGGCTGACACTTTCTGTACCTGTAGAATTATCTAATACTCTTGCCGATGCCAAGCCGGACACTTGCCTTTTAGTGGATTCTCTGGGAACTTGGGTAGCTAATCTCTTAGAAGAAAATGAAGCCAGTTGGGACGCAATATTTGCACAGTTTTTGGAAACTGTAGAGTTAGTGGCGGCTGATCTGATATTTGTCGCTGAGGAGACTGGTTGGGGCGTAGTACCAGCTTATCCTCTGGGTCGCAAATTCCGCGATCGCTTGGGTTTTGTTGTGCGTCAATTAAGCACAATTTGCGAGGTTGTATATTTAGTTACTGGCGGCTATGTCCTCAACCTCAGTGCTCTTGGCTCACCTCTACCACCAAAAGCAGAAGTGGAATAATACCGAGAAATTACTCATTCCCAATCCCCTATCACCAAGATTCTTAATGCTTTATTTACAATTCAAGCGCCAAAATATCACATCTAAAATCTAAAATTGTGGTATGGCAAATGAACAAGAAGTTAGACGATATCTTGCCTACTGGTTTCAGTTGGGTAAGAAGGTAGTGACGGGTAACGGTGCTGCAACCCTTTTGCCGCAACCAGTATTAAAAGGCGATCGCTATAGCGAAGAATTTGAAGCGTGCTGGGAGCAAATCCTCTGCCAAGCTTCCGGTGACTGCTATTTAGAAGGTACAGACGAAACCGTAGCAGAGTTACTAACGCCTTTGTGGGAAATGGCCTCTTGCGGTCGTTGCGATATGCCCATACCGTTGCGGAGCCTCGGTATGCCCGCTTTATCTTGTCCATGCAATAATTTACCTACCTGGCCCAACAACGAATTACCAGCACCACGCAGTCCAGTCAGCACCCCAGAACAATTAACTGTAATCCGCGATCGCCTTTTGGGCAACACTTCTTCCACCAGCCGTCTCAGCTAATGGAAAACTTTTTCTGAATACTGGCTGTTTTCAGGATACGAACCAAAAAAGTAGGGTTAACGCTTTCACATCGCCCTACTTTCTCTTAGATATTTACTTCAACTCCCCAGGCCGGATTCGAACCAGCGACCAATCGATTAACAGTCGATCGCTCTACCACTGAGCTACTGAGGAACGCTCACAGTTTATTATGATAATGCTAACCGATAGGATTTGGCAAGTACTTTGCAGAATTTTTTTTAGATGCTTAATTCTACGAGTTTGCAGTCCAATATAACCCTGAGGAATAAGCAGAGGGTTTTCCGATTCGTGTCTCAATACTAATGTTTACTTGTTGAACCCCATTCGTAGTTCAGCCAAACGCTGGCGAGCCTTAGCATCGATAGAATTGACTAAAAACCTGCTCTTAGATTGTTTGCGCGATTGATATTTTTGCCGCATCCGACAAACCATAGTTTCCACCTCGCCGCAAAGTTGCTGTGCTGAAAGCCATTCAGCACCGTACCCTTGCACCATCAGCTGCTGTGCTCGATCTGATGTGGCGACAATCACGCGGGCGTGTCGAGATTGTGCTATCTGGTAACGCAAAGAGGCACAAGCTTTTTCAATGTATGTGTCTGCCGTCTGCCCGAAATCAGTATAGTGAACTGATAAAAGCTCTGTAATAATTTCTATATTGCCGCAAGCATTTTGATATTGGGCATCAAAAACTACTTGCGTATCATAGCCGAGAAACGAGCTATAACTAGTCATCGCTTCTACTAACTCTGTGCGTGCCGCTTCTAGCCCAGCAGTGTCACGGGTTTTTTTCAAGCAAGGCCAAGCGCCAATTATATTGTAGCCGTCTACTAACAAAACGGCTTCTGCTGAAGGACGGGACATGGTTTTTAATCACAACTATTGAGGGTTAACAAAACTCGTTCATAACTCTATATAGTAATTGAAGCATCGCGTGTAACATAGTGTTACAGGTGAGAAAATATGCTCTTAGGAAGATAAAAGTTGTCTAAAGGTAGATGCAGCCATTAAAAACGCACCTCAGAGAAAAGGTGCGTTACAGTCTTGTAATTGAATTGTGGATTTCCAGTAAAAGATAGCCGCAAATATGGGTATTAAGAAGCCTCTTGATCTACTTGCATCAACCGCTGCTTGAGCCGCTGGGGTTCACCTCGCTCTACAAGAGAGCCGCTCTCCAAAAGGAAAGCGCCATCACAATAATTCAACTCATCGAGGCGATGCGTCACCCATAAAGCCGTAATTCCCCGACTTTTAACCAAGCGACGAACACCAGCGACTAAATCCAGTTGACTATCTGGATCGAGTAAAGCGGTGGGTTCATCTAATAGTAAAACTTCACAACGACGAGCGATCGCACCGGCTATCGCTACTCGCTGTTTTTGTCCTCCACTCAGTGCATAAATGGGGCGGCGTTGCAAAGTTTGTAAATTTACCGCACCTAACGCCTCCTCTACTCTGGCTCTCACAGCCGCCGCCGGCAGTTTTTCTTCCACCAGCCCAAAAGCCACATCAGCCCCAACTGTTGGCATTACCAGTTGATGATCGGGATTTTGGAAGACAAAGCCGACGGGATGCAAAACTCGAATTTCTCCCGACTGGGGAGCTAATAGCCCCGCCAGCAGCCTGAGCAATGTTGATTTACCACTACCATTTGTACCCAAAAGCATCCAAAATTCACCCTTGGGCACTTCCAGAGAACAAGCTTTAATTGCACTTTCTCCATTCGGCCAACTGAAGTGTAAATCCTTGACTTCGATACCCACTTGTGCCATTGACACACCTTAGTTATTCGGCTGTTAGAGCTGCAAAACCAGGTGGTCTACCGCTGCTGGTGGTAACACCATCTTTCTGAATAATTTGGACTCCAGAAATCTCACTAGCACGAACGGCAATTTTTTTATCGGCTTTGCCCTCGCACTTTAGTTCTACAAGATCAGGATTGCCGGAGCGCATCGCCGCCAAAATTAGCTGATATACAGCCTCAGCATCCTCTGCTGACTTACGTTGTACTGATATCGGAAAGGCAGTGTTTCTCAGGCTTAAATCGATGGTAAACATTTAACATTAATAAATTTAACTGCAGCACCCATTCTAACGTTAGCTGTCAGACACCTGGGGACTGGGGCTACAGATTCAGGCGCAGAAGCTGACCAGCGCCTACCTAATACCCACTACCCAGTGTCTCTGCTCCGTTAAATATACAATTATTAAATTTTATTAAAAAAACTCTAGAAAAATTAGTAATTTACACTTAATATGATTAAAGTCAGTAAAAAATTGTAAACTAGATTGACAACCTAGTTCACTTTCTGTTCGTAGAGAACCAAATTGCGGCGATCTATAATACAAAAGTGAAATTATGTACTTATAAACATTTGGAGATTTCCTCTAATGACCATCGCAATTGGACGTGCGCCCAGTAGAGGGTGGTTTGACGTTCTCGACGACTGGTTAAAGCGCGATCGCTTCGTGTTCGTAGGCTGGTCAGGGATACTGCTATTCCCCTGCGCCTACCTAGCACTAGGCGGTTGGCTAACCGGCACAACCTTCGTCACCTCCTGGTACACCCACGGATTAGCATCATCCTACCTAGAAGGATGTAATTTCATCACCGTAGCCGTATCCACACCAGCAGATAGCCTCGGACACTCACTGTTGCTACTGTGGGGGCCAGAAGCGCAAGGAGACTTGACCCGGTGGTTCCAACTCGGAGGACTATGGGCATTTGTGGCACTACACGGAGCCTTCGCACTGATCGGCTTCATGTTGCGTCAATTTGAAATCGCACGGCTAGTAGGCATCAGACCATACAACGCCCTAGCGTTTTCCGCACCCATCGCCGTATTTGTCAGCGTCTTCTTGTTGTACCCCTTGGGACAATCCTCATGGTTCTTTGCACCAAGCTTCGGTGTTGCTGGTATTTTCCGGTTCATCCTGTTTGTGCAAGGATTCCATAACTTCACCCTCAACCCCTTCCACATGATGGGTGTAGCTGGAGTATTAGGTGGAGCGCTGTTGTGCGCCATTCACGGTGCGACAGTAGAAAACACCTTGTTTGAAGACGGCGAATCATCCAACACCTTCAAAGCCTTTAACCCCACCCAATCAGAAGAAACCTACTCGATGGTGACAGCAAACCGATTCTGGTCACAGATCTTCGGGATTGCTTTCTCCAACAAGCGCTGGTTACACTTCTTCATGTTGTTTGTACCCGTCACCGGCTTGTGGATGGCGGCTGTAGGCATTGTCGGTTTGGCATTGAACCTCCGCGCTTATGACTTCGTTTCCCAGGAATTACGGGCAGCGGAAGACCCAGAGTTTGAAACTTTCTATACCAAAAACATTTTGCTGAATGAGGGTATCCGTGCTTGGATGGCTCCTCAAGATCAGCCCCACGAACAATTTGTATTCCCTGAGGAAGTTCTACCCCGTGGTAACGCTCTATAAAATTATGAGGAACTAAATTAACACTCCTCATTTTCAATTAATCCCTCACCTTTGGTGGGGGTTTTTTATTTTTATCTGAATATTTATAAATTTATGTGCTACACTTGTGTGAGGTGAAAAACCCAGGGCTTAATTGCTCTGCCTTTTTGAAACTAAGTCCGTTTAGGCAACAAGGAGGTGATGCCCATGATAGAAAGTAGTAAATGCGTGGGTCATCAGGTTGCAGTTAGCCGGCTGTGTGCCGGGGCTGTTCTCTAAAAGTTAGTCTTAGTTATCTTGAGATACTAAGTTAGCTCAATTAGCTAGACTAAAGCACGGAGTTCCTTCCGGCAGTCTGGTTGCAACCTGAAGACCCGCTAGACCGCCCTGACTTAGATTACCTAGTCTAAATCAGGGCGGATAGTTTTTTGGGGAAATATTCAAAAGAAAATTTAGATAAAATTGCCAGTAAGACTTTTTAAAGTCAACAAAGATTTGACATTGCATAATTAAAGTATGGATCTAACCCCGTGCAGCGTCCTGGGTGTGCATCAACTCTAGCTCAAAAATACAGTAAAAAATCAGACTTTTGATAAAGTGCAAGGATACTTAGCGAAATTGGCAGATGGTATCTACAAATGTACTTAAATAGGACTAGAAAGGATTAGATGTAAGATGCCACAAGCATATCAGCAATGGAATTATTGAACTATGGCACGGCTACTCACTGAAGCAGAAATCAAAGAGCAAGCGAATACTCTATCAAAGTGGACAGTGGAAGATTCCCAATTGCAAATCACCCGCAAATTTAAAGATTTTATTCAAGCGATTGAGTTTGTGAATAAGTTAGTGGAACCATCCGAATCAGCGGGACATCATCCAGACATAGAGATTTCTTATAATAAAGTCAAAATTAAACTCACAACACATGACGCAGGTGGATTGACCCAGAACGACTTTGATTTGGCAAGAGTAATTTCACAACTCAGCTAAAGAATTTTTAGTCACAGCTAGCTTCAGTGTCTAATTTGCTAAAAAGAGTAGAACCTAGGAACTAAAGACTAGCGGCAACAGTCATATGATGCAGAGGACTCCTAGAACAGATAAAGTTAGAGGCGTATGCCTGGAGATGGTTGTGGATTGCTATGAAGTACTAGTATTTGTTACCAAGTACTTTTTAGGTCAGTTAATTTTGCAAAAATCTCACAACAAAAATCAAAACTTTATCTACCCTAATCCCTAACTCGTAGTCTCTAGTCCCTACGTTCAAACCAAGCAAACCTAATCTATAGGTATGTGACAGTTAATAAGGCGATCGCTAACATGTTGTCATCAAGTTGAAATGCTTTATAATGGTATGTTAGAAAAGTGTGTTTTTGCATAAGTTAATAACATAAACATTTCATATGAGATTAACGATTTATTGACTCAGCAAAAACTAAAATTGTGTTAGTAGCAACTATGCCTCATCTAGAGATTTCAACAAGATGTCGCATTTTTGAGAATAGGTGCAACAAAAACAATTATCTATACAAGGTGTGAGGAGAAAATTAAGAAATGTCTAATCTTTTATGGAAATCCTTGGTGGTTAGTCCAGCGGTTTTGGGCGCAACGTTGTTAGTCTCAGCAACAGCGATCGCCGCACCAAACGCAACCACCGAAGTGTCATCAACCGACAAACAACCAGTTGCGGAAGTAGCCCAAAAAACAGATATTTTGGCGCAAGCAATTCCAGCCAGCAAAGATTCCAGCGTTTTAGAGCAAGTTAACCGCTACAGCAAAGAAGGTAACAACAACGTTCAGTCTCAAGTGACATCGGTATCTCAATTCTCCGATGTGCAACCTACAGATTGGGCATTCCAAGCTTTGCAATCCTTGGTTGAGCGCTATGGTTGTATTGCAGGTTATCCCAACGGTACTTATCGTGGGAACCGTGCTTTGACCCGTTATGAATTTGCGGCTGGTTTAAACGCTTGTTTGGATCGGGTGAACGAATTGATCGCCACAGCCACAGCTGACTTGGTGACAAAACAAGATTTAGCTACCCTACAGCGGTTACAAGAAGAATTTTCCGCTGAATTAGCCACCCTGCGCGGTCGCGTGGACTCCCTAGAAGCCCGGACTGCGGAATTAGAAGCCAACCAATTCTCCACCACCACCAAACTAGTCGGTGAAGCCATTTTCGCTGTAACTGATGTTTTTGGTGGCAGAACTGAGGACGCTAACAACACTGTTTTCCAAGACAGAGTGCGCTTGAGCTTAAACACCAGCTTCACAGGTAGAGACTTGTTGACCACTCGCCTATCGGCTAGTAATGCTACAGCTTTCGATTTTCGCAACAACGCTAATTTACCTTTAACTACCGCTGAAGGCAAACAAACATTCCAAGTCACTAACGGTAGCACCAACAATAGCGTCAAAATTGACCGATTGACCTACGAAGCGCCCATCGGCCCAGCTCAAGTTTACCTTGCAGCTAGCGGTGGTCAACACAGCCATTATGCCGCTGTGAACAACCCCTACTTCTTCGATAAGACCGATGGTGGTAACGGTGCGTTGTCCACATTTGCATCAGAAAACCCCATCTACCGCATTGGTGGTGGCGCTGGTATCGGGATCAACGTACCCTTTGGTAGAGGTGGCGGGATTCTCAGACCCAGCTCTGTGACATTAGGCTATTTGGCGTCAGATGCTAATAATCCTGGTGCTAGTAATGGTTTGTTCAATGGTAACTATGCGGCTCTGGGTCAGTTAAACTTTGCTGTAGGCGATCGCCTCGCTTTAGCTGCAACCTACGTCCACGGTTATCACGCTGGAAACACCGCTTTATTTGATGCTGGTTTTGGCAGACTTGGTAATACTGGTGTTGCTAACGGTATTGTTGGTACTAACCAAGCCAATCGCATCGATGCTCCAGCTAACAGCAATTCCTATGGTATTTCAGCTGCTTTCAGACCCAGCGAAAAACTTTCGGTTAGTGGCTTCGTTTCTTACCATGATGTCACACAAACTGGTGCTGGTAACGATTATGAGGCTTGGAGTTATGGCGCTGGGGTAGCCTTAGCTGACTTTGGTAAAAGGGGTAACGTGTTAGGAATTTTTGCTGGTGCACAACCCTATGCGCGTAACCGTCCCGGCTTCGTTGGCGCCAGTGAAGTACCTTACCAGATTGAAGGCTTCTACAAGTATCGCGTCTCTGATAACATCTCCATCACTCCTGGTGTGATTTACTTGACTAATCCTGGTCAAACCAATTCAGACAGTGCAATTATTGGTACTGTCAGAACAACATTTAGTTTCTAGATTTCCAAATCCATAACTTAATTCCCCCGCCATCAGGCGGGGTTTTTTTGCTGTCTGGATGCAATACCCTCCAGCCAAGGATTGTTGATGGAGGGCTTAGAGACGTTGTATTGCAACGTTTCCTGTTTTGTCTCACCTATAGACGCAAAGCGGCTACTCCCAGAGTGAGTGCTAAGGCGCAAAGAAAGAACGAGAAAATCAGGACTTTGACAAGAGACTCTATAATTTGGACTTACAAGCAATAATGAAAATGTCTCTCCCTAGTCCCTAACCCCTTATCCCTCATCCCTATTTTTAGAGCAGGTCTAATGGTGATGAACATACCCCAGCAGAGAACCGGAGTATACTAGGACAAGGATGAAGTTTTCCAGATCAAAATTTCGTCCTTTAACCTTCATCTCTTAATCTTGCCTGTGGAACTATCGTGCAAATGTGAATATGCAATTCTAGCTTTGCTAGAGATGGCTACCAACTACCAAAGTGGCGAACTGCTGCAAATTCGACAAATCGCAGCCCAACAAGATATACCCGATCGCTATTTAGAACAGCTATTGGCGACCTTGAGGCGCGGGGGTATCGTCAAAAGTCAACGAGGGGCCAAAGGTGGCTATCTGTTAGCACGAGAACCTTGGAAAATTACACTCTTAGAGATTTTGGAATGCTTGGAAGGATTGGATGTGCATCCTTGTGAAGAAAACATCACTTCCAAAAGCTTAGATAGTTCTGTTGTCGAAGAAATCTGGAGAGAAGCTTGTGAAGCTGCTAATTCAGTTTTACAAAAATACACTCTTCAGGAGCTTTGTGAAAAAAGAGATTCCCGGCGACAGTTGGACATCATGTACTACATTTAGTCATTTATTATGTGACCAATAATTCCTTGATGGTACAGAGCCAGCAGATTTATCTGTGGAGTCAATCCCAAATCTAAAATCCAAAATTGTTTGAGTAGAGACTAGTAACAAAATAATTCAGGACTAATTATGCGAATTGCTCGTAACATTACAGAACTCATCGGACGTACACCTTTAGTGCAGTTGAATCGCATTCCTCAAGCAGAGGGGTGTGTGGCTCAGATTGTGGTGAAATTAGAAAGTATGAACCCCTCCGCATCAGTTAAAGACCGGATTGGGTTAAGTATGATTACTGCTGCTGAAGCAGAAGGTTTAATTACTCCACAAAAGACTGTACTAGTAGAACCGACTTCTGGTAATACAGGAATTGCTCTGGCAATGTCAGCAGCAGCTAAAGGGTATAGATTAATTTTAACTATGCCGGAGACTATGAGTGGCGAGCGCCGAGCAATGCTGCGGGCTTATGGCGCTGAATTGGAACTCACACCAGGAATGGAGGGGATGAGTGGAGCAATTCGGCGGGCGCAAGAAATAGTTGACAAAACGCCCAACGCTTATATGTTACAACAGTTCCGCAATCCAGCCAATGCCAAAATCCACCAGCAAACCACAGCAGAGGAAATCTGGGAAGATACTGACGGGCAGGTAGATATGATTGTCGCAGGGGTAGGAACAGGTGGTACAATTACTGGTGTAGCCGAAGTAATTAAAGCCCGTAAGCCAAGTTTCCAGGCGATCGCTGTGGAACCGATCAATAGCCCAGTTTTATCTGGTGGTAGACCAGGCCCTCACAAAATCCAGGGGATTGGTGCTGGGTTTATTCCCCAAGTACTCAAGCTAGAATTGATAGATGAAGTAATTACAGTTACAGATGAAGATGCGATCGCCTATAGTCGGCGGTTAGCGAGAGAAGAAGGGCTGTTATCTGGAATTTCCAGTGGCGCCGCACTATATGCTGCAATTCGTATCGCCCAACGAAAAGAAAACGAGGGGCGCTTAATTGTGATGATTCAACCAAGTTTTGGCGAGAGGTATTTAAGTACACCGTTGTTCCAAGACCTGGAAGCAAAGGTAACAGCTAGCGTTAGCTAACTACGCAATGAGGTTAATGGTCGATTCTAATCATTACGACACACTCAAAGTTCGTCCCAGTGCTAGCCAGGCGGAGATTAAGCAATCTTATCGCCGCTTGGTGAAATTATTCCATCCCGATAGTAATCAAAAAACAGCAGATAATGAGCAAATTATCCGCATTAATGCTGCCTATGAGGTGTTAGGAGATAACCAAAAACGTCTAAATTATGACCAGCACCTACGAGATATTGCTGAAAAAATATTAGGCGATCGCCAACAGCGCACAGCATCGGCGCAAAAGCGTCACCAAGCAACAAGACGCACTGGAAAAGATGCTGATGAACAAGTAGAAGAATGGCTACGCCTAGTTTATCAACCAGTCAATCGCTTGCTTTATCGCATCCTCAATTCCCTGGAAGAACAGATGGATGAATTAGCGGCTGATCCCTTTGACGATGTATTACTAGACGAATTTCAAGAATACTTACAAACCTGTCGCCAAGATCTCAAGCAAGCACAAACTACTTTTCGTTCCCTACCGAATCCCCCCAGTTTAGCCAGAACCGCAGCGCACCTATACTACAGCCTCAATCAAGTAGCTGATGGACTAGATGAATTGGGATATTTTCCACTCAGCTATGATGAACGTTATTTGCACACAGGACAAGAACTATTTAGGATAGCTACGAGATTACACTGTGAGGCACAAGCATCTGTTACATAACAGGGTTATGTCACTATCGCGGTAGTATAAGGATGTACAAAGCCCAGAACGAAGACACAGAGCGTGTCGGTGAAGATAGAGGTAGCCGCGACCGGATCGCTGATAAAACTTCCAGGCGTGGGCGCTAAACAGAATCTCGCACTGGTCAATGTTGAACAAATGAGCAGAATTGATCGTCCCTTAACACTTGACGTGCGGCACATTGCCAAGCATCTTCCCGATACCCCACAAATGCAAAAACTACTCCAAAGGGAGGGAAGTGTTCACGTTTCCAACGATCAATCCACACTCGAACGGGTTGCAGAAGCGATTATTCAAAATGGAGAGTTGACAGGCACAATTCGCGGACACGATCGATACGGACTTTATTTCGACGAAGCGATTGGGTACAGGCTTGATGCAGATGGCAACCGAACTCCCCTTTATTATGGAGAAATCAAGGTAAAAGGAGACAAATATCATGTTATCCCCCGCACTCGACCTAGCCGATAACTGGACATTCACAGAGCTTTGGATTGATCCAACTGCTGCACCTCCCTATGTTCTGATATTGCTAGGCGACGATCAAGAAAACTGCTGCATTTACGATCCTGCCCAAAAATACCAGGTTGTGTTTAAAGCTTCTTCCTACTCAGAAGCAAGGCTTTGGTTGCTCGAAGATGAATATGAACGAGTTGAAGGACAGCTTAGAGCCGAAAAAGTTGCATAGCGAGATGAGCGTTCACTGTGCAGGGCAAGATTTCTATGTACAATGTTCTACCGTTACGAATGATGATGCGTCGTAAACATTAGAGGGATAGTCAACAATCATTGCTTTTGACTCTAAACTTGAGACTCCGCGAAGGAGCAGAAATTAGTTTATGCTGGAAATAGTGAAAGATTAAGAAATTTAAATTTTTTTACCCAGCGTACCCATGCAATGTATTATTAATCGCCGTGCTCAGTTTTCGGCAACTCATCGCTATTGGTTGCCAGAATTGAGTGAAGCTGAGAATCTTGAGAAATTTGGTGCTGTCTCAAAATTTCCTGGACAAGGACACAATTATATCTTGTTTATCTCCCTGGTTGGGGAATTAGATGAATACGGTATGGTGTTGAATTTGTCGGACGTGAAACAGGTAATTAAGAGGGAAGTTACCAGTCAACTGGACTTTTCTTATGTCAACGATGTGTGGGCAGATTTTCAACAAACTCTACCCAGTACAGAGAATATTGCACGGAGTATTTGGCAAAGGCTAGCACCTCACTTACCTTTAGTTCGCGTCCAGTTGTTAGCCCATCCTCAGCTTTGGGCTGATTATACGGGAGAGGAAACCGAAGCCTATCTTACCATCAGCACACATTTTAGTGCTGCTCATCGCTTGGCGCCTAACCTCAGTTCCGAGTTGTATGGTAAATGTACTCGTACCCACGGACACAACTACCACTTAGAAGTCACTGTTAAAGGGAAAATTGATCCTCGGACGGGGATGATTATCGATAATGGCACTCTAAATCGAGTGGTGGAAGATTATGTAGTCCAGCCATTTGATCACAGTTGCATCAACGAAGATATTCCTTACTTCGCCGAGATTGTACCCACTACCGAGAATATCGCACTTTATATTAGTAGTTTACTGCGATCGCCCATCCAAGAATTGGGAGCCGAATTGCACAAAGTCAAGTTGTTGGAAAGTCATCAACTTTGGGCAGATTATCAAGGAAATGGTAGAGAAGGCTATTTCACCGTCAGCACTTTCTTTAGCGCTGCTCATCGGTTAGCTGACCCTCACCTCAGTCATGAAAAAAATTCTGAGATTTATGGTAAGTGTGCGCGTCCTCATGGTCACGGCCACAACTACCATTTAGAAGTGACTGTAAAAGGAGAGATTGATCAACGCACCGGTATGATTGTAGATTTAGGTGCATTGAATCAGATTATCAAAGAGAACGTGATCGAACCATTCGACCACAGCTTTTTGAACACAGACGTTCCTTACTTTGCAGAAGTTGTACCCACGGCTGAGAACATCGCACTTCATATTAGTAATTTAGTGCGATCGCCCATTGCCGAATTGGGAGCAAAACTGCATAAAATTAAACTGATTGAAAGCCCGAATAATTCTTGTGAAATCCATTGTCCTGAATCGGATTTTAATTCAGTCAATTCTCTAGAAACTCAGTCTATGTTGGCAAAAGTTTAAATATTTTTTACCACAGATAGACGCGGATATTTGATGTACCATTGCTATGTCTCTACAGGATATATAGCTGTCGCCGAGTAGTGTGGAATAGTATGACAAACAAAATCCCCGACTTCTAAAAGAAGTCGGGGATCTATAACTTTTAATACCTAAACAAGATTGTGGACGCTTTCTGATTACTAGAAGCTAATCTACGCCACTGGGCTAGCAGCTTTGCTTTCTAAAGTAGCTAATCTTTCAGCTAAAAGTTTTTCCAAAGCCACCAGTGCTTTAGTAAAGCCTTCGATACCCTCAGATAGCTTATCAGACGCCATCCGATCAGCCGCGTGCAACTGATCATAAACGGCTTTATCAACATTGATCTTTTCAATTTCTAAAGTCGCAGCTTTAGCGGGATCAAGTTTACGTGGTAATTCGCCCACAGTCGCTTGTAATTCTGCCAACAGTGCGGGAGAAATAGTTAACAAATCGCTACCAGCAAGTTCGATAATTTCGCCAATGTTACGGAAACTAGCTCCCATAACTTCGGTTTTGTAACCAAACTTCTTGTAGTAGTTGTAAATTTTTGTCACGGACAACACACCGGGATCTTCAGTAGCTGGGTAATCCTTACCAGTTTCTTTCTTGTACCAGTCAAGAATTCGTCCTACAAAAGGCGAAATCAAAGTCGCACCAGCTTCCGCACAGGCGATCGCCTGATGAATCCCAAACAGCAAAGTTAAGTTACAATGAATACCTTCTTTCTCTAGAATTTCCGCAGCCCGAATTCCTTCCCAAGTAGTAGCAATTTTAATCAGCACACGCTCTGGGCCAATTCCTGCAGCTTTATATTGAGCAATCAACTCTCTGGCTTTTGCTACAGTAGCTTCCGTATCATACGACAACCGAGCATCTACCTCAGTAGACACCCGACCGGGGATAATTTGTAAAATCTTCAATCCAAAAGACACCGCCAAACGGTCAAAAGCCAAAGAAACTATCTGCGCTTGGCTAGCGCTAGCACCTGCATCCTTCTTAGCTTGCAACAAAGTCTGATCTACAATTTCCTGATATTCCGGCATTTGCGCCGCAGCGGTAATCAGCGAAGGATTGGTAGTAGCATCTTGGGGTTTAAACTTTTCAATCGCCTGGATATCACCAGTATCGGCGACCACAACTGTGATCTCTCGCAATTGTTCCAGTAAACTTTTAGGCATAAATACTCCGTGAATTTTGTTTGTTGCGGACTTACCCATTCCCTGATTCTTTAGTTAACGCCTTGTGCCCTCTGCGGCCGGTTAAATCCAAATTCTTACAAATTTTCCTTACCGCGACTCAAGCTTATTTCCTAATTTTGAGTCTCAGGACTATTCTAGGTTTCTTATGCCAAAATTGGCTGTCCGATAGAATGCACTTTCGTTAAACTCATTCTGACATCGGGATGGGGAGGTGTGGGGATGGGGGGATGGGGTGATGGGGGGATGGGAATTAAAGCATCAGGTTCAAAGGCTGACGCTTCAGGCTTCAAGCCTCAAATTTTAATCTCCACACTCCCCACCTCCCCACCTCCCCACCTCCCCACCTCCCCATACCCCTTACAATTTCTCCTTCTGTGCCATCGATAACATTAAATCAACCACTCGATTTGAGTAGCCCCATTCATTGTCATACCAAGCAACCACTTTGAAGAAGTTGGCATTTAGTTCAATTCCCGCACCCGCATCAAAGATACTAGAGTGGGTATCACCCTGAAAATCAGTAGAAACCACCTCATCTTCTGTGTAACCTAGAATACCTGCTAGAGCGCCAGACGCAGCCGTTTTCATCGCTGCACAAATATCTTTATAGCTAGTGGCTTTAGCAGTTTTAAAAGTTAAATCAACCACAGACACATCAGGAGTAGGCACACGGAAAGCCATACCAGTTAACTTACCCTTCAATTCAGGTAAAACCAGCGCCACAGCCTTAGCAGCCCCTGTAGAGGAAGGAATAATATTTTGAGATGCACCCCGACCACCCCGCCAATCTTTTTTACTAGGGCCATCTACAGTAGGCTGGGTAGCAGTCATCGCGTGTACAGTGGTCATCAACCCTTCAGTCAAGCCAAAGTTGTCATTGATGACCTTAGCTATGGGTGCTAAACAATTAGTTGTACAGCTTGCATTAGAAACAATTGCATCTTTGCGGGGATCAAAAAGATCATGATTGACACCCATCAACAAAGTAGGAATTTTATCAGGGTCTTTAGTAGGCGCAGAAATTATCACTCGCTTCGCACCTGCTTTCAAGTGATTCGCAGCTCCTTCTTCTCCCGTGAAAAGTCCCGTAGATTCTACAACATAATCAGCGCCCAATTGTCCCCAAGGTAATTCTGCCGGATTCCGTACCGACACACAAGGGATAAAATGCCCATCAATCAAAATACCGTCATCTTTGGCTACAACCTCAGTTTTTAATTTACCGTGGGTCGAGTCGTACTTTAAAAGATAAGCCAAGTTATCTGGCGGTACTAAGTCATTAATCCCCACAAACTCAACATTGGGGTTATTGAGGCCAGCGCGAAGCACAAGTCGCCCAATCCGACCAAATCCATTAATGCCAACTTTCAACTTCGTCAAGATTAAACCTCCTGTTGTGGGAATGTGAACAAAAGGAGAAAGGTAAAAGTCAAACGGATTGCTTTTTACTCTTTACTTTATAGATCCTGACAGCCCCAGTCGGCTAAAGCATTTTTGCTTGGCATCTTTTAAGAATTGCACTGTTGGAGAGAAGAAGGTTATGGTGGAATGTGCTCTGGTTCAAATCACCACTAAATTATCCGGTGAAAATGTAGAGGTGTTGCTTTTGCTTCGGCTCCACAGGTTCACAATTTTGACAAATATCTTTAACTGAGCCGGATTCCGAGGTTTTTATCTTCACCAAAATACTCCTTAGCTATCTTCTAGGCGCATTCTCAATTCTTTTTTAGCTACTTTTAACTGCTTCCAAAGCAGGTGAATTTGTTTGTAAGCCTCTTCCGGAGAAAGTTTACCGCCGGTCTGGAGATTACAAATGTAACTTACCCTTTGTGAGAAATCTTGGAGATTAGCATTAAATGTCAAATACTCCGGCTTAAACTGCCCATAATATGGATTGCGAGGATATAGAAAATCACACACTTCAGATAGGAAATTAGATTGCTGATTCATAAGTATTTATATCTATAAAAATAACGATATTACTGAGTGCTCCTACAGTCCAACAAGTTAACAAAGCTTACGCCGACCTTTCTGACAAGCATTACAAGCAGCAGTTTTCGGCTCAAAATCAATACAGTTAATTGCTTGCTCTGAACAAGCTTTGATTGGGTGTACCGTACATTTTAGCCGATAGTCATTCGTAAAAAATTCGCAAGCATGACAGGGTATTTGATGTAGTTTTTTTACATGATTTATTCCCTTTTTCAGGGTTAACCAAATACTCCAAATCAAGAAAACTGCACTTGTCCAAGCAAATAAAAAGCAAAAGATTTTAGCCAGCATAATTGATTCCTACCAAAAAATCTCGGATGAATACCTGTAGTTAAATAAATTCCCAATTCTTAAATATCATCAGATTTAGTTCTGTATCTCTCGTAATTACGAATTAGTAATTAACTACAGGTATGAGACATTACTTAGCTTGAATTGAGCGAAAACGCATTAACTATATGCTTGGCGAGAACGCCAAGAATGCCAAACATATCCTAGGAACGCTAACACACCCAAAAAGAACTGAATACTTGCTAATGCTTGGCGTTCTGAACCATAAAACTCTTTGGGGTAAACAGTTGTGTTATACCCAACAAAGGCAGATGAAATAAAAGCTATCAACGCTAAACCCAACAAACTATAAGAAAGAATAGCTTCGCCATTTGTCATCGGTAATAGTTTGTGTACCCATGCAAAAGGCTTAACCGCAATATGCCAAATTCCTCCCGCAATCAGGATAAAGCTAATCCAAATGTGACCGCCGATGACATCTTCTAAGTTATCAACACTTGCTATTCCTAAAAGATTCCAGCTACCATCTTTTATCCCTACTAAATAGCCAAATATTGTAGCTGGGTTTAAATTTGGGCTAGTTACGAGGCGGACATCACCTAAATGAGTGTCATAAATACCGCCGAAAGTCATTGCTTTTAGAACTAGCAAAAATGCACCTAAACCGAGAATAATCAAATGATGACCTAGGATTAAACTCAATTGCTTTGGGTCATTCCATTCATAGTGAAATTTTGATACCCAACCACCAGCATTATATAAAACTGCTGGAGCACGAAAGACATGAAAAAGTCCCCCTGCACCTAATACAGCAGAAGCGACTAAATGCAATATCCCAATTACAAAATAGGAATAGGTATCGACCACTTCACCACCCACACCAACACCCCAACCCAGAGTTGCTAAATGAGGTAACAAAGTCAATCTTTGTTCATACATAGGAACGCCAGGGATAAAGCGCGTTACTTCGGTGATGGTGGTTGCTCCCGCCCAAAACATAATCAAGCCTGCATGGGCTATGTGCGCGCCTAATAATTGACCAGATAAATCAGTTAATCGCGCATTACCAACTAACCACGATAAATTCGTATCTGCTGCTAAACTTCTATCAGTAGAAACTGCCACAATTTCAGACCCTCTCTATAAAAATGCGAAGTGGGGGATGGGGAATTGAGTAAAATTTTTCCCCTAATTCCCCGCTTTGTTTATGATTCGCTACTGATGGTATTTAGTGCTCTTTCTATTTGGCTAAAGTCAACACCAATAGCTCGTAGTGCGTGCCACAAATGACCTTGCAAGAAGAAAAATGCGAGGAAAAAGTGAGCATTTGCTAACCAAGCTCTGGAACTATAAGCACCATTTGCTAACTTCACTGTGTCAGCAAAATAAGGACAAACACCAAATTTTAGTTCTAATGTTTGTCCGTAAAATTCTACGGGATAAGCTAAAGTATTCACGGCACAAAAGTAAGCTGCGACAAATCCTGCTAACGCAATCCCACCTAATGAGTAAGAAAGAATAGCTTCACCGGAGAAGATTAAAAGCTTTTTCGCCCAGGGTAACGGCTCTATCAGAATGTGCCAAATACCGCCACCAATTAGTATTAAACCCACATAGATATGACCACCGACTAAATCTTCTAGGTTGTTAACACTAGCAAAGTGGGTTTGATAGCCATAAATCACTAATGGGTTGAGGGTTGGGTCGGTGACAGCTCGGACTTCATGAATTGTGGAGTCGTACAATCCGCCCCAAAACATAGCTTTCCCTACCAACAGTAAGGCTCCAACACCTAAGAAAAGTAGGTGATGTCCCAAAATAAAACCGAGTTTTTTCGGGTCGTCCCATTCAAAATGAAATTTACGCGCTCTACCAGAAGCGTCCTTCAAGTTTTTCGGCGCTTTGAAGGTGTGAAAAAGTGCTCCCGCGCCCAATACTGCTGAAGAAATTAAGTGTAGAGCACCAATGACGAAATAGGGGTAAGTATTGACTATTTGACCACCTGTTCCCACACCAAAGCCCAAAGTGGCTAGATGGGGTAGCAAAATCAGTCCCTGTTCACCCATGGGGAGGTCGGGGTTGTAGCGAGAGAGTTCAAACCATGTGAACGCTCCGGCCCAGAGAGTTGTCAGTGCGGCTTGTGCTACATGGGCGCCGATAAATAAGCCTGAGAGTTTGACGAAGCGGGCGTTACCAACCCACCAATCATATTTGACGTTGGAGTTACCGTATGTCTGCATTGTTTAGATGGTTAAGTTATTGAAAAAAACACTCAATAATTTGTGATGACAATGAGGAGATTTCTAGGTAATTAGCGGGAAAAGCAGTGATTGAGACCAGAAAAATTTCCTTAATCGTTGACTGTAGTCATCAATTATTGAGCATCTGCATTTACTTTATTGAAAGTTATTCTTAAATAGTTGATATATTTACAAATTTTAATAATTAATATTTTCTGGGTAATTATCAAAATTAAACATGCCAAAATGCGACCCAATAACTAATAGTTAGGGGTCTAATTGGCGGATGGATAATGACAAACTAAAATAGCGAAATTTAATTAGAAGACAGTACAGACTCAGCAAATAATTGGGTATTTTGATTTAACAAAAACCGCAAAATTTGTTCACCAACCTGCTGAGGATAGAAGTAATGAAAAAAATGATATCCTTTAGCACACTGCCAAATATTATCTTCTGGTTTCAACCAATTTAGCCAATCCTCTAAAGCAGGTGAATTAACTACTGGGTCAGTCTTACTTCCACATACCAGCATGGGCATAGAAACTCCACCTTTGGGTAAATGAATTAACTTAAATAGCGAATGTTGGCAAGGAGATTGCTCTAAATCTCGCTGTAGCGCCGTGACTAACTTTTTAGTTATATGCGGCGGTTGATTGCCGAATAAACTACGAACATTGCTAGCTAAAACTTGTTCCCGACTGATAGTAAAAAGTTGCCGTTGCACATAATAATGAGCTTGCCAAGTATTTGCAGGTTGAGTTGCTACAGCTAGGAGAGTGAGCGATCGCACTTTTTGCGGATAGCGACGGGCAAAAATTAGAGCGATCGCACCACCTACTCCATGACCAGCTAAATGTAAAGGCCCAGAACAACTTTCCACAAACTCAGACAACAAATCCACAGCATTATCTATACAACTAGCCTCATCTTTATCTTGTTGATATTCCCACTGAGCCACCCTGACAAACTTAGCCAAATATTTCAACAATGGTTGATCAAAACGCTGCAGACTATGGCTAGCACTCAACCAAAGCAAATCAAATGCATCACACATAAATAACCATCATACTCATAAATTATGACTGAGAAACTTTGAGTTATGAGCTAACCCATAACTCAAACTTGATAAATTACTACCGAGAACGTTCTACAAACCAAACTCTTTTTTTAACTGAGCAACCCAAGTTTTAATGCGCTCATCTGTCAAATCTGATTGATTATCTTCATCCAGAGCTAACCCAACAAACTTACCGTTTTTCACCCCTCTAGAGTTGCTAAAATCATAACCATCAGTTGACCAATAACCGACAGTCTTACCGCCTCGCTGAGAAATCTTTGCTTCCAAAATTCCCATCGCATCTTGGAAGTTATCGCCATAACCTAGTTGATCACCAGTGCCAAAATAAGCAACTAATTTACCAGAAAAATTAATTTCATCCAAGTCAGGAAAAAACCCTTCCCAGTCGCTTTGCAGTTCACCAATATTCCAAGTAGGAGAGCCGATAATCAATAATTCATACTCCTCAAAATCGTTGGTATCTGCTTGAGAAATATCGATTAAAGTCACCACTTCGCCGCCGAATTCATCCCGAATGATTTCTGCAGCCGATTCAGTTTTGCCAGTTTGAGTTCCGTAGAACAAGCCAATGTTTTTAGACATATTAACACCAGATGAAGGATGAAGTGTGAAGTGTAAAGGATGAAGGATGAAGTTAGCTTTATAGGTGAGGTAATTTCATACTTCAACTTTCGTACTTAAATTGGTCGGGGTCAATCCTAAATAAATTGACTCCCATAACAAAAGATTTGTGTACCAGTCGCGTAATTACTGTTAAAAAAACAAGCTGCTATTGGTTAACAATAGGAAAGCAAATACTGCGCCACCGCAACTACCTATCGTCCATCCAATATTAAATTCGCCCCAAGATTTAGCTGTTTTCATGTTGGCTGGTAACTCACCTTGCACTCGTTTTCCCTCTTGGAAAGATGCACCAGTATAGATTAATAAACAAACTGACAAAATAAATAACAAACCAATTGTGGCAGAAAGTCCCACTAAGTTTGCCCATTCTGTATCTCGTAATGGCCCTAGTTTGACAAACGGGCCTAACAGAAAGTAACCGTGTGCCATCCCAATTTCCAGTCCTCGTCTCCAAGGAGATAAACCTTGACGGTAAATTGGCAGATTTTGCACCCATACTTGGGTTAAAACTGAAGCATTGATGGGAGTCTCAAGATTACCAATTTCAGGTACAGATGCATACTTGACGACTCCTTGCTGAAAATCTATTCCTGCAGCGATCGCACGGGCACGGACAGCGTGCCAGATATGACCAGCTAAAAAGACGACTGCCAGCGCTAAGTGACTAGTTGCTAGCCAAGTGCGAGATGTAATGACACCCCCAGCCGTAGTACCTATTCCCACTGGGGCGTAGAAAACCTCAGGGTAAACGGTATCATTTACAGCCACAAAATAAGCCGCTAAAACGCCCATATAAGCTAGGGCACCCAAGCTGTAGGATAAATAAGCTTCACCAGACCAAATGAGTATCCGTTTTGCCCACTCAAAAGGCTCGGTGAATATGTGCCATAACCCCCCAGCAACGCAGATTAAGCCTACCCAGATATGACCACCAACAACATCTTCTAGGTTATTAACTGCAGCCATCCCTTGTTTGCCAAAGGCGCCGAAGAGATAGCTAAATACGCGAATCGAGTTAAAGGTCGGTTCAGTAATTTCCCTGACGCTTGCGGTTGCAGGGTCATAAAGACCACCCCAAAACATCGCCTTCCCTACCAGCAACCAAGCTCCTAACCCCAACAGCACTAGATGAATACCAATGATGGTAGTCATTTTGTCTTTATCTTGCCAGTCGTAACCGAAGGAGCCGAGAAAAGTCGGTTTTTGTGGCAATATATCTGGCCCTAAAAGCCCATGATAAATCCCACCAGCACCGAGGACAGCGGAACTGACTAAATGTAAAATGCCGATGACGAAATAGGGATAGGTATCAACAATTTGTCCCCCGTCCCCCACGCCAAATCCTAGCGTTGCTAAATGAGGTAGCAAAATTAACCCCTGCGCGTACATTGGTTGGGAGGGGTGATATTGAGTGATTTCAAATAAAGTCATTGCACCCGCCCAGAGGACAATTAATCCTGCATGGGCAACATGAGCACCGAGTAGCTTACCAGACAGGTTGATAAATCTTGCATTACCTGCCCACCAACCAAATTCCTGGGGTGTTGTCGTGATAGTTGCAGTCGCCATTGTTACATTACCTCGCCGCGAGTTGAATGCACGACTTGACCAAGGCGGAAGTCAAAGCCTGCAGCCCTTAATGCGTGCCAAAGATGTCCTTGAAGGAAGAAGAAGCCCAACCAAAAGTGAGCATTTGCTAGCCAAACACGAGCGGATAATATATCTCCACTCTGAAAGTAAGGAAAGCGGTCAAATTCAATACTTAATGCCGGTCCGTAAAACTCTACAGGATAGACTAGGGTGTTGACGCTGACATAATAAGCTGCAATCCAACTCATTAAAGCCAAAGCACCCAAGCTGTATGACAAGTAAGCTTCTCCAGACCAGACAAATAGGCGTTTGGCAAACTCGAAAGGTTGACTCACAATATGCCAGATACCGCCGCCAATGCACACGAGACTGACCCAAATATGACCACCAACCACATCTTCTAGGTTGTTGACTCCCGCAATCCAGTATTTATTCCCACCAAATAAATAGCCAAAAATGATGCCAGGGTTCAATGTCGGGTGAGAAATTACTCGCACCTCACCAATAGTGGTGTCATACAAGCCGCCAAAAAATATCGCTTTCGCAACTAGCAAGCCTGCTCCCAAGCCTAATAAAACTAGGTGAATACCTAAGATTGTGGTCATTTTATTGGCATCTTGCCAACGGTAGCCAAAGAAAGAAAACTTCTCTTCTAAGTTGGCTGGCCCGCGTAAGGCATGAAAAATGCCGCCCAAACCTAGAAAAGCAGAGCTAATGAGATGCAACACACCGATAACAAAGTAGGGATAGGTATCTACTACCTGTCCACCGCTACCCACACCCCAACCGAGAGTTGCTAGGTGGGGTAGGAGAATCAGCCCCTGTGTGTACATCGGTTGTGCGCTGTTGAAGTGGGCAATTTCAAATAAGGTGGTAGCTCCCGCCCACAGCACAATTAATCCTGCATGGGCGACATGAGCACCTAAAAGTCGCCCTGAGAGGTTTGTTAAGCGGGCGTTCCCTGACCACCAGGGTATTGATGTTGGCGTTTCCATAGCCATGGTTGTCACGGCATCACCTCTAATAAATTTTTGCAAGTGGTGAGATATATGAGCAATTTATTGAATATATATCTCAAGAAGTATTGAAAATATCCTACCAGAGTTATTGCAAGTCTTTATCACTTAATTTATGTAAAATTTTGTAAAGACAGGGTTTTAAGACTCATGAAAGCTCTAAATCGCCTATTATTTATTGATTTATCTCTAATTGCTATAAATATTTAATTCAAAAATTGCTAGTAAGTTTCAATAAAATTGTGTTATAATTATCATCACTTACAAAACGGCAATAAACCTTTTGTGCCGCCGGGGCTGAATCCTGATTGTGGAATCTGGGATAGCGAAATCTAGGATTTAGTCTTTTTTTTCAAAATAGCGATTTATTGTAGAGACGCGAAACTTCGCGTCTCTACAACCTTCTTGGGTAACGCAGAATTAATTTCTGGAGATGTCTAATTAGCAAGTAGTTAATAAGGCCACTTCCAGTCACGAATTTCTGGCATATCTTCGCCATACTCAGCGATGTAGTGCTTATGCTCAATCAGCTTGTCTTGCAGTTTCTGCTTGACATAAGCGGCTCTATATCCTAATTTAGGTACGCGATCAATAACGTCCATCACCAAGTGGAAGCGGTCGAGGTCGTTGAGGACAACCATATCAAAGGGGGTGGTGGTAGTTCCCTCTTCTTTGTAACCGCGCACATGCAAGTTATTGTGGTTTGTGTGGCGATAGGTGAGGCGATGGATTAACCAGGGGTAGCCATGAAAGGCGAAGATAATCGGTTTGTCGATGGTGAAAATGGTATCAAAGTCTTTGCTACTTAAACCGTGGGGATGTTCGGTATTTGGTTGCAATGTCATTAAATCGACAACGTTGACTACTCGCACCTTCAAATCTGGGAAGTGCTGACGCAAGATGTCTACAGCGGCTAAGGTTTCTAAAGTGGGAATATCCCCAGCGCAACCGAGGATGACATCAGGTTCACCATTTTGGTCGTTGCTCGCCCATTCCCAAATACCGATGCCTTTGGTACAGTGTTTGATGGCGGCATCCATATCGAGATATTGTAGTGCTGGTTGCTTGCCGGCAACGATGACGTTAACGTAGTGGCGACTTCTCAGACAGTGGTCTGTGACTGATAGTAGGGTATTGGCGTCGGGGGGAAGATACACCCGAATAATTTCTGACTTCTTATTGGCTACATGATCAATGAAACCTGGGTCTTGGTGGGAGAAGCCGTTGTGGTCTTGTCGCCAAACATGGGAGGTGAGGAGGTAGTTAAGAGATGCAATTGGTCGGCGCCAAGGTATATCTAAGGTAGTTTTCAACCATTTGGCGTGTTGGTTGAACATAGAATCAATGATGTGGATAAAGGCTTCATAACAGGAGAATAAACCGTGACGACCTGTGAGCAAGTAGCCTTCCAACCATCCTTGACAGCTAGTTTCGCTGAGGATTTCCATGACGCGCCCATCGGGTGATAAATGATCATCTTCTGGGAGTATTTGAGCTACCCAAGTCCTCTCTGTGGCTTCTAATACAGCATCGAGGCGATTTGATACCGTTTCATCGGGGCCGACAATGCGGAAGTTGCGGCTTTCCTGGTTGAGTTTCATCACATCTCGCAGGAATTTTCCCGTAACTTTGGTGGCTTCTGCAAACATTGTCCCTGGATGGGTGACATCGATCGCATATTCTTGAAAATCTGGCATTTTCAAATCCCGCAACAGAATACCACCGTTGGCGTGGGGATTATCTCCCATGCGACGCTTGCCTTGGGGCGCTAGTTGTGCTAGTTCTGGTATCAGTTGACCTTGGGCGTCGAAGAGTTCTTCTGGTTTATAACTTTTGAGCCATTCTTCTAAAAGCTTGAGATGTTCTGGCTGACCAGATATATTACCAAAAGGTACTTGGTGCGATCGCCAATAATCTTCAGTTTTTTTACCATCCACTTCCTTCGGCCCTGTCCAACCTTTGGGGGTTCTGAGCACAATCATCGGCCAGCGAGGACGTGCGGTGAAACCGTGGACACGGGCTTCTCTTTGGATTCCTTGAATTTCTACAATTACTGTGTCTAAAACGGCGGCTAATTGTTGATGGACATCTGCGGGGTCGGAACCTTCAACAAAATAAGGTTTATAGCCATAACCCACAAATAAACTTTCTAACTCTTCATGGCTCAACCGTGAGAGCAAAGTCGGGTTAGCAATTTTATAACCATTGAGGTGTAATATGGGGAGTACCGCACCATCATGGACAGGGTTAAGAAACTTGTTAGAGTGCCAACTAGCAGCTAAAGCGCCGGTTTCCGCTTCACCATCACCAACAACAGCAGCGACAATTAAATCAGGATTATCGAAAGCAGCACCGTAAGCATGGACAAGAGCGTAACCCAGTTCGCCACCTTCGTGGATAGAGCCAGGGGTTTCTGGTGCTGCGTGGCTCGGAATACCACCAGGGAAAGAGAATTGTTTGAAAAGTTTTCCCATCCCCTCAGTATCTTGGGAAATATTGGGGTAATATTCGCTGTAAGTTCCTTCTAAGTAGGTGTTGGCGACGAGTCCCGGGCCGCCATGACCAGGCCCAGCAATGTAGATGGTATTCAAATCATACTTTTTGATCACCCGATTGAGGTGGACATAAATTAAATTTAGTCCTGGTGTGGTTCCCCAATGACCTAAAAGCCTGGGTTTGATGTGTTCTATTTTCAGCGGTTCTTTGAGGAGGGGATTATCGAGCAGATATATTTGTCCTACAGAAAGGTAGTTCGCCGCGCGCCAGTAAGCGTTGATTTGATATAATTCTTCGTCTGTGAGCGGCTTTGTTTGTGGAGTAGCTGTAATGGTCATAGAAAACTCCGTGACAACAGGGTATTGACAGATTCATCAGTACGCAAGTTTACTTGACTACACAAAGAGTGTCATCTGACCTATGACGAATTTTGTAGGGAAATATGAGAAAAATTCAGGTGATTTAAATCCGAATAGGTTAGGAGATGAACTAAAGATAAAACGCTAATTTCTAGTTTTGCCTGGATTTTAACACTGGGGTTGAGGGACGATCGCCTAATCATTAATTTCTAATAACCCTGGTGGTGGCGCAATTTCCACACGCCGATTTTGTAAATCTACTACAGGTGCGATCGCTTCTACAAAGGGAATCAAAACTGTTTTTTGTTTTTTGTCGCCAGCAAACGCCGACTCTAATTCCACTTCCAGTAAATCATGACCTGCGGGAAACACATCTACCACCGTACCCACGAGTTCGCCTGATGCTTGCAGATAGACTTGCAAACCGATTAAATCTGGGATATAATATTCACCCTCGGCTAATTGAGGGCGATCGCTGGCTGCTACCATTAACTTAGAGCCGCGCAGACTTTCAGCTTCAGTGCGATCGCTCACACCCGCTAGTTTAAGCACATACAAGTTTTTGCCGTCAAGATAACGACCGCTGATTAATTCGATTGGTTCGGGTTCCGTCGCACCAGGACGCAACAACCAGCGCTTTCCGGGAACCTCAAATCGTTCTGGAAAATCCGAGTCTGGATAAACTCGCACTTCTCCAGATAATCCTTGCGCTGAGACAATTTTACCGATTTCTAGCCAGTCATCTAATTGGTCTTTGGGCATTTGTGATTGATTATTTGTTATTTTCCCATTACAGTTGCACGCTGATATACTTGTTCCGCAACCTTGGCTAAACGCTGCATTCCTGTAGCAATTTCTTGATCGCTACCAGTCAAGCTGATGCGTAAGCATTGATGTTTGTGTGACCATTCATCTTGTAAACCGGGGAAGAAGGTACTACCGGGGACAACAATGACACCTACCTGCTTTAGTTCTTGGTAGAATTCCCAGTCAGTGATGGGTAAATCTTGTAACCACAACCAAGCGAATATCGCCCCCTCACCGCGATGGAGGAACCAAGGTAAATCTTTAGGCATGGCTGCTGTTAAACTTTGTTCGAGAACAGCAAACTTATTTTGGTAGAATGGGCGAATAACTTTTTCAGAAATTTCTCCTAGAGCACCGGAGTTGATAGCGCGAGCGGCGATCGCTTGTCCATAACGCGACGAATGGATACTTGCATTTGCTTGGAAAAATTCCAGCCCTTCAATGAATTTTTGATGACCAATCGCAATGCCGATGCGTTCTCCTGGTAATCCCGCTTTGGATAAACTTGTGCAGTGAATGATATTCTCTTGAAATATCAAGTTCATATCTGTAAAATTTAAAGCGGGGAAAGGCGGAGCATAGGCAGAATCAATTAACACTGGGACATTTTCTGCAGCCGCAAGGGAAGCGATTTTTTGCACTTCATCATCAGTGAGGACATTGCCGGTCGGGTTACAAGGACGAGAAAATAAAACACATCCAGTGGTTTCTGTAATCGATACTTGGCTAAAATCAGGACGGTATTTGAATCTATGCGCCGCTGCGTCAATATCTAAAAATGGTTTATACGCTACTAATGCTTCTGGGACTAAGCTGACGCCACCATATCCAGTGTAGTCAGGACTCAAAGGTAAGATAATTTGTCTGAGTTCGCCACTGCTAGTGTAACCGCCGAAAGCATTGGCTGCGTAAAAATAGAGAGTTTGACTACCGGGGGTGACTAAAATATTACGCTCAGTTAAATTTAACTCATAGCGACGATTAAAATCATTAGCGATCGCTTCAATAAACGGCCCGTAACCTTGACTAGAACCATAGCGACAAACCACCTCGCCATATTCTGAACTCGCTAAAAGTTCTGCCGTGCAATCTCGCCACAACTGCTCTACTTCTGGTAAAATTAACGGATTTCCCGCACTCAAATTAATAAATTGCTGCCCAGCCCCAGCCTTGAGAGTTTCAATAATATCTTTCATAATCGCTCGCACGCCAGTCAGGTTGGACATTTGAGCGCCGATTTTAGTTAGGGCAGGATTCATAGGCTGTGGTCAAACAGATTAACTGAGGGTTGATAAACTCTGATCAGGGGAATTGCTGCTGACACCATATTTTGAATAGTTGCCAAAACAGCGATCGCCGCCTTTAACAATCTAACTAGAGAATGTCATTTTAACAAAACAGCACTATACTTTATTTTGTTATTGGTAATCCCCTAATTCCTAATCCCTAATCACTCACCCCCAATTGAGGAGAACTGACGAGTGGAAGTTAAAGCAGCAGTAGCTTACGGCGCGGGTAAACCTTTGACTCTGGAAACTGTGCAACTATCAGGGCCAGAAGCAGGAGAAGTATTAGTCGAGATCAAAGCCAGTGGAGTGTGTCATACCGATGCTTACACCCTCTCTGGTGCAGATCCTGAAGGTTTGTTTCCCGCAATTTTAGGACACGAAGGCGCTGGTGTCGTGGTCGAAGTAGGTGCTGGTGTCACCAGCGTCAAACCAGGAGATCATGTAATTCCTCTCTACACCCCAGAATGTCGCCAGTGTAAATATTGCCTTAGCTTAAAAACCAATCTTTGTCAAGCAATTCGCCTCACCCAAGGACGAGGTGTGATGCCTAATGGCACAAGCCGTTTTAGTATTGGTGGAGAGATGATACATCATTATATGGGTACATCCACCTTCTCTAACTATACGGTGTTACCAGAAATTGCTGTAGCCAAAATTCGAGAAGATGCCCCTTTTGATAAGGTTTGTTACATTGGTTGCGGTGTCACCACTGGTATCGGTGCAGTTATTAATACAGCCAAAGTCGAACCAGGAGCAAATGTCGTAGTTTTTGGTTTGGGTGGGATTGGTCTTAATGTCATCCAAGGGGCGAAAATGGTAGGAGCTAACAAAATTGTCGGGGTAGATATTAATCCCAGCAAGCGCGCTCTGGCTGAAAAGTTTGGCATGACGCATTTTGTCAATCCTCAAGAAGTTGGGAGTGATTTAGTTCCTTACTTAGTGAATTTAACCGATGGCGGTGCTGATTACAGCTTTGAATGTATCGGGAATGTGAATGTGATGCGTCAAGCGCTGGAGTGTTGCCATAAAGGCTGGGGTGTGAGCATAATTATCGGTGTAGCTGCGGCTGGACAGGAAATTAGTACCCGTCCTTTTCAACTTGTAACTGGGCGCGTTTGGAAAGGTTCAGCCTTCGGTGGCGCCAGGGGACGTACAGATGTGCCAAAAATTGTCGATTGGTACATGGACGGTAAAATCAATATTGATGATTTGATTACCCATGTCATGCCCATTGAGCAGATTAACCATGCTTTTGAATTGATGCACAAAGGGGAATCTATTCGCAGTGTGGTGACATTTGCACAATAGCGGTACAATAACGTACTTCCAAAAGGGCCTGTTCTCATAGAACCCTTTTTAGGCAATGCAAGTTCACTTAAAGATACTTCTGTCCACTGATGATAATTAGAATGTTCTGAGCCGACAAGGTTTAAGAAAGCCGATCGCAGTAATTCTTCTGTGAGGGCGATCGCTTCTTTGCGTTTCCGGCGAACAGCATCAGCGCGATCGAGAATCGCAGCAATGCGACGCTGTTCTTCTAGTGGAGGAAGGGGGATTTCTGTAGCATAAAAGTCATCTCTATTGAGTCCAGGAATAGACGTAGTTATTGTCCAACGTTTAAGACGAGAGCGCTTTAAAACGTAAAAAAAGAAACGTAAATCAACTTTATTTTGCTTAATAAACTCAGTATAAAAAACAGTTATCTTTGAAACTGCGATAATAACGCCTCACGAGTAGCTTGATAAATTAAATCCATATATTCATCAGCAGATAACTCCATTAACTGGGGAATAATCGCCTGTAATTGCTCGTCTACTTCTCCAAATCGTAACTTAAGCAGCTTAGTAATCCCAGTGCGTCGTTCTTCTTGAAGACCTTCCTGACGACCTTCCTGACGACCTTCCTGACGACCTTCCTGACGACCTTTTCTTTCCCAACTGGTAACAATTTCCATATATTTCTCCTCCTGCAATAATCCCATTCTATCGGCCGTGTTTTGAAAAACTTCTTCCTCTGCTGCATTCAAATTTAAATACACATCCACAAACCCAGAAATCAATTGCATCCGTGCCGGGTCTAATTTTAAAGTAATTAACAACCGTAAACATTCCGCCTTTACCTGGGGACGTTCTGATGTAGGAATATTCATTTTCGCCATCAGAGCAGCCGCAACCGGGTTTTGTTGCGTTAAATAATCCCGCCAACTCAACTGATTTAACTGAATCGCCTTAAAGTTAAAATCCAGTACATTCAAATCAGAAAACTGCACCGCATGATTACTAGATTCAGGGCGTTTCGGTTCATCAAAAGAGAAAATCACCACCGGATAAATTGGTAAATCATATTTTTCATACAGTCGAGCAAAATATTTAAAAATCCGCTTGGCAAGTTCTGCCTGACTGTAAGATTGATTTTCGATCAACTAACGCAGATTTAACCTTAGAATTGAGAAAAGCTTACCAAGTTTCCACCATGCAGACGCCGCCAACTGGACAAACAGCGCCAAATCTCTATGAAACTGACTTTTATGCTTGGACTGAGCAACAAGTAAACCTACTACGTCATCAACAATGGTATCAGCTTGATTTGTCTAATTTAATTGAGGAAATTGCATCTTTGGGTAGAAACGAACGCCAAGAATTGCGAAATCGCCTGAGCATATTAATTGGACATTTGCTGAAGTGGGAATATCAACCAGAAAAGCGTTCTCGGAGTTGGTTAGCGACGATTCGTATCCAGCGACGGGAAACTTTAAAACTGCTGAATGAAAATCCTAGTTTGCAGTCTGACTTAGCAACAACACTCACTGAAGCTTACGAAAACGGGAGAGATTTAGCATCAGGAGAAACAAACCTACCTCTATCATTTTTTCCTCAGCTATGTTTATACTCATTAGCAGACATCTTCAGCGATCGCTTTTATCCAGGTACACTATCTCATGGCATCAATGAAGAATCTTAACTTGATCTCAGAATCTCAATGCTTTGGTGGTAAAATCGGTTTTTATTCCCACGCTGCCACTACATGTAACGGTGAGATGCGCTTTGCTGTTTATCAACCACCGCAAGTCACTCAAAAACCTGTACCTGTGCTCTATTTTCTCTCTGGTTTGACATGCACTGAAGAAAATTTTATCGTCAAAGCGGGAGCACTCTCTTGGGCGGCTGAATATGGGTTGATGCTAGTCGCACCAGATACTAGCCCTCGGAATACAGGTATTGCTGGTGAGGATGAGGAATCGGATTTTGGTACGGGCGCAGGTTTTTATGTGGATGCGACAACGGAACCCTGGTGTCAGCATTACCAAATGTATAGTTACGTTGTCCGTGAATTACCTGCTTTGATTACCGAAAATTTTCCTACACAACCGGAAAATCAAGGTATTTTCGGTCATTCTATGGGTGGACATGGAGCGCTTGTCTGTGCGATGAGAAACCCACAACTATATAAATCAGTTTCTGCTTTTGCTCCTATTGTTGCACCTATGCGTTGTCCTTGGGGTCAAAAGGCTTTCAGTCGCTATTTAGGAAATGACCAAGCTGCTTGGAGTGCTTATGATGCTAGTGAATTGGTCAAACAATTGGGATATCACAGTCAGATTTTAATTGATCAAGGAACTGCAGATAAATTTTTAGCAACCCAACTACTACCAGAGGTGTTTGCACAAGCTTGTGCAGAGGTGAATCAACCGCTAAATTTGCGTTATCAATCAGGTTATGACCATAGTTATTATTTTATTTCCAGTTTTATCGCCGATCATCTGCGCCATCATGCGATCGCTCTGTTAGCTTAACAATCAAGAGGATTGATCTCAAATCCATCGGTAATCCCAAATTATTTGACGAATGGCGATTAAAATGACAATACCATTCGCATTGTCCCACTAAATATAGCACCATTTGAGTCTTGATTGCCGGGATTAGTAATAACTTGTATTAAGGGAGTGATGCGGATTTGGTCGCTGAGGGGAAAATTATAGAAAGCTTCAAAATTAGTCTGACTAACATTGCCCACAGTATCAGCGATAAACGGTTGACCAATGGCAATACCAGCGATCGCTCTTTTCACAAATAAATTAGGAAATGCTAACCCAGCCATCCAATAATGGGAATTAATATCCCCCACTGTGGTATTGGGATAAAAACCATAGCCGTAGCGTCCGAATACACCAAAGCGATCGCTTAATGCGACATCAAAATTAATCCCAAAAACATCAAAATCGCTGCCGAAAATTTTACCACTACCATACTGCAAACGCACAGATGAGGTACGACTCGGTGCGTATTCTAATTCCACTATTCCTTGGTAAGGGTCGCCAAATAAGCCCCCTTTCGCACCACCACCAATAGGAAATAGTCGGATATCTTCAGGTCTACCACCACCAAAAACTTGTGCATTCTCTGGTAAAGCATTTTCGCCATCGCCGGCGATGTATACTGCTCGTAGATGTACAGATCCGCCACCTGGATTCCAAGCGATCGCCCCTCCTGCACCTCTACCTCTAGGAAACAGGATAAAATTATTCACAAAAGCTTGAGTGAAAAAATCGAGAAAACTGATATTTGCATAGCGATTTTTGTCCACAAAATCCGGTGCTGTCATGGAAGGGCCGATAGTCACACTCAAATCTGGAGATACAGGCCAGGTGTAATAAAGACGCGCAACACTCAATTGGTTATCTCTACCGGGAATTGAAAATTCTAAAGTGCTTCCTAGGTTAGGTTCTAAAAAACCACCCGCGTTATCATCCGCACCGTCGCTACCAGTTATTAAGCGGACTTGCAATAAATCTTTACCTGTGAAACTGGTATTTAAATTGAGAGAAACTCTGTAAATTAAAGTTGCATTTGGGTCATTTTCGCTGATGAGAGCGCCTCTAGGAGCGATAATGCGATCGCCTGTAAATCCCCCTATATTCGCCGCGAAGATTACTTGACCTGATAGTCTTGTGGTTGTTGAGAATTGATTAGCTGCTAATTCTGTCGAGCGACTTTCTAACAAATCAATTTGCGCTTGCAAAGTACTTAATTCCGCAGCAAATTATTCTTGGACTCGCTGTAATACTGTTAAGTCATCTTGGGAAAGAGCATCTGCTTTCCCCTCAGCCACAAGTCGATTAATTTGCTCCAGAACTGCATTTAACCCAGCAGCAAATTCATATCTGCTAATTGCCCGATTACCGCGAAATGTACCATCAGGATAACCCGAAATGATTCCATATTGCTCAATCAGCGATCGCAGCGCCGAAAACGCCCAATCTGTCGGTTGTACATCCGAAAACTGACTCACCGCTGGCATTTGAGCCACAACAGCCTTGTCTTTGAGTATCTCGGCGTCAGTGAAAAAAGATTCCACTTGCGCCATAGCAGGTGAAATAGTCGCACCAGCTATCAAGTTTAGACTGCTAATCAACAGCAATTTGAACAGAAAATGACTTTTAACCTTGTCCAATCGGTTTTTCTCACTATTTGAGCATTTTTTGCTTTTACCTCCCCTAAATTAGCAAAAAAGGGGTAACTGTGCTCAAAATTTTGCCCAAACAAACCGCCTCTACCTACACTCATAACCGGAGAACGCCTCAAGGCAATTATCCAATAACTATAAAGACGTGACATTGCAAAGTCTCTAAATGGGTTTCAGGTAAACCATAATTAAATCGTTGATAAATCTTGTCCCTAGCCCCTAATCCCTAACCCCTCTTCTCCAATTAAATCTAATAAATAGGAGTGAATAGCTTCGATACTATGAATATCTTGCTCATCACTCCCGAACAACTACGTGTTGAACAGCTGTTATACATACTTGAACTATATCGTTCACAAATTTAGTTGTCCTCTAACCAAAGAAGCTATCCTAGTTAAGCCATCATGTGTCTACATACACAAATACTTCTTTCTCAAAGTCAAATAGCAAGTCTAAAAAAATACATTTAACAAAAAATTGTATTCAAGCTCACAGAGCAATTTAAAATTAGGCTTATACCTTTAGTAATAAGCACCTAGTTCTTCTGGTAGAAGTTGGTAGACATAATACTAGTTAAGCTGTTGAGTAATCACAGTATACAGCTGATTGTGTTGGGAATTATTCTTCACAAACCAGCTAAAATTCTTGTCAGTATCGATAGCATTCATGAAAGATTGATTTTTCCAGAAAAACACCAGATTAGTCACCTAATGATGTGAAATTGTGAGAAAAATTAAGATAGCACACCCTACATCGGGATAGCTGGAGGAATGCTGGTAACACAAGCATTCAAAAAAGGGAGTGGATTAATTATGGATTGGTCTAAATACTTACAGCAATTGCATGATTTTGTATTATTTAAATACTCACAACCGCCATATGTTCTACTTGTGATTGGCTTACTAATTACCCTAACTTGTAGTTTGCCATTTGTGATTACGCTACGACAACGGGTAAAACAATGGGATAAGAATCATTCTCTTGTGATTCTATCTCGATGGGCAAAGTTACAGTTGTTAATTCCGTTTTTAGGTATAGCTGCTGGTGTTTTTATAGCTTTCGGCGCCATGTTAGAAATTTTTGGACTACCGACTTTACCTTCTTACCTGATTTCTCTACTAGCTACTATTTTAATTGGCTCATTAGTATGGTCAGAAATCGGCGTCATCTTAGGTCGGCGTCTTTTACGTTCTTACATAACTGACTTTTCAGAATTTTTTCATCAAAGATAGAAACAGTCGATAGCTGTCAGCTATAAGTCATGCACTCAGCGCTCAGTCAAGACAAGATTTCCTGTGTGGTGTTAAGAGTAATCATAAATCAGTTTTTTCACCTGTATTATGATATATCTGAAATTACTACGTATGATGAATAAATAGATGTTGCTCAAGTTAATTTGAGTATTAATTTCCATTTTTAAAAAATAAATCCGATGATCATGAACCTGTAGACATACTAAAATTTGTCAAAATTATTGCTCAGTTTTACGTAGCCAAATCTTGATCTTCGCTTTGTCAGTAAATCCCAGGAATTGAAGGTGAACATAGAAAAATTTATCCAACGCGCAGAAACTCTACATACACGTTTAGCAGATTTATACCAGACTGCTAGTGTACTACCTTGGATTCCGCCTGATATGCTGCCACAAGCTTTTAAAGAACTCTATAGTACCTCTAGGATGGTACAGCTAGCGGCGGAAGAACTGTATCAGCAAAATGAAGAACTCATCCAAACGCGCAATTTGTTAGAAACGGAACGCCAACACTACCAAGAGTTATTTGAGTTTGCGCCGGACGCTTATTTAGTCACCAATACAGACAGCGTTATTCAAGAAGCTAACCAGCCCACAGCGCAATTATTCAAAATCTCTAAGCAATTACTGTTGGGTAAATCTTTAATTAATTTTGTCCCTACAGAAGAACGTCAGCGCTTTCGTAATGAACTTATTCAATTATCACAATTACCACCATCCCATAGAGTCAGAGAATTAGTTATTCGCTTGCAACAAAAAAACAGCGATTGCTTTGATGCGGCTTTGACAATGGCGGTTGTTCGCAATCAACAAGGAAGAGTTATTGCTATTCGTTGGCAAATCAGAGATGTCACCGAGCGCCACCACCAAATAGAATCTGCAATCGTCAAGAATGACAATGACCTCAGCCAAAATCGCTCGATACATAAATATTCTAAAGGTGAAACAATTCCTCTCAACCCATTAGTAATTTGGTACGTTCGCCAGGGTTTGGTTAAATTAAGTACATTTTGTGAAACAGGCGAAGAAGTGCTGATTGGGCTAGCGACAACAGGAATGGTTTTTGGTTCTAGTATGACATCTTTACAAATTTACCAAGCAACTGCTCTTGCTGATGTGGAATTAGTATCTATTTATTTAGCAGAAATCGCTGTTTCACCGATGCTGAGTTGCGCTATTTTACCAAAAATCAATCAGCGATTACAGCAGACAGAATATTTTTTAGTGATTGCTGGTAAACGGCGAGTGCAAGAGCGCCTGCACCATCTTTTCCAATTTTTGAAACAAGAAGTCGGTGAACCTGTAACTGAAGGAATTCGTCTCAGTGTGCGCTTAACTCATGAAGATATTGCTAGCGCCTGCTGTACTACAAGGGTGACGATTACACGTCTGATTAGTAAGTTACAACAACAAAGATTAATTAGTTTTGACGCAAAAAAACATATAATTTTGAAAGGTTTTGGTGAATAAACTAAGTGTAGATGTTTGGTTATATTTTGGCGTTGGATTTGGGTACCACGGGAAACCGTGCTTTTGTGTTTGACACGGAAGGAAAGGTGGTGGGGCGAGCATACAAAGAACTGACACAGTATTATCCTTGTCCTGGCTGGTTGGAGCATGACGCAGAGCAAATTTGGCAAGATACTTGCACTTTGATGCAGAGTGCTCTGGCTGAGGCGCAAATTACCCCAAAGGCGGTGGTCGCGCTCGGCTTGACTGTACAGCGGGAAACCTGCTTGATTTGGGACAAAACGACTGGAAAACCTCTGCATCGGGCGATTGTTTGGCAAGACCGCCGCACTGCGGCTTTTTGCCATCAATTGCAAGCTCAGGGATATGCACCGGAAATTTCCGATCGCACTGGCTTAATTATTGACGCCTATTTCTCAGCTACTAAAATCAGATGGTTGTTAGACCAGTTTCCTGATGTTGACCGGCGTCATCTCTTAGCTGGGACAATTGATAGCTGGGTGTTGTGGAACCTTACGGGCGGTAAAGTCCACGCCACTGACCACAGCAACGCCAGTCGCACGATGTTGATGAATCTCCAGACTTGTGAGTGGGATGAGCACCTACTTGATTTATTCCAGATTCCAGCTCATATCTTGCCTCAAATTCGCCCCAGCCTAGGGGAATTTGGGGTAACAGATGCCTCTGTGGTCGGCGCTAGCATCCCGATCGCGGCAATTTTGGGAGATCAGCAAGCGGCTCTATTTGGTCACGGCTGCGATCGCCCTGGTTTAATGAAATGTACTTACGGTACTGGTACTTTTTTAGTAGCTCACACTGGCACGGAAATTGTGCGATCGCCACAACAATTAATCTCTACAATTGCTTGGACACAAAAAAAAGATGTGGGTTATGCACTGGAAGGCAGTATGTTTACTAGTGGCGCTTGTATCCAATGGTTACGCGATGGGATGAAAATCATTAACTCGGCGGCTGAAACCGAGTTGATGGCGAATCAAGTACCCGATAACGGCGGAGTCTACTTTGTCCCAGCATTCAGCGGACTCGGTACACCATACTGGGATATGACCGCGAGGGGAGCTTTTTTCGGACTCACCGCTAGAGTCCAACCGCAGCATTTGGTACGGGCTGTTTTAGAAGCGATCGCTTACCAAGTTGTGGAAGTAGTACAGGCGATTAATGCATCTAGTAACACGCCGATGAAGCGACTAACCGTAGATGGTGGTGCTTGCGAGAATAATTTTCTCATGCAGTTCCAAGCAGATGTGCTAGGAATTCCCATAGAACGCCCCACAATCCGCGATACAACCGTACAAGGTGCAGCATTTGCTGCAGGTCTAGCCGTGGGATTCTGGCTTAGTTATCCAGAGCTACTCCAGCAACGTCAGATAGACAGAGTGTTTGAACCGAGTCAAGATAGAGATAGAGTCTTGAGAAACTTTGCCACTTGGCTAAAAGCAGTGCAACGCACTCTGAATTGGGTAGATATTGCTATGAGTTAGGGGTAGGGAACTCTTAACAGTTTTATTCCTATTTTTTGACCCTTCAACCGGGCTTTTTCTCCAGTGCCAATTTTACATCCCAGGTATACAAGCCGATTTTGTCTGGTATTTTAGAAAATCGTCCTGTGCGATAGCCTCTGGACAATTCATTGAGCACTTTGCTTTTAATTTCTCTGGTATCCTCCGCATCGATATCGCCATATAATCCGGCGATTACTTCTGCTACAGTGAAAATTTTTCCCGAATTTTGTTTTAAAAGAGAAGAGATAGCATCAATCAAAAATTGACCATCAAATGGTCTCAGCATCGGGACTATTTTTGTCTTGGGAAATACCAGAGGTTTTTTCTTGGATTTAACATTTTTGACATTACCGGAAGTAAGTAAACCTAAATCTAGAGTATAACAACCGGGTTCTTCAGGGATACCATACCAAGCGGTTCTTTCTCTACCTTGTGTTAGAGAGGATTGAACTCTACCTTTAACGACTTTGAATACATGGGGGTCTAACTCACCATAGAGCGATCGCACAATGAAGTCTATATGACACACAGTACCAATGTGTTCTTGCAATAGTTTCTTGATAGCTTCCATCCGAGTGAGATTTTGATATTCTGGCAGCATCGGAATATCTAATATCCTGCCAGAATGATCGTGATTTTCTGCAGATGTACTTAAATTCAAGTACTCGTTGTTATTAGTAGGAAATGGAGAATCATCTATCTGCAAATTGTTTGTCTTTGTGGGTTCTGACCCCTCAGACTGCACCACATCAATATCAGCAATTTCTGCAGGAGACAGAGACAAACGCGGTTCACCAGCAAAAGGTCTAGCGGTTTCCGGTACTGCTTCTAGTATTGAAAACTGGTTATCAGTCTGTGAAGTTGACCAACTAGATAACAAAGCTTCCACATGCTCCAGCTGCTCGCGCGCCTGTGTATATAAGCGTTCGTACTCTTGAGTCATGCGGGCGTAATGCTCTCTGAGTTCCAATAATGGCGAGAGGAGAGTATCGGGAGGTGCTTCTAAGTGTCCTTTTAAATTCATGCTTCAATCAATCCAAATCAGAGGTACTTTTGTAAGTCATGGGCCGGGGTTTAGCTTTTGTCACTTGGGGCTGTGGTTTTTTCGGTGCTTGGGGAGGGCGACAAACCTCACAATATAATGGTCGAGTCCCAAAAGTTTCGCGCTTTGTAGGTTCGTCGCACTGCTTACAGACAAAGTTGAACACACGAGTATGAATCTCCCTTTTATGCGCCCTGACAGTGTACTCTCTAACATCAATTAACTTACTAGCCATAATCTCCAGTTCCGACGAATATTTGTCCTATCAATATAGCTATTCAAGCAAATCAAATAGCATCAGTGTGTATTAACTTGCCAATTTTATTAAAATAAACTATTTGGTGTCTGTATATCTAACCGAAGATTATGAATTGTAAAGTATGTAGACGCGGAGCGGTGAGGGAGTCGCAGTCTTCGACGCCACTTGCTAAAGAGCGGAAAGCCTTCTGGTGGACTTGGCGCAGGCTAGGGTGAAGAAGTATGAAGTATGAAGGATGACGGGTGAAATTATTTACTTATGGCTGTCGTTGAGTATTTTATGACATAAAACCAATATAAAACCCAGACACCAAGCTACTGAGTGTGGTTTTGTCTTCTGTTGCTAGGCTGGGTTTGTGAAATGATGAAGTTATATCAAGCTATATCTCTGGGCCGAGGAATTCAGTCTTTACATTCACAAAAATTCAATGAGGTATGAGCTTAATTTTCACGACTAATTCGGAAATCATTTGTTACATACCAAATTTACTGAACCCAGGAGTCAATTATGGCTACTCAAAATGTTGACCTAGATACTACCATTTCTGCCTTACAAAAAGGTCTGACCTCAATCCCTGTTGAGCAAGCTATCGCTGTGATCAATAGTTGGCAACAACAACTACAAGGAACTGATCTGGCTGAGGATTTGGATGAGCTAAAATTGGCACTATCGAATAGCAGTAGCGATCAAGCGGCGATCGCTGATATTCTTACTGATTTAGGGGAAGATACCTCCGAAGCTGCTACCAATGCTAACCCTGATATCGCCTCGAAGGTACGCCAACTAGCACGGCTACTATCCCAAGCGGGTCAGTCTTTGAGATAATTCTAGGGGCTAGGGGCAATGTTTTTCCCTAGTCTCTAGCCCCCTATTTTCAAGGCGAGTATGATGAAAACCTGCGACTGGATTGTTGTTGGTGGTGGAATTACTGGTGCGACGCTAGCTTATGAGTTAGCGAAGGTAGGTTTGGCGGTGCTGTTGTTAGAGCAGAGTGCTACACCGCAGAATGCAACCCGCTTTAGTTACGGTGGTCTAGGATATTGGTCGGCTACCACACCACTAACTCGTCAGTTGTGTACCGAGGCGATCGCTCGCTATCATATTTTATCTCTAGAGTTAGACGCTGATATCCAATTCCGGGAATTAAACTTAGTACTGACTGTTGACACCGCTAGCGACCCAGAGGCGACAGCTACGTTGTATGCTGGTTGTGCGATTCCACCCCGCTTGATCAGTGTCGCCGAAGCTTGTGAGTTAGAACCGCTGCTGAATCCACAAGCCATTAGCGGTGCTTTAACCGCTAAACATGGTCATATTCATCCAGGGAAAACAACCCAAGCTTTGAAGCAAGCTTTCTTACGCGCTGGCGGTGAAATACAAATATCTCCAGTCTGGCAAATACTGCCCAATATTGTCAAAACTACTAACGAAGTTTATCACGGTGCAAATATTGTTGTCTGTGCGGGTGGACTCGGCCGACAGTTATTAAAATCATCTGGTATTCCCATTAAAATTTATTTCACCCATGGGGAAATTGTGGAAACGCCACCTGTAAATCTGCAATTACGCACTTTGGTGAGTCCGGCTAATTTACACCGTTTTCAGTTAGAAGCTATATCAACTCAATTTGAGCACTTGTGGGATGAACCGGGTAATGAACCCGTATCGCCAATTTTAGATGCGGGTGCAATTCAGTTTGCAGATGGTAGTTTGCGTTTGGGTCAAATTAGCCGCATTCTCACAGATACTCAAGCTCAAGTTGACGCTGCAGCTAGTGAAAAATGGTTACGAGAAAGTGTTGGTCAAATATTACCAGCTTTAAAAAATTTACCCGGTACTTGGCATCATTGCTTAGTACCTTTTAGTGGCGATCGCTTACCTTTAATTGGTGCTATCCCAAGATTTGAAAATATTCATATTTTCTCTGGATTTAGCAATTCTTTGACAATAGTACCACCATTAGCAAAGCGATTTGCTGACTTTGTTACTGGTAAGGAAGATGAGATAATTACTCAGTTATCACCGCAAAGATTTTTATAGCGGGGAATAGGGAATAGGGAATAGGGATTAGGGATTAGGGATTAGGGATGAGGGATGAGGATTGAAAATCACTTTGTGTAAGCGTTTTATCTTTAGTTCATGTCCTAACCTATGTGCCTACCTCTTACTCTCTGCGTCTTTGCGCCTACCCTGCGGGAAGCCGCTCCGCGTCTATGCGTGAGACAAATTCATATTTCCAATTCAGCAACGCCCTTTATTTTCTCCCAGCTATTTAATTAAATCTGCAGCTTCTTGTAATAGCTGATTTTGTTCTCCTTTAATTGCTTCCAAACGGCTGGAAATTTCTGCTAATCGTTGTTGTTTATTGTGATAAATATTTGTAGAGTTTTTAGATGGTAAAATTGCGAGGTTTTTAGTGGTTTTTGGTGCGGATAGGCTACTGAGCTTAAATAAAGGAAACAAGCTGGCTTTGATTAAAGTTTGAAGTAATTTTAAGGGAATTTGAATTACTGACCAACTGACAGCTATGATTAGACGGATAATTGCTGAAATAATGCTCCAAATTAAAGCTAAAATAAAAAGCAGCAATATAAAACTAATGATGGGATGATTAGCTGCCCAATTGAGGATGTGCAATAAATTTAAGAAGATTGGGTGTTGTGCTAACCAATCATTAATCTGAGAAGCGATCGCTGTTTTTAATGCTGCTGATGTTGTTTGCTGAATTTGTTCGGCAGTTTGCAGGCTTTGTGATAGGGATTCTTTGGCTTGTTCTAAAGTTGTGCTCGCTGCTTGTGTTGCGGTTGTTTTTAAAGATTCGCCGACTTGTTGTGCAGAATTCGTGATGGATTGAACACTGGTATTGACTAAATTTTGCGCTTGTTGCCAGTGCTGCACAACTGTGTTGGGCAAATGTATGTCTATTTGAGCAACCATATGACATTCTACCACTACTAACTAAATAGACATATCCAGAAATTAATTATGGGTGATCTCAAATATTGGTAGAGACGCGAAAGTTCACGTCTCTAGATTCACTTTTGGATATGTCTGTTAATACGATTATAAAAAACGCCAATCTGTAGGTGGAGTTTTTCATAACTCGATTTAGCTATACTAACAGCTAATTTTTAAACAAATCCAAATCTGTGACTGCACCAACGCTGCTAGAAGATACCAATTTAGCGTATTTCCCTAATACACCTTTAGTGTAACGTGGGGCGGGGGCTTGCCAATCAGCGCGGCGCTGGGCTAGTTCGGCGTCGGATATATTGAGTTGCAGTAGACGGGATGGCGCATCTATAGTGATGCTATCGCCTTCTTTAACCAGAGCGATCGCACCACCCACCGCAGCTTCCGGTGCAACATGCCCAACCACTATACCATAAGTACCGCCAGAAAATCGCCCGTCGGTAATTAACCCGACAGTATCACCTAAACCCGCACCGATGATGGCTGAGGTGGGGGCGAGCATTTCCCGCATACCGGGGCCGCCTTTCGGTCCTTCATAGCGGATGACGAGGATGTCGCCTGCTTGGATTTTCCCTGCCAAAATTGCATCTAAAGAAGCTTCTTCTGATTCAAACACTCTAGCAGGGCCAGTGATTACAGGTTTTTTTACCCCGGTAATTTTCGCTACAGCCCCTTCTGTCGCTAAATTACCTTTAAGAATCGCTAAGTGACCTTGAGCATACATTGGGTTGTGCCAAGGACGGATGACATCTTGGTCTGCGGCTGGTGTTTCTGGGATATCTGCGAGGACTTCGGCGATGGTTTCGCCGCTAATTGTCAAGCAGTCCTCGTGTAATAATCCATGTACCAACAGCATTTTCATCACTAGGGGAATTCCCCCGACTTTGTGCAAATCCGTGGCTACATACTTGCCGCTGGGTTTCAAATCACACAACACTGGCACACGGGCACGGATAATTTCAAAATCATCGAGTGTGAGTTCCACACCCGCAGCGTGAGCGATCGCCAAAAAGTGCAAAACGCCATTTGTGGAACCACCCACAGCCATGATTACAGAAATTGCATTTTCGATGGATTTGCGAGTTATAATCTGGCGGGGGAGTATTTGCTTGCGGATAGCTTCTACTAAAACGGAAGCTGATTTTTCCGTACTGTCGGCTTTCTCTGCATCCTCAGCCGCCATTGTTGAAGAATAAGGTAGACTCATCCCCAAAGCTTCAAAAGCCGAAGACATGGTGTTGGCAGTGTACATTCCACCACAAGAACCAGCACCAGGACAAGCCAGACTTTCCACTGCTAAGAGTTCGTCGCTGTCAATTTTACCGGCGCTGAATTGACCTACTGCTTCAAAAGCACTGACAAGAGTTAAATCTTTGCCGTTGTAGTGTCCGGGTTTAATTGTCCCACCATAAACAAAGATAGCGGGAATATTCATGCGAGCGATCGCAATCATTGCCCCAGGCATATTTTTATCACAACCGCCAATCGCCAAAACACCGTCCATGCTTTGTCCAGTACAGGCGGTTTCGATGGCATCTGCAATTACCTCCCGCGACACGAGGGAGTATTTCATTCCCTCGGTTCCCATTGAAATTCCGTCACTAATGGTAATTGTACCGAACATCTGCGGCATTGCCCCAGCGCTTTTCACCCCAGCTTCTGCTCTTTGCGCTAGTTGATTAATCCCCATATTGCAGGGAGTTATAGTACTATAACCATTGGCAATACCCACAATGGCTTTATTAAAATCTTCATCCCGAAAACCAACTGCACGCAGCATAGCGCGATTAGGCGCTCTCTGCACCCCTTGAGTGACAACTTGGCTTCTTAAGTTCTCCGACATCTTTTTTCCTTGTGTGCCATGATCGCAACTGTTGCGATTGTCTTTATTGATTTTCTCAAAAGACGGCACTTTATAAAACATAAGTCTTTATACTTAGTTGGGGAATAAAGGTGATATTAATTTAATTTTTTTTAACGCAGAGGTGCGCTGAGAGAACTTGCGTGCGCGGGTTTCCCGCGTTGAGCAAAGTTCGGTAGGTGAGCGCAAAGAGAAGTCGGAGCGGCGGCTTCCGCCGTTAGCGCAGCGGTAGCGAGTCCGCGAGCGTCTCTGAACTTCGGTGGGTACGCGGAGGTTTTTTAGAGATATTTAGCTATGTCTCAAAATAATATTTAACTTACCTGAATCCTTGCTTGGGCAGAATTCAGGTAATTTCCAGAGACTTTATTGAGAGTTTTTGGGGTTTTTTACTAGCAGCCCCTACACTGTTTAAAGTCCGCCAATGATACCACCATCATTACGGGTAATTACTACTGTTGCAGAACGGGGGCGTCCTTGGGGGCCGTAACCTTGGCTATGAGGCCAGTTGCTGGTCAACGTAGGATTCGCTTTATTACCACCATCACCTGGGTGCTGGATGTTAATGAACATAGTTTTACCATCGGGTGTGCTGGTAACACCAGTTACTTCGCAATCTGTGGGGCTGGTCAAAAAGAGTCTCACTTGTTTGGTATTGGGGTCAACACAGGACATAGTGTTACCACCAATATTTGCCAAGTCACCTTTACCATCACCTGCGTGGTCAGTTTGAATCCACAAGCGACCGAAGTCATCAAACCACAGACCATCTGGTGAACTCATGTCGTCACCATTGATGTTACCAACTAAATTTGGCTCAGTCCGTTTGCGATCGCCTGCTTCTAGGAAAATATCCCAAGAAAAGGTAGTAGCTGTCACAGTCCGTCCAGTCTCACGCCAGCGGATAATGTGTCCGTAGCGGTTGTCAGGACGGGGATTAGCCGCATCGACGGGAGGACGCGCACCACCTGCACTTGTTGTTCCATCTACATATCAGTACTTCGGCTTTGTAACCTTCAGGAACACTAACCAAGTCTTTTTCTAGAAGTCCGGTAGCTGGGTTGAGCAGATTTGGTCGGATGCTCTCAAAGCCAATACCGCTAAATCCAGATCCTGCAGGGATAGGAGCAGCCTGCATAGTTTTGAGAAAACCACCAATTGTCACATCGCCCAAAGATGTCAACACTGATGTTCCCACAGCGGTCATGATGAAACGCCGACGCTTCATTCCCATACGCTCAATCACGTCGCGGATTGATTCGTTACCAGATGGGTTGACTGTTTGATTGTTCTTAGGGTGAAAGCGACCTTTCATTTTGAGTTTTCCTCTCTTTTAAGGTTATGAAGTTATGAGGTAATTAATCTCTTGATAATAATGAAAATCTCGTCAAAAAAACTTTGCATCTTTAATAATTACTCAGTTGCTTTTGGGAGATTTGCCGTGATTCCAATGACTAATATCCTTCGGGTAATGGCAAATCAAGACCAGCTTATACGGCTTTGAGGTCTACGATAATTGACAAGATTTTAAGACAGATTTTAATTGGCGAGTATTAACATTAGGTTATACAGCGCTTAATTTAATTTTATTAAAAATTCTTTTTTATATAAAAATATGTTTTTACACAGAGATTTTGCTTGGTTATCAAAAAAAAACGAAATAGCCCAAAATATATACTTTGGGCTACACATTGAAATCTATATTTTCAAGGCAGGTCTAATCAATTTTGCATCACTACATTGATTGCTGGATTGCGATTAAAAAAACCTCTAGGAACTAGCTTAAAACCTACTCGATGAGTTGGCATTACAGGCCAGTCTTCTGGTTTGGGAACGTGGGTAACTCCCATCGTGTACCACATTACAATATCTTGATTTGTTAAGGATTGATTATCAGCAATATATTGAGGTAAACCCTGTCCAGGCTGAGTTTGGTTGGGATAATTACCACCTGCATAAAGTTCATTTGGTTGATATTTCGTCACCCAAACATGGTGAGTTGCAAAACCAGCTTTTTGGCGGATATTTGCACCTTCTACAGGTAAAAATATACTGTTGCTTCCTGGCATTAGCATATATCCAGTTGCTGCCCCTAAGCTATTCTTTTTGTCTGCACTGACAATCATCCATTCTCGACTTTGTTTCATGTCCAAGTCCCGCACAGCCGCAGTTTCTGTGGTTAGCGGGGTTTCTTGAAGTGCGATCGCATTTCCCCATGGGTTATCCTGATTCATAGGTAAGGCTTGCACATTCATTTCCATCACTGAATTAGCCTGACCATCAACATCTAAATCTAAGCGGTAATTGAAAAAGTGCTGATGATTTACACCAAAAATATTCTTTGCTATTAAGCGCCCATAAGGATTATTTTCAGATTGTTTTTCTGCAGCGGTTCCCTGGGCTAATACAATACCTGTCAACTCATTTTGAATTTCCAATGTCCCGTCTTGATGAAAAATCCAATTGAGGCTGTAATCATAATTGTCAATCGCCGCCGTCATGGTCATGACTAATTCTCGACGCCGCCGCACATCGTTTCGTTGAGTATTATATTCATAATGCTTCCAGAGCATACCATGATCTCGCTCGTAAATCCCAATCATTCCTGGTATGACTGCTGGTTCTCCTTTTTCATTAGCCAAAACCGCGTCTAATAATAAACCATTCTCAGGAATTTCTTTTCCTAATTCCATTGTGTTAGCAAGAGAACCGAAGTTGTATTCCCCTACATCAAAAGCATTTCTAAAAGCCCAATTAGGTTGAGGGTCGCCATAGGGAACTACCATTTCTGAAAGGCTAGCGCGGTATAGAACTGGTCTAATTTTCTCTCCATCTTTGTAAGTTACTTGATACAATACTAACCCATCACGGGGATGCATTATATAACGAAACTTCCAACCTTGCCAACTAACTTCATTGCCTTGAATTTGAAAATTTTTACCGTCTGGTTGCAGTATTTTTAACGCTTTTAATGATATCAGTGATTTACTATTATAATTCCAATTTTCCCTAGAAAAAGGAACTATCCCAGTATCTACAAAACTAGCAATTTTATTGGTATTTAAATCCACATTGGCAATTACACCTTCAATTGGGCTGCCGTAATAATTACAACCAGTTTTATAATAAGATAAAGCTCGACAAAGACGATTACCTGCGTCTTGTTCTTGTTTATTTAAAATTCCCGGCGCCCAGCAACTAATTTGCACTCGATTAAAATCTGTAATTCCTCTTTTTCGCATCGCTGTTTGCCATTGCGGATCAGATTTAACCAGTTTATTTGCTAGTTGATATTCTAGATTAACTATTGCTGGTTGGACATTGGTTATCTGTTTCCAAAAACTTAAGGTTTTAGTTTTTAAATCAACTACACTTTCGTAGGTTTGGTTTTTTGCACGTTCATAGACTACCAAAAAAGCTTTTCTTTGAAAAGGTTGACCAGCAGTGAAATTGACAACCTCGGTTTTATCTGGTTCCTGTAAGGTAATTAAGGGAAAAACTGCCATTTCACTGAGTTTTTTATCCTGTTTGATAACTGCAACGGCTGTGGTGATTTCCGCTGTAGTTAATGCAGTTAAAGGATGAGAAATCTTTGGTGTTTGAGCAGATAATGTGACTTTAAATCCAATGAAGAAAGAAACAAAGACGATAAGAAAAATAACTAATTTAAAAAACTGTTTGAGGTGTTTAATCATTACTTTAGGGTAGGTTCAAACAATATAGAAATCTATGAAGAGGCTAACCCTAAAATGATATGTTAACCGTAACAGTAATTACCCACAGACTAAGCTACACTAAAACTTTGCAAACAGCGTTAAATGCTTTATCGTAACTAAGTTTTGGTGGAAACTAAAAGTTGCATTTTTGAGGAACGCGGAAACCGCGTCCCTACAAATAACCAACACTATGCTATGCAGAAACTAGGCGTCGGAGAGATTCAGCGCGGCGTTTAGCTGTAGCATTATTTGGCTGATATTTCAATGCTTCTTCGTATGTTTGTAGCGCTTGAGTAGTTAATTTTTTCCGCTCGTAAGCATGACCAAGGTTATTCAGCGCTGTTACATAATCTGGTTGATTTTTGATAGCTTCTTTATACTGACGAATTGCTAAATCATATTGCTCTTGGGCAAAGTGTGCATAGCCCAATCCGTTATAAATGGGGGCGCTATTTTCTTCTTTTTCTTCTTCAGCGGCTTTGAGAGCTTTTTGAAATAAAGCGATCGCTTGAGAATATAATTTTTTTTCTGAATAAATACTGGCTAACTCATAATACTCTTGAGTCGTGCCTTTTTCTTTATTCAATTTGCTTCGCAAGCGCGAGAGTGAGCTTTCAGTTTTGCGAGTTTTAAAAATTTGGCGAAAAACACTCACCACCGTAAATGCGAGTAGACCTACCAAAATTGAGAGATAAACGATCGCTAGATTGTTATCCATAGCCTTGAAATACAGGTATGCATATATACTTACGTATAGATGCTCTAACACCCATATTCTATCTTAGAATCTGATAGTCGCTGGGGGTTTTAAATTGTCTAAAAATCAGGTTTGATTAAACCAATTACCTGTGAAAGCGGGTGATAAATAATATCACAAAAATCCAACAAACACTCTATATATATGTAAAGCTGGTAGAGATTTTCATCAGATTCCAGACATGATTTTAGCTGGGTAGATGCCCTGATGAAGTTGTTATCTAGTTTCTATCTCTTGAATCCACTGGTGCTGTTACCTGACGATTGCGAGTCAGCATGAACTTTGCTAGCTCCAACATAAACTGGGAATTGGTCAACAAATAACGTTTCCACAGTCTTTGTGGTTCCTGAATTAAGCGATAGAGCCATTCTAACCCGGTTTCCTGTACCCACAGGGGAGCGCGTTTCCGCAATCCAGAGTAAACATCAAAGCTACCACCGACGCCAATAGCCAAGTTGACGCCCAATTTTTCCCAATTTTTCTCTAAAAAAGTTTCTTGTCTTGGAACTCCCATCCCAACAAAGAGAATTTGAGCACCACTTTGAGCGATCGCTTGTGCTCTTTGAGGAGCTTGATTTTCTTTAAAATAGCCGTCGTCGAAGCCACAAATCTTCAGTTGGGGATACTTAGACTGCATTTTGGCGACTGCAGCGCTAATTACTTGAGCAGTAGCCCCCATAATATAGATACCCAATCCCTCTTGTTCGGCTCTTTGGGCGATCGCATCTATCAAATCAATTCCTGTAACTCTCTCTGGTAAAGACGAGGGGAGAAACTTAGAAGTCCAAATTAGCGGTTGACCGTCGGCGACAATTAATGCTGCTTTACTAACAAAATTTTGTAACTGTGGGTGAGAACGCATCATCATTAAGATGGCGACATTCACCGTGCAGATATATCCTCTTTGACCGGATTTAATTAAATCAATCACCCAGTCCACAGTTTGAGTCAAGGTGAGGGGGTCAAAACCTGTGTTTAAAATCTGTACTCTATCTGTAACCTTGATACTTTTTCCTGTACCAGCTTTTTTTGGTAGTTCAGGATTGTGCTCTAAAATTGCTTGTCTGTTCATATGTGTGGTTTTGGTAGGACTGTTGACCCATCAATTAAAAACTCAGACTCGTACCAATGAGTGGATTTTAGATTGGGGATTTAGGATTAAACATCCTCACCCGCATACAGTTCCAAATATCTGAAACCATACAACCTATTCCCTTTTGGTATCAGTGTTCTCCTCTCTATCAAGCTTTTTGGTAGTTCCAGATGGTTCTACTAAATCGCTAGTCTTTTCATGATGGTGTTTGTAGCAGTAGTAGTAACCCATCAATAAAAAACTTTGTGGCCCAGTTGGGGTAGGACAATCGTGTGTATGTTCCCCAAATTGGTTGTGAACCCTTAATTCCACCCCGCATATTTAAATTAGAGGTATGAATATCTTGGGTGGACATGACATATTGCAGGCTTTTTTTAGCTGCGTCATAGTAGATGCGATCGCCTGTTTGTCGGAAAAGTTTGAGCCAAATGATCGCCATTTGACAATTACCAGTTAGACAGCAATATTTTCCTACTGGCTGACCTTTGCTATCAAATTGTCCAGGAATAAAGCCATTTGCTGTCACATGGGGAATCATCGCCATCGCCCCTGCTGTAGCTGCATCCAGATACTTCTGGTCATTCATCAAGTAACCAGATTCCAGCAAACCCCGCAACGCATAAGCAATGTTGTGGGTGAAGGGCGCATCACCGGCTCTAAAGGCGCATTGGTCAAACCATCCATCTTTTTGCTGGCTAACTGCCCAATCTAGATTAGCCCGCCCTACCCTTTCTCTATCTGTGCTCGGTCTAACGGTGTGTAGCTTCAATAACTGCCAAGCTACACGAGCATTATACACATGGGGTATACCTAGGTGGGTGTTCTTCGTCCAACGACCAGTAGCATCAGCCACCCGGACTAGCCAATCTCCCGCTGCTTCAGCCGCCTTGAGAAAGTCAGGATTCCCAGTTTCTTCATAGACTTTGATCAACCCTTGCAACACTTGACCAGTATCGAAAACAATCCCAGTTGCTCCGTAGCGAGGATCAGAAATAGAGCCGTCCTCATTCTGCACCTTAATCAACCACTTACAGATTGTGATTGTCCGCTCCCAAGCATCATTATCTTGCCTCTGTTTCGCTAAATCTAAAAAAGTTTCGGCAATGTAGCCAGAGGTTTCACGGTATGATTGCCGCCACCCGCCTTTGAGAGAATATCCCCAACTAACGCCATCATCAGGACTGGAGTCATGGGCACGCTTGAGCCATTGCACGGCGGCTTCTAGATGTTTTTCCACCTCATATACATTTTGAGGTTTGAAGAAGGCGTCTTTGATGGCTCTGCCACCAAAAGATTGAGATAAATATAACAATTCAAGCGGTTTTGAATTTGTGGGCATGTGGTTCTAACTTAATAATATGAGTAACCCTTGATTAAGGTAAGGTAAAAAGTTGAGTTTGATTATGATTTTTACATGAAGATAATGTATCATTTTTCATTATTCTTTTACGGAATTGTACTAGAATTCACACAATCTTTAAGCTATTACAAAAGACAAATAACACAGGTATAGTATTATCACTTAATTCAAAAGAACTTATTTATACAGATGAAAAATAAGCTTAATATTTTCTTAAGCAAAAAACTAGCTATATTCAGCGTTTAATTGCCAAAAATTTTTTACTGGTGATAAAAAAAAATAAAATAACTAGTTAAAATTGCTACTGTTTTTTATTTCCATCTCACAAAAAAAATATTGAAGCTTTTTTGAATTTGTGCGGCTGTTCTTGATGCGATCGCCAGCAAATATCAAGGTAATTTATGGTCAATAGATAATAAACTTAACTAGATTAAGAAATAATTAAATACCCTACAGAAGACGAAAGGAGTTCTTGCCTTGTTACCGCGCTCCCTTGGATGTCGCCGTCAAGGTAAAATAGCATAAAACCGACGTATTGACATCATACCAGAGAATTAGATCGCCACTACACCTGATCTCGTTCTAGATGATTAACCATTGCTCAGAGAAATCTGTTGTTTGAGGCGAGTTTGTAAGAGGTTGTTTTAAAAGTGATTGGCTGTGATTTTAATTACGTTGTTACCCCCCTTAGTCCCCCCTTATAAAGGGGGGAAACAAGAAAAATCCGGTTCCCTCCCCTTTACAAGGGGAGCCACTTCCGTGCGGGGGTTCCCCCCGTTGAGGAAAGTGGCGTGAGGGTTAGGGTGGGGTAAAAATATTTGATACATCAATCATGACTTTTAAAACATCCTCTAAGTCTGTGGTCAAATTGTCTTGGCTGCGTCGCGCTTCCCAAGCACCGGAGTGACGCCATCCGATTTGCCATTTTCCTTGGATATAATCTTCGTTGTCTGAGAGGGTACCTGTGTATTTGATGGGAGCAGGTGATGTGATGAGATAGCGTTTGGTGAAGCTAATTTGGCGACCGATAACTTTACCTTTTAGATAGGCTTCGCCTAAATAATTATCGTCTAGAATTGAGCCGCTCAAAGTTTCGCCACTTTGGACAAGGACTGCTTCAAAGCGATTGGGTATACCTTGTTGCCAATAAGTGCCTAGCCAAGTACCGTTGACATCTGCCATGATATTTTACCAGGACTGTTTTCTATTGCCAAAATTGTGATTTGAGCGATATCGCCTAACTTAGTCCTGTGGTCTGCTGTCCATCAAATTACTCATACCAATTCAAATAATCTTTGCAACACATTAATACTTGATCAGGGCGAACAACCGTACGCCCTACAATTGATCTGTCCCATTCTTTTTTCAAAATGGTATCACTTGTTTAAAACGGCTCTCGCATTGATTTTGACACTTTTATGTACTTAGTTGTACTCAATCGTTGGAAAAATTATCAGCTTTGGCAAGACACAACAGTGGATACTTGACTGGAAACCGTTATAGAGGCGTTGCAATTATAGTGGTGCTCTGTCACAGGCTTGACACGGCGCTAACAATAGATATTCGTTTGTGCTTTCACAAATAACCAATAACAAATAAAAAACTTATGAAAATTCGTCGTTGTTTGAGTGTAGCGGCTTTACTCACCCTTCTCATTGGCTGTTTACCCGCTCAATCCCAAGAACTACCTACCATCCAACTCGCACCGTCAATTAGTGTACATTTACTCTTAGGAAATCCCAGCAGCGCTAGTCCCACAAGCATCACACCAGATAATTACCTAATGGTCAAAAGCCAATATGCACTTTCCTATAACCGTAGCAAAGGAACAGCTAACTGGGCAAGCTGGCAACTTAACTCCTCATGGTTAGGAGACGCAGAGCGTCAAAACAACTTTCGCCCCGACAGCACATTACCCGTAGGTTGGGAGCGCGTCACTCCGGCAATGTATACTGGTTCCGGTTACGACCGAGGACATATTGCACCTTCTGCAGACCGCACCAAAACAAAAGAAGATAATGCAGCGACTTTCCTCATGACTAACATGATGCCCCAAAGTGCCGATAATAACCGCAACACATGGGGAAATTTAGAAGACTATTGTCGAGAATTAATCGCCCAGGGTAAAGAACTTTATATCGTCGCTGGGCCTTTCGGGAGCTTAGGTGAACCATTAAAAGGTAAAGTCACAGTTCCGCAAACAACCTGGAAAATAGTTGTGGTTTTAGACAAACCCGGTTCTGCACTTAAAGATATCACCGCTACCACTCGCATTATTGCCGTTAATATTCCCAATCAACAAGGAATTAACAGCGACTGGAGAACTTATAAAGTCAGCGTTGACGAATTAGAAAAACTCACAGGCTATAATTTTCTCTCGAATATCTCGCCCAATATTCAAGAAGTTATCGAAAGCAAAGTAGATAATTTATAAGCATTGGACATTCCCTGAGACATTTTCTTCGCACCCAAGCGCCAGAAAAAAATTACTTACGCACCAAGTCTAATCATTTACAAATTACGAATTATTTACAGCACTTTTCACGTATTTGAACCACATTCATTGTAGGGGCACAGCATTGCTGTGCCCGAAAAGCGTGGTCTATTTCCTGAAAATCGCTGTAATCAAGTTTCTACAACCTTAGTGGAAAGCCCAGCTAAATCAGATGATGGTGTGGTGCCTAAAATATAAACATCAATCTCAGTTTCGCTAAGGCGATATACTTGCGGGTTCTGCAAATTGGCTTTGATTACTTGCACAAGATTTCGGAATTTTTGTACAGTTTCTTTTTCCTCGGAACCATACCAATCTTCTTCTTGTGTAGCTATTCTAAAAAAATCATCAACTCCTACTACTTCAGTAGCGGTATCTGGAGGATGATTAGTTTTTTCTACAACTTTCTCTGGTGTGAGTTGGGCGACACCTTCCCAAAGAAACACCTCAAAAGGATATTCAGATTCGCTCATGAACAACAAATCATCAGCCGCTTGTTCCAGTTGGTTGATAATTTCAGAATTGGTATTAGTCATAGTAGTTATTATTGATTATTGGTTATTTGTCTAAATATGTGCGGACACAATAACTTTCCAGAAAAGATATCTGTAGAATTGCAAACTACTTTATGCTTGGATGATTAAGACTCTCAACCGTAGACTCACGGAACACAAAATAATATTTCTGTAAATTTGGGTATTATCCTCAGCATACCATCTTTAGTTCATGAGGCTACAGTGATGTTGACTTAACAATATTAAATTTTTATTAAAATGTCCAAACTTCTGGTTAGACAATATCACGCAGAAGTAGAAAAAATCATTCAATTTGGTGGTTCACGGAAGGAAACATCAATTCGTGTTGCTTTTCAAAATTTGGTTAATGAATATTGCAAACCTAGAGAATTTAGGTTGATTCCTGAACTAGATTATAAAACCCCCAGCGGTAAACTTGTTTATCCCGATGGGACGGTTAAAGATGCTTTGCGTTTGGATTGGGGTTATTGGGAAAGCAAAGACGAAGATGATAATCTTGACCAAGAAATTGAAAAAAAACTGGCGAAAGGCTACCCAGATAGTAATATTCTCTTTGAAGATTCCCAAACAGCAGTTTTAATTCAAGGTGGGCGAGAAAATCTCCGCATCTCCATGAAAGATGCTGAGTCTTTGGATGGAATCATCACCACTTTTATTAACTATATTCGCCCAGAAGTAAAAGATTTTCGCCGGGCGATTGAAATCTTTAAAGCTGACTTACCGACGATTTTAATTACTCTGCGAGACTTGATTGATAGTCAAGCAGATAGAAATATAGCTTTTCACAACGCTAGAGAAAAATTTTGGCAAATCTGCAAAGAATCGATTAATCCAGAAATCACTTTGTTGGATATTCGGGAAATGATAATTCAGCATATTTTGACCGAAGATATTTTTATCAATATATTTAATGAATCCCAGTTTCACAGAGAAAATAATATTGCGCGAGAATTACAACGGGTAATTGATACCTTTTTCACAGGTAGCGTCAAAAGAAATACTTTAGGTAGTATTGAGAGTTATTATGGTGTAATTAAAAGAACGGCTGCGAGTATTCACAATCACCAGGAAAAGCAGCGCTTTTTGAAGTCTCTGTATGAGAATTTTTATAAAGCGTATAATCCCAAAGCTGCTGATAGATTAGGAATTGTCTATACTCCCAACGAAGTTGTGCGCTTCATGATTGAAAGTGTCGATTATTTAGTGCATCAACATTTTGGAAAGTTGCTATCTGATAAAAATGTCGAAATTTTAGATCCAGCTACGGGAACAGGGACGTTTATCACAGAATTGATAGATTATTTACCGAAAGATAGTTTGGAATATAAATATCAGCAAGAAATTCACTGTAATGAAGTGGCGATTTTGCCTTATTACATTGCAAATTTGAATATTGAATACACCTATAAACAAAAAATGGGTGTGTATGATGAATTTGCACATATTTGTTTTGTCGATTCTTTAGAACATACATCTTTTGAGGGTAAGCAATTAGATTTATTCGCTATGTCGGTTGAAAATACAGAAAGAATCAAGCGACAAAATGAAACTGATATTTCGGTGATTATTGGGAATCCACCTTATAACGCCAGACAAGAAAATTTTAACGATAAAAATGCTAATCGGGTTTATCCAGAGGTCGATAAACGCATCAAAGAAACTTACATTAAACACGGGACAGCACAAAATCAGATTGTACTTTATGATATGTATGTGCGGTTTATGCGCTGGGCGTCTGATAGGCTGAGTCAAAATGGAATTGTGGCGTTAATTACTAATTCCTCGTTTATTGACAGCAGGACTTTTGACGGATTTAGGAAAGTTGTTTCCGAAGAGTTTAGCGATATCTATATTATTGATTTGGGTGGAAATATCCGCAGAGGAGATAAATCGGGGAGTGTTTTTGGTGTCAAGGTTGGTACAGCTATCAGTTTCCTGGTAAAAAAGCGGAAAGTCTGGGCGGAGGCTTCCTCGGATCAGAACTTTCCAAGAGAGCGGAATAATTCTAAAGTTAAGAGCAAAATTTTCTATTCAAATATTGCAGAAGACTCTGCAGAAGCCAAGCTAAATTTTTTGGCAAAAACACCATTTCAGCAAATGTCATTCGCACATATTCAGCCTGATGACAGAAACAATTGGATTAATTTATCAGATAATGATTTTGAGCATCTGATTCCAGTTATTACTAAGGATGTCAAAGCTGGAATAGGAGAACAAGCGATATTTAAATTATTTTCTAGAGGGGTAGCAACCCAACGCGATGAATGGGTATATGACTTCTCGAAATCTCAACTAGAGAACCGGATGAAGTTTTTTGTAGATGTGTATGAACGGAGACGGAGAACATCAGAAGAATTAGGGTTTGATATTAAATGGGATATGGATTTAAATAAATACTTGGAGCGAGGTATCAATAAAAAGTTTGATGCTGGCTCGATAGTTGAGAGTATTTATCGACCATTTACCAAGAAATATCTTTATTTTGATAAGCATTTTAATGGAAGAACTTATCAATTACCATCTATTTTTCCTAATCCTGATACTGAAAATCAGATTATTGGTTTTATGGGGCAATCTGAGGATAAACCTTTTACTGTAATTTCAGCTAATTCCGTTGTTGATCTTAACGCAGTTAGTCCCGCTAGTGGTGGTACTCAATGTCTCCCCCTCTACCGCTACGACAAAGAAGGAAACCGCATAGATAACATCACCGACTGGGGATTATCGCAGTTCCAAAACCATTATCAAGACGCAACAATTACCAAACTAGATATCTTTCACTATACTTACGCCGTCTTACACAATCCCACCTACCGCAGCAAATATGAAGTGAACTTGAAACGAGGATTTCCCCGTTTACCTTTCTACGCAGACTTTCACCAATGGGTTAGCTGGGGTGAAAAATTAATGAATTTACACATTAATTATGAAACAGTTACACCCTATAATTTAACTAGGGTTGATTTGCCCTGGGAGCCAGATAAAAACAAGACTCCCAAAGCAAAACTCAAAGCCGACAAAAATCAGGCAACACTAATCATAGACGATGTAACTACTCTCAAAAATGTTCCCCAAACTGCTTGGAAATATCACCTAGGAAATCGCTGCGCTCTAGAGTGGATTTTAGACCAATATAAAGAAAAAACGCCCAAAGATCCAACAATTGCAGCTAAATTCTCCACCTATCGCTTTGCAGATTATAAAGAACAAGTGATAGATTTGCTCTGCAGAGTTTGCACTGTTAGTGTGGAAACAATAGAAATTATTCAACAGATGGAATAGATTTTTCTGTAGTTAATAGCAATAGTCCCCGTCTTTAGGTCGAGTTTGCTCCCTTCCTCGTCGTATTGCGCCTATAAGCGTAGAAATATAAACGCAGCGTTTAGTTTTACCACCATAAGTACTATATAGTGTGATGCGTCTTAACTCTTGGGGATGACCTTTGTAATTAAATTGAACTTTGCTGATACCGTTTGATAAACGCAAAGTCGTTTCACTATCCAAGCGGATATTTGAGTCTAAATTATTCCAATCACTACTAGAAGCATTAACCGTGGCTCGATGAACTGACCATTGAAGTGTGTTATTTTGTTCACGAAAACTAACTTGCCAATTTAATTTTTCTTTGATAGCTTGAGTTTGAGCTTGACGCATAGCCACATAAATTTTATCCTGGGCAGTATTGAGACGCTGAATATCTACAAAAGCTAGCCAATTAGGAATAGCGATCGCACTTAATATCCCCAGTAGTATGACAATCACCAATATTTCTAGTAGTGTAAAACCACTGCTAGAAGAATTTTTCAATATATTTTTTGTTTTAACTAAATTTTGTAAATGCACACGTAATAAAAAATCTATTAATTTTATTGCCATTTGTTACCCAAATTGGTTATTTTTTACATTAAAAAATCAGAAAAGGTTAATCAATGCAACAAATTAATCACATTTAGCATCTTTAACAGAGCGTATTGAACCTAGCAAAGTTTCCACAATCACACAAGCTTTGGGAGCACTAGCATTGCGAGGTGCAAAAGTAATTTTACCCTTTTCTCCAGTTACTACAGAACCATCATGATTGAACCGAATTCGATAGTAACCACTATTAATAGGAGCTTGAACCATCGAAGAATTAAGTATTTTTATATTCTGAGATTTTTCAATCAAAGGTTCACCATTAGTCACCTGACAATTGTTATTTGCAGGGACACGTTGCACAGATGAAAAAACTTGAGTACCATTATCCCAAAAACAAGCTTGCCAACGCAATTTTTCTTTTTGGGCTTTGATTTGAGCATCTCGCAATGATGTCAAAGTTTTATTTTGTGCAGTATTTAATCGCTGTTGATTCACAAATCCCAGCCAACCGGGTACAGCGATGACTGACAAAACACCAATCATCAGCACAACAACAAGCATTTCTAATAAAGTGTAACCAGCCTCTGATTTTTTCAACAGTAATAACATCTTCATCTGTCGTCTCCAAACCGAATATTATTCAGGAATTTTATTAACTACGCCACGGACAAGTACTTGCGTTTGTAAAACTGGACGAAAACCGTCATTGCTAACTCCAGGTCTACCATTAGCATTTCCCCTGAGATAAAGAACTACATCTTGGTTAATCCCACTGGGAACAATTACCGATGTTGTAGTCGGTACAACAGTTCTCACACAAGCAAAAAAGCTATTAAAGCTAGTTGTCGCAGTTGTGGTGTTAATTGTTGTTTTCGGGCTGCGTATATAATTTTTGCTGGTGTCACACTCCGGAACCTTAACATCAGTTGCATCAGGATCATCGACAAAATCGACTAAAACATCTGGTGCATTAAGCGCCATATCTGATAATCGTTGCGCTGTAGTCCCTTTTTGCAAGTTATCACCTTTGCTATTTCTGGGCCATGTTTGAAAACTAGTACCATCTTCCAAAGATGGGTCAACATATCCTGCAGATTGCTCCAGTTCAGTAGGAAGATTTTTGTATTTACTTAAAGCATATCTAGTAATTCTAGATTTTCCTTGCCACTTATTATCAGACTTATCAGTTGATTGTAAATAAACTACTAATGTGTAGACGCGACGCTTAACTCGCAGGTCTTTACACTCTTGTGCTGTGGTACCTGTACAAGTAGAAAGATCAGGTATGTTCCCATCAATAATAGTTTCTGGTTTCCAAAAAGCCAGCACAGGTGTTTGATTAGTAAATGAATCGATTGGTAAGTGGTTTTCCCAACCAGGACAATAATTTGGGTCTACAGTTGTGACACCGGATGTAGTTGTGATATTTCCTTGGCCTGTTTTTTGAAAACAATTGCCATCATAAACATAAACTGCTTCCCGCAATTCTGAAGTTATATAATTTAAAGCCATTTGCATTTCCCGCTGAGTTTCAGTGCGAGATGCTTCTCTGCGGTCAACTTGCAATAAATCCACAACCAACGACAACAAAGCCGAAATAATTAAAGAAGCAATTAATAGCGCTACTAAAAGTTCGATGAGAGTGAATCCCGCTGTCACAGATTTTTTTGGATAACTTCGCCGAAATTTAAGGAAAAATTTCAGATTTTTGATATTCATATTTGTTAAAGCTAATTACAAAAGAGCAGATAATTAACATTCAAAATTCTCAGATATCCCCGATTTCTTGAAGAAGTCGGGTATCTGAGCAGAACAAACGTAGGTTGGGTAGAACGGAGTGAAACCCAACAATTGCAAAACTTTGGGTGTTGGGTTGAGGAACGAAACCCAACCTACATCTTTGCTAAGGAGAAGGAGAAGGAGAAGAAGAAGGAGAAGGAGAAGGATTCAAAAATTCCCTGTATTTATTCAAAGAATCTTTGATATCGCTGCGGACTATGGGAGTGTAAATCACTGCTAAAGGATACTTGCGCTGACTTCCTTGCTCTGTGGTGAATTTAAGAGAAGCTTGAGTTGTTTCTAACCCAGATTGTCCATTAGCTAGCGCTGAATACACTCTTACACCCATATTAAAAGCAACTACTACGCCTCCTTGAGTAGCTGATTTAGTGCGAAACTTTTGAATAAAAAAATCTGTTCTCCCATCGTTATTAACATCAAACTCACAAGCGCTAGCACTGGTGAGCGGACTACAGGTAAATGATGATGTAGGCGCAGCAACTGCATCAGCCGCACCTGTTCCTCCATCAGGTAAAATCGTTGTCAAATTATCATTGGTGTAGTTTCCCTTTTCAATTAATACTCGCACTTCATCAACTTGACGTTGTGCTAATTGCATGGCCTGTTCAGCTTTTTGATTTTGAACACGAGTAGCTACTGCTAAAAAAATTGGTGGTGTAATTGCTACTAAGAGGATAGTAATTACCACTATGGCCATCAGCGATTCAATGATGGTGAACCCCTGCGTTGAGTTGGTTTTAGCAACTAGCTTTTGTAGTTGAAAATAAATTTTTAACAAGCTTGATTGATTTGACACTTTATCCCCCCTTTGACTTTAAGTACAACTAGCGATGGAATCAATCTGGTTTCCATCTGAGTCTTTTGCACAGCGCAGCTTCTGAATGTATGGATCATCTAAAGGTAATTCACGATAAACCTCACTGCGGGTAGTCCCTGGGGTTTTGAAGCGTCGGGCGACAGGGCCTGCTGTTTGGAATTGGAGCGCGACATCATAACCCCAGCGACGATTGGGTGGGTTGAAATATCGCTCCTGGCTAGCAGTAGTAGTGCTAGTACCAACTTCCCAAGCATCTTGGTCGAAAAGACCTGTGGCTTGAGTGCTAAACCTCAACTGTATAAAAGCTCCACCGATATGTAAGTCCTTACCATTCCAGTTTTCAATCATCCGTGGGAAGTTGTGAAAACCGCCATAGGATTGTTGACCTCGAGAGGGAATAATGTTTTGAACCAGGATTGTGTTCACTCTCGTTGCGGAAGCCACACCGACACATTTTCTAGTAGCAACCACGGTGCAATTTGGATCAGTTTCACTGAATCTCAGGTACGTTTTGGGCGATGGAGGACTCGATGGGAGGGGGTGATTCATCTCCTCATATTGTGTTTCAGTGCTGCTAGTGTTCAGATACCAAGGTTTGCCGGTTGCAGATATTCTGACGGGAGAGGCGCTATCGGCGGGATTTTCCCGCGCCCAAGCACTATCATTTAAACCTTTTCTTGTGGTTAGAAAGTCAGTCAGTTTTGCACTGGGACGGTTTTGGTTGAGATAGGAAGTGTATTGCGGGCCGCTGGTAGTCGAATCGCAACCATACCTAGTAGGTAAATCGGTCGGGGGAGTGACGTTGGGGTAAATAATGCCGTCTTCTATGCTACCGTCGCAAAAATTACTTGACACGATAGTGACAGCATCACCGAGCACCTCTGTGGGGCGCCAAGTATCTGTTGCTGGTTTTGCAAACCTGTCATCCTTGCGATTTCGTGTATAAAAGTTGCTCCAGTCGTCCTTGAGTTTACCTTGGTTATCAGGGGTAGCACTGGTGGTATCGGCATTTTTGAACTCTTCTAATAATGTGCTGGCAGAGTTAGTACCATCAGTGCTGTGTAAATTAAAGTCTCCTTGAATATACACAGTATTATCTGATACAAATGTCATGCCTGCACTGTTTGTACCACGATCTAATCTAGAGCCGTTTTTCAAACGAAAGCCAAAAGGACGGCGGTCTGGGTCAGGAAAATAATCTACAGGTTTGACGCTGATACCGTTACTAGAGACAACGGGGTCTCTGAGACTCCCCGGAGTAGCATTCATGCCTTCTATAGCCGTGGTAGGAGTTGTTGTCGGGACAGGTCTGGCGATCGCATCTTCTCTAACTGCATCTTCGCGGAAGGCGTATACTAGACCGTTGGGAGGAGGCGCATTAGTATCGGTAGCAGTGTTATCGTTAATCGGTAGCCATGTATCACCACTGAGGCTATTTGTCCGCAGCAGGTTCAGGTCAACGTCCAACACCCGCACATTCATCATTTCCCGACCATTGAATAAGGCGGCATCTTTAAAAGCAACTTGATAGTATGTTGTAGTACCTGCTGCATCAATATATCTAACCAAGTTGTTTAAATTTGTTGTGTTGTTATTAGGTAGGTTACTAGCAGTACCAACAGTGGCAGTAACATCACTTCTGGGTACACTCCAAGTTCCTGTATTTGGGGTAGTGGTAGCGGCTATGTCTGCAATAGTAATAGCTTTGTAGCGGGTTGTTAGAGAAGTTGGGTTGACCGATGTGCCGGTGATATATGTGTCAGTACGGGCTTCAGCATGGTCTGCGGTGGGAAAAATGTAGTACAAAGCTTCATATTTCGCACCAGCCGGACACAATTTATCCAAAGCAGTGGCAAGTGCATTAAACTTGGTTTTGGTGCAAGTGTAACTGACGTTATTTCGGCGATCGCGGTCTACTTGCTCTTTGGCAGCAATTAGCTTAGCGAGTTTAACTAATTCAACTTTATTATCTACTGAAGAAGCTTCTAAAGCAGCGATCGCTTGTTCTGGTTGATTGACAGCAACGGAACTTGCAGCAGTTAATAAAGCTGCATTTAAATCATCCAAAAGCGCTGAAGTATTTGTTAGATGCCAGTTTTTGCCATAATCGTAATCATTCAAATAATTAATGTTGTAAGCCAACATCCCCAATAGACAATTAGCCGTATCTTTATAGGCTTCATCTGCAATACTCGTACCTGACAGCGCCCGACGCAGATTAGAAAAGTCCCCATATCTAGCTAGTTCGGGATAGGGGTGCATGATGGTTGATGTCGATGCTTCTTGTTTAGCTGGAAAAGCCCCATCTGGATCTCCCGCGAAATCTGCCAAATTCTTTCTGGCATTTTCTAAAGCAGTACTCGCACCAGGATAGCTAAATTCCCAACCATTTGTACCTCTACCTGTGAAAAAGTCGCTAATAGTCCGTGTTAGTTCAGTATCAGCAGAATTTCGGAACTTGATTGTTTCAAAGGTAGCACTGCGCTTGAGTGTTTCCGCAGTTCCTGGATGAACTGTTGTGGCCATACAAGCAACGGGTGTGGTTCCGCTCCCGCTTTTGTAGTGATAGACAGCCGTAGCTTGGACAGCAGATAGATTATCCCTTTGAGTGCGGCGCTGCAGAAACTCATGTTTTCTACTAGAAGGAAGTTCGGCGTTTGTAGGCACAGCTAATGGATTCCCCAGTAGCAGCCTTTGTCCCACAACAACTCGCAAACCTCCTTTAACTGCTCGTCTTTCCCAGTAACCATCTAAACCAACTGCTTCGGGATTATTAGTAGGAGGATCATTTCTGGTGAGGGCGCTGTAATTGGTGTCTGTGGAGGGAATGACATCGCCAGCTTTGCTAGCAGAGGGGATTTTGATTTGACTATTGGCGAACGGCTTGCCATCATAGGTGGGGTTTGGGCCATAGCGATTGTCAGCCCGATAAGTATCATCTAGATAAGGAGGAATCGCCTCCTCATTATAAATTCTCTTTCTTTGCACGAAGTTGCTAGATTTCCAGTCTGTGGTTCTGTAGCTTGTATTTGTTGTATCTGAACCTCGTGATTTAAATACATCTTGTGTCATCAGAGCCACTGGTTCAACTGCAATATGTGCTGGCAAGATAGTACTTTCGTTAGCATTATCAGGAGTAACAGAGTCGTTATCTTTTGTTAAAGAAGGGGAGCCAGTAGGTGCTAAACTGCCGTTGTACAAATCAATTGTTGAATTACCACCGTATATTTCATTCGGTTCTTGAGCTAATCTACCGGCGGCGATTTGCCCTTCAAAGGTAACATTTCCTGACGTATCTGAATACTTACTGACTGTGATTTTCGAGTCGTTGGCAGACGTATTCACACAAGATGCAGGTGAACTAATCAAGTAGGCTCTAAAACTACCGTATGGCGCTAAGAACATATTAGCATCGCTGTGCATTGCCCCATTCCAACGGAAGTTAGTAGAGGAGCCATGAAATAGTTCTAAATCGTAGCGGAAATAAGCTCCCCATTTATTACCTTTATCCGCTTGTCTATCTTGTTGTAACTCTAGTGTCGTGATTGTTCGATTTGCTTTGTTGGCGTTCTCAACAGCAAAAGCAGTCACTTGAAAAGTTTTAGCTAAAGTAGCAGAAGTAATTGGTTCCCAATCTCTTTCATCCGATGCTAATTGAATTGTGGTATCACATATTCCTCCCGAATTACTAGTATTTACAGGCCCGTTGCGAACAACTAAATAAGGTGCTTTATTACTAGCACTATCTGTGACGGAAGCCGCATTACCACTACCAGTGGTATTTCTTACTTGTTTTTTAAAGATAATTGAGTAGGCTATTGTTTTATTATTTTGTCTAAAATACCAGCCAATGCCAGGGTTATTGTTAGTGTCTTTAAAATCTAGGCGTGTTTCATCAGGTAATTTATAAACGTCATCACCGCTAGCAGGCGCTTGAAAGATGTTTTGTATGGTGCTATCTGAAGGTACACCAGCAGGTAAACGAGTATCTTGCCTAAATAGGTACTCTATCTTAGCTTTAGCACGGTCAATTGCTGGTGTCGCCGTGTTATAAATTACTTGCTGTTGGCGTTCGCTAATTGCTTGCGTTGTCCGACTGAAAGTGCGAAAAAGTAAAGCTGTTACTACCAAGGTTACTATCAATAAAAGCATGACAGTTGTTGGTAGCACAAATCCACTTTCTTTATGTCTTCGAGATGTTCTAGGTAGGCTACGCAAGAGCCATTGAATATTGCGGATGAAAAATCTTTTGAGAGTTTGAAAAATTTTTAGTAAGGTACGGGTAAATCCCCTGGTGCGTTTACGCTTAATCATAATTATCTGTTTCAAACCAAAATTGTGAGAGTAGACGCTTGTGTTTACTTAATCATCCCCAGCCAAAAAACTTGTACGACAGATACGCTGATAAGGGGGTGCGATCGCACACCCCGCCAAGTATATATCGTCAAGATTTGGGAAATTAGGTCACACCCAATTCCAGTAAGAATATTGGGAATTATCGGCGTCTACCTTTACAAATTAAGGATACCCATTGAGTTTAAAAAAACATCATTGTTGATCACAAAAATTTTACCTAATAATTATTGTTTTTTACTTTGGCAAGTGTTATCACAAAGTGTTACTTCTGACGATGATCTGGGTATTCTAAAAACGAGCACAAAGCGGTTATATTGCACTGACGCTTACACACCCTTTGTTGTAAAGACCAGGATTTTCACTCCCAATAATAGATATCCATTAAGGGAAAAAATTCAGCCAAAGCTCTTTGATGATCAGACTGCTGTTGTGTGAGGTTGCTAGGTATGACCACATTTGTTGACTTAACTGTGGCAATTTGTACATATAATGGTGAAAGACGCTTACCGCAAGTGTTAGAGCGATTGCGATCGCAAGTTTATCACCAAACTCTCTATTGGGAAGTTCTTGTAGTCGATAACAATAGCACTGATAACACCGCGAAAATTGTTCAAGAATATCAACTAGATTGGCCAGATGCTCATCCTTTAAGTTATTGCTTTGAGCAACAACAAGGTGCGGCTTTCGCCAGAAAAAGAGCTATCCAAGAAAGCAGCGCTCCATTGATTGGCTTTGTTGATGATGACAACTGGCCGGCGTCAGATTGGGTTGTATCTGCTTATGCTTTTCTACAGAAACACCCAAAAGCAGGCGCTTGTGGAAGTCAAATTTCTCCAGATTTTGAAATTAATCCCCCAGACAATTTTCATCGAATTGCTCCATTTTTAGCAATTACAGAACGAGGAACACAACCTATAAAGTACGACCCGCGCCAAAAACTATTACCCCCTTCAGCGGGACTTGTTGTGCGTAAACAAGCTTGGTTAGAAAGTGTTCCTAGTCAATGCATTTTAACAGGTAGAGTCGCAGGAAATATGTTGACTAGTGAAGATTTAGAGGTTTTGTCTTACATGCAAAAAGCAGGTTGGGAAATTTGGTATAACCCGACAATGCAGATGAGCCACAAAATACCAAGTAGGCGTTTACAAAGAGATTATTTAATTCCCTTTTTTCGGGGAATCGGACTTAGCCGTTATGTGACTCGAAGCATAGGTATTCAACGATGGTTGATACCATTGACAATAATTATTTATCTAATCACTGACACCAGCAGAATATTATTTCATCTACTCAAATATCGCACCAAAGTTAAGACTGATTTAGTGGCTGCTTGTGAAATGGAACTAATATTAAATAGTTTAATTAGTCCTATTTATTTGTGGAAAAATGGCTATCTAAATTTGGAGAAACAATGAATAATATTGATTTTACTGTGGCCATTCCTACTTATAACGGAGAGATGCGTTTACCAGTAGTCATAGAACGTTTAATTAATCAAATCGGAGTAGAAAACCTTAATTGGGAAATTATTGTTGTCGATAATAATAGTGTAGATAATACAGCCAAACTTATTGATGAATATCAAAATAATTGGACTCATTCATTTCCGTTAAAATACATTTTTGAAGCCGAACAAGGCGCGGCATTTGCCAGAACAAGAGCTATAGTTGAGGCTAGAGGACAAGTTGTTGGTTTTTTGGATGATGATAATTTACCAGCACCTAATTGGATTATAGAAGCGCATAAATTTTTCGCAGAACACCCAAAATTAGGAGCCTGCGCTAGTCAAATTCATGGTGCTTTTGAAGTAGAACCACCTGCAAAACTCAAGCCGATTTTATTTTATCTCGCAATAACAGAAAGGGGCGATAAACCTCAGATATATGAACCTCATAAAAAGGGATTTCCTCCTTCTGCTGGTTTAGTTGTACGCAGAAATGTATGGAAAGAACATGTCCCAACTCGCCTTTTTTTAGTTGGTAGAATTGGTTCATCTATGTTAGGAAGTGAAGACGCCGAATCTTTACTATACATTCACCGTGCTGGTTGGGAAATTTGGTATAACCCAGCAATGATAGTAGACCACATTATTCCATCTTGGCGCTTAGAAAAAGATTACTTAATTTCTCTCATGCGCGGAGTTGGTTTAGCTCGCTATCATTTGCGTATGCTTCTACTCAAAAATTGGCAAAGACCTTTTGCTTTTTTTATATATATTTTTACTGATATCTGCAAAATAATTTTGCATTATATCCGACACCAAAAAGTCTTGAAAAGTGATGATGTTGCTGCTTATGAAATGACGCGACTAGTTGCAACTTTTTTAAGTTGTTTCTATTTAAGCAAATTAAAAATATCTAGATTATTAACTTTACACTAGCCAAATAAAATCTAATTTTTATTGAAAATATCATGCATATTATTGTTTTAGAAAATGAATTATCTTCTAACCGCGGTGGACAAGAAATCAGCTTATATGATGTTTGTCATGGACTCAGTAAGCGGGGACACAATATTAGTTTAGTTTATCTAAAAGAAGGTGAGTTAATTAGTAAATATCAGGATTTATGCACCGAATTAATCAAAGTCAATACTTATAGAATTGAGTCTAAAAATATTATCAAATCTTGCCGTTCTTTGATTGATGCTCATGTGCGAATAAAAACCAATCAAGATAGTTTAGTTTATAGCAATCAATATCACAATAGTTTTTTTGCTTATACTTTAGCTGTATCGAAAAATATTCCTTTTGTTTGTCATCTGCGCTTACCTCCACCCAGAAAATTTGGTTTTCAATGGTATGTAGGAATGCAGAATGTGAGTAAACTGATTGCAGTCTCTCATCAAACCAAGTCTGATTGGGTGAAGAGAGGATTTAGAGAGAATAAAATTGATGTTGTTCATAACGGAATTAATACAGATAAATTTATTTTTTCAAGTGAATTAGCTATTAATAAAAAACAATTAAACATTCCAGAAAATACTAAAATTATCTCTTACATCGGTAGATTAGATAAAGACAAGGGACTAGAAATATTAATTAGGGCGTTTGCTTTGTTTCTCAAATCGGGAATTAAATCTCAACTATTAATTGCCGGAAAACCACTACTTCAAAATAATAATTATCGGGAATCCCTAGAACAGTTATCAAAAGATTTAAAAATAGCAGAAGATGTACGTTTTCTTGGTCATGTTTCTGACCCTGTATCTGTTTATCAGGCTAGTGATATATCGGTATTACCTTGTTTATGGTCTGAGCCATGTCCGCGCTCAATTATTGAATCTATGTCTTGCGGAACTCCTGTAGTGGCTAGTCGGACTGGCGGTATTCCTGAAATTTTGACTGGTGAATTTGAAAATATGCTTTTCGAGAAAGGAAATATTCAAGATTTAACAAATACTATAAATTCGGTGTTGAAATGGCAAGATTTAGATCCGCAATTAGGTATGAGATGTCGTCATCACATTTTGGAAAATTTTCATGTAAATAAAATGGTTGATGGTGTTGAACAAGCGTTGTTAAAACTGAAAAATAACAAGATATAATATGCAATTAAAATTACCACAAGTTTCTGTAATTATCCCCACTTATAATCGTAGATTTTTGTTAGAAAGAGCTATCAACAGTGTTTTGAATCAAACATATGCTGATTATGAGTTAATTGTCGTTGATGATGCTTCTAGTGATGATACTCTGAATTTTATTACGAATAAATATCCTCAACAGGTACGGTTAAGTTCTCTTCCGGAGAATCGAGGATCTGGGGGAGCAAGAAATGAGGGAATTAAATTGGCTAGAGGTAATTTTATCGCCTTTTTAGATTCTGATGATGAATGGTTGCCAAATTATTTAGAAACACAGATTAAATACATTGATAGTGAGCTAAATCCTGTGTTGGTATTTTGCGGCTGTTTCCATCATGAACAAAATGGGAAGACCAGAAAATTTAGTTGTAGTCCTTGGTTAAAATATCCTGATTTAACTTATCATTTGTTGGCAGAAAACTTTATTCTCACAGCCTCGTTGGTTGTTGTGCGTAAGCAGGCTTTGCAAAAAGCAGGTTGTTTTAATGAAAGTTTAAGAGTGGGTCAAGATAAAGAGCTATTTTTAAGATTATTCTGCATAGGTAATGTAGTTCATGTGCCTCATTATTTGATTACTAAATATTCTCATGCTAATAATGTGACAGGAAATTCTCATCGCTGGGTGAAGGCAAATTTTGATATTCTAGATGCGTTCTTTGCTCATGATTTAAGCCGACCATACAAGCATTTTGAAACTGAGGCTAGAAGTCACAATGCTATGAGATTAGCGAGAATTCTTTGGCAAGAAAAGAAAGAGTTTTTATTAGCTGTGAAAATGCTGGCTAAAGCTTTTTTCATTTCTCCTGTGTATATGCGACAACATATATGGAAAAAAATCATCAAAGCTACTACATAAACTTCAGCGATTAGCTCATCTCGTTTTTAAAATATGAAAAAGGGCTTGGGAGGGAAGCCAAGCCCAAAACTTACTCAGGGTAAAAGTATAGATACAATTTAAAATTATTATGTTTTTAAAACATCCTTCTGTAGAAATATATACTGTGTTACAGGTGTATATTTTACTGCTTTTAGTGTTTTAATATAAAACCAGTTCAAATAATGTTGGCGACAGACCAATCATTTGTGAGGGCACAACAATGTTGTGCCCATACCCATCTATAATTTTTTTTGGTGTTGAAGTTAGTATTTTTTCAGAAAAAAAGGCTTGGCCAATCGACCAAACCTAATAAACAGAAGTGAAAGACTCTTGTAAATTAAATCATCCAGATTCTTGTCGTTCATCTATCATCGGGTTCTATACAGATTTTGGGGAAAATGGTAGTTGTTTTATGAAGTAAGGTGGTTGCTGAGAAATTGTGAACACTGTGATTAATTTGTACAGTGGATTTGTCTTCAGATTAATAATTGGGATGTTATTTTTCCCCTTGGGGGTTGACTTAATGTTTAAGCTGTAGGATGGTTTGGATGCGATCAAGCAGATGATCAAAATCGATGGGTTTGCGAATGAAGCCGTTGGCTCCCACTTCAACGCCATCGGCTGGAGTGGTTTCGCTGTAGCCTGTAACTAAAATAACTGGGATAAAAGGGAGCGCAGGATTTTGTCGAATCCGCCGTGTCACTTCAAAACCATTCATTCCTGGCATCATGACATCTAGGAGCACTAAATCAGGCGGCTGTACGGCGATTTTATCTAGCGCTTTGTGTCCATTATCGGCGATTTCGACTTGATATCCTTCACTTTCTAAAATTGTCTGTAGTAGCTCATAGTTATCAGGCAAATCATCGACTACTAGGATACGATCTGCTTTGGGGGCGGCTGAAGAAGAGAAACTGTTCATTACACTAGTAGAAATTTTAGACTTATTGGCAAAACTAATTTAATTTTCCATAGAGAAAGTAGCAGGAGAACTCTGACGAGAGAGGGATTTTTTTGATGAGTTATGCTAATTCTCCAAAATTTGCACCGGAGTGAAACTCAACTTTATTCCTGATTCCCTACCCGAAGAGTGAGTGTAACGATCGCTTTAATCAATTCGTTCGGCTCGATGGGTTTGGCGATGTGCTGTTGAAAGCCGGCTTGGAGAGCTTGCTGGTGATTGAAATCTCCAGCGTAAGCCGTGATGGCGATCGCTGGTACTTGTCCGCCTTTGTCTGGGGGTAAGGCTCTAATTTGCCTAATCAGCATGTAGCCGTCCATATCTGGCATTCCGATGTCACTCAATAGTACATCAGGGGGTGATTGAGTTAAAGCGGCAAATGCTTCGCTGGCTGTTTTGGCGACGACGACTTGGGCGCCGGCTTGTTCGAGCAAGAAGACGACAAATTCTCTGGTGTCTGCATCATCATCAACAACTAGGATATGCATATCGTTTAAGTTGTGAGATGATATTGATCCTGGATGATCAGATTTGACTGTGGGTGGTGTTGGTAGCAGTGGTAATCTGACGGTAAAGGTGGCGCCTAATTCTTCTCCTTGACTTGTGGCTCGAATTGTGCCCCCGTGTAACTCTACCAGATGACGGACGATCGCTAATCCTAATCCTAAACCGCCAAATTTGCGTGTGGTTTTGCCGTCTTCTTGGCGGAAGTAATCAAATACATACGGTAGGAATTCGGGGGATATCCCTTTACCTGTGTCTGTTACTTGAATTTGTGCTTGTTCACCTAGTTTTGTTAAGGTGATTTCCACTTTCCCTTGGGTGGGGGTAAATTTGACGGCGTTGGAAAGCAAGTTCCATACTACTTGTTGTAGTCTGGTGGCGTCTCCTGCAACTTGTCCTACGGCTGGATCTAAGTTGAGTTGCAAATCTATGGATTTAGCTTGTGCAGCCAAGCGCACTGTTTCCATAGCGGCTTGAATTGTCCCTGCTAAATTCACGGGGTTGACGTTAAGACTAAGTTTACCTTGAAGAATGCGGGAAACATCAAGCAAGTCTTCAATTAATTCTGATTGCAGTTTGGCGTTGCGCTCGATGGTGGTGATGGCTAGTTTGGTTTTGGCTGCGTCTAATTTACCAGCTAGTAGCATTTTTGACCAACCGAGAATGGGATTGAGGGGCGATCGCAATTCATGGGATAGCACCGCTAAAAATTCATCTTTAATTCGGTTGGCTCTTACGGCTTCTTCTCTGGTGGCTCGTTCTTTTTGCAGCAGTTGCTCTCTTTCCGCTTCTGCTTGTTTGCGTGCGGTGATATCTGAACACACGCCTGTCATGTGTGACAAAATACCGTCTGCTAAGTAAAATCCTCGCCCCCTTAGTGAAACCCAGTGGATGCTGCCATCTGACCACGTGGTGCGGTATTCTAGTTCACAGTCTGTTTGTTGGGCGATCGCTGTTTCTATGGCTGTTTGCACTTGCTGGCGGTCTTCTGGGTGGGCTAGCTCGATTAACTCAGACAGAGAGATTGGTGTATCCGGTGGTAGTCCAAAGTTGACTTTACACTGTTCAGAGCAATCAATCTTGCTGGTGGTGGGGTGCAACTCCCAAGAACCGAGCTTACCTGCTTCCAGTGCTAGTCTGAGCCTGTGTTCACTTTGGCGCAGTGCGGTTTCTGTTTGTTTATATTCGGTGACATCACGAGCCACCACCAGCACAGTTTTGATTTGTTCTCCCTCAATTAATTCTGGGACAAAGCGGGCTTGAGAAGTCCGCAGTTCGCCTGCGGGATTGGGGTAGTTATACTCTAAAGAACAGCTTTGCCCTGTGAGAAAGACTCTAGCTAGGGTTGCATACCAAGCTTGGGATGTCAAGTCTGTAAATCCCAGTTCCCACCCTGTTTTGCCAAGGAATTGTTGTGGTGGTAGTCCGAGTACTTGTTCGATGCTGGGACTCACATACAAGTGACGGAATTGGCGATCGTGGCGAATGACGAGATCTGGGGTGTTTTCCACCAGGGTGCGGAATTGTTGCTCTCGATCCCGCAATTCTGCTTCTTGGAATTTGCGATCGCTAATATCAATCGCCGCCCCTGCCATCCGTGACGGGCTACCGTTTTCAGTGTAGTAGACTTGACCTTTAGCAGCAATCCAGTGTACTGTGCCATCTGGCCAGAGGGTGCGATATTCAATGTCGTAGTTTTCGTGGTTGGTGATACACTGAGTCACAATTTCATCGACCCAAGAGCGATCGTCGGGATGCAAAGCATTCAGAAAAACTTCGTAGCTGATGGGCGTATCAGGAGCCAGCCCAAACAAGGTTTTGCAGCGCTCTGTCCAGATTAATTCACCGGAATTTAAGTTATAGTCCCACATGCCCAAGTTAGCGCCTTGGAGCGCCAATTCCAGACGTTCTTGACTTGCTTGGAGAGCGGCTTGGGCTTGTTTGCGATCGCTGATATCGAGAATAAATGCTACCGATTCTTCGCGGTTATCACCCATTAAAGAATAGCCCACCAGCACGGGGACTCTACTACCATCTTTGCGAATGTATTCTTTTTCATAGGGGGTACAAGCTCCCCTGGCCTCTGCTTCCGCAATTCCCAATTCATCGAGGTAGAGGTATTCGGGGGGGGTGATGTCAGTCCAGCGGAGGTTTCCGGTAGCTAAGTCCTCTCTTGTGTAGCCAATAATTCTTAATAGTTCGTCGTTGGCTTCATGAATACCGCCTTCCACATCGCCGAAGAGAATACCCACGACATTCGCTTCCATAAAGCTGCGGAGTTTGGTTTCTTGGAGGAGTAGGGCTGCTTCTTGGCGTTTGCGCTCTCTGATGTCGCGGATTAACCAGCGCGCACCAACCAACGCCTGCGGGGTGTGGTCAATAGCTGTCACCATGATGGAAACTGGGATCAGTTGTCCTGTTGATAATTTCAGGCTGAGTTCATCAATGGGATGAGGCTGCTGATCCCGTAAATGGGCGAGTAAGAATTGATGGTTACAGTGCTCAAAATATGCTTCTAGTGGCTGACCAATTAAACTATTTTGCTCAACACCAATCAAAGCAGCGATCGCTTGATTTGCTTCCTGGATGATATTCTGGGCATCGGTGACAACATAACCATCAGGAGCAAAATTAAACAAATCTAAATATCGTTGTCTTTGGGTTTCTGCTAACTCCCGCGCGGTTTCTAGTTGCTGATTTTGTATTTGCAATTCCTGTTGGGTGGTTTGCAATTCTTCATTTTGCTCTCGCAGTTCTTCTTCTGCAACTTGCAGCTCCTCTAAGGTATTCTGCAAACTTTCATTGCTCTGTTCTAGTGCGAGCGCGTGCTGTTTTAATTCGTGATTAGCTGCTCTGAGAGAGGCTTGGACTTGTTTGCGCTCGGTGATTTCTGTGACAAAAACTGTCAGTTGCTCTGGTGCAGGATAAACATGAAAATGGAAATAGCGATTCCAGGGACGGAAAAAATACTCAAACTCCACGTTGATTTGCTCAGACATGGCTCGGCGCAATTCCACATCAACGCCAGTCCCCACTGCATCTGGAAACACTTCCCAAATGTTTTTTCTGAGTATGGTTTCCCGCGACATGGCAGTCATTGCACAATAGCGATCGTTGACGTAGGTGTAACACCATTGGCGATCCAGCACCAATAAGCCGTCATGAATGCTTGACAAAATCGTTTCTACATGCTCTTTTGCTTTTTCTGCTTCTTGGCGCAACGCCTGCTCGCGCTGTCCTGCTTCTCGCCGCAGTTGGGTCAATTTCAAGTTGACTTTCACCCTAGCCAATAATTCCCGGTCAGAAAACGGTGTGGTGAGATAATCATCTGCGCCTGCTTCCCATCCGGCTAACCGCGCTGCTTCTTCCCCACGCGCTGACAACAGAATAATGGGAATTTCTCTGGTTATGGGGTTGGCTCGCAACTTTCGCAGTAGCCCCAAGCCGTCCAAATGGGGCATCATGACATCTGTGAGCACGAGATCCGGTAGTTGTTGACCCATCACCGCCAAGGCCGCCACTCCATCTGTAGCAGTGTCCACCGCGTAACCTTGACCGAGCAATAACCGCCGCACATAATTGAGCATATCAGCGTTGTCATCCACTAACAAAATGCGATCGCTAGGGAATGGGCCGGTTTGGTAAAAGGAAGGATCAAGGGGAATTGTCTCTACTTGCTGTTTCCTCACCCCTTGTTGCTCTAAGCTCATGCTTTTAAGTCCTTTTCCGGAAAATACTTGGTCTGCAGCGCCCGGCCGCATTCGCGCATGATTGCATCTGGCGAATCACTCAACTGCTTGAGTAATGCATCAATTTGCTTACGCGCCAGGGGAGAGGGTGTAGCATGTCCATTCTCCCAACGATTAATTGTAGGGAAGGTAACACCCAATTCAGCAGCGAACTTCTCTTGAGACAATTTCATCGCTTGTCGGAGTTCTCGAATCATGTTACCAATATCTGGTTGCTCTACACCTGATGATTCCTGATGAAACGGCATCTCGCTCAAGATTTATAAAGTCCTTTATAGTTATAATTATTATCTTATTCTTGACAAAATAGCTATGTATCCGAGGGCAGAAGTTGTTGAGGAATAGGGCGTTGGGAACGGGGAGAGCAGGGGATGTAGGGGATGCAGGGGAAGTGATGTGTATCAAAAATTTCGGGAAATGCTACTAACCACCCCACCTTCAGACTTCAGACTTCAGACTTCAGACTTCAGACTTCAGACTTCAGCCTTCAGCCTTCTAACCATTTATTAAAAACGAAGTTGTGGGAGCGATCGCTGTGGTAAATTTTTAACAATGCTGTCTGCTCACCCCATCTCATCAATATCCACAATATGGAAATCGAACGATTGCAGGAACTCAAGCAAAAACTGACCAATGAAGCAGACTTTTCCGAGATCTGGTCGTTTTATATGGATCATTTTGCGGATCATCCGGAATTTACTGACCTGGGTAGGCCTGCTCACAATGAATACCTAGATGCAGTTCTCAACAAAACTTGTCAGCAAATGTTTGGCAAGCCAATAAAAATTACTAATTTTTTCCTGATTTACATTGCAAAGTATAAGTTATTTCATGGCCCTTTCCAAGTGGAAAAACGTATTGGCGGTGTGATTTATTTTGAGGATATAAAAGTTGGCTTACTTGCAGTGTCGGCGGATTATCCTCCTACTGATGCGGTCAAGTATTCACGTTTTTCGGAGATAATTCAACTCTCAGCGCCTAATCGCAACGACCGCAATTGAGAAGTGAAGGTATTTGGTACATTTCGTTAAGGTTAGTAGCTAGGGAATAGGGGCGCTTAGGCTAGCTAGTTGGTTGCGAAATCACTAATCATGCGTGTCAACTTAAGTTAAAGATGGCTTATTTGTTGGCTGACTCATCCGCCTGAGAATTCATGATACTGTTGGCGAATTAACTGAGGGGTCAGACCCATCATGGCTATGTGTTAAGCAGTAGCGCCAAGAGCAGCAAAAGCAGAAATACGTGTCTTTGCCTTGGGAATTTGTTGCCACCAAGCCATCAAGCGGCTCAAATTCATTGCAGCTGCGGTAGCGATGTGTTGTAAATGAGTCTTCGCTAAACCTACGTAGCGACTACGACGCAATTCATATGCGCGAGTGGCTTGGGAAAGAGAGCCTTCTACCCCAGCTCTTAATGCATAGTCAAGTTGAAAATCTGGAGTGGTTTGACGAAGCCGCGCAGCTTGCAAAGCTTGATGTTGTTCTCGGTGTCGGAATTTAAGCAGACGGGGTTCTTTTCTAGCTTGGGTACATAAGCTTCTTTTTTCACAAGCAGCACAACTAGCACGCTCAAAGCGCACCTCAATCACACGATTGTCATAATCATCGGTTCTTTCTCGCCAAGCCTGACTCAATTGACCACTGGGACATCTGACTTGATGCTTGTCCCAGTCAATCGCAAAGCAAGATAAATCAAATCCACCATCTGTTTTGGCTTGCCAACTAGAGTCACCAGGAACTTTTCCCAGTAGGTCAACCTCATACTCACTCATAGAAGTCACTAGATGCTCGGCATCGACATAAGCTGTATCCAACAGATGTTGTGCAGGCAGAAGCTCTTTTTGAGCTAGATGCTGATGAATAATTTGCGTCATTGCTCCGTCTGGAGTTGTTGCTGGAGTCGTCTCAACATTAGTAATCAGATTGGGGCGATTTTCTTCGCAGGTTTCTGTCAAATGAACTGTGTATCCTGTCCAATTGGTATCTCGTTTGGTGCGGTTGCGAGCTTCAGTGTCATAGGGGGATTGAATAGAGACTTTGTTAGGGGGTAAACCTGTGTTTGTTGGTTCTCGCCACACAAGTGTTTCTGCGATAAAAGCATATTGTTGCACCCAAACAGTTCGCAAAATCTCCACACTTTCCAGTTGTCGCCACTTCTCTTCAGTTTGGGACTCATCAATTACCCTCAAGATGTGGTGTCCATCCGCACCGATGGTCAGTGCCAGTTGTTCTCTTGCCGCTTTTTCTTGAGGCAAGCGATATTGCTCAAACCTAGCACCATAACGGTCAAACCAATCTGAGGTCACTTGAGCTTTTAACCATTGAGGCGCAACCATTGCTAATTCATTGAGTGCATGGCGCAAAGTTTCTCCTACTAACTCCAAGCGATTCACTTGACGGATAGCCGCTAGCACATGAGTCGAGTCTGTGCGTTGCCGCCCCCGACTTTTGATGAGTTTTTGCTCTTTCAATTGATTGAGCATCTGATCTAGTAATTGCCTTTGAGAGTCTTTGGCAATCAGTCGCTCTCGAAATTCTGCCAACACGCTATGGTCAAAACCAGAATCGGTTAACTCTAATCCTAAAGCGTATTTCCAATCTATTCTTGACCTGACTGCCTCTGCTGCCTGTCTATCACTTAATCCTTCAGCAAACTGCATCACCGTAATTAGTGCTAATCTTCCAGGGGATAGCGCTAGTTGACCACAACGCGCTGGATATAAAGAGTGAAAATCTTCATCTACATATATTTGTCCCAATTGCTCATACATCTTCATGTAAACGTTGCTTTTGGGAAATGCGGCCTTTGCTACTAGGGCTGTTTGTTTTGGGATTGCCCATTGCTCTATCGGATGAAGGGTCATTTTTGTTTACACTTCTACTTGCCGACAACTTAAATCTTGGCTTAAGTTGAGATTACCTCATATGTAAGCTTCATTACTCTCTCAATTTTGATGGGTCTGACCCCTCAGTTGATTCGCCAACAGTATCATTCATTCTCAGGCTCATAGTGCAAGTCTACTAAAGTAGACTCAAAATTTGGTGGAATATTTAGTCATCTTTAGATGACTTTTGCTATGAGCAAGGAACTTCAGTTCCTTGCGGGACATATGTTATACGTTAAGTTGACACCAATGATCACTAATCCCCCCCTGCTCCCCCCGCCATATCTCTACTCGTCAATCTGACCGACGCGACGGATATTGAGAATGTCGCTCATTTTTTTGATTTGGGTAAAGACTTGCTCTAATTGTGGGCGATCGCGTATATCTATTCCTAAGTCCATTAATGCTGGTTGACCTGTAGCCGTTTTCACTTGAGCATGGCGGACGTTAATTCCTTGGTCACTCAACCGAGATAAGATATCTTTCAATACCCCCACCCTGTCTAAAGCTTCGATTTGCACATTCACAGGATAAGTTTGGGGACGAGAGGTGGTTTCTGTGGAATTCCATCTCACCGGCACTAGTCGCTCATACTCGACGCTATCAAGATTATTACATCCTTGACGATGAATAGAAATTCCCCTACCGCGCGTAACTACGCCAATTATCGGTTCGCCAGGAATAGGAGTACAACACCCCGCTAAATGATATACTAGCCCTTCTACCCCCAAAATCGGTGAATCAGTGATGCGGGAATTAGTACCTGGTGCATCCCGCAAGGCTCTAGTCGCTGCGGCTGATTCTTTAGTGGGAAGTAAAGGGGTGCTGACGACTGGTTGTTGCGCTTTCACCACTTCTCGCCAACGATTCAGCACTAAGTTAAGGGTAATTTCACCGTAACCCAAACCCGCAAGCAAATCTTCAGCGCTGTGATAATTACACTTTTCCGCTACACTGTGCATTGCATCCGACTTTAAGAGGCTGTCAAAACCTGTTTTACCGAGTTCTTTTTCTAACAATTCCCGACCGCGAGCTACGTTTTCTTCCCGGCGCGATCGCTTATACCATTGTTTAATCCGATACTTGGCAGCGGAAGTTCTCACGAAGTTCAACCAATCTAAGCTGGGATGGTTGTTTTTTTGAGTGAGGATATCCACAATATCGCCATTCTGCAACCGCGTAGACAATGGCACCATCCGCCCATTCACCCGCGCCCCCGCACAGTGATTACCCACTTCTGTATGGATGCGATAAGCAAAGTCTACACTGGTGGAACCCGGATTTAAGGGCACAACATCCCCTTTAGGTGTAAACACATAAACATCATCTTCAAACAGGTTATCTTTAACACTGTCTAGATATTCCTGTGCATCCTTCATGTCGCTTTGCCATTCTAGCAATTGCCGCAACCAAGTAAACTTTTCATCTGCAGAAGTTAAAGTAGTGTTGTGAGAACCGCCTGTTTCTTTATACTTCCAATGGGCAGCAATTCCATACTCAGCGATGTGATGCATTTCCTGGGTTCTGATTTGCACCTCTAACGGGCGTCCAGTCAAGCCAATCACCCCAGTGTGCAATGATTGGTAACGGTTCGGCTTGGGCAAACCGATATAGTCCTTAAATCTACCAGGGATGGGACGAAAAGCATCATGGACGATCGCTAAAGCACGATAGCATTCTTCATTTGTTTGCACAATGATTCGCAGCGCCGCTAAATCATAAATTTCATGAAATTCCTTTTGCTGTCGCTGCATTTTCTGGTAAATACTATAGAGGTGCTTGGGGCGACCGCTGATATCCAGACATTTAATTCCGGCTTGTTGTAACCGCTCTTGCAAAATCGTCGTAGCTCTGGCTAGTTTTTCTTCTCTGGAAGTCCGTTTTTCCGACACATACTGCTGAATTTGTCGGAAAGATTCAGGTTCAAGATATTTAAATGCTAAATCTTCTAATTCCCATTTAAAATGCCAAATCCCCAAGCGATTCGCTAAGGGAGCAAAAATATCTCGTGTTTCTTGAGCAATGCGGCGGCGTTTTTCATCTGGCATAACTTGCAAAGTTCGCATATTATGTAGACGGTCTGCCAACTTCACCACAATTACCCGGATATCTTGCGCCATTGACAAAAACATCCGCCGGAAGTTTTCCGCTTGGCTTTCAGTTTTGCTTTTGAAATTGATTTTAGAAAGCTTAGTGACGCCCTCGACTAATTGTCGAACTTCGGAGCCAAACAGTTCGTCTATTTGCTCGATTGTAATATCTGTATCTTCTACTACATCATGGAGAAATCCAGCTGCTATCATAGCAGCACTACCGCCCAAGTCACGCAGCAATCCAGCCACCGCGACGGGATGACAAATATATGGTTCTCCCGATTTGCGGTATTGACCTTGATGCAGTCGATAGGCAAATTTAAATGCTTGAGCAATTAAATTTGCGTCACCATACCTTCGGTCATCTTCCGCTTCGTTACCACTTACCGATGAATCGCTTAAACATTTGTGTAGCCATTCCGGAAGGGGAACATCAATTGAGGAATTGATAGCTGTGCTGCTCATACAAAGGGGGCTAGAGGTGATCTGTGAATAAGTGCAAAAATAGAAAAAATGACAGCATCGCCTCTGAAAGACGCTGCTAAAAAACAGTGTGAAAACAATTTCTTAATTGCCTATGATAATCATTTATTGCCAGTTTTCAGTTGGATATTTTTGAAGTCAGATTTTTAGCAAATGAAGCCTCAAAGGTTGATTTGAGACTTCTGGTGCTAAAAATAGCTGGAAAAGGTTTATTGTAGAAGAAAAAATTCTTGACATTAATACTATCTCAACTGGTACTGGATGTCTCTAAATCAAGAAAAATATCAGGTTTTGGCGAATTTGCTCAGACAATTTCACGCCGATGCTACCAATAACCAAATCTCTGCTGGACAACTGCGCCAGCATCTAGATTCTTTGCAACAATTTTTTGGGCAACAGATTGCGCCTTTGGTTGAGGTAGATGCGCGTGAGCAGTCTTATCGCACAGAGATTAGCAAGCAATTGCGCTTGTTGGAAATAGACATCATGTTTTTCCAAGGGGCAAGACAGCAGTCTACTACACAGGCGAGACTGCAGACAATAGGCGATCGCTTGCAAACTCTGATCCAATACTGTGAAGCCATCCTGCAACCATAAATAGAGGGGAAAAATAACAACTGTTCTCCTTTTGTCTGATTGCTTTATCATCCCATTTATTACTGGTAGTGAGCAGCTATTTTGATAACAAGTCGGAAGCTGCTCCCAAGAGTAATTGTTTTCTACTCCTGACTAATTTAATTTTTTGTCTTTAAATATGGTGAATACTATCATACCCCGTCAGGGAACCTTGGGAGTGCGGGGTTTTCCCATCTTTAAAGCTTTCTCTATTTTCAGCAAATAGCCGATATATAAGTGCAACTAATTTTATCTTGTAAGCGTTTGTAATGTATCATACTTTGCAAAATATGATGATCAGTTATGATCTGAAAGTATGCGTAAGTTCAGCCATACGGGCAGTTTAGTTGTAGAGACACTCACCATTAGGGTTACTGCACTACAACATCCGCCAAAGGTGAATCAGAAGATGGTATGCAAAAGTTGCAGTTTGTCGGATCGGTTTTCCAGCTGAACTCAATCGCTTTTTGTTGAAACTTACGTGATCCCACATGACTATTTACGTTGGAAATCTCTCCTACCGCGCTACCGAAGCAGATTTGAGAGCAGTATTTGCTGATTATGGCGAAGTCAAACGAGTTGTTTTGCCCACTGACCGAGAAACCGGGCGACTGCGAGGCTTCGCTTTTGTAGACATGAATGAAGATGCTCAAGAAGACGCTGCGATCACAGAATTAGATGGCGCAGAGTGGATGGGTCGTCAACTCAGAGTCAATAAGGCCAAGCCACGGGAAGACAACAACCGACGCGGTAACTGGAATAAGAAACAAGAATATTAACCAGTTAGAAGTCTCATAATAGCAAATTGTTTTTAGTTAAGCAACAAGTATACCAAGTCAACCGAAGTATGAAGGTATCTCACCTGTAAAGCCAAAAACCAAAAAACCTAATTTTCTCTAGCCCGTGGTGGTTTGTAACAACTCTCACTTCATTTGATTTGGGTCAAATTAACTAGAAACAAAAATCTATACACCCAGGGAATCTAGACAAAACACTCTTCCCAAAACAGCGAAAAAACCAATATCCGCTTGCACATCGCATTGAGCTAAGGATTCCTTGGCTCAAAATTTTTTGCGTGGTGGAATTAGGCAAAAATAATCATTCCATGCGCTGATGCAGGTCATTTCTTTAGTTTATCTAAAATCGGATTCAAGTTATCAAATTACCTTTCTAAGATAGAGGCAGTGACCATACACTGCCATCAATGGCATCGAGCTAACCAACAGCCAGTCGAGAGAGGAAATAACAATGGCTCAAGCGCCAGAATTTTTAGGTTTGTCCAATGACTACGCCACAGACAAAACTCTAGATCGTGATTGTACAACCTTATCGCGTCACGTTTTACAGCAACTGCAAAGTTTTTCTGCAGATGCACAGGATTTGAGTGCGTTGATGAATCGCATTGCCCTAGCTGGTAAGCTGGTTGCACGCCGTCTCAGCCGCGCTGGATTAATGGAAGGAGTGCTGGGATTTACAGGGGAAGTGAATGTGCAAGGAGAATCCGTCAAAAAGATGGATGTCTATGCTAACGACGTATTTATCTCGGTATTCAAGCAAAGCGGCTTAGTTTGTCGTTTAGCTTCCGAGGAAATGGATCAACCATACTACATTCCCGAAAATTGTCCCATTGGGCGTTACACCTTGCTCTATGACCCCATCGATGGTTCATCAAACACCGATACCAATCTGAGTTTGGGTTCCATTTTTGCCATTCGTCAGCAAGAAGGAAATGATAGCGACGGTAAAGCTACAGACTTGTTAACCAATGGCCGCAAACAACTAGCCGCTGGGTATATTCTCTATGGCCCCAGTACCATGTTGGTGTACTCTATCGGTAGAGGCGTCCATTCATTCACCCTTGATCCCAGCTTGGGAGAGTTTATTCTCACAGAAGAAAATATCAAAATTCCGACACATGGTTCGGTGTATAGCGTCAATGAAGGGAACTTCTGGCAGTGGGAAGAATCGATTAGGGAATATATCCGCTATGTCCATCGCACAGAAGGCTACACCGCTCGTTATAGTGGAGCGATGGTGAGCGATATCCATAGAATTTTAGTTCAAGGCGGTGTATTTCTCTACCCTGGAACTATCCAAAAACCAGAAGGTAAACTGCGCTTGTTGTATGAATCTGCACCCTTAGCCTTTTTAATTGAGCAAGCGGGTGGCCGTGCAACTACCGGACTGTTAGATATCTTAGATGTAGTACCGAAAAAACTGCATCAACGCACACCCTTAATTATTGGTAGTAAAGAAGATGTCGCCAAGGTAGAGTCTTTTATTCAAAATGGTCACTAAGCCAAGTTTAAATCAAGCTTAATCTGAGACACAGATTGGGGATGCACAATAGCGGTATCAAAGACTATCTCAGCTGGTCGATGCGATAAGTGATTGGCAGAGCCAAAATGCAAAAGTCACCATCAAAACTTGATGGGTCGTGCCAAATTCACTACAAAACATCCTCAATAGGAGTGAAACAAATATAGCTATGACCACCAATCATCTACTAAAAATTAAACAATACGGTCAAAGTATCTGGATGGATAACTTAAGCCGTGACATTATCCAATCAGGTGAACTCCAGGACTTGGTGGAAAATCAGGGTATCGCTGGGATTACCTCCAACCCAGCTATTTTTGAAAAAGCGATCGCCGGCAATGTAATTTATGATGCTGATATTGAGGCCGGAATTCATGCCCAATTACCAACATACAAAATCTATGAATCCCTGATTTTCGCAGATATCCGCAACGCCTGCGATATCTTGCGCCCAGTTTATGAAGCCAGCAATGGACTAGATGGTTATGTGAGTATCGAAGTCCCACCCACCATCGCCCATGACACCGCAGCTACCATCGCCGAAGCTCGCCGCTATTTCCAAGAAATTGGTCGGGAAAATGTCATGATTAAAATTCCCGGCACAGAATCCGGTCTGCCCGCTGTGGAACAGGTAATAGCTGATGGTATTAATGTTAATGTCACACTCCTGTTTTCTGTAGACAGCTACATCAACACAGCTAAGGCGTATATTCGCGGCTTAGAAAAAAGATTAGCTGCAGGCCAGGATATTAGCAAAATTGCTTCAGTCGCTAGCTTTTTCCTCAGCCGCATCGACAACCACATCGACGCCAAGATAGATGCTAAGTTGAAAAAAGGCGTTGATGACATTACCCAGCAAACAAAATTGGGCGCGATTCGGGGTAAAGTAGCGATCGCTAATGCCAAAATAGCTTATCAAGAATACAAAAAAATTATCCAGGGTGATAACTGGCAAGCCTTAGCAGCAAAAGGTGCAAAAGTCCAGCGGCTACTTTGGGCTAGCACCAGCACCAAAGACCCCAGTTACAGCGACGTCATGTATGTCGATGCCTTAATAGGCTCAGAAACCGTGAATACCCTACCACCAGCGACAATAGCAGCCTGTGCTGACCACTGCGATGTCGCCAGTCAATTAGAAACAGGCACTCAAGAAGCTTACCAGCTCATCGAAAGCCTAAAAGATCCCGACATTGACATCGATATCAATGTAGTGATGAAAGAATTACTAATTGAAGGCATCGACAAGTTTGTCAAGCCTTACCAGTCCTTAATGAACTCTTTAGAAGGCAAAGTCAAGCTATTGTCACCAGTGTAGGAAATGGGGTTTGGGGCATAGGGAATAGAGCATAGGGACTAGAGAGAAAGTAAAGTGCCCAAACCCCAAACCCCAAACCCCAGTCCACAACCCAAAACCCAAACTCTCAAATCTAAACTCTTATGGTCAGTCTGCTAGAAAATCCCTTGCGCGTTGGTCTGCAACAACAAGGGATGCCCGAACCCCAAATTATAGTCATTTTCGGCGCTTCTGGTGATCTTACCTGGCGCAAACTAGTCCCAGCGCTGTACAAACTGCGGCGAGAAAGACGCATTCCGCCAGAAACTACCATTGTCGGTGTGGCACGTCGGGCGTGGACTCATGAATACTTCCGCGAGCAAATGCAAAAAGGCATGGAAGAGGCTCATGGGAATGTCGAACTAGGGGAACTCTGGCAAGACTTCTCTCAAGGTTTGTTTTACTCTCCCGGAGACATAGACAACCCTGAAAGCTACCAGCAGCTAAAAAACTTATTGACAGAATTAGACGAAAAACGGGGCACACGGGGAAACCGGATGTTTTACCTCTCCGTTGCTCCGTCCTTCTTTCCCGAAGCTATTAAACAACTAGGGACAGCAGGAATGCTAGATGATCCTTACAAACATCGTCTGGTAATTGAGAAGCCCTTTGGTCGGGACTTAGCCTCAGCCCAAAGTCTCAACAAAGTAGTGCAGAAATTCTGTAAGGAAAATCAAGTATACCGCATTGACCACTACTTGGGCAAAGAAACAGTCCAGAATTTGCTGGTGTTCCGCTTTGCCAATGCCATTTTTGAACCTTTGTGGAATCGTCAGTTTGTTGACCACGTGCAAATCACCGTGGCAGAAACTGTAGGTGTAGAAGACCGGGCGGGATATTATGAAAGCGCCGGTGCTTTAAGAGACATGTTGCAGAACCACCTGATGCAACTTTATTGCTTGACAGCAATGGAAGTACCTAACGCGATGGATGCTGACAGTATCCGTACGGAAAAAGTCAAAGCATTACAAGCTACCCGTCTTGCTGATGTGCATAACTTGTCTCGTTCCGCAGTACGCGGTCAATACAGCGCTGGCTGGATGAAAGGACAGCCAGTACCAGGGTATCGGCAAGAACCAGGAGTTAATCCTAATTCCACCACCCCCACCTATGTAGCGATGAAGTTTTTGGTGGACAACTGGCGCTGGAAAGGTGTCCCCTTCTACCTACGGACGGGAAAACGGATGCCGAAAAAAGTCAGTGAGATTTCCATCCATTTCCGCGATGTTCCTTCTAGATTATTTCAATCCGCCGCTCAACAAGCCAACGCCAACATTTTGGCCATGCGGATTCAACCAAATGAAGGAATTTCCCTGCGTTTTGATGTAAAAATGCCAGGAGCAGAATTCCGCACCCGTTCCGTTGACATGGACTTTAGTTACGGCTCCTTTGGTATCCAAGCAACTTCTGACGCTTACGATCGCCTATTCCTTGATTGTATGATGGGCGACCAAACATTATTCACCCGTTCAGACGAAGTAGAAGCGGCTTGGCAGGTAGTTACACCAGCCCTTTCTGTGTGGGATGCACCCGCAGACCCCACCATCATTCCCGAATACGAAGCAGGTACCTGGGAACCAGCAGAGGCAGAATTCTTGATTAATCAAGATGGTCGTCGCTGGCGCCGACTGTAGAAAGGACTTCAGACTTCAGACTTCATACTTCATCCTAAACATTTGGTGAAAATGAAGAAAGGGCGAACGGTTGTTCGCCCCTACTGAAGAAAGGGCGAACAACCGTTCGCCCCTACTTCAGACTTCATACCTCACACTTCAGACTTCACACTTCATACTTTTACTATGACTTCCCAAGCTCCCACAATTTTTTCACTCCAGGCGCCAAAGGATGTTTCGCTCAACGAAATCGAAGCGGAACTGAATCAGATTTGGCAAAGTTACGGCATTACTGGCGAAGATGGTGGGCTTCCTGCTGCTACCCGCGCCACAACTTTTACTCTAGTGGTTTATGAACCGGAAGAAACTCAGTATCTGTTAGCGGCTTTAAGATTTTATAGCGGCCCCATTGATGGCATCTTAGGGCCGCAGACAGAAGCTGCGCTGCGAGAAGCGCAAAAAAATTATGGACTCCCGGAAACCGGCGTCGCTACTCCAGAAACCTTGGCTATCTTGCGAGAAGAATACGTCAAACGTCAGCGCAATGGGGCAAGTGGTGATAAAGCTGGGAGTGATATCAGTTACGGTTTAGATACAGCTAGCCCCAGAATTGCTGATGAAATTGCCATCCGCAATCCGTGCCGGATCATTGCTCTGTGTCCCATTGCAGGTGAAGATGATGGCGTCAAGGCTCAAGTTTCTGCTTATTGCCCCATCCAAAAACAATCTTCCAGTACACTCATCTGCTGCGAATACATTACCCTTTCTGGTACAGCCGTTGCTTTAGAACGGGTGGGGGGGATGATTCCCGCTTTGTTGATTGGCGGCTTACCCAAATTTCTTTGGTGGAAGGCGACACCAGACCCCAACAATGCTGTATTCAAGCGCCTAGCGGCAGTTTGCAATAATGTGATTGTCGATTCTTGCAACTTTAGTAAGCCAGAAACAGACTTACTCAGTTTAGAAGAGTTAGCAACCGCTGGTGTACCTCTGGCTGACCTCAACTGGCGTCGCCTCGCCGCTTGGCAAGAATTAACCGCTGAAGCTTATGACCCACCCCAACGTCGCGCGGCTTTAAAAGAAGTTGACCGCGTGACAATTGATTACGAAAAAGGCAACCCCGGCCAAGCGTTGCTGTATTTAGGTTGGTTGGCGAGCCGGTTGGAATGGTTACCTGTTTCTTATCAACTAGAAAAGGGAGATTATGAAATCTCAAAAATCTCTTTTCTCGCCCAAGACCAGCGACAAATAGAAGCTGAATTAGCAGGCGTTCCCGTTGCAGATGCAGGTGATATTGCGGGAGATTTAATTGCTTTGCGTTTGAGTTCCACTAATCCGCAAGCAAATTGTGGTACTGTAATTTGTTCAGAAACTGGCGGTTGTATGCGGATGGAAACCCACGGTGGCGCCCAATCTGCAGGCTTGTTTCAACAAGTGAGTTCTCTTTCTGAACAAAAAGCTGAAGTGTTGCTGAGTCAGCAGGTGCAACGCTGGGGACATGAGGCGTTGTTTGAGGACAGTTTGGCAATTGTGGCGAAGGCTCTCAAGTTGTAATTGAGAAGCAAGGGCTAAATTTTCAATGAGAAGAAAGGGCGAACAACCGTTCGCCCCTACGAGAAATCTATCTGTATCAACTTTTTCGTGAATTGGTATAACGCCAATTCCATCAGCAACACCTAAAAAAAAGCGTAGGCTTGACCTACGCTTTGCAAATACAATCACAAATTGTTAATTCAAAATAGATTGCAACAATGGTTTATCTTGGGATAACTTACCTGTCCGCAACCATTCTGCCATTTCCTCTGGAGCCGTTGCTTGCTGGAGGCGTTCTCTGAGTTGAGTTCCTTCCAAGATTTCTTTTTGCAACAATTCTTGGGCTGTTTCTTCGAGTAAGTTGCGGTTCTGTTGCAGAATACTCAAGGCTATATGATGGGCATTATCAACTATCTGCTTGACTTCGCGGTCAATTTCTTCCGCTACTTGGGGGCTGATGGAACGCCGGGGATTACCATAGCCTTCGATAAACTGTTGCTGGACTTTTTCAAAAGCTACTGGCCCTAGTTTATCGCTCATGCCGTAGATCGTAATCGATCTTTCTGCCATATCAGTAGCTTTTTGGATGTCATCGGCAGCACCAGTAGATACTTTGCCGAAAATGATTTCCTCTGCAGAACGTCCACCTAATAAAGTAGCAATCCGTCCGCGAATTTCGTCTTCAACCATCAAGAAGCGGTCTTCTTCTGGCATCTGAATTGTGTAGCCCAAAGCACCCACACCACGAGGTACTACAGAGATTTTCTCCACTCTACCAGCGCCGGGCATCAAAGCACCGATGATGGCGTGACCAACTTCGTGATAAGCTACGGTTTTCTTCTCTGTTTCGTTGAGAACACGAGAACGTTTTTCTAAACCAGCTATTAGGCGCTCGATCGCTTCGTTGAAATCTGCCATGTTCACAGCTTGGCTATTTTTTCTAGCTGCTAACAGAGCGGCTTCATTGACTAAATTAGCTAAATCTGCACCAGCAAAGCCAGGAGTTCTGATAGCGATGGTAGCTAAATTGACATCATCAGCTAATTTGACGTTTCTGGCGTGAACTTTGAGAATCGCTTCCCGACCGATTTTATCAGGGCGGTCAACCACAATTTGACGGTCAAAGCGACCAGGACGGCGGAGGGCGGGATCTAGGACTTCGGGGCGGTTAGTCGCAGCGATGATAATTACGCCTGTGTTGGCGTCAAAACCGTCCATTTCGGTGAGTAATTGGTTGAGCGTTTGTTCCCGTTCATCGTTACCACCGACAAAACCACCAGCACCACCGCGAGATTTACCCAGGGCGTCTAACTCGTCAATGAAGACGATACAAGGGGCTTGTTTTTTGGCTTGTTCAAACAAGTCGCGGACTCGCGCTGCGCCTACACCGACGAATAATTCGATAAATTCTGAACCAGAAATGCTGAAAAATGGTACACCAGCTTCACCAGCGATCGCTTTTGCTAATAGTGTTTTCCCCGTCCCTGGCGGCCCTACCAGCAATGCACCTTTAGGAATTTTCGCCCCTAAGTTGGTGTATTTGGCAGCGTTTTTCAAGAAATCAACAATTTCTTCTAGTTCGGCTTTGGCTTCATCAACACCAGCCACGTCACTAAATTTCACACCTGTGCTACCGTCAGATGAAATTCGGGCTTTGCTTTTACCTACCGTCAACGCCGCCGGGCCGCCACCTTGACGATTAATTAAAAAGCCCCAAATAGCAAAGAAAATTAACGGTGGTGCAATCCAGCTGAGTAGAGTTCCAATCCAGCCATTTTGATCTGGTGGTGGGGCTGCAAACTCAACGTTATGCTCACGGAGAATCTTTGGTAAATCTAAGTCAATCGCCACTGGTGTAGTAGCGAATACTTCTTCTGTAGGTTGTCCATCGGGGGTTTGAGTTTTCAGAGAATATTGAATGCGATCGCCACCCACAATCGCTTTATCCACTTTCCCCGCTTCTACTTGGACAATAAAATCACTATAAGGAACTTGCGGTAATCGCGGGCCGAAGAAACTCGGCACAATTAAATTCAGCAGTAGTAACAGAGTTAATAAAATTAAAAAGCTACCACCAAATTGTCGCCACCTAGGCGGTTTCATTTGGTTTTTGTTATTGGTTTCAACTGGCATTTTGATGTACCCTCTAAATTGAATTTCTTATGAGATATATTTTGCAAAGATTTGTATCTATGGGTCTATTCTAGAGATGAGACGGTGTGCGCCAAATTCGTGTACACCCCACCAAAAGATGTGTATTGCCGAACTTTTATGGAAAATCAGTTGGGATTGGTTCTGAAGGTCTTTCTACTCTCGGCTGTGCTGTCGCTGTTGATTAAGTACGCAGCACCAAGTCTAGCGATTCCGGGGACAGACACCAACGCCCTGATTATGGTTTTGCTGCCAAATATAATTTTAGCGATCGCTCTACTCTGGCGATTCCAATTGCGGCAAAATTAGGGTGTGGGCAATGGGGAATGGGACAATAAGCGCCGACAACCTGCCCATAGACTACTAGACCGGAGTTGCTAAAATCGGCTAACTTAGCTGCATTAGACGACTGCTGGGGGTCAGCTTGTGAATTTAGGTCAATGGATCGGTTTAATCGCCATAGTTCTTTCTCTATATATCTTGTGGCAAATTCGAGAAGTGCTGTTGCTGATGTTTGCAGCAGTTGTTTTAGCCGCCACCTTGAATCGACTGGCGCAAAACCTCGAACGCTTGGGAATGAAACGAGGAGTTGCTGTACTCCTAGCAGTTGGTATCTTTTTTGCTGGCATTATCGGTTTCTTCTTGCTGATTGTGCCACCTTTCGTACAGCAGTTCCAAGAATTAACATTTAGGGTGCCCCAAGGTTTCCAGCGTTTTAACACTTGGCTGGATGAACTTAAAAGTTATGCCCCTAGTCAGTTGACTAATTACATCCCTAACATAGATAGTTTAGTACAGCAAGCACAGCCATTTGTCAATAAATTAGTAGGGAACTCTTTCGCGTTTGTTTCCGGTTCCTTAGAAGTTGTCGTCAAAATCTTCTTGGTGCTGGTGCTGACAGGGATGTTATTAGCTGACCCTCACGCTTATCGTAAAGTATTTGTGCGGCTATTTCCCTCATTTTATCGGCGGCGCGTGGATGGGATTTTAGACAAATGCGATGACTCATTAGGAGGATGGATAACTGGCGCAGGTTTTGCGGTGTTGGTTGTCGGGCTGATGAGTGTGATTGGCTTGTCAATTTTACGAGTGAGAGCAGCACTGGCGCTAGCAGTTCTCGCAGGATTTATGAACTTAATTCCTAATATTGGCCCTACATTAAGTGTAGTTCCCGCAATGGCGATCGCTCTTTTAGATTCTCCCTGGAAATGCGTTGCGGTGATTGTGCTCTACATCTTCATCCAACAAGTCGAAACCAATTTCATCACACCTGTTGTCATGGCTCATCAAGTTTCCCTGCTACCAGCCGTGACACTGATCGCCCAGCTATTTTTTGTGACATTCTTCGGTTTTTTAGGCTTGTTTCTCGCCCTACCTCTTACTGTTGTCGCCAAGATTTGGCTACAGGAAGTTTTGATTAAAGATGTTTTGGATGAATGGAGAAATGATCATCAAGAACATAATCAATTAGTAGGAAGTGCTGCATCTGCAGATTTAGATGAAGTCACAGATAATGATGACAAAAACAAAGCAGAAAATTGAGCCATAGCAGGGAATTGGTAATTGGGAAAAAGGTGATTGGGAATTGGGAACAACTTAAACTGTATTTTTCTTTCCCATTACCGATTACCCATTACCAATTACCCATTACCAATTACCCATTCCCTATCGATATTCTTCTAACAATTTAGGAATGTAATCGTAACCATCTACGCCGATGATGGCAATCAATTTCGGGCGATGCTGTTGCAGTGCATTTTGGAATGCTGTTTCACCCATTTGATTGTAGAGAATTGTCAGTAACCCGGCTGATTTTCGCCATTCACGAGAAGCAATTTGGTTTAACAAATACATGCCTAAACAACCTGTGTAAATGGCTCTGGTGAAGTTTGCTTGGCTATAATTTACTTCAGCTAAAGTTGTTAAATTTAATCCTTGTAAATACAAGTCACCTGACATTTGAGCAGCATTAAAGCCTGCTTCTAAATTTTTAATAGCATTCTCTGGTTGTTGCATGACTTGATAAGCAATGCCAATGCTACTTAAACACAAAGCTTTACCTTGAATATCGCCTAATTTTTCTGATAATTTTAAACCTTGTTGTAGATAATTAATCGCCATTTCATAGGTTTCTGGTTCTAGTTGTTCTAGCTGTTGCGCTTGCATAACTTCGCTATAGCCGAGATTTACTAGTGCATTGGTTTCGCCGAGGCGATCGCCTGCTTGGCGACTGAGAATCAGGGCGCGTTGGCTATAATTAATCCCCTCGGCGTAATTTTGCTCTTGAACGTAGGTGCGGCTGAGGTGGTTGAGATTAGCAATTTCACAAGGGCGATCGCCTGCGTTTCTGGCGATTTCTACTGCTTGTTGATGAAAAGCGATTGAGCGCTGATATTGTCCCATCGCTCGCTGTGAGTAACCTAAAAGTGTCAAAATCCGCGCTTTTTCTTGAGTACCTTCCGCTTGTCGCAGCGGTTCATCTAGATAATCAAGTGCATTTCTTAAATAACTGCCGGTAAAGGAAGCAAATATCCCGCCATATAAGGGAAAATATGGACGCTGGCTAAAGGTTCGCAGAATTTGCAGCATGATTTGCGAACAACCATCACTGTAAGCTGCAGCAATTTTTTGAAAACCGCTGGCTAACTGACTCCAAATCACTGCAAAAGTCAAGAAGGTGGAAATAGATAATTTTGATCCAGCTTCAATGTTATAAGTTTGCTGGTCAAACCAATTAACTAACCCTCGTTGCAAATACTGCAAAATCAGTGCTAATTCCACCCATTCACCAAGGGTGACGCTGCGTTGCTGTTCGATAAATTGAATTGCTGATTGTTCCATAGCGAGAGTGCGGAACAAACCTTGGGGTAACTGGCTACTTACTTGTTTTGCCCATGTTGCCCAAGGGCCTTTTTCACCGGGTACACCACCAAATCCCAAGTCTCGATTTTGCTCATACATCCAGCTTACCAGATGGTCTTGCAATCGTTGCCAAGCAGCTAAACCACGTGTCACCCCGATGGAAATTTGTTGTAAATCAGCATCAGCTTGAGCAAATTGTTGCAGAGATTTTGCTAACTGCTGTAGCTGTTGGACATTAAACGGATACTTTTGATTAGGATCGGTGAAGCGTAACAGTGTCGCTAGGCGTTCAGGCGCAGCTGCTGTGGTGATTTCCCTGACCGCAAGCACGATCGCTTCTGTTGCTTTATTATGTTCTTGCCAACGTTGCCATTGACTTTGAATCGTCTTAATTGCTCTTAAGCTGCGAGTGGCTTTCGCTTTCTTGAGTTCATCGGCTTCGCCATCCGCTTGGTTTTGAATGATGTTTAACCGATCGCTCAAAGCCAACTCAAACACTTCCCCTGTCCCAGGAGTCAAGTCCTTGAGCAACATCTGATATACTTGCTCAACCGAGCTAATCTGCCCTTTGAGGGTAGATTGCACAATATCATCAATTAAAGCCAGATAGCGATCGCGCAATGACAGAGATTCTGACACTTTAGCTATTTCGACAACGTTACATCAATTCCCATTCTAGACAAGGATGAAGTGGGAAGTGGGAAGTATGAAGTCTGAAGTCTGAAGGGTGAAATTAGTTTGTGGATTCACGCTCATGCACTTTTTGCGGTATTAATAATCAAAGAACCGAAGATTAAAAACCGAGGCTTAAAAAAAACACCCCCTAATCCTAGCCTGCAGCGCTCCGCTGTGCATCTACATCCCACACCTTTCATCCCTCATCCTTCATACTTCATACTTCATCCTTCATCCTTCATCCCCAATGCCTCGCACCCCCACACTCACCTTTAATCGTGGTACTCTGATTTTGCATCCACCACCACGCGGTAAAGCTTGGATGGACTACGCCACGTGGGATGATCGAGTGGAAAAGTTTCGTTTCCCAGCAATTAGATACCGCTGTTTAGTGGAAGCACTACAAGCTGAAGAAATTGATTTTATCGACGAAGCTAAGGAATTCTATCCGATAGATTTAATCCCCAGTTTAGAAATGACGCCTTACCCCCACCAAGATGAGGCATTAGCGGCTTGGAAACTGGCAGGAAGACAGGGGGTTGTGGTGCTGCCCACGGCGGCGGGAAAGACTTATTTAGCGCAAATGGCGATGCAAGCGACGCCCCGCACCACCCTAATTGTTGTCCCGACTTTAGATTTGATGCACCAGTGGTACGCACATTTAGTGGCTGCGTTTCCTGACGCTGATGTGGGATTGCTGGGCGGTGGTTCTAAGGATAGGACGGCTATTTTAGTGGCAACATATGATAGTGCAGCGATTCATGCCGAAACTTTGGGAAATCAATATGCATTGCTGATTTTTGACGAGTGTCACCATTTACCCACTGATTTTAGTCGCGTCATTGCCGAATATGCGATCGCTCCCTATCGTCTCGGACTCTCAGCCACACCAGAACGCACCGATGGTAAACACGCTGATTTAAATATCTTAATTGGTAGAGAAGTATATCGCAAACGCGCTGAAGATTTAGCGGGGAAGGCATTAGCTGAACATGAAATCGTGCAAATGAAGGTGAAGTTATCGCCACAAGAAAGGGAAAGATACAACGAATTAATTCAACTCCGCAACGATTTTTTAAAACAATCTCGCATTTCTTTAGGAAGCATTCAAGGTTGGCAAATGTTCGTGCAAATGAGTGCGCGATCGCAAACTGGACGCAGAGCCATGTTAGCTCACCGCGAAGCCAAGGAAATCGCTCTGGGGACTGATGGGAAATTGCGAATTCTGGCTAATTTATTAACCAAGCATTTTCCTGAAAGAATTTTAATTTTCACCGCCGATAACACCACCGTTTATCGCATTTCCCAAGATTTATTAATTCCCTCCATCACTCATCAAACACCAGTCAAAGAACGCCATGAAATATTAACTAAATTTCGAGAAGGTGAATATAACACTCTCATTGCTTCCCATGTTTTAAACGAAGGTGTTGATGTCCCGGCGGCTTCTATTGCTATTATTTTATCTGGGACTGGTTCCACAAGAGAATATATCCAGCGTTTAGGCAGAGTTTTAAGAAAGGGAAATACTGAAAACAAGCAAGCTATTTTATATGAAGTCGTCGCCGAAGATACAAGCGAAGAAGGAACTTCTGCACGGCGACGGGGAGAACAGAAACGCGAAGCAGAAAAACCAAATAAACCGAATTTGCAAGTTGTGCAGCCGATTTATGAAGTTAAAAAAGAAAAGAGTTATAAAGCTGCTGAACAATTAGAAATAAATTACTCAACCGAGAAGAAAGATGTTACCAACAGACCTATTGATGCACCGCCACAACGGAGAAGAAATCATCCCGAAGAGGTTGAAGATTGATGACCAACAAATGAGCTTGGCGAGGGAGTTAATTAATTATTTTCAAGCAGCAGTAGGCAAAACTCAAGGTGAACTTGAGCGACAATTAGCAGATTTTGAAGGAGACACCACAGATTATCGCGTCAAGCGGGGTTTAGCTTATATTTTAAAAAGCAGTTTTTGCACATTCGAGGTGGTTAGTCCCTTAGAACCACCGATGTTAAGAGAAAGAGTGTTTACGCTGTCAGCAAAATCAGTTCCCAGTCGAGAATCAACACAGCAAACTTTAAGCCAAGTAGCAGATGAATTAACCCGTGAATTAGAAAGAGAAGTTTTACCAGCACAAGTCCACACCGGACTGTATGCAGATTTAGCAGAAAATAAAATTTTGACAGTTTTTGATGCACCAACACCGCAAGATTTATTAAATCGATATAACCTATCGCAAGTACAAGGCGTGTTTTATAAAGCGAGTCAGTTAGTGTTAAATGCTCACCGCAATGTTCCGGGAGAATATAAGCTATTGTTTCGCTATTTAAAGTTGTTTCAATTAATGGCTTATATTGAGGGCGATGCCGACCACGGGTTTACAATTACCATTGACGGGCCGACCAGCTTATTTAATCCTAGTACACGTTACGGGTTAGCGATCGCCAAAATGATTCCTGCCCTACTCCACGTTACTAAATGGAGCCTCGCAGCTACCTTAAAAAACCGCGACACCTACACCAACACCTGGAGAACCGGACGCTTCACCCTCAATTCTGAATGCGGTTTAGTCTCTCACTACTCCCCTGGTAAACCCTACGACAGCATGTTAGAAGCATCCTTCGCCGATAAATGGGATGCATTAAAATCCGACTGGTTTCTAGAGCGAGAAGTCGATTTAATTCCCATCCCCGGTAGCGTCATGATTCCCGACTTTCGCCTAGTCCATCCTGATGGTAGAAGTTATTTATTAGAAATAGTTGGTTATTGGCGTCCAGAATACTTACAAAAAAAGTTTTCTCAAGTGCGGCGTGCCGGATGTGATAACTTAATATTGGCAATTTCCGAGCGATTGAATTTAGAAAAAGCGGGAGTGAAATTAAACGATGTCCCCGCTAGAATTATTTGGTTTAAAGATAAATTATTACCGAAAGCTGTGTTAGCAGTTATGGATTAAACTTTTAGGACAAATTACTTATTAATATACTGATTCAATGAAACTACCGCTTTTCTATATAAAATGTTTGATTATCTTTAATTTTGTGTTCAACACTTACAGCAATATTCGTTTTCTCTAAAACTGTAATTTCTTCATATGGTTCGTTGTTTAACTGAATTGTCAAAATAGACTTTTTGTAAAATTTTCCTTCTCTCGTTTCGATGATCAGCATATCTCCAACTTTTATATTATAATTGTCAATTTCAAACGCCAATACTTTATTGCCAAAGACGTTAATCACTTTTTTTATTTTTTGAAAAGTGTGTATTGATTCTTGTTTGATAACTTCTTCAACTAACGTTTCAAAAATAGCTTGGCAATATTTTTCTAAAAATTGAATATAAGGCTCTAATCCAGATGTACTTAAGATATCATCCAATTTTTCTGAACCGTGAGCAATTTGATTTCTCCTTTCAACTAAATCATTTATTTTATTATATAAAATGTCTTTTTCTACTCTGGAGATTTCATTTGTTTTTAAGCCAATTTCATTGCTAAGACTTTCATTTTTAGCTAATCCACTGTTCAAATCAACATTTAAGTATTTGAATAAATCTACAATTTTATTATGTTTTAAGTTGCCCGATAAAATGACAAATGCTTCGGTATTTATTTGATAGCTTGTAGGACTGACAATACATTGATTTAGCTTCTTTAACACCTCCTCTTTTGTAAGGTGTTGATATTTGACACTTTCCCTACTTATAATAGTATTTATGAGTTTTAAAGAAAGTTCAAAATGATTGTCTCTAATTTTTTCGTCCATATTGCTATACTCAACTATCAGGCTAGACAGTGAATTAAGATACTCTTTAATCCAGATTTCAACGTACTTTTCGAGCAGCCCATAAAGTGAAATAATAGATGCTTTATATTCAAATAATTTTTTCTCGGTTCCAAAAGCTTTATAGTGATTCTTTAGCGTATTTAGCAATGTTTGAATTTGCTTATTATCCGTTTCCAAAATAGTATAACCAGCAACATTATTTACATATTCAATATGTTTTAAATATTCTCTGATTTGATTTATTTCTTTTTTAAAGCTCTCCAGAGATTCCGCATTCATAATTTCTATCAAAGTCAATTAAATATAGCTTTGCAGAAAATTATGAAAATAATTGATGCGTGCTTCTACATCTTTTTTGTTATTGTATCTCCCATCAAAAAGGAATCTATTATTTTCTTCCTTGATGTATAGTAATTCTTTAGCTAAATATAAATTCTTTTTAATCAATGTTTTATTTTTTATCAAACTTTCTTTGTGAGAAATATTATTTGCGAATACCTGCATTAGTGGATCATAAATAGTTTTCAATGGCGTTTTCCTGTCACGCTTTTCTTTTGGTGGTATAAAAGCTAAATCTCCTAGTACAGAGTAAATTAAATTTATAGTTTCTTGGAAAAGGGTTTCAAGACTTTTTATTGTTTCATCTGAATAATCATTTGCTTGCTTTAAATACTCATCTAAAAATTTGTCCACTGGGGATTTTAAATTATCTACATGGCGATAAGCAAAGAATCGTAAAACTAATTCAACATCTTCCATTCTACGATAAGATTCGCTTTCAAGTAATTTTTCTTCTCCTTCACTTTCTAAAGGTAGATTCCACATTTTACGAAAAGAGTCATTTTCAGCAAGTTTTATACATAACCGATTAAACTTGCCATTATGCAAGGCATTTCTTGTTTCTTGTGGAGTTAGTTTCTCCCCTCCACTATTCAGTCTCTCAAAAACTATCTGTTTGAGATATTCAGCTTCTTCTTGGCTTTTAGCTGTTTCTTGTAATAAGACAATAGAGGATAAATAGCGCCTATCTATACCTCTTTTCACCTGCTCAGGCAAATCTTGATATTTTCGTCCATTAAGTTCCTGCCAATATTCCAATCCTTCCAGCTTAAATTTTCCTTTATAAAAATCATAGATAGCCGTTAGTCTTTGCTGTCCGTCCATTACTTCATAAATAGAATAATCTATTTCATACAGAAATATAGGTGGAATAGGTACATTCATTATGAATGATTCTATTAAACGTGATTTTCGAGTATCGTCCCATCTTTTTCTGCGCTGATATTCAGGATTTCGGATATATTTTTTACTGTCAAGCATAGTTTTTATACTATCAAGTGGGTAACGAGCTTGTTCCGTTACAATTCTTATCTCTCCTTTCTTGTATTTGTCATTAATTTCATTGTCCGAAAGAAATACTGGAGAAATATCCAACCTATTGTGAGAAATGAATGTTTCACCTAAAATCAAGTGACTATTTGAACTCATATTAATTTCATTTTGCCTTTTGACTTTTGTAATGTATGTACTGATTATAATAGAAAACTTTAGTCTACAGATTCACAAAACACCTGCATAACTATCCAGAAAGCGACTACAATTGATCAATTGTTACTAAACCGCCCTCAGTAAACTGAATTACAAGTTCATGCTCATCAAGTAAAGCTCTACCTAATAAAGGTCGCTGTCCTGCAGCCAGTAGATACACTTCTTGTTCTTCTCGATTCCAAATAATGGAAGCTTTATGTACTGGCAATAAGACATTACTATTGTCAGCTAAATTTACATACATGTCATAAACAAAAGGAAAACCCAACACAGTGACTGCGGCTGGGGGTAGAGACAGAAATTCTGTAAAACCTGTGTCAATAACAAATTCAATGGTAAAATTTGGTTGATTAGGCAGTCTAAAAATTACGTTAACGGTTGGGCGTCCATTCTTGACAATACCAGAAATCACAGATAATCACGCTCCATTTCACCACCGAAAGAAGCTGCAACTTTGTAACCAATGCGAATGCCAAAAAGTCGAGCATAGGGATTATTACGTCGTAAAAAATGTGCTGATTCTATGCCTAGTTTATCAACTGCATATTCACCATTTTCTACATTAATAATTACCATTTTACCAATATTTTCTTCTGTTTCTACTTGTTGCCGAATGCTATTTTCGTATAGTTCTTTAGCACGTCGTGCAACTTCTTCACGGCTTAAAAGTATGGCTTGCACTTTCTGGCTCCTTTTTCAATCTGTACACTAATTTTAATACTAAGTTATGTAGTAATGTGGTTGACTATAAATTTGGGTAAGTTAGACGGAAAAATGAAATCTAACTTTACCTATAATTTTTTTAAGTTTCGTTTAATTTATCTTCTAAACAAGTATCAAAGAAACTCCGAGAAATAAATTATCCCATATTGCGGGGCGGGCCAGAAAGCCTGCCCAGTGTATAAGGCTACCCCACAAGAGAATTAGATATTTTTTTATTTGTCAGACCCCAAAGCCTCTTTAATGAAGTTCATAGCCTCATTAACGCAGTTCCAAGGCTCATTAATCGAGTTCAAAGACTCATTAACGCAGTTCCAAGGCTCATTAATCGAGTTCAAAGACTCATTAACGCAGTCCCAAGCTTCATTAATTGAGTTCAGAGCTTCATTAACGCAGTTCTAAGCCTCATTAACCCAGTTCCAAGCTTCATTAATGAGCATCAAAGACTTGTGAATGAGTTACGTTAGCACAAAATGGGCGATCGCTCACTATAAATCCCCTCAACTCTCGACTACTATCTCCCTTCTATATTCCTAGGCGATCGCCTATTCTTCAAGCTTCAAATTGTGCCTTTGAATTATTTCTCGGTTTTCTGGCTTATTTAGCCATTCTTCTACAGCCTCAGCAAGTGCATCGCTAAGGTTAGTGTCTTTCATGATATTACCTCACTCTTACGCCTAAATCTGGGTTCCAACGCAGTGGTTTATCAGCTTTTTGCAAGGGTGATTCGGGAATCTGACCGACTGACACACCATATTGCCAATTCGGCGGACAAATAGCAATAAAACGAGCATAACCACCCAAACCGCCTTGAAATTTCGGATAGCCTATCGCCACCAATGCGCCTGTTTGTGGCACTTTATCCAAATTTGCCACACCTTCTGCTTGGGTATAGCCATTCCTCAATAGCCAAGCTTCACCTTCCAGAGTAGGCGTACTATCTGTGTCTAGCGGTTCATGACCGTGGAATAAAATTTTACGTTGCAAATGTAGAAACTTCAGCGCCGCCAAACTCACTCCAGGAAATTTAGTTCTCTTAGCTAGTTCAGGATTTGGCCATTCCTTAGACCAATCAGAGCGCACAAATACCACCGAACCTTCAGGGATTCTACCATGTTGCCTTTCCCAATCTTGAATATCTAGCACCGTAAGATGATAGTTAGGGTCTTTCGCCACCTTGTCCTGAATGGGAATTACCACCAAAGGACGCACAGCAAAAGTTGCAGGTAATTCATCAATCGCCGGATAATCAGGACTCCAATGAGCTGGCGGATCTAATTGTGTGCCTAATTGATCTGTGGAAAGGTCGTAATGAGTTGCTTCAAAACCATCTTTTGCATAAGTGTATGGTTGCAATGTTTTAGGATTGATTGTTGGCTCAAACTTTGACGTGGCAAATCCTCCCCATACAGGGATTTTCGGAGTAATTGTATGGGTGAGGTCAACGTATTTAGCTGTTTTCAAAGATTGCTGATAAACCTGCCACAAGGGAAGTGTCGAGCGTGCTTGTGCGGCGTTGAGAGGTAGACAAATAATCAGGATGAACAGAGGAATTAAAAACAGAACTATGAGTTTTTTCATTTGGCTAGTATTATAAGACTCATATTTGATTCTAGTATTATGAGACTTATATTTATTTGATTATTGAAATAGACGTAGCGGCTATCTCATCTCTCTAAATTCCCCTGACGTTCACATTTAAATCCTTGCAGCTCCCAAGCTGACATATCCACATCCGCCAGTCTGATTACTTGTGAGCATTGTGGCTGTATAATTGGGCTAAAAACTGCCCACAACAAGCTACGGGTTACATCTAAGCCTGTTTTTAGCCAAGATTCACGGTTTCCTGGTACACCTCGCTCTGGGACTACCTCCACATCTACCCAAATACGATTAGCGCCAAAAAGTATCTGTGCTATCCATTTCGCCCTGGGGAGGTGTGATTGGGAAGTGATTAACGTGACTTTAGTCACTCCCCAACGCCGCAGAATCGTAATACCATAATAAAAATTTCCCCAAGTAGAGTCGGCGCACTTTTCTAACCACACGTTTGATAAGTCTGCGGCTTCTCGTTGAAAAATCAGCCACACACAAGGGTCTGGAGAACCCTGAGAAATCAAAATTGGGATTTGGGGGTATCTTTTTGCAGCCTCGGCTACGTAGATTTCCCGCTGAATGCTACCGCCTAGCACAAACAAGCCATTGACAGGTTGAGACGATACAGAAATTAAAGTAATAGTGGTAAAAATTAACCAAATACCCAAAGCAAAGCACAATCCACAAACAAATTTTTGTAATCGTTGCCACAGCTTTGTGATTTTTATCCTCTGAGAAATTGATGATTTTAAAAGTCGTTGACGTTTCATGCTATGGATAACAAAGTGTAACTAATGAATGAGTAAAACACCTGCAAGTACGAGACTAAAGTGCTATCTTATAAAAAGCATTGGGGGTGTAAACTTGACATCGAGGAAAGTGTCACATATTCCAGATAGACGTTCCGGAAAAATCTAGGAAAGTGGGAAATCATTGTAAAGAAGTACAGCAAAATTTTTAGCATCATTAACTAAAGTAAAAATGATGAAAAGACTGTTGCTGAAATTGAGTAGAAAAACTTAAAAATTTCTGGAAAACCTGATTGCTAAACTGTCAAAAACACAATTATTTCAGCTGATATACATGAACCAATCTGCGAAACGTTACTCACCGCTCCAAGTGGCTTTGATTGGTGGAGCGATCGCCACGACAGCCACATTATCTGTATTTGGCCCTGCCTGGACTCGCGGCGTTCGTGCTGCCCTCGCCCTACAAGATAGCCCAAAAGCGGTAGTTGACCAAGTATGGCAAGTGGTAAATCGTGAATATGTTGATGGCAAATTTAATCAACAAGATTGGCAAGCAACTAGGCAAAGCCTGCTAAGTAGAGACTATTCCTCCCGTGAAGAAGCTTACGTCGCTATCCGCGAGGCTTTACAAAAGTTGGGAGATCCTTACACCCGCTTTATGGACCCCAAGCAGTATGAAGCTCTCACCAGTCAAACATCTGGGGAAGTTTCCGGAATTGGGATTCGCATGGAATTCAACGAAAAAACCAAGCGCCTGACTGTTGTGGAAGCCATAGAAAATTCCCCAGCACTGAGGGCGGGAATCAAAGCAGGCGATGAAATTTTAGCTATTGATGGCAAATCCACCCAGCAAATGAAGGTGGATGACGCATCCAAGCTGATTCGCGGTAAAGCCGGTACCCCCATTACCTTGAAGTTGGGAAGATTGGGTCAAAATGCTTTTGATTTAAAGCTTACCAGAGCCACTATCGAAGTCCCTACAGTCCGTTACACAGTTAAACAAGAAGGTAATCGCCGCATTGGCTATATCCGCTTGCGGGAGTTTAGTTCTCACGCCGCTGACCAAATGCGCCGAGCTATCCGAGATTTGAATGGTAAGCAAGTTAACGGCTATGTGTTAGATTTGCGGGGAAATCCCGGTGGTTTGTTGCAGGCGAGCATTGAAATTGCTCGGATGTGGCTGGATAATGGCGGTATTGTCCGTACAGTAGACCGCAAGGGAGGCGCTGAAGATACGAAAGCCAACCGCACAGCCTTGACTAATCTACCTCTAGCAGTATTGGTGGACGGTAATTCAGCCAGTGCAAGTGAAATCCTGACAGGAGCACTCAAGGATAACAGACGGGCGGTGGTTGTTGGTAGTCAAACCTTTGGTAAAGCTTTAGTGCAATCGGTTCATGAACTCACTGATGGCTCTGGTTTGGCGGTGACTATTGCCCATTACTACACTCCCAAGGGCACTGATATCAACCACAAAGGTATTACCCCAGATATCAAGCTGGAGTTGACAGAAGCACAAGAGCGTCAATTGGCGACTAATCCTGATTTGGTAGGGACGCAGAACGATCCGCAGTATGCGCGAGCGATCGCAGTTCTATCTACCAGCACCTTCGCCACACCTCCAGTCAATCAACCCTCTAGTTCCATGAGTAGTCGCGCTAAAGACTTGCAATTTTAGCGCTACTTTTGTGGAGTCTATGTAATTGCATGATACCTAGGTGTCTGCTGGAGAGAATTTTCAAATTTTGGATTCAGATTTTGGATTGGGAACACTAACTATTAATTCTCCATCCAAAATCCCCATTTTATGAATCATCAGTTAGCTGATACAACCCCCAATCACAGCTTTTGGCCGATGGTATCGGTGGTTGTTCCTATCTATAACGGCGAAGCAGATTTACCAGATTTAATCTCTTGTTTATTGTCCCAAACTTACCCTCAAAACCGGGTAGAATATCTATTGGTGGATAATAATAGTAGCGATCGCACCGCCACAATCTTACAACAAGCTGCTCAACTTTATCCGCACAAAATTTATCACCTCAGCGAAAATAAAATTCAAAGTTCCTACGCCGCCCGGAATACAGGTATCCGCGCCGCCGTAGGTGAAGTGACGGTTTTTACTGACGCTGATTGTCGTCCCCAGCCACAATGGCTAGAATCATTAGTCCAGCCTTTAATCAACCCAGAAGTGGTAATTGTCGTAGGTGAAATTACAGGACTGCCGGGTAAAAGTTTTTTAGAAAAACACGCCCAGAAGCAAGAAACGCTATCACAAAAGCATACTTTATCTCATCCCTTTTGTGCCTACGGTCAAACCGCAAACTTGGCAATCCGTCGCAGCGCTTGGGAAAAAGTGGGTTTATTTCGCCCTTATCTGACTACTGGTGGTGATGCAGACATCTGTTGGCGAATTCTAGATGCTAAAATCGGTCGGTGGGAATTTGCCCCAAACGCCATCATAAAACACCGCCATCGTGGGACATTTCAGGATCTAGAAAGTCAATGGCGACGCTATGGGCGCTCAAATCTCTATTTACATGAATTATATGGCGTGGATTTAATGCCAAAGCTCACACCCCAGGAATATTATTATCGCTTGGCACGTTGGTTAGTCAAAGAAGTACCCCAAAAAAGTCTTCAGGCGATCGCTGGTCAAGCCACCCTTGTAGATTTATTAAATACTCCCATCGCTTTATTTACCGCCAGAGCGCGTTATCTAGGGCAAAGCGACGCCAAGTTACCCGAATCTGCAAAAATGATTGAATGGTTATAGGGAATGAGATACCCCATACATAGCTAGCCCCTAACCTCAACGAAATGTACCATCATCAAACGAGAAACGCAATAACAAATGACAAACAATGTTTAATCCCTACCAACTTTCGCTAAATTGGAAGTAAGTAGACTCAAGGAACTTTTCCATGTCAGCACAACTGTTACTGGTAGATGATGAACCGGGATTACGAGAAGCCGTCAAAGACTATTTACAAGAAAGCGGTTTCAGCGTTCAAGTCGCCAGTAACGCCCGTGAGGGTTGGGATTTGATGCAACAAAATACACCGGATCTCGTAATTTCTGATATTATGATGCCTCAGGTAGACGGCTATCAATTCCTCAAGCAACTTCGAGAAGATCCCCGGTTTCAAGCTCTACCAGTCGTATTTTTAACAGCAAAGGGGATGACAGGCGATCGCATCCAAGGTTATCAAGCTGGTGTGGACGCCTATTTACCAAAGCCCTTTGACCCAGATGAATTAATTGCGATCGTGGAAAACTTGCTTACTCGGCGCACGGCCAAACCTCAAACCACAGGCGAAGAGGGTGAAACTCCTGATATTGCTGAACTCGCCCATCAGATTGCTCAAATTAAAGCTTTGCTCACACAAAAAAATGCGATTTCTCAATCACCAGTCCCTTTTAAAATTGACCTGACTCCCAGAGAACAAAGTGTTTTGAACTTGGTAGCAGAAGGGTTGATGAATAAAGAAATCGCTCGTCGCTTAGAAACTAGCGTCCGCAATGTGGAAAAATACGTTAGCCGTTTGTTTAGTAAAACTGGTACCAATAGCCGTACAGAGTTGGTGCGTTTTGCTTTAGAACACGGACTAGCAAAATAAATAGACTTTGTTTGTGGTGTGCTGTCGGGTAGAAAGTGAGGAAAAAATATCTCTCTTGATTTCGCATTCCCTATTTTCTACCCATGTAATAATTTTTGCTTAGTAATAAATAACTTTGACGATTAAAGTCAAACCCTGGTTAGAGATATTTCCCTGAAACACAAATCTTTGAAAACCGTAACCAGCCCTGGTAGTAAGGCATAACTGTATCTAGTAGGCACCCAAGTATAACCGTAGTGCAAAGGGTGAGGGCTACTGTAGACGCTTTTTGAGGCTGTTGGGAGATTAACTTAAGCTCCTAGCCTGAAGTTGAGGTTACACAAGCCGACTCAATTTTAGAGCAAATAGGCAAATGGATAAACTAAAAATAAATTCACCATATGATGCCGTGTTCACAATTTGCTACTACTTAATTTATACAAATAATTATTGATTATTTTCAGCAAAATTACGCAATCGCATCAATTGGCGTCGCATTTGTGGTGAGGCTTTGAACTCAGAAACTTCCTGGGCTTTCACCGACGCCTGTAGCGTTTCGAGAAAGTCATCAGAACCTTCAGCAAGAGCATCTAATAATACCTGTAATAGTTGCTCGCGATCGCTCAATAGACTCTTTTCTTCAACCAACCGGAATTTGAGATGTAATTCACATTCATAAACACCTACTTCGATATTATTTATTTGGCGTGGTAAGGCTTTGGAGTTCATACGATTCGAGGATTCCTTTACTTAGTGGTCACGAGTTTGAGAGTTATATCTCCAGCAAAAATTCTTTATATTGTTTTTGAATCCAAAGTGTTTGAATTAAGAGTTTTTCTTTATTCATCACATTTGTATTCCATTTCACTATCCTGGGAGTTTTTTCTAGTTAAACTTTCACTGTCTAGACTGTGAGGTACTTTAGGTAAGCCATAACTATTATTCAGTTTTTAAGATTCCATACAATAAAGTTTCTGTAAGAAGTTGTTCGAGCTTTTTAAAGGTTTTTACATCAGCTTTATCTTGGCGTCAATAAAAGTTCGAGTTTTTACTGAAAATTTAGTAATTTTACGTAAGTGAGAATTCGGGAATTATTGCTCTTAATGAAAGCTAGCCGTAGTTATAGCATAATTACGCAAATTTACTAGATGTACGTTTTTTGCATCGGAAAAATCAGGACGTGTTCATCAGCAAAGTTATTAAAGGCTGAATTTTTGCACTCAACAAAAATATAATTTTTTTCAAAGTCAGGCGAGGATGGGTTTGTGGGTAAAAAAGCTGAACCTAGCTTCTCTGGATGAGCAGGGGCTAGGGAAATGATCTTGTTTTTCCTTTTGCCAGAAATACCATGAACAAGACCAGCGTCAAGCTTGTGCCACGCAAACGCAACGTCAGATCTAAGCTCCGGCATTTTAGCCTTTATTTTCAAGCTAAGGTCTAATGTAATCGTTGATCGCGCTGATGACAACTGGATCTGTTACCCTAATTTTTCCTCGATTTGTAACATCAACACATATTGACATTCATAAATAAATGTGCGTACTTACTTAACGCCACACTCGGCTTCCCTCAATCATTGTCACAGAGAAAAATTTCTTTCACGGGAAATGCTCACAGGCTCTCATGGCAGCAAGCAGCATTTATACTTAAATTACTATCACAAGCATAATTAGCGATCATTTGCGGCCTCTCAGCCCAAGCATAGCGTTTACAATAATTTCAGCGCAATCAACCCAAACCTTACAGCCTTCTTTTATGGACAACCCGACGCTGCTCAAGTCTACAACCCGACATATTCGCATTTTTGCCGCAGAAATTGACCGAGATGGCGAACTAGCTCCTAGTAACCAAGTCTTAACACTGGATATTGATCCAGACAATGAATTCAACTGGAGTGAAGATGCACTGCAAAAAATCTATCGCAAGTTTGATGAATTGGTAGAAGCATCTAGCGGCTTGGAGCTAACAGATTATAACTTACGTCGTGTAGGGTCAGACTTGGAACATTATTTGCGATCGCTCCTGCAAAAAGGCGAGATTAGCTATAATCTTTCCAGCCGCGTCACTAACTACAGCATGGGACTTCCTCAAGTGGCGGTTGGCGAAACTAAGTAGAGCCAAGAAGTAAAGCTGCATGTCAAACTTTCGCACTCAACTTGTTTTGTCGGGTGAGTGCGATTTGAAAAATTAGTAACGATCAAGAAATTGTGGTCATTTGACGCACCTGATACCAATTCAATGAATGAGGCAAATTTTTTGCACAGACGATGCAAAAGCAACGTCTCTACAACTATCTGTCGCGTTGTGTTTTGAATTGGTATTACTTACGTATCAGTTGCGTAAGTGTTGACTGAGCTTTAAATACATATAAACTTAATTTAATACGTATCTACAGTAATTTGATTGAGATACAGTATTAAATATATTTGGGAGTATCACATGGTCATTAGAAGAAAGTCAAGCACTTGGATTGAGGGAATTTACTCTTAACTTTGTGTTAATGATATTTTTTACGGTTTGTTGATATGCAAACTGTACTTTGTGTGATAAAGTACGCTTTACTAAGTAAAAATGGAAATATTGTAAACGAATTTTTACCATGCCCCACTACCAACCTTTGACTCATCAACTCAGTTATTAAATAAATTGGCAACTTTAATAGTTATTTGCTGCATCCGAGTACTGTCAATATTGATATGGACATGTCTGCTGGAGATGATTTAATCCGGCAATTTAGGACTGGGGATAAGATGACAAATTTACTGCCGCAAATGCCAGAAATATGGCAGCAAACTCTTAACTGGCAACCAACTCAGGTACAGCAGGTGCAGTTTCAAAGGCTTTATGAATTAATTTTAGAGGGAAACCGTCTACTAAATTTGACCCGCATCACTGAGCCACAAGAGTTTTGGGAAAAACATCTGTGGGATTCGCTGCGGGGAATTGCGCTACAGGGAAAATTTATCTCTTCTCTAGAACCGGGTGCGTCTGTGATTGATATTGGTACAGGGGCGGGTTTTCCGGGAATTCCTGTGGCGATCGCTCTGCCCAATTGTACAATGAGGCTGATGGATGCTACGCGCAAAAAAATTGCGTTTATTGACCAAATTGTGACTAAACTCGCTTTGAGCAACAGTCAAACTCTTGTTGGCAGAGCTGAAGAAGTCGGTCAACAACGCCCCCATCGCCAAAGCTATGATATCGCTCTCATCCGTGCAGTGGGCACTGCTTCAGCTTGTGCTGAATATGCTCTACCTTTGCTCAAATCAAATGGTTTAGCAATCATTTATCGTGGTAACTGGACACAAGAAGAAACCACCACTCTGCAAAGTGCTGCTCGTCAGTTGGGTGGTGTGATTGAATCGATTGATGAATTTACAACGCCTTTGAGTCAAAGCATTCGTCACTGCTTATATCTGCGTAAAGTAGTGAATACACCTGCTGATTTTCCCCGCGCTGTTGGTGTACCTGCTCACAACCCTCTTTAATTGGACAGAAAAACCCCCTAGTGATCCGGGGATACAGGGGGTGTCAACTCTAGGAGATCGTTTATCTCTGTAGTTATCAGTCAATCAAGACAAGATTATGCAATTTGGCAAAAATTAATACCAATTCTCCCCAAGACCGCGACGGCTAGCAGATGATGGAGATATTGCATAGCAAGGTTTATCGCCAAATATGTGCTGCGGTTATTAGTTCCATGACTAGCAAATTTATACACTAAATTGTTGAGCGAATCACTTCACTAATGGTCTTCCCGACTACGGGATTATCCCAGTAGCTACCGTGTGCTTCGCCACCCCAAAGTAGAGGAACTAATTGTTGAGAGAAGGGACGGTTCAAGATGTTCCCGCTATCCGTTATGACATCTTGAGTTTCCAAAAAGCGATCGCTACCATCTAAAATCATGGGCAGCACTCCTTCTAAAGGATAAGCAATGGGATCGCCTGGATGAGCAAAGTTACGCCAAAGAAGCGGTTTTTTCCGCAAGTTATATAAGTTTTCTAACATGGTAATCAATTGCGGTGTCAGGTCATGGGTGCTGGCTCCATTGACATTACCACTGATGTTGAGGAGACTGAAAAGCGCCAGCGGTGAACCCATGGTGTGAATACTGGCTAGGGGAATTCCATTTGCGGGACTGGGATGTAAACCAAATAGCACCGTACGCAATTCATTGACTGTTTTTCGCACTTCTACATCCAAGAGAGGATCTTCCCAACGACGAGCAAAGAGAATATCAAATAAAATCACAGTACCCCAACTGTGAGTAATAATATGTAGGCGATCGCTTGTATTGCTACCTCTGAGTACGCTGACTGCATCACTCTTTAATCTTTCCACTACCTGCGTCCCCACATGACGACTCAGATAAAGAGCTGCGTCTCCCACAAACTCAAGAATCTGTCCTGTGCGGAAATCTCTAAACCAATAATCCTTCCATTTTGATGAAGTTTCAAAACCTTTTTTCAGTTCCTTTTGGGCGTCCCAATTCAAGTCACCCCAAAAAGAGTAAATTGGTTTGACCACTCTGGACTTATCATTAATAGAATTCTGAATACGATTGAATAAAGTACTAGCTAATTTCTGAAAGTCTCCTCGGTTAGGAGTTTTCACTCCGTGAACAAATAGTACGTAATCGGTCGGCATTGCAGTCTTTCTCCAAATGACGCTATATTAACAATTCAATTTGTGAAACGATGATTTCAAGTTGTAGCTCAAAAATACTTTAGTTCCAAATTATCTCTTGCCATAGCCGAAAGCGTCCAACATCTTGGTGGAGAAGTTGTAAATTTTTATATTTTTTAGTGAAAAGAATCCTGACTTAAAACCGCAGATAATACATTGATTGGGCGATCGCCATCTTAGCTAAGTAGCTGTACCTATAAATTGTAGTTACAATACTCCCAGAGTGGCTGTAATTCGGTGATGGAGATCGAGAACAGCGTTTCGTCACACTTGGTTTGTTACAAGGACGAGTTGTTGCTGTTGTCTACACAGATCGTGATCAGTTGATCAGGATTATTTCTGTAAGAAAGGCGACTAAATATGAGCAACGAACCTATTTTGACCAACTCTCAGACTGATTGGCAACGGCTAGATGCTATGAGTGATGAAGACATTGATTTATCAGATTGTCCGGAAATTACACCAGAACTGTTTGCCAAAGCAACTGTCAGACGGGGCTTACCTGCTGCAAAAAACAAAGTACAGGTGACGTTACGCATTGATACTGATGTATTGGAGTGGTTCAAATCACAAGGACGGGGTTATCAAACTCAGATCAATACTTTGTTACGAGCATATATGGAGGCTCATCGATAGTGAGTTTTGAGCATCTTGAGATTTCAAAACCGCAGATAATACATTAATTGGGCGATCGCATCTCCAGATAATGACAACCGCTGCTGGAAATCAACCAAGTTACGATAAGGGCCAAATGATACACGATTCTGCACTACCGCTTGGGCGAGGGACGGATCAATAAATGGTATCTGTGCCAGTCTTGCCACGGAAGCGGTGTTAGGATTAACTATCTGGGTAGGATTAATTAAAGATTCTTCATCATAAAAAATAAAACTTAGCAGCGGCTGTAATGGTTCTAGCCGCTGCAAAGGTATCGCCAAAGCTGCAGCAATATCTTCAAGACAGTAAAATTTAACACCAGAGCTGGAGAGTTCCACAAGCGATCGCGCTTGGTGAATTGATAAACCAGGTAAACGCAACCAATCATCTACAGTTGCTTGGTTAGCGTCAATCTTGATACCCAGTTTTACCGCCATTTGAATTTCTTCTCCAGACTGTAGCCGATAGTATGGGTCATTCAGCAGCCGAGTCCGGAGTTTTTGCAACTTGAGGTTGAGAGGTAGCCAGTTGTTCATCAGTTTCCGTTAAATCAAGAAATTTGGTCTAGCAGCTGGCGGCGTTTTTGCTCAAATTCATACTCAGAAATTAATCCATCTTGGCGGAGTGCATCTAACTCACGCATGGCGTCAGCCATGGCGCTGACTTGATGACCCACCTGGGGTGAATGCTTGACGGGCGACTTACCCAAATTAAAATTGCGATCAAAAGCTTCCTCATCTAAAGCTAAATACCAAACCCCCTCAATGGCGCTAGCTACCTTAGGAATAGGAGTCCAAGAAAGGAGCACATACAACAACCCCCATAACGGCTGTCCCAGATAAAATTTATGTAATCCGGAAATGGTCAGCGTGCCAGAAAAAGCTAAAATAGCGGCGACGCTGCGGCTTTTTCGCTTAGTTAACATATTCCCAAATTTACCACTACCAAAGTTCTGACAATTAAAGAGCGATCGTAGCAAAGCATTGGCATAAATGAGAGCGTTGATGCTATCCTGCTGACAAATCAACATCTAAACCCATTTTATTGATTTCGGCCACCAGCCATCATTTTTTCCCAAACGCGATTCATTGCGTCTCTAAAACATCAAGAAATATTTCTCTTGTCCATTCTCCATCCCCCATGAGCATCGCCTCGGAGTCAAGTGTTGAAATTTGGGCAAAAAACCGTACTGCAACCGAAGCTCATTCCCCACATTAACACCCTAAACTAGAATAAAAATACAAGCAAAATTATAAGCTACTGAGTGTTAGCCCTCAGTTGAATTTTAAGAAAAATGGGATTCTTTGACTCTGAGATAGTTCAGCAAGAAGCGAAACAGCTGTTTGACGATTATCAAGCATTAATCAAGCTTGGTAACAGCTACGGTAAATTTGACCGCGAAGGTAAAAAGCTGTTTATCGAACAAATGGAAGCCATGATGGATCGCTATCGCATCTTCATGAAGCGCTTTGAGCTTTCCGAGGATTTCATGGCACAAATGACGATGGAGCAAATGAAAACTCAGCTAAATCAGTTTGGCATTACGCCGCAACAAATGTTTGACCAAATGAATCTTACCCTACAAAGAATGAAAACTGAGTTAGAAAAACAAGCCTAGGAGCAGGGGCTGTGAGTTCAGGAATAGGGGTCTGAAAATAACAGATGCAAAAATTTTATGTGTAACCGACTTTGGATCTGATTTTCTCGCCCTCAACCCCTAACCCCGCTAATTCGCCTTAGGTCGAGTAAACTGCGAAGGTGACTTGAAGTTTTCCGCCGGTACATCCTTAAGAGCTTTTTGCATAAAATCGCGCCAAATAGGAGCCACCATCACCCCTCCTGTTGCACCGCGGGCTAATTGTCTATTGTCGTCTCTACCGACCCAAACGGCGGTGGTCAACTGTGGCACTGTCCCCACAAACCAGATATCTTTTTCTGAAGATGTCGTTCCTGTCTTCCCTGCAGCGGGACGACCAATAGCCGCATTTTTACCAGTACCATCAGTAATTACCGAACGCATCACGTCAATAACTGCTGCTGATGCCCAAGGATCTAAAACTAGCTGGGGTTTTGGTGTGTTGTCTAATAAAACATTACCGCTACTGTCAGTAATCCGGGCAATGACTGTAGGTGGGGATTGCCAGCCGTAATTGGCGAAGGTAGCATAAGCACTAGCCATTTCTAAAGGCGTGACACCAATCGCGCCCAGAGGTAAAGACGATACAGGCTCCATCGGACTCATAATCCCTAAGGTGCGACAGGTTTCAATCACCTTATTCATCCCGACAGCCTTACCAACTTTGATGACGGGGATATTACGAGATTGGGCGAGGGCAGTGCGAATTGACATAGCCCCGCTGAAACCACCATCATAGTTCCTGGGATAATACCAACCGTCACCATCTCGATAGCTAACTGGAGCATCTACTACTGTAGTATCTGGAGCAAACTTACCAGTAGCAAAACCTGTATAGTAAACAAACGGCTTAAAAGAAGATCCGGGCTGGCGTTGGGCTTGGGTCGCGCGGTTGAATTCACTGGTTTTAGCATCTACACCACCCACCAAAGCTTTGACAAAATGTGTGCGAGGATCAATTGCGACTAAAGCCATTTGATTCTTGGATAAGCCGCTACCTTGTAGTTTCTCATGCCATTCGCTCACAGTTTGCTCTGCCATTCTTTGAAAATCGGCATCAACTGTAGTTTGTACCCGCATTCCGCCTTTGAGCAATGCTTCTCGCCCAAATTTTTTCGCCAACTCTTGGGCTACTGTATTAGTGACATAAGGTAAAGCACTACCTTGAAATGACCTGATTTTACCTAGCTTGATTTCTTGCTTAAGGGCGTCATCATATTCTTGCTGAGAAATCCAGTTCAAATCCATCATTCGTCCTAGCACTTCTTTTTGTTTCTGTTTTGCTAGCTTCATGCTGACGAACGGGCTGAATTCTTCCGGTGCTTGGATTAAACCAGCCATCATGGCTGACTCACCTAAGGTTAAGTATTCCGCTGATTTATTAAAGTAAGTGCGTGCGGCTGTTTGTACACCGTAGTTGTTATGACCCCAATAAACTTGATTGAGGTACATTTCTAAAATTTGGTTTTTGCTGAGAATTTGTTCTAGACGAATTGCTAAAACCCCTTCAGCTATTTTCCGTGTAAAGGCGCGTTTTTGGGAGAGAAACAGGTTTTTTACCAACTGCATGGTGATGGTGGAACCACCTTCCTTGACTCCACCTGCGATGAAGTTGACAACTACCGCTCGCCCAACCCCAGTCGGGTTAATACCATGGTGATTGTAAAAGTGACCATCTTCACTAGCCAACACCGCCCGTTTCAGATTGGGAGAAATTTTATCTAGGGGAATAACTTCCCGGTTGGCTTCTCCGTGAATACTCGTTAATAGTTTGCCTTTAATGTCATAAATATAAGTCGTTTCTGAGGGAAAGAAGTTACGTAATTGTCTGACATCCGGTAAATTACGGAAACTAATAGCTAAACCTACCAATCCTCCCGCTACAATTGAACTTGCCAGCATCGTGATTGATAGGAGCGTTCCGCCAGCTACCTGACCTACTCCTTTCAAAAACTCAAAACCTGATGAAGCCTTAGTTTGTGGCTGCTTTTCGTCAAAAGTCTTGGACGACACGGCTCTTCACTTCCTCACTGGTAAATATAAATGTAATTCATTCGGTGAAACAAGGCGGTTGATTTTTTGCAATTATAGTAGTCTGGCAGATAAAAAATCAGGCAGATTGCCAGTGGATAAAACCAACCCAACTTCTAAAGTCCAGAGTTTAATCAATAGCGAATTTCCTAGTATGGTGCAAGATTTTGCTTGGTTGCGTCGTGGGACTGTCGAAATTTTCCCCCAACCGACCGATGCTGATAACGAAACTGAAAGTCTAGAAAAGCGTTTGGCGAATACTCACCGACCTTTGCGGGTCAAGTTAGGTATCGACCCTACAGGTGCTGATATTCATTTAGGTCATAGCATACCGGTACGAAAACTGCGAGCTTTTCAAGATGCTGGTCATACGGCGGTGTTGATTATCGGTGATTTTACGGCTCGCATTGGTGATCCGACTGGTAAATCGGAGGTGCGACGCCAACTGACGCAAGCAAATGTGGCGCAAAACGCTCAGACTTATCTTGACCAAGTGCGTCCTATTTTGGATTTTGACACACCTGGAAGATTAGAGGTGCGCCATAACTCCGAATGGCTTTCAGGGCTAAATTTAGGGAAAATTTTAGAATTACTCTCCACAATGACGGTAGGGCAAATGTTAGCCAAAGAAGGATTCGCAGAACGCTATAAGCAAGAGAATCCAATTTTCCTCCATGAGTTCCTTTATCCGTTGATGCAGGGTTATGATTCGGTTGCAGTTGCAGCTGATGTGGAATTGGGGGGGACTGACCAGAAATTTAACATTGCTGTGGGGCGAGATTTACAACGCCATTTTGGTCAACAGCCGCAATTTGGTCTGTTGCTGCCGATTTTGATTGGCACTGATGGTGTACAAAAAATGTCCAAGTCTCTAGGTAATTATGTTGGCTTGTCGGCACATCCATCGGATAAATATCAAAAGTTGCAAGGGACTGCAGATCAATTGCTGGCGCAGTATTTTGAATTGCTGACAGATTTACCTTTAGATAAATTGCCAGAAAATCCCCGCGATCGCCAGATGCTTTTAGCCTGGGAAGTTGTCAGACAGTATCACGGCGAATTAGCTGCGAATGAAGCCAAGGAAGCGGCTAAAAGCGGTGGTCAGGAAGGTGCTGTTCCAGAGTTTTCCTTGGCTGGGGTGTCACAGTTTCCGGTGAAGTTAGCCTATCTTCTCAATGTTAGCGGCTTGTGTAAAAGTAGCGGCGAAGGTAAGCGGAAAATCCAAGAAGGTGGGGTGCGTCTGGATGGCGATCGCATTTCGGACGTGGATACTACTTTCCACGAGCCTAGTGAATTACACGGGCGCGTGCTACAAGTGGGTAAAAATAAGTTTGTCCGCTTGGTGGTTTAATGGGCATGGGGAATGAGGAATGAAAGTGGAACAAAGAATTATTGTGGCTTTGGATGTGCCTTCTTTAGAAGGTGCGATCGCTCTTGTAAATCAACTCCCACAAGTGAGTTTTTGGAAGGTTGGTTTGGAGTTGTTCACTAGCACTGGCCCTCAAATTCTCCATGTGCTCAAATCTCAGAATAAACGTATTTTCCTGGATTTAAAGTTCCACGATATTCCTAATACCGTTGCTGGCGCTTGTCGGGTGGCGGCTGGTTATGGGGTAGATTTATTGACAATTCACGCGACATCTGGTATTGAGGCTTTAAAAGCAGCAAAGGAGGCCGCACAAACAGGAGCGGCGCAAGCTGGTGTGAAACCACCACAATTAATCGCGATTTCTCTGTTAACCAGCATTTCTAGCCGACAGTTAGCGTTTGATTTGAAAATACCCCTAGAATTGCCAGAATACACCTTGGAAATGGCACTTTTAGCCAAAGAAGCGGGTTTAGATGGGGCGGTATGTTCACCTCAAGAAGCAACTCAGTTGCGGGAAACTTGCGGGGATGATTTTGTGTTAGTTTGTCCGGGGGTACGTCCAACTTGGGCACAACAAGCAGACCAAAAGCGATCGCTCACCCCAGCCCAAGCAATCAAAGCTGGTGCAGATTATCTAGTAATTGGGCGACCGATTACCGCAGCGGCCAAACCTGAGTTAGCCTGGAAGCGAATTTTTGAGGAGATCACCACGGCGGTATGAAGGTAAAAGTCACAAACAGAAATTATGGCTCGTGGCTAATAGCTTTCGGTTTCTGGCTGGTGTTCAATAACTCGGCATTTTCTCAAGATTCTTCTTTACCAGAGTCGAGAGGAGCAAATTCTTTTTGTTCTCAACAAAATTTAGAAATCTTAACCACTAAATTATTGTCAGATTTACCTAGTTATGTTAACCGCGCTACGCAACGCGCGCGTCGTCTTAGTCGTAGTAGTGAGTTTTACAGTTATATGCTAGTGGCGGGTAGACCTGAGTTTACACCTCTACCGCTGAACTCTGAGAGTAACAACAGCAATTATTCAACTCAGGGAGTTGAGCAGGTGTTTTTTACTACCTTAGAGCGACAGTATGTAGGTGAAAAAGCGGTAGAGTTGCAACAATTCCACTGGCTATTGTTAACTAAAACTAAAAGTGGCTGGCGACTGGTGATGATGTTTTCGCAAACTGGCTTGGATTCAGCAAAACAACTACAATCACCACCACGGGATACAAGTAAAAGTGCGATCGCCCAAGGAGTTAATACTTGGTTACGGGATTGTCAAGCCCGAAGCGTGGGTGTGTAATTTCAGTTACACGTAAAACATTTGTAGAGACGTAAAATTTTGCGTCTCTACATCACCTGTTTATGGGAAGAATATCTATTGCTGTGCGCTAAGTTGGCGAATTTCATCAAATTTAGCACGTACTGCTTGGATATCTTGCCACATCAACCATTTAGGGCTACCCGCTTCCTTGGAAGGGTTACGCAACAAATAAGATGGATGGAAAATAGGCATACATAAACGCCCTTGCCATTCCAGCCATTGTCCCCGAATTTTGGTAATCCCGCGCTTATCACCAGTTAAACCTTTGACTGCAGTCGCACCTGTTAACAGAATTATTTTCGGGTCTACTAGGCGAATTTGTTCTAATAAATAAGGTAAGCAAGCCGCAATTTCTTCGGTAGTGGGGACACGGTTATCTGGCGGACGGCATTTGTTGATATTGGCGATGTATACATCATTCTCAGTACTGAGATTCACAGAGGCTAAAATCTTTTCTAGCAACTGACCTGATCTACCTACAAATGGTAAACCTGTTTCGTCTTCATTTTGTCCTGGTGCCTCACCCACAACCATAATTGATGCTTGGAGATGACCACGACCGACCACAGCATGAGTTCGATTGTCTCCCAATCCACAACGATGGCATTGATTGCAATGCTGCGCCAACTGAGCCATCTGAGAATAGGTTCCGGGATGGATGGGAATTTTTGCATCTGTGGGAATTAAATCCTGTTGGTTCAGGGTTGAGTCGTCAAAGAGGCTGAGTTGGGTTTCGCTGCTCATAGTAATAGATGTTGGTATCAATGCTATAGCAGGCTACAGGCTTGAAAGTCTCTTGGTGTCAGGATTTTACTCTCAGTTTATGTCTTAACGTGCCTGACTACTGCTATACCTACCTAAATCTTAGATAAAGACGGCACAGGAAACTAGTGCAAAAAGGGAATCTTTGAGCTGCAACTATTGTGTGATTGTTTTTTGTTACCAGAAGATTCATTAAGTGAAGGAGCGATCGCTCTTTTGGATGTGCTGAAATTGGCTAAGAGTGTATGTGATCGCTCATCATAAAAACACTTTGGGATTTTGAACTCCTGGTAATCCCAGCCATTCTTAAAAAAGAAAATCATGGCAAAATGACAGCATCTTGACCCAAATGGAGATGAGACTTATGCAGCGTCACCAAATCCTGGCAACTCTAAAGCAACATCAGACTGTATTAAAACAGTTGGGTGTGCGATCTTTAGCATTATTTGGTTCTGTAGCGCGAGATGAAGCAACACCTGCTAGTGATGTTGATATTTTGGTTGAGTTTGAACCTCCAGTCACTTTCGACCGCTATATGGATGTGAAATTTTATCTAGAGGATCAACTGGGAATAAAAGTAGATCTAGTTACGAAGAAATCACTCAAGCCTCAAATCCTCGCATCAGTAGAACAAGGGGCGATTCATGTCGCGTGATCTTCGGCTTTATTTAGCCGATATTGCAGTGGCGTGTGAAAAAGTGTTGCGTTACACCGATAGTATGGAATTTGAGCAATTCATAGCAGACGATCGCACCTTTGATGCGGTGATTCGCAATCTACAAGTTATTGGAGAAGCTGTCAAAAATGTTCCTGTTGATGTCCGCGAGCGCCATCCTGAAATTGAATGGCGCAAAATAGCTGGCTTAAGGGATATCTTAGCTCATACTTATTTTAAAATTGAGAATGAAATCATTTGGGATGTCGTCCAAAATAAAATACATCCTCTTTTAATAAAGGTAAGCCAGTTATTAAAAAGCCAAGAAGATAGTAACAGACTAAACTAGGTTTTTGCGCTCCTGTGTAGGTCATCAATTAAGCGACATCCTGTTTTCTTTCTTGGACAATTTCTTTTTTAATTTCTTCTTTTCATCACAATGAGCAGCAGAGTGCGTAAATTAAAAGATGAGTAGACGCGATCGCTGATTCAGAAAGCGGTTCCTTTTACTGTTGATATTGCATAGCTTTAGCGTAATCACCCAAAGCGTAGCAAGCAATTCTCAGGCTAGCTAGAGCTTGTTCTTGGCTGCGACGGTCTTTGAGAGTTCTGGCTAAGAGTAAGCGTTGTTCATAATATATAATTGCTGTGTTATAGTCACCCAAAGCTTCACAAGCTACTCCTAAACTGCTGAGGGATTGTTCTTCACCGCGCTTGTCTTGAAGTTCTTGGGTTAATTTTAAACGTTGTTCGTAATATAAAATAGCTTGAGAATAATCGCCTAAAGCATAGCTTGCGTTACCTAAATTTTTGAGCACTAGAGAAGCATTGCGGAAATTTTTTAGGGAACGAGCGATTTTGACACACTGTTCATAATAAGCGATCGCTTGGTGGTAATTGTCCAAAGCGTACCAAGCATTGCCTAAATTCTTCAGCACCTGTTCTTGTCCCCAATTATCTTGGAGCGCCTGCACAATTTCTAAACTTTGCTCTTGATACTCAATTGCTCGCGCAAAGTTTCCCAAAGCTTTATGCACTAATCCCAGGTTGTTCAATGCTGCGACTTGACTACGTTGATCTTGCTGCTGTTGAGTTATCTGTAAACACTCTTGGAGAACTCGAATGGCTTGATCATAATTATTAAGGTGACGGTAAGCATTACCTAAATGAGAAAGTACCTGAATTTGCACTGAAACATCAGCAGTATCTGCAATTAAAGATAAACACTTTTGGCAATAGGAAATAGTATTTTTATAGTTTCCGGAACTGTAGGCTACTAGTGCTAATAAAGAAAGCACTTGTTTCTGTTTTTGTTGTTCGCCGACTATTTCAAATAAAACTAAAGATTGTTCTAATATCTTGATAGCTGCTGTTAATTCCCCTGCTTGTTGCTGTTGAATTCCTCTTTGTAGTAGTTGCGATGCTACTAATAGTTGCTCATTGCTACTTTCCTGGAGGATCAGGGTATCTGCTGATGAACTAGCATCCAATTCGTAGCTAATTGTTTGGCGCTTGGCTACTTTATGGTGTACTGCTGGGGGTTGTAAAGAAACTGTATTTTTTAATTGAGGATTCCATCCGCCTGTAGACATCGACCAATTCCTGTTGAGTTTGGTGATGAATTTAGTGTTCCCAAAACCAGAGGTGTATCTTGCAAAATATCAAGAACTCAAGCTTTTGTAACCTAATTGTCACCACTAGCTAATTCCCTTGGTTCATAATAGCGGCAATCTTGACATGGGCCGTCGGGATTAACTGCACACCGGATGTAGCCGGAACGAGCATTAAATTTGCAACTAATATCACCAATGAGGTAGCCTACTCCTTCTAGATAATAGCGATCGCTCTCTATCTGTCTGCTGCTTTGCCTTACGCGCACTCCTGACAAGTTCATGGCTGCTTGTCTCATGCGCGATCGTGTCCGCAAATGGGTTTTACGGATTACCCACAAAGAAAACAAGGACGGTAAAAAACCAACGGCAATTACCAAAAGAGTCCTTAACACTTTCTTTTTACCTCTTTTCTGCGCTGATTGATCGTCCCTGACATAGCACTGTCATGATTTTGGCGAGTGCGAATATAAGGGCTATTTCGCCTTAACGCCGCTAGCTTTCCCGTGGGGACTGCAACGGTGCGTAGCATCTGGCAAATTTGATGAAAAATTACCACCCACTACTTAAATCAGCATAACTGCTACAGCTTAACGGGTGAACCGTATTGAATCTTGATAATTTTAAGATTTGTTGACGAAAAATAAAAAGGGAACAGGGAACAGGGAACAGGGAACAGGGAATAGGGAACAGGGTTGAGAGTCGCTTTGTTTAAGCGTTTTATCTTTAGTTCATGTCCTAACCTATATGGCTACCGCTATAAATTTCACCCTTCATACTTCATCCTTCATACTTCATACTTCACACTTCATCCTAGCCTGCGGCAAGCCGCCTTACAGGCGTCTACACACTTCATCCTTCATACTTCATACTTCATACTTCATCCTTGATCCTTCATCCTTCACCCTTAAGTGAATCATTCCAAATCAGTTCTATACGCTCTTGGGCTGATTTGAGGGCATTTTCAGCTGAAGATTTACCCAACAATGCCGACTCAATTGCTCTACCAAGACTATCAGAAAGACGACTATATCCAGCAATAGTAGGTCGAGGATAGGATACAGGTATTTGATCCATAAAGACTTTTAACCAGGGTTTTTGTTTGAGGTATTTTTGGTAAGGTTCACTTTCAGCCGCTTTTTTATTAATGGGTAAAAAACCTGTTCCTGTACTCCATTGTGTTTGGAATTCTTCACTGATGATATATTCTAAAAACTTGAGCGCGGCTTTTTCTCTTTCTGGTTTGGTTTTCATGATGTAAAGATTTCCACCACCTGTAGCTGTAGCGTGATTCACATTTGCAGGTATGGGAAACACTCCATAATCAACGTTAGATTTAGTGATATATGTCCACGGCCCGGTAATTTGCATCGCCACACGACCAGTAATAAAAGCATCTTCTTCATAACCCCGTTCTGGAGGAGAAAGGGTTGCAGAACCATCTTTTATCAGGTCTTGCCAAAATTTTAATGCAGTAATAGCACCGGGGTTTGTTAAATTTGGTCGGTTATTTGTGAGTATCTCTCCCCCAGCACTTAATAAAAAGGGGAACCAACTAAAGACTGTCCATTCTCCCTTTCCTAAGGGTAATAAAATTCCTGATTGTTCTGGGTGATGGTCGCCATTGCGGTCTATAGTCAATTTTTTGGCAATTTGGCGTAATTCTGCCCATGTTTTGGGCATTTCGGTAATTCCTGCTGCTTGAAAAAGCTTTGGACGGTAAAAAATGCCCAGATTGCTAGTGTAAAGCGGAACTGACCACAAGCGATCGCCTAATTTTAACTCATCAAGTGTATTAGGAATAACTTCCGACTTGATTGGTAATTTTTCTAGCCAATCTTCTAAAGATGCAATTGCTCCTAGTTGTACCAACTGACCTGTAATTTGCGGGTAAAATACTAGGATATCTGGAGGTGCATTACTCACAACCGATGTTAAAATTTTCGGTAATTCCGGTCGAGCCAAAAAGATAGATTCTACCTTGATATCTTGATGAGTCTGATTAAATTTGTTTACCAGTTTTTCAAATACATCTCGATTGACGGGGGGATTAATTGATTGCCACAATGCTAGATGAATTACTCCACTATTTTTTTGTGTTATTCCCTGACAAGCAGATAACATAACTAAGGAAAAACCCAATAAAAATAACAGCAGTAAAACTCGTTTTAGAGAAACGAATAACTGACGATAAAAATCTCTGATTTGTAGTTGTAAAAAGGTAATTAGCATGGCAGATACTTAATCGGATGAGAGAATTTTCTCTGAAAAATTTTTGGTGACGCTAGTTTCTGCTCTGGTATAAATATAAGTCTGTGGTTCGGTGAGTTTTTGAGTTCGGAAAATTTTCTCTGCTCTTTCCCACATGTCTGCATCTTCTCCATAGATGAAGTGCTTAAATCCTTGCAATTCAAAAAATACGTTTCGTTTTCCAAAAAACGTTGGGCCTAAAACACATTCTCGCAGATTAATAGATTTACCTGGATTGAAATAGTCTGCTAGCCAAATCTCTTCTTCAATGAAAAATCCACCTTCAATCAAGTCGATTTCGGGATTGGCTTGCATATACTCTAGGCGCGATTCTAGATGATGCGGTTTGTAAGTATCATCACTATCAATAAATGTAATGTATTTGCCAAAACATGCTTGAATACCAGCATTTTTAGCGTAACATTGCTTTTTATTCTTATGTTTAAGATAACGAATGTTATGAGAATTTTTAATGTAACTATCGACAATTTGGAAAGTATTGTCGTCACTACCATCATCAACTATGATTAATTCCCAATCCGGAAAAGTTTGACTAATAACACTATTAATACAGTTGGTTAAATACTTCTCTCGATTGTAGGTACACAAGATGATGGATATTTGCGGAACTATGTCAAAAAGTATAGGACTCATAATGGTTGATTGTCAGTTTTTTAAACCAAAAAAATCTAGTTGATAGTAAATAACAAAGCATTCTCCAGACCAAGTAGCTTTATTTTTCAGCCACAATACAAGTAGCCACTGGATAATCTGGATGAAAAGCATCTAGTTCTTCTTTTGTCAGTTCTTCTACTGCAATCCCATGATAACTAGCAATCACAGTTATGGGATTACCATAAACGTACAACTTTTGCTCTTGATAATTTCTAAATACCCAAGAAAAAGCATCAGGTAAAGGTCGCCAGTAATCCACAGGAGTAGCATGAACTCTGACCGCGTTTGGTACCATTGCAAAACATTTACCTCCTGGTTTGAGCCATTTGTGAATATTTTCAACGGCTATCCAGGGTGCGTAACAATGTTCTAAAACATTAAATATAATCACTGAATCTAAAGATTCGGGTTCTACAAGTGATGCATCATGAACATCACCGACTATATCTACACCTGGGCCTGCTTCCATATTGAGAATCCGATATGAATTACCTGGATTTATTTGATAGAAATCTTTATCTTTTGGCGTTCCTCCTATTTCTAGAATCTTACCAGTAATTTGAGTCTGAATATTCTCAATAAATTTATTGAGATAGTATCTATCAACGGGTGTTCCTCTTGTCAATCCAAATGCTGCACAAATAGGAACTTTCTTTTTTAAATCACCCCAATCGATGGTATTTTTAGCAGGTGATAACAAACCAATATTTTCTAGGCGTTCTACTATTTTTTGGAAATCTTGTATAGTTTCGATAGTTTCTAAGTCATCTTCTATTTGATATTGAGCAAATAATTGGCGGAGAACTTGGTAAGTCTCACTACTTAATGCACCAAGTTCAAATTGCATATCTTTTTCGATAAAACTGCGAAATCCTTTAGCAAAAATTGTGACGCTGCTGTCTCTCAAAAAAACTATGGCATCTGCGATAAGTTGTTCATATTTGCTGATTTCATGAATTACTTTTTCATGAATTAAAGCTGATTTAATTTTTTGAAATATTTGGTAAGCCTTTTCTAAAGAATGTTCATGAACAAATATTTCTAATATAGTTAACCATGATTGGTTGGGAATAATTTCTGCTGTTCGCTGACTCCAAGCAAAAATTGCATATAATTGGGAATCTTCTATTTTTAAAAATGCATTAGTCACATATTGTTTTTGCATATAATTAATAATTATTTTTATTACTAAGTAAGATAGCTTAAGTATTATAAACTATTTTTTGCTAAAAAAAGTCGTGAAAACCTCTGCTGGCCTTTGCACCGAGATTTGTATCAGGAAAGCAGTCGTGTTAGCGGTTCATAAACGAACTCCAGCAGTTCCTTTGGATAGCGACAACTGATGTGATTATCTGTGGCTATCATCTTTTGAGCGTGAGTTTACAGGTTTGTACTAGTAGGCAAATTTAGAAGTAAATACCTAAATTAATGTAAATTTATACTGGTATTAAAAACTAGGTTTATGTGTAACTTATATGACACACTTTGGTGCTATCTGCCCTGCTGCAACTGGGCATTTGAATACAATGACCGCCTTAGGACGTGAATTAAAAACACGAGGTCATCGTATCACAGTGTTGGGGATGCCTGATGCAGAACCTAATACTAAAGCAGCTGGTTTGGAGTTTCGGGCTATATCTGCTGCGGAGTTTCCTGTGGGAACAACAGCCAAATTTTATGAGCAACTGGGCAAACTGGATGGATTAGCAGCATTACATTACACAATTTCCTTATCTGAAAAAACAACGGCTTTATTTTTGCGGGATGCACCACAAGTGATAAAAGATGCGGGGATAGAAGCGCTGATAATTGATGAATGTATCTTTGGAGGAAGTACTGTAGCAGAGGTACTAAATATTCCCTTTGTTACAGCTTGTTCAGCTTTAGTTAATAGTTTTGATGATTCTATTCCGCCGGCTTTTACAACTTGGAAATATCATCTAGCTTGGTGGGCGAGGCTACGTAATGGTGCTGGCTATGCACTAATGCACAGTTTTAGCAAACCTATTTACAAGGTGATTTCGCAATATCGTCGTGAGTGGAAGTTGCCACCTTGTACGAGTATTAATGATTTTTATTCTGCCTCAAAATTAGCAATTATTAGTCAACAACCTGCAGAGTTTGAATACCCAAGACCTAATTTATTTGAATTACTCCACTTTACTGGCCCTCATTTTGATTCTACTGGCAGAAAACCAGTTGATTTTCCCTTTGCAAAATTGAGTGGGCAGCCCCTAATTTATGCTTCGATGGGGACATTACAAAATAGGCTGAATCATATTTTCTACTGTATTGCTGAAGCTTGTGTGGGGTTAAATGCTCAATTAGTTATTACCCTTGGAGGTGGACTCGAACCTAAAGCCTTGCCTAACCTCCCGGGAAATCCTTTAGTTGTTGGTTATGCACCTCAATTAGAATTGCTGCAAAAGGCTACTCTAACCATCACCCATGCAGGACTAAATACTACTATGGAATCCTTAAGCAATGGGGTGCCAATAGTTGCTATTCCGATTACCAACGACCAACCAGGAGTTGCAGCACGTGTTGCTTGGACTGGTGCAGGTCAATTTATTACTACTTCACGTTTGACTACCGGTAGGTTACGTCGAGCTATTCAAGAAGTACTGATGCAACCGTCGTACAAACAAAATGCTCTCAGGCTACAAACTGCAATTAATCAGGCGGGAGGAGTTCGTCGTGCTGTTGATATTATTGAGCAGGTAATATCGACAAATAAGCTAATAATTAATCGGAATTAGAGACTGTGGTATTATCTGAACTAAAATCAGTAACGGTGTTTGTATTTCCAGTCTTTTTTTTATGACAATTCGAGGAGTGCTTTACTGTGCAGTATCTAATACTGCATATCTTGAGGCGGCTTTAATCAGTGCAATCGCTCTGCGCCAACTTGAGCCAAATATACCTATCACTTTGCTGTGCGATTATCCCTCACTGAAACTGCTGCCTCTTAATGACTACGGAATTACTGCCAGATTTATCGAGGCAAATGAGTTAAATCATCATAGCTCATTTTCATCTAGAGAAATTAAAACACGTCTATCAATTTTTAGTCCATACAAAGAGACACTTTTTCTAGACGCAGATATTCTTCCTCTCAAGCCGATTAGAGAATTGTGGGATTATCTGGCTCAAGGAGATATGGCTATGGTACTTGACCGCGCTCCAATCCTGGCTTTGTGTACTCATATTTCTCCAGAAGAAAAAAACTACACCTTAGAATATCTTCCAGAAACCACAAATCATTTTAACAGTGGAGTAATTGTTTGGAGAGACAACATACAAACTCGGTTTTTATTCCAGCAATGGTATCAGGAATGGTTAAGATTTAAAAAACAGGATCAGCTAGCTTTAGTTAGAGCTATTCATCGTACACAATTTTCTGTTACGAAACTTCCTAACATCTATAACATTGACCCAATCGACGCTGCGTCAATGACTACGGAAAAATCTGTAGCGATGCTTTTTGAACAAAACTTTTCCCAAACGCACCAAATTAATGCTGCATCGATGCTCAAACAGAAACATGATGTTTGCTTGCTTCACTGTTGGGGTGGGTTGGTTGCTTCCGGGAAATTTCGTCAAATTGCTCAAGAATTTTATCCACATATAGTTGAGCAAGTAGTTGAGACTGGGATTTTTTCACCTGAACAGAGCGACGAATTACACACTCAAAAATCGTTGTTGTGAGGGCAATATTTTTGCTTCATTCAGATAGCTAATATCCCTTGATCTGCATCTAACGTTACTTGCACTCCTACTGGTAAGATAGCGTTAGGATGATCGTGGCCAAAAGGCAAATCAGACACTATAGGAATACCCAAATCACTTAAGCGATCGCGCAAAACTTCCTCTACACTAAAACTAGGGATGTTTGCTGGCTGGTAACAGCGAGTAAAACCGCCCAAAGCGATACCCCGCACTTGAGACAAAGCCCCACTTAAACGCCATTGTGTTAACATGCGATCTATGCGGTAGGGGGCTTCGGCTACATCTTCAAATGCCAGAATCACGCCATCGAAATTTGGTTGTATGGGTGTGCCTAAAAGATGGGTAGCCACCGTAAGATTACCAGGAAGCAAAATTCCCTTAGCAACGCCATTTCCCCAGCCACACCCTTTAATCGGGGCGAGGGGACGACCAGCTACGCAATCAAATAGCCGCGCTACTGACCAATCTGGTTCATCAGCGAGGGTAGTGAGTACGGGGCCGTGAAGGCTGCAAATTCCGTGATTATACAGACTCCACAACAAGGCGGTAATATCAGAAAAACCAATTAGCCATTTGGGTAAGCCTGAGTTGGTTTGCCAATGCCAATTTTCCAAGATGCGGGTACTACCGAAACCCCCTCTAGCGCAGAGGATACCACGACAATCGGCATCATGCCAAGCTGCAGCTAAGTGCTGGCGACGGGTTCCGTCTTCACCTGCTAAATATCCCCAGCGGTGATCAATTGTTGGTATGATTTCTATACGGTAGCCATGCGATCGCCAAATTTCAATACTGCGATTAAAGGCCTCAAATTCTCGCAAAGCGCCACTGGGGGCGATAACTCGTAATAAGTCCCCTGGTTTAAGGGGAGGTGGTTGAATTTTTGATGGCAGATTTTGGCTAGGGAATGGCATGAAAAACAGCTATAACTGGGGAGTTAAAAATTAAAACTATAATCTATTTTCCAGGGAAAAGATAGTATTTTTGATTCTGAAGATAATGCCCTCTGGGTAAGGGTTGCATCAGATTATTTGTTGCTATGAGAATTGCCAGATAGTTTGACATCATAACTGATAATCGCGGTAAAATCTTATCAAATTATTTTTGCGAGCGATCGCTAATAGATACCCTGTTTTGGTCAGTCGTTTATTTGCAGACATTATGAACAGCAAAATTGCTAAAGATTTGGTGGTCAAAGGGTTAGGCGTAAATGTATTGCTGCTAACAATTCTTGGCAATTTACTATGGTCATCCAGCGCCAAGGCAGGCTTTTCTGGTACCCTCACTATAGAAGTTGAAGGCGTTAAAAATAAAGAAGGACAAGTCTGCGCTAGTATTTTTGCCAAAAGTCAGGGGTTTCCGAACCAGCGCGATCGCGGATTGCAAAGACGTTGTACTAAAATTACTGATATCCCCGTTAAAATCATCTTTGAAAATTTGCCAGCAGGTACCTATGCTGTAGCGGTGATGCACGACCAAAACAAAGACATGCTCCTCAATCGTAACAGCTTGGGTATGCCTATTGAAGGCTTCGGTTTTTCCAGAAACCCGGAAGTAACCAATAAACCTCCTAAATTTCAGGAAGCAGCGATTTTTCTGGCAGGAGCAAATACTAAAATTAGTATTCAGTTGAAATATTTTTAACTTGATTCAGTCTTTGGGTAAACCTTCTGATGGACTCCTCTGCTCTGGAACAGTGCGAATACGATTCATTTGATTAAGCGCATACTTTGCAGTTGACTGCACTTCAGCGTCAGAATCTTCCAGAGCATGGCATAACATCTGGCTAATTTGGCTCATCATATCATAAACGCGAGTCAGGTCACGAATCGCATTTTGTCGCACTTGCGGACTTTCGTCTTGCAGAGAAATTGCTAAAGCGCGGTTCATCGGCTTGAGGGTGCGGGTGCCAATTTCTCCCACAGCTGCCAAAATTAAGCTACGTTGCTGAGAATCCACATCCATCATCAAGTCTAACAGGGGTTGAATTGCTCGTGAATCCCCTTGCTGCCCTAAATCCCAAATCGCCTTGCGTCGCAAGCTAGGGTCAGTACTGTGCAAATCTTGAATTAATTGATCAACAACACTGAGTTTGCTCAAACGGGAAGTAGATTCTAATGGTATCATTTGCGATACCTCGCCCTCTCCATCTGCGACACTCAACTGGGAATTTTGCGTTGATTGCGACTCTGTATTTAAAGAGATTTCTGAATTTTGTTCAGTCTGTGTTTCAGTTTCCGCACTCGCAGACAAAACATCTTGGGAATATTGATTCTGCGTCAAGCGTCTGTATAGATAAAGAATAGCACCAGCGCTGCCTAAAAGCCCCAATCCCAACAACGACCACCAAATCAAGCTGACCCTACTTGTCTTGCTTTGAGAACTGGGTTGAGAGGTAGGAGTCGCAGCAGCGCTAACTGGAGTTTTTGCAACTATAGCAGATTGCAGACGTTCTCTAGTCTCCTCCCCAGCAATGCCATCTGCTACCAAACCTTGAGCTTTTTGAAATTTAGATACAGCAAGTTGGGTACTTTCCCCGTATTGACCATCGACTGCACCATTGTAGTATCCTAACTTTTGAAGTTGAGTTTGCAAAGCTTGTACATCCTGTCCTTGACTGTCAGGTTTGAGGATGAGCTGTTTAACTGGAGCAGTTTGTAAAGAATTAGGTGTCGCTGGATTCACCGGATGATGGTAAAAACCCAGACAGACAAAACAAAAGAAGATAGGAATTGAGGAGTGACATAGCCTCATATGGCAAGCTTTAGACAGAAAAGACTTTTTAATTCATCGATACCACGATAACTGCAAGCGGTCTAAAAGTTAACTTTCTCTTCCAGAAAAAATTGCTCACGGAACAATGGTGGAACAGAAAACAGTCAAGCGCTGTTTAGTGAAAACACTTTGTTTAGCTTACTTCACCGTATAAAGACGCATTTCTTAAAAAAAATTCATGAAACAACCCCAATCTCCCTGGACATATATACCCACCCTCTACTTTGCTGAAGGTGTCCCCAATGTCCTCATCAGCACAGTTTCCGTTATTTTTTACAAAAAACTCAACATAGATAACGACCAAATCGCCGCTTGGACAAGTTTTCTCTATCTTCCTTGGGTAATCAAAATGTTTTGGGGGCCAGTTGTTGATATTTACTCGACTAAAAGAACATGGATACTTGTCACCCAATTTGCGATGTTTTGTTGCTTGAGTTTAGTCGCTTTATCATTACAATTAGCCAATTTCTTTTTTATATCCTTAGCAGCTTTAGCCGTCGGTGCATTCATTTCTGCTACTTATGATATCGCCACTGACGGCTTTTATATGTTGGCTTTAAATCCAGAACAACAAGCCTTTTTTGTAGGCATTCGCTCATTATTTTATCGGTTAGCTGTGTTATTTGGTAGTGGGTTGCTTGTGGTTTTAGCAGGGAGGCTAGAAACTAGTTTAAATAATATTCCGCTGAGTTGGACTATATCGATAGGTTTTTCAGCAATTTTGTTTGCTATCTTATTTATTTTTCATCGCCTAATTTTACCTCTACCCGCCGCAGATACTCAAAGACAAACACAATTGAATCAGATACCTTTTTGGCTAGTAATTAAAACCTATTTTCAGCAAGATAAAATTGGGGCAATTTTAGCCTTTATCTTACTCTACAGATTAGGTGAAGCGATGTTGTTGAAAATAGCGTCTTTATTTTTGTTGGACAAAGTAGAACAAGGCGGCTTAGGAATATCAACAGAAGAATTTGGTTGGATATACGGAACTTTTGGGGTACTTTCTCTCATTGTCGGTGGAATTTTAGGAGGAGTAGTGATTTCTAAATATGGATTAAAAAAATGTCTACTACCAATGGCGCTAGCTTTGAATTTACCCGATATTTTCTATGTCTACATGGCTTATATTAAACCGTCATTGCCATTAGTTTATCTCTTGGTTTCCCTAGAACAATTTGGTTATGGTCTGGGTTTTACAGCTTTTAGCGTTTATTTGATGTATATTTGCCAAGGCGATTATAAAACTTCCCACTATGCGATATCTACTGGATTTATGGCTTTAGGTTTGATGTTACCTGGAGCCATCAGCGGTGTCATCCAAAAAGCTGTGGGATATCCCTTATTTTTTGTTTTAGTTTGCATCCTGACGATTCCGGGAATGATTGCTCTATTTTTCATTCCCTTAAAAACAAAATCTGCCATTTCTCAAAGTTAAGCATCGAGTCTAATTTAACAGTGCTAAACTATGGCTAGCGCAGATGATTAAATAAAAAAATCATTATTTATGAGTTATGTTTTGGGAATAGATGGCGGTGGTAGTAAAACTGTTTGCATCTTGATGGATGAGCAATATCAAGTTTTGGGGCGGGGGATAGCCGGCCCATCTAATTATCATAGTATAGGTGTTATAGCCGCACAAAAATCTATAGCATCGGCGATACAATTAGCAATAGATAATGCCTTAAATATCCCTAAACCTGTGAAAATCGAAGCGTTTTGTTTGGGTTTAGCAGGTGTAGGACGATCTGGAGATATTCAAGTCGTCAAAGGTATACTGCAGGATTTACAAAATAGTCAATCTTTACCGATTAATTGGATGTTATCAGTAGAGGATATACTAATTTATAATGATGCTTTGATTGCTTTAGTCGGCGGTCTTGGTCATAATGAAGGTGTTGTGGTTGCGGCTGGTACTGGCTCGATTGTTTTGGGGAAAAATCGTCAGGGAATTGTCAAAAAAGTCGGCGGTTGGGGTTATATTTTAGGTGATGAAGGAAGTGCATACAAAATTGCTGTTGCTGGTATGCAAGCAGCACTAAAAGCTGATGATGGAAGAGGGAAACCCACAAGTTTAGTTGAGTGTTTTCAAAAATATCTTGATTTGGCAAGTATAGAAGATTTAGTTGCAGTTGTATATCGTCGAGACTGGGGTGTAAAAAAAATTGCGACCTTAGCACAAATTGTCGATTTAGTAGCAGCTTTAGGTGATGAAGTTGCAAACCAAATTATTGATGATGCGGTAGAGGAATTAGTCAAAGCGACTGATACTGTGATTCAGGCGATTTTTAGTCCCGATGCAGTTTTGGAAGTGGTGACAACGGGGAGTGTGTGGCATAGCCGATGTAAAATGCAAGAAAGATTTGCTGTATCTCTGGCTCAACGATTTTCTCAAGTGAAAGTGATTTTTCCTAGGAATGAACCTGCTTATGGTGCTGGTTTGTTGGCGGTGAGGAGTTTAGCCCAGAGAGATTGATAGCGATCGCACTTCTGTGTAAAATAACAATAATTCCCCTAGCTGGCTAGATAAGAGCAATTATATGAGCCGCCCACCCCTGCTAGACCCTAATCGCTCATATACTTTTAGTAATTATTTTGAATTAGGGTTCGCAGTTGACGATTTAGTAGCTGAATTTGGCTATTCCTTTGAGCGGAAATTTTTGGATTTACCACAATATTCTGGCGTCTTAGACAGACTCAGCGACCTGAAACAGAGAATTGAAGAGGTATTACCATTTGTAGATTTAGAAAATGAAGCTACGCGCCGAGAAATACTCATCGCACCGATTATTACTGATTTAATTCATTATTCCCGCGCTAAATTACGTATAGAATATAGTCTTAAGGTTGACAGTAAACTCCAAGGCAATTTAGATTACTATCTGCGAACTACAACTAATTTAGTAGTGGTTGAAGCCAAGCAAGCGGATATCAATAAAGGATTTACTCAACTGGCTACAGAAATGATAGCCCTGGATAAATGGAATGATTTTTCCACTCAACCGCAAATTTTGGGAGCTGTGACTACAGGTAATATTTGGCAGTTCGGTCTGCTTCACAGACGAACACAAAATCTTCAACAGGTAATTAATCTTTACCGAGTGACTGAAGAGTTAGAAACTGTCGTCAGGATTTTACTCGGTGGGTTGATCAACCAGCATTTATAGTCAGGATTTAAGCATCAAAGCTAAACCCTTGACTACCAACTGAAACAAATCTTAATAACGAATGCGTGGATCAACGTAAGCATTTAAAATATCAATCAAAATGCTCGCGCCGACAACGATCGCTCCAAAAAATACTAACACACCCTGAACTGTAGGATAATCGCGATCGGAGATGGCTTGATACAAGCGATTTGCTAGCCCAGGCCAAGAAAACGTCACCTCTGTTAAAATCGCCCCACCCAGTAGAGAAGCAAAGGTTAATCCTAAAACAGTAATTACGGGAATTAAAGCATTTTTCAAGGCATGAGCCACTAAAATTTTATCTTCTTTAATCCCTCTGGCTCTAGCTGCTTCTACATAATCGGCTTGCAGAGTTTGCTTTAAATTCACTCTGACAATCCGTTCAAAAATGCCACTGAGCAAAATTCCTAAAGTCAGGCTAGGCAGTGCCAGATGGTGCAATGATACAAAAAACTGAGTGAAATTACCACTCAACAAGCTATCAATAGTATACAGTCCCGTAATATGACCAGGAGCGGGGAGATTAGGGGGAAAGCGGTTCGAGTTAGGAAACCACCCCAGTTGGACTGAGAACACCAATTGTAACAACATTCCCGCCCAAAACATCGGCAGTGCGTAAGTGATAATACCAAACAAGCGCCCGCTGACATCAAAAACTGTTCCAGGACGAGAAGCAGAAAGAGTTCCAATTAAAATCCCTACAATCAGAGCCACAGCCATACTAAACACTGCTAACTCTACCGTTGCTGGGAAATATTGTCCAATTATGCTCCCAACATTTTGTCCTCGACTTGTTAAGGAAGTCCCCAAATCAAAGCTGAGTAATTTTCCTAAATAATTCAAATATTGTAACCATAATGGTAAATCTAAACCTAATTGTTTTCTTAACTCTTCTTTCGCACTTTCTGGCGCACGTCCACCCAAAATTGCATCTGCAGGATCTCCGGGAGTTGCTCTTAATAAAAGAAAGACAATCGTGATAATAGTTAACAGTTGCAGTGGTGCTAGTAGTGCACGTGAGATGATGTAATATTGTAGGGCTTTAGATCGAGACATATGTTTGTGATGATTCCAGGGTCGAGAGTCAAAAACTTAAATTTTTGACTCTTGATGCAGAAGCGGGGTAATTTCAGACTTCAGACTTCAAACTTCAGGCTTCAGACTTCAGTTGACTATTTTTTCAAAGATGGATATACCAAAATTTGTGTGGGATTAAGTTGGACATCACTCACATTTTTTTGAGCAAATACAAAGTCTTTATTTTGCCATAAAGGAACGTAAGGTAAATCATTTGCTACTTGAGTTTGGATTTGAGCAAATATTTGCTTACGAGCTTCGGGGTTTTGCTCTTGACGTTGCTGATCAATCAATTTATTGACAGTCGCATTGTAGTAAAATGACCCTTGGGTTTGACTACCTCCAGATTCACATCCTTTTGCTTCTGAACCTTTTTGGCAAGATAAAAATGGTTGGACGTAATTATCAGGATCTAAAAAATCTGGATACCAATCTAACAAAGCTATGGGATATGAACCCTTAGAGATGTCTTTAAAAAAGGTAGGGCCTTCAACAGTGTTAATTTCTAATTGTAATAGTCCTGCCAACTTCTGATCGACTAGAGATTTGAGTGTTTGTGCTGCTAAAGAGCGAGAAGGAGAACTAGAAGGATACCAAACTTGCACTTTCGCGGGATTTTGTTGAGAGAAACCAGCTTTGGTTAATAATTGTTTGGCTTGCTCAACGTTACCATCACCATATTTATCTTTAAATAATGGTTGGGAAACATCGAAGGTTGTAGGAATCATACTATAAAGTGGATCAGCTTGACCAAATAAAACTCGTTGATTTAATAACGGGCGGTCAATTACCGAAGCGATCGCAGCTCTAACTTCTGGTTGATCCAAAGGCTTTTGATTGCGATTCAACACCATATAACTAACTACACTACCCTGAGCGCTGATCGCTTGCCAATCCCCTTTTTTACTTCCCTCCTCCAAACTGCGAATTTGATCTGGCTGAAGAGACAAGTAAGCTACATCCACAGCACCAGTGCGGAAAGCATTGAACAAATTCACCGGACTTGTTTGAATTTGTAAATTAATTCCCCGATTAACTGGTTTTTCTCCCCAATACTTATCAAATACATCAAATCGCAGGGAATCACTACCATATTGTCCTAACTTGTAAGGCCCAGTCCCCACAAATGTTTCTGGTTTAAACTTCCCGGCGCCCAGTTCATAAGCTTTAGGCGAAACCGCGCACACCCCAGGAAAAGCTAACAGTGAGGGAAAAGCTGCAAATGGTTTTTTCAGCTTGATAGTTAATTCATATGCTCCAGTAGCCTTGACAGAATCGACTGTATCTGCTAATAAAAATGATGGTTTACCCTTATTTTCAATAAACCGCTTGATGCTAAAAGCCATCGCTTCCGCATTAAAAGGAGTCCCATCATGAAAAACCACCCCTTGACGCAGAGGAATAGTATAAGTTAGACCATCCGCACTCACCTTGGGTAAAGCTGTTGCTAATTGCAGCTTAATTTCCGTGCTTCCTGGAGTGTAAGTATACAGGCGATCGCTCATATTAAACACCAAACCCAAGGACGCCAACTCATAAGCATCAGCCGGATCGAGACTTTTTGGCTTCGCTGTCGTCCCAATAGTAATCCTACCATCACCTGTAGGGGTATTTGCCGCACCCGATGGCGGTGTAGTAGTCTGTGGGCGAGGAGCGCAACTAACCACCAAAAAAAAGCATAAACAAAACCAAGAGCAAAATCTCGCCACCCGACCCCATTTTTTCACCGCTAAATCCCACCAACTCATAGCGCTAACATTATTCATCACAGTGGTCAGCTATTGTACTATACGCCGATCGCTCGACCATATAAAACTAGCAGCCTCAATCTAGAAAATCTTGGAAAAACTAGACAATATTTGTAATTCGTAATTCTCTAAATAAAAAGGGAACAGGGAACAGGGAACGGGGGATAATAACCCCTTCCGGGATAGTGAGGAACTTTTAACTATTCCCTATTCCCTTCTTAGACGAAAACTTTATATTTAATTAAAATCTCAGACAATCGCTGAATGTGTCGTAAATTCATAGTTATCAGGGAAAAGCTGAGTCAAGCTTTTAGCATCCTCCCAGCAGCATGAATCAACAGTTGGTCAAGTACCGCAAAGAAACAGTGCTGCATCGATTTGATGAAAAACATCAATGTGTATACGTCAGCGAACAAAGCGATCGCGGTATTGTAAACGGCAGATTGAAAGTCTAAAAGTGAGACTAAAAACGTGAAGTATTTCTTTCTCTCTGAGGGATGGGCTGTAGCGAGAGTGTGGGCTGCTGACGGACTTTGGCAGATTACCGCTTGGCGACGCCAACCAGATATTCAGCGGTTGAATATTTGTCTTGTAGAACATAACGAATCACTGTGGCTTTATCGAGTTGAAGAAGCTGTTCTCACCGTAGAAGTCAAGCCCCTCACACCAATCAACACCAGCGATACCATCGGTCAAGTAGTGCTCAAGCGCCTCATGACCGCAGAACAGGTATTAGAACGCCTATGCACAGCCCAAGCCAAATGTCAATTGCAAAACATCCAATTAGTGGTGCAATAGCAAAATAGCCGCATCCGCCATTAGGGCTTTGAACTAACCTCAAAGCCCTGTTCCCTATTCCCTGTTCCCTGTTCCCTGTTCCCTGTTCCCCCCACTACTTAACAGTTTTCGCCACCAAGAAATGACCACAAAACCACGCATCCAGAAATAGCTACCCTAATCCCTAACGAAGTTGACAAAATAGCCGTTACCATAGTAGACAGTCTGGTTGCAAATCTGATTGAGTGAACTATCCTGCACGATCCCCAGAAATTGACCTAGCGTCGATTTTTCCCTTTGACCTAGATCAATTCCAAAAAGATGCGATCGCGTCCCTGAATGCTGGACGCTCCGTAGTTGTGTGCGCGCCCACAGGTTCAGGCAAAACCTTAGTTGGTGAATACGCCATCTATCGCGCCCTCGCACGGGGAAAACGTGTATTCTACACCACCCCCCTGAAAGCCCTATCTAATCAAAAATTACGTGACTTCCGCGAAAAATTCGGTTTTGACCACGTTGGTTTACTAACTGGCGACGCCTCCATCAACAGAGACGCACCGATTTTAGTCATGACCACAGAAATTTTTCGCAACATGCTCTACGGTACACCCATCGGGCAAGTCGGCATCTCCCTCGTAGACGTAGAAGCCGTAGTACTCGATGAGTGTCACTACATGAACGATCGCCAACGCGGCACCGTTTGGGAAGAATCAATCATCTATTGTCCCCCAGAAGTACAACTAGTAGCCCTCTCAGCCACAGTCGCCAACAGCGACCAACTCACCGACTGGCTCAACCGTGTCCACGGCCCAACCGACCTAATTTATTCCGATTTTCGCCCAGTCCCCCTAGAATTTCTCTTCTGCAACCCCAAAGGCTTATTTCCCCTCCTCAACGACAGCAAAAACAAAATTAACCCCCGTCTCTCCAACCGGGGTAAAAGAAAACAAGGGGACAAAGGCAAAAATGGTAGACCAGAAGCACCAAGCATCGCTTATACCCTCAGTCACCTGCAACAACGGGACATGCTACCGGCGATTTACTTCATTTTCAGCCGTCGGGGCTGTGATAAAGCCGTAGCCGAGGTAGGCGATTTATGGTTAGTCAATAATGATGAAGCCTACCGATTGCGGGTACAGATTGACGAATTTTTACACCGCAACCCCGAAGCCGGACGTTCCGGACAAATCGCCCCCCTCTACCGGGGAATAGCTGCTCACCACGCCGGCATTTTACCCGCCTGGAAAGTTTTAGTAGAAGAACTGTTTCAGCAAGGGCTAATTAAAGTAGTATTTGCTACCGAAACCCTAGCAGCAGGAATCAACATGCCCGCCCGAACAACAGTCATCTCCACCCTTTCCAAACGCACCGACACCGGACACCGCCTCCTCAACGCCTCGGAATTTCTGCAAATGGCAGGTAGAGCCGGACGCCGGGGGATGGATAAACAAGGTCATGTAGTCACCCTGCAAACTCCCTTTGAAGGCTCCAAAGAAGCCGCATATTTAGCAACCTCCAAACCAGACCCCTTGGTCAGCCAATTTACACCTAGTTACGGCATGGTGCTCAACCTGCTGCAAACCCACACCATTGAACAAGCCAGGGAACTGATCGAACGCAGCTTTGGGCAGTACATGGCTACCTTACATTTGCGCCCAGATTATGATGAAATTGCCGCCGTCGAAGCTCAACTAGCCGAACTCCAAGCCCAAATTGCCGCCATTGATGAAAATGAACTAGCTGTTTATGAGAAATTGCGGCAACGCTTGAAAGTAGAACGCCAGTTATTGAGAACTCTGCAAGAGCAAGCCCAAGAACAACGACAAGAGCAATTGTCCATGATGTTAGGCTTTGCTGTCTCCGGAACTTTACTGAGCATAAAAGGCAAAAACTTTACATTATCCACACCTGTAACGGCAGTATTAATCGGACAAACTCCCGGCACTGGTGAAACCCATAACTTAGTATGCTTGGGTGGTGATAACCGTTGGTATGTCGCCAATATTACAGACATAGCAGACTTATACGCCGAATTACCACGCATCGAAGTCCCACCGCAGATATTACCACCACCAGATTTGTTGCTCAGACCAGGACAAACACGCCGTGGTAACGAAGAAACCATAGCGATCGCCCAGCAAATACCCAACCCCGAAGAATCTTTGTATGTGCCCCAGGAAGTGACAGAACAGCTCAGTCGCGTCACCGCCGTACAAGTACAATTAGAAGCCCACCCCTTATATCAATCCGGTAACGCCGGCGCCATTTTCAAACGCCAAGCCCGCTGTGTCGAACTAGAAGCAGAACTGCAAGTACTACAAGAGCAAATAGCGCAACAATCCCAGCGTTATTGGGAAGAATTCCTCAGCTTAATTGAAATATTACAGCATTTCGGCTGTTTAGATAACCTAGTGCCCACACCATTAGGGCAAGTCGCCGCCGCCATCCGTGGCGAAAATGAATTATGGTTAGGTTTAGTACTCGCTAGCGGTGAATTAGATAGCCTAGATCCACATCACCTAGCCGCCGCAGCAGCAGCCTTAGTCACCGAAACCCCCCGTCCTGATAGCAAAGTACACTTCGACCTCAGCCCGGAAGTCGCAGAAGCCCTCGCCAAATTGCGGGGAATTCGTCGCCAAATCTTCCAACTGCAACGACGGTACAATGTAGCCTTACCAATCTGGCTAGAGTTTGAACTCATCGCCCTAGTCGAGCAGTGGGCCTTGGGTATAGAGTGGACACAACTTTGCGAACACACCACCTTGGATGAAGGCGATGTCGTGAGAATTTTGCGCCGGACACTAGATTTGCTATCCCAGATTCCCCATGTCCCCAACCTGCCAAATTCTCTACAGCGCAACGCCTACCGCGCCATGCAACTAATTGATCGCTTCCCAGTCAATGAAGTGGTGGAATAAACAAATCAAGCTGGCATATATGAGAATATAAACAAATATATACAGCCATTTAGTGTCAGTTTATACGATTTTCAACTTGTTTAGTAGTTATACTCTTTCTTAGGTTCTACCTGGGAATTACGAAGTGGCAAAGCCACTTCTTTTTATGTAAATGGTAGCCTAAAAAGTAATTAGCCTCAATTCATCTCAATCATTCAGCGCATCTCGCCATTTATCCCTACCATCCCTACCTTCTTCTTCACGTACAAAACGCGTTTGCTGCCAAGTTCCCCAATCAAGACTAGTCTGTTTTTCTAAATGATTGATAAACTGTACAATCGATTGGTCTGCTTTGATTGGAGTTTTCAAATCAAACTTAATTGTCCGAAAAATATTGATATCATCCTTGAGAAAATATCTACCCACAATCTGAGTTATCCCCAACAAAAACCGATCATATACCCAACCAAAAAGACCCCGGTGTTTCTTAGTAACTAAGATAGATTGAATTTCCGCCTTCCCCCCAGGAACGAGACGCAGAGCAAACATCATATGCAAATGGCAAAAATCAGGGCCAAATGTTGCCGTGCCAATGCTGCCATACCAATAACAAACATGGTAAGCTAAAGAATTTTTGTAAAAGGGACGGATAAGTTTAATCAATAAAGCATCTTCACTACTAGGTGTAATATTTTTGAAAATAATTGCATTTTGATTCAGGTCTTGTTTTTCAAAAACAATTTCTGATAAAAACTTGTGAACAGTATTAAAATGTTGAGCATCAATAGTATTAATCAACACGACATGTGGATGACAGTTAGTCAAGAAGCGAGAACCAAAAATACTGCGATATTCTTGATGTTCTAACTCCGGTACAAAAGGTAGCGGTTGTAGGGGAACTTCTCCAGTCCACACCCAAATCATCCCATATTTTTCCGCCGTCGGCCAAGCTTTTAACTTAATAGATAGCGGCTCATCTAAACAGGGAACATCAACGCAAAACCCGCCACCATCAAATTTCCAATAATGGAAAAAACAGCGTAATTCATTACCCTCAACTTTTCCTTCCGCAAGGTGAGCACCCATGTGCGGACAATAAGCATCAAAAGTAACTGCTTGGCGGTCTTTACCTCGATAAATTACTAGTTCTCTACCTAATAAATTTACAGCTTTGACCTCACCTACCTGCAAATCACCAGCAGGCATTGCCCAATACCATCCCTCGATAAAACGCTCTGGATTATTGAAAATTTTTGGTTTGCGATTTGAGTTAATATTCTGCGAATTGAAATTCATTTTTAGGGTTGCGCTTAAAGTGAAGCGGTTAATTATATAGTTCCTAATTTTGCTGCCCTAAAAATGTAATCAGAGTTACGCTAGCTATTGATGCTCACAAGTAATTTGTAATTTATGCCTGCTTTCCGAGCCAAGTAATTTGGTTCTGGATACAAATTGAGAAAATATTAAATTATCAAACTCAGTCAGAGAAACTGTTTAAGAAATTTATGGCGAAAGTTTTCAAGCCAATGGTGTTAGTTTTAGCTACTAAAATTCGGTGAAATAAATTTGTAAATTATCAGAATTCAAGAATTAAGTTTTTTGGAAATTTTGCTAAGTTAGCTGATTTCTTCAACCCTTGACAATTATTGTAGAAATAAATACAAAAATTTAGCATCTGGCACTACCATGTTAACTCAAGATGAAAAACTGCTTTTGATTGGACAAGTCACAGCTTTGAGCGGCGTTCCCATTAGGACAATTCGTTACTACGAGAGCTTAGGTTTATTGAAGTCATCAGCCAGAACTGAGGGGGGGTTCCGCCAGTTTTCCGTAGATGTGGTGACTCGGCTGTCCTTCATTAAAAGAATGCAAAACCTAGGATTAAGCTTGGAAGAAATCAAAGATGTGCTCAAGGTCTATGACCAAGGTCAACCCCCTTGCGGCGAAATTAAAGAAAAGCTGCAAGAAAAGATTCTACACATTGATCAGCAAATTGAACAATTGTTAACTTTAAAATCAGAAATAGGTGTGTTGCTATCAGGTTGGCAGAATGTTGATACGAAGTATGAAGATAAAATTTGTCCTATTATTCAGCCTTAATTTTCCTAAAATATGCTGTATTTCTTGAGAAAGTAAAAAGTAGGAAACCAGCACAAATTAAAGAATTTAGCGGCGCTACTTTTTACTTTTCGAGTTAGTTAGCTGGATAACCAGCAGCGGCTAATGCTTGCTTAATTGCTGTTTCTGAAGCCTGAGTGTCTACAGTAACTAGTTTAGTGGTGGTATCTGTTTCAATAGCAGCATTGACATCAACTGCTTTCAGTGCGTTTGTGATGTTATTTGCACAAGCAGAACAAGCCATGTTGGGAACAGTGAGTTTAAGTGTCATAAGTTTAAGAGGGAATTAAATGATGATGGGTGCAGCTAAAAATGACGCCAAATTTATCCTAAACTCTCTATTCACCTGGAGAGTCTAGGGTATCAGAAAAGTTTTTTACAAAATTTCAAATTTGTTGACATTAATATCCTGTTGCTGTCAATTCCAATCGGTGAACGAAAGGAACTCTCTCAACCCAAGTTTCCCAGGTACCGTTGGGGTAGAGCTTGAGCAACCGAAACCCTGGAGCTTTATGCTCAATTGCAAAAGTTGGGCTTTGCGATTTGAATTGAATACAGGTCGAAGGAGTACCGAGGTAATTGACGTGGTGGCGCTGGTACTGGAATTCTTGGTGAATGTGACCGAATAAAACTAATTTAACTTGCGGGTGACAATCTAGAACAGCGAAAAGTTCTTGAGGATTTTGCAGCACACTAGTGTCTAACCACTGAGAGTTGACTCGTAAAGGTGGATGATGTAGCGCAATGAGAGTGGGGTTATGACTCAGGGTTTTTAGTTCTGTATTTAGCCAATCTAGTGTTTCATTTGTCAAATAGCCGTGTACGCACCCAGGAGAAGAGGAGTTGAGTAAAATAAAATTCCAACTCCCGCGCTCAAAAGATTTACGCCGTGAAATCATGCCTAAATTTAGCACTTCATTCATGACGATCGCACTGTCATGATTTCCCGGTATCCAGTAACTAGGTATTTGCAATGGATGTAGTAGATTTTGCAAATTTTCATAGGATGCTGGTTTGCCATCCCCTGATAAATCCCCAGTTAGTAATATTATGTCTACCTCTGATTGTAAATCTTCTAACCGCTCTATAACCGCTTGGAAAGATTTTGTGGTAGGCATTCCCAGAAGCTGATGATCTTCTTCGGCAAACAGATGTATGTCTGTTACTTGAGCAATTAATAAGGGGGACACTTGATGTATGTTTGCTGTTGATAATTTATGCGTTTTAATACAATATCCTCCTTGGAGGAAAATGCTTGGCTGCTACTCAAAGAGCAAAACCAATGTCGGTAAGTGGGGATAAATCATAGGCTGGAGCTAATCCATACCTTACCTGATTTCTTAGTTAGTAATAAACTGAAAATTATACATATGTAAATTACATAAATTAGTTTTTTTCATCCATCTCCAGACAGATATTTATCGAAAGCGACAGGAAACTCATTTTTTGCCCAAGACATGTGGGGCGATCGCTGTATGTGCGCGGTTTTTGCTTTGTTAATGTGTGTTATTGCTGTTGTGGCTGTTAACTTTCCGGATAAAATAAATCTCCTTAAGCAAAATTTATATAATAGACTTCTTGCAGAAGTCGGGAACAGGGAACTCTTAACAGAGAGTAGAAAAGGTACTTTTGCAAGAGGTTTAATGTTGTCTATTTCCTATTACCTCATAAAGTGTTGTCATCAGATTATTTCTCGCTCGTTCGGTGACAAGGGGATTGTTAATCTTGCTTATACCTAAAGTATTAAATACTACCTTAATAGCTGACTCATGTGACGTCAACTTTAATATGGCAGCAGTCTTTAGGGTGTAAGTACTGGGTAAAATGACTATACTGTTCATCAAACACTAAAGCCGTAGTCACTAACTTTATGCTCACAACAGCTGACTTTCTGCAATACACCCAATGGTCGGGTATCATCGTTTTGATATTAGCTGCTCTAACAGTAGTGGGTTTGATTTTTAAATGGGGCATCCGCTTTCGGCTCGTGGGTGCGACTGGGTTTATGCTGGTACTGACTGCTGGTTTATTTGCGCTGTCCTTGGTACCGTTGAGTCGGACTGTAATTCCGGGTGCGACCAAGTTTACCTTGGTTTATGACAATGGCGCTACACAGGCGGTAATCGCTACTTCACCACAAATTACCCCCAAGCAGTTAGAAGCGACGTTACGTCAAGCAGCTAGTAATTTGTATTCTTATGGTCGCTTGGGTTCACGGGAAGACAACCAACTCACAGTCCGCGCCCGGACTATAATTCACCCGGAACCAGGAGTTTCTGTCCCAGTATACCTGGGTCAAATTAAGCGATCGCTCATCAGTCGTGAAGACGCAAATGTAGTTGTGGAAATTTACCCAGAAAAATTTGCTCAATTACCCCAACCCACCGCTTGAAGCCCACCCCCGCAAGCAGAGGATGGGGAACCGTCATCAGCAGCGGCTCCCCCATACCTCAATGTTGCTTCTGTCACGTCTAAATTTACTGTAGCTACACGCCGTAACTTGTATCTGCTTTGAAATGCAAGCAGTTAACATCAGCAACGCCATTCTAGTTTTAAGTATTTTCTTGTAAGTCTCAGCTAATTTAGCTGTTATCGGAGTCACACAAGAATTGCTGTATTGTACTATACAAAAATTATTATTTTTAGATTAAGATACTGTTTCAGTGGTGTCAACTAAAGGATGAAGTCTGAAGTCTGAAGTCTGAAGTCTGAAGTCTGAAATTACCCCACCCATAAAGCGAAAACTTGAGGCAGTTTTGCGGGCGGATTTCACATCCTGAGTATCTGTGAATGGTATTGTGAATTTAATCATCGGTTGTTCAAAACTTTGATAGTTCGGAATTTAAGGTGAATGGGCACTATAAAGTTAAAGCGGGCTGTTAATGCCTTGTGCGCGAATGGAGAAATAGGTAATTGCCAGAAATTAGGGTCTTTTTGCCTTTGCTTCCCACTCCTCAGCCACAATGTTAATTAGAGTTAAGAAATATCAAGGTTTTGAAAAACTAATTATATGCCCAATCAATTGTCTACTCAAACTCCTAATACATTATTAAAGCTAACAGTTGCCCCAGGAAAAGTTATTTGTGGTGTTGGTGTCTGGGCGTCAGCGACAGCAGAAATCGCCCATTTAGGAAGTCGTCCTTTAATTGTGGCAGGCGATCGCACTTTAAAAATTACTCAACAGTGCCTCCAACCATTCCTAGAAAAGCAAAAGCTGCATCTGGCAACAGCTACTTATGGTGTAGATTGCTGTGAAGCCAGTCTCAAATCTTTACATCGCTCAGTTAAAGAACACAAAGCAGATGTAATTATCGGTGTCGGTGGCGGAAAAGCCTTAGACACAGCCAAATTACTAGCCTTTCAATTACAACTACCAGTGGTGACAGTCCCCACCTCAGCAGCTACCTGTGCCGCTTGGTCAGCTCTTGCGAATGTGTATTCGGAAACCGGGGCGTTTTTGTATGATGTGGCGTTGTCTCAATGTCCCGATTTATTGATCCTCGATTATGAGTTGATAGCTACAGCACCACCAAGTACGCTAGTTGCAGGTATCGGTGATGCGATCGCTAAATGGTACGAAGCTTCAGTCAGTAGCGGGAATTCCCAAGCCACATTAACTATCGCCGCAGTCCAGCAAGCACGAGTCTTGCGGGATATCTTACTGCAAAATGCCACTGCTGCTCTCAAAGAACCGGGTAGCGAGGTTTGGCGACAAGTCGTAGAGGCCACCGTCTTATTAGCTGGAGTCGTCGGGGGACTGGGAGGCGCCCAGTGTCGCACCGTCGCTGCCCATGCCGTGCATAACGGTTTAACCCACATCTCCAGGCATGGTAGCATTCATGGTGACAAGGTAGCTTACGGCATTTTGGTACAACTGCGTTTAGAAGAAATGGTACTGGGCAATCAGCTAGCCGCATCTGCCAGACAACAATTACTCAAATTCTACGCAGAGATTGGATTACCACAAAAATTAGCAGATTTGGGATTGGGTAACATCACCTTGGGCGAGTTACAAATAGCTGCAGAAGTCGCCCTCAATCCGCATTCAGATATCCATCGACTACCCTTTAAAGTCGCACTGGAACAATTGATGGCCGCAATGGTTTCGACCACTGCACCCATAGATCATCGAGATGCGGTTCATCGTGTCTCAACTAGAGGAATGAGTGACGAGGTTGCAGAATGAGTTGCGATTGGATTGTGCCGGCAGAACGCGTACAAAAGTTACCGCCTTATGTATTTGCCCGTCTAGATGAACTCAAGGCGAAAGCCAGGGATCAAGGACTGGATTTAATTGATTTGGGAATGGGAAACCCCGATGGCGCCACACCACAACCAGTGGTGGAAGCAGCGATCGCCGCTTTGCAAGATCCCGCCAATCACGGTTATCCCCCGTTTGAAGGCACAGCCAATTTCCGCCGGGCGATTACTAACTGGTATCGTCGGCGCTATGATGTGGTGCTTGATCCCGATAGTGAGGCTCTACCCCTACTCGGTTCTAAAGAGGGATTGTCTCATTTAGCGATCGCCTACATCAACCCCGGCGATGTGGTGCTTGTTCCTTCTCCAGCCTACCCCGCCCATTTTCGCGGCCCGGTAATCGCTGGCGGACAAGTCTACAGCTTAATTCTCAAACCAGAAAATGACTGGTTAATTGATTTAGCCGCCATTCCGGAGGAAGTTGCTCAAAAAGCCAAAATCCTTTATTTCAATTATCCCAGCAATCCCACCGCCGCCACCGCCCCCCGCGAATTTTTTGCGGAAATTGTCGCCTTCGCCCGCAAATATGAAATTTTGCTGGTGCATGATTTGTGTTACGCCGAGTTAGCTTTTGATGGTTATCAACCCACGAGTTTGTTAGAAATTCCCGGCGCTAAGGATATTGGTGTCGAGTTTCATACCTTATCCAAAACCTACAACATGGCTGGTTGGCGTGTGGGGTTTGTGGTGGGGAACTGCCGTGTGATTCAAGGTTTACGCACCCTGAAAACTAACTTAGATTACGGTATTTTTGCCGCCCTGCAAACCGCCGCCGAAACCGCCTTGCAACTTCCAGATGTGTATTTGCATGAAGTACAACAGCGCTACCGCACCCGCCGCGATTTTCTCATTCAAGGTTTAGGTCAGTTGGGTTGGGATGTTCCCAAAACTAAAGCTACGATGTATCTGTGGGTGAAATGCCCTGTGGATCAGAGTTCCACAGATTTTGCCATGAACGTTTTGCAACGAACAGGCGTTGTCGTTACCCCAGGAAATGCCTTTGGGGTGGCGGGTGAAGGCTATGTGCGGATCAGTTTGATTGCAGATTGCGATCGCTTAGGTGAAGCTTTACACAGATTTAAACAAGCTGGTATCTGCTATCAACCTCAAGCTATGATCTCCAGTTCAGAATCAGGAGTCTAAAAAATGTCTTTCCCTAGCCCCTAACCCTTAGTCCCAGTATTTAATATTTCTCTTAAATTTTTGTAAGTACGTAAAAATAACTACATGAACCACCTCTAGCTCTGTTACCATTTCTGTAATTTCCTACTTGTTAGGAAAATTAGTGAATTGACCATAGGTACTTCAAAACTTAGGAGGAGTGAAGTGGGACTGAGCAACGGACTATCGAATCCAGAAAAAAAAGCTGCAGTTATAGACGACTGTTGCCAAATGATTGAAGCGCAGCTGGCTTCTAAGTCAGGATTGAGCGGTATTGCCTTGAGAACTGCTTTTGCTGCTTTGAAAGGAATTAAGCCAGGGTACATCGCCTATGTTGTAGAACAGATTCTGCCACAGTCCTTGACAGCCATAGATCCCATCTGGAACGAGGGTGTGCAGACAGGCGACCCATCTGGGTATTTGGCAGCAAATCGCTCTCGCACCGCAGACGCCCTACTCAGCGTTACTGATGCTAGAGTTGTCAACTCGCAGCGCCAAATAGTCAAAGGTACTTATGAAAAACTGCGGAGTTCAGCCAAGCAATACGTAGAAGATGCAGTACCAGATTTAGCGAAGGTGGTTGATAAGTACGTAAATGCATGATTCAGCGTAGAAAGCGCACAGCCAGATGATATCAATTTTCTGGACACGCTAAACATGTGGTTGTGTTAAAGACGTTGCAATGCAGCGTCTCCACAGGATTAACTGCAGACGGTGGGAGCACAAGTAATACCAATTCGCCAAAAGGGGACAACAGATAAATTGGTAGGGGCGAACGGCCGTTCGCCCTTACAGGTTATTGATGTGTTGCCAAAATTTAGAGAATTGGTATAATACCGTTTCACTTTAAGATTGATGCACATGGGCAAGCTCTTGATGCAGGGGATGCAGGGGATGCAGGGGATGCAAGAAAAGTGAGTGTATCAATAATTTCGTGAAATGGTATAAGACTAAAGAAGATAGCGGTTGCTGCCGACTTTAATTAATAAAGTTCACATTCAGGATTTGGCATTTTGGCCAGATCCTTTTTGTTTAAATGTCAATACTTAAAACTGTTAAATTCAGTACTAATATTTATGGTTTATGTGTAATTACATAAGAACTTTAAAAATGTCCCAGGTAGAGTATTTGCCAATTACCTTTGATGGTGTCGTGATTACCAGGAAATGGCACAAGTTATAATTCTTCATCATTTTGACCGCAGGAAACACAAGGGCTATCAACTTCCTCTACTGGTTGAAACGAATTACAGAAAATGACTGTGGCACAGTTAAGTGCCAATTCTTCAGGGTGAGTGCACTCTATCACCGTTTCTACTTGGGTGTGGAAAGCACAGTCATTACAGATAGTTTGACATGACATTATTCAAAATCCTCAGATGGAGCATAGTTCAAAAATCAAGCTGATTGATGGATTGGAAATATTGATGATTAGTTTCGTAATTTTTTTCGCAAACCTCTCGTGTTTTCCACAAATTTGCTGTATCCTAGTTTATCCAAGTTCAGTGTTTCCACACTTTACTTTATAGAAAGTTCTTGCGGATCTCTCCAAAGATTCTTGAAAGCCTACATTGGACTCATTCAGAATCACGTTAAGACCGTCAGTTTTTAATGTACATCTCTCAAAACGCTAGATAGGTATATATGAAACTAATTAAAAAATCTGAAAAGTTGCTGCTTGAGAAAATTAAGATCATGGAAGAAACGGAAGAAGAAAATCTTCAAGTCGATGCAAATGATCTGCAGGAACCGTCGGGTATGCAGCAGCCGCTAATGAGTGAAGAGAATACACAACCCAAATATATTTCTTGGCGCGATCAACCCATGATTCAATCTGTAGGTAATTCGGGATGGCAAGTTTCCGATATTTGGAAGGATATTCGCTTGGATGACTTCAACGATAGATAAGCAGAAACAAGAATTAGCCAAATGAGAAAGTCTGAGTGAAGATTTCCTTCACTCAGGTTTTCTATACATTTTTGTAGCTGTTTATAACTTCATCTGGTTTCACAAATATAGCGATTATAAATTCATTCTCAATCAAATAGGTCTGGTTCTTCCCGTGCTACTCTGTCGTAAAGTGGCTGGAAACTGAACCATCCGCCTTGATGTGACCCCACTTGAGTTTGTGTCAAACGTGCGGTTTCATGCTCGATGATGTGGGGTCTACCTGCGGCCTCGGCGAGAAGTTGGGCTTGACTGGAGCGCTCTAAGGTGATAAACCACCAAGCGGCTTCATCTACTGTGTGTCCTACGGTAAGCAGCCCGTGGTTACGGAGAATTATAGCCTTTCTATTTCCTAAGATTTGGGAAATTCGCTTACCTTCGGAAGTATCAAGGACGACGCCTGTATATTCTTCAAAGACGCTGTGGTCTTCGTAGAAAGCGCAAGCATCTTGAGTGAGGGGGTCAAGGAGGCGACCCAAACTAGACCAAGCTTTACCATAAATTGAATGGGCGTGGGCTGCGGCGATGACGTCGGTTCGAGCTTCGTGTATTTGAGAATGAATAGCAAAAGCGGCTCGATTCACAGGGCGATCGCCCTTGACCACTTCGCCTTCTGAATTGACTAAAATTAGGTCGGAGACGCGGATATGTCCGAAGTAAGTACCAAAGGGATTGACCCAAAAATGGTCGGTAAATTCTGGGTCACGCGCTGTAATATGTCCAGCTATACCTTCACTAAATCCAAAGCGAGCAAATAAACGAAAGGCGGCTGCTAGGCGTTGTTTACGGTGTAAGCGTTCGTCTTCAACTTTCTCAAATAAAGGCGGTTGTTGTCTATTAAATATTGACATGTGCTTTTTTCTCGTACTTTTCACAAGGAGCATGGGAATATGGAGTTAACCATGTCTTCTTAATGATTTTTTTACCTTTAATTCTTACATTACTAGTTATTTTGTCGCCTGGATCAATTTCAAAAATTAGTTTGTTTAGTTTTATTTACCAAAAATATTTGACCATAAGGACTATTAATTAGACTTATATTAAAAATAAGGATTAGGACTATAAAATGAAATTTTCGTAGTTTTTTAACATAAGTTCGTTCATGGATTCTCTGAGAAAAGTCCTAATGTTCAGACTCTTGTGTAGGGTGAGGGGTGAGACAAAAAATATTTATCTAATAAGTCTATTGATATCCTGGGAATAGCGCTGTAAATCTAAATTATCGATGAATGCAAATAGGGTTTTTGCTAATTTTGGTAACATAATTTAATATTAAGTTTTGAGTTTGGATACATACTTGAGCATCACTCCTATACAGACTGTTCTCCAGTCAAAAGAAGAGCAAGTCACTCGCTTATTTTCTCACATTGAATTTGATGGTAAGCAACTAACTCATCAACCAGGTAGTGTTTTTGGAAGCACGGCTCTGGTTGCGGGGACAACGGTCGGGGCTGGTGTGTTGGCGTTACCTGCGGTTACTATGTCATCTGGAGTTGTACCATCCACTGCGTTGATGATTGGTGCTTGGGTGTATGCGTTAGTCGCGGCTTTGTTGATTGCAGAAGCGACGGTGAACACTATGCGTCTTGTCGGCCGGACTAATATCAATATTTTGGCCATGGTTGAGCACAGCTTGGGCCCGGTGGGATCGGGGATTGCAGGTGGTGCTTATTTGTTCTTACAATGCGCTCTGTTAATAGCATACCTAGCTAAAGGTGGCGATATTTTAGGAGATGCGATCGCTAAAATATTTGGTGTACAAAATATTCTCCCTGGTTGGGTAGGCATCACCATTTTTACACTCTTATTTGGTGGGATGATGTATCTGGGGCGAGGGAAGTGGATTGAGAAGCTCAATAATACTTTTATGGCGATTGTTATCGCCTCTTTTGTGGGATTATTGTTAATAGCAGGAGAGCAAGTTAAGGCTACACAATTTCTATTTCAAAATTGGAGTACTGTCGGCAGTGCTATACCAGTGATATTTGTGGCATTTTTTTTCCATAGTGTTGTACCAGTAGTGGTGACACAACTAGAAGGTGATAGCCGCAAAATTCGTCAGTCTCTGGTGCTTGGTTCTTTGATTCCCTTAATCATGTTTCTGGCGTGGAATGCGGTGATTTTGGGTAGCGTTAGTCCGGAGATGATCCAGCAAACCTTGAATGAGAAAACTATTTTTGATCCCTTACAAATTCTGCGCGTAGGTGGTGCGGGAGAATGGTTAGCGCTGTTGGTGTCTGTGTTTTCTGAGTTTGCGATCGTTACTTCATTTATTGGCTTGATGTACGGATTGTTGGATTTTTTGCGAGAAATTGACTTGCTCAAACAGATTTATTCTGTGAGTCAGTTACCACTTTATTCGATAATTCTTTTACCCTCTATGAGTTTTGGTGTCATCAATCCCAATATTTTTTTTACTGCTTTAGATTACGCTGGGGCTTTTAGCGTTTCTGTTTTGGAAGGAATTATTCCCGCATTGATGGCTTGGAAACAAAGAGAGCAACAACAATTTATAGACAGTAATCATCAATCATTTGTCCCTGGGGGGAAATTAACACTGATGGTAATCATAGGAATTACTTTGATTGTGATTGTCAAACAAATTTTATTAAAGTGTGGGCTGTAAAGTAATTAGTTGGTGGTCAGCATTTTAGACTGAAAAATTCAGGATTCAAGTCCTGACTACCCACTCATCATCAGCGAGTTGATTCTAGCTGCAAAATTCGTGTTTCTAATTTATTAACTTGTTGCTTCAATTCCACGACTAGAGTTGCGAGGCGATCAAACATGCGATCGCGCTCTGACTGTGATACATTTCGTCTAGGATTAGATAATGGTGGTATGTTTGCAACTCCCGGAGACGGAGATTGACGAGTTTGATTTATTTGCGCTTCCAATCGGTTGAGTCTGGACTCGAAACGATTAAAGTCAGCTTCTAAGTTGTTAATGCGAGATTCTACTTGTTGCGATGAAGCCGAATTAGACAATAAGCCTAGCCAAACTACAATGACTAAAACTGCAGCGAATAATAATCTATTAAACATTTTATTTACTTATTTTATTAATAAATTCAAGTCGTATATTTATCCTGAAGGTTGTCAAGAGCCAGGAATCACAACTAACTTTTGGCTATGGACTCTTGACCCTGAACAGCCTATTCTCTATTCTCCACGTTCCTATCAGGTTGTAATTGAGAAAATAGCGACTCCCAATTTATAGAATTGGTAATGTTTTCTGCCGATTTGACTTCAAAAGTCTGATAGGATGCTGTTATTTGTTGTAGCGCTTGCACACAAATTTCTGCAACATCCTCACGGCTAATTTTGCCTCTAATATTATCTCCTTGTTCCAATATTAATTCTTGACCGCCTGATTCTTCAGTCAACGCACAAGGTCTAATAATTGTGTAAGGAATTCCGCTAGCTCTGACGCTATCTTCTCCCTTTAATTTCCAAGTTAAAATTCCCCCCAATTGGTCGTTTAATCTGACTGCGGGGGGTTGTTCATCTAAATTAAGCCCAGGGCGTCCGGGACGAGTTACCCCGGCAGAACTCACGAGAATAAACTGTGGTAAAGTGTTTTGGCTATAACCTTTAATTGATTCCACTTGCAAAGTGAAACCACCAGGAGAAAAATGAGGATTTAGAGCACCATCATATTCAAATTTACTCAACATTAATTGCCAAGAGCAAACTTTTTGAGTATCAATTGAGGGCGCATCTTTAACAACTTTTGCCCGAAATACAGGAATTAAATTTGCAAAAGGAATGCGAATATTTATCCAAGTGTTAGCTACCGTATCAAAGGAGTAACTGTAACCCAATCCATCCCATTTAGCGTCTGTTCGCAAAAAGAGTTTATAACGTTGACCGTCACCTTTGACGCGCAATTCTACACCTTCGCAACCAGATAAATCAAATGGTGGCTCAAAATTCTTGGTTCTAACAGAAGCAAATCCCCCAGAATTATCTGTGGAAACATTACCTGTGAATAAAGCTGTATTCTCCACAAAGATAATGTTGCTAGCACTCACACCACCCATAACAACATCATCCAAAGCACCCCAAACATTTTTTAATTCAGTTGATGGTTGAGTGAAATCAAATATTAGTTTTTCGTTTGATTTAGACAGGTATTTAGTGGCTACTTCCACCAAGTTTTTCACGCCTTGATATTCGACATTTTCTGGCGTATCACCCACAATTTCCGGCTGATAAAATTTGACACCTTGATAATATTTGGCTCGATCTGCTGTATCACCTTCCACTGGTTGTACACGTACTGCTGTACAACAGATTACAGCTTGAATGTTTGCCATAACTACGGGGGTTAGGGTTTCTGGTTTAGTGATATCCGCAACCACTAAGTCAACATCGTCACCCAAAATTGCTTTAGCTTTGTCGATGTCTCTCACTAGACATCGCACTTTTTCGCCTCGTGCTTTTAATCGTCGGACTACGCGCTTACCAACGCCACCTGTCGCACCTGCTACTAAAATTACACCCACATTGCTTCCTCCAATGGGTTGATTTTCATACTTCTGGGGACGACCTTGGATTAACTGCTGTACCCAGTTCAGAAAAGGAATTACCTCAAAGTAGGTAAGGGTTTCAATGAACCTGCCTAAGTCCCATTGAGAACGATTTTTGTCACTCACAATTGCGTCCTCGTAACTGTCTTTAGTCTAGCCCAATTTAGACAATTTTGGATACGTTCGCTCTGCTCAGTACAAGTTGGGGATTTGCATTTTTGAATTACGAAACAGTTGCTGGTAATCCCTGAAGAGCGTTCGCAATATTTTTTCCTAACCCCTAATCCCTATTTCCCAGTGATGCAATCCTAAAATTGATAAATAAAGTTAGAATAACTACTGACTTGTTAATTATGTAATAGCATTTTATTTATGAATCAATTAGAAAAAGCTCAAGCAGAGTACAAAACTTTTTTGTCAGGATTTGCCAGCGTGATTATTAGTACGGTGAATTCACAAGGAATTCCCAATGCTAGTTATGCTCCTTTTGTGAGCGATGACTCAAAAAATATCTATATATATGTTAGCGGTCTATCGACTCATACCAAAAATATTGATGTCAATCCGCGTGTTAGTGTTTTATTGATTGAAGACGAATCTTTGAGTAAGCAAATTTTTGCCAGACGCCGTTTAAATTTTGATTGTACCGCAACTCTCATGGAACGGGAAACTGAAGAATGGCAGCAAATTGTTGATCAATTTCAGGAGCGCTTTGGTGATATTATTGAAGTTTTGCGTGGTTTAGCAGATTTTCGGATTTTCCGACTCACACCTGATGAAGGTCGTTTTGTGGTGGGGTTTGGAGCCGCGTATAATATCAGTGGTGATAACTTAGATCAACTTGTGCAGATTACAGGAGAGGCGAAAGGATAAGCTAATATCAATTGAAAATTCAAAGCTTGTACTGAGCACAGCGAACGTATTCAAAATTGAAAATTTAATATGCTGCAGTTTCAACCTCCTGGCTTTGGACATAAAGTAATTCACACCTCCCTTGGGGCGATGGTATATTATACTCAAACGAATGCACCTTGGGCGATCGCTGATGTAGCAGATTTACCCCCGTTACTGTTTCTCCACAATTTCGGTGGTGGGGCTTCTGCGTATGAGTGGTCTAAAGTTTATCCAGCATTTGCGAATACTCACCGTGTGTTAGCCCCTGATTTGATTGGTTGGGGCGAATCGGCTCATCCTGTTTGGGATTATCAAGTGAGGGACTATCTCACCACGATCGCAGAATTTATCACTCAAACTTGTCGCCAACCTGTTAAAGTTGTAGCATCCTCACTGACGGCGGCTTTGACAATTCGTCTAGCCATCAAACAACCAGATTTATTCCAAGGATTATTTCTCAGTTGTCCCTCTGGGTTCGATGATTTTGGCCAAGGTGTGGCGCGGAGATTACCATTACCAATGCTGAATGTACCGCTCCTGGATAATTTAATTTATGCTATCGGTGCGGAAAATGAATTTGCAGTGCGGAATTTTCTGCAAAATTTTCTGTTTGCGAACCCAGCAAGAGTTTCTCAAGAAATGGTGGAAGCTTATTTAACTTCTGCACAACAGCCAAATGCTAAATTTGCAGCTTTAGCATTTTTGCGGGGTGATCTTTATTTTGATTTAAGTTTATATATTCAACAGTTGCAAATCCCCACAGTGTTTTTTTGGGGAGAAGCCGCACAATTTTCCAGTATCAAGCTGGGGCGACGCTTGGCTAATTTAAATATACCAGCAATTCGGGATTTTTATGCGATCGCTAATGCTGGAGTAATACCACATCTAGAACTACCAGAGGTAGTAATTGGTTTGTTACAGCAATATTTGAGAGTATAGCAGATGTCACCAACTAGTTGAGGACATAAATCGAATATAAAACCCACACAGCAACAGACTTTCGACCTTATCCCCTATCCCCTATCCCCTGTTCCTCAAGAAAAGTATCAAACATCAACCTATCTGGAAGCGAAGTTTGCGCCCCCCGCTGCGTAGCGGCTAAAGCACCAGCCGCAGCACCCCAAACCACCGCTTGATGTAGCGATAATCCTTGATAAAATGCAGCGGCTAAGGCACCATTAAAAGCATCACCAGCAGCTACCGTATCAACTGTATTCACAGGAAATGCATTGATAAAGAAATTTTCCTCACCCTGAGCGCAGAATACACCATGAGCACCTAGTTTGACGATCGCACATTTCACCCCTCTCTGCAATAAAACTGTCGCCGCTCTTGACGCTGACTCTACCCCATCCACAGGAAAACCCACCAACCGTCCCGCTTCCACAGCATTCGGTGTAATTACATCCACCAACGGATAAAGTTCATCAGGTAAATTAGCTGGCGCGGGTGCTGGGTCAAGAATCACTTTTACACCTGCTGTCCGCGCTGCTTGAGCAGCGGCTATAACAGTTGGAATGGGAATTTCTAATTGCAAAAGTAGCCCTGAACTACCTGGTAATAACTGCGACAATCTAGTTATATCTTCCTGATTGACGTGCCCATTTGCACCAGGAATCACCACAATTTGATTTTCACCAGCATGATCTACTGTAATCATAGCGACACCAGAACTCACAGTTTCATCCACAAAAATACTGTCAGTCTGCACACCAGAAAGCTGCAAATTTTTGATTAATTCTGCACCAAAACCATCAGCGCCTACACGTCCCACCATTTGTGTAGGGATTCCCAACCGTGCTAAAGCTACCGCTTGGTTTGCACCTTTACCACCCGGTAACTGTAAAAATTCTTCACCCAGCAACGTTTCTCCTGCTACTGGTAAGTAAGGGGCGATGGCGACTAAATCTAGATTGATGCTACCGAGGACAATCATAGTCATGATCCGGACTCTTCCAGTTTTTTGTAAATTTAAGTATAAATTTATTTTTTATAGTACACTTATACTATAAAATTACTGACAGTACGCGTTCCAGAATCAATCCCTCAGCTCGTCACTGGGGGATTTTTGTGTTGCAGACCTACCTATAGTAGGAAAAATTGCTTATTTTATGGCATAAACTCTCATAATTGGTGATAATTCTCTGATTTACGCCTTCCAAGGTTGGGTAAAACCACAAAAAGTCAATTGACAGGCAATCGACAAAACGATATACCATATCAAAGTGCATACCACGCCAGCTTTGATTTTATGCCTAGTGTTGAACCCGACGAAATCCGTGAGCATCGCATTAAAACAGAAATTATTGTCGATGCTGAAGACAAAGAGGAACGCGCCTTGGGTTGGTACGACTACCTCGACGATACTCTGAATTTTCCTTTTTTCGCCAAGTGGACAAAGAAAGCGCGCAAAACTTCACCTACACCCCAGACAAAACAAGTCGAAGTGCTGGGAATGGCGCCAGACGATGAGTGCTTAAAAGATATGTTTGTAGAAGTTGTCTATCCAGACGGTAAAGATGAAGATGTGTTTACAGCTCGGTTGTCGGAAATAGAAGCAATTGACACCGATAGTGACACCCTTGAAGCGCTCGCAGATTGGCAATATTGGCTAGCGAGAGGTTACAAGTTCTAAATTTTAGGGTAAATGCCGAATGATGCGGCAGGGATTGCCTGCAGCAATCACATTTTCGGGTATATTTTTTGTAACTACACTGCCAGCACCAATGGTAGTGCCATCGCCTATCGTGACGCCAGGGCAAATTATAGCATTGCCACCAATCCAGACATTATTACCAATTGTGATGGGGGCGGCAAGCTCTTGACCAGTTAACCGGACTTCTGGTTCTGTGGGATGATAGGCGGTGTAAATCTGTACATAAGGCCCACAAAAAACATTATTACCGATATGAACTGTGTTGCCGTCTAAGATTATACAGCCATAATTCATATACAAACTGTCACAAGCGTAAATATTGCTACCATAATCGCAGTGAAAAGGTGGGATAATTTTGGCATTTTTACCTATGTGTCCACACAGTTCTTGAAGGATTTGCGATCGCTGTTCCTGTTGCCCTGCTGTTGTCGCATTATACATCTGCAGAAGGCGATGAGCTCGCTGGTTATCAGCCACCAGTTCCGGATCTTCTGCAAAATATAACTCACCCGCCAACATTTTTTGCTTTTCTGTTTTTGGCATTACAGAATTTTTGCCCTTAACGCACCCGCATCATAACATAGGCATGGGGAGGAGGGGGAGGTAGGGAAGTGTGGGAAGTGTGGGGAGTGTGGGGAGTGTGGGGAGAAAAAGAATTGAAGAACTTATGCTTACGCTTGTAATCTTCCCCGTCTTCTCCTTCCTCCCACACCTCCCACACCTCCCACACCTCCCACACCTCCCCATCTCCCCACCTCCCCATCTCCCCACCTCCCCATCTCCCCACCTCCCCTAGTCTGACAGTTCAAGAAAAAATTCCATAACGAGCTTTTCCGGCTCGTTTAGCACGATACATGGCAATGTCTGCATCCCGCAAGAGGTTGTGTGGTTCTTCGTAATCACGTTTGCTTAGAGCAATTCCGATACTGGCTGTAGGAATTATCTGATTTCCATCGAGGTTTAAGGGTAAACCTAAAGTTTCTTGAATACGGTTGGCTACATTAGTGGCGTCTGTGACGTCTTTGATATCTTCGATTAACAGCGCAAATTCGTCACCACCGAACCGAGCTACAGTATCGCCGCTACGTAAGCTTAACTCTAAACGGCGAGCGATCGCTACTAAAAAATCATCTCCGATTCCATGTCCAAAGCGATCGTTGATCCCTTTAAAGCCATCTAAATCTAAAAACAAAACTGCATAACGATAATCGTGGCGTCGTTTGCTTCGCTCAATAGCTTGATTCAATCGATCTAAAAACAACACTCGATTAGGCAATCCAGTTAGCGTATCGTAACATGCATGGCGCATCAGCTTTGCTTCTGCTTGCTTGCGCTGAGTGATATCTTGCAAAACTAAAACCGCACCGTTAATATTGCCATCAACATCGCGGATGGGTGCAACACAATCGCCAACAGGTATTTTCATACCATCTTTGGTAATTAAAGTACAGTTATCTGGTAAATGCAAAACCCGTCCAGTTTTGATGGCTTTTGTGGCTAAATTCCCCATCACTTCGTCTAAGTCTCGATCAACTAAATTGACAATTTCTGATAAATCTTTACCGTATGCTTCATTTTGTAGCCAACCGGTAAGGGCCTCTGCAATGGGATTCATCATCTGGACACAGCCATTAGCAAATGTCACCACCACAGCACAACCCATACTCTGAATTGTTGACGCTAGTCGTTGTTTTTCTTCCTGACATCTCTGATAAATTTTGTGCTTGTACAAAGCCATTTCTACGGCAAATTTTAAGTCTTTTTCAGCACACGGTTTGAGCACATAGCTAAAAGGTTCACTGAGTCGTTTTTTGTGTAATCTTATATCTTCTGAATATTCAGTTAAATATAAAACTGGTATTTGGAAATGCTCTTGAATAATATCTACTACATGTATACCGTTAATTTCCCCAGCCAAACAGATATCAATTAATACTAAATGTGGATTTGTGTCTGCGATTTTTCTGAGCGCCTCTTCCCCTGAGTTAGTAATTTCAGGAACATGATAACCCAATTTCTGTAAACTATTTCTTATTTTGAATGCTAATACTTGTTCATTTTCAACAACTAATATTTTGTGGGTGAACATGTTAGACTAACCTGTTTCCTAATGTTCAGATTGTGCTTTCAGTCTTAACTCACTCTGAAAATCAATATTTCTATGATAATCAATATGTAAACCGACTAGTGTACTTGATTAACTAAAACGTTGAATAATTAACAATCATTATATCTATACTTGTTTATGCAGTTAATATCCAGTTAATAACCCAAGATAAAAATGAAAAATGTAAATTGTCATACAATTATTAGCGATGAAGATATTCTTTAAGAGAATTTCGTAATCTTTATTGATAATGAGCACAAGTAATTGCGGAATTCACGTAAATTTATCGAAGGATTTTTATGTCAAGAAAATCACCTAACAATTGCTCATGCGCTCACACAAATAAACTTATTTAAGCGCTTGCAAGCATTTCCCGAAATTCATGAATATTATGACTGTATTTTTAATACATTGTCGATACAACTAGCTTAATAATATCAATGTAGTTAATGATTTAAAGTTAATCTAAAGAGCAAAAACTTCTTCTTGATTATGTATAAAAATACACGAAATTTTTAATTAATCTCAGGAGACAAGCGCTAAAAAACTTGGATTTTTAACTCAAAACAGTCTCGGATTAAGTGTATAAAATTTATTAGCGAAGCGAAGTTTTTGGGAATGGGGGAGCCACTACTCGACTAGAGTTTCCCCCAGACGATAGTGACTCCAAAACTCCACTCGGCTTAAAGCCTTTTACTCATTCAACTACTGGAGTTGGGTTGAACTCTAGTTAATTCGATAGTTATTTTGCCGCTAAAATCGGGGATAGGTGCAGCAGGTTTAGTGACCCTGACTTGGACTTGTGCGACAAGCGGGGTCTGTTGGAGAATAGAGTCAGCGATCGCTGTAGCTAAACGCTCTATCAAAGCAAACTTAGACGTCTTCACCAGATGTTGCACTAAGCTGATAACATCACGATAGTCAGGAGTATGAGCGATCGCATCCGTACGACCAGCCACACAAAGATCCAGCCACAACTTCACATCCACCTCAAACCATTGTCCCAGCACTTGTTCTTCTGGCAGATACCCCGTGTAGCCATAGGCGCGAATTCCCGTTAAATCAATGCAGTCCATAAACCTCATCAGGACGAATTTTGCATTCTGGATTTTACTTAATTTGTTGAACAGGAAGACGAATTATTTTCACCCATCAGCGCTCCAGCCACGGAGAATAAGAGACACTCCAAACGTTTTACTCAATTTCCTTTGATGCTATTCGCTTATCAAAATGTTAATCAACTTTGGGCTTACATCCTCACCCAGACGCTGAAGCGCCTGGGATTAACCTGTGCTGTCATTTGTCCTGGTTCTCGCTCCACACCCCTAGCAGTTGCTTTTGCTCAACAAACATCCGATATCGCCGCAATTTCTATTCTTGATGAACGCTCCGCTGCTTTTTTTGCCTTGGGACAAGCTAAAATTACAGGGCGCCCGGTAGTGCTTGTCTGCACCTCTGGGACAGCAGGCGCCAACTTTTACCCAGCAGTCATCGAAGCCAGAGAAAGTCGTGTCCCACTTTTAGTATTAACCACCGATAGACCACCTGAATTGCGCGATTGTCACTCTGGGCAAACTATAGACCAGTTGAAATTATACGGTAGTTACCCAAACTGGCAAGCAGAGATAGCTCTACCCTCCTTAGACATGGAAATGCTCGCTTATTTGCGACAAACTTTAATTTACGCTTGGGAACGCTGTCAAGCGCCAGTAGGGGGGCCAGTGCATCTGAATTTACCATTTCGTGACCCCCTTGCACCGCTTCCCGACGGCTCTGACTTGAGTTATTTACAGTCACAGTTGCAAACAGAAGAATTTTTTGCCACCTTGACAAATTCCTTACCATTACCTACAACTCATTGCCCATTGCCCTTAGAATGGCAACAATGCGAGCAGGGAATTATCATCGCAGGTGTCGCCCAACCACAGCAAGCACAGCAGTATTGTAGAGCGATCGCTCGACTTTCTCAAATCCTCAACTGGCCTGTTTTAGCAGAAGGGCTTTCACCAGTCAGAAATTACGCCGACCTCAACCCCCACATCATTTCTACCTACGACCAGATATTGCGAAATCTCCAACTAGCAAAACAGCTAGCACCCCAAATGGTGATTCAAATAGGAGAAATGCCCACCAGTAAACAATTGCGTAACTGGATCAATCATACCCAACCGCGACGCTGGATCATTGACCCTAGCGACCAAAACTTTGATCCCTTGCACGGGAGGACAACTCATTTGCGGATTAGTATTGAAGAATTGGGGAGATGGGGAGACTTGTACCGAGCGAAGCCGAGGTATGGGGAGATGGGGAGAGAAAATAATTCTGATTTTTCCCCACCTACTTCTGAATATTTGCAACTGTGGTCTACTGCTGAAGCTCAAGTCAGAGTAGCCATCGACCAAACCTTCGGGAAAATGACAGATTTATTTGAAAGTAAAGCCGCTTGGTTGCTTTCCCAAAACTTACCGTCAGGAACACCGTTATTTATCTCCAATAGTATGCCTGTGCGGGATGTGGAATTTTTCTGGAAACCGAATAATTTAGGAGTGCGATCGCATTTTAACCGAGGTGCAAACGGAATCGACGGCGCATTATCCACAGCTTTAGGAATAGCCCATCGCCATCAAAGTAGCGTCATGTTAACTGGAGATTTAGCGCTGTTACATGACACCAACGGCTTTTTAATGAGAAATAAATTTGTAGGACATCTGACAATTTTATTAATCAACAACAACGGCGGTGGGATCTTTGAAATGTTACCCATTGCCAAATTTGACCCACCATTTGAAGAATTTTTCGGCACTCCCCAGGATATTGATTTTGCTCAACTGTGCGCCACCTATGGCGTTGAGCACGAATTAATCACATCTTGGCAGCAGTTGCAACAAAAATTAAACCCACTTCCAATCAAAGGAATTCGGGTTTTGGAGGTAAGAACAAATAGAAAACTAGATGCTAAATGGCGACAAGAGAATTTAAGTAAATTTGCCGCAGATGTAGAGATTTAGCAGTCGTAGAATGATCGCTGTCCCTGCGTCCACGATAAAATTCTCAAGCACAATAGCTCATCCATACCCATGACAATCAACTGGCAAACTGCCAAAATCTACGAAGATATCCTGTATCAAAAAACAGATGGTATCGCTAAAATCACCATCAACCGTCCCCATAAACGCAACGCTTTTCGCCCCAAAACAGTCTTTGAGTTATGCGACGCTTTTTGTGACGCCCGCGAAGATACCACCATTGGCGTCATCTTATTTACTGGATATGGCCCACATACTGATGGCAAATACGCCTTCTGCTCCGGTGGTGATCAAAGTGTGCGGGGACATGCGGGTTATGTAGACGATGATGGCGTCCCGCGCTTAAACGTGCTCGACTTACAGCGGCTAATTCGTTCCTTACCAAAAGTAGTAATTGCCCTAGTAGCAGGATATGCGATCGGTGGTGGACATGTCCTGCATTTAATTTGTGACCTCACCATCGCCGCCGATAATGCCATTTTTGGACAGACAGGCCCGAAAGTTGGGAGTTTTGATGGTGGTTTTGGTGCGAGTTATCTTGCTCGCATCGTTGGACAGAAAAAAGCACGAGAAATTTGGTTTCTTTGCCGTCAATATAACGCCCAACAAGCCCTAGAAATGGGTTTAGTTAATTGCATTGTGCCAGTAGAACAACTGGAAGCAGAAGGGATACAATGGGCACAAGAAATTTTAGAAAAAAGTCCAATTGCAATTCGCTGTCTCAAAGCCGCATTTAATGCTGATTGTGACGGACAAGCCGGTTTACAAGAACTTGCAGGCAATGCCACTTTACTTTATTACATGACACAAGAGGGAGCTGAAGGCAAACAAGCCTTTTTAGAAAAACGACCCCCCAATTTTCGCTCCTTCCCTTGGCTACCCTAAAATTGCAAAAATCGCACCTTTTTTCAAGATGCGATTTTTGTAGATATTAAATTCCACAGCAGTAGCAATTTTAAACGCAAATCTTACTTCCAAACAAAATACAAACTAAGTCAGGTAATATATCAATAGCTAAATCAGCGCCGTTGTAGCTTTTGTCTGTTCAGCAGTACAGACAGTCTTTTCTTCAACAGGGGCCAAAAGAGCCACATGGTGTAAATCTGAAGCTAAAGATTGAGCAGAAACTAAAACTGGTCTTGCATCTGGTAGGCTCCATGCATCTTCTAAAGTTTCCCAAGCAGGTGCAAAAGGAGGGAGTGCTAAAGAGCAAGCTTTCCAACTAGCCTGCACTGATGCGCCTAACTGTTGGCAAATTCCACCACGGCGACCTTCTGGTTGGTAATGGCGACAATATCGACAGGCAGATGTCAAGATTTTAGTAGGTTTCATTTGGGTTCATCTTTAGTGCCGTTTATGGCTAATTTATGTCTCTATATTTTCCTTCTAGATATAAATACGTAATAATCCCAAAAAACCTTTATTTTGTATAGCTTGTAGCGATCCCCGTGCCTAAATGTACTTTAGGATGTTTTTAGATTTGTGTTATATTTGTCAATGATCCCTAGAGTACACACATGTCTGTTTTTGATTAAAACTAGTAGGGGATCAAGGTTAAGACATAAGATTTTAATTCGTGTGTGTTTGTAAAATTATGCTTTAGCCATCTCTCTACAGGGTTATTCACCAGCCTAAACAACCACAAATTTGACATAATTTGACAAGCAAATCTCTGACAACTAAAACATTAGTACTGCTGTGTTTGGCAATATTTAAGAGGCGACAAAGTAAAATTATGTATCAAACACAGCTAAAACGCTAAATAGTTATATAAAAAACAGGGAACAGGGAACAGGGAACAGGGAACGGGGAACAGGGATTAAGGGATAGGAAAGATTAGGGATTAGAGATTAGGGGATAGGGATTAGGGATTAGAGATTAGGGGATAGGGTTGAAAGTCGCTGTCTTGAAAAGTGACGCTCCTGCGTCGCTAACGCTTCGCTAACGGAGCGGCGGCTTCCGCCGCTCCGACTTTTCGCTTTGTGGAGGTGTTTTCTCTTTATTTCATGTCCTCACCTATGTGGCTAGGGCTATGTGATTAGACTCACCCCTGAAACTGTTGCGAAGCGCAGATAGCGCAGACATTCCAGCGCTGGAGTTCGCCGGGTGGGGTAGGACACTCACACTGGGGACATAAAGGTAAATTATGCGATCGCATTTGTATAGTCTTAGCCCAATCCTCAAAAGCTGCATTGGCATTTGTTCTTGTGGGGTTAGCATCAGAGCGATCGCTGTTCATATCTCCCAGATAGCTAGGATGTTCACTAGGCGAAACTGTTCCTAACAACTTTTCCTGGTCTATGGGACGTTGCCAACCTGCCGTAGAGAAGCGCATATCCACTAAAGGCGAGGGTAACAGATTATTTAACTTTAAAAGCAGCTTTTGGCGTCCAAAAGTCAAGTTTTGCGCCCAAGCAGCACTGGAAGTTGCTACCCAAAGCACATCACGCTGTATTGATAAAGGTCGAGTGTGTGCAGCAACCACCACTCCTACAACCTCCGTCCAACAGTGCAGCAAGCGTGGAAACGGCTGTTCTTGCCATTGAGCCTGCTTTTTGAGAACACTTAAAATATCATTAACTGATTTCAACGACATTTTGCCAAGCTCAGGGAAAATTGGGGAATAGTTTTCGTCCATATCTATTAAACAATTTTCGTTATTATTGGCACAAATGTATTCAAAACTTAGTCCAGTCGCCTACCTTTGAGGCCCAGAGGAATGACTCCAAACCCCCTAATAAACTCCAGCACTCAATCGTCTAAAACACCTGGGTTGAAACCTGCACTAGCAGCAGCACTAGCAAGTTTAGAAGTACAGCTAGATCAAGAGTTAACTCGATATCGACGCACACGCACTGGTACTAGGGCATTAAACCAATCGCCTGTAGGAAATTACACTCATAATTCCAGCCAACAGCTAGCAGCCATCACAACAACTTTAGAAAATATCCAGTCATCGGTAGCAGTCAAAACCAGTACAGCGGCTAATTTTGTCAGTGAGCCTCTACAGGAGGAACAACCACCAGCCATCATTGAAACTCAAGAGATAGATCGTGAGCCTGTCGCTACCCAAAGCTTACCGCCCTTATCTAACACCGCCAGCAGCCTAGTCCCTACGACAGCCCAGGTGCACAAGGAACCTGAAAATATTTTGCAGCCTGATGACACTCCCAGACCACCAAATGATTACTTAGAATCTAGTGAAGCACTGCTGCGGAGTTTAGCAGACGAGCAACCCCCAGCCAGAAAGCCAAGTAATTCTCAAGACAGTCTGCTTTCACCCTTGGGTATCGGTTCCATGCTGTTACTGTTGGTAGCCAGTTTAACTCTGGGCTATATCGCATTGAATCCCACAATCTTGTCGCAGATCAATTTAGGCAAATCATCTAACAAAAACTCATCTGTGCCAGCCAATCAACCCCAAGGAGGAGAGAGTAAACCTTCACCTCAGCTAGACCCATCACTAACACCCATACCCAAGTATCCTAACCTGGCGGTTGAAGAGTTTCCCAAAGTGCAAGATCCAAAAGATATTGTTGGCTTAAAACCGAAAACCGAACCGAATTCAGCCGCACTCCCGCCAGCTACAAATTCTACAGTAGCCTTACCATCAGTACTACCTCAATCACCAAGCAATCCATCCTTACCAAATCAGCCACCAGTCAACCCTAGTCAAGCAAATACACAAATTAAACCCTCAGCAGATGGGTTTTATCATTTAGTGACAGATAATCAAAGCGATCGCACCTTAGCTTCCATACGCCAGATTATCCCCGATGCCTATTTATCATTGGACAATAAATTGATCTACCTGGGTGCAGTCAGAACGCCTGGAGAAGTTAAGCAACAATTGCAAAAACTACAGTCCCAGGGAATTAAAGCCAGAGTTCGACAACCATAATTGAAGAGGGGGTATGGTTTTTGCTGATCCTTTGAATTTTTACCCCTGACCTTTGACCCCTGACCCTTAGGATAGGGGTATGCAACCGTCGAAATAAATATAATGATCTGCTGTTTAGTAACTGGCAAAAAGTGGATGGAGAGCCGATATGGAAGTGATTCAGCGTATCCTGAGAGTGATTCGCGCTAACCTCAATAGTTTAATCGGCAGTGCAGAAGATCCAGAAAAAATTCTGGAAAAAGTTGTCTTAGAGATGCAAGCAAATTTGGTGCAATTACGACAAGGCGTAGCACAAGCGATCGCTATCCAAAAACGCACCGAACGACAAGCCACCAGCGCCGAATCTACAGCCGAGGAATGGTATCGTCGCGCCCAACTAGCATTGCAACAAGGAAATGAACCCCTAGCGCGAGAGGCTCTCACCAAACGCCAAGCTTATCAAGAAACAAAACAAGCCTTATCTAGCCAGATATCAGAACAAAACAATTTGGTGGCTAAACTAAAAAAGGATATGCGATCGCTAGAGTTGAAAATTGCCGAAGCCAAAACCAAAAAAGATATGTACATCGCTCGCGCCCGTTCAGCTGAGGCGTCATTTAGACTGAGGGAAATGCTTGACGGCGTTTCTGCTACCAGCAGTCTAAACGCCTTTGAGCGCATGGAAGATAAAGTCATGCAAATAGAAGCGCAATCAGAAGCGATTGAGCAACTTGGTAGCGACGATTTACAAAAACAATTTACTGCTCTGGAATCTAGCAATGATGTCGATGCAGAACTAGCAGCGATGAAAGCACAGGTCTTGGATGCAGCTAGTGATACACAACAACAACAACAACAGTTGCCCAAAAGTCAAGAACCTTAAACATTGGGCAATCACCGAGGCAGGAGTATATCTTAACAATTAAGGAGTGTTGGGAGGTAACGTTTCAAACCGGAAAGATTACATTGAAATAGGTAGCTATTAAAAAATAAAAAAGCTCACTGTCCAGCACAGCGCATAAACCACAAAAGGAAAAACACAGTTATGGGATTATTCGATCGCATCAAGCGAGTAGTCAGTGCTAACCTCAACGATTTAGTCAACAAAGCTGAAGATCCAGAAAAAATGCTGGAACAAGCCATCCTGGAAATGCAGGAAGACTTAGTACAGCTGCGTCAGGGTGTGGCTCAGACGATCGCCGCTCAAAAACGCACCGAGAAACAGTATAACGACGCCCAAAACGAAATCAATAAATGGCAACGCAACGCCCAACTAGCACTGCAAAAAGGCGACGAAAATCTAGCACGCCAAGCCTTGGAACGTAAAAAAACTTATACAGAAACAGGTACTGCTCTCAAAACTAGCCTTGATCAGCAAAGCATCCAAGTTGAAACCCTCAAGCGCAACTTAATTCAGCTCGAAAGCAAGATTTCGGAAGCCAAAACCAAGAAAGAAATGCTCAAAGCCCGGATTACCACCGCCAAAGCCCAAGAGCAACTCCAAGGCATGGTACGTGGAATGAATACCAGTAGTGCTATGGCGGCTTTTGAGCGCATGGAAGAAAAAGTTCTGATGCAAGAAGCCCGCGCCCAATCAGCATCAGAGTTAGCAGGTGCAGATTTAGAAACCCAATTTGCCCAGTTGGAATCTGGCAGCGACGTTGACGACGAATTAGCAGCCTTGAAGGCACAAATGCTACCACCAGCAACACCGCCAAGTCAAGGGCAATTGCCCCCTTCACAACCAGCTACCCCTGCCAAATCAACCGAACCAGTTGATTCTGAGTTGGAAGCCCTCCGTAAGCAATTGGATCAAATGTAAAATTTGCAAAAAAACTTATTTAAACCAGTCCCACACCTTTTGGTTGTGGGATTTTGCACTTTGAGAATTGCCAATTACCCCACACCCTCCACCTCCCCATCTCCCCACACTCCCCACACTCCCCACACTCCCCACACCCCCCACACCCCCCACCTCCCCACCTCCCCACCTCCCCACACCCAATAACTCCCACTTTGGGATAAAGTATTTTGTGTGCCAACTTTAAACCGCTGCCACCTGATGGAGACTGCAATGAGTAACGGTGTGATCACCATAACTGACGCTGAGTTTGAAACTGAAGTAATGAGTGCCGATCTGCCGGTGTTGGTTTATTTTTGGGCTTCTTGGTGCGGGCCATGTCAATTAATGGCGCCACTGATTAACTCGACTGCGGCCCAATACAGCGATCGCCTAAAAGTCGTGAAAATTGAAATCGATCCCAACCCCCAAACCGTGAAACAGTACCAAGTCGAAGGTGTACCCGCTCTCAGGTTGATTCAAGGTGAGGAACTTTTGCTATCTGTTGAGGGGGTTATTGGCAAGGAAAAATTACTCAACCTTTTAGAGACGCACTTAAATAATAATTAGTCAAGAGTTAAGAGTCAAAAGTAATTAATCTTGACTCTTGACTTTTGACCATTGACTCTTGACAAAAATGCAATTTGCGAAACGTTTACAACCTCTGCAATCTAACGTATTTGCTGATATGGATAGAGCCAAGGCAGTGGCTTTGGCTGCTGGTCAGCAGTTAATTGACTTGTCGCTGGGGTCTTCTGATTTGCCGGCACAGTCCCATGTAATTGAGGCGATCGCCCAGTCTCTCTACGATCCGAGTACCCACGGCTATTTGTTGTTTAATGGCACGAAAACATTTCGCCAAGCTGTAGCTGATTGGTATGCACAGAAATTTGGTATTGAGGTCAATCCAGAAACGGAAGTACTGCCCTTGATTGGTTCTCAAGAGGGTACAGCTCATTTACCTCTGGCGTTGCTCAATCCAGGGGATTTTGCGCTGTTGCTCGACCCAGGCTACCCCTCCCATGCTGGGGGAGTTCACTTAGCTAGTGGTCAAATCTACCCTATGCCACTACGAGCAGAAAACGATTTTTTACCGATATTTACTGAGATTCCTGGTGCTATCTTAACCCAGGCGCGGATGATGGTGTTAAGTTACCCTCATAATCCCACAGCGGCGATCGCACCTTTATCTTTCTTCCAAGAAGCAGTCGCTTTTTGTCAAACCCACAATATCGTTTTGGTGCATGATTTTCCCTATGTAGATTTAGTATTTGAAGACACTAGGGAAGCACCAGCAAAACACCATTCAACCGCGCCTCAAGCACTAGTCCCCTCGATTCTGCAAGCGGATCCAGATAAAAGCGTCTCTATTGAGTTTTTCACCCTTTCCAAGTCTTATCATATGGGCGGGTTCCGCATCGGCTATGCTATTGGCAATGCTGAGTTAATTCATGCCTTACGGCAAGTCAAAGCAGCCGTTGATTTTAATCAGTATCAAGGAATTTTAAATGGAGCGATCGCTGCTTTAACTGGCCCTCAAACGGGGGTAGCTAGTGGTGTTGCTAATTTCCGTCAGCGTCGTGATACCTTCATTAATGCTTTACACCGCATCGGCTGGTATGTTCCTACTCCCAAAGCCACTATGTACATTTGGGCAAAATTACCTGCATCTTGGAGTCAGAATTCCATGGAATTTTGTACTCAGTTAGTCAAGCAAACCGGTGTAGCTGCTTCTCCTGGCGCTGGTTTTGGTAAATCTGGTGAAGGATATGTTCGCTTCGCTTTGGTACATGAACCCTCAGTGTTAGAAACTGCTGTGGAGAGAATAGCTAAGTTTCTTTAACGGTAGATTAAATCTTTGCAGTTTGTAGAGACGTTGTTTTTGCTTCGTCTCTACAATCAAAATGTGTTTCCCGTGTCAAGAATTGGTATAAACCCTGTTTTCAAAGCAGGTCTAATCTACATATCTCCATCGTTGAACAACTTGTGTGCTCAAAAGCATTACAAGTGTTTTGAAAAATTTCAAGTATATACACTTAGGCATTCAATAAAATATTCATCATTTATTTATTAAAAAACCACAGTTGCTTTACCTAATCTGGTTTTTCAGGTTTATAAAATGAGGTATGCTTGACTATCTCAAATATTAAAAAATATTTTCTGATACCAAAAGATTGCTAAGGCTGACAACAACACTTAAATCTGCGGAATCTGACTTGTTTGCTGATATTGTTGAATAGTTTTTAATTTGAGCAATCCCTTGCATACCACAAATAAAACAGGAATAAGTTAAGAAATTATAAATTTATGTAACAATTTATATCTGAAGATAATATTATTGAACATCTAGTAATTAAATATAACTTACTAATGTTTTTCAGATATTCCCTAAGTGCGTATTCTATTCATTGATAATTTTGGATGATATTTATTTAAATTTCTGATGAAATTGTCAATTTTCAATTCCAGATGATAGTTAGCAATGATAGCAAAATTACTACTTGTAGATCGGCAATTACAGTCTCAACAAACTGGGCGAATTTTGTTAATTGAAGATAACGATGTCAATAGAATGTTGATGAGCGATTATCTGAGTTATTGCGGCTATGAAGTGCAAAGTTTATCTGAGGGTTCTACTTTATTCGCAACTATAGAGCAATTTCAGCCAAATTTGATGCTGTTAGACTTGAAATTGCCGGATATTGACGGTTATTTATTACTAGAGCAAATTAAACAACAACCGAGCTGCTCTCAGATACCTATTATTGTAGTTTCGGCATTCGCTTTCAAGGCAGATCAAGAGCGAGCTATGGGATTGGGAGCTTGTCGCTATTTTGTTAAACCAGTTAATTTGACGGAGTTGATACTGACGATTGAAGAAGAGTTGCGTTTTTATCATCAGCATATTTTTGACGATGAACGGTAATATCTGCTGGGATTAATCAACTTTTTGATTGTGAATAAATTCTTCTACGCTTTCACTCAGGTTGTGTACATAATTACCAATTTCAGTTATTTTGCGCTGGACTTGAACTAACAACAAAACTGCTGTTTGTAGCTCGTTGAGTGTTTCATCCATAGCGGCTCGGTATTGTGATTCAAATTCATTGATATTCATATGTTTGCTGTTGGATAAATGCATATATTGTTAACTGGTTTAATGATAATCAATGAGGCAAATTTAATAAATCCGTTAATCCTCTTAATCTTGATTTTGAAGTTAATAATCCGGAAGATTGCTGACTCGTAATCAAGAATATACTATCTTTACAAGATGGCAAGCTATGATTTTTTGATGGCTGGAAACCGAGCGTGGAGCGGGTTATAAATAGTTGAATACAGATTGGTAACTCGGTTTGATGGCAGTGATGACTTAAAGTATGAGGACGGCTTTAAAACAATAACTATATAAAATCTGTAGTCACGTAAATAATATATGAGGAGACAGGTATGATTTGAGATTTAAGGCAAAAATAAAATCTTTTTTGGCTTAACTTGATATTCGCTTAATAAATGACTGATAGAAACGGCACAAACAAGTGAATTTCTTTAAAATAGAGATAGGTAAGTTTGTAAAATTACCTATCTTGGATTGTGATAAATTCTCCTCAAACGCTAACGCTTGTTAAAGACCCAGCACGACTGGAAACCCGTCTTGCGGAAATTCCGCCAGAACCAGGGGTTTATTTTATGCGAGATGATAGCGATCGCATTATATATATAGGTAAATCGCGGAAGCTGCGATCGCGTGTCCGTTCCTATTTCCGCGACGGGTATAATAAGACGGAACGCATCGCCACGATGGTGAAGCAGGTGGCAGAAATTGAATTCATCGTCACCGATACGGAAGCGGAAGCTTTGGCGTTGGAAGCCAACTTGATTAAGCAGCACCAGCCATATTTCAATGTTCTGCTCAAGGATGATAAGAAATATCCTTATGTTTGCATTACTTGGTCAGAAGACTATCCCCGGATTTTTATTACCCGCAAACGTCAATTGGGTAAGGAAAAGGATAAATTTTACGGCCCTTATACTGATTCTGGTCTATTGCGGGAAATATTGCGAATTTCTAAGCGGATATTTGCACTGCGACAACGACCTCAACCGTTATTTAAGGATCGTCCTTGTTTGAATTATGATATGGGGCGGTGTCCGGGTGTGTGTCAACAACTAATTTCACCGGAAGAATATCGCAAAACTGTGCAAAAAGTGGCGATGGTTTTCCAGGGACGAACTCAGGAACTGATTGATATTTTAACTCAACAGATGGAAAAGGCGGCGGAGGCATTGAATTTTGAGTCAGCAGCGCGGATTCGTGACCAAATTGCTGGTTTAAAGTCGCTGAATGCAGATCAAAAAGTTTCTTTACCTAATGATACAGTTTCGCGGGATGCGATCGCTCTGGCTGCCGATGAAAACCATGCTTATATTCAATTGTTCCAGATTCGCGCTGGTCAGTTGGTAGGACGTCTAGCGTTTGTCGCGGATGTTCACGCCGAGCCTGGAGCAATTTTACAACGAGTTTTGGAAGAACATTACCAAACTGCTGACGCGGTGGAAATTCCCGCCGAGATTTTGGTACAGCATGAGTTACCAGATGGGGAAATATTGGCTGATGTTTTAACTGGAAGAAAAGGGAGAAAAGTGACGATTTTGGCTCCCCAGCGACAAAGTAAGGCAGAATTAATAGAGATGGTAGAGCGCAATGCTCAGTATGAATTGCAGAGAATGCAAAAATTAAGCGATCGCAATTCGCAAGCAATGCAAGATTTAGCAACTATTCTAGATTTACCAGATTTAACAATTCACCGCATCGAGGGTTATGATATCTCTCATATTCAAGGCTCAAATGCTGTAGCTTCTCAGGTTGTGTTTATCGATGGTTTACCTGCTAAACAGCACTATCGCCACTATAAAATTAAAAATCCTACGGTCACTATCGGACATTCAGACGATTTCGCTAGTCTTGCAGAAGTTATCGGGCGACGCTTCCGCAAGTATATTGAAGATCCGCAGTTGTTACGAGCGGGAAATCCTGATTGGCCTGATTTAATTATGATTGATGGCGGTAAAGGTCAGCTATCTTCTGTCGTGGCTATTTTGCAAGAAATGAATTTGTTAGATGAGTTGCGAGTGATTAGTTTAGCCAAGCAGCGAGAAGAGATTTTTTTACCGGGAGAATCCCAACCTTTAAATACTGACGCTGAACAACCGGGGGTACAATTGTTACGTCGGTTGCGAGATGAAGCTCATCGATTTGCTGTGAGTTTCCATCGTCAACAACGTAGTGATAAATTAAAGCGATCGCGTTTAGATGAGATTCCTGGTTTGGGTCATCATCGTCAAAAACAGCTACTAGGACATTTTCGCTCTGTTGATTACATTCGGCAAGCCACCCCAGCACAAATATCGGAAGTTCCCGGAATCGGCCCGCGTTTGGCTCAGGATATTTACGATTATTTTCATCCTTCCTCAGCTAGTTAGTACAAAAGGGTGAAGTATGAAGGGTGAAGGATGAAGTATGAAGGATGAAGGGTGAAGGGTGAAGGATGATATTTGTTGGTTGAAAAGTTAGGCGGGACTGTATCGACTTACAGCCACTTTTGGTAAAGTCGTTGCATCTAAAATCCAATTTTGGTGTGTGGAACAATTCTACTGCTGCGGTGTTCCTATAACTTGGTGGCGGTAGATGGCGTTTGGCTGAAACTCTGGAATATGCAAATGTTAATTAAATCTTAAACTGAATATTTTGTGACTAGCTATACAGTATTTCTTGTCCTTAATTTTTTTTAATATCAATACAGCTTTTTTCGTCGAGATTACAATAAACAAGGTTATCTCAAGGCGCTATTTGCAGGGATCAGTAAATTTCTAAACAATAGATTTGTTAAAAAATAATTTATATATCCCAAGTAGGATGGTTATTGAGTATAAATATATAGGATAATAATTATAGGTATCAAATATCGATTTTTCTTGAGCTTAATTAATTAGTTTTTTGTAGGCAGTATTGAGCAAATATTATTGCTTTTGATCAAGTTTGGTGAGAGGCGCTGACTGAATTTGTGGTTGTTGGTAATCAAAATAATTAACATCAAGGGGCTATAAGATGCAGATAGTACAAAGGATTTGTTGTCCAAATTGTGGCAGAGAAGCGGAGCGTTATTATATTTCTGATAGTCAAATAACGCGGACACAATGTCCTAGCTGCGACTACTTAATGATTAGTTGCACTCGCACTGGTAAAGTGATTGAGGCTTATGCACCGGGGATTCATGCTCACAGGTAATTCTGAGCCAATTAATTAATACCATAATTTTTTTGGTAGAGGCGTTGTCATGCAACGTCTCTACATTGGTTTTTGGATCTGACGTTTAATTAAACCGGAAGGGTTTTACTGGTTCGCAGTTGTCCACAAGCAGCGTCAGCTTCTAAACCACGGGAGTAGCGGACGCTGACAGCTATTTGTTGTTGCTTGAGGACGTTGACGAAGGCTTGAATGCGATCGCTATTTGGGCGTTTATAATCTACTTCGGGGATGGGGTTGTAGGGAATCAAATTCACATGGTTTTGAAAACCCCGCAGATGTTGCGCTAGTTCTAATGCATGTTTTGGTAAATCGTTAACGCCGGCGAGCAAAATATATTCAAAACTTAATCTTCGTCCAGTGACTTCTACGTATTCTCGACATTCTGCGAGTAAATCTTCTAGGGGGTAGGTACGAGCGCTGGGGATGAGTTGCTCTCGCAAAGCTTGATTAGAAGCATGGAGACTGACAGCGAGGGTAATTTGTAAATGGTGTTGGGCGAGTTGACGAATGCGCGAGGGTATGCCTACTGTGGAGACTGTGAGCGATCGCGCTCCTATACCGACATCTTGATTGAGAGATTTCAACGAAGTTAATACATTTTCAGTATTTAACAACGGTTCACCCATACCCATATATACCACATGGCTGACTCGTTGTTGAAAATCTGTTTGTACAGTCAACACTTGATCAATTATTTCATGAACATCGAGGTGACGTTTATAGCCACCTTTCCCAGTGGCGCAGAAATCACAAGCCATAGCACAACCCACTTGACTAGAAACGCAAACTGTCAAGCGTTTGTCACTGGGGATACCAACAGTTTCGATAATTTGTCCGTCTGCAAGCTGCAGCAGATACTTCACTGTACCATCAGCCGCGACAGAGCGATAATGGAGAGTGGAACGCCCGATGGGGACTGTGGCTAATGCTGTGCGCCAGTTTTTCGGAAAAGCGGAAATATCCGCAAGAGATCGCACTCCTTTGTGATATATCCAATCATGGAGCTGCTTACCTCTGTAAGCTGGTTGTCCCTGTTGCTGTACCCAAGCAGTTAACTCGGCCAGTGAACCACCTAGTAAGGGGGGGACAAATTCTAATTTTGTGGAATGGGGTGAGTCAAGCTGGGGAGTTAGGGGTGTAGCAGACATAGGAAATTTATCGGTTGATGCTGAATCTCTATCCTATAGCTTTTAACTTCATGTTGGGGTTGGGGGGTTAACATTTTGCTGAATGGGAATTTCTATCTGAAACTCTGTTCCCCCTCCTGGTTCAGAAATACACTTAATTTTACCGCCGTGCTTATGCGAGGGCAAACGCATCTTAATTGGTAATAGAAATCGGAAACGAAATTCAAATATCTAAAATAAAGCCAGTTAACTTAGTTGAAGAGAATCCAGAAGTCAGAATACATCCGTCAGAATCAATCAGTCGCGGGTCTGAATCCCCGACTGATTGAAGACCTCCAAATCTACGATTTGGAGGGGGTTTTAGGCCCGTTTATTCAGGAGTCAGGAGCCAGAATTCATACTGAATTCTGGCTCCTGACGCATGTATTCTGTTTGATAAAATCCAAACAACACAAACAGGTTATTTTATACATCTACATTGAGCAAAAGCATTATTGTATTTAGTGTATGCGATCGCTTCGATGATCGGTTGAGCATTATTGTGTGTATCGGTTTGAGTAATAATATTTTTATTGTCTAATCACTTACAGATAAATGTTGCAAATTCTTTAGTCTTTTTTACACCTGGATTTATGTCTTTTTAATTGTACTTTTATTGCCACAAAAAGATACTATATCGCAAAGCTATCTTATATATTAAGAGTTAAGCAAACATCTTGAAATCTAGTTTATTCAGATGAACTTACTTTCCCATTATGCTGGTGTTTTTTTGAGAGTTAGTTTTTGTCTCACGGCTTTTATTAGCTTTGCAACTTTTAAATTAACTCCAGCATTAGCCCAAACCGCAACAGTGCCAGCAATACCTACGCTTACAGTACAACAAGGAGGATTTTCGGGTGTAATAACATACATTACTCCTAGTACTTATGTGAGTTCTATTGCGGCTGAAAAAGTTTCTCCAGCAGGGACTTATTTAGCAGGAATTGACGGCAACGGTACTTATGCAGTTCAAGGTTCTGCATATATTGATCCTGTAACTCATGTGTCAGTCCCAAGCATAATACTTTTTGGTGGTCCAACATTACCACTCCCAGCAGCAGCGGCAAATCCTGTTGGAATAGCAGTAGGTGATAGACTAGTTAACGGCAACCTGTCACTAGATCAATATACAGCAATTCTCAGGTCTACTACTCGTGGTCTATTCTGACACAATTCTCAAGTAAAAGTTTTCTGCATTTTAACGTAATCCTGTTAAACAGAAGCATCTGCAAAAATTAGTCAAATCATTCACCAAGGCACACTCAGGTGTGCCTTTTTAAAATCGCCAACTTCCTTCCAAACGAATCTCAAATTGATCTCCACTCATTCCAAAGTGAAATTCCCGAAAATTTCTACTATCAGAAGAACCATGTTTGATTATTAACCCATAGGAAAAATCATCATTTCTATTTTTTATACCTTGATTAATTTCTCGGAAATTTTGCAGGTAAGCCCCAATAGACCAATTTGGGTTTATCTGTTGAGTTGCTGCTAATGTGTAGAAAAATTTATTACCTATTTCTATAGAATTACTCAACTCTAAACCTGTACGTAGTGACAACTTAGCTTGTAAAAATCCTGCTAACGACAAATGCTCTTGATTATCAATAAATATAACTGCTGGAGCTAAAGAATAATTTAGATTCTGATCTTGACGAGAAAACAAGTAGCTCAAATTGAGGTAAGCAGGATTTTGAGAATTCGCTGCACTATTCCAATAAAAGCGTAAAGTCGGAATGTGGTTAATAATTGCTTGGGTTTTTCCTTTTGCATCAAATTCCGCATGAGTCTTGATATAACTTAATGCGCCATTAGCGTAAATACCCAGCGTTGGCTCAGATAATCCCAAACTATTATTTGCAACATTAAATACGGAGTCTGAATTCAAGTTAAACCAGATACCTGAATTAACGTTGTAATTCCACTCACCTGAAGAACCTGCCCATAAAAATTCTAGTGCGGGTAAAAATAGATATCCATTAAAGGTCTGCGATTTAGTAATAACTTGGTAAACTTGACTTAATTCAATATGGTCAAAAGCGAAAGCAAATGAACGAAGATTTATTGGGACTTCTGTCATTTCTGCTGAACTCCAGTTCTGCCCAAACTGCTGGCCATTAGAATTAGTTAAAATTACTTGTGCTGCTGATGCGCGGTTACTGTGACGAATAGATGTTTGTTCTAAGGGAATAGGTACACCAATAAATGTCAAAGGACCGAAACTTGTATTGGAAATATCTGCTTGAGAAATAAAAGTTTGACCTACCGTCCAAGTACTATTTCCATCTACAAACAGAACTGCTCGCCGATAATTTCCAGTACGTATTTGTAAGATATTGGAGCTATTGGGTGTAATTTTACTCGGAAAGGTCAATGTTCCCGATACTTGTTCTAAATTACTATTGCGATTACCTAATAAGAGTGTTCTGTTTAGTAATTGGTTAATTTGTCCTATCTGATCTGGTGTTGCTTTTAAGTTTAAATCAGCAAAATTTTCTTGTTGAGAAAATCGCTTTTTAGCTTCTTGTAAACTTTGTTCTAACTGCGGAGGATGAATTAACTCGAAAACTCCTCCCATGAGCATTGATAGTGTAGTGTTAGCAGTTTGTAAGTCATCTATTTTTCCTTGATTAACTGATAAAGAAAGGGAAACACCAGGATTACTAAAAACATTAGTGTAAGTTGCCTGAACTTTTTCAGGATCGTATTGTAATAAAACGCGATTGTGAGGACGGCTCAAGTAAAATCTCTGCCAGTGATAGTTTTCTTGTTTATCCTTCAATCTGATATTAGTTATTCTTTGACCCAAAGGAACCCAATATAAGGAATTCAAGTAATATAAATCTCGTTGTTCTCTACTCAGAAAAGGATTGATCAAAATATTGAGCAGTGACCAATTATCAAATTTCCCTCCCTGACCAATTTTTAGCCCTGGTATAGAAGTAATTTGAGGTTGGAATCGAGTTTTTTCACCCGTAAAAGGATTACCCCAATAAAAACCTATTTTTGCTAAAGTTTCTGGAGAAATTATTGTTCCTATAGTAAGACTTCCAGCCTCTAAGAGTGGTTGTAAATTACTGGTGGGAAAGGTTTGTAAAATTAGAGGAGCGTTGTCTGCATCTAAAAATTCAAATAAAGATCCACCACCTTTAGGATTGTAGGTTGAAGCAGTACCAAAATTTGAAGTTCGGGGAATGCTCGTAATTGTAGAATTGCTATTTCCATTATTGATAGTAACCCTAGGTGTGGGAAAACTCGGTGGATTTATCACCTCCGCCGCAACGGATTGGACGGCGAATTGGTTGGTATTAATTTCTCCTGTGAGTTGTTTAAAAGATTGGGGAACAAACGAAGCCGCTTGCATCCCCCAAAGTTTTTGAGTTAATATAATCAATTGTCTGCTATCAATTTCTGTTGATTGCCCTTGGTCAAAAATTCCACCTTGCCACCCTTGAGTTTCCATAACAATTCGATTACCAGGTAGTGACCAATAGAATTGATTTTGCTTAGGAAAATGAGCAAAAATAATGTGATTAATTATTGGTTCATCTGCTGCGATTTTAAAAGAAAAATCAGTATAAGTTGTATTTTTAATTAGGTTAAAGAAAGAGGAGAATTTTAATTCATCGCTAGGATAAACTATCCAGGGATATTTATTATAACTATTAACCAAAGAATTAAGTATAAAAAACTCTATATTTTTACTGTTGAAACCCGGAGTTTGATTTTGTCTATCTAAATTATTATGATTTACGTAATTAGAATCTGATCGTAATATATTATTAGGTAATTTTGGTATATTAATGCTAGGAAAAGCTTGATCTGGATTTGAATTTTGTACAATATTTAACTGATTAATAAATGAATTTTCTTTAGAAGAATTTTTTGCATTTACTTTGAAATCAAATATAAATTTGCTAGAAGAATTTACATTTGTATATATTGGATTTTTTACATTTACCCTATCGAGTATTAATATATTTGTTAATAAAAAGACGAACAACGATAGATTAATGTTTCGCAAGAAACAAGTTAATTGATAGAGCACAGGGTAAAAGGGTGTTTGAAAAGTTTTGAGATGTCAAATTTTATGCTAATCGCCTGACCATGATCCGGATCATAGCAAGGTAAATAAAAGTCTCTAATGTTGATTTAGCGTAACAAGTACTATAGAGCCATATATAGCAGTGAATTTGCTGAACATAGTAACTCAGTTAACGAGTTAATTATATTGGACTAAAGGCAGAATTAGTTGTGCCTATTGTATCGTTTGTTTGGATATTATTATTTATTTCATCACACTCATTCTGGATTACGCGAGCGGTGAGTTAGTGTTGGGAAATTGTCGCTTCGAGAATGCGAGAGTTTTGACTGGTTTCTAAGATTTGCTCACTGCAGTTTTCCCAAGAGTTAGGATTTGGGGATAAACTGGGTAAAAATTTGTTGAGACTGTATCCTAAAAGATGATCTGTATTGATGCCAAATAGTAACTCAGCCGCTGGATTGGCTTGATTAATTATCCCGGTTTCATCCACAACTAAAATTTTATCAACAACAGTGTCAAGGGCGGTGATAAAAAGATTTTCAGCATGTTTGCGAGCGGCATCAATAGCGGCAACTTGTGTTCAGAGGGAACAGGGAACGGGGAACAGGCAACAGAGAAACCCACCTTTAAAAAGGGTGGGATTGAAACAAGGACGCTGTTTTTCTTCTCTGCGAGACGCTACGCGAACGCGCTTCGCGGACTCGAAAAACGTCTTTTTTTTACTGGGCTTTAAACCCAGAACTAAAGTTATTTGTGGAACAAGGAACGGGAACAGAATGTTAAGAGTTAAGAGTTAAGAGTTCCCTTTTCTTGTAAGCTAGTCCAGCAAGCGATCGCTACACTCAAAAATGCGATCGCAATCAATAAAACTACAAATATATTCTTACTAGTTTTCTTGGTTTGTGGTTTTTGGATATATGAAATTTGCACTGAAGCTGCTGTGAGATATTTCGCTTCATTAAAAATGTTTCACCCCGATAAAATTCAACTTTAATCAGCGCCGCAAAATTTTGAATTTCGCAGCGCTTCATTTCTGTTGTAAGCGAAACATCTAGCTAATGAGAATACTCATCAGAAAACTTGTATCAGGGAGAAATTAAGCAAAAGTTGTGCTATTCCAACCCCACATCGCCCCTTTAGCATCCGTAAATTCTATGTAAATGCGATTTTGAGGAACGCTGAGATAGTGGTGAATTTGCTGACAAAAATCCTGACTCATCGCTTCAGTTTGCTCAGGTTTCATGGCGCCAACACTCTTAATTTCTATGTAACAAACTGGTTCTGTACTACCGGCGAATGTCATAGCAATTCCGGCTTCAAAAGCAGTCATAACATAAGATTCTGGCTTTCCTGTATGTTTTGCTAATTTAGCTGATAGACTTTTCAGCATTAGCTCAATTTCAGCCGCTTCTGGCGCAGCTACAGAAGTTTGGACTTTGATTAATGGCATAATAATCAGTTGAGTTTTTGTCAGGGTAGGTAGCGATCGCAGTTAAACTGAAGATAGGAGTTGCGATCGCATACTTTCCACTAATTGATGCAAATTATCGCTATTGAGACGGTAACTCAGGGGATGAGCAATCAATCTGGCTGTACTTTCATATAAAACCTCAATTTCAACCAGACCATTTTCTCGTAGTGTCCGCCCAGTGGAAACCAAATCAACGATGGCTTCTGACATTCCTGTAATTGGCCCTAGTTCCACTGAACCAGATAACGGCACAATTTCTACCTGTAAATCCAGACTTTGGAAATATTCTCGCGCACAGTTAACATATTTGGAAGCCACACGACTATTGGGTGGTAAGTCTAGGGGTGATTTGTAGACACTGGCTGTTTTGACTGCGACTGACAAGCGACAACCACCAAACTGTAAATCAACCAACTGAGCAACCTGCGGTTTTTTCTCCCGCAATAAATCATAACCAATAATACCCAGTTGCGCCTGACCATATTCTACATAAACAGGTACATCCTGTCCGCGTACCAGCAGTCCTTTGGCTTGTCCGCTAGCATCGGTGATTTGCAGTTGGCGATTTCCTGCTTCTAAAAAAGCACTAAAATCTAGTCCTACAGATTGCAGCAACCGGATGCTATTTTTGAGTAGTTCCCCTTTTGGCAATGCAACAGTCAACATTCTCTTTTTTTGATATCCTAGGCGGTTCATTAATATTGAGAATATCTCGATATGGCTGACTACAAGCAGTATGAGAATTTTATTAGTTGATGACGAGGTTGAATTAGCTGATCCTTTAATTCGCGTGCTTACCCGTGAAGGTTATATCGTAGATGTGGCTTATGAAGGAACTAGCGGTAGCAGTCTAGCACAATCAGGCAGTTATGATTTGTTGATTTTAGATTGGATGCTACCTGGAACCACAGGGTTAGAAATTTGTCAAGAATTGCGTCGCCAAGGTAAAACTACGCCGGTGCTGTTTCTCACTGCTAAGGATACTTTAGACGATCGCGTCCAAGGTTTAGATGCCGGTGCGGATGATTATTTAGTGAAACCTTTTGAGTTACGGGAATTGTTAGCCAGAGTCCGGGCTTTGTTGCGGCGTTCGGGTGCAGAGTCTTACAGTGCTGCTGCCAAGCGGTTGACTGTTGCTGATTTGGAACTGGATAGCGACAACCAAATAGCTTATCGTCAAGGACGGGTAATTGAATTATCCCACAAAGAAAGTCAGTTGTTGCAATATTTTATGGAGCACACGGGACAACTGCTAACTCATGCTCAAATTATGCATCATTTGTGGACGGATGATGAGCAACCGAGTAGTAATGTGATTGCGGCTTTAATTCGGCTGTTGCGGCGGAAAATTGAGGTGGGGAAGGAAGGGATGTTGATTCACACTGTGTATGGTAAGGGTTATCGTTTTGGTGCGGGGTTTGTGGAGTCGGTTTAGTTTTTGGTGCTTTTTTTAAACGCAGCGAAAAGTTGCGTGCGGGGGTTCCCCCCGTTGAGCAAACTTTTCAAGACAGAGGAGCGCGGAGGTAAACGCAAAGGAGCGCGGAGTTTGATTTTGATGTGATGGTATTATTAATGGCGATGAAGCAGCAGTTGTGTAATTTGCTGTTGCAGTTTTTCTCGCAGTTGCTGCGCTTGATGATAGATGAGTGTGCGTCTATTATTTGCTGTTGTTGTTGCTGGTTGCAGAGGTTGAATGAAATAACGCAGTCGGGTTTTCATTCCCCAGACGCCCATGGAGGGAAATAAAATTAAGAGTATCATGAGGGGGGAAAGGGGCAGAAACGGTAATTTGAAGAATTTTTGCAATCCTTGGAGGTTGATTGTCCAGGGATGCAAGGATTCACTACCAATACAGGAAACTGGTAGAATGGGAATTTGATAGCGATCGCTTAGTTTTACAAAACTAACATCAAATTTTTGTAATTGATAGCGTCGGCGCCAGCCTTTCAAAGGCCCGCGTAAGCCTTCTGGTGCGTAGAGAATTATTTTACCTGCTTTGGTGGCGGCGGCAAAATCACTCCACTCTGCACGCACTCCACCTAATACTTGCGACCATCCCGGTGGAAGCCACCAAATCATCCACGGATGTTCAAACAATGATACCTCAGCTAGGGGTTGCACTACCCAACTGCGTGTTTGACTCAACAGATAACCCAAGGCTACAAAGTCCCAGGGAAAGCACATCCCTGCATGATTCATCGCTACAATCATGGGGCCGGTTTGTGGTAAGTTTTCTGTTTGTTGTAATTCTCCTCGAAAATAGTGTTTGACTATGGGAGCGAGAATTTCTCGATGGAAAGCTTGTTGATATTGGGGTGAGAATTCTTGGTGTTGTGCTTGGGGAGGACGACAACCAAGACGCAACCAGCGCATCAATAAGGCGAGATAGAATCCCCCAGGAACAAGAAATAATCCATATTCTAACCAGTTCCAACCTTCCGGATCAGTATGATAATGTTGCCAGTGGCGATTAAAAATAATCAGCCAGCCGGGAGGATAATAAAGACAGAACCAGTCAAACCAGTCAAACTCATAGTTTGTGGTCAACTCATCCTGTGATTGATGGCTGAGGAATCTGTGAGCAATTTTATGAATCACAATAGCTGTGCAAGCGACGCAGCGTGTACCTGAGATGGATACAATTTTAGTCGTCTATCTTGGTGTTGCACATCCCACTGCAGAGGGAATAGTTATGGGTGTTTTCGCACTTTATATAGTCCAGAATTTGAGCACGCAATTACAAGTTATTCACGCGCCAAATTTTGATACTCTGATCACAGCTACCACTCACCAGCCACTGTCCATCTGTGCTTAAAGCGAGGGAGTTTACCCCACCGCTGTGTGCTGTCAGGGTTTGGAGTAGTTCACCTGTGGGGAGACGCCAGATTTTGATGGTGCTGTCAGCGCTACCGCTGAATAGGGTTCTACCATCTGCACTCACGGCTAAGGTTGTTACTTCTCTTGCGTGGGCGGTGAATGTGTGCAATAATTTGCCTGTGCTTAGATGCCAAATTTTGATGGTTTTGTCAGCACTGCCACTGAGGAGAGTTGTCCCGTCTGTAGTAATGGCGAGAGATTTAACTTGATCCTTATGAGCGACGAGTGTTTGCAATGGTTCGCCAGTGCGGGGATTCCATAACCTAATTTTGGTATCCGCACCACCACTCACTAAAATTGTACCGTCAGGACTGATAGCTGCAGTATAGACTGCCGATGAATGCCAAAGGGTGCAAATGCGATCGCTTTTTTGCAAATCCCAAATCTTGATTTTATTACTCCCGCTAGCGAGAATCTCTCCATCGGGACTAATTACGACTAAGTTTACTGGTTTTTGATGCCCTAAGAGAGTGTGGAGTAATTTACCAGTTTTGTAGTTCCAGACTTTGACGTTACTTTGGGGGTGTTCGCAACTACCCACCGCGAGGAAGTTTCCTTGGGAACTGACAGCAACTGAGGATACTGGGCCTGAGTTTCCTGTGAGAGTGCGGATGAGTTTCCCGCTGTGGAGACTCCAAAGTTTAATGGTTTTGTCTGCACACCCGCTGACGATAGTTTCCCCATCTGGAGTCAGGGCGAGGGAGGTAATTTCTGCGGTGTTCCCCTTGATCGTATTGGCTATGGTAGCATATTCTGGAGCACTTTGGTTAGGTAAAAGAGCGATCGCTTGTAAAAGTTGCTCAACTTCGAGAAGACTTTGAGTGTCACTAATGGCGGTAAAATAAGCTTTGAGGCGTTGGATGTATACTTCATCTCCTGCCTTAATCACTGATTGCATCGCTTTTAGGGGGTTAAGGGCTGCTGATGGTGAGACTTGACGCAGTTGCAGCCATGTGTTGATCGAATAATCAATCTGTGTTTTAGCCCAAGTGCGATCGTTTAAATCAGCTAAACTTTGAGCTAATTGTACAGCTATCTGTGGAAGAGAGTCAGATTTTTCCTGATAGAGTTGCTGATAACTCAGAGCGAGCGATCGCACTGATTGTAAATCAATCTTATTTTTGCACAAACTCGGCAATAATTCCGGCAGTATGGGAGATACTTCATGATGCATCAAATGATAGACATCCACCATCCAGCTAGCAACCATACAGTGACAAGCAATTAAAACCTGGCAAAGATTTTCGATATCCTGATAATTAAATTGGTATTTACCAGACAATTTACTAATATCAATACCCTGACTTCGCCATTTTTCAGTCTTCTCCCAAATTTCCAAATTTCTGACATTATCGCCACCAACATTATTAATTACGGCTAATTCTTCTCCGAATTCCAGCAGTTGATTTCTTACCTGCTTCCACTCCAGAGCGCGACTGATAGCTGACTCCTCTAAAAGTTGTTTATAAGGCAACCGCGAAATAGTTTTATAGTAATAATTATCCTGTCCCAATCCCCAGTAAGCGACGCGAAAATTGAGATAATCGCCATCATGTTCTGACTCCAATATCAAAATTGGTTCTGTTTTCAACATCCCAAATAATGCTTTGATACTAGATTCACTATGAAACCGTTTACTATCCCACGCACCCGCTAAAAATTCTGTCGCCCTGACAGCAGAATGCAAAGAGTAATGCTGATTGAGAAAGCTGCGTAAACCTTCAGCTAAAATTAGCTCAATTTCGATAATTTCCCCTTCATCCTTCGCAAAATTATCAAATTTAATTTGGGGAGGCGCTAGAAAAATTTTCAGTGGTTTGTGGCTATGACTGTGACGAGGTTCTAATAATTGTGTAGGCGATAAGCGCAAGGGCCAATTAGCAAAAATTTTGTCAAATTCCGGCAGCTTTTGAGACGTTTCTCGTTCTTGCTTGGCTTTTTCTAAAATTGTCTCTCGCTGGTAAACTGCTAATTCTTGTCGCCAAATTTTTTCTCGTTCAAATTCTGCCAAATAGCTATTTTTAGGAATTGCGCCATTAGTAATTGGTACGAATTCTTGAGTATTGACAACAGTTTCCTTAGTTTTCTGAATCAGAGAGACAATCAGGGGTGCAAACTCAATCACCAGTTGGACAAGTAATCTTAATCCTGGCTCCATAAGGAGAATCCTGTTAAATCAATAACATTAACAGTGCCGGAATATTGTTTAGATCATAGCTGGTATTTATCCAAACAATAACAGACACTACCCATACTACTACTCAAAGACATATTTTTACCAAATCAATAGTTGGAATTAACGCATTAAAGCATATTTACTCCAGCTTTAACATATTGAATTATGCTATCAAAAAACCCCGACTTCGCAAAGAAATCAGGGTTCCCAGTTTTTAGACAATCCAAACTTTATTTATCAACTTAAAATCTGACTCCCAATTGTCCATTAAATCCGCGCACAGAATTATAACCAGCACCGACAAAAACATTATCAGTAGCTCCTACTTGAACACCACCAGAAAATGCAACACCTTTATCTTCTGAATAGTATCCAACTCCTACATAAGGTGAAATAATAGGCAAACTGAGAAATTTTAAAACATCTACTCCCGTAGCACCTTTCGGCCCAACTCCCACCTCAACTCCCAAATCCAAAGCTTTAGCTCCCACAGCATAAGTCGTATCACCGTCATTACCTCCAACTGAAACCCAAGGTTGCGGTATGAGTTGCGCTGACGCTTGATTAGGAAATAACAAAGCGAATAAACTTACAGATGTAATTAAGGTTTTAGTAATAACGGCTATTTTCACTGTTCCTCCTCAGAATATCTCCCATATTTTTATCACTAATTGACGATGCTGATATCAATTAAGTGCCTCCTTTGTCAGTAATATTCAGTGATTATGATTAAATCACTCTGATAACTTTATATTTATTCATATTGCTACAAGATGCAAATATGATACTCTTAACAGCATCGGTTCTAATGGAGACCAGCCATCAGACGCAAGGGGGAAAGTCCAGTGTAAATCTGGCACTGTCTCGCAGCTGTGATGAGATTTATATCTCAAAGTCAGAATACCCGCCAGCAGTAAAAACTTACATCCATCTGCGAAGTACAGATGAGTACCAACATGAATATTTCCGCAACCACATCGTCACCAGATTTTTTGGTGCTCAAAATCCGCTACAAGCCAAGCTTTTCTACAACTTACTTAAATTCATCATCTTTGCTCTGTGTAAGACAGGCGCTTTCTTCTCCTGAGAGAGACGCTGCTTGGCAGCTTATTTAAGAGTAGGATGACAAAGGTGGAACAATACCCACAGGTATCATCTTGCTCAGTTTACATCTATTTGTCTGCACTGTGAATTAACTAACATACTCCAGCGAGAGTTTGGCGTTGCAGATTTAATCTACAACAATTTTGGTACAACACAAAATTGTTGTAGAAACCTAAAATTTTACATTTCTACAACCGCTAATACCTTTCCCCAAGGTATTTTGGCACAATCTCAGCAGGAAAATTAACTTGTTGCCGAAAAAGATTTTACAAATCTGCGATTTATGTGATAATCGTAATCATTATTACGCAGATATTCAACGACTGTCTCTCACTGTCGCCTGCTTTACCTTGCTTTTGCATCAAAAGTAAGTATTTTTTTGGCAATTCTCATATTTTCACTAAAACAAAATTAGCTTTTCCTTGCATTCACGTCCAAGTTTCTAGAGGGTGCTTAAATAATCAATGTCTAAGAATTTTGGTCTAACGTGGAAAATTCAAGTTGCTGTGTCTAGCATCAGTGCGAGTCTGGGGATATTATCTGGAATTCACACAGTTATGGCTGCAGAAATTTTCCCAATATCGGAATTTTCTCCACATGAAGGTTCTGCAAAAGATTTACAATCATCCCCACCAGTAATCAATAAACCAGAAAAAACTGCTCAAAATTCCCCAACAACTACACAAGAAACAGAATCAGATATTGAACTAACAGTTATTGACAAGCTATTAAATGAACCTGTATTTTCACCCTTTCGTCGTGAAGGAACAGTCAAAGATTCCACCCGCCCAATTTATGTAATTACAGGTGAAGAAATGGAAGCACAAGGGGTGCGAACTGTGAGAGAAGCCCTGAAATTTTTGCCTGGCGTATTGGGTGATGGTACAGTTGGTACAGAAGTTAATGCTTTAAGCGGTCAATTTATTCGAGGTTCTAATACTGGACAAGTATTAATCTTACTTGACGGTAGACCAATTAATAATCTTGGTGGTGGTGGTTTTGACCTTTCAGAATTTACTACCAATAATATCGAAAGAGTAGAAGTATTACCAGGGGGAGGCTCTACTCTTTACGGTTCCGATGCGATTGGTGGGGTAATTAATATTATTACCCGTCGCCCAACTGAGAAAATTATCACCGAAGCCAAAGTTAATGTTGGCGCTTATGGATTGAATCAACAAAGCATTCAAAATAGTGGGAAAACGGGAAATATTGGCTGGGTTATTGGATACAATCGCACTCAAGCTGAATATGACTATCTTTTTGCAATTCCTGAAGCCAATTTTGTCGGGACGAGGAAAAATAATGACACTCTTTATGATAATTTCAACATCAAGTTAGAAGCAGATTTAGGTAAACGTAACACTCTCAGTTTTTCCACACAATACTTAGGAAAAGAACAGGGTGTTCCCGGAGGTGTACCCGTCCCTGTACCAGAATTTGGTCAAGGTTTTTTTAACTCTCTCACCGACAAAAATCGCAAGTATACAGACCAAGTTCTCAGTGATTTAACTTGGAACTCTAAAATAGGCGGTGGTGATGATTCTCTGATAACCGCGAGAATTTATACTGATTTCCTCAACACTCGTTTTGATAATCGTAGTGGTGCAATATCAGCCCAAAATCGTTTTGATTCTAACCAAATTTCCTATGGAATTCAAACTACACACAGTTGGAATTTCGCTAAAAACCAAAGCATAGTTTATGGTTTTGACTATCGCAATGTCAATGTACGCAATACTACTTTTGCCTATGCCACAAATATCAACAGAATCAATTATGATAGTGGCATTACTCAAGGAGCGTTATTTGCTAGATATGAACTTAATTTAACTCCTAGCTGGAGTGTTAATTTAGGTTTGCGTCAAGACTTTAGCAGCTTAATCAATAGTTCAGCCACATCCCCATCAGTAGGGACAAAATTCGCTCTTTCTGACTCCACAACTATTAGAGCAAACTATATCAAAAATTTCCGAGTCCCCACCCTTGCTAATTTATTTAATGTTAACCCTACCAATATTGGTAATCCTGAACTTAAACCTGAAAGAGGTGATAGTTTTGATGTGGGAATTGATCAAAAACTAGGTGATATTGGTTTGCTGAGATTAACTTTTTTTCAAAATCGAGTCTCGGATACAATAGCCTTTAAATCACTCAGACCACCCGTCAACGGAAATACAGGAACTTGGGAAAATATTGGTTTAGTCGAAACTACAGGTATAGAAGCCGCGCTAAATTTAAAGGTAGCGAAAAACGTCTATGCTTTCGTTAATTATACAGCTAATGATCCGCGGATTTTAAAAAGTGCTAACCCAGCAGAAATTGACAAAGAATTGCGATTTGCTGGAGCAGATAGTATCAATGCAGGAATTAACTATGAAAATCCCGCAGGTTTATATGCAGGATTCATCATGCATTCCTTGGGTAAATATCCCACCAATAATACTAATACTGAATTTCTCCCAGGATACACAACATTTGATATGAAGTTTCGGATACCTTTAGGTAATAATTTAACAGTCAATGGTAGTGTAGACAATATTTTTAATCAGAGATATCAGTTATTCGCTGGATTTCCTGATGCAGGTAGAGTTTTTCAAGTAGGTTTGAACTGGAAATTTTAGCTCTAATAAATCTAATTAGATAATGAAAGAACAAAAACCATGAATGAATTCAATCCTTGGGTAACACCTTTAAATCAGCTAGTTACTGAATCTTTATCTATGGGTGGGACAATTGAATATGAATATTTTGATTGTCGCAGTGATGTGTTATCGTCATTACTCTACACTTTATTTGAGCAAAATTGGCAGCAAGTAGGCGTAGGACATATTGCTCAAGGAAGTGTTTTAGAATTAGAATTTAACGCTCCCCCAAAACTTTGTATACTTTATGATGGATATTTGACAGTAGCTGCAGAAGGTTGGCATTTACATCTTTGTATTGAAGCGAATTTGGGCGGGCCTCTTTGTAAAACACCTATAGAATTAAGGAAACAGCGTCAAGTTAGTCGTGCTGCTTTTTATCGGCGTTTTAATCCGGAGGGTGCTCCTAGAAGCTGGGGAATTCAATTTTGGAATGGTGCTGATGAGCAATTAATGACGATTTTATTACCTAATCCTTTTGTTGATGGCGAAAATCTATTACCAGAAGGTAAGCCGAATTTATCAAGACTAGCTTTGTATGAGGAATTAAGAGAGATTTATGTGTTAGGTAATCAAGCGATACCTTTTCATAAAAATCCTCTAAAACATTCTTATATCTCGGTTTGCACTTCTAGCCGCTGTCTCCCGTCACGCAAATGGCAAAATACTTTTGATGGGTTAAAATTAGCAGTTGAAAAAGCGGGTGTGGATATAGAAGTCAGAACATCTGGCTGTTTAGAAGTATGTCAATTAGGGCCAGTAGTCTTTTATTCTGATGATAGAACTTGGTACACTCGCGTTAACTCAGAAGTAGCTGAAAATATCGTTAATGAACACGTGGTGAAAGGTAACAAACTGGTGGAACATTGCTACCCACCAGAGTCTGTTTAAGTTTTGATAATTGAACTATAGATAAATATTTGTGTTTATCTGTGGTTCATTATTTATTTTTGGACTTTGTTTTAGTGGGAAGCTATCAAAAATATAAATTCTTCAACAGTTATCAACTAAAATTAAATGATATGCAATTAAAATATATTAGTTTACTATGTCAGTTCCTTGTGATAGCAACGTTAATTATTGCTTGCGATAGTACAGAAAATAAAATAGCTAATTTAACTAATGCTAATCAACGTGGCTGTGTAGAAAATTATAATGCGAATATTGATTATTTCCCCATAAAAACTCATATTTCTCATGCAACAGGTTTAGCAGTAGAGTATCACAAGCACTATAAGGTAGTTACAGTTAAAAATCCTTGGAAAAATGCGAAGACTGGTTTTCAATATATTTTAGTGCAATGTGGAACTCCCACGCCCCAAGGCTTTAATCAAGACGAGGTAATTACAGTACCCATTACCTCTGTGGTGTCACTTTCAACTACTCACTTACCCCATTTAGCCAAGTTAGGGTTAGTTGATAAATTAGTCGGTGTGAGTAATAGTCAGCAAGTCAACACACCAGAGGTTGTGGAGAAAATTCAGTTAGGTAAGGTTGCGGTTGTCGGTAATAATGCTAATGTAAACATCGAAAAGTTATTAGATTTAAATCCAGAGTTAGTCACGACTTATGGTACAGGAAATTCTCAAAATGATAGTTATCCTAAACTCAAAGAAGCAGGTTTAAAAGTAGCAATCAATGCGGAATATATGGAATCAACACCTTTGGGACAAAGTGAATGGTTGAAATTTACGGCTTTGTTCTTTAACAAAGAAGAAGCAGCAGAAGCAATATTTAACAAAATAGCTGATAAATATCAACAAATAGCTGCAAAAGTTAAATTGATAAACAATCGTCCCACTGTGTTTGTAGGATTTAATTTTAAAGGTATATGGTATACGCCTGGGGGTAATAGTTACGTAGCTAAATATCTCGCTGATGCGGGCGCGAACTATCTCTGGAGTGAGAATAAATTATCTGGTAGTCTACCTCTATCTTTTGAAGTTGTGTTAGAACGTGCTGCTAATGCGGATTATTGGTTGAATTTTAGGCAATCTTGGAAAAATACACAAGATTTAGTTGCAGAAGATAATCGCTATGCTGATTTTCAGGCGGTGAAAAAAGGCAACCTCTACAATAATAATGCTCGTGTGAATGGTAATGGTGGTAATGACTACTGGGAAGGCGGAATTAGTAACCCAGATATAGTTTTATCTGACTTGATTAAAATTTTACATCCGGAAATATTACCGAATCACCAGTTAGTTTATTACCGCAAGTTAGTTTAAAACGGCTTTATATCAATACTATATAAATATTCTTATTAAACAATGCTACCACTAAATTATCTATTCAAGCTAAATTTACTGAAGCATCAAGGATTAAGATGGAAATTTTTAGTTTTTCTCATGTTATGCACAAGCTTAATTTTAATATTTTTATTAAATTTAGCTCTTGGGTCTGTTGATATCCCCATTGATGAAGTAACTAAAATTTTGCTGGGACAACAACCAGAAAAAGCAACATGGACTAATATTATCTTAAAATTTCGCTTACCAAAAGCGTTAACTGCTACCCTTGCTGGTGCGGCTTTAGGTGTGAGTGGTTTGCAAATGCAAACTTTATTTAGAAATCCTTTAGCAGGGCCATTTGTATTAGGAATTAGTTCTGGCGCAAGTTTAGGAGTGGCGTTAGTTATACTCACGGTAAATGCTATGGGTACACCTAAATTATTAATTGATTTAGGGATAGTTGGTGATTTTGGTTTAGTGATAGCAGCGAGTTTGGGCGCAGCATCAGTGTTGGGGGTGATGTTGGTTGTTTCTCGCCGAGTGCAAGATACAATGACGTTATTGATTTTGGGTTTATTATTTGGCTACGCTACGGGTGCAATAGTGAGCATTTTGTTGCAGTTTAGTTCCAAAGAAAGCATCCAAAGTTATATAATTTGGACTTTTGGAAGTTTTGCTGGTGTAACTTGGAAACAGTTAGTTGTTTTAGCGCCAGTGATAAGTTTGGGGTTATTAGTAGCAGTATTGATGTCTAAATCTTTGAATGTACTTTTATTAGGTGAATCCTATGCTCGTAGTTTAGGTTTAACTGTACAGCAAACCAGATTTTCAATTATTCTCAGTGCATCTATATTAGCAGGAGCAATCACCGCTTTTTGCGGCCCCATCGCTTTTTTGGGTGTAGCTATACCCCATCTTTGTCGCAGTTTTTTTAATACTGCTGACCATCGAATATTAATTCCTGGAGTGATAATTATGGGGGGAATTTTAGCATTGTTTGCAGATTTGTTGTCCCAATTTTGGGGAAATCAGATGGTTTTACCTTTAAATGCTGTGACAGCGTTGATAGGTACTCCGGTTGTGACTTGGGTAATTATGCGCCGTAATTCCAAAAAATCCTTTCCCACATGAGTGACTTGATTCTGACGACTCACAGTTTGAGTATTGGTTATCAAACATCCCGAAAAACTTTTCGCAATATTGCATCTGATATTTCTGTATCTCTGCAAGCTGGGGAATTGGTTTGCTTACTCGGCCCCAATGGTGCGGGTAAGTCTACATTACTGCGATCGCTCGCCGGAATGCAAGCCCCCATCAGTGGTGAAGTGCGGCTTTTAGGAGATAATATTTATAATTTACCGCCACAAAAATTAGCCAAACGCTTGAGTTTAGTACTCACTGAAAAAGTGGAAGTGGGAATGCTATCAGCTCATACCTTGGTAACTATGGGGCGTTATCCTTACACTAACTGGTGGGGAAATTTGACACCTGAAGATGAAGCCATAGTTAATTGGGCTATCAAGTCGGTAGGAGGATTACACTTAGCACATCGCCAAATCAGCGAATTAAGTGACGGTGAACGACAAAAAATTATGATTGCTCGTGCTTTAGCTCAGTCACCTATCGTCATCTTACTTGATGAGCCAACAGCATTTCTAGACTTACCGCGACGAGTGGAAATTATGCAATTGCTACGCCAATTAGCAAAAGAAAATAATCAAGCAATTCTCCTTTCTACTCACGATTTGAATTTAGCTCTCCGCTTGGCTGATAAAATATGGCTATTAGCAACTAAAGGAATTTTACACGTCGGCGCACCAGAAGATTTGGTGTTAAGTGGTGCATTTGCTGATAGTTTTAAAAGTGAAGGTGTGGAATTTGATGTTTCTACAGGCGAGTTTCATCTCCACACACCCCGAAAAGGAGAAATTAATATTATAGGTGAGGGAATTGCGGCAATTTGGACTAAGCGTGCTCTAGAACGTGCAGGTTTTCATGTTAATCAAAACCAAACTTGCTCACCAATTTCTATAGAAATTATATCAAGCTCGGCGCAATTATTGTGGAAATTTACAAATAACAATACTGCTTATACTTGCGCTTCAATATACGAATTGATTAAATTTTTGCAAAAAAAAGAGGAATAGGAAACATCGTTCCTATCCCCTGGAGGCTGAGGGTTTTTAAAAACACACCCTAGCCCCTCTCAATTAACCTGCTAGATTGATTTTGACAACCTTATTCTTTTCTGCTTCAGCTTTGGGTAAATGCAGATGCAAAATACCATCTTTGTATTCTGCTGTGACTTTGGTGTTATCAATCCGAGTCGGTAAAGAAATTACGCGCTGGAATTTACCGTATTGAAATTCGGTTTTGAATACACCTTTGTCTGTAGTTTTATTTTCAGACTTCCGCTCACCACTGATGTAAACAGCTTTTTCTGTAACTTGCAAGTCTACATCTTTGGCTTCAATTCCTGGCATTTCTAGTTTGAGTTGAATTGCCTCGTCAGTTTCTTGTAACTCAGCAGGGACTCTGGAAAAACCGCGATCAACTAACACAGATTGTAACATATTCTCATCAAATAGTTGGTCGATTTGGCGTTGTAAAGAAGTAAATTCAGTCCAGGGGTTCCAACGTACTAGTGTCATGTGTCTACCTCGTATAGTTAATTTAATTTCGGCAATCAATTGAGGATTTAATTCCTTGCTTTGTTCTTATAGTATTCAAAATCAAATCTAGTGCGAATTCGGTTTTTTTCACCTAGTTAATGATGATTACCGAACTGCAATATTATCTGCTTAAAGTACGGTAAACCGGACTAATTATGTTAGGTAAATTCGCCAAATTCTTGATAGAAATATGGCAGAAAAATTGCCTCATCAAGCAATAACTTCAAATACCCCAATTGACGCTAAAACCTATATTGGTTCCTGATTCGGCTGTCACCGTCCCTAAGCCACTCTGTCCGATGGCGTTACCGGCAAAAATATCAATCCCTAATTTGGAACTGGGTAAGAAGCGCAAGCCAGTACTCCAAACGTCTCTTGTGCCATCAAAAATAGGCGTATACTCACCAATGAATTGCAGATTTTCTCCCAGGGCTTGGTTGATGCCGATACCTACTCCAGTACGAGAAACTTTACCAAAAAATGCACCTTTAGGATTAATCGAAATCGAGGTTTGGGGGCTGAGTTGGTAGGCGATGGGCACTTCTGCATATATAGTACCATTGAGAGAATTACCTTGGAAAGCTGCTTCACTGATAGCCGCAAGCTTAAAACCCAGAGAAAGCAAATCGCCACGTCTCTGATTTAAGAATCTGAGTTTAATCGCACCGCCAATTTTCACCCCAGGGCCGGATATCTCTGCACCAGAAAGGCGATCGCTCCCACCAAATTGGTCTACATTTAGTTCTAGTTGGGCATCATTTGTCAAGCCATACGCTAAAGCAAAACTAGAACTACCATTCGTACCCAACCCACCCCTCGCTTGGAATGTACCCGTTGCTAAAGTTTGGGGAGTCGCCAGAGTGAACCCATCAAATAAAAGTGAGCGATCGCGCTCTGAAAGTTCTACAATTGGACGATTAGCGAAATCAGCCGCATACCTTCGTCCCCAATCAATCACATGCTTAAAGCGAATCCCCAATAACAAATCATCGCCATCAGGAATAAACGCCAGCAAGCCTGTGGTAGGTGTTGTCCCGAAACTATTGGTAGCATAAACCTCAGCCGCCATTCTAGGGTTAAGAGCATAATCTACACCTACAGCCCACAACAATCGGCGATAAATAGAGCGGTCTTTAGCACTAAAACTATTGCCTCCCGGCCCCAATGGTGCTTGAATATTCGCAAACAGATTCAATCTTGGGGAAGCTTGCCAGCTAAAACCTGTACCAATGTTAACAAAAGTACCAAAAAAATCTGCCCCCTTGACCGTATCTGGAAATAACACAACTCCAGGAGTCAAATGCAATTGCAGATTTGCAGATGCTTTGTAGGTGATGGGAAACTGCAAAGCTCCCACAGGGGTGACAGCATTTAATCTCGTACTTGCTCTGTTAGTGAAAGTCCCCGCACTTGCAGATACATTCATTAATTGTGCCGTACCTGCAACACCCACAGCCCAACGACTTTGGTTAATTAAGCGATATTTTAACTTGGCGCCATAGGTCGCCGTGGTAAAATCTCCACATTGCTCCCTTGCTGGACATTTCACATAATCATCAAAAATATCTCCCGTGAAACCGAGCTGCAAGTCATCTGTTACCCCCCAATCAACATCAATTTGATAGGTTTGTAAACCCGTCCCCGACACAGAATCATCCAGTGGTAAAACTTGCAGAAAACCTGCTTCCCCTTGCACAGCACCCTGTTCCAGTTGGTTAGCCGTTTCCAAATTATGTAACTTGGTGGGTGGTAATTGCAACGGCGAAAGGGGCGTGTCTGACTGTAAATCTTTGGCTTGCGTACTCACAGGTGACGCTACTTCTGCCATCATTTCCGCAGGCGATATTACAGGTATACTCTTTGCTGCTTGCGTACTAACAGGCAATTCTTCCTCAGAGGCGACTATAGGCACAGCGTCAGATGCATAGCTTACACTCGGTAAGGCGACAGCAAGCAAAGAACAGGAAAGAAGTTTGACTGCGTGCATATTTTTTCAGGGCGATCGCTGGAATTTCAATAATCTATAGTATAAAAACTGACGATTGTGATGAAACCCTTTGATAACTCCAACAAAAACGCCAGTATATTCTGACATTCTCAGTTCAGTTAATATACTGGCAAAATTAGCTATTTGTCAAAACCTAATGACCAATCTCCGCCGCTTGGTTCATCTGGCATTGTCCGCACAACCCAAAAAATTCTAAAGTGTGGTAAAAAATCTTAAACTTATGAGTGCCTTGTAACTGGTCTTCTAGGTCATGGACAGGGCATTGATTGATGGGAATGGAGACGCCACATTGTAAACAAGTCATGTGGTGTTTGTCCTGCTGTGCCAAGCTATAAAGAGCTTCACCATTTGCCAAAGTCCGCACCTGCACCATCCCTTCTAATTTTAAGGCTTCAAGGGAGCGGTAAACTGTTGCCAAACCCATACTTTGATTGCGGTTACGTAACTCAACGTAAATATCTTGGGCAGAAATCCCTTGCTTAACGGTTTTCAGCAGGTTTAAAATTCGCTCTTGACTGCGGGTGCGTATGGCTCTCATAGAAAATTACTTAAATTCGCCATTATATAGGGGAAGTGGTGATCCTAGCTAACAGATAGACTCACTGTAGTTGCTTCATTATCTTATTTTCACTCAGTTGGAACAGAAAGTTATAGTATAGCGATCGCAGCTTTGAACAAACACCTGTGCAAACGAAGTATTTAGCCAAAATTTTTGTGACGCTTCGTCCCTCAGTCCTCGATCCTGCTGGCGTATCCGTACAATCTGGACTCCAGCAGCTAGGATACAACAATGTTGAGCAAGTGCGGATCGGTAAGTACATAGAACTAGCCATCACCTCATCTGATGAAGCTAAAGCCCGTCAAAATCTCAATGACATCTGCGACAAAATGTTAGCAAATCCAGTGATTGAAAACTATCGCTTCGATCTCATCGAAGTCGAAACACAAACGGGTGTTTTTTAAAGGTTAGGGGATAGATGAGGGAGTGTGGGGAGTGTGGGGTGATGGGGAGGTGGGGTGATGGGGAGATGGGGAGGTGGGGTGATGGGGAGTGTGGGGAGTGTGGGGAGTGTGGGGTGATGAGAGAAAAAAAGAATTTATGCTTACGCTTGTGATCTTCCCCGTTTTCCCACACTTCCCCCTCCTCCCACACTTCCCCCTCCTCCCACACTTCCCACACCCCCCACACTTCCCACACCTCCCACACTTCCCCCTCCTCCCACACCTCCCACACTTCCCCCTCCTCCCACACTTCCCCCTCCTCCCACACTTCCCACACCTCCCACACCTCCCACACCTCCCACACCTCCCACACCTCCCACACTTCCCCATTCCCTATTCCCTCATTCCCAAATAACAATTGACAAATGACAAAATTTGGTGTTGTTGTTTTTCCAGGTTCTAATTGCGATCGCGATGTGGCTTATGTTACTAGAGACTTGCTCTCACAACCAACGCGCATGGTTTGGCATCAAGACACAGATATTGATGATTTGGATGTGATTGTCATCCCTGGTGGCTTTAGCTACGGGGATTATCTGCGTTGTGGGGCGATCGCTCGATTTTCGCCAGTAATGCAACAAGTAATTGAACATGCCCAAAAGGGTAAGTTTGTCTTCGGTATTTGCAACGGTTTTCAAGTATTAACTGAGGCAGGATTACTACCGGGAGCATTAACGCGAAATCGAGATTTGCATTTTATTTGCGATCGCCTCCCGCTGCAAGTCGAGCGGAACAATCTCCCTTGGACGCAAGCTTACACCGCTGGTGAAATTATCACCATGCCCATTGCCCACGGAGAAGGTCGATTCTACGCTGATCCTACCACTCTGGCAGAAATCGAAGACCACGGTCAAGTAGTCTTCCGTTATCAAGGGGACAATCCCAACGGTTCCCTCAACAACATTGCCGGCATTTGTAATCGCCCAGGTAATGTTTTAGGTATGATGCCACACCCTGAACGCGCCAGTGATTCATTGTTAGGCAATAGCGATGGATTGCGCCTATTTCAGGGATTATTAGAGAAAGTGGCAGCGATCGCTTAACAGAGATAGGGGAGGGTGGGGAGTGTGGGGAGATGGGGAGATGGGGAGTGTGGGGAGTGTGGGGAGAAAAAGAATTGAAGAACTTATGTTGACGCTTGCTATCTTCTCCGTCTTCCTAAGCTTCCCACACCTCCCACACTTCCCACACCTCCCACACTTCCCACACCTCCCACACCTCCCACACCTCCCACACCTCCCACACCTCCCACACCTCCCACACTTCCCTCTCTTCCCTCTCCCCGATCCCTTATGCCCAAATCACAAATCACAAATCACAAATGCCCAAAAAACAAAAATTCCCTTACCTAGTCGGTTCCAAATGGACAGCCCAGAAAAAAGTTGATGGTTGGCGACACTTCCAAGTCGTCAATCGCAAAAATCAGGGTAAATGGGTTTACGCAGAAATGGTAGCTGCTTGTGACCCGCAAGTCCGCTTTTGGCTCAACGCCAAATTATTACAAGACGGCTACCAATGGCAAGCTGGCTGGCAAACTTTGCAAGAAATCGAGCAAATTAACCAGGAAAATGCGGAAAAAACGGAAGATTTTGCTTCTTCATCTGCTCCAAGTTGAAAGTGTCATAATTTGTTACTAGCTAAAAGGCGATCGCTCATTACCCACCACACCACACTCTCACTACTTCAGTAAAATCTCGGCAGTATAGATCTCACGTAGCGAACAATCCCCACATCTGACGCCAGCTACCAGCTATTCCTGACTTAAATCAGCATCTTCCAGCATCAGCTATTTCTGTGAAAAGCTCTCTCACCGAGTATTTGCCATTTTTTTGTCTTTTGTAACTATTTTTTATAAAAAAAACTATAAAATAAATAAAAAAACTATATTCTTGCTTTTAAAAGCTTCTCAAAGATATTGAGCGTCTATAAAGTCCAAAAAATCTTAAATAAACTTTTTATCATCAATTTACAAATCAAAAGCCCCTTTATTTTCCCTGTAACTTGGTCAATAATGACAATCAACAGACCTGACGCATTGCCATCCCGGCTAGGTGAAGGGGTAATGTTTTCGCCAAGAGTTTGACAAAAAACTATAAGAGGCAACAACAGTGAAACTAGCAGTTTACGGAAAAGGTGGCATCGGCAAATCCACAACTAGCTGTAACATCTCCGTCGCCCTAGCCAAACGCGGCAAAAAAGTATTGCAAATTGGCTGCGACCCCAAACACGACAGCACCTTTACCCTCACCGGGTTTTTAATTCCCACAATTATCGACACCCTCCAAGAAAAGGACTACCACTACGAAGATGTCTGGCCAGAGGATGTAATTTATAAAGGCTATGGTGGCGTTGATTGCGTCGAAGCAGGCGGCCCCCCCGCTGGTGCCGGCTGCGGCGGCTACGTTGTCGGCGAAACCGTAAAATTACTGAAAGAACTCAACGCCTTCGACGAATACGACGTTATTCTCTTTGACGTTCTGGGCGACGTCGTTTGTGGTGGTTTCGCCGCCCCGCTCAACTACGCTGACTACTGCTTAATCGTGACTGACAACGGCTTTGATGCCTTATTTGCAGCTAATCGCATTGCTGCTTCCGTACGCGAGAAATCACGTACACATCCATTACGTCTAGCTGGTTTAATTGGCAACCGTACATCCAAACGCGACCTCATTGAAAAGTACGTAGAAGCCGTACCTATGCCAGTTCTGGAAGTACTGCCATTAATTGAAGACATCCGTGTTTCCCGCGTCAAGGGGAAAACATTGTTTGAAATGGCAGAGTCAGAGCCTGCTCTCGACTACGTTTGCGACTACTATCTCAGCATCGCTGACCAGATTTTGGCGCGTCCAGAAGGAGTAGTCCCCAACGACGCCCCAGATCGTGAATTGTTCTCTTTATTATCAGATTTTTATCTAAATCCGAGTAAACCCCAGGTACGGAATCCGGAAGAAGAACTAGACTTGATGATTGTATAAATCATCTAATTCTCAGGATGAGGGGAAATAATATGGCTTTCTTTCATAGCTTTACAGATTCAATCAGGCAGAAATGGTTGCAATTTTTCCAGGCGAATCGTGACTGGATTACCCTGCACATGGAAGTGGAATCAGTGTACACCCCAGACGGCGGGAAGCGACCATCTTCTTACCTCATCCTGGGCGTAGTCAACGCGCTCGAACCCAAACTAGCGCAGTTAATGTTGCCCTTTTCCAGACTAAATCCTGACGCAGATACTTTAGTTGCAGTTCTGGATTTACATTTTGACCCAGACATCGCTCTTGGTAATCGCTTTGTTCCCCAAGGGGAATCAGATTATGACCAAGATAATTCATCAGTTACCATTGACGAAGAAACCGAAGACGAGCCGTTGACAAGTTTCGAGACAAACGGTACAGGAACATCGGCAAGTGTAGCAGAAGTAAGCGTAGCAGGAATAGCGATCGCTGATCATCTGAGCGAACAGCCAGCCAGTATCAACGGGTTGGATGATCTTTCCTTATCTAACGGACACAACTCATCAGAACCATCATCAGAAGAACCTAGCGCAGACGAGTTTGGGGAAATTTCCTTCGAGTCCGCAGCCCCATCTTCAGAAAAACTTGATGAGCAGATGATTGATGAGTTGAATTCACCAGATGAAAATGCTTTTAGCGACGTCTTGTCAGATGTCTGGAGCGAAGAAACCGCACTGCAAAAAAGCGAAGAAGATAACGACTTTTTAGGGGAAGAACTACCAGCAGGCGTTTTTGACGAATCAGAAATTGCTCGTCTCTTCCCCAACGCTTAATTATTGCCGTTCCTGTGAAATATAGGAATAGCTGGCTGGTGCTATGTGCCATACTCTACGGCGGTCTGGGGATAAAATTCATCTCTCCCCAGATCCCTACCTGAATATTCACCTGCCTTTAAATATCAAGGGGAGAAAAACCAAAATGACTGTTGCTCAACAACCAGAAGCTTTAAACTTTGAGTGTGAAACTGGGAACTACCACACCTTTTGCCCCATTAGCTGCGTGGCGTGGTTATACCAAAAAATTGAAGATAGCTTCTTTTTGGTGATTGGAACTAAGACTTGTGGCTATTTTCTCCAAAATGCAATGGGGGTGATGATTTTCGCTGAACCCCGCTATGCAATGGCAGAGTTAGAAGAAGGGGATATTTCCGCCCAGCTCAATGATTACGAAGAGTTAAAGCGATTATGTTTGCAAATTAAGCGCGATCGCAACCCCAGTGTCATTGTCTGGATTGGCACTTGCACCACTGAAATTATTAAAACAGACTTAGAAGGCTTGGCACCAAAGCTAGAATCGGAAATCGGCATCCCCATTGTCGTTGCTCGCGCTAATGGTTTAGATTACGCTTTCACCCAAGGAGAGGACACCGTGTTAGCCGCTATGGCTAATCGTTGTCCTGATCAAGCTCCCGTATCAGAAACCGACAAGAACGAGCGTAACGCCATTCAGAAGCTGCTTAATTTCGGTAAAAAGAAAGAAGATGTTGTCCAAGAAGAATCAGAATATGTGGAACACCCGCCCTTGGTTCTCTTCGGCTCCCTTCCCGATCCCGTCGTCACCCAGTTAACCTTAGAACTGAAGAAGCAAGGAATTAAAGTTTCTGGCTGGCTACCTGCAAAACGCTTTACTGAACTACCAGTATTAGAAGAAGGGTATTATGTCGCTGGTGTCAACCCCTTCTTGAGCCGCACTGCTACCACCTTAATGCGTCGCCGCAAATGTAAATTGATTGGCGCACCCTTCCCTATCGGCCCTGATGGTACCCGCGCCTGGATTGAAAAAATCTGCTCTGTATTTAATATTACTCCCAAGGGTTTAGATGAACGGGAAGCGCAGATTTGGCAAGGCTTAGAAGATTACGTAAAACTAATTCGCGGTAAATCTGTATTCTTCATGGGTGATAATCTATTAGAAATCTCCCTAGCACGGTTCTTAGTACGCTGTGGAATGACAGTGCAAGAAATCGGTATTCCCTACATGGATAAACGTTACCAAGCTGCTGAGTTAGCGTTGCTAGAAAAGACTTGTCAAGAAATGGGTTCACCTTTACCGAAGATTATTGAGAAGCCAGATAATTACAACCAAGTGCAGCGAATTTATGAGCTAAAGCCTGATTTGGTCATTACTGGTATGGCTCATGCTAATCCATTAGAAGCACGCGGTATTAATACTAAATGGTCTGTAGAGTTCACTTTTGCTCAAATTCACGGCTTTGGAAATGCGCGTGATGTGCTGGAATTGGTAACTCGTCCGTTACGGCGAAATAACAACTTGAAAGATTTGGGTTGGGATAAGTTGGTGAGGGAAGAAGCGAAGATTTAGGACGTTTCCCTATGGATGCAAATTTTGATTGACTAAATATAATCAGGGCGAACCCAAAAGTTCGCCTTTTTTATTTGATGTAGAAGAAAAGCTGGAATAGACCAAATTTTCTGCAACGCCAAATTCAGATACCCTCAACCGTTTTACCTGAATTACCATACATTTATACCCTGTAGAGAAGTAGCCGTGCTACGTCTCTAAAACAAAAATATGTTTCACATTTACAGGGAATTCGGAGCAAAATTTTTAGCTCAAAATCTCACTTTGCATAACTCGAATAATTCTCCTGATTGTCGCGTTACTACTTTTGCACCAGCAGCTTTAATTGTTTTTTCCCACTCAGTTACGGGTTCTAAAAAAGCTTCAGCACCTAAATAAGTTTCCAAAACAGCCCAATCTTCTGCTAAAGGTTTTTCGGGATTGAGGAAATCAAAAACAAACTGTCCACCTGGTTTGAGTACCCGTTTAACTTCTAGCAATACTTCCCGCCAATATTCTAATGGGAAGTAGGGGCTAAATCCTGTAGCGATCGCTAAATCAAACTGACCTGAAGAATAGTTTAAACGGTCAGCCTGTCCTAATTCTACACCCTTAAATAGCTTTGAATTTAACTGGGAACCACGAGAATTTAGTGTATCTCTAGCAATGTTACTAATTTCTTGACCGTAAAAAAATGCTTGCCAATCTCGCCAAGGATAAATTAAAAAGCTGACACCGCAGCCAATATCTAAACAGTACTGGTTCTTTTGCGGTTGAGCAATTTCCCAAAAAGGAGAAGCGATTTTTCCTGGTAAAAGGCCAGTAATCCATTCCCGATATATGGGCATTTCTTGGACTTCTGTTGGCAGTTCAAATGTTTGATTTTGATACTGTCGATTAAAGCGATACGCTACCTGTGCTACCCTTTGTTGCCATTTATCTGAGTTAGGAATATTACTCCCATAAGGGTTAGGAAAGGTGTTTTTAGACATTATTTACTGGAAAATGAAACATGGATAAGAAGCTATCTTATCTGAAACCACTGCCTTTTACCTCATACAAATAACAGATTGCAGAGAATCTGGCTATGAGCTTGAGAGTCTCTTGGTGTGAGGATTTTATACTTTATAATCGACAAAATATATTTTGACTAGTTAAGGATTTGTAAATAGTAATGATAAATATTATAATTTCCTTGGCATCTTAATTGATTTCCTCACAAGTTCCTCAAATTTTTCTCCTAGCTTCAAACATGGCGTTGCACAGATCAAGAATGAAATAACGCACAACGGCCAGGGTAGATGGGGTGAGGGTCAAAACGATGAATAAAGCTGTAATGGTGATTGGTTACGGTGATGATTTGCGTGGCGATGATGGTATTGGACGACAAGTAGCTGATGCGATCGCTAATTGGCATTTATTAAGTGTTAAATGTTTAGCTATTAACCAACTCACCCCGGAATTAGCTACCATTCTCGCCAGTACAGAATTAGTGATTTTTGTGACTACTTGCTTAATTTCTGAATCCTCTCAAGTGCAGGTGCAATCCCTCTTACCCTGCTTTTTTAGTTTTGTTCATGCACGTATCAATGACCCGCGATCGCTCTTGGCTCTTACCCAAACTATTTACGGTCATTCTCCCACAGCTTGGTTGGTGACGATACCTGGTGTCAACTTTGCAGTCCGGGAGAATCTTTCCGCTGTCGCTAAGACAGGAATAGCGATCGCCCTAGTCAAAATCATTCAAATTCTTGACAAAAATGATAATTTATGGGTGGACTTCGGCTAGGGCAAGTATAAAGTTTTTATCAATTTAATTTTAATTTGAGTATGTTTGGGGTTTCTTCTTGCCCATATAGTAGTACAATTGTTCTATGTAAGTGAGTTTATGTTCCCACGTCCACTAGCTTGAGTGCGTAGGTCAGAACCTGCTTGTTTTTAGACATCACCTTGGCAAAGGAACCCAGTGTAATTAACTACTAAAGGTGGTGGATTTATCATGCTCACCAGGGAGTTTTTAGGAGGTCAACATTATGATGACACAAATGCAAAACGTAATTATACCCCAAGTTGACTCTAAAACAATTGGAAAAGTTGAAGAAAAAGCTAATACACCGAAAAGTGTTAGTGTGGAAAAATTTTCCTTGTTTTCGCTTGCTGATGTCACCAAGACAATTTTGCATCACGCTTTTTGGTTAGCGGAACAGAAACAGCAGCTTTCCATAAAACAGTATAAAAAGTTACTTATTGACCAAGGTTGGATGGGTGAGGAAAAAAGATATTTGAAGATGGCGACGGTGTTTCGTCAGTTTTCACCCCAAGATTTAGCACAACTTGAACCCTGGACAGTGTATCAATTAGCAAATAACAATCAAAAGTATCAGTCAGTTATAGATGCACTTCTAGACCTAAGCGCCATTACCCAAGAGGCTGTACGTTCATTAGTTAAAGAAAAACGTACTCCCAGACAGCAAAAACCTGAAAAACCGAGTATTTGGCGACGAACAAAGAACGGTAGCAGATATTGCCAAATTCCAGCCATCCATGAGGAGGATGAGCATACAGGAGTGACTCTGCAAAAAATGATGGACTCAGAAGGTTTGAGTGCTCAACAAATTGTCTCAGAAGCTATAATTCTGCGGCAAGCATATAAAGAAGGAAGACTAGTTGTTGATGAGAGTGAGTTTTCAGGAGAGCAGAAATAGGCGACTATCAAAGCCAGTTTTTATGATGCCAACAATTTTATGATTTGTTGGCTCTATTTTCTTTAATTAAATGAATAAATGATGGCACTAAAGAAGCCAATACAATTAATCCAATAATTGGTAATAAATACTCATCTACTTTTTCCGGTGGTAGAGATTTTCCCAAAAAAAACCCTAACAGGGTAATTGCGAAAGTCCACAAAAAGCCGCCAATTAAGTTGTAAGACATAAACGTCCGATAATGCATAGCACCAATACCGGCTACAATTGGCGCAAAAGTTCGCACAATCGGTACAAACCTTGCTAAAACTAGTGTCTTCTTGCCGTACTTCTCATAAAAATCTTGGGTTTTTACCAAGTGTTTTTTATTAAACAACCATGAATCTTCCTTCTGAAAAAATCTGCGTCCCAATTTGTGTCCTGTAGCGTAGCCGATATTATCGCCAAGCACTGCACAAACAAAAGCACCAAAAATCAGCACCCAAATATTAAGTTGAGATTTTGGCACAGATGCTAAAAACCCGGCAGTAAACAGTAAACTATCCCCAGGTAGAAAAAAACCAATCAACAAACCAGATTCGGCAAACACAATACCCCATATTCCCAGATAACCCAGTGATTTAATCAGCTGTGGTAAATCAAAATGCATAGAATCTCCAATTATAAAAAATGTGCACATAACATCTTAACGTTGAGCTATTTTTCGTTTGAAAAAATAAGATTAAATTTATAGAAATACATCGTTTATATGGAATATATGAAGATGCAAAGATATTTAAAGGTACTGAGACTATTTTGGGTAACATCGATAGCAGCTGAAATGGAGTACCGCATCAACTTTATTTTGGCTACCCTCAGCAGCTTGGGTAATATGAGTGGGAGTCTGTTTGGGTTATTTTTGTTTTACCGTACTGGCTACACTTTTGCAGGCTGGTCATGGGATGCAGCTTTGATTGTTTTGGGAATTTTTACCCTGTTGCAAGGATTTTCAGCCACTTTTTTAGCCCCCAACTTGAATCGCATCGTCAGCCACGTGCAACGAGGTACTCTAGATTTCGTGTTACTCAAGCCTATCCATAGTCAGTTCTGGCTTTCCACCCACACCCTTTCTCCTTGGGGAATCCCTGACCTCATATTTGGTAGCGTCATCATTGGCTATGCAGGTCAAAAACTTGATTTGGAAATTAGCAACTACTTGGTTAGTGCCATACCGTTGTTTTTTGGTATAGTCATTCTCTACAGTTTGTGGTTTATGCTGGGAGCAACCAGTATTTGGTTTGTAAAAATATACAATGCAACAGAGGTATTACGGGGTTTGTTGGAAGCTGGAAGATATCCGATAGCAGCATATCCTACTGCTTACCGCTTCTTTTTTACCTTTGTAGTACCTGTGAGTTTTTTAACTACATTACCAGCAGAAGCCATGCTTGGCGGTGCTCAACTCAACCTGTATGTGGGCGCAGCGGTGTTAGCGCTAGCACTGTTTTTAGTTTCCAATTGGTTTTGGGGCTTTGCCTTGCGGTTTTATACTAGTGCTTCGAGTTAGTGATTTCCAGACAAAACCTAGCACTGATGCTCGTGCTATTTTAATTGAGGTTGTTGAGCGATCGCACAATCATGATCAATCTAAAAATGTGCGATGTCTTACGCTAAATCTGCGGTTATCAATCTCCCTGCAATTGTGCTGCAAACATTGAGTCAAACACAATCACATGACTGACATTCGGCATCAATTGTCGCAAAATGCGTAAATAACCATCCGCATCTTGTCGTCGATGAAACCTAGCAACTACAATCCTTTGCATATTTGCTAGTTGCCGAATAATACACCAGGGATGAGTATTTGATTTTGACCCAGACATTGATATCATAGAGCAATCCTTCCCACATAGTGGGATGTGTTAAGAATAGCGGTCGCTCTCAAGTTTTCCAGGCTCACAGGGCGATCGCTTTTGGTATGCGTAAACAACTTTTGTTGCATACGCATCAATATGTACAAAGATATTATCTGATGCATACGCATCAATGTCAACTATTTAGGATGGGCTACGTTAGGTTAAAGATTAGAGAGCTAGCTGAAGAGAGAGGTTGGACACTAAAAGATGTTGCTGACCGATCTGGAGTCAACTACAACACTGTCAGAAGCTATGTCCAACGTGGCTCTCTCAACACCGTTGACCTATCTGCTGTATTTAAAATAGCCCGTGCGTTTGAAGTGACTTTAGAAGAATTGGTGGAAGTTGTAGAAGAGTAAGCACAATCACGGTTCAGTTAAGCTCTGAGTTAAAACTAGACTTCTTAGCTATCTGCATATCACAACCCAAGAATCTGTTTTTTCTTGGCTTGAAACTCTTCCTCAGAAATAATCCCTTTATTTTTCAAAGATGCTAGTTTTTCTAACTGTTCTAAGTCATTCATGTTGTTGGATACAGAAGCAGCACCACTAGCCGCGAGGATTCTCTCTTCGATAATGTTTTTAGCTTTCTCAAATTCTTTGGTTTTCTCTTCATCTGCAAAGGTAACTGTGTTCTCATCTGTAACAGCTTCAAACACACCGCCTTTTGCTTCTACGCCTCCTGTCAGTGTAAATTGAATAAAGCCTACAGTTATACCAGCCCTTTTGAATTGCACAGCAGTGATGCTTTTGTACGGAATATTTTTCTCACTAGCAGTATGACCGCTCAATAAAACTCCACTTCTCTTTCTCTTAATAATAATTCCTGTTTGCGTCAGTATTAGAATTCCACTTCTTCCTTCAAATATATTTTCATACTTGTGTGGATTTACTTTTTGAACAAGAATATCCTTTAATTTTTCAAAACTTGTTAATTTTTCATTCTGAAAAGTAACAGCATTTTCACTAGCATTGGCTTCGAAAAAAGTTATTTCTTTTGCAAAACCTGATAATTGTAAATAAATATAACCAGGTGAAAGTAAATTGGATTTTTGATACTGAAAATCTAAAATATCCTTGTAGTAAATATGTTTTTCTCCCTTTTTATGAGGACTTATGAATCCATCTGTACGCTTTATTGTTATCTTCGTTTCAGTCAGTACAAGAATACCATTTTCTCCTTGACATTCCAACAAAACTTGATCATCGACTACTATATCCATTTGACGATTTTTATTTTCTGAAATAGATTCTTCATACTTGTGTGGATTTACTTTTTGAACGATAATATCCTTTGCGTTTTCAAAAGTTTTTACTTGTTCATTCAAAAAAGTAACAGCATTCTCACTAGCGTTGGCTTCAAAAAAAGTTATTTCCTTTTTCAACCCCGATACTTGGAAATAGATGTAACCTGGTGAAAAAGTTTTTGATTTTTTATATTGAAAATCTAAGATATCCTTGTAGTAAATATGTTTCTCTCCTTTTTTATAAGGACTCAAAAAACCACCTAGTCGTTTTATTGTTATCTTCATTTCAGTCAACACAAGAATTCCATTTTCTCCTTGACATTCCAATATAAAGGCATCTTTAACTGCCACATTCCTTTGCTGAACTTCATTTTTTAAATTGGAGCTTAATTGTTCTGGCAATGTTGCTTGAGATTTACTGTTTTCAGAAATATTGATCTGTGCAGTATTTGACTGTGAATTCGGCTTATTGATTGCTGAATTTGGTGAAGATACAGTTTGTTCATAAATTTCAAACTCTTGCTTCCAAGCAGGAATCTCTTCACCTACCTGTCGTCCATAGACCATTAGCTTCTTGATTGATACAATTTTTAAAGCTGTAACACCTGTGTTAATAAAGGAGGCTAGAGTCTTCTGATCTGGTATCTGAACTGCTTCTAGCATGATTTGTAAACAATCATCCTTGAGAACAGTTTGTGCCGTGATACCTTTCGATTGAAGGGAACGATTGATCAAAAAAGTGATCGCTTGTACATTACCTTGTTTAGCAAGTTCTATAGGATTGGGTTGTGAGGTAGCCATGATTATTACAGAAAAGAGTTCTTACGATGTCCTCTATCTAAGATTCCCTGGTTGAATATAAATCTAACTTAGTTGTATTTTTGGATTAGGTTGAACGAAGCGAAACCCAAGATTACCGTATAAGATTTACCCCACACCCAAAACAAGATAAAATAAAACCAACTCTACACACAGAATCAGCAACTCTGGGATGAAAACCCTAGCAAAATGGACAGTAGACGACTATCACCGCATGATTGCGGCGGGAATCTTAAATAATCGCCGTGTGGAATTACTCGCCGGGGAAATTGTAGAAATGGCACCAGAAACCCCGATACATTACAACACCGCAAAGCGAAACGCGAAATACCTAGAAAATTTATTAGCAGAAAAAGCAGATGTCCGCTTTAATGGCCCGATAACCCTACAAAATTCAGAGCCTGAACCAGATATCGCTATTGTTAGACCACTGGATTCTGTATACAATAACCGTCATCCCGAACTAGAAGATATCTTTTGGTTAATAGAAATTGCTAAAACGAACCAAAAAAAAGACCTAGAACTGAAAACAACAATCTACGC